>NZ_CP151471.1:0-2120944 GCF_046109915.1 Lactobacillus helveticus | reverse complement strand
TATAATACTTAACTTAGTTTTGCAAGTATTTTTTATTAATTAAATCGCGTCCTTCAAAAGACGACTTAATTAATATACCCTAGTCAACAGATTTAGACAAGCACAAATTTTAAATGATTATTGTCTTAAATCGTGTTAAAGTTGATACATCAACATTTATAGGAGGTTTTAAAAATCAAAAAAGTCGATCTTGCCATTATAGGTGCTGGACCGGTTGGATTATTTGCAGCACATTTTGCTCATTTACATGGATTATCTAGCTTCATTTTCGATTCATTATCTGAAGTCGGCGGTCAGCCACAGATGCTCTATCCATTCAAAAAAATTAGCGACATCCCTGCGTATAATTCCATCAATGGAACAGCCTTAATTCAAAATTTAAAATCCGGTTTACCAAAAGAAACCGAAATTATCACTAATCATAAAGTTAATGATGTTAAAAAAAACGCTGACGGTTTTGTCTTAGATAATATCGTATTAGCCAAAAGTATTATCATCGCAACAGGAGCAGGCGCATTTAAGCCTAAAGAATTGCCATTGAAAATGAGCGATGAATTTCAAAAAAGAGTGCATTACTTCATTAAGGATCCTAAAGATTTTGCAAATCAAAAAATTGGGGTTTTCGGTGGAGGCGATTCTGCTCTTGATTTAGCAATTGAATTAGCAAATTATGCAAATGTAAAAATCATTCACCGTAGAAATGAATTTCGCGGTCTTGAATCAAATGTTAAAAAATTGCGTTCTTTAACAAATGTTGAAATTTTAACTCCCTACCTTCCAAAGGATATTCAATTAATTAATAATCAATTAGATATTACTCTTAAAGGCATGGGCGATGTTCAATCACGTCATGAACAATTTGATCAGATCGTTGTTGCTTACGGTTTTAAAGCCAATAATCGTTTTATAAAAAATTGGGGAATTGAACTTAACGGAACTAACATTGCCGTTGATCCAACTATGAAAACCAACATTGATGGAATCTATGCAGCGGGAGATGTAGTAAGCTACCCTGGTCGTGTTCCTTTAATTGCACTAGGATTTGGGGAAGCTCAAATTGCTATCACTTCTATTATGCGTGATTTATTCCCAGAAAAAACTTTAACCATTCACTCAACAAGCATTTAGGAGAAGAAATGACTTTAATCGATTTTATCTTACATATTGACGACCACTTAGTCACAATTGTTAATCAATTTGGTGGCTGGTCTTACCTAATTCTGTTTGCCATTATCTTTATTGAAACTGGAGTAGTTATTTTCCCATTCCTGCCTGGTGATTCACTTATTTTTGCTGCTAGTGCAATGGCCGCTAATCCGAAATACGGATTAAATATTTGGCTCATCTATTTAGTAGTTGCCTTCGCTGCAGTCCTGGGTGATACTGCCAACTATGAAATTGGCGCCTGGTCTACCAGAGCGGGAGGAAAACACAACTGGTTTAACAAATTGATCAACCAAAATAATCGACTAGCTGCCGAGAAATTCTTTGAACGCCACGGTCCAATCACGATTGTGATCGGAAGATTTATTCCGTTTATCCGTACATTTGTCCCCTTCATTTCTGGTGGTAGTAAAATGCACTACGGTAAATTTATCGCCTACAACATTATCGGCGGTTTGCTTTGGACAGGATTATTTACTATTATCGGATTCTTCTTTGGCAACATCCCTGTAGTAAAAGACCATTTTTCAATGATCGTAATTGCCATCATCTTAGTTTCAGTGGTGCCAATTGCAATCGTAGCTTTAAAGAAAAAAATGTCACTCAAAAAAGAGTTCCACTAATTGGAACTCTTTTTTATCTGCGTAATAACTTTTCAGCAAAATATAATTCATAAATAATTCCGGCTACTGCAAAGCAAGATGCAAAAAAGCATTCTGTCAATACATTAATGATCGGATCAGTATTTGGATCAAACAGCCAATCATTGTTGTTAAACAAAATGTGATGAAAAATCACGAAGAAACTATCAAAATTAGTTACCGCAAAAGGAAATACTACAATTGGCAATAACAATAAAATAAGTGCTGCAGATTTATCTAGACTAAGCAGTGCTTTTTTTCT
The DNA here is from genome assembly GCF_046109915.1 of Lactobacillus helveticus. Classification (NCBI taxonomy): domain Bacteria; kingdom Bacillati; phylum Bacillota; class Bacilli; order Lactobacillales; family Lactobacillaceae; genus Lactobacillus; species Lactobacillus helveticus. The sequence continues at coordinate 2,118,877 of NZ_CP151471.1, read as the reverse complement.
GCGCTTTTTAAAAACAAAATACAGCAACAGACACACAATAAATACAAGCACAGTAAAAACGAATAATTGCTTACATTCCGCAAAATGCTCTGCCGCATTTACGGATGTAGGAAAATTATCCATTTTAAGCCGTTTTTTAAAGGGCCAGATCAAATAAACCATCAACTGGTTATAATTATGCATTACCTGAAATAAAGACATGTGAACAGTCTCATATGTCTTTTGAACAAGCATAAAAATAAATAAAAGCGGCCAGCTAGCGATAATAGCACCTACTACACTACTCGAAACCGCAAATAAAAAATGATAGATCAGTGAAGAAATATTATCTTTCGTAATCATAATTTGAATTCATCTAGGTTATTAACCACATAAGTTGGTTGGCGTTTTCCAATAATATCTTCTTTTTGAGTTACACCCGTCAAAGTCAATAATTGATCAACATCGCTGTTAAAGCCGGCCTTGATATCAGTATCATAGTTGTCACCTACTAATAAAGCATCCTCTTTGGCATAGCCTACTTTAGCTAGGGCTTTTTTGACAATGATAGATTCGGGTTTGCCGATATACAAAGGATCTACCCCACTTGCAGCTGCAACAAAGACGCATTGAGAACCATTACCTGGAATTAGTTCATCCCCTGTAGGCAAATTCATATCTGCATTAGTACCGATAAAAGTTGCACCACGTCTAATTGCTCTAGAAGCCACACGCACCTTATGATAAGTCAAATCCTTATCCATCCCTACAATTACGTAGTCCGGATTTTCTTCATTAAGCTCAAATTCAGGATGCTGCAACAGCTCTCTCCACAAGCCAATTTCTCCAATAATGTATAAACCGATCTTTTTGTTCGAGTGATCTTTATTTTGACTCAAGATATAACTAGCCGTAGCCATGCTTGGAGTATAAATATGATCGGTATCAGTTTCTACTCCATGTCCCTTCAATTTATCGACCACCATCTGAGGAGTTCTAGTCGTATTATTGGTTAAAAATAAATAATCTTTCTTTGCTTCAATCAAGCGGTGAACAAATCTTACTCCTGATTCGACAGTATCTTCACCACGATAAACTGTCCCATCTAAGTCAATCAAAAATACCCGGTAATCTTTCACTAGTTTTCCTTTCTTTTCTTAATAATAAAAGAATGATGTCGTCCAAATTCTTTTTTCACTGCAATTGATTGCTTTTTCTTAAATTTAGTCTGATGAACTCGACGTTTTTTGAATGGATTATTCTCATTCTTACGGTAGCCTTTACCATGACGTCGACGTGAGTGAAAACGATCATTCCTTCGATTACGTTCACGTTCGTAATTTGGTTTACGCGTTCTTTGATGTGGATAATGATGAGTAGGATTAGTTAATTCTAAAATAAAATATGGTCCGCCTGGATTACAATACTCGGTTAAATAATCCACGATCGCCATTTCTTTTTTATCAATCGAAGTGCGAGCTTCGTCTTTGTAAAATCCCTTTAAGCGTAAGTGATCGCTTGAAACATCCCCTACTAAATAATCATATTGATCCAAAAACGGATCATATTTTTTACGGAGCATTTCTAAATCCAGCGCATCCCGTTCATTAGTGACAATTGTATATAACTGTTCATTAATTTTTATGCTCTGACCATCCTGTGCTACGTTAACAAGTGGATGACGCAAAGGCTGTTCTTCTTTAAATTTATTTATTTTTTCCTCTGCGTTTTTTTCTGAATTACTTTTATTTTTTTCTGTCATTTACTTCACTTCTCGATGATAGTGGGTATATTTTAGCTAAATAATTGCCAACAACTTCACGTAAAACTTGAGGGAATAAGAATTCATTTTCACCAACAATAGCTAAAGTTGGAAAGAATGGCACTAATACATAGTTATCTAAACAAGCAATTTGATATTCTGCTTCTGGATCAATCTCATGACCATTGGCATATACAATTCGCTTGCGCATATCTACTTTAATTCCCTTGTAGTACATTTGCCCGAAAATCTTGCCTCTAAAGCTCATCCCTTGCAAATGAAAATGATCTAGATAATGGCGATTCTTTTCAATTTCCATTACTAAACGCCAAAGATCGCTGCCTTTCAAGGTTGAACGAACAACATGCATAGGATGTGGCAATGCTTTTTGCAAATCATATTGGGTTAAAACCCCACTCTTAAATGGTGTCAAAAAGAGACCTGAACTCAAGATAGCTAAATCTGTCTTAGCAAAATCAGCAATTGCATCAAGTGAAACTTGTACTGCCGCAATTTTGTCATCATTAAATTTTTCAGGTAATTTAGCTACTTTATGTTCAGATAAAAGTTTTTGTCCTTTATCATAATAGTCTTGGATAACTGCTTCATCTTCAGGCTCTGCTGGCATTGAAGCTGTAGGAATCGTATCTGGTGCAATCTTAGTTACATGATGATTTTCTAGTTCAACATGAATATCACCAACATAATTGCCCCATTTTCCAGTTTGAGTAATCCAAGTATGTTCAACTTTTTCACCATGAGGCAATAAATCATGACTGTGTCCACCAACAATTAAATCAATTTGGGGATAATTTTTAGCCAGCCAGCGATCCATCTTAAGCCCTACATGAGTAATCAAAATTAAAACATCATATTTATCCTTAATCTGAGCTAATTGCTGATCCATTGCATGCCCCAGCATCTTAACGTGCCAGTGATTTGGGCCATAAGTCATTGGATATGCAGCAGTAAGACCAATTAAAGCAATGCGCGTATTTTTCTTAGTTTTAATAATTTTATGACCTAGTGCCCAATTCGGCATAGATTCATCTTCTTCACGCAAATTGGCTAAAACCACTGGAAAATGAGCATGATCAAATAATCTTTCTAATACCCAATGCGGATTGGAGATTCCTTCATTGTTGCCGATCGTGATTGCATCATAGTTAAAGCCATTCATCAATTTAATATTAGCTTGGCCCTCTGTTGCATCGGTTAGGGGATGCGAACGATCCATAAAGTCACCGGCATCAAAAGTATAAACTTCATCAACTGAAGTATCTGCTTGAGCCTTTTTTAAATAGCGCCCAATTTTAGGAAAATGTTCAAAATGTGAGTGTAGATCATTAGTATGTAAAATTCGCAAAGTTTCCATTTTCGTACTACTTTCTATCCAATTCGATTGGCCTTCAATATCATGTGATAAGCATCCAAAATTTTACCTTTAGGCTTATCCCATTCTACCCACTTAGGATTTTTCCAGTCATCTTCATTAGTCAACGTCTGCAAATCATAAGTATCGTTGATATATTTTTCATACTCAACCAGCGCAGTAGTACGCGGAATATTCAATTGCAATATCCGTACTTTTTTAATTTCACCATGATCCACCGCTAATTCAGCAATTCCATTTTGATCAATATTAGAAATTTCATAATAACGACTACCATCATTTCTGGTAATCTCTTCAATTAAATCCAATTGTTCCATTAAATTCACCCTTTTGGAATAACAGAATCATACTATAAATAGAAAAAAATGTGTAACCATGCTATTGTTAATATGCGATAGAGGTGTACACACATGAAATTTAAAAGCCAACTCTTTTGGGCTCTTTTTTTTAGCTTAATCTTTTTTACAACAAGTGGTTTTACTGTTGTTGGTCACCGCGGCGATCCCATCAAATATCCTGAAGAAACTATTCAGTCTGATGATTCTGCCTTCAATTCCGGTGCTGATTACGTCGAACTCGATCTCCAACTTTCAAAAGATGGAGTTTTAGTCATCTCTCATGATGATGACCTTGAGCGAGTTACTCATACACATGCAATTGTATCACAAAATAACTTTGAGACACTCAAACAGCTAAAGTATGATAATGGCGAACATGTAATGTCGCTTAATGAATTATTTGAACACTATAAAAATAAGCCCAGCGCCAAGTTTGTCTTAGAAACAAAAATCGACCACAGCATTAATCCATCATATGAACTTGAAGATAAAATTGCTGCAGTAGTCAAGAAATACCATATGCAAAAACGGATCATGATTCATTCTTTTTCTGCAGCAAGTTTATTTCATTTTAGAAAAATAATGCCCGGTGCTTATTTAATCTTCATCGTAGGAAGTCTAAGACGAATCAACTTCAGTATTTTGCCACAAGTAAATGCTGTGAACGCTGCTTCGGATATTGTTCAAGAGCATCCCTTCTTAATTCATTGGCTCCACAAACTGCATAAGCAGCTATTTGTTTGGGCAGAAATGGATGAATCGCCTGCTCTTTGGCATTGGTTAATCAATCGTAATGTCGACGGGGTTGTTACCAACTTTCCAGCAACAGGATTCAAATATAAATTAGCCAAAAGCGGCACAAAAAAATATGCCATCAATCGAACAGGAATCTATTTTGGTAAAACTAAAACCTCTACTATAATGAATCCTTACGTCCGCATCAAAGAGAAGAAATATGTCTGGCCTAATCAAAAAGTCAATGTAACTTATGGTGTACGAGTCGACAACAAATTATACTATCAAATTGCAGAGAAGACTTTTATTTCTGCAGAATTCGTCAATTTAGATTTGCGTCATAATGATATCGCACCTTATGAAAATAAAAAGATAATCGCTAAGCCTAATACTAAAGTGGCAATTTACAATTATCCTGACAGTCAGGCAAAAACAAAGAAATTCTTACCTGCTAACACATTATTTAAAATTCAAAACTTTAACGGAAGTCCTAAGAATATGTGGCTCTACACTAAAAAAGGTTGGATTAAGGCTGATCAAATACTCTTCTATGGCTTTTTCAGTAAAAAAGCTTTTCAGCAATATAATAAATTGCCACGAGTAAGCAAATACACGAACTTGGTTTTGTTGTCTTTTAACCCAACCAAATTAACACTTACGCCAACTTACTGGCAAAAGCAGAAACAAATTAATCATATTATCCGCTAAAACAAAAAGAAGTAGTTCTTATCAACAATGTCTTAACTTAATGACATTGTCCTTACCAACTACTTCTTTTTTGATACTTTTTATTGATTTAATGTACTTTGTTTTTTAACTAATTCATATGGCAATTCAATATGAGTTTCGTCAACTTCTTCATTATTCATCAACTTAGTCAACATTCTCATAGCAACCGCACCTATATCATAAAGTGGTTGCTTAATTGTGGTCAAAGCTGGACGAACAACAGAAGCAAGTTGAGTTGCACTTGCAGTAACAATTTCCAAATCTTCTGGTATCTTCTTGCCTGCATCTATAGCAGAATTCAAAATACCAACAGATGAAATATCACGAGTAACAATTACACCATCGATACCATCTTTAACGAGTTGTGGGTATAAATTGTAACCGTCTGAATAATCTTTAACCCCGGTGTAAACATGTGGTTCACCTAAATTATTCTCTTTGATAAATTCATTGTAGGCAGGAATTCTATTTTCGCCGTTTACAACTGCATCTTCATCACCAACAACAAGTGCCAAGTTCTTCTTGCCATCGTGCATTAATAAATTCAATGCTTCTGTATCAGCTTTCTTATAATCGATAGTTACAGATGCGAACTCGTCGCAATTATTCCTAGTTCCAGCCAATACCACTGGAGTATTAGTTCTCTTAAATGCTTCTGCAGCTTTATTTGGCAAACGGTTTGACATGTAGATCACGCCATCTACTTGCTTATTAAGCAAGCTTTGAATTACTTGATCTTCTTTCATCAAACGGTTTTCAATACTGGTAATGATAATGTTGTATTTATATAAAAGTGCAATATCATCAATACCCTTAGATAATTCTGCAAAATATAAATTAGTCAAATCTGGGACGATTAAACCAACTGTAGTGGTACGCTTAGATGCTAACCCTTGCGCTACAGCATTTGGTTGATAATGTAATCTCTTAATTACTTCAAGAACACGATCACGTGTCTCTTTTCTCACATTATTATTGCCGTTAACAACACGAGAAACTGTCGCCATAGACACCTTAGCTTCTCGAGCAACATCATAAATTGTAACTTCTTGTTTATGCATCGCTTATTCTCAGTCCTTCCGAAAAATCCTTCACCTTAATTTATCATTATTTTGCTCTAAGTGCAAACGTTTACAGTTTTTCTTTCATTTTTTCATAGAAAAAGCATGATATACTGACACTAAACTAACGAAAAAGAGGCTATTTATGAACTTAGACAAATTACAACAATGGCTGCAAGATTCAAACAATGATATTGCATACATTTCTAATCCAATCACTATTTCTTACTTCACAGGATATTCCATGGATCCTCATGAACGTATCTTTGCTTTGCTCGTATTTAAAGATGCAGATCCTTTTATTTTCTGCCCTGCTTTAAACGTTGAAGAAGCAAAGAATTCTGAATGGAACGGTGACGTTTTTGGTTACCTTGATTCAGAAGATCCTTGGGAATTAATTGCGGATAATGTAAGAAAGAGAACTAGCGATACTCACACTTGGGCAATCGAAAAAGACGATCTTTCAGTTGCTCATTACCAATATCTGCGCGGTGAATTTCCAAATGCCAGTTTTACTAACGACGTTTCTCCATTCATTGAAAGACTTCGTCTTTACAAGACGCCAGAAGAAATTAAGAAATTGCAAGGCGCTGGTGCCGAAGCTGACTTTGCTTTCAAGATTGGTTTTGATGCAATTAGAACTGGCGTAACCGAAAGAAGTATCGCTGGTCAAATTGATTACCAATTAAAAATCCAAAAAGGCGTAATGCACGAGAGTTTTGAAACTATTGTCCAAGCTGGTAAGAATGCCGCTAACCCACACCTTGGTCCAACTATGAATACTGTTCAACCTAACGAACTTGTTTTATTCGACTTAGGTACTATGCATGATGGTTACGCATCTGACTCAAGTAGAACAGTTGCTTATGGTACGCCATCAGACAAGCAACGAGAAATTTACGAAGTTGACCGTGAAGCTCAACAAGCTGCAATCGAAGCCGCAAAACCTGGCATCACTGCCGAAGAACTTGATAGCGTTGCTCGTGACATCATTACTAAAGCTGGCTATGGCGAATACTTCATTCACCGTTTAGGCCATGGTATTGGTAAAAACGTACACGAATATCCATCTATTGTACAAGGTAATGACTTAGTTCTTGAAGAAGGCATGTGCTTCTCCATTGAACCAGGTATCTACATCCCTGGCTTTGCTGGGGTCAGAATTGAAGACTGTGGTGTCGTAACCAAGGATGGCTTCAAGACCTTTACACATACTGACAAAGATCTAAAGATTATTCCTATTAGAGATTAATCAAAAAATTTCGAAACAAAAAAGCTGACCTGAGGTCAGCTTTTTATTTTGTGATGAATAATGAACTATTCTTCGGATGAATTATCTGGAGTTGATGCAGTATCATCATTTTCAGCATTGTTTAAATCATCAACTGATTTTTCTGCATTGTCGCCATCAGCAACATCATTATCCTTGTTTGAATCATCAATAACGATGTCGTCAAAGTCCTTTAATTCTGAATCATCTTCAACATTCTTAGGGAATGAAGCTAATTGATTCTTAACAATTTCAGTACCATTGTCGTACTTCTTCTTCAAATCTTGAAGCTTATCGTTGTCTTTAATCTTGTTCTTAACATCATCAACTTGTTCATCACTAACAAGCAATGAACCTGCAATAAAGCCGGCTGCGCAACCAGCTACAGCACCTAATACAAAACTTGCAAATTTTTTCATAGTGAAATCCTCCTTTATTAATTTTCACCTCTACGGCGTCTGCGTCTTGCAAAGGCAGTTGCCGCAATTGAAGAAACGAGACCAGCATGACTAAAGTGATTGCTGCTAAAGCGTTTAGCGATCTTCTTTGAAGAATCATTCAATTCGGATACGCTTTCACCTAAATCTGCAGCGGCTTTTACTACTGGATCTAACGTCTTCATTTTACCATTAACATCGATCATTAGGTCGTTAGTTTGATCTAATAAATTATGAGTTTGATCCATCAGACCATCCATATCTTCAGAAAGCTTCTTCATAGATTCATTAGTTGTCTGAATAGTCGCACTAGTTTCTTTCAAAACTTTTGCTGTACGAATAAGCATAGGGATCGTAAATAATACTAAAATTAAGAATGCGATTGCAGCAATTAAGCCAGCCAAAGCACCATAAGAGATTGTCATATTCTATCTTCTACCTCCATATACCATCTAAAAAAAGTCTAGCATGAATATACTTTATTCTCAATTAATGTCTTGTTATTCTTTTATTATAACCTATTAAATTAAAGAAAGGATATTATATAACCTACTCATCATGAAACTACCTACATTACCCACGCATATAAATATGCATAAAATTCAATTCAACTGGGACAAAATTGGTCAAAATTTCTTGTCTATCATTTGGCAACTAGCCATCACTACTTTAATCTTTTACCTTTTATCCCACTTTGGTCATAAGATAATTAACAATTATTTGGCTAGACATAATACAATCAGAAACAAAAGGACCAAAACAATTACTGCCTTAATCAACAGTATCTTCCAATATACTTTGATATTCTTTTATCTTTTTGGAATTTTATCCATTATTGACGTGCCAGTGGGAACATTATTAGCCAGTGCCGGAATCTTCTCTCTTGCCTTAGGTATGGGGGCCCAAGGTTTTGTTAATGATCTAGTTAACGGCTTCTTCATTTTAAGTGAGGATCAATTCGATGTAGGCGATACTGTTTCCATCAATGGGCAGATTGGTACTGTAGATCAGTTAGGATTGCGGACCACTCGTTTAAAGGCATCAGATGGTTCAATAATTTACATCCCTAATCGAGATATCACTATTGTGCAAAATCTTGCTCATAATGCTATCGGATTAACTATTAATTTAGAATTAGATGCAGATAACGACTTTGAACAAGTTAAACATATTATTAAAGAAGTTAATATATCAATTAAGCCTGAAAAAGGCACTATTTCTTCTGGTCCTTCAATTATTGGTGTTTCTGGACAAAACGGACGTACAGTTACCTATGCCGTGTATTTCAAAGTAAAACCTGAGAAACAATCGGCAGTTAAAAATTTATATTTAGGAAAATATATTCAGGCTTTGCACAAGAATGACATTAAATTTGCGACAACGGCAAGTACAATCAAAACTAGTGCATAGAAAAAGTGTTTAGAACGAAAAATTCTAAACACTTTTTTAATTGAATTGTTTTAGCCAATCCGGCAATTCTTGCAATAATTTTCTCACCGCATTACCACGATGAGAGATTTCATTTTTCTCATCTGTTGTCATTTGTGCAAAAGTCTTACCCTTTTCAGGAATAAAGAATAGCGGATCATAACCAAAGCCATCTTCACCGCGTGGTGCAGCCAGGATCCGACCTGAACAAGTACCTGAAACAACTAAATCCTTATCAAACTCACCTGGCATTGAAACAACGATTGTCGTCCAAAACTTTGCCGTTCTCTTTTCATCAGGTACACCGCCCAAATTAGCTAGCAACTTTGCATTATTTTTAGCATCATTATGAGCTTCACCTGCATAACGAGCACTTCTTACGCCAGGTTCACCGTTTAATGCATCAACCATTAAGCCTGAATCATCGGCAATTGTTGGCAATCCTGAAAAATCTGCTAGCTCATGAGCTTTAATTTTGGCATTTGCTTCAAAAGTCCGTCCACTTTCAATTGGATGAGGCGGAGTATCTAAATCAGCATTAGTCTTGATTTCGACACCCACGCCAGCTCTCTTAAAAGCTTCTTTTAATTCCTTAGCTTTTCCTTGATTGCCGGTCGCAAATAAAATTTCCTTAGTCATTATAAATTCCTCGTATCTACTTGATGACTAGTCAGATCTGCTTGTCCTAAAAATCTTCTTCCCATTTCTGAGAATTTATCAGGATCTCCAGTAGTGTAATATTCATGTTTTCCAGCTTGATCGAATGAACTAAACAAGCCATCACGCCGCATAACATTAAACGTATATTGTGCTACTTGATCAGCAGGATCTACAATTTGAATTTTATCACCTAATGCTTCCGCAAATTCATTTTGAATTAAAGGATAATGCGTACAGCCCAAAACAAAAGTATCAAAATCTTGATCCTTAAGCGGAGCAATACTGCGTTTAACTGCTGCTAAATTAGTATCATAATCCTTTTGGCTTTCAATGAGGAGAGCAAGCTCTGGTGCTGCTACTTCCATCACCTTAATATCAGGATCTCTGAATTTAATTTCTTTTTGATATGCATGCGAATTAATTGTTACCGGTGTTGCTGCTACTGCAACTTTTTTATTTTTAGTCGTTCTTGCCGCAGCTAAACTCCCTGATTGAATAACTCCGATAATTTGCTGCTCAACTTCATTTTGCAAAGTGGGCATTGCCACTGCCGTTGCTGTGTTGCAGGCAAAAATAATTAACTTTACTTTCTTTTGCAATAAAAACTTTACGCTACGACGCGTAAGTTCAATAATTTGTTCACGACTTTTATCGCCATAAGGCATATTGGCACTATCACCAATAAAAACAGTAGATTCGTGAGGCAACTTTTCAATTACTTTTTTAATAACTGTAAAGCCGCCAACACCCGAGTCTAACAATCCAATGGGACGATTATCCATAATAAAAACCTCTTATTAAGAAAAAATTATTTTCTACTTCTACTAGTTTACGGTAAAATAAAAAAGAATAAAAGGGATGAATAAGTTTATGACAGAAAACGCAAACGAACACGTATATTTTATTAATCAGCTTTACCGCGACTTTCTTTTACCAACTATTTTAGGTGATGATGATGCCCCTATTCTTTATTGGGCTGGCAAAAGAATTTCACGTCACTACGACTTAAGCGATTTTGATGATTTGGCTGATTTCTTCCATATGGCTAAATTTGGTACTCTTGTAAAAACCAAAGAAAGAAGAGCCTCCATCACTTTTGAATTAAGCGGTCAAAATATCGAAGACCGTTTAGACAGTGATAGTAAAGAATTTTCTCTTGAAAGTGGCATGATTGCCGAAGCCGTACAAAAGGAAACTGGTAAAATCACCGAAAGTGAAATTACCATTTTACCTAAAGAAAAGAAAGTTCAAATCATTGCTCGTTTCGGCTAAAAATTTAGCAAAAAAGATAGCTTTTTTATAGACTATAACTTATTGTTCCTATATACTTTACCTTAAATTAAAATATTTTTAGATTTAGATATAGGAGTAATAAAATGCTCAAGGAATTTAAACAATTTATTGCACGCGGAAACGTTATTGATTTAGCAGTCGGTGTGATTATCGGTGTAGCTTTTACAGCAATCGTACAATCACTTGTTAAAAACTTAATCAATCCGCTAATCGGTCTTTTTATCGGTAGAATTGACTTGTCTAACTTAACTCTTAAAGTAGGAGAAGCTAATTTTAGATACGGAAGTTTCCTAAATTCCATCATCAATTTCCTTATTATTTCCTTCATGGTCTTCTTAATCGTAAAAGCCGTTAATAAATTTACGAAAAAGGAAGAAGAAGAAACTCCAGCTGCTCCAACCGAAACGGATTACTTAAAAGAAATCCGTGATCTTCTTAAAGAAAAAGAAGCATAAAATAAAGCTTGTGGCCTCGCCACAAGCTTATTTTTTTGTCTTAATTAGCCAGCATATTGATCCAAAATTTGGTTCAACTTTTCCTTTGGAGTGTAGCCAGTCAAACGATCAACAATTTGACCATTCTTCTTAATAATCAAAGTTGGAATAGCCATAATACCAAGATTCTTAGCAGTTTCTTGATTGTGATCTACATCCATCTTAGTAAACTTAACGTCTTGACGTTCTTCTGCTAATTGGTCAATTACAGGTGATTGCATCTTACATGGACCACACCAAGTTGCCCAAAAGTCTGTTAAAACAACGCCATCTTTAGTTTCTTCTTCAAAGTTTTGATCAGTAATTGCATTAACCATATGCTTTACCTCTTTCAATTAATATCGTTTTTTCTTCAAATCTTATATTAATAATATATCAGCTTTACTTACTTTTTACAAGAAAATTGCCTACTTTAATTTAACAATTGTGGCACCGTTACCACCTTCGTTAGCAGGCGCGTAATTAAAGCCTTTAACATGATTGCTGCTGCTTAAATATTGCCAAACACCCTTACGGATTGCGCCAGTACCAATTCCATGAATAATCGTTACAATATCTAACCCAGCAAGCAAAGCAGAATCAATATAACGATCTAAATTAGTCATGGCTTCATCGTAGCGTTGACCACGCAAGTCGAGCTCACTATGTGCATTGCTACGTCTAATCGCACTCGTTGCTCTAACCAGTTTCTTCTTAGGCTGGGCATTATTCTTAGCAATTCTCTCAATATCACGATCACTAACTTTAACTTTAATGATCCCCATTTGCACTTCATATTCATGCTCAGACAATTTCTTAGTAATAGTGCCTGTTTGCCCATATGAAAGGACCTTTACTTGATCCCCTACACTTACATGATGTCGACGTTTTTCACGCTGTAAGACCTTATTATGGGCTAAATTGTGAGCCTGACGTTCTAGGCTGTTAAGTTCACCCTTGGCTTCAATAATCTTATTTTCTTTAACGCCAACATTTTTCTGCTTTTCCAATTCCGCAATAATCTTATCAGCTTTTTTACGTCTTTTAGCCACAACTTCATTAGCTCTTTCTTGGGCAAAATCAAGTTGCTTTTGAACGCGTTGATTGTACCAATCAAGTGCTTGCTGCAATTTCTGCTCAAGCTTTTGACTGCGATCCAAACTTGTTTCTAATCGGTTGCGTGCAGTAGTAGCTGCTTTAGTTTGCGCATTTAATTTGGCAATCATCTTATTAATATCAGAATCTTCGTCTGACATTAAATTCTGCGCATTTTTAACTACATCTTCACGCATCCCCAGTCTGCGGGCAATCGCAAAAGCATTACTATGACCTGGAATTCCAATTTGCAAATGGTATGTTGGTGACAAAGTCTTCAAGTCAAATTCCATTGATGCATTGATAGTGCGCGGTCTATTGTATCCATAAAGTTTCAATTCTGGATAGTGCGTAGTAACCATGATCTTAGCATCTTTTTTGCGCAAAAAGTCCAAAATACTAATAGCCAAGCTAGCCCCTTCTTCTGGATCCGTTCCTGCACCAATTTCATCAATTAAAACCAAAGTTTCTTTATCTACGTTTTTCATAATGGCAATGATGTCATTAATATGTGATGAAAAAGTACTTAATGATTGTTCAATTGATTGTTCATCACCAATATCAGCGTAAACTTCTTTGAATACGCCAACTTTGCTGCCTTCTTCAGTTGGAATAAATAAACCAGACTGAGCCATTAATTGCAACAACCCCGCGGTTTTAAGAGTAATAGTCTTACCACCAGTGTTTGGCCCAGTAATCAGCATTGTGTCAAAATCGTCACCTAAGCGAATATTGTTAGGAACAACTTTTTCTGGATCAATCAACGGATGGCGTGCATTCCGTAATTCTAACGAATGATCCTGAGTCAACTTAGGTTCGCTGGCCTTCATTTCTTTAGCTAACTTTGCTTTTGCCTGTAAAAAGTCTAAGCGAGTCAATGAATTGGCAATATTATTGATGCTGTTGATCTCTTCTCTCGCTAAGCTAGACAAATGCTTTAAAATATTGCGAATTTCTTGTTTTTCTTGAGCAATTAAATTCTGTTGGCGGTTGTTTAAATTCAATACTGCTTCAGGTTCAATGAATAAAGTCTGACCACTGGCACTTTGATCATGAACCACACCGCCAAACTTGCCACGATATTCTTGCTTAACCGGAATAACATAGCGATCATCACGAATAGTAACGATTTGTTCAGATAAGTACTTACTGCTATTTCCTTTAGTATAAGCATCCATCCGATTCTTAATATCTTCTTCATTGCTGCGCATATCATGACGCAAACGCGCTAATGCATTTGAAGCAGTATCAAGTACTTCACCATCATAGTCAACTGACTTTTTTAATTCTCTAAATAAAAGATCTGGAACATCTAGCTGATCCAAAACTGAATCAATAGCTGATAAGTTAAGCTTTTCATCATCAACATCTTCCAGAAATTCGTTGATTTCATTAGCTAAACTTAAAACAAGAAGCAAATTCCCTAGCTCTTGTGCATTTAAATTTGCCTTAACGCCCAATCTTTTAGTACTAGGATGAACATCTTGAAAGTCAGTTAACGGAAGCCGTCCTTTAACTCGCAATAAGTCAGCCAATGCCAACGTTTGCTTTAATTCATTTTGTACTTGGTCAAAATTACTGCTTGGTCGCAATTTTAGTGCTGCCTCTTTAGCTGGAGCGGTAATTGCTAATTTGCTTAATCTTTTAGTAATTTCGCCAAACTCTAAGATTTTTAAAATTTTATCATTCATAGCTATCTATATTTCTTTTCAAAAACTAACAAAAAGGACCAGCCGCAGCTAGTCCTTTTTTTATTATTTACCACTTAGGCGATCATCATCCAAGAAAGTATTTAAAACTCCTTGTACCATGTCCCATTCATCATCAGATTCAATTTCGTGCAAATCACTGCTTGTGACATCACCTGCGTCATCTGCATCATAACTGAAAGCCTGTACTTCAATATCTTCGTCGTCCCCAACAGCGGCTGGGTAAAGAAGCACATATGACTTATCATAATCATCTGAATGAAAAGTAAATAATACTTCATACAATTCTTCATTACCTTGATCATCGATCAAAGTAATTTGACGATCTTTATCGTCACCATTAACTTGTGCTGCCATATTAATCCTTTCGGTGTAAATCCAAATAATTTTGCAAGATGAGCACCGCTGCCATCTGATCAATCACTTGTTTACGTTTCTTACGATCATGAATACCTGCATCTTCTACAAGTACTCGGCGTGATTCGATAGTTGTTAATCTTTCATCAGAATAATGCACGGGCAAGCCAAACTTTTCTTCGAGTCTTTTGCCATAAGCCTTACTGCGGGCTACTGAAGCTCCCGAAGTGCCATCCATATTCTTAGGTAGACCTAATACAAAGCCATCTACTTCATATTGTCTAACCAACTTCTTCAATGGACGCATGCCAAAATTATATTTGGTTTCATCAATCTTAATAGTTTCTAACTTCTGTGCAGTAATTCCTAACTCATCACTGACCGCAACACCCACAGTTTTAGAGCCTATATCTAAACCTAATAATCGCATTATTTATTCTTACCAAGATAGCTCTTAACGAGTTCCTCAATAATTTCATCACGTTCGTGCTTAAGAATTAAATTACGGGCATCATTATGCCGTGGAATATAAGCAGGATCGCCAGAAAGTAAGTAACCTACAATCTGGTTGACAGGATTATAGCCCTTTTCTTCAAGCGCATTGTAAACATCTTGCAGAGTGTCATAAACATTCTTTCCTTTATTTTGATTAAAGTCAAAATGCATAGTCTTATCTAGCGAACTCATATTTATTCCTCCTGCCAACAATTTTACTTGAAAAAAAGCTTAAACACAATTAATTAATTCTTAGTTCTTAGAAATTTCTTCGATTACAGCCTTGATAGCGTCGTTAAGACCTTCTGGCTTCTTACCACCAGCTTGAGCCATGTTAGGACGACCACCGCCGCCACCACCAAAGATTGGAGCAGCCTTCTTAATTAAGTCGCCGGCTTTAAGACCCTTGTCCAAAGCCTTTTGACCTAAACTAATAATCATATTAGCCTTGCCATCATTTTCAGCAGCTAAAACTAAAACATCTGACTTGTTGCCGCTCTTCCAGTTATCAGCAAGTTCACGAAGGTCGTTCATGCCGTTAACATCTGCAACAGTAGCAATTACAGTCAAATCGCCAGCTTGTTTTACATCGTCAAAGATTTGACCAGCCTTAGCTTGGTTGATTTGCTTAGTCAATGCTTCAACTTGCTTTTGACAGTCATGCAAGTCACTTTCAAGTGAGTCAATCTTATCAATGATGTTATTTGGCTTAGTTGCCTTAACATCAGCTTGAATATCATCAAGCAAGCTTGAACGGTTTGCTAAGTATTCGTATGCCTTCTTTGAAGTTACAGCTTCAATTCTACGCATACCAGCACCAACAGCTGATTCAGAAATAATCTTGAAAATACCAATTTGGTTAGTGTTAGAACAGTGAGTACCACCACAGAATTCTGATGAGAAGTCACCCATTTGAACAACACGAACTTTGTGGCCGTACTTACCATCAAAGAGGGCTAAGGCACCCATCTTTTCACCTTCTTCAGGTGTAGTAATAGTAGTCTTAACATCGATAGCTTCCCAAATCTTTTGGTTAACTAATTCTTCAACTGACTTAATTTCACGTGGAGTCATTGGTTCCATAGCAGTGAAGTCAAATCTCAAGTAGTCAGGATCAACTAATGAACCTGCTTGGTGAGTATGTTCACCTAAAACTTGACGAAGTGCAGCGTGAAGCAAGTGAGTTGCTGAGTGAGAGTGACGTAAACCTTCACGACGTTCCTTATCGATCTTCAAAACATATTCCTTGCCCTTTTCCATTGGCAAAATAAGATCAACAAAGTGTAAGTTTTGGTCATTTGGAGCATGTTGGACATCTGTTACCTTAGCAACAAGTTCACCATCTTGATCATAAATGTTACCGTGGTCAGCAACTTGTCCACCACGTTCTGCGTAAAATGGAGTCTTGTCAAAGACTAAGGTTGCATGTTCACCATCAGCCTTATCAACTAACTTATCGTCAACAACGATGTCAAGAAGCTTAGCATGTGGTTCTTCATAAGTGTCACGTTCAAAGACTGACTTGTCCTTAATGTTCATCAAAGTTACATCTTGACGACCCATTGATTGAAGAGCACCACGAGCCTTACGTGCACGTTCCTTTTGAGCTTGCATTTCAGCATCGAAGCCCTTCTTATCAACCTTAAGGCCAGCATCTTGAGCTGATTCAAAGGTTAATTCGTATGGGAAGCCGTAAGTATCAAACATCTTGAAGGCATCCTTACCTGAGATGGTCTTGTCATCTGACTTCTTAGCCTTATCAATTAAGTCATCAAGCAAAGTCAAACCAGTATCAAGAGTAGCTTGGAATCTTTCTTCTTCGTTTTGAATTACGTTTTCGATAAAACCACATTGATCCATAACTTCTGGGTAGTGACTTTGCATAATCTTACCAACAACTGGTACAAGCTTGTAAAGGAAGGCGCCCTTAATGCCTAAACGTTGACCGTTAAGGTCTGCACGACGGATCAAACGACGAAGAACGTAACCACGACCTGAGTTTGATGGAAGAGCACCATCAGCAATAGCAAAACTTACGGCACGAACGTGGTCGGCAATAATCTTGAATGCAGTAGTGTCTTCTTTGTTTTCACCGTATTTCTTACCGTCAGTCATTTCTTCAGTAGCATGAATAATTGGCAAGAATAAGTCAGTTTCAAAGTTAGTTGGTGCATCTTGCAAAATTGAAAGTACACGTTCAAGCCCCATACCAGTATCGATGTTCTTGTGTGGTTGGTCTACGTACTTACCATTTGGCAAGTGGTTGTATTGTGAAAATACGATGTTCCAAATTTCAAGGTAACGTGCATTTTCACCACCTGGGAAGTTTTCTGGATCGTCTTCAGCAACGTCGTTGTTTTCTTGACCACGGTCGTAGAAAATTTCAGTATCAGGACCACATGGACCTTCACCAATATCCCAGAAGTTGTCTTCTAACTTAACAATATGGTCTGCTGGCATACCAGCTTTTTCCCAGACACGTTGTGAATCAACGTCTTTTGGATAAACAGTACAGTAAAGCTTTTCCTTTGGTAAGCCAAGCCACTTAGGACTAGTTAAGAATTCCCAAGCCCAAGGAATAGCTTCATCTCTAAAGTAATCACCTACTGAGAAGTTACCAAGCATTTCAAAGAAAGTTTGGTGACGAGCAGTCTTACCAACATTTTCAATATCGTTAGTTCTGATTGACTTTTGAGAAGAAGTAATCCTGTGGTTCTTTGGTACAACTGAACCATCAAAATATTTCTTCATAGTAGCAACACCAGAGTTAATCCAAAGAAGAGTTGGGTCATCTTGTGGAATAAGTGATGCACTTGGCATAATCATATGGCCATGATCCTTGAAGAAGTCAAGGAACATTTGGCGAAACTCTGAACTAGTTAGTTTCTTCATTTTTATCTCCCATAAACAAAATAAAAAACACCATTGCTTATTCAAGGACGCTCCGCGCGCGGTACCACCTTGATTGCAACAGTGTTTGTTACCTCTTGATATTCTTAATTAATAAAACTTAAAGGAGCATCTGTTAAAGCGAATTAAGCCCTCTCACCAATTGGCTCTCTCTTTGAAATTCAACTTTAATAGACATATCTTAAGCTGAAAATAATTGTACTACAAAATCCTCGTCTGTCAACGTCCTTGTTCACGACCAAAGTCGAATACTATCTTGAAATATTGCTCTTTTTTAAGAACAGCCCTTGGTGATCTACCAGCTGTTTTATTATATTTAGACATTCACCATTAATATTGAAAAACAATGTTTGATAGCCATCTTCTATTCGCATTAATGAATGGGTATTATCAGCATGAGTAATAATAATGTTAAGTCCAGAGCGATTTTCAACAACTAATTTATGAATGAATGCATCTAAGATATCTAAACCAATATTTCTTAAATCCTTTTTCTTAAAATTAGAAAAAGATTCACTCATTTCTTCATCCAAGTAAACGTGACAATCATAGTAATACATCAGCGAAAAAGCAATGAAGATTATTTTTTCACGTATGTTTCTTTATAATGTGTTTCTAAATAATCATCAAGTTCAGCATAATTTCTATCTGGAAAAGTAAATGGCACAAAGTCAACATAATAACATTTCTTTTTACTCACTTTCATCAAGCCACAGTGATAATCCTTGCTTATTTACCTGTGCTTCAACGTATTTTTTAGTTTTTTCCGTCATATTACAAAATCCAATTGTAGAATCACCATAGATATACATCAAGAATTCTTCTCCTTCATCATCTTTAAATAGAAAATGAATGTATCCTTTATGATGCATACTGCCTGAAATTAATTTGATTAAAATATCTACATCCTCTGCAGTAAACTCTTTATCACTATACTTGTATAATTCAGATTCTTTATCATCTGCATGAAAAGCAATTTCTACTGAATACAAAGACATGAGTAACATACTAATAAGAGTTATTTTTTCCACATACTTAGGTAAATAATAGTTATCAAAATAACTATTATTGTCAGCTATAGAGTTATAACCACCTACCCCTATTACTATGAAATAATTAGGGGGCATTATCTTCAAAATAATCAATTTGTTCTTGCGTAATCATTTCTTATAATGCTTTAAAATCTTTTTTACTAACAAAGACAGTTTTACTATAGCAATTATATAAAAATAGCAGAGAAAAACTCTCCGCTATCATTAAAATATTGCTTTAACGTCCTTGTTCACGCTTACGCTTTCTCAAACGCTTAGCTTTTCTAATTTCATGACGTTGTTCAAGCTTACGCTTTTGACGATTATCTTCTTGAATTGCTCGCTTAATCTTCTTCTTGTAGCCAGGCTTACGCTTACGTTTTTCCTTTTTAACGTAACCTACTAACTTAATATCAAACTTGCGATTCTTACCCTGACGATTCTCACGACTGCGGTAATGTTTACGTGGTACTAATTCACCATTCTTAATTTCAACAAAGTCGAAATGAACGCCCATCTTTTCCAAATCTTCGATCCGGTTCATTTCTTCTTCACGAATTAAAGTAATCGCATGACCTGATAAACCATTACGGCCGGTACGACCAATCCGGTGAATTACAAATTCGATATCACGTGGAATTTCATAATTAATAACTAAACTAACACCATCGATATCAAGACCACGGGCTGCTAAGTCAGAGGCAACAACATATTGAAATTGTCCTTGCTCAACTTGACGCAAAGTCCGCTTTCTTTCTCGCTCAGTTACCCCACCATGAATCTTAGCTACCTTTAAGCCTTGATCTTGCAAGTATCTAGTTAATTCATCAACAGTTTGTTTTGTATTAGCAAAAACCAAAGCCAAGTAAGGTTGACCCATAGTCAATAACTTGTACAAAACACTCTTACGATTCTTTGAGCCAATATCAAGCAAATCATTCTTAATTGTAGGTGCAATTATACTCGGATTATCGATCACGATTTGATCTGGATGAGCCATGTACTTACGCAAAAAGTTAGATAGCTTAACTGGAATAGTAGCTGAAAAGGCTGCAATTTGTACATCCTTAGGCATCTTGCTTGCTACTTGATCAATATCAGCCAAAAAGCCCATGTCAAGAGTCATATCAGCTTCGTCGATGACAAAAGTCTTAACTTGATCAACAACGAATACCTTTTTTTGTACAAAGTCCAAAAGTCGTCCCGGAGTGGCAATTACCAACTGTGGCGTATTATTTTGGTACTTTTCTAACTGACGTTCACGGTCCGTTCCACCAGCAAGGTGGGCAATAGAAAAGTGCATCTCTGCCGCATCTCTTAATTGACGTGCTACTTGATAAAGTTGATCAGCAAGCTCTCGACTAGGCAAAGTCACAATTGCTTGCACATAGTGAGCATCTTCATCAATTTCATTAAAGATAGGCACCAAATAAGCATGCGTCTTA
Organism: Lactobacillus helveticus; assembly: GCF_046109915.1. Taxonomy (NCBI): domain Bacteria; kingdom Bacillati; phylum Bacillota; class Bacilli; order Lactobacillales; family Lactobacillaceae; genus Lactobacillus; species Lactobacillus helveticus. Next base: position 2,098,277 of record NZ_CP151471.1, on the reverse strand, counting down.
CCTGACCCGGTTGCAGCTTGCACCACAACACTTAAATCAGAAAGCATTGCTGGAATAACTTTTTCCTGCACCTTAGTTGGCTTTTCAAAATGGATCTTCTTTAAACCCTCTTGAATAGCTGGTTTAATTCTGGAATCTGCAAAAATATTATTCATGATCTTCTTTATACTTCTTAGTTACTTCAACAACTTCGGCAAAGACTTGCTTTACTTCGTCTATGTCCTTAGCATTGGCACCACTTGCTAATGCGTGGCCACCACCGTCATGCTTAGCAGCTAATTCATTGATTACTGGACCCTTTGAACGGTAGTGTACACGGAAAGTGCCGTCTGGCTTTTCAACAAATACGTTCCAAGCCAAAACATCCTTGATTCGACCTGGAGTTGAAACTGCAACGTTAGCTTGATCATCAGTCAAACCTAACTTCTTCAAATCATCTTGCATCAAGATAGTGTAAGCAGCACCAACTGGATCGATTTCCATCTTATCCATTGCTAATGCTTGAAGCTTAGCTTCATCAAAGGTTACATCGGCAATATTTCTGGCAATTTCAGTAATATCAATACCAGTTGAAGCAAGTTGAGCTGCTACCTTGAAGGTATGTTCTGAAGTTTCTGGATACATAAAACGACCAGTATCGCCAACGATACCTGCGTAAAGTGGGCAAGCAACTTCCTTGGTAATCTTAAAGCCTTCTTCATTTAAGAAGTCAACGATGATTTGACAAGCTGCTGGAGCATCAGGATCTACATAACTCATGTCAGCGTATGGATCTACATCTGGGTGGTGGTCAATCTTAATTAAAAAGTCGCCTTTTTCATACAACTTGTTTGAAATTCTTGGGGTATTAGCAGTATCAGTAGTAATTACTAATGCACCTTCATAATCGGTTGCCTTAACTTGGTCCATATGGTTAATCCAAGCCAAATCGCCTTCGTCATTTTCACCGGCACATAAAACACGCTTGTCAGGGAATTTTTCCATAATTGCACGTGCAAGACCAGCTTGTGAACCAATTGCGTCTGGGTCAGGACTGGTATGACGATGCAAAATAATAGTTGGATATTGTAAGATTTTTTCGTAAATGTCGTCAAAACTACTCATTATTTTTCCTCATCTTCTAAAAATTATCTGTATCTAGTTTAACAGAAAAAGGGCTTCTTTTAGTAATCGAATAGGTTAATTGTTTGATATTCATCTTTCTTAAAATCAGTCACAGTTACCCCGATTAACCGAATGCCCTTTTCTAAAAAATTGCTCGTTTTATCAAACAACTCACGAGCACTGTCATAGTAATCATACTGACTATTTGACGGTTTAGTCAATTTTCTGCGCTTAGTTACAGTATCAAAGTCATTATCTCTAACCTTGATTACTACAGTTTGGGCAAAAAAGTTACGCTTTTTTAATTCATCTTCTAAATGTTTACAATAATGCCGAATATGCGTCAGTGCCTCATCGCGCGTATAAATAGCAGGCTCATAGGTACGCTCCATACCGATTGATTTACGATTTGTATCTGAATCTGCAATTACGGGGCGCAAATCAATCCCATGTGCATGCTGGGCTAAAAAGTAGCCCATCTTTTTAAACTTTTTAATTAAGACAAGATCAGCAACTTTTTGCAAATCTGCACCTGTATAAATCCCCATCTCATGTAGCTGTTCTTGAGTTTTTGGCCCTACACCTGGGAATTTTTCAATTTTTTGCATCCCCAAAAATTGTTTAGCTTCATCCGGCAAAATAACTGTTCTGCCAAAAGGCTTGGCATATTCCGAACCCATTTTGGCTAAAAATTTATTATATGAAACGCCAAAAGAAGAATTCAGTCCTAATTCCTTTCGAATCCGGCGTTGTAATCCAATTGCTAATTGAACTGCCGAATTTTGCCCTAACTTATTATGAGTGACATCGAGATAAGCTTCATCTAAGGCGATAGATTCCACCTTATCTGTAATCTCATGCATAAAGGAATGAATTTTAGCTGAGACGCTTCGATATTTCTTAAAATCAGGTCTTACAAAAACTAGCTCTGACTTAGGAATCAACTTAACCGCCTTAATTGCGGGCATTGCCGAATGAACACCGTATTTACGTGCAACATAATTACAAGTTGCAACTACGCCATGCCCACCATTATTACGGGGATCCTGCCCAATGACCAATGCCTTATTTTTTAATTCAGGGTTTCTCTGAGTTTCAACTGAAGCGTAAAAAGCATCCATATCCAGATGAATAATCCGGCGATGGATGTCATTTTGCGGCAATAAATTTTGCTTATTCATAAATCCAATGTTCCGTTGGAGTTTCAAAGATATCGTTTGCTTCCTTTGGCCCCATTCTATATGGCAAATATTGGGCGATTTTAGCATCGCCTGCTTCATTTTCTTTTTGCCAATCAGCTTCAACAGAATCAATAAATTCCCAGTAACGCTTCAATTCGCTCCAATGGGTAAAGTTAGTTGAATCATTGACAAAAACATCATGCAAAAGTCGCTCATATCCGTCTGGGACTTTAGCCATTTCAGACTTTGAAAATTCATAAGTTAAATTTTCACGTCTGATTCCTGGTTGATCAATCTTTTTACCATTTATGGTGATATAAATCTTGCTAGTAGGATCGATTTCGATCGTAATGTTGTTGGAATGGGCTTGACCATAAGGATTATTGATGTGCTTTAATACGATATCAATTCGATTCTTCTTTTCCTTAAATTCCTTACCAGTTCTAAAGTAAATTGGTACCCCAGCAACTGGACCTTCTTTAAATTTAACTTTACCGGCTACAAAAGTTTCAGTAGTTGAGTTTTCATCAACATTTGGTTCTTGTTTATAAGCAAAAGTAGTATCACTACCTAAATATTGGCCACGAACAAAATCCTTTTTTACTTCTTCTGGACTAGGAATAATCATACTTTCAAGCAAAGCTTGCTTAGCTTTGTGAACACCAGCAGAAGTTAAATCTTTAGGTTCTGGCATAGCAAGCAAAGTAATGATTTGGAAGATATGATTTTGGACCATATCGCGTAAAGCACCGGAAGTATCGTAATAACCACCACGTGCTTCAACTCCCAATTGCTCTGCCAAAGTAACTTGAATATTTTTAATATAATCAGCTGACCAAATATTTTTGATCAAAGGATTGGTAAAGCGCATTGGCATAATATTCTGTACCATTTCCTTGCCCAAATAATGGTCAATTCTAAAAATATCCTCTTCATTAAATGAAGCAGTAATTTCCTTATTTAATTTTTCGGCAGATGCCAAATCATGACCAAATGGCTTTTCTACGACGATACGGTTAAATCCGCTGCCTGTTAGGCATTGGTCATTGATATGTGTAGCAATTGTACCGAAGAATCTTGGAGCCATTGCCATGTAAAAGAGACGGTTGCCATGTGCGCAGTAACGATCATCTAATTCTTGAGCTAATTTTTTCAGTGTCTCATAATGTTCAACATTAGTGACATCATGTGATTGATAGTAAAAATGGCTGGCAAAATGATTTAAACTATTTTCATCAACCTCATCATGAGTCTCATGAACAGCGTCACTAACTTGTTCGCGTAAATATTCGTGTGACCAAGGTCTACGAGCTGTTCCAATCACAGCAAAATTATCATGAATTAAGCCTTGTTGATACAAATTAAACAAAGCTGGGTAGAGCTTACGGTGAGCTAAATCACCACTACCACCAAAAATAATCATAACTACAGGAATATTTCTCATAATACTATCCTTTTCCTTAACTTGCTTTTTGAATCATTACTATTTTACAACAAGCTTTTTCATGGCAAAACAAAAAGCGCCTAAATTGACGCTTTTATAATTATTAATTATTTATCTTCTTTAGTTTCATCTGAAGCATCAGTAGTCTTAGTGTCAGTTGCACTAGTATCTTCCTTAGAAGCTGTATCTTCAGTCTTATCTGCTGCAGGAGCATCATTTTCTTCAACTGGTGCTACGGCAGGGATAACGCGACGAACGGCCATTCTTTCGAAAGTTAAGTAAATACCATCTGCATCTACCACAATGGTCTTGTCGCTGTTGATCTTATCAACCTTAGCGTGCAAACCATCAACAAGGATAACGCCGTCACCCTTCTTCAACTTGTCCATCATTTGCAATCTTTGTTGTTGTTGCTTCTTTTGTGGACGAATCATACCAAAGTAAGTAAAACCGATCAAAACGATGAATAAGATAATCATCATCATGTTGCTGCCACCAGCAGCGCCAGCACTTGCTAAAAATAAAGTATTCAAATCTTTCACCTCATAAAACTATTGTCTAGATATTATATCTATTATACAGAAAATAATATTATTTATCACCTGGAACTGGCAAACCCAGTTGCAAATATGCCTTGTCTGTCACCATTCGACCACGTGGCGTAAGCAAAATAAATCCATGCTGCAACAAATAAGGCTCATAGAGTGATTCGATCGTTTCCATATCTTCACCCACATTAGCAGCTAAAGTTCTAATTCCAACCGGTCCGCCATTATAGCCTTCAATCATTGTCCGCAATAAACGACGATCAGTTTGATCTAATCCCTCATCATCAACTTGAAGCTGCTTCAATGCACCTTCAGTTGTGGCAAGAGAAATTGTCTTTTCACCTTTAACTTCGGCGAAATCACGAACCCGCTTCAAAAAACGGTTGGCTACACGTGGCGTTCCCCGTGAACGACGAGCTAGCTCATGAGCTGCTTCGGGTGCAATGGAAGTATGGAAAACATCGCTTGATCTTTGGACAATCTTTTCAAGTTCATCAATTGTGTAGTACTGCATATGTTCGACAATACCGAATCGATCTCGCAAAGGTGCGGACAATTGCGCAGCCAAGGTCGTTGCCCCAATCAAAGTAAATGGTGGCAATGGCACATGAACGGCATGAGTAGTCTGTCCTTCACCAATTACAATATCAATATAATAGTCTTCCATTGCAGAATACAAAACTTCTTCAACAGGCTTAGCAAGACGATGGATTTCATCAATAAACAGCACATCCCCTGGATCAAGGTCTGAAAGCAGAGCTACTAAATCGCCTGCTTTTTCAATTGCTGGACCACTTGTACTCTTTAAATGCACACCCAGTTCATTTGCAATTACAAAAGCTAAAGTCGTCTTACCTAAGCCTGGTGGTCCATAAAGCAAGACATGGTCCAAAGCCTCATCACGCTGTTTTGCGGCTTTAATATAAATGGACATTTCCTTTTTAACCCGTTTTTGACCTAAATATTGATCTAAAGTTTGGGGTCTCAAAGATAATTCCATTGCCTCTTCTTCAGAGTTTTCTACTTCACCTGAAGTTACTGCATCTTCATTTTCTGCCACCAGTTTCACTTCCTTACTTATTATTAATCTTTACCATTATAACAAGATCTACTTCTTAAGCAGTAATGCCAAGCCTTTTTTAATATATTGATCGGCTGTATCCGCATTAACTTCTTCAAGCTTAGGAGTAATTCGATCTACTTCTTTTTGGGTATAACCCAAGGCAATCAACGCTAACAAGGCATCATTCAATGCTGGTGGGATATTTCCTTGTTCTTCATCTTGACGATCAAGTCGAGCAACATAATCGCGTAGCTTGCCCTTCAAATCAAGCACAATCTGAGAAGCCGTTTTTTTACCCACACCAGGGAAACGAGTAAGATACTTAACTTCTCCCTGCTCAATTGCTTCGGCCAAAGAATTGGCATCTTCAGCTGCCATGATAGCCAATGCGCTTTTAGGGCCGATCCCACTAACGCTTAACAGCTTAAGAAAGAGCCCCTTGTCATCTTCGCTTTGAAAACCATACAAGGTAATTCCCGTATCTCTTACAACTTGTTCAATAAAGATTTTAGCTTTATCTCCCTTTTGATAGGCGAAAGGAGTTGGACTATATATCTTATAACCTACACCATTTACATCAACTACGATATAACTAGGCGTAATGACTGTAACTATTCCTTCAAAATATTCGTACATTTATTCACCTTTCTTGAACATTTTTCTTAATTCATTTTGATTTATCCGCACTAAAATAAGGCGACCATCTGCATCGTGATACGGATCGGACGTTTTACGCAAATCTGTGATAATTTGTGTACCTTCTGCAGCGGATAAATTAATTTTGCCTTTAACACTGCGTTTTGCTTCTAAAGCTGCCACTCGTTTAAATAAATTTTGTGTTTTACCTTTATCAAGATTTAAATAATTATCCAAAATTTCACGAATGGATTCTTCAACATGATCGTGGATCCAGGTAGGATATGAACGCACAATAAAACTATTTTGACCAAATTCATCTAAATATATACCTAGCTGTTTAATTTGATAAATCTTATCCTTAATTTGTAGAAAATCTAAATTTCCAAATTCTAAAACAATCGGTGTCAGTAAGCCTTGTTGAACTATTTTTTTAGAGGTAATAGTTTGATAAATCTGTTCAAACTGAAGACGTCTTCTGGCTGCCACTTGGTCAATCAAATACAAATCGCCATCATTTTCAGCTAACAAATATGTATCAATTTTTCCCACATAAGCAAGACGCGGCAAATTATTAGCAAGAGTTTCATCCCCAGTCGAAATAACTTCTTGATCCACCTTTTTATTGCTAAATGGCATCAACTTCTGCTGCAAAGCAACATTCTTATCCCAAGTTTTAGTAATGATATATTGATCATCTTCCCGAGGAATATTGATATCCACATAGTTATGCTCAGTTTCGTCCTTAGGCTCTTCAGAATTTTTAGCTTCTTGTTTTACTAAAAATTCTGGCTTTTCAGCTTCTTCATGAACTTCTGGCGTTTTACGCGTTGTATTAACAACATCTTGATTCAAGTTGAATTCTAATTGATCAACTAGAGTCTCACGTTTATTTTCTAAATTGGCAAAACCACTGCTTTGTTCAGTTTTGTCTAGCAAAGCATCGCTAATGGCACCAGTGATCAAACGACTGAGCTCTTTTTCCTTAGATAAACGAACCTCTTGCTTGGTTGGATGGACATTCACATCCACTAGCAATGGATCAACGTGAATAGCGATCACAACGATTGGATAATGACGCGCTGCTAATTTTGAGGCATAACCATCCATAATGGCATTATTTAATTGAAAGTTCTTAATATAACGGCCATTCAATAAAATCGAAATAAAGTTGCGCGTAGAGCGTGTTAATTCAGGCTTGGACATTAAGCCTGTAATCTTAAAATCGCTATCTTTTGCTTCAAAACTTTCCATTTTTTCAGCAATATGTCGACCGTATACATTGGCGACTGTTTGCTTCAAATTGCCATTGCCAGTTGTTCTGAGTAAAACTTTGCCAGTATTCGACAAGGTGAATGAAACATGTGGATAACCTAATGATAAACGGTTAATGATATCCACAATTTTCATAATTTCGGTCCGCGGACTACGCAAATATTTTAATCGAGCAGGCGTATTAAAGAACAAATCTCGAACTGTAATTTTAGTCCCCTTTTGTGACGCTGCATCTTCTTGGCCCTTTTTACTGCCGCCACTAAAGTCCGCCTTAATTCCAATTGCATTTTCTGTAGCCGTTACAATTTCAACATGGCTAACAGCGGAAATTGAGGCTAAAGCTTCACCGCGGAATCCTAAAGTAGAAACTTTAAACAGATCATGCTCATTGCTAATCTTGCTTGTAGCATGCCTAGTAAAGGCTAAATCTACTTGGTCACGTGCAATCCCAGTCCCATTATCTTGAACTACGATTTGCTTTAATCCGGCATCAATAAAATCGACTCGAATTCTAGTTGCACCCGCATCTAATGAGTTTTCCACAAGTTCTTTAACTACACTAGCAGGACGCTCTATTACTTCACCTGCTGCAATCTGATTAGTTAAATTTTCAGATAGCTCGTGAATTTTAGCCATTATTTATCATCCTTCAAGTCTTTTTGCCAATTAGCCACCATTTGCATAATCTGCAGTGGTGTCTTATCAGCTAAATAAAGATTAGAAATATCATCCAGCACATCTTGTTCCGCATCGGTCATTGGACTGTTTTCACTATCGTTATCATCCACTTCATCAGAAGCAGCTTCCGGTTGGGCAAATAAATCTAGCTGTTGCCTAACTGGAGCCAATTCACTGCCTTGTGCTTCTAGACGCTTTAGCAACTTAGTTGCTTCACGTAAAACGGCACATGGCAAGCCAGCAAGCTGTGCAACATGGATACCATAACTTTGATCAGCAGGACCTGGCAAAATCTTATGTAAGAAAACTAACTTACCGTTTTCTTCAGTTGCACCAACATGGATATTTTTCAAATAATCCAGCGTTTCATCAAGACTTGTTAATTCATGATAGTGAGTGGCAAAAAGTGCTTTAGCTCCTACTTTATCATGCAGATATTTAACAATTGCACCTGCTAAAGCCATACCGTCATAAGTAGCTGTACCACGTCCAATTTCATCGAATAATACAAGACTGCGTTTAGTAGCATATTGCAAAGCATCATTTGCTTCACTCATTTCCACCATGAAAGTACTTTGACCAGAAATCAAATCATCGGCTGCACCAATACGGGTAAAAATTTGATCAAAAATAGGCAAAGCAGCACTATCAGCGGGAACAAAAGAACCAACTTGGGCCATAATTGCAATTAATGCCATCTGCCGCATATAAGTACTCTTACCTGACATGTTTGGTCCAGTAATCAAAAAGATATTTGTAGCAGAATCCATCTTCACATCATTAGGAATGTATGAACCTGCAGTCATTACTTTTTCCACAACCGGGTGACGGCCATTAACGACATCAATGTCTTGACTATCAGTATGGAAAGATGGACGACAATAATTATTTTGTTCAGCAACTGTAGCGAAGCCACAATAAACGTCCAAGGCAGCTAATTGATTGCCTAATTTTTGCAAAGCAGGAATGTACTTCTTAACTTCATCACGCAATTGAACAAATAAATCATATTCCAGATCAGTTGAGCGAGTTTGAGCCTCTAATATTAGATTTTCGTGTTCTTTTAACTCTGGGGTAATGTAGCGTTCGGCATTAGTTAAGGTTTGCTTACGAGTATAGCGATCAAGAGGCACCTTGCTCTTATTACCATTAGAAACCTGAATATAATAACCAAAGACCTTATTGAAACCTACTTTTAAGTTTTCAATTCCTGTCTTTTGACGTTCATCAGTTTCCATTTGAACCAGCCATTTTTTACCATTATTCATGGCATCCCGATAGCGATCAAGCTGTTTATCCACACCATCTCTGATTAATCCACCTTCTGTAGTTAAAAGCGGTGGATCTTTTACTAAAGTTGTAGAAATTAATTCAGCAACACCCTTTAAAGGATCGATTTTTTTGGCAAAATCTGTCAAAACATCACTGTCAGATTGATTGAGAGCATCAAGAATAACTGGGACTGCTTGCAAAGAACGTGATAATTGCAATAATTCACGGGCATTTACATTTCCAAAGGCAATCCGTCCTGTTAAGCGTTCTAGGTCATAAACGCCCTTTAAGGCATCAATAGTGTTTTCACGAGTGAAATAGCCATCAAGCAATGCTTGGACCATTTCCTCACGATGATTAATGATATCCACGTTTAACAATGGACGGGCCAACCACTGCTTAAGAAGACGACCTCCCATGGCTGTATGAGTTTTATCCAATACCCAGAAAAGTGAGCCCATCTTTTTACCGGTCTTAGCTGATGCCACTAATTCCAAATTATTTTGTACAGTGTGTGACATCTGCAAATATTGATTTACTTCATAGCTCTTAGCAATTTGTAAGTGGGCTAAACTTCTCTTTTGGGTTGAAAGCAAGTAGCCAACTAATTGACGCGTTGCAGACTTTTCTGCTCCATTAGTCAAGTTTTGTTCAACGTAAGAAATTTCCGCATGTTCGCCTTCAATTGGTGTAGGTGCAGAAACCGTAATATTAGCCTTGTGCATAAAGTCTTTGTTTTGCTCAGTTAATGGACCGTTATACACAACTTCTCTTGTTCTTAAAGACAAAAGTTCATTAGAAACTGCGGCGAAACTCTTTAAATGAGTAGAATAAATTTCACCGGTGGATAAATCACTGTAAGCTAAACCAAAACCACTTTTAGTAGTAACCACAGAAGTTAAATAATTAGAATCCTTAGCATCATTAGGTCCTTCATTCATCATGGTACCTGGAGTTACTAACTGAATGATGCCTCGCTTTACCATGCCTTTAGCTTTTTTAGGATCTTCAAGTTGTTCACAAAGAGCGACTTTATACCCTTTTTCAACCAAAGTATTCACATAAGTATCCACAGCCATGTGTGGAACGCCTGCCATTGGAATAGGGTTCTTGGTCTTATTTGATCGATGAGTCAGAGTTAATTCCAGAATCTGTGCCCCTTTAACCGCATCATCTTCAAATAATTCATAAAAATCTCCGACGCGATAAAAAAGAAAGGCGTCAGGATATTGTTTCTTGATTTCATAATACTGCTCCATCATAGGAGTTGTTTTCTCAGCCATTTACGTCCCTTTCCTATTTTCATCTAGAGTAAGTTACTGTTAAGTATTATACGCTATAAAGGAAGAGAAAAGAAAAACTTCGAAGCTGAACTTTTTTCAACTTCGAAGTTTTTAATCTAGAGAAGGGATTAAGTTAATTATTTGATCTATACTTTATTTTTTCTGTACTAATTGGATTTTTATCTATCTTTTTGATTTCTGCTAATTTGTTTTCATAATCTTTAATGAATAGATCTACATTCTTTCTACCGCGCCATGATGCATAGCCGAAAGTAAACATTCCTAGTACACCAATAACCATTAGGATGATTCCAACAATGAAGAAAAACAACATGGATGTATGGAAATAATATATTAGGGCTAACCCTATTGCACTAATAGTTAGGAAAAGTTGAAACCAGTAACCTAAGTTACGAAGCATATGTTTTTGATAGTCAACTTCTTTTTTATAACCATTTTGCATTTCTTCAATTGTCATTTGAATCAACCTTTCTATAAATTAGTACTTCAAACCTGGGTTGAAGAATCCAAACAATACACCGAGAAGTGCGACAACAATCAAAATAATCATTGTCCAAATAGCTGATACATGCTTCTTAGCCATTAACCACCAGCAAAGCAAAGTTACAATTACAGTTAATAAGCCGGGGAAAATACTATCTAACTGCTTTTGTAAATTCAAGAACACCTTACCAGTAGAATCTTTTAATTGAAGTGAAGTAGTGACATTTACCCAACTTGCCAAAACACCACCAACAACCATACCACCGATGATTGAAATAGCGTGACGAATAGCTTTACCTTGTTTACCAATTAAAATTGATACGGCCTTGTCACCTAACTTATAACCACGGAAGTAAAGGAAACGTTGACCAAAGTATGCGATTAAATCCCAAACAATGATGTAGAAAATTGCACCAACAGGTGAACCATTTTGAGACATACCTAATGCCAAACCAAGCAAGATAGGAATCAAGGTACCATCAATAAGTGAGTCACCAATACCAGCGATAGGTCCCATCAAACCGGCACGCATATCGTTAATGGTCTCTCCATCAATACCTCTACCATTAGCACGAGCCTCTTCCATTGAAGCAGTAGTACCAATAATAACTGAACCAAGCATTGGGTTAGTATTAAAGAATGCAGTATATGCATGAATATTCTTTTGTTGTTCTTCTTTATTTGGATAAAGTTCCTTAATAATTGGCAGCATTGAAGCTAAATAGCCGAATGTCTGCATGTGTTCTTGTGAGAAACAGGTTAATGCTCCCCAGAACCAGAGGTTAAAAGATTTATTTAATGTTTTCTTACTAATCTTTTTTTCGTTACCAGCATCCATAATTAGATATCCTCCTCTTCTTCATCGTCATCATCTGCACTTGAAGCCGAAGCAGTTGAAGCAGATGGTCCATTATCCTTCTTTGCACCGAACATTTCAATTTCATAGAAGATCATAGCGAAAAGCAATGAAATGATAGTAATTGAAACTAAATTCAAATGTAATGAAGCAGCTAGAGTAAAACCAACTAAAAATGGAATGAAGTCAACTGAAGTATTAACAATCTGACGAAGCAAGAGAGCAATACCAACACATGGAAGCATCGCACCAACGGTGAACAACGTCTTCATTGGAATACCATCCATTGGCAAAGCATTACGCAAAGCAGCAACAGCTTGTGCACCAAAGTGAGTCATCAACATTGTTGGTAAGAATGAAAAACATAAGTGTGAAAGCCATGGCCAACCGAAGTTAACGCCATAAAGTCTAGTCAACTTATTCTTTTCAATATCTTTCCAACCAAATGCCTGCCAAATCAAGTTCATGAAGGCAACTGCGTAGAATAATACTGAACCAACAGTACCTACCAAAGTACCTAATGATTTAGCTAAGTTAGCAGCATCACTACTAAATGGATTCAAGCCACGTGAACTAATAGCAACCATTGCTAAAGGAATACCAATGTAAGAAATAGCACGAACATCAGCTGCAACAGTACCACCAGGAGTTACCAAAGCGATGTAAACCAACTGAGTAGCAACACCACAAGCAATACCTAAAGGAATGTTGCCCAAAATAATACCACAAATTAAACCACCGACAAGTGGACGACCAATTGTATAGTTACCAACAGCCTGACCTGCCATACATGAGTTAGAACAAAGACATGCAAACAAACCAAGGATGGCAGCTTGTAACCAACTTATTGTCATTTTTATTCCCTCTTTTTTATTTTAAGCTACTTACCATTATTTAATTAATAACCAAACTTGCTCTTGTATTTGTCCCAGTAACTAATTTGCTTATCTGGAAGAAGTGCAAAGTGAATCTTATAGCCTTTTTCAGCCATTGCTTCAAAGGCAGCTCCTTCTTCTTTAGTAAATGATTGGTTATCACCCAGTTTAATTGCACCTGGACGATCATTGCCTGGCCCAACAACAACTTCTTTAACATCGCTAGGAACAAAGCCCCAATCTACTAAAATAGTCTTCATATCAAGTGGGTTCTTAGTAATTAAGAAGTAACGAGTATTTGAAGCTAAAACCTTGTCCTTAACCTTGTTAAAGTGATCCATTGTCCAAACGAAGCACTTCTTGCCTTGACCTTCTGCGGCTGACTTATATGTTTCCTTCAAAATTGGATTATCATGAGCCTTATCATTAACAGCAATAATTCCGTCACAAGGAACTTCTTTTGCCCAACGAGTAGTAATTAAACCGTGAATCATACGATCATCAATTCTAACAAGTGATACAGTCATAATTTTTCCTCCTAAAAATTAAATATCATCGTCGTCATCGTTATCTGTGTATGATGGGACTTCATATTGTTGTACAGCAGTTTTAGCTTCGCTTAATGCCGTCTTAGCGATAGCTTCTTTATCCATAGTGTCTAAACAAACAGTTGCCGTTAATGCCATCGTGAAGTTCATTCCACCTAAAACTACAGCCCTGTTTAAATAGCCTCGTGCTGAAAAGACATTTAAGAAAGTAGTTAAAGGACTACCGCCGATAATATCGGCTAAAACAATAAATTCATCTTCTTCCTTGAATTTATGTTGATCAAGAAAGTCTTCCACATCTTTCTTAAAGTCATCGACAGATTTGCCATTATGCAAACATAAGGCAAATACACGATCATTTGCATTCCCAGCAAACATTTCCAAAGATGTTTTAACTCCTTCCGCAAAGCGGCCATGAGAAACCATGATCAGATATTTCATATTTTCGCTCCTCTCATTTGTTTACACTGTAAATTTATCATTTAATTAACCGCTTACATAGTGTCAAATGTAACTGGTTTAGGATTTAAATTGATGACATTTGTCACACTTTTGTACCGATTTTCGCTTATAATATCTATATAGTTACTATTAGCTTTTACTTAAATATTACTTAATGCAGTTCTAACTATCACTTAGAAACTGTCAAATCTTTTGTGTAAATAGATCTTTCTCATAGATTGATTTTTTATTCTTTATTTAATCAAAGTAAGATTCTAAGGTGTCCTGAACCTGACCAAAGCCTTTGTGAATTCGGTTGAAGTAGCGGTCATTGTAACTCATTGCTTGAATGCCAATAAAAGTATCAAGCGACTGTTCAGTCGGAAACTCTGCTTTAGGCTTAGCCTTGCGCTTAATGACGCTGTTAAAAGATTCAATCATGTTGGTAGAGTAAATTGAAGCTCTGATCTGCTTAGGATAATTATAGAAGACCAGCAGGTCCGGCTCGATGTCTTTCAGGTTTCTTATGACATGATTATAACTCTTGTCCCATTTGGCATAGAAGGCATGCAATACATCAACAGCAGCTGCTTTATTGGCTTGCTGGTGAATCTGCTTGAATTCGTTCATAATTGCCTCGCGATCCTCCACGCGTACTTTAGCGCAGATATTACGCATGACATGAACCAAGCAACGCTGGAAATGAGCTTGAGGATAGGTCTTTGCCAGTGCTGTCTTCATGCCCACAACGCCATCTGAAAGAAAAAGCTCTACTTGCTCTAAGCCGCGAGACTTCATGCTTTGGAGCAGCTCCGTCCAGACTTCAATGTTTTCATTGGGCGCAATGCAGTAGTCGATAACTTCCTTTTGGCCATTAGGTTTGATGCCAATGGCAATATAGACAGCTTCACGTTCAAAAGTTTCTCGGCGCAGAGGAACGTAGGTAGCGTCTAGATAAACGCAGAAGAACTTATCGCTAAGCTTACGCTTGTGATAGGCCTCTACCTTGGGGATCATCTGCTTAGAAATATTGGATACTTGAGCGGGGCTGTAATGGCTGCCATACATTTTTTCAATCAAATCAGCTATCTCTCTGGTAGTTACACCTTTAGAGTAAAGCTTGATGATCATGTTTTCCAAGACATCGGAGTGCTGCTTGTAGTCAGGCAGCGTGTGCTGATGAAACAGGCCGTTGCGGTCTCGTGGCACCTGGATTTCAATTTTGCCAAACTGCGTATCCACCTTGCGAAAGTAAGCACCATTGCGTGAATTGCCGGTATTCCAGCCGTCTCTTGCATAAGGATTATAACCTAAAAAGGCAGTTAATTCAGCTTCTAACAAGTCATTAACTGCTTGTTGTAATTCTTTACGCAATAAATCATTAATTTTGTCTTGATTGAATAGAGCTTGAGCCATATTTTTGGTAAAATCATTCATGAAGGAGTTCTTCTTTCTGTATGTGTTTTTTGTTCAAACCAATCATACGAGAAAGGAACTCCTTTTTCTAATATTTTAAGAAATTAATTTAAGGAATCATTCATCCTTACACAAACTATTTTACAGTCTCATCACTTAAGGAAAGTCCCATGAATAAAAAACGATTAAATCTAAACAAATACTCACTAATCGAATCCATCATCGCTATTATCCTAATTATTCTGACTTTAAGTATTTACTTTTGTCATATAGGACAACGTCGTCCAGTTAAAATAGGCAGCAGTTATATGACAATGAATAACGAGTTTTACCCTATTATTAATGAACAAATAGCTAACCAAATTAATAATCGTAATGATCGTCTTTATAATCGTGATCCTGCTCTAAACCAACAAAAACAGATTGAAGAAATTCATTCCTTTATTAAAAAAGGCGTGCAAGCAATTATTATTAATCCCGTTAACGGAGACTCTAAGAAGTTAAATCATGTACTTAAGGTAGCAAAAAGCCGAGGTATCAGAATTGTCATTATTGATAGCCCACTCAAGAATTCCAAAATTGCCGATTGCACAATTGAATCTGCCAATTATCATGCTGGACAATTAAATGCGGAATACATGTTAAAAAGACAAAAAAGCGGCAAAATTTTATTGCTAGAACATAAATCTGCTATTTCAGGCGTTGAACGAATTCAGGGCTTTCTTGATACTCTCAAACATAGTAAAAAGGCAAAGAACTTCAAAATCGTCAAACGTTTAAACACGTATGGACAATCCGAGATTTCTTTACCTTTAGTTAAAAAAGCTATTAAAAATGGTACTGATTTCAATACTATTATGGCTTTAAATGATAGAGCCGCAATTGGTGCACTGGCCGCAATCGATTCTACTAACTATTTTCCCATCATGTATCCCTTTATAGTGTGGATGGCTCTGAAAACATGAAAAAAATGTTTACGCTTAATCCAGATGTAGTAGCCACTGCTGCTCAATCTCCGCTTAAAATGGCAAAAATAGCTGTCAACGCAACTTACCGATTGATAGAACATAAAAAAGTACCTAAGAAAATCATTGTTCCTGTCTATCTAATTAATAAGAATAATCTAGATCAACATAATATATGTGGGTGGCAATAATGAAATTTTATCAAATCGTTAAACTAAAAAATGTTGGTCGATTGTAAAATTAAGTTGAACACTTTGTAAAAAATAAAAGTCCATCTGGACCTGTTTGATAGAATGTTAATAACCACAAAAAACATCTATTGGAGGTCACAAATGGACTCTTTACATTCTACCATGAATCAGCACATTAAAGGCAAGCACTTGTCATTTGAAGAACGGGTTATTATCCAAACTCGCTTAAAAGATGGCTGCTCTATTAGAGCAATTGCTCGCGAACTGGGCTGCTCTCCTTCTACGATCAGCTATGAAGTCAGACGGGGCACTGTTTCTCTCTATCACGGCAAGCAGAAGCGCTACAAGGCTGATCAGGGCCAAAGCGTTTATCAAATAAATCGGCGCCACTGTGGCCGCAAATCAGATTTCTTGAAGAAGGCTGGCTTTATCAATTATGTCATTAAGCATTTCTTTGAAGACGGCTGGTCGCTTGACGTTTGTGCCAACCGTAGTTTAGCTACCGGGGAATTCTCGCATTATCAAACAGTCTGCACCAGAACTCTGTACAACTACGTTGATCAAGGACTGATGACCATCAAAAACTATAACTTGCCCGAAAAGCTCAAGCGCAATACCAAGCTTCATCATGTTCGCCAAAACAAGAAGAAGCTGGGACGAAGCATCGAAGAGCGGCCTAAAGAGATTGAGCAGCGCAGCGAATTTGGTCATTGGGAATGCGATCTTGTCTTGGGTCATAAGACCAAGGACGATCAGGTTCTGTTAACTCTTTCCGAGCGCATGAGCCGCGAATTCCTGATTATTCGTATACCTGACAAGACCTCTGCCAGCGTCATGCAGGCTTTTCAAATGCTTCAAAAACAGTACAGCGAGCATTGGAACGATATCTTTAAGACAATTACTACTGATAATGGTTCAGAGTTTGCGGATCTAGCTAATCTGGAACAAGTCTCTAAAACGCTTATTTATAATGCTCATCCTTATACTTCTTGTGATAAAGGAACTGTTGAAAGACATAATGGCCTGATCCGCAGATTCATTCCTAAAGGAGACTGCATCAATAACTATTCTCTCCAACAAATCATTGATATTGAAACCTGGTGCAACTCTTTGCCCAGAAAGATCCTGGCATATCACACGCCAGATGAAATCTTTGAGAGAGAATTAGATCAAATCTATCAAGCAGCTTAAGCGTTCAATTTATTATTGCAATTTACGACTAAAAAATGTTTTACTAGGAATCAATTTTCTTGCCGTTTTATTTAATGCCTCCCTATACCTTTTCATTAGTCGCTACATCAATGAAAATCAATTAGATTATCAATTGCTAACTAGGCTAAACTCTATTCCAACAAGTCCAATGGTAATCTTCTCAAGAAGCTTAATCCTTTTCTTCATTCTAGCTATTATTATTTTCAGACAAAATGTTGATCTGACTAAGATCAAAAATAATCTCATTTTTTTATTAGAACTTGTTCTAGCATTAGCCATCTTCTTTTCACTAAATATGGCTTACAACGGAATCTTTCTCTTAGTTTTCATCAATCTTTTTCTAAATAATAAAGATAAAGCTGAATTTAATAAATATCGATTGTGGTTATCAACTGGTTTTATTCTTCTTATTCTTTTTTCTATTTCTGACCAAAATTTAATTAATGAAATGATTAAAGCACCTAGTTTATCCTCATACATTACTTTTTTGCCACAATCAACAGGGTCAATTCTTTCTTTTATCCGCAACTTACTTTCTTTAACCAATTTAATGCTTTTTATTATCATTTTGGTTTTATATGCTCACTACTCTATTACTCGTGAACAAGAATTGAAAAATAAATTAGCAATCAGCGAAGAATTCAAATTAATGGCTGATTTAACAGAACATATTTCCCATGATAAGGATCGAGAAAGATTAGCCCGTGATATTCATGATACGATCGGACATACTCTTACGGGATTTGCTGTGGGATTAGACGCAGCTATCGTGCTAATTGACGTCAACCCCACTGCTGCGAAAAAACAATTAGGAAAAGTTTCTGCTTCCGTCAAAGAAGGGCTACTAAATATTCGTGAATCTTTAAATAGAATTAGACCCGGGGCATTAGATAATTACACGTTTAAAGCAGCACTTGAAGGATTGCTTAACAAATTTGAAAGCATATCTCATCTTCAAATTGACTTAGAATATAACTGGAATGCTGAAAAACTAGCAAAGACAACCGAAGATGTAATTTTTCATATTATTGAGGAAACCTTTACCAACTCTTTAAAACATGGTCATGCTACTAAAGTCATGATTATGTGCAGCATGAAAGATAACTATTATCAGCTGATAATTCATAATAATGGACTTAGCACTCCTGATTTTAAACCGGGGTTTGGCCTAAACTATTTGAAGGATCTAGTATCTAGTTTAGGTGGTCAAATCAAATTTAACGGAAAAGATGGTTTTACTACTATCGTAATGATTCCTAAGGAGGTTAACAATAATGATTAAAGTTCTCATAGCTGACGATCAGGAATTAATTAAAGATTCAATCAAGATTATCCTTGATGTTAATCCAAAATACTCAATTACCGATACCGTAACAAATGGACAAGAAGCTCTAGAAAGTATCGAAAAAAATAAACCAGATGTCGTCCTAATGGACATCCGTATGCCGGTAATGGATGGCACGGTTTGTACCAAACATATTAAAGAAAAATATCCTGACATTAAGGTTATTTTTTAACTACTTTTGATGACGATGATTTTATCTTTAGCGCTTTAAAATATGGTGCTTCAGGTTATTTACTTAAAGGCGTATCACCTGAGGAGTTATATAAAGCAATAGACACCGTATATTCGGACGGTGCAATAATTAATCCAGACATTGCTGGTAAAGTTTTCCGTCTTTTTTCTAAAATGGCACAATCGAACTATTCTATTTCAGTTAACGATGCCCAAGCAAAAAATTTAAGTAAAAATGAATTGCAAATAGTACAACAAGTTGGCTTGGGTCGAACTAATAAGGAGATTGCTAAAAAATTATTCTTATCAGAAGGTACTGTTAGAAACTATATTTCTAAAATCTTAAGCTGCCTAGAGCTACGTGATAGAACACAATTAGCTATTTGGGCCGTACAAAAAGGAATTATTAATAAGGATTTTAGCTAATGACTAAAACAAAGAAAAATATTTTATATTTAAGTGTTTTATTTCTTTTAATTACCATAACAGCATTAGTAAGATACAAGTCTTGGCAAGAAGACCATGTTCTAACAGTAGGAATTTATACTGGTAGTTCTTGGGACGTACCAAATAATCACCAATACCAAGCTTTTGATTATGCTATCAAACAATTTAAGAAAAAACACCCACATGTCCAAATTAAATACGAAAACGAAATTCAAAAGTCCGATTATCGTAACTGGCTTAGTGAAAAGATCGTCCAAGGTAAAGCTCCTGATTTAATGATTGTGCCAGATAATTTATTTAACCTGTTAGCACATAATGGTGCTTTTAAAGACTTGTCAGGTTTTATGGCGGAAGACAAGATATCGCCTGATCGTTTTTATTCTGTTGCCCTTAACTCCAGTAATTTAAATGATCATCAATATGCATTACCGTTCCAAGCTAATCCACAATTTATGGTCATGAACAAGGATCTACTTTTAAGAAATAAATTAGCCATTCTACCATTTAATTGGTCCCCAGCTGAATTAAAAAAGCTTTGTCATCAATTAGCACTTATTAAAAGCAAAGATCCAGATTTAGGAATTACCTCCGAATATAAATGGAACAATGCGTTATTGGCTTATAATTACAAGCTGAGTAAATCTAAAGATAATCCTATTCAGTTAACTAACAATGCTGCTATTAAAGGATTTAACTTAATTGAGTATTTGCAAAATGTAGGCCATACAAGAAAAGTAGACAGTCAATTATTCGATAGAGGAAAAGTGGCATTCACTCCTATTAGCTTAGCTAAATATCGTACCTATACATCTTATCCTTACTATGTAACTAATGAAAAGAGCTTTACCTGGAGTTGTTTGCAAATGCCTCATATAAAGAAAGCTAAAGCAACTCAAGTAGACATTTCTATGTTTGCAATATCATCAAAGGCTCGTAATCCTAAGTTAGCATGGAAATTTCTTAAGACTCTTTGCATTAACAAAAAAGTGCAACAGAAAGCAATGGAAGTTAATAAAGGATGTTCTGTTTTACCTCAGGTTGTTCTAAATAAGAAAACACAAAAGATTTTAAATCAAAATAGTCAAGGCAGTCTATCTACTACTAAGCTGAATGCCATCATGAATAATGGTTGGAATCAGCCTAAATTTAGAAACTGGGGCGAAGTTTATAGCATATTAGATCATTCTATAATCAATGCTTTAGATACTAATACACTAGATAAACAAATCTTTTATATTCAACAACAAGCCAATTCTAAATTAAAAAATTAAATACAAAAAAACTTCGAAGCTGAACTTTTTTCAACTTCGAAGTTTTTAATATTTATTTGTTTTTTGAAATAGAGTGAGAGTGTTGGACTGTTTCAATTACATTCCCATTGGAGCACCAGCACCTGCACCACCTTGAGGAGCAGCTGGCTTTGGTTCAGGAATTTCTGCAACAACAGCTTCAGTAGTAAGAAGAAGAGCAGCAATTGAAGCAGCGTTTTGTAAAGCGGTACGAGTTACTTTGGTTGGGTCGATAATACCGGCATCAACCATGTTCTCCCACTTGTCAGTAGCAGCGTTGTAACCAATTTCGTTTTCTTGGTGTTCAAGCTTGTCTAAGATTACTGAGCCATCTTTACCAGCGTTTTCAGCAATTTGACGAACTGGTGCACTCAAAGCTCTAAGAACAATGTTGATACCAGTTTGTTCATCAGTGGTTTCACCCTTAACTTCACGAACAGCCTTTTCAACATTTACTAAAGCTGTACCACCACCAGCAACGTAACCTTCGTCAACGGCAGCACGAGTTGAGTTCAAGGCATCTTCAATTCTGTAACGACGTTCTTTAAGTTCAGTTTCAGTAGCAGCACCAACGTGGATAACAGCTACACCACCAGTTAATTTAGCAAGACGTTCTTGCAACTTCTTCTTGTCGAAGTCTGAAGTTGAGTCTTCAATTTGCTTTCTGATAGTGTCAACACGTTCGTCAATGGCTTCCTTTGAACCAGCACCGTCAACAATAGTAGTTGAGTCCTTGGTTACAGTGATACGACGAGCTTGACCTAATTGATCAATCTTGGTGTCCTTAAGTTCAAGGCCAAGGTCTTCAGTGATTACAGTGCCCCCAGTTAAAGCAGCGATATCTTGTAATTGAGCCTTACGACGGTCACCAAAGCCAGGTGCCTTAACAGCAACAACGTTGAAAGTACCACGGATCTTGTTCAAAACAAGAGTTGGAAGAGCTTCACCAGTTACATCGTCAGCAATGATCAACAATGACTTGCCTTGTTGAACAATTTCTTGAAGTAATGGCAAGATGTCTTGAATGTTTGAAATCTTCTTGTCAGTGATCAAGATGTATGGATTATCAAGGTCTGCTTCCATCTTGTCGTTGTCAGTTACCATGTATTGTGATAAGTAACCACGGTCAAATTGCATACCTTCAACTACTGAAAGTTCAGTGTTGATACCACGTGAGTCTTCAATAGTGATAACACCATCGTGACCAACCTTTTCCATAGCATCAGCGATCAAAGCACCAACTTCTTTAGAAGCTGATGAAACAGCAGCAACGTTAGCAATTTGATCCTTTGATTCAACCTTGTGGCTGATCTTGTGAAGTTCATCAACAGCAGCCTTAGTTGCCTTTTCAATACCGCGACGAATACCAACTGGGTTAGCACCAGCAGTAACGTTCTTCATACCTTCACGAACGATAGCTTGAGTCAAAACAGTAGCAGTAGTAGTACCGTCACCTGCGATGTCGTTAGTCTTTTGAGCTGCTTCGGCAACTAACTTAGCACCCATGTTTTCGTAGCGGTCTTTTAATTCAATTGACTTAGCAATAGTAACACCATCGTTAGTGATGTCTGGGTTACCGTAACTTTGTTCCAAAACAACGTTTCTACCCTTAGGACCAATAGTAGTCTTAACAGTATCAGCTAACTTATCAACACCCTTTAAAAGTGAACGTCTTGCGTTTTCTGAGAATTTAATATCTTTTGCCATAGGTTATCTATGCCTCCTTAATCTCGTATTTTAATTTCTAATAATTGCGTCAATTATTTTGCAATTGCTAAAATGTCTTTTTCATGAAGGACTAAGTACTTTTCACCTTCGTATTCAACGTTGGTGCCAGAGTATCTATCGTAGAGAACTACGTCGCCTTTCTTAACTGACATAGGAATCTTTTCACCGTTTGATGCGTAAGCACCTTCACCTACGGCTACAACTTCACCTTCAGTTGGCTTCTTCTTAGCGTTAGATGCTAAAACAATACCACCAACAGTCTTTTCTTCTTCATCTTTAACTTTTACGATCACACGATCACCGATTGGTTGTAACACGTTTAATCCCCCTTATAATTAGTTTTTCTTTTAGAAATTTTGATATTTTTGTTATTGATTAGCACTCTTATTTCTTAAGTGCTAACTTACAAATATGATAATACCCTGTTTCATTAAAAAAAGCAAGAAAAATTAGCACTTTTTTACAAATAGTGCTAATTTTATTTCTTGCCTTACAGTATCAAGCGTTTAGAGCATTTCTAAAAAATATTGTTCCGAATATTGCTACTTTTGACCTAGTTTTCCATGTATTGAGCAAAACTCAGAGCCGTTTTGTCCTGTTTGTCCTTAGTAACGTGAGTGTATATGTCCATTGTAGTTTGAATGCTTGCATGTCCTAACCGTTGTTTTACGTCTTCCATAGGAACACCCGCATCAAACAATAAAGAAGCGTGAGTATGTCTAAAACCGTGTATTTTGATACGTCTTAGCCCGTTCTTATCGCAGATTCTTTTATTCCACACCGCTACAAGATTTGGACGCACAACCTCATTATCGAAGTTTTGAAATACTACTTGCTCTTTATCAAAAGGATTAAAGCCTAGCCGTAGCAAGTCCTGTCTTTGCTGAAAACGCCACTCTTTTAATAATTGCATCGTTCTAGCATCCATAGAAATTGCTCTGTTTCTTTTGGTTTTCGTGGTATTGTTGACCACTACTCTATGCTTGTTACCAATAGAAACCGTTTTGTTAATGCTAATAGTATTACTAGTAAAGTCAATATCTGACCATTTAAGCGCTAATGCTTCACCTTTGCGCATTCCACTATAGGCAAGCAAGCGAAAGAATGTATATATCTTAATATTCTCATTTTTAGACGCTGATTGTAAAATTAAATTGAACACTTGATAAAAAATAAAAAGTCCATTCGGACCTGTTTGATAGAATGTAGTTACCACACAACATTTAGAAACGAGGTCAAAATGGACTCTTTACATTCTACCATGAATCAGCACATTAAAGGCAAGCATTTATCATTCGAGGAAAGAGTTATTATTCAATTGCGTTTGAAAGATGGCTATTCTTTGCGTGCCATCGCCCGTGAATTAAACTGTTCTCCTTCTACTATCAGCTATGAGGTTAAGCGCGGTACTGTAGAACTGTATCATGGCAAAGTCAAAAGATATAAGGCTACTCAAGGGCATGATGCATATCAAGCTCATCGTAAAAATTGTGGGCGCAAATCAGACTTTCTCAGGAAAACTCAATTCATGCGCTATGTCCACACAAGCATTTCTTTAAAGACGGCTGGTCGCTTGATGTGTGCAGTAATCGTGCCACTGCTGTTGGCGCATTTAGCAGCAGAGATGTTGTCTGTACTAAGACTCTTTACAATTATGTCGACCAAGGTCTATTAGATATACATAATTACGACTTGCCAGAGAAGCTTAAACGCAATACCAAGCTTCATCGTATTCGCAAAAATAAGAAAAAACTTGGCAGAAGCATTGAAGAACGTCCTAAAGAGATCAATAAACGTAATGAATTCGGTCATTGGGAATGCGATTTAGTTCTCGGACATAAGAGCAAAGATGATGAGGTGCTGCTAGCCTTATCTGAGCGTATGAGTCGTGAGTTTTTAATTCTTCGTATTCCTGACAAGACTTCTGTCAGTGTCATGCAGGCCTTTAAAGAACTCCAAAGGCAATACAGCGAACATTGGAATGATATTTTTAAAACCATTACCACTGATAATGGCTCAGAGTTTGCAGATCTTTCCAACCTAGAAAAAGCATCCAATACACTGGTTTACTATGCCCATCCTTACACTTCTTGTGATAAGGGAACAGTTGAAAGACACAATGGTCTTATTCGCAGATTCATTCCTAAAGGAGAAGCAATAGCTAACTATTCTTTACAAGACATCATTAATATTGAAACCTGGTGCAATTCTTTGCCAAGAAAGATACTGGCCTATCATACACCAGATGAAATCTTTGAAAGAGAATTAGATCTAATCTATCAAGCAGCTTAACTAAAAGTGTTCAATTTATTATTGCAATTTGCGACAAAATCTTTTAATTGTTCTCTAGGATTTGCTGTAAACTCATTAAAATCCATTTGGGCATTTTTTAGATATTGATCAATTATCTTTTCATTGTTTTTCTTAATTTCAGCAATAACTTTGCTATTTTTAGAAATATCTTGGTTTACATATTTTTCCCAGTGATTGGGATCAATAAATTTGGGACTTAAATTTTGATATTTAGCATTTGTACGAGGACGTTTAGTTTTAATGGGAAAGGCTTGATTAGTTTTAAAGGCTATTGTTTCAATAGTACGCATCATATGATCACGAGATAAATTCATAAGTATTATCGATAAAATTGCCGCTTTATCTTGTGCATCTATACTTTTATCATTAAAATACGCGTGGTGCTAGTTAAATCGTTCTAGACAATATGCCATATTATAAGCTAACACTGCAACCTCTAGGCGTTCTTGAAAACCCGCTAGACTTCTAGCGCGATTATTTTCGGCATTGTAATAACTAAGCAAAGCAAAGTCACTCTCAATTGTCCGTCTGACCGCCATTAGTTGATGATTGTTATGTTTTTTAGCACCTTGCATATTTTTACGATACGGTGTCCAAAGCACATAGCCCATGTGTTTTAGTTTAGCGGCTAAATCCTTACCTAAATAACCTTCATCGCCTAAAAGATAATGATTAGTAGGATGGGTATTATTCATCAATTCTACTGTTTCTTTAGCATCATGCACCGATGCTTTAGTGACTGCGTAATCAAGCAGATAGCCATCATCGCTCACTATTGCGTGAACCTTGAACCCATAATAGTAGACTTTTTTAGTCGCCTTATAACCAATATCGGCAATATCATGAAAGATTTTGACGCGATAATTACGAACAGGTTGGCAGACCGAAACTGGGAAACTATCAATAATCAGAATTTTACCTGAAAGATCCACTTCTTGGTTCAAAGTATGACGAATCAGATAGATTAAAAGCAAAAGTTGACGAGCTCGGCGATTAAATCGGGAATGGGATAATCCTACAAAGAACCTGCAAAATCTTCTTTGTGATTCAATCCCTAATTCCGCTTGCCAGATAAGCATAGCTAAGATGGAACTATCAGATAGCTTGATCTGATCTGTATTTCTGCGATGCTTAAGGGAGTTCGGAGCATACAGCTTATACCAAGAACGACAAATATTGTTTAAACGAGTAAAACTAACTTGTAAATGATGAGAAAAACGCTTAAGCTTAAGACAGTTCAATCTAGTCAGACTCTTTTCTATTATTACTATTTACAAGTCGAGTCTAACAAGATTGGACTTTTTATTTAACTAAAACGATTTAACTAGCACCACGCGTATTTAAATTACATTTCTCTTTTAAGATCTGTACTACTTCTTTAACCTGATATACTAAAAGCGTCTTTCTTGGATGAAGTTTATGTAAATATATCGGTACACCTCACAATTATACTTGATTTCGTTTTAAAAGGGAATACATGTTCTAAAACAATTAATAGAAAAGAGAAATGTTGATTTTGACATTTCTCTTTTCTATTACTATAGTATTTCTTATTTTCTACAAAGTATTTGCAACTTTTACAAAATGACCATTAACTTTATAGTAAGCCTTACCTTTGATATGGAATTTTTCTGCATTATTTTCTGCTAAAATCGTTTGGCCTTTCTTTAAAACTTTACTCTTCTTTACACGCTTACCATTTTCATCGTAAACAAATCCATTGTGTGTAAGCTTCAAAGCTTTAGGCTTTTGAAGTTTAGTGTTTGTCACCTTCACAAATTCACCATTAGCTAACTTGTAGAAGGTCTTGCCATTGATTACATACTTATCGGCGTTGTTCAAAGCACTGATCCATCTGCCCTTTCTTAACAAGACAGGTTTGCCATTTCTTTTAACAACTTTACCGTTCTTATCATAAAGGTGTGCATTATGCTTTAACTGCAATCTCTTACCGGCTTGTAAAATCGTATTAGCTACCTTCACAAACTGATTATCGCTGACACGATAGTATTGCACGCCATTGATTACAACAGTTTTGCCATTGTCTAATGCAGTGATTCTTTGGCCTTTCTTAAGCAAGCTACTCTTATTAGTATCAGTACTTAAAACGACTTGACCATCTTTGTTGTAGATATAAGCATCGTGTAATAAGTTGAATGACTTACCAGTTAAAGTTTCACCCTTAGGTTGAACCGTAGAAACATCAGTAACTGGGTTTTCTACAGTGGTAGTACTTGATGGATTCTCTAAAGTATCTGAAGT
Organism: Lactobacillus helveticus; assembly: GCF_046109915.1. Lineage (NCBI taxonomy): Bacteria > Bacillati > Bacillota > Bacilli > Lactobacillales > Lactobacillaceae > Lactobacillus > Lactobacillus helveticus. The sequence goes on along the minus strand of NZ_CP151471.1, from coordinate 2,071,230 downwards.
ATTTGAACTGTTTGAAGTATCTGAAGTATCAGTATTTGGTACTTCTTCTGGAGCGACATAATTTGGATCAAAGTGAACAGTTAATTTCTTTTCTACCTTGTTTCCAACTTGGTCTACAACATAAACTGTGAAGACATGAGTAGTTGGTTGATCATTATTGTCATTTAAGTTTTCAACCTCTTCAAAATCATGAGCTCCATATGGATTAGTAAACTCAGTATCCGTATTCAATCCTGCAACCTGATTATAACCAGAGTTTAGGAATTCTCGATAAATATTATTACCATTAACGAATAACCTATATCCATCAAGATTATCATTTACCTTTCCGGACAGAGTGAATTTTGGATTATTAGTCCAAAGCTCTAATTCATCCCCATTAACCTGATTTACTTCCAAGCTAGGAGCAACAGTATCAAGAATAAGATTCAAGGTACCATGAACTCTTTGTCCATCTTTAGTTTTGTAAATATATGCAATTGGACGTTGACCTGTTCTGTTAGCTGTTACCGTAAAGCTAAACTTACCGTCGTTGCCTAACTTAACTTGGTTTTCAGGAGCATTTTCATTTGAGTTATCGCCTAATACAGTTAGAGATGCTACATTGTCATCAACTTTACCGGTAACCGTAAACTTCTGAGTTGAAGGATCATAGTATCCATGAGTAACGGCATTCTGACCAAAACGAGTAGTATCGTTGTCATTCATATAATCAAAATGAATATCTGGATTAGGATCCGTTCTGGTTGTCAGAGCTGATGGTGCGTGTCCTGGGTATGCACCTGGGCAAAATGAATCTAACTTTGCAGCTTCATCTTTAGCTTCTACTCCCAAGGCATTTCTATCTGTATAAACTGGGCGATTAGCTGCATCAGCAAAGTAGAAAACCCCTAGGTGGTTACTACTTGATACACCATCTCTAGATGTTTCTTGTTTATCATTAAAGGATGGTCCATCCACTTCAGTCCAACCTGTTAGTAATGCTCTCCTATAAACACCAGTTGTAGCATCTTTATTGATTGAAGTATGAACATGGAACGTTGCAATTCCGTCTTTTACTTCACCGGTATAAACTTTCCCAGTAAAGTAATCCATTGCATAGGCCTTTACATTTTTACCTTTGGTTACAACAGCTTGAACAACTGTATCATTTGGATTATTAGTTTTAACTGAACTAATAGTTACACCAAAGTTTCCATCAAATGTATCAGTCTTTTGCCAATTAAAGAATGCTTTAGCCGTTACAGTTGAAAGATCCTTAAGAACATGTTGACCTTCAGGATCAGTACTAAACACAAACTTAGTTGTATTTACACTGACTGGAACTTGATATTTGCCATCTTGTACTTGGACCAACTTGCCATTTAAGTAGAAGTCATGGTTAGCTCCACCAACTAATGTGTAAGTCTTAGTAGCTGCATCATAGTTTGGTGATTTTTGATCAAAGGCTAAACCATTGACAGCATTCCAAACACTTACACCAGTCTCACTATCATGGTCACCGGCAACATTAACAGTAGCCAATGAAGTATTATCAGCGACATCACTCAAGGCTACGGTCACCTTGTTTGCAGCAGCTGTTAATGCAGAAAGTGCATCTTGACCTAACACAAAGCTAAAATGTCCCTTAGTCTTTTCTGCATTATCGAAGCCTGATCCACCATCACTCAACTTATAGCCAAAGACCTTATCATTAACTGTTACCGTTGCATATGAATAATTCGTAAATCCTGCACCAGCATCTTGGTATTCACCTGACAAGGTATGTGAGGCAGCATCATATTTCACATTTGATAATGTTGGCGCAACTGTATCAACTACTACTGGGAAATCAGCTGTTTGAACTTGATGTGGTCCTTTGTTCCAAAGAGTAGCAACTAAATGGTAGGTGTAATTGCCATCTTTGGCAGTTTCCATTTTACCTGTTTTGCTGTTATAAACTTTACCATCCCATTCAAGAGCGTCAGGATTATCCCTCATTGAAACTGATAAACTAGTATCTTTAGTTACACCATCTTCATCGTAAGATTTATCTACGCCTTGAACGTCAGAAACCACTCTAACCACGTTACCTTGTGCATCAAGGATTTCCACCTTAAGATCTTTAACATTTTGCTTCAAGTAAACATATGGCTTCAGCAAATCGCTCTTTTGATTATCATTTGGTGAAAAAGCAACTTTACCACTTTCATATAATTTGGCTACTTCTTGCCAATTGTAGTTTCCATCAACATTTACAAGTTCCTTCAATGATTCTTGATCCGCGATACCACGAGGATAGTTTTGTTCATTAACTAAACGATTACCCTGGATATCTGGATGCTCCTCATTTGCATTTTGATCAAAGACGTTTTCACTAGTTAAGTCCCCATAATAAGCTAAGTAAGGAACAGAAACCGTAGATGCATTATTGGCATTAGTAAAGCGTAAAAACCCTTCAACTAATTGGTTCTTCTTTAAGCCGGTCAAGTCTAATGAATAGCTAACTTGACGTTCTTCTTTAGGAGCTAAAGTAAAGCTATGTTCACCATTTACTCTAGCACCAGCTAATTGAACATCATGAAAAACGCCGGTGGTTGTATCTCTTTGTTCAGTGTAACCTCCACCATAATCATCGAAAGTATAAGTTTGGCTTTGGTCAGTTAAATTATGGAAGGTTAACGTAAATTTAGTACTTTCACCAACTTGATGAAGTGATACTGAACTAGTGCCGTCATCAGTAGTTACATAAACTGGAGTAGCCGTAGCAGCACCAACATCAATTTGACCTGCACCTTGACGTCTTGGTGAAACAGGTGTTGTATAGCCTAATTGTGTTTGTGGTTTAGCCGTATTCATCAGCATTGCTTTAGCAGCAGCTACTAATTGTGCACCCTTCAATTCAGGATTAGTTTGCTTCAATCGTTGAATTACTAAGGCAGCACTAGCTGCGGCAAATGGACCAGCCATTGAAGTACCACTCATTGTTTGGTACTGATCATGATTAACGGTAGAAACTACTTGATATCCAGGTGCTGATAAATCTGGCTTTAAAGTATAGCCTTGAGCTGGGCCCCATGATGAGAAGTAGGCCATATCGCTTAAATCACCAGTATCTGATGTTTCTGCAGCAACAGTTAATGCGTTCTTTGACACACCAGGATTTGCTACAGTACTTGAATTAAGAGGTTCATAGTTACCAGCTTGGCTACCAGATTGATATCCTTGATCTTTAACTTTACTTGGATTATCAACTGAAGCTGAATTACCGTTATTAGATGCTGAAATTGATACAAATACACCGTGATCAATTGCATATTGAACAGCTTTTTGCTCAATATTGGTCAATTGTTGATCGGCAACACCTTGTCCTAATGACATTTGGATGACATCCGCACCTAAATTGGTAGCATCGTAGATTGCTTTTGCCACATCATCAGTTTTTTCATCTGAAAATTGTCCAAAAACTCTCAGCTGCATCAATTGAGCTTCAGGAGCAACACCAACGACATATTCTTTATTTCCATCTGGCTTACCATCAGCTGCAATGATTCCTGAAACGTGTTGACCGTGTGGAGAATCATTAGCATTGATGTCATCCGAAGTAATATAGTCATTATCACGATCGGCATAATTATAAACATATGGGAACTTTTCATTCACATATTTACCATAGCCTTGCTTGGCGATCTTAGCTTGCATATCATCCTTGGACAGCTTAGGATCTTCTGGCATGGTTTGAAAATCTTTATGAGTTGGATCTGCACCGGAATCGATGACTGCAACAACTGTTCCTTGTCCCCTATATCCTTGATCCCATGCAGACTGCACATTTCCTTTAACATGATCAGCTTGATTAGCAGGTTGTTGTTCCTGGTTTGGATCTACACTATTTGTTGTTGTACTTGTAGTTTGTGCATTAGAAGTCTGTGAGGTCTTAGAATTCGCAGTCGTGGAATCACCAGAAACCACAGTTGAATTTTGTGTCTGGTCCGTTGCATTAGTCTGTGTCTTGGCAGAATCAGAATTTGAAACAGCTGCGTTAGCAGTACTGTTTTGGTCTTGTTTTTGATCTTGTTGTACTACTTTAACTTGAACATCTGAAGCACCAGGATCATTAGTTGCTGCTTCAGCAGTATTTTGACTAAGAAAAACAGTGGAGCCTGAAGCAAGAGCAATAATTGCTGCAGCCACCCATTTTTTACGAACATTAATGATTGTTCTAGCCCTTTTTTGTGTTTCAATATCTTCTAATCTCCCTTTTGCCTTAAAGACAAATGAAAAATTTCTATTGCCATTTGGCGCAGTAGAATTTCTCATACTTACATCTCCTTATCTTTATAAAATATATATTTTTATTACTCGTTATTCATTAACAATAAATTAAAAATATATTATCAACATTTTTACGATTTTTCAATATATTTTTCAAATTTAATTAATATTTTTAATTTAAGTCTTAGAATGTTTAATTTTATGCAAAAAATAGCATCCCTAGAACTCAATCTAGGAATGCTATTTTTTAATTCAAAAGCTTAAACTATTTTGCTTTAACAGTTACTGTTTGAGCTTCATAATCTTTATTATTCTGAGCAACAACCTTGATTTGCTGATCTTTATCAAGAACTCTTACAGTTGATGAGAAGTTACCATCCTTACCTACAACAGCTGAACCAACAGCATTATTAGTTGCGGCGTTAAGGAATGACATTATCAATGATCCTTCTTCACCAGCATCAGGAATCTTACCAGAGATAGTTGCAATTCTATGGTCGGAATTGTAAGTTACTGCGTTCAAAGTAAATTTCTTCAAAACTGGGAATGCAACCTTATCTGATTGAACGTGAACATTTACACTGACATATCCTTTGCCAACTAAAGCAAAGTTTTGTGGATCTTCCTTAACTGACAAAGTAATCTTGAAGTTGCCACTCTTACCAACCTTAATCTTCTTTACAACTTTCTTAGTATCAGTATTCTTAAGGCTAAGGTGAGTCCCCTTCTTAGCTGTGCCAGCTATTACAGCAGCTTTATCTTTTCTGTTGTAAGCAACATCTTTAAGAGTAAAGGTTCTCTTGTTTTGCTTCTTAAGACTTAATGATGAAGGCTTCAACAAGTGAAGTTTATTCTTCATGTTCAAAATTCTTCTTACGGAATTATTGATTTGAGTCTTAGAAATTTCACCCTTCTTAACGGCAGCTGCAATTTCTGGAATACCAGTAGCATAGTCAGTCGTCATGATCATGTCATTACCGGCCTTAACTGCTAAAACATCAACTGGAGCATTGCCATGTTGCTTAGCAAAATCTTTAATCGCACCCATTTCAAGGGCATCAGTAACAATCACGCCCTTGAAATTACAATCTTTTCTCAACAAGGTGTTTATCTTTTTAGAAAGTGAAGCAGGATACTCTGGGTCAATATCGTCATAAATTACGTGAGTAACCATGACTGAATCAGCACCAGCCTTAATACCAGCTTTGAATGACAACATATCTTTGCTTTCAATATCAGCTTTTGATTTATCAGTGTGTGCAAAACCGGTGTGAGTATCAGCAGCATCGCCGTAGCCTGGGAAGTGCTTCAAAGTTGCCGCAATTAAATTATCATGTTGCCAAGCAGGAATTACTTGACTAATATAATTTGCTTCACCTTGATAACTTTGCTTGCCCATTACGCCACCAAAACCACGTTGATAAATAAATGATTTTGGATTGTCACTATAGTCAGCATCTGGAGCATAATTCCAGTTGACGCCTAAGCTACGCAATAAGGTTGCAGTATAATGAGCATACTTGGTTACAGCTTTCATACCACTGCCCTTTTGAGTCTTTTCCGCATTTTCATATTGATCACGTGGGAACTTAAATTGATCACCATTTTGTGGAATCAAACCACTGTGAGTCAATCTAGAAACAAGGCCACCTTCTTGGTCGATTCCGATTAAAAGAGGAATTCTCTCTGCATTTTGGTAGCTTGCCATCTTAGTCTTAAATTGGTTGGTCGTATAATTTTGCAAGTCAGCATCATATACAATGAAACCACCTAAGTTATATTTATAGGCATCATGTTCAGCAACACCGGGTTGTTGCGGTGTTCTTGAAACATACATTTGACCAATCTTTTGCTTGAGACTAGCCTTCTTAATGTAATTATTGATTTGTTTTTCTGTCACTCTAGTAACACGAGTTTTATGACCTTTTGCGGCGTCAACTTGAGAGGTAATTCCGCCCAAGCAGCCTGCAAGAGTCATACCTGCGACCGTAGAAATAACGGCTTTTTTAAATAAATTCATCTTGCTCTCCTTTACTACTTATCAATCAGGCACTTTCATTATTTTAAGAATAATCGGGTTTGAAAATGATGTAAGCGCTTTTTTATATATTATTAGTGTACAAGCTTTTAGTAAGGTTGTAAAGTGGTTTAGACCAGATAAATTGTGTTTATTTGAAACAAAAAAAGAGGACTTGGTCCTCTTCCATTGTTTTGTCTAGTATTTTCAACTATAACCAATACTCATATGTTTCGGGGAAGTGCATATGACTTAAAATACTTGAGAATGTAGCAGGGGTAAATTGCTCTTTACTTTTCTTCAATAAATTCTTCATAGCATTTGCTATACTTACATATTCCGACTGATCCAATACTAGTTTAAGACTCAACAACAACTCAAAAACACCAGGCTGATCATTAAGTCTTATACCTGATTGCCTCAAGATATTTCGTACAGAACTTAGATTAGGGCCACGATTTATCACCTTAGAATAAGTTTTTTCATTATGTGCGACAGCATTTCTAAACATATTGCTTGCATGATTTATATGTTCAATAACTCCAGGCATAATAGCTTTACTACGAGATAAATTATTAGTTTTTTTATACTTTAAAGTAAAATCACGAGCTATTTTTATTTTTAAGTCATTTTTGCAATTAAGATAAAAGTAATTTAGATCCCCAAAAGTCATAAATTCTGTTAAAACCCACAACGGAATGCAAGTATGAGAATTAATATAATGTTTTATCGCATTACTTCCTCTTTTTCGGCTTTCTTGTTCTATCTTTGTAGTCAGAGAACCTATAGTTTTTAAGATTTGAACGGTATTAGTACTATCATGATTAAAATTATTAATGTCCAAATAAGAATATGCTGCAGGGTACATTTCTGAGAATCTATATGCTATTTCTGCACTTAAAGTAGTCTCATAAGAAAGAAGTCCATTATACAAAATGGCTCTTAACTTTTTATCAAAATCATATAAAGAAACTATATCTTCAATTTTAGTTCCAGAGATATATTGATGTGGAGTAATTATAGCGCCTCAATCAGTTTTTTCTAGAAAAAGTTCTTTATACCCATTAATCAAAGTATAATAACCTATTTTACTCAATACAGTTTTAGCATATTCTTCATCTTCAAATAGCATTTCTTTTTCTCGGAGTATATCTATTTGCTAATCTAATGTTTTAAATGGTCTACCGGTTAATTCCAATTATTAACTCCAAAAACAAAAACCTTGATAATAATATTCAACTAGAATATTATACCAAGGTTTTGTTTAGTTTAGAACCTACTCCTAGTGCCTCTAAACTTGATCTGTTACAAATATTATTATACGCAGGTTTAAACATGTTTGCAACAAGTTGACAACAATAGGTAAGTGTCAATATTAGTTTCTAATATAATTTTTGATTTGCAAAATTATATTTATGCTTGCCGCTCTTGTACGGGAACATATATCAATTTCTCATCTTTTTCCAAATGCCAAGCAGAAGGGTTAACTGCATCTTCAATTTTTCCTTTAATTTCAAACCAATCTGCAATATCATATGATGCTTCTTCAATAACTTCATCCAATGTATCGCCTTCAACAATCATTCCTTAAACATTTGGTGAAGTTACAACATAATAATGGCCATCATCGTTATATTCTTTTACAATTGCAGGATATAGAGCTTTATTTTTCATTTAATCCCCTACCTAAAGGCTGTAGCATCTATCTTATCTAAATAGTCTTTCTCTTCTTTAGTAATATGACCATATTTGTATAAACCATTAGTTACTTGAGATTTGGTAAACTTCAGGTCTTTTTCATCAATGAATTTATCAAGCGAAAGCAAGATTCACATCTCCTAGTATAAATTTTCAATATTCAATTAAAGAATGGTTCACGTCTTGCGCATCTACTATAAACAATTTATTTATAACAGATTTATTTTGAAAGCCATAATACATTGGTGTAGTACAATCATCCAATAATTTATTTACAGCGATTTTTAAATCCAAGTAGTGATAATTATTATTAATTTTCGCCATTAGCTTTACGATAATACAAAGTTGAAATGCTAATCGATTAGTGTAAATACCTGAATCCGATTTTACTAGTATATCTCCCAGACTATTATTGCTTTTATATTTTGCAGGGACTTTAGCTCTTGTTCTAAGTTTAAAATCTGCCAGAATTCCATTATGACAGCAAATATTTCTAATTAAGTTTATACTTTCTAGCCAACTAACTAGTTCATCTGTTTTGCAATCAAAATAATCAGAGATTTCACGTTGATTACTCTTATTCATCAATTTATATAAATGTATACTTGTTCCTAAAGTCAATTCATTCATAACAAGCCAAATAGGTGGATATATTCTATCAGTATTACGTAGATAATCTTGTACATCTTTGGAATAAGATTTTTTATACTGTACTGTAAAGTTTCCAAAAAATTAGTTTGCTCTCTTTGAATAACAAACTTATTCATATATTTTCCACGTAAAAATTTATTTTTAATATTTCGCTGACACCATAGTCTAAAGTCTAAGTATCCATATGCACCGTATTTTTTACCAAGTACACTGGCAATTTTAGTATTTAAAGTCGTTTCAATATCTTCAATTGCATGCAATACTGCCTGTTTCAAATGCTTATCACGATAATATTTAGCTACCAACTTATCAAATGAAAGGTCCTCATACCTATTTTTAGGCCTATTAAAATACGGGACAGAATAATTCTTCAAACTATAATATCCAATCGTACTAATCGTTGTTAATTGTTTATGTAATCGGTCAATTTCTAGAGCACTAGTATTATGTATTGACAAAGAAATACCAGTTACATTTCTCATTTTAAATAATGCTAACTGGTCAATGTATCTAAGGGGGATATTGTGTTCTCTCATAATTTTTGCATAAAAAAACCTTCGCGATAGGACGTATCCATTAAGCGAAAGGATTGATATTTCTACACTTAGTGTAAAGTAATACGTCACTAAAAGCAACTAAATTTATTCAATTAACTAAGATCGTAAATGATTCTAACAACTATATATGAAATCAGTAACATAATTATACCTTATCCCATCCAATAAAGGAATATATGTTCTTAATCGAATTTCACAAAAATACAACATCACATACCTTTTAACTTTCGCTTCAACAATTCAGCAAAAGAAGAAACAATTGATTTTTTATTTCCATTAAGGAATGCAACTCCATAGTTTAAATTAACCTCATATTTGATTCTAATAGGAACTACATATTGATTTTTAGGACCACAAATAAAGTTAGGACAAAGGATAATACCTATTCCCGACTCCGCCATCATATTTGCGGTACCTACATTATTGACATACGCAATCTTTTTATTTTTATGTTCCTTTCTAATAATTTCTTGCAGACGTAGTTGTTCTGGTGGACACCAATTGTTATCCAATAAGATTATGTTTTCTCCCTTTAAATCATCTAAAGAAATTATTTTTTAGATGATAAAGGATTATTTAGAGGAACTACTGACACAAAATAGCCAAGCATAACTGAAACATAGTTTAGATTGTAATTATTATCAAGATCATCCCTAGTAGTAAGAACAAGATCACAGTCTCCATTTACTAGCTGACGCTTTAATTGAGTATGATCATAATTCTGAAGAAAAATCTGGATGTGAGAATATTTATCATGAAATTCCATAATAAATTGAGGAATAAAAATCGTCTCATAAGGTGAACCGGTTAATCCTATCGTAAGCATCGTTTGACCACTGTCGGTAAATCGTACTTCTTGTACAGATTTATGATAAGTATTCAGCATGGGCTTGATATTTTCATAAAATTCTTTTCCTTTAGCAGTAATAGTGACACCACTTCTAGAACGTTTAAATAATTGCACACCAAGTTCATTCTCAACAGAAGTAATAGCTTGTGACACTGCTGGTTGAGAAACATTTTTCCGGTATGCAGTTTTTCTAAAATTAAGAGTTTCAGCTAAATCAACGAATATCGCTAAATGATCTAAATTCATCTTTATTCTCCTGAAAAGAAAAGCTTATTAGTAATAAGATACTTGATAAGAATAGCTTATTTACCATGTTATTATAATACATGTAAGCGCTGTTATATTAACAGACTAATGGAGGTTCTAGTTATGACAGAATATAAGAACGTTGACGGTTATGATATTGATAATATTAAACCAGTTAAAACTGTAGAAACCGATGTCTTAGTTGTTGGTGGTGGTAATGCTGGTATGATGGCAGCCGCTGCTGCTAAAGAAAAAGGTGCAAACGTAATTTTAATTGAAAAAGAAAAGACAATTAACCTAATGCGTGTTGGCATTGCTAGTGTGGGTAGCAATGCTCAAAAACGTGCAGGCACTGAAATAAATAAAAGGGATTTAGTCGAATCTCTTGCAGCCTTTGCTCAACACAATGTTGATGAACGTTTGTTAAACACTTGGGCAGATCATAGTGCTGAAAGTGTTAATTGGCTTGAAGACAACATTTTAAAGCCTAATGGAGCACATTTAAAATCAGAACCCGATGCAATGGTAACTAGCAAAGCATATCAAGGCTTTCCAACTGAAAATGACCCAACTATTGATGATAAATCATTTGTTTCTTATGGTAAGTGGTTTGTCAAATATCAAGAAGATCACGGCATTGACATGCGCTATCAAACTTCCTTGGTAAAGCTAATTAAGAAAGATGATACAGTTACCGGAGCTATCGTTAAGGATCTTGTTAAAGATGAATTCTACGAAATTGATGCATCTAAAGGTGTCATTATTGCAACCGGTGGTTATTCAGCAAATAAGAAGTTACTTCAAAAATGGGATCCATTAGCATTAAAGAAAAATGTCTATAATGATTCACCACGTTCTAACGGAGCAGGTATTACTTCAGCCTTAAATGTTAGTGCTATGCGTGATGAAGAACCTGCAGAAACTATCTTCGATCGTGGATTAGTACCTGTTGGCACCAAGACTGAAGATATGTATTATCAAACTCCAACTTATGATCATTGGCTCTGGATTGGTTCTTATCCATTCTTAAAAGTAAACTTACGTGGAGAAAGATTCTCAAATGAATCAGTTCCTTATCAATTCATCGTTAATGCAGCAAGCAAAGAACCAGGCTACTTATATGCCATGATTTGGGATGATAATTATGGTAATCATCTTGAAAATATGCATATGCTAGGTTGCGCACGTTACGGCTTCCCTGGTTATATGAAAGATAAAGAAGCATTTATTAAAGACACCGAAATGCATATTAAAGATGGCTTAGTTGTGAAAGCTAATACTATTAAAGAATTAGCTGAAAAGCTTCATATTCCATATGATGTATTAAAGAAATCAATTGATAACAATAATAAATCCGTTGTTGCAGATACTGACAATGAATTTGGTAAAGAGCCATACAGAATTACTCCAATTGATAAGGCTCCATATTATGGTTGTATTTTGGGTGGACGTATTCTTTGTACTTTTGATGGTTTAAGAATCAATACTAAGATGGAAGTACTTGATAAAGACTATTACCCTATCAAACACTTATATGCTGGTGGTAATGACGCAGGTGGCTTCTTCTGGGGATCATACAATGATCGCGTACCAGGCTTGGCAGCTAGTCATGCTCAAACATTTGGACGCTTAGCCGGCATTAATGCTGCAGAAAATTAGATATAAGATTACGCGTGGTGCTAGTTAAATCGTTTTAGTTAATAAAAAAGTCCAATCGGACTAGACTCAAGTTGTAGTATTCAATAGAAAAGAGTCTGATCTGATTGAACTGCCTTAAGCTTAAGCGTTTTAGTCATCCTAACGCAAGTTGGTTTTAAAGATTTAGTCAAAATTTGCCGGTACTGGTATCGTTTATCTGCTCCGGCTGAATTTAGTCAACGGCGAAACATCAACCAGGTAAAAGCTACGGACAGTTTAATCTTGGCTTTGCTTATCTGGCAGGCCAAGACTGGAATCGAATCACAAAGAAGGTTCTGCGAATGCTTCGGCTGTCTATCGCATTCGCGTTTTAACCGCCGTTCTCGACAGCTGCTCCAGTTGATTTATCAGATACGCCAAAAAATGAATCAAAAAGTTGATTTAAGCGGACAATTCTTGATTATTGACAGTTTTCCCGTTCCAGTTTGTCAGCCGGTTCGCAATTATCGCGTAAGGATTTTTCGCGGTTCTGCGAATATTGGCTATAAGGCAGCCAAAAAGATCTACTATTATGGTTTCAAAGTTCATGCGATTGTCAGCGACGACGGCTATGTTCTTGATTATGCCGTAACCCGCGCCTCAGTCCATGATGCCAAGGAAACGGTGGAACTAATGAAAAATACTCATCCAGCCAATCGCTATCTGCTTGGCGATGAGGGCTATTTAGGCAAACGATTGCATGATCAATTAAAGCAAATGGACGCCATATCGGAAAAACATGGCTGGCGTCAAAAAGCACAATGATCGTCAATTGATGGCTATTCGCAGAACAATCGAGCGTGCAGTTTAACTGGCTTTCAAGCACGATTAGAAATTGCTATTCTGACTTATAATCTAGCTTATTGTCTAGAACGATTTAACTAGCACCACGCGTATTATGCATATAACGGCTTTAATCTTGATTATCAAGTTGACCAGTTACACAAAATGCTAAATAGCAAAACGAGCAAACACTACCCTATAACAAATCAAAGACCATTAATTGAGCAACGATTAAAAGAGGGTTTCACCCTGTATGACTTTGAAAAGGCTATTGATTATCTTATTCAGCATCAACAAGAAATATCGTTAAATGATTTAATCGTTCACTTGCCCGACTATCTAAATAAAATTAATTCGAATTAGTTTAATTTAAAAAAGCGACTGTATCAACTTACAGCCGTTTTTGTTTTGTCTTATTGATGCTGACATTGCAATTCTAAGAGCATGTACATAGCTGAAAGCCAACAACGGGAAAACGGAACAACGGGCAACTAGCCATTAGAAAACCCTTAGTTAACCCCTAGCGACTTTCGCATATTGCTTTTTTGGCTCGCACCAATGGACTGAACTTTTGGTTTTGAATCCAATAATTGAAACGTTGGGTAAATTCAGCAAGTGCTTCTTGTTTCAAAGTTCCGAACCGTGAACGAGAATATCCAACTTTTTTCGCTACTTCAAGGTTGGTCATGTCATTTAGATAGCAATCTACCAAGATTGTTTTATATGGTTTCTTAGTTTTATTCTGACAATCGCTAAAAGCTTTACCAGTGCAATATACCAACATGTCCGCACGTCTTATTTTTAGTAGATACCTGTTATCCAACATTTCAAAACTAGATATATTTTCGGGAAGCAATTCGGTATTAGTGCGTCCGGCTATGGACATTAAGACATCGAAATACTTATCAAAGAAATCTTTTGTAGTAATTTGTAGTATTTCAGCATTTTCAGCCATGATAGCCCTCCTACAGTGCGTTTAAATATTTAGAGTTTAAAATACCCTATCAAAACCCTACGGCAAAGCGAGGCAAGCTCTTTTTTATTGCATGACGAAATGGACAATTCAACCTTACAAAACCTTACATAAATTCACGCATCTACGCTAGTAAAACTCCACCTATATCCAAAAAATCCGCAGCTCTTTCAGCCTCAAAAAACCTCAGTTTCACTCTGATTATCATTTTAAGGCAATATAAAAGCTTTTATTAGCCCCTTAGTATGGGATTTACACGTGTTCAAGATTTAAATTCAGCATAGCAAAGAATAGACGGCAAGTTTTAAGAATAAACAAAAAGCATCCCTAAAAGGGATGCCGTTTTATTTATTGAGTGTCTATCTGTTGTCGATGACGCTCACATCTCTAGCCCGTGCTTATTTTAACATAAAAAATGAGCTATCCCGTAAGATAGCCCGTTCGATAATGAATAATGATATAGAATACAGCGTTAATTATATCACGTGATTAATAATTAAAAACCTTTGATTAACTCGCTTGCTCCAACTAAAAAATATTGCTCCTAATATTGCTCCTAAAAACAATAATTCTAGTTAAATTTAAAACATCACAACAAGCACAAAGCCTATTATATCAAGATTCTTATTAATTAAATTTATCCTAAAATAGCCAACTCACTTTTTACAAAAGAGTGCTAATTTTATCGATTATGATTGTAAACGGAGTTTTTCTACCTATAAGGTACACTAATTATTTAAAAAACTGCCGACAACAGCCCTTCAATAATGCCAGAGGTTAATCCCATTGCATAATATTGCTTGTATGCATCCCAAAAATTGCGGCATTCTTCTCTATCTTTACCATCAATGAAATAATATTTACCATTTTTCTTATTTCTGAAAGTTTTAAACGAGGCATAAAAGATTGCCAAAAATGCCATCAAAACAAAGAGAATAATCGGGAAGAAGTAACCAATGATATTTTGAAAATTATATGCCATCCCTGCTGCAATTACGACTAACAGATAGATTACGGTAACTAGTGGATTGCAAATTAGACGTGGCGGCTTTACTTTCATGGATAATAAGATTGAAAAAAGCAGCGGCAAAATCAGAACGATTAATAAAGTCAGTGCATACCCATTGTTAATATCTTTTAATTGACCAGAAAATACATGGTCTAATTTGCCCCAAAACATGCACAATAAACCGACTACCCAATAGACAGCGGTCATGATCCAAGTAATTTTTAATGTTTCATTTTTCTTCTTTTTCATTCTTATCATCCCCTTTAGTTAGCCAAAATTATAGCACGCTGTTAAGGTGAAAAACTAGCACCGATAATCAAAATTGAATTAACTCACAGCTTTACTTTATTTCAGTGTAAAAATCCAATTAGTTAGAATCTTTTGGTTAAATTAGCAAGAGATTGAAGTTAATTGGATTCTTTTTTTATCTTGTTCGTCTTCCTTGAGAAGACTTATTTAGATATAATTATTTCCGCAGAAAGTTTTATGAGCGGTGGTTGTTTTACCTCCCGGAGGTGAGGCCTATGGTCAATACACTAGAGAAAGGGTTCAACCATGTCGGTTTACGATTGCATTTCTTTGATGCTTTTGTTTGGGATGTTTGTGTTGGCTTTGCTGACTTACATCGATCATCACGACAAAAAATAAAAACGCCGCTCAATTTGATAACTTTGGAAGAGTTATTGAGTAGCGTTCATAGCAAAAAATAATCTTAGCCACCGCTCTTAAAGCGGGCTGCACGGGGGACCTTCGGGTCTCCTTTTTCTTTACTTAAATTATAGCATATTTTACTAGTTATTATTAATTCCACCTAATCTGGGTAAGTGTCAATATTTTTGCGGTAGGCTATTAGCCATTAGTCTGACCTTAATTTCTTAAATATTTATTTGATTTATTTTTCTGCTAAAATCGTTTAAATAGCTATGTCCTGCTGTTAAGCTTTCAATGGCGCCGTGATGAATGCCCAGATGAGCTTCATGCGTCTTTCTTAGGCTGGCACGAACTGCACCTTTCAATTCTTCCTGATCAACAATATCGAGCTGCCCACCTGCAAATTCACTGCTAAGCCAGTATTCCAGCTCTTTGTTTTTAATGCAAGTCAGCACACGCAGAATTCCTTCGGCACCATCTTCTGACCAGTATTTTCCTTGCCCTTTGACGCGATAAGTATACTTGCGGTGATTGCTCTCACAGCAGCCAATTGCCTTAATTACTGACAAATGACGCATTTTGAATGGCTTAATATCCACCCAGCGACGATGAAGATAGCTGCGCAGGCGCCTTAAATTCTCATGATTTTCTGGCGTATTCAGCTCATCAATCAGATTGCTTTCAATCGTGTCTAAAATCACGTCAGTCAAGTGACGGTCATATTTAAACTCAACTGCACTGATCAATTTGCTTGGCATAGCCGGCATAAAGCCTAAACGGTCCTTGATCTTTTTATTCAAGTGAAAGACATCCAAGAAGTGTTCGTGCTGCCGGCAATAGCCAACTATTTCATCAAAGTCTTTCTTGGCATAGCCAGCACCGCCATCGGCATTACTGATAATTAAAGTATCGCTTAAGTCATAGGTATTGGCTAAATAAGCTTTAATTTTTTGCAAAGCATCCAAGCGGCTTAAAGAAACAAACTCTTTGGCCTGTACTCTCTTTCTGCGTGTCTTGCTTAAATTAATAATATCCTCGCAGACTTGATAGCGATGAAATTCCAGTCGCTTCTTGGTGCCTTTAATCACAACGCCATCGCCTTCAAGATAAAGCACTGGCACCTTTTTCTTTTGAGCAATACCATCGTATCTTTCCTCAGACTGCTGCTGTGCTTTAATCTGTTTGCCTGCTTGCACAATCAGCTTGCCAACTTGACTATGGCTAATATTGAAACAGGAGAGAGTATTAACAGCTAAAGCAGTATTGCGGTAAGTTGCCACGGCGCTAACCTGCAAAATATCCTTCACTGCCAAAACACTGTAACGCTTATATTTGTCATAGCCCATCAGCTTATCCAGTGGATATTTAGCCTTTTTGCCAGGACAAGCATATCTTCTGCGCCAATAGCTGATTTCACCAAAGGCAGTCACAACTGAACGCTTATTTTTCTTCTCGATCTGATAGCCTTGCTTTTTAGTCTCTTCAACTAGACCAGCATCAACTTCTTCTAGTGCTGCTGTCATCAATTCTCTAATCAGATCAAAGAAATAGCACATTAATGCCTTTTCACGGGCAATAACATTATTTTCAGACTTAATAATTTTTACGATATCAGCTATAATAGATTCCATAAAAGACCAGCTTCTAATGTGTTTTTTTCGTTAACATCAGACTACTGGTCTTTTTGCTTGAGCTCAAGTCCAATTTCAAAGGATTTGAGCTTTTTTAATTAATTATTCAACTTACCGCAAAAAATTATACACTTAGCCTAATCTAGCATATTTATATATGACCGCAGAATTTTTATGTACAAAATCTTCAAAAGAAGCAATTTGCTCATTGCTAAACCCCTCATTATAAAGCCACTTATAACTAGGAAGTTGAGACCGTAAAATAGTTTGTGTAAGGATGAATGATTCCTTAAATTAATTTCTGAAAACATTAGAAAAAGGAGTTCCTTTCTCGTATGATTGGATTGAACAAAAAAACAACATACAGAAAGAAGAACTCCTTCATGAATGATTTTACCAAAAATATGGCTCAAGCACTATTCAATCAAGACAAAGTTAATGATTTTTTGCGCAAGGAAATTCAAACTGCAGTTAATCAATTGCTTGAAGCTGAATTGACTGCCTTTTTAGGCTATGATCCTTATGCAAAAAGCGGATGGAACTCTGGCAATTCCAGAAACGGCATCTATTATCGCAAGGTTGATACGCAGTTTGGCCAGATCGAAATTCAGGTTCCCAGAGACAGAAACGGCGAATTTCATCAGCACACTCTGCCTGACTACAAGCAGCACTCGGACGTCCTGGAAAGCATGATTATCAAGCTTTATGCCAAAGGCGTCACTACCAGAGAAATAGCCGATCTGATTGAAAAGATGTACGGCAGCCATTACAGTCCGGCTCAGGTATCAAATATTTCCAAGCAAATGATTCCAAAGGTTGAAGCCTATCACAAACGCAAGCTTAGCGACAGGTTCTTTTGCGTTTATCTTGACGCAACGTATCTTCCGCTGTGCCGAGAAACGTTTGAGCGTGAAGCCGTCTATATTGCCATCGGCATCAGGCCCAATGGCCATAAAGAAGTAATCGACTACTGCATAGCACCCAGCGAAAACGTCGAAGTTTGGACTGAAATGCTTCAAAACATGAGATCGCGGGGTTTGAAGCAAGTCGAGCTTTTCTTGTCTGACGGTGTTGTCGGCATGAAAACAGCTCTGGCAAAGACTTATCCCAAAGCACATTTTCAGCGCTGCCTGGTTCATGTCATGCGCAATATTTGCAATAAAGTGCGTGTTGACGATCGTGAGACAATCATGAACGATTTCAAGCAGATTCATAGGCAGCCTAACAAGACAGCCGCTGTACAAACTCTTCATGCATTCTATGACAAATGGAACAAGGCATACAATCATGTCATTAGGAATCTAAAAGACATTGAGCCTGATCTATTGGTCTTTTACAACTATCCCAAACAGATCAGACCCTCAATCTATTCCACCAACATGATTGAATCCTTTAACAATGTCGTTAAACGCAAGGCAAAGCCCAAAGCAGAGTTTCCAAGCGAGCAGTCGCTTGATACTTTCATTGGCATTCAGGCAATAAGCTACAATGATCGCTACTTCAACCGAATCCATAAAGGCTTCGGCCAAGTGCAGGATACATTGGAATCCTACTTTGACTAAGAAAAAATTAAAAAATCAATTTACGAGAAAGATCTATTTACACAAACTATTTGACAGTTTCAGGAAGTTTAATTCTAGCCTCCCTAAAGCCATTTTCTACCGGTTGTTCGAAATTAATTAAAACAGTATTATCTGGTTTAATTTTCGAATGAGTAATTATTGTTTCATCAGGCAATTCAATGTATGGATATAGCATCTTCTCATCTTTTCCTGTAAGTAAAACCATTATTTTTCTCCTTTCATTTTACTTATAATTATTAACTACGCAAAAAGACACCAAGAAATAATCTTTCTTAGTGTCTTCTTTATTTTATCTATCGTTTTAACTTTTTTGTTTTCTAGAGAAGAGTAAGTTATGTAAATTAATGATTAATTATGAGCTGTAACAGCGATCAACTTATCACCGTGCTTGTCGCCAGCGTCGGTAATGCGTTGAACGTTTGCGTAGTTAGCAGTGTTAGTAATGACTACCATAACAGTAGTGTCGTAGCCTGCCTTCTTCACAGCATCAAGGTCAACGCTGCCAAGCTTATCGCCTTTTTCAACTCTTTGACCTTGTTTTACAAAGCTTTCAAAGTGTTCACCCTTAAGGTTTACAGTATCAAGACCGATGTGAATCAAGACTTCTGCACCGTTATCTGACTTAATACCATATGCGTGCTTAGTTTCATAAGCAATAGTTACAGTACCAGTAACTGGTGAGTAAATTGTGCCATCACTAGGGATAACAGCGGCACCGTCACCCATTAACTTAGCTGAGAATACTTGGTCATTAACCTTAGTTAAACTTTCAGGAGTACCATTAACTGGTGAAACAATAATTTCATCCTTTAATGATAATTCTTCTTTACCAAGCTTTTCTGCCTTTTGGTTTTCTTCAGCGTAATCAGCAACATCGTTTACTGGAACGTCTTGTTCAGCAACTTCTTCCTTCAAGTGACCCTTACCGTAAACGTAAGTTAAGATGAAGGCAACTGCGAAACTGATTAACACAGAAACAATCCACATTGGAATGGTCTTTGGATAAATTGAAAGGAATCCAAGGAAACCAGCTGAACCAAGTGCAGCAGCAGTAACATGTGTAAAGCCTGCAAATGCGGCAGCAACACCTGAACCAATCAAAGCACAGAAGAATGGGAACTTATACTTCAAGTTAACACCAAACAATGCTGGTTCAGTAATACCAAGAAGTGCAGATACACCTGATGAACTTGCCAAACCTTTCATCTTCTTGTTCTTAGTTAAGAAGTAAATTGCGAAGGTTGCGGCACCTTGAGCAACGTTAGCCATACATGCAGTAATAAAGATAAAGTCACCAGAACTTGCTGGATTCTTAGCAAATGCTGCCAAAAGTTGAGTTTCAACAGCTGGGAAACTTTGGTGAAGACCAGTAGTAACAATTGCTGAATAAGTCAAACCAAAGACACCCATACCCAAGGCACCAGTAGTATCGTAAAGTAATACAATACCGTTAGTAATTGCATCTGACACACCCTTGAAGACTGGTCCAATAATTACAAAAGTAAGGAAACCAGTAATCATAATTGAAAGAAGAGGTGTGAAGGTAAAGTCAACTGCAGATGAAAGCCATTTGTGTAATCTCTTTTCCAAAAGTGACAATACCCAAACTGATACTAAAACTGGAATAACCTGATATTGGTAGTTAGTTTGTGCAACATGTAAACCAAAAATATCCCAGAACTTAGTAGCACCACCCAAGTTAGGTGTGGTCATAATCATACCGATTGTAGCACCTAAGAATTGGTTAGCTCCGAACCGTTTGGCCGCCGACATACCTACCAGAATTGGCATGAAGATAAATGGAGCGGCTGACATAACTTGAATCATGTTTGAAAGGCCGGCAATATTAGGAGCCATTTGAACAACTGACTTAGAACCAAATAATCCTGGTGAAGTCAAGAAGTTGTTCAAAGCCATCAACAAACCACCAGCAACTAAGGCTGGAATGATTGGAACGAAGATGTCAGACAAAAGTTTAATGAAGTCCATTACTGGGTTCTTCTTTTGACCTTCTGCAGCAACCTTCTTCAAATCGTCAGTTGATAATTCTTTCAAACCAGTGATCTTAATGAATTCATCGTAAACATCATTAACATCCCCTGGCCCAATAATTACCTGATATTGACCATTGGTCTTAAAAGTACCTTTAACATCTGGATCATTGTCCAATGCCTTTTGGTCAACCTTTGAGTCATCTTTTAAAACTAAACGCAAACGAGTAGCACAGTGTGCACCAGCAATAATATTATCGCGGCCCACATCTTTAATTATTCGTTCAGCCACCTTTTTGTGGTCCATATTTGTTTCCTTCATGTAAACGTTTTATTCTCGATTCACTAACTATGATAACGAATTCATGAAATATGTCAATCGTTTGACATAAATTTCTTTATTTATTTTACAGACTTATGCATTAATAAGCCAATTTTACTTATATAAAATATGATAAACGTTTGACACATTTTTCATTATCTACTAAAATACAAATTAAAGATAACGCTTACACGGAGGTAGAAATTATGAAATGGACAAGAGAAAAACGTTATTTACCTTATAGTAAATGGGATGCTGAAACCTTGCGCGACTTGCAGGCAGAGGCCGCAAATTCTGCTTATCAAATGCATTACCATTTGCATCCTATCTCAGGTTTAGTTAATGATCCAAATGGATTTTCTTACTTTAATGGTGAATATCACCTATTTTACCAATCATATCCATTTGGTGCCGTTCACGGTCTTAAATCCTGGGTACATTTCAAGTCAAACGATTTAGTTCACTGGATCAATCTTGGTTTAGCTGTTAAACCTGACAGCAAGGCTGATTCTCAGGGTGCCTACTCAGGTTCTGCTCGTGAAATCGACGGCAAATTATTCTTAATGTACACAGGTAATCACCGTGATAAAAATTGGGTTCGTACCCCTTACCAAATTGGTGCTTGGATGGATAAAGATGGCGTAGTCAAAGATAAAACTGTTTTATTCAAGAATCCTGATCACATCACTGAACATTTTCGTGATCCTCAAATTCTTAAAGAAAATGACACCTACTATGCAATTTTAGGTGCACAAGACAAGGCTGAAAAGCACGGTCATATTGATGTTTGGAAATCCAAGGATCTCAAGAACTGGGAAGAATTAGGCTTCTTAAACTTATCAGATCATGATTTAGGCTACATGATTGAATGTCCTAACATCGTGCGTGTCGGTGGTAAGGTCGTAGTAATTTTCTGTCCTCAAGGCTTGGATAAAAAGATTGCCGACTACGATGACATTTACCCTAACATGTATGTGATTGCCGATGATATCGATTTTGAAAACCATCGTTTAATCAACCCAGGTCCTTTACAAAATCTCGACGAAGGATTCGATGTTTATGCTACTCAAGCATTTAATGCTCCTGATGGTACTGCAGATGAAGTAAGCTGGGTTGGTTTGCCTGATACTACCTATCCAACTGATGATGAAAATTGGGCTAACTGCTTAAGTCAAGTTAAGAAATTAAGTATCCACGATGGCAAATTGTTCCAACAACCTGTTGAAACTATCAAGTCATTACGTCGTCACGCAGAAAAAGTTAGTGGTAAGACAATTAAAGAAAATACCACTGGCCAATATGAATTAAAATTAAATATTTCAGCTAACCAAACTGGCAGTTTACATCTTGCTGCTAACGATGATTTAAGCGAAAGTCTGCAAATCAAGTTTGATACTAAAACCGGGAAATTAACTTTAAATCGCTCCAAGGCTGGTAAACAAGTAGCAGTTGACTATGGAACTACTAGATCTACAAGTTTTACTCCACATGAAGACTTAAAACTTGATATTTTTGTCGACCACTCATTAGTAGAAATTTTCGTCAATGATGGTGAACATGTTTTAACTGGCAGATTCTTTACTGATCCAGCTAACCAACGAATTGAATTTGATCAAGATACAAATTATCAAGGAACTTTCTACAATATGGAACCGATTCTTTAATAAGATGATATTATGGCAGTAAAATTGACAGATGTTGCACAAAAAGCTGGTGTTTCAGTAACAACTGTCTCTCGAGTAATTAACAATCATGGCTATCTGAGCGACAAAACTAAACATAAAGTTTTTGCAGCCATGAAAGAATTAAATTATCAACCTAATTCCCTAGCTCGATCACTTCAAGGCAAAAAAATGAAATTAATTGGATTGATTTTCCCAGAAATAACCAATCCTTTTTTTGCGGAGCTAATTCAAGATATCGAAAGCATTTTATTCGAAAAGGGATATAAGGTAATTCTTTGCAACGCTCAAAGAGATAAAGAAAAAGAACGTGCTTATCTAAAGATGCTCTTAGCCAACCAAGTTGATGGTATTATTGCTGGAGCTCATAATTTAGGAATTGAAGAATACCAAGAATTAGGATTGCCTATTGTTTCTTTTGACCGTAAATTATCAGAAAACGTACCTATCGTTAGTTGTGATAATTATCAAGGAATTAAATTAGCAGTACATGATTTAATTCAAAGCGGTTGTCATAAAATTTTCTTTTTAGGAAACAAGCAATTAAAAGGCAACCCTACAGATCAACGATTAAAAGCTTATTTAAATGAAGCTGAAAATTTGGATTTCACTCCTCACATTTGTTCAGTAGCATTTTCTGATTCTACATTGTTGAAAAATATCACTATTCACGAGATGCTACAAAATGATCATCCTGATGGCGTTGTCTGCACCGATGATTTGACTGCGATCTTGGTTTTGCAAGAAGCACGAAAGTTAGGATTAAAAGTACCTGAAGATTTAAAAGTAATTGGTTTTGATGGTACTAAGCAAATTCAAACTTACCATTCTGAATTATCAACAATTGCTCAACCTATCAACGATATGGCAATTTTGTTAGTTAAACTCTTACTTCAACGAATTAGCGATCCTAATAAAGAGCTAAATAAAAAGCAGTACATCTTACCTGTTAAACTAATTAAAAGCTTAACAACCGCATGAAAATAAGGCTTGGAGATTTCCAAGCCTTATTTTTTTAGACATATTCTATTTTAATATCACTCATATTTGAACGTCCCTGAATAATTAAAGTGGGTCCTCCGCCATTAGATGTACCATCAATTTCAAAATCACCTGACATAAAAGTAGATGCCATATTGCTTTCTACCTGCCATGATAATGGTAAGTAAATCGTCAAATCTGTCATTGTTAAATTAACGTTCATTGTGACTGTTTCATTTGCTGCTTGAGCATCATCCAAATACAAGTTAACATCACTCATTTTGGCATTCACATCAATCGTTTCAAGTTCTTTTGAATGAATATAACGAGAAGTATCTGACATAGTTTGATCAACCACTACATGAGCGCCCTGTTCCTTGCTTACCGTATCAGTAAAGATATGATCTGTAATAGCTTCTCTTTTGTTCCTAAAGTTTTTAATTTTCTTATTTGCATAAACCACCGTATGAAATCGATTACGAAAGATAATCCCCAATCCAATTGAAATCAGTACGGCTGCCAGCAAAATAGTCCAAGGCACTAACCTGGTAATATGCAGTGGCTCAGCAAAAATCATTAAAATGAAAGCAATAGAAAAGACACTTTCAGTGATTCGGCGATTAATTAAACCATCTAATAAACTAATTGCAAAAATCACCGTACCAACTGCAGCCCAAAAGCCAAGCTTGTAAGTCCAAATCCCCATTTGATTCAAAACCACAAACAATGCACAGGCAATAAAGAAGATACCCCAAAAAGCTCGTCCTAATTTACCTCTCATTAAAAATTCCTTCTTTCCTCTAAACGATTACGCAAATCACGATAATAATGCCGTGAGATGTAAACCGTTTTGTATGATTCTTCAAATTTAATCTGACAGTTAGAAATTGAACGAGTAATAGCATATATTTTATCTAAATTCAAAATAGTAGATTTAGCTACTCTCATGAAATTACCGCCTAATATATCTTCTAACTCATACAATTTATACTTAACCTGATAAGCATTCTTAGCAGTATGAGCCATAACGATTTTACTGTCAGTTTCAAAGAAAAGGATGTCGCTTAAATTCAAATAATAAGAAACATTGTCTTTGATAGCTTCGATCTGCTCTAAATTTGGCGTTTGCTTTTGCAAAGCATGATACAATTGCTCAATTTCCGGTGTCAGTGCAGATGCATTGATTACCAATTCTGTTTCTTTTTGATTAGGATCAATATTTAATTTTACCTTCAAGCTTCATCCCTCCCTTCAACGTAATTACATTAAACTAAGAATCTTGTACAAAAACCAGCCATTTAAACTAAGTGGTCAATTTTCACGACTAAGAGGTAAAAAAAGACTACCTTTCATTCAGAAAAGTAGTCTTTTACAATTATAATTCGTCATTCTTTTGTTTTTCAGAATCTAAGAAGTAAATCAAAGTTTGCAATTCTGTTGCTAAGTCAACATTTTGTACTCTTACGCTAGCTGGAGCTGACAATCTAATTGGCGTGAAGTTCATAATACCCTTAACTCCTGCATCTACCATTTCATCAGTAGTCTTTTGAGCAGCTGTTGAAGGAACCGTCAAAATAGCAATCGAAATCTGCTGATCACTCAATTGCTGCTTTAAGTCTTTCATATCATAAACAGGAACGCCACTTAAAATGCGACCCGTAATTTCCTTATTAATATCAAAAGCGCAAGAAATTCGAATATTGTTGCTACGTTTAAAGTTGTAATTAAGTAACGCTCTTCCTAAGTTACCAACACCAACTAAAGCAACATTGGTTAATGTATCTTGATTCAAAATCTTTTTGAAAAAGCTAAGCAAATTCTTTACATCATAGCCATATCCGCGTTTACCTAAAGCACCGAAGTATGAAAAATCTCTTCTAATTGAAGCACTATCAACTTGAACTGCTTCAGATAATTCAGTAGAAGAAACTTTATCTTTGCCTTCTTCATTCAAAATAATCAAATAACGATAATATAAAGGTAATCTTTTTGCTGTTGCTTTTGGAATTTTTATTCTATCCATAATAGAAGCCCCCAACTGTATTTCATGTTTGTGAATGCACAATCAAGCATATCTATCATACCTGTTAACATGGCATTTGTCCAAATATATTTTTCACAAAGATTATTTTTCACATATATTTACTATTCGATCAATTTCTGCCATATGGTAGAATAATGATTAGGTGAAAAATTATGATTATTGCACAAGGACACGATTTAGAACAACAATTTGGTGCCAACACTCTATTTAAAAATGTTACTTTTTCAATCGATTCTAATGCCCGAATCGGTTTAGTTGGTCCCAACGGGGTTGGTAAAACTACCCTATTAAAGATTATGACAGGCGAGCAAGAACCCACACACGGTGAATTTACTGTTAATAAGGGCATAGATGTAGGTTATATTGCTCAGGAAAATGCATTAAATGAAGACAAAACCATTTGGGATGAAATGGAATCCGTTTTTGCACCTTTAATAAAGGAAGCAAAAAGTTTAACTCATATGCAGGAACAACTTGCAGAGCATCCTGAAGATCAGGAACTGCTTAAGCAATATGATCAAAAACAATTTACTTTTGAACAAAAAGGTGGTTATACCTACCAATCAGATATTAAGAGCATCCTGAATGGATTTAAGTTTCCAGAAGATACCTGGCAAAAGAAGATTGGTAGCCTTTCTGGTGGTGAAAAGACTAGATTGGCTTTTGTTAAATTGCTTTTGCGTAAGCCGGCACTGCTTTTACTAGACGAACCTACTAACTATCTTGACTTGGATACGCTTGATTGGTTGGAAGGCTTTTTGAAGAACTACAGCGGCGCAATTTTGGTTGTATCCCACGATCAATACTTCTTAGATCATTTAGCAACTCAAATCTTCGAATTGCAATTTGGTAAATTAACTCCATTTAAAGGCAATTATTCTGCTTATGTAATGCAACGTGAGCAACGTGATAAAGATCAAGAAGCAGCTTATGAAAAGCAACAAGCTGAAATCAAAAAAGACGAAGAATTTATCCAAAAGAATTTGGTAAGAGCTACTACCACCAAACGTGCTCAGAGTCGGCGGAAAAAACTAGAAAAAATTGAGCGCATTAAGCCACCAAAGCATAAGAGCAAGGTTCGCATTCATTTTAATAGCGAGCGCCCTTCTGGTAAGGAAGTTTTAATCCTAAATGATTTAACTATTGGCTATCCTGATAAAACAATGGTCAGTGACATTTCCTTCCAAATTAATAAAGGTGATCGTGTAGCTATTATTGGACCAAACGGTATTGGTAAATCCACATTGCTTAAAACTATTATGAAGCAATTGCAACCTAAGGGTGGTTCTATTAAATATGGTGCATCCCTAGATATCGGCTATTATGATCAAGAATTACAAAGACTTGATCCATCTAAAACTGTTTTGGACACTGTCTGGGACCGTCACAAAACAATGCCAGAACGCGATGTTCGTTCAATCTTAGCTAGTTTCCTATTTACTGCTAAGGATATTGACAAGACCGTCGGGCAACTATCAGGTGGACAAAAAGCCAGATTAACTTTAACAGTCCTTTCTCTTGAACATGATAACTTCTTATTAATGGATGAACCTACTAACCACTTGGACATTGAAGCAAAAGAAGTTCTTGAAAAAGCACTGAAAGACTTCGATGGCACTTTGCTCTTCGTTTCCCACGATCGTTACTTCATTAATCAATTAGCTAACAAAATTGTTTCTGTCAGAGATGGACACGCCAAGATATATAATGGTAATTATTCTTACTATCTTGACGAAAAAGCTAAACAAGAAGCCGCTGTTTCTTCTTCATCAGAAGTTCAGCCTGCTAAACAAGTTAGCCAGCAAAAGCTTTCTTATCAGGAACAAAAGCAACGTGATTCACAAAAGAGAAAATTGCAGCGTGCAATTGACCAAGCTGAACAAAAAATTGAAGAACTTGAAGAGCAAGAACAAAACATTCAAAATGAAATGGCAAATCCAGACATTGCCTCTAATTTTGATAAATTAGGGCCATTGCAAGAACAATTATCTGATGTTCAAAAACAACTAGATGATGCCAATAATGCTTGGGAAAAAGCAATTGAAGAAATGGATAATTTTGAATAAAAAGTGGCTCTTTGTCAAACACCCTAAAGTATAAAGGTAGATAGAAACATGACGATGTTTTTATCTACCTTTTTTCTTATACTTAGATTGAGGTTGAGGTCGACAACAGAATGGAATATTGAATTCGACTGTCAAACGGGCCCATAAATATTTATTTTCAATCGAACTAGATTAAGGGTGTGGATCTCAGAGATCGTGTAATCAAGAAATGGAGCTGAAAATGAATATTTGCCTCAATCGATTAAAATGGGGTGATTAGGTGAATATTATTGGTATTGATGTTAGTCAAGGTGAAAGTCATGCAACTTTGATAACAGAAGAAGCGGAAAAAGTAGCTTTTAAGTTTAAGCATAATAAGAGCGGCTTTCAAATATTAAGTTCGTATATTAAATTCAATACGATAATAATATTTGAAACTACAGGTGTTTACTCAGCTCAACTTACTACTTATCTGAAAAGAAAAAAGGTTAAGTTTTATGAACTAAATCCTTTAGAAGCAAAATTAAGGATTGCTTCATTGAGAAGAAATAAAACTGACAAAAATGATTCGTTTAAGTTAGCTTTATTGGGTAAAACACAGTTGGCAGAAATAAAGAATCATTGTAATAAACAATCTTCTTCACCGTATGAATCTTTACGAATTTTATCTTTGAGATATAAGCAATTAATTAAATGTAGAACCAGAATACTTAATTTTCTTCGCTCTAGTTTAGAGCTTACTTTTCCAGAGTTAAATCAAATTTTCAAAAATGCTTATGCGGTTTTAGCTCTTCAAATATTTAGAATGTATTGTCATCCTGATTTTTTAGTGGGGTTAACTCTTAAAGAAATGACTGATAGAGTTTATAAATCTGTAAGCAGACGAATACACAAAAATGTAATTCAAAATTATTGTGCTCAAGTTTGGTTGGCAGCTAAAGACTCTTATCCTGCCGTTCCAGCAGACTCTTTAGAGATTGAAATTATTTCAGAATACTGTGACGAAATAGAAAGTTACAATAAAAAAATAGCCTATCTTCAGAGCAAATTAATTAAGACAGCTGTTTCTTTGAATAATTTTAAAGTTATTTCCAGTATTCCAGGAGCCGGTCAATTAAACAGTGCGCTGTTACTTGGATTTACTGGTGATCTTGCCCGCTTTGATAATTATAAGCAACTCAATGCTTTCCTAGGACTAGATCTAAACAGATATCAGTCTGGTAAATACGGTAAGGGTGATACTATTAACCGTAGAGGCAGTAGTCAAGGCAGAGCTGTTGAAACAGATATGATTCGAAGTATGTTAAGAAATCAGGGTAAAATTAAAAATCATTTAATCGATTACTATTACAAATTAAAAAAGCCACCTTTTAACAAGCATGACAAGGTAGCTTTAATAGCATGTGCTAATCATTTGAATCGTACTATTATAAATTTGGTTCACACGCATCAACTTTATAATTATTCTAAGGCAATACATTAATAAATG
Organism: Lactobacillus helveticus; assembly: GCF_046109915.1. Lineage (NCBI taxonomy): Bacteria > Bacillati > Bacillota > Bacilli > Lactobacillales > Lactobacillaceae > Lactobacillus > Lactobacillus helveticus. The sequence continues at coordinate 2,042,096 of NZ_CP151471.1, read as the reverse complement.
CTTAGCACGTAATAAGTTAAAAACTGCCAAAAGACTAGACTTTTGGGGTTATGTTTAGTATACTCTTTTTTTCTATGTAGTAATGCTTGACATTCTATAAGAAATCCTGTTGATAGAGAGTAAATGAATAGAATCAAGCGGACATTAAAAGGCTGTTTGGTTCTTTTTCTTTAAACAAGTTTTCCTCTAAACGAATTCTGGTTAAAAGATTGATAAAGTTAGAATAGCCGAAGGCTGTTCGCTCATTTTGTTTGATTTTGCGATTGAAGCCTTCAAGGCAGCCATTGGAGTAAGTCAAAGCTGCTCCGTTGAGTACCGCTTTTAGATTATGTTTGAAGGTTAGCAGCGTTTTATGCATTAAAGCTCCAATGGAATCTTTGCTGGCAATTAATGATTCAATTTTCTGAGTATCGCCGTCTTCAATCGCCTTAATAAAGCTCTGCATCAGATTATATGAGTTTTCTAATGTAGTGTTGGCACCGATACCCTCCATCACTACTTGCACTTGAGTTAGGCAATCTTTATAATGCCAATTATAGCGAGGATGAATCTTTTCGAGTTCATCATACTTTTTTAAATATAGTTTCCAGGGAGATTTGAGCAGCTGATACTCTCTGGATTTCTTGTCAAAGGTCTTCATGGTTCGAACTCTTAATGAATTGAATGATCGAGTGAGCATCTGAATCATGTGGAAGCGATCAATGACAATCTGTGCATTAGGAAAACAGGCTCTAACGATATCTTGATAGTAAAAATTAAGATCCATCGTGACCGTTTTAACGTTGGCTCTAGCTTGGGGTGAGAAACGACCAAAATATTTAAGCAGGGTCTTCTTATAGCGTGTTCTAAGAATCTGAACGACTTGATGATTGTCACCATTTAAACAGATAAAGTGCAGCTGACGATCAACGCCCTTGAACTCATCAAAAGCTAAATGAGCTGGCAAGTATTCATAGCTGTCAAGAAAATGATGCGAACAGCTGCCTAGAACTCTTTGGACGGTATTGACAGAGACATTGTTTTCTCTAGCAATGCTGGTCATGGAACTGTCTTCAGTCAAAGCAGATAATACCTTCAGTTTGGATGCATTAGAAATAGAGCAGTATTTGTTTACTAATTCTGATTGAGCCATTGACCAGCGATTGCAATCGCGACATTTAACTCGCTGTTTAGCTAGTCTGATAATTACAGGATGACTAGCATTAGCTGTCAAATAGTGAATATTAGTAATCAAATGACCATTATGCAGGAGAGCCAAGGAGCCACAGCAAGGGCAAGCGGGTTGAATTAATTCGGCTTCATAGATTTTATGCTTCTTCATTTGAACCATCTTGTAGAAAAAGCTCTTAAAAACAATATTTTTATCTTTAATATCAAGCGCAAATTTAATACAATTATTTAAAGAGGACATAGTACACACCTTTACTTATAAAATGTTTAGTGGAATAGATTTTTTATTACAGAGGACTATGTCCTCCTTTTTTATTGCAATAAAAAACCTGTTAACAGCTTATCATATTGATAAGCAATCAACAGGAAAAATTATAGAGCCTAAAAAGTATGAAAAACTTCCACAATATAGTGGAAGTTTTTTGTATTTACAGACAGATAAAATAACGGATTTTATTATTCAATATCCTTATATATTATTTTTAAGAGGTGTATCTTAAAACTGAAATGCATATCCGTTTGCATTTTTAGGGTTTTTGGAAAGAAGGTTTTCCTGTGACTGATAATACATCACTTACTGGCGCAGCACTATTAATCGATGCTTTACAAACAAACGGTTTAAACAATATGTATGGTGTTGTTGCTAGTTTAGCTGAATTAAAGGCATGAAATATTATGGTTTTAGCCGTGAAGACGCTGCCGTTGACGCAGCTGCTGCAGGTTGCTTAACTGGTAACCCTGGTGTAGCTTTAACTGTATCAGCACCTGGATTCTTAAATGGTTTAACAGCTTTAGCACAAGCAACTAAGAACTGTTTCCCATTAATCATGATCTCAGGATCATCAGATCGTCATATTATTGACCTTGATCGTGGAGATTATGAAGGTTTGGATCAATATAATGTTGCCAAACCATTCTGTAAGGCAGCTTACCGTGTTGACCGCGCTCAAGATATGGGCTTAGCCATTGCACGTGCAGTTAGAACTGCACTTAGTGGCCGTCCAAGCGGTGTTTACTTAGACCTTCCTGCCGCAACTGTTACTGACACTGTTGCACAAAAGTCAGATGCAAACATCTACAAAGTTGTTGACTGGACACAAGTTCAATCAGGTCCATCATGTACTCAACTTTTAGCATGGCTTGGTGCCGATGTTATTAAGATTGAACGTATTAACACTGGTGACCCAACTAGAAATGAATTGCTTGATATTCAAGACTCATGGAGCCTTTACTACTTGCAATTAAATGCCAACAAGAAGTCTTTGACTTTAAACATCAAGACTGATGAAGGTAAAAGATTATGTACGACTTAATCAAGAAAGCCGATGTCTTCGTTGAAAACATCGCTCCTGGTTCTGCCGAACGTAATGGCTTTGGTTGGGAAAAATTGCACGCAATGAATCCTAAGTTGATTTATGCTTCATTAAAGGGATTCAACGAAGGTTCACGTTTTGAAGATGTTAAGGCCTTTGAACCAGTTGCTCAATCTGCTGGTGGTGCTGCTTCTGCTACTGGTTGGAACGAAGGCAAAGCTAACGTTCCTACTCAATCAACTGCTTTAGGTGATTCAAACTCAGGTATGCACCTTACTATCGGTATTTTAGCTGCTCTCTTGCAACGTGAACACACTGGTGAAGGTGCTTTTGTATATCAATCAATGCAAGATGCCGTATTGAACCTTTGCCGTATCAAGTTATCGGTTGGACTTACAAGGCTAAAGGTTGGGAAACTGATCCTAACGCTTATGTTTACATCGTTATTCAAAACAGCGACAAGAGCTGGGCAGCAATTGCCAACACCATGGGTCACCCAGAATGGATTACTGATCCTCGCTTTGATGGCTGGCAAAACCGCCAATTACACAAGGAAGAAATTTATCCATTAATTGAAAGCTACACTAAGCAATACGACAAGTATGAATTAACTAAGAAGCTTGGTGCTGCTGGTGTTCCAGTAGGTCCTGTTCTTGACTGGCACGAAATTGAAAACGACCCAGACTTGAACAAAGATGGTACTATCGTAACTATCGACCAAGGTGGCAACCGTGGTAAATTTAAGACCATTGGTTTAACATTTAGCCTTGCTAACTACAAGCCTGATTACAAGCGTGCACCAGACCTTGGTGAAAACAACAAAGAAATCTTAGCTTCACTTGGTTATGATCCAGATCAAATTGAGAAATTGACTGAAGAAGGCGTAATTTCTAAGGCTCAAGGTCCTAAGAACCCACGCGTTCAAGTAATCAAGGGTAATGAAGAATAATACTATTATTTCTATTCAAAAAGCTGTTCAGGTTTGAATAGCTTTTTGTTTTTTAAAAGAAAGTGTACTAATGATGACAGAACCTAAATACGACGAATTAGAGGAAAACAATCCTCATCTAGATAAAGATAAGCCCTACCCTTTAAGCGGATTGCTAGTAGTAGACTTCACCCACGTTTTATCCGGTCCTACCTGTACCAGAATGTTAGCAGATGCTGGTGCACGTGTGATTCATATTGAAAGAAAAACTGGGGATGATACCCGTCACATGGGACCATACATCGAAGATGGCTCCAGTGAATACTTTAGAATTTGTAATGCCGGTAAGGAATCAATTGCCCTAGACTTAAAAGATCCTAAAGATCATGCCTTGGTTGAAAAGATGATTGCTAAAGCTGACGTGGTAGTTGAAAACTTCCGTCCAGGTCTAATGAAGCGCTTAGGATTTGGTCCAGATGAAATGGTTAAGAAGTATCCTAAATTGATCTTTGCCTCAATTTCTGGCTTCGGTCAATATGGTCCTTGGTCTAAGCAAGCCGCTTACGACACTATTGTTCAAGCCGTTTCTGGATTAATGGATGCCACAGGTACTCCTGATGGCAAACCAACTAGAGTTGGTACTTCTGTATCTGATGTGGTTGCCAGCATTATGGGCTACAGTGCTATTATGATTGCACTCGTTGCTCGTGAAAGAACTGGTAAAGGAACTACGGTAGATGTTTCCATGCTTGATTCAACCTTCTCACTGATGGTTCAGGATTTGATGTTGGCATTAGGGCCACATGAGGTTCCTCACCGTATCGGTAACCGTCACCCAGATATGTATCCATTCGATACTTTTGACTGTAAAGATCAACCAATCGCTATCTGTTGTGGGAACGATCACCTTTGGAGCTTATTGTCAATGCATTAGGCCATCCAGAATGGATTGACCAAGCTAACTTCAATACCAATGACTTGCGTGAAAAGAATTGGCAAGATGTCAAAAACGCAATGCAATCTGTCCTTGAAACTAAAGATGCCGCTAAATGGAACCAAATTTTGCATGATGCAGGCGTTCCTGCTGGCCTAGTTCTAAACGTTGATAAGAACACGCCGCCTTGATCAAATTATTGATCGTGGTATGGTTAAGACTCTGCCAGATGGTAATGAAGTTCTTGGTTCACCAATGAAATACGGTACTTGGAACTCATACGGTTTACAAAAAGATTCACCAAAACTTGATGAAGATGGCGCCAAAATTCGTAAGGAATTTGAATAAGATATTATTTCTAAGTGTATAATTTTTTGCGGTAAGTTGAATAATTAATTAAAAAAGCTCAAATCCTTTGAAATTGGACTTGAGCTAAAACAAAAAGACCAGTAGTCTGATGTTAACGAAAAAAACACATTAGAAGCTGGTCTTTTATGGAATCTATTATAGCTGATATCGTAAAAATTATTAAGTCTGAAAATAATGTTATTGCCCGTGAAAAGGCATTAATGTGCTATTTCTTTGATCTGATTAGAGAATTGATGACAGCAGCACTAGAAGAAGTTGATGCTGGTCTAGTTGAAGAGACTAAAAAGCAAGGCTATCAGATCGAGAAGAAAAATAAGCGTTCAGTTGTGACTGCCTTTGGTGAAATCAGCTATTGGCGCAGAAGACATGTTTGTCCTGGCAAAAAGGCTAAATATCCACTGGATAAGCTGATGGGCTATGACAAATATAAGCGTTACAGTGTTTTGGCAGTGAAGGATATTTTGCAGGTTAGCGCCGTGGCAACTTACCGCAATACTGCTTTAGCTGTTAATACTCTCTCCTGTTTCAATATTAGCCATAGTCAAGTTGGCAAGCTGATTGTGCAAGCAGGCAAACAGATTAAAGCACAGCAGCAGTCTGAGGAAAGATACGATGGTATTGCTCAAAAGAAAAAGGTGCCAGTGCTTTATCTTGAAGGCGATGGCGTTGTGATTAAAGGCACCAAGAAGCGACTGGAATTTCATCGCTATCAAGTCTGCGAGGATATTATTAATTTAAGCAAGACACGCAGAAAGAGAGTACAGGCCAAAGAGTTTGTTTCTTTAAGCCGCTTGGATGCTTTGCAAGAAATTAAAGCTTATTTAGCCAATACCTATGACTTAAGCGATACTTTAATCATCAGTAATGCCGATGGCGGTGCTGGCTATGCCAAGAAAGACTTTGATGAAATAGTTGGCTATTGCCGGCAGCACGAACACTTCTTGGATGTCTTTCACTTGAACAAAAAGATTAAAGATCGTCTAAGCTTCATGCCGGCCATGCAAGGCAAATTGATCAGTGCAGTTGAGTTTAAATATGACCGTCACTTGACTGACGTGATTTTAGACACGATTGAAAGCAATCTGATTGATGAGCTGAATACGCCAGAAAATCATGAGAATTTAAGGCGCCTGCGCAGCTATCTTCATCGTCGCTGGGTGGATATTAAGCCATTCAAAATGCGTCATTTGTCCGTAATTAAGGCAATTGGCTGCTGTGAAAGCAATCACCGTAAATATACTTATCGCGTCAAAGGGCAAGGAAAATACTGGTCAGAAGATGGTGCCGAAGGAATTCTGCGTGTACTGACTTGCATTAAAAACAAAGAGCTGGAATACTGGCTTAGCAGTGAGTTTGCAGGTGGACAGCTCGATATTGGTGATCAGGAAGAATTGAAAGGTGCAGTTCGTGCCAGCCTAAGAAAGACGCATGAAGCTCATCTGGGCATTCATCACGGCGCCATTGAAAGCTTAACAGCAGGACATAGCTATTTAAACGATTTTAGCAGAAAAATAAATCAAATAAATATTTAAGAAATTAAGGTCAGACTAATGGCTAATAGCCTACCGCAAAAATATTGACACTTACATATTATTTGAAATTATTGTCTTCTTATAAAAAATCTTATAAAATAAGTGTGTAAAAGTCGGTGTTTCTCTACCAGATAGTGAGAGTTTTTAAAGTCGGTGATTCTCTACCGGATAGTGAGAGTTTTTAAAGTCGGTGTTTCTCTACCAGATAGTGAGAGTTTTATAAGTTGGTGTTTCCCCACCATAAGTGAGAGTTTAAGCGAGGTGTTAAAAAGCACCTCGCTTTTTTTGGAGGAAAAATGAACGAGCAATTAAAGCTGTACAACATAAATCCATCTTACGTTGATCAACTTCATAATTTGGACTATCGAGTTGAAAAACACCACGGTAAACACAGCAAACCTTACCTTGGTATTATTTTGAAGATTAACAATATTCATTATTTTGTTCCCTTATCTTCTCCCAAACCCAAACATAAGCATATGTATGAAAGTTTGACCTTTGTAAAAATCACAAACAGGTCACAACTTTTATCAGTACTCAATATTAATAATATGATTCCTGTGCCCATTGGTTTTTATCATAAAATCGATATTAATAAAATATCCGATTTAAAATATAGAGATCTATTGAATGCAGAACAAATTGCTTGCAGAAAAAAGGCACGACGAATTATCAAAAATGCAAAATTAATTCATAAGTTCATTTGTTATGAACCTGAAAGACACAAAAATATCAATAAATTTTGTTGCGATTTTAATAAGCTAGAAAAATACTGTCGTAAAATTTCTAAAGAAAATTAAATAAACTAATCAACTAAAAAACTAGTACATCTACCCGCTACTGTGGTATTTGTACTAGTTTTTTACTTTTTCAAATCAATTAAGAAGTAATTTTCATTCCCACGATATGTCGCAATGGAATATTCAATCGGAACCTCATTCTTGGTATAGCCATAAGTATGAAAATAGAAGACAGTATCCTTTTCTGTAATATCTAATAAGTCAGCTGTCATCTCATTGGCTGCCTTAACTTCCAATTTTCGCTTAACATGAACGACTGGTAAATTTCTTTTATCCAACTCCTGATAAAGCGACTGCTTTGCAAAATCAACTTGCTCTAAATCAGCTAAATGCTTTACAGGTAAATAGGTGGTAACTACTACATTAGGACTACCATCAGCCAAATGTAAACGCGTTAACTTATAAACCTCATCTCCGTCTTTTAACTCTAAAGCCTGTCTTACCTCTTCCGTTGGTTCAGCCTTTTTAAAATACAGCACCTGGGTTTGAGCAGTTAATCCCTTTTGCTCCATTTCGCGATCATAGCTTTGAATGACATGAATAAATTCTTGAGCAATCTTAGTTTGCTTAACAATTGTCCCCACATGTTTGCGACGTTCTAAGTAGCCCTGATTAACCAAATCCTGGACCGCATGACTAATCGTTGGGCGCGATACCTGATATTTAGCCGCAAGCTCTATTTCCTTAGGAATCAAGTCACCAGTTTGATAATGACCATCAGTTATCTGCTTGCGTAAGATTTCTTCGATTTCTTGATACTTTGCCTTAGTCATGTGGCAAAAACTCCTGTGCTTTTTCCAAAACACTAATCGCATTCAAACTATGTTCATAAGCCTCATCAGCAGCTTGTTGGTCATGTTCTTTGATCTTTTTAGCAAAGTAATTAAACTCGCTAATCATTCGGTGAACATACTTATTGAAGTTATAATGCTTTGGCTCTTCTTTTTCTATTTGAACATAATAGTCAGGCAAAACATTGAGCGGTCCATCGAAGTAGATTAAGCCCTTCTCACCTTCGATGTATGAACGAGTTGGTCCCACTGCATCCTTGGCTGCAATTAAACTAGCTTGCTTATCATCATAAGTTAAATTCAAGATACCAGACGTATCGGTATCGCGTTGAATTGTTGGCAAGTATGAGATTTGCTTAGGTTGACCAAATAGACTGACACAGAAATTGATGTTGTAGATGTTCATATCCATCAAGGCACCGCCACCCATTTTGCGGTCAAACTTAGGAATATGAACACCTGCCAAGAATTCTGCATAGTGACTAGAAATTTGCGTTAAATTCAAAGCTACTACGTGAACCTTGCCGATCTTTTTCAAGTCTTCCTTTAAGTGGAAGTAGTTCTCAAGGTAAAGAACGGTCATTGCTTCGAAAAGCAAAACGTGGTGTTCGTCCGCAGTCTTTTTAAGTTCTCTTACCTGCTCACTAGTTTCAACCAGTGGCTTTTCACAGATGACATTTTTATCTGCAGTTAAAGCTTGTCTTGCGATTGGAAAATGCAATGAATTAGGCATACCAATATAAACAGTATCAATATCGTTATCTGCAAACATTGCCTCATTATCTGTGTAGACTTTATTTATTTGATATTTTTCGGCTAATTCTTCTGCGACTGACTTTGATCTAGCTAAAGTGGAAATTGCCACTAATTCTACATCTTGCATTTGATCAGAGGCTGACAAAAAGTCATGCACAATTTGGCCACTACCAACGATTCCTAATTTCATTTCTTACTCCTAACGATTAATTTCAATACCATCAACATGATCGTCTTCCATCCGGCGCTTCAAAGCTTCGTAAATCTTCACACCAGCAGAACAACCGATACGATCAGCACCAGCACGAACCATAGCTAAAAAGTCATCGCTGCTGCGAATACCACCAGCAGCTTTAACTTTGACATCATCGCCTACTACTGATTTCATTAACTTTACATCTTCAACTTTAGCACCACCAGTACCAAAGCCAGTTGAGGTCTTAATAAAGTCTGGTTTAACTTCTTTAGCAATTTCAGCTAACTTCTTAATTTCGTCCTTAGTTAAGTAGCAGTTTTCAAAAATTACCTTACATGGAATGTTGTGCTCGTGACAGACAGCAACCATTTCTTGCATTTCACGCTTGATGTAGTAGTAGTTCTTAGCCTTTAACTCGGTAATATTAATGACATAATCAATTTCATTAGCACCATTTTTAATTGCATCTTTGGTATCAAAGACCTTGGATTCGATCGTTTGTTGTCCTAAAGGAAAGGCAATAGCTGCACCCGTATCGATATCAGTACCTTTTAATTGTTCAGCACAAAATTTAGATTGTACTTGGTTAATGGCAACCATCTTAAAATGATATTTTTTAGCTTCATCACAAAGTTTCTTCATATCCTCATGAGTTGCGTCAGCATGTAAATTAGTGTGATCGATTAATCTAGCAAAATCATCTAAAGTGTATTTCATAATTTAAGCCTCTTCTATTATGTAATGACATATTGCTTACATAGATGATATTATAGCTTAGTTAAATAAAGGTCAATACATATGTAATTACATAATAAAAATCCTAGAATAATTTCTAGGATTTTATCTTTCATCTTCTATTTAATTCAACATGCTCTTAGCATATGACAATTCAAGTGATGGATCAGCATTCAAAGTCAAATCTGCAAATTGATTATCATTATAAAGATTATATGCGGCGGCACCAATCATTGCAGCATTATCACCGCAAAGCTTAATGTCTGGCAAAATCACCTTTGGTTGATCTGCCTTAGGCAACTTAGCAATTTCTGCACTCATGCGATCACGCAAAGCATGGTTAGCAGCAACCCCACCACCCATGATAAAGGTCTTAGGCTTGTACTGCTTAATTGCACGAATCGTCTTATGTGCTAAAACGTCAATTACCGCAGCTTGGAAGCTAGCAGCTAAATCGTATTTATTCAACTTCTCATGAATTTGATCAGCATGGTGACAAGTGTTGATAAATGCTGACTTGAGTCCTGAGAATGAGAAGTCATAGTCATCATCTTCCATCATTGCACGTGGGAAATTAAAGGTATCCTTTCCTTCGTGAGCCCAGGCATCAATGGTCTTACCTGCTGGATAATTTACCCCAAGTACACGGCCAATCTTGTCGTATGCTTCACCAGCCGCATCATCACGGGTATCACCGATAATTTCAAAATGAACTGGATCTTTCAACAAGACAATCTCAGTATGTCCACCTGAAACTTGCAATGCCAAAGCAGGATATTCGATCTCATCCTTTAATTGCGCTGCCATGATGTGTCCCATAATATGATCAACACCAATCAAAGGAATACCTGTAGCCATTGAAGCTGCCTTAGCCGCACTGACACCGATCAAAAGCGCACCAACAAGTCCTGGGCCATAGGTAACAGCAATTGCATCAATGTCATTCCAATCACAGTTAGCTTCATTTAAAGCTTCCTTAGTGATTTGGCTAACAACTTCAATATGGTGACGACTGGCAACTTCTGGTACTACACCGCCAAATCTTTGATGACTCTTGATTTGTGTTGCCACAATTAAACTCTCAATTTCACGTCCATTTTTGATAACAGCTGTGGAAGTTTCATCACATGAACTTTCATAAGCTAAAATGCGAACATCTTTTTTCTCACTCAAAACGTAAACTTCTTTCTTCTAATTTGATGTGGCTTTAACCATAAAACCATATTTATTGCATCAGTATGAGTATCTTGATAATAATTTTTACGAATAAAATTGCCCGTAAATCCTAATGAACGGTATAGCCGTTGCGCAATCTCATTATCCGTACGTACTTCTAAAGTCACGCAATCACTGCCATTATCACGAGCACGATTGATCATCATTTCCATTAAATAATGACCAATATGCTGATGTTGATATAGCGGCGAGACGGCAATATTAGTAATATGCGTCTCTTCTGGACTAAATCTTGCACCGATAAATGCCACCAAGTTTGAGGCGTGATAAACCACTAAATATAAAGAATTATTTCTTTTTCTCAATTCGGTCGCAAAAGAAAACTGACTCCAAGGCGTTCTGCCAGAATAAACCTGCTGCTCTAATACTAATAGATCTGGAATATTATCATCATTAGCTTGCATTACTTGCAAAATTTTACCATTTATAACCAATATAAATGGTGTAAAACTCATATCAATTTGATTAACTGATTGATTAAAAAACTGATTAAACTTCTTCAACATAGTGACTATCCGGCTCGAATGGCTTTCCTGTTTTCTTATGCCAATCCACTTCTGCCTGCGTTCTGCGTAGATATCTTGGCAACAACTTATCTGGATCTACTGGTTCAGCATCAACTGCTAATTGACCAATCAAACCAGCGTGAATTACATTTTGTTCATCAGTGCCATATTCATATGGGATATCCAAAGTCTTAATTTTTTCATCCTGCTTCTCAAGACCAGAACCAACAAAAATAATCTTATTGACCTTATTTTGTGCTGCATATTCTTGAATAGCCTTAATCAAAACATCAATATTGTAATGACCATCTGGAATTACATTTTTAGGAATATCACCACTAATGTATCCTGCAGCGAAATAATTATCGTTTCTGGCATCCAAGCCTGTAATTACTAAAGCTGGTTCTTTAACACCTTTAGCTAAAGCTTGCAAAGTAGAAATACCAACTACTTCTTTATTTAAAATGCTTGCAAACATTTTTACAGTAGTAATCCCTATTCTTAAACCAGTGTATGAACCAGGCCCAATTGCTACGGCAAAACGATCTATATCATTTAAAGTTAATTTATTTTCTTTTAAAATCTCTTCAATTAATGGATCAAGGTGTTCGCTATGATTACGTTCATCTCGCTCATTCTTCTCAACAATGACTTGTTGATCTTCATTTAAGGCAACGCTTAAATGATTAGTAGCTGTAGAAACACTTAAGATTTTCATTAATATTATTCTCTTTCTGCTTTAAATTACTTTTTTATTTTAACACGAGAAACAGCTTGCAATACAATGTAGATTACTACCATCTGAACCCAAGGAATAATCATTTCTTTAGGCAAGCGTTGAACTAACGCAGCATTGAAATTCATCCCATACATCAGGTGAAGCCACAGAGTATTCATCCCGATATTCACAATAATTGTCACTAAAATTGTTGAAGCAACAATTCGCCATATTTTGACTGGATGATTATACAAAAATAATGCATAAATTAATGGACCGACCATCGCGGTCAGAGTAAAGCCAATAAAAAATCCCCCTTGATTGCCAAAAATTGCAGAGGAAACCAAATCACTGATTCCGCCACCAACCGTGCCCCATACTGGGCCAAAAAAGTAAGCTAATAATACACTGCCGATAAAGCCTAAGCCTACTTTAACAGTAGTTGGACCAAATGAAAATTGACTTAATATAATCTTCATTGCAACTATCATTCCCAAGAAAATCATCTGTTGCAAATCTGTACGTAAAATTTTTTTTGCATTCATCTATTTCCCCATCCCTCTCATCATAAAAAAAGCATGACTAATTTGTCATGTCTTTTATTATATCTCACGCCACTTCAATTCGCAGACTGCCTGCTCATTTCCATCATCTGTTTCAATTGCGTGATAGGATTGGATAACATCATTTTGTACTAAATTCATGCAAGAGATTATTTCATCACCATAATGTACTTCTTTATCAAACTTGATATCAATAGTTTCCACTACATGATTTTTTAGGAAATCGCGATCTAACATATCAACAAACCAACTAAAGTAATGACTGTTGGTAACATGATGATTAGTATCTAAATCACCATATCGTGCACGATATCTTCTCTTTTTTTCATATTGTTCTTGTGCTCTCAAACGTGGAAAACGAGGCATCTTCTTTAACAACGATACGCCCCAATCTTCCATCATTTGCACATCGGCTGGAACCAAATGACGCTTTTTTAGATCTAACATCACCCATTGACTTTTAACGCTGATCAATGGATTGCCTTCAGGATCACTAATCCCGAAATCACGATATTCAAAGAAACGATTGTATCCACTAGCGTTAGTACTTAGAATAACTTGGTCGCCAGCCTCAGGCATGTGCTTAATATCAAAATGATATTGAGTAACTACCCAACCTAAACCTCTTTTTACTAAATCATCGGTACCAGCATGGCCATTACTTGATTGATGCTCTGAGACCTGCATTAGTAATTCAACCATAGCTGACAATTTTAAACGACGATTTTCATCACAATCTTTAAATTCAATCTGGTAGTTTTCAGTGTATTTCATGACTATCCTTGATGGTATTGATCATATAATTCATTCTTAGAAACATGATGCTCTTTAGCTACTTGCTTAATCGCATCTTTCTTTGACTTACCTTTTTCTACTAAGTTATTAACTAAATCAATTAGTTCTGACCAAGATAATTGCTTGGGAGCCTCAGTATTTGGTGAAATCAAAATCACAAATTCACCACGAGGTGCATTTTGAGCAAAATATTCGGTTACTTCTTCAACAGTGCCACGAATAAATTCCTCATGAATTTTAGTTAATTCTCGTGCTGCCACAATTTGACGATCTTTAGGTAAAACAGTAGCTAAATTTTTTAAAGTTTTAGCTAAACGATGAGGAGCTTCGTAAAAAATAGAAGTAGCCTTAGCTTGGTTCATTTGCTCAAAGTAAGGCTTTTGTTCAGAACTTTTACGTGGTAAAAAACCATAATAAGTAAATGGTTGTGCATCAAAACCAGATGCAATAAGTGCGGTCGCAAAAGCAGATGGACCTGGAAGAGGAACTACTGGAATATCATTCTTAATGCATTCTTGTACCAAGATGTAACCTGGGTCAGAAATAACCGGCATCCCTGCATCACTAATTTCCGCAATTACATTGCCTTCCTGCATTAACTTAATCAATTCAGGTGCGCGTTCTTTAGAATTATATTTATGAAATGAAATCATGCGATTATGAACGCCAATTTTTTCTAGCAGAATTCCACTAGTCCTAGTGTCTTCAGCTGCAATATAATCTGCATCTGTCAGAACTTTTTTAGCTCTAATCGTAATATCTTCTAAATTACCAATAGGTGTAGGAACCAAATATAGTTTACCTTCATCTTTTACATAACTGCTTTGCCGTTTCAATTTATCTGCCATCCTTCTTTATGCCCTTTTTTTCACCGAAATTATCTAAAATATCAAGACAGAACATGCAATCTGCACTAGGATCACGATGTGAGCCATAATACATGTTACAAATATGGTAGCCAGAATCATAGATCTTCTTTAATGATTCCAAGCCACTTTGCGTCTTGGTTTCAGGCGCAGGCTGATTTGCAGTTAATTTATCTAATTTTTCATGAAGCAACTGATTTTCTACTTTTAATTCAGTATTTTCTTTTAAAGTATCTAAAATATCATTTTCAAGACTAGCAATAGTCTTAGTCATATTTTCAGTTGTTTCCTGCAGTCTCTGCAACTTTGAATATGGATCCAATTTAAAACACCTACTTCCAATTTAAAGCAAGATAATCTAAAGAATTACGAAAATTAACATTGCTTAAACGCATCTTATCTATTTCAACCAAATTATCTAGCATTCGCGCAGCTATACTCATCTTAAGTGAATCAGTTAAATCATGTTCTGCCAACAATTTTAACTTAACCAAAATATAGCGTTGTTCAGATACTAATTTAGCACTCTCCGATAATTTATGAGCACTAACTAAGGCAAGACTATTATGTTCTAGCATTTCTTGATAAAAATATTTAATCGATTGATCTAATTTATCAAGATTGCCTAACTCTTCAATTTCATTTTTAGAAAAACCATTCTCTAATAAAAGTGCTGTTTTGCCAGTTGGCTTTTCCCCATTATCAAAGTTAATAATCTGAGTTCTCGAACGAACCGTTGGCAAAATCTGATCACTGTTGTTTGTAATTAAAATTGTAACTACAGGAGCAATCGGCTCTTCCAGCAAATTAAGCAAACCATTAGCTGCTGACAAGGTCATCTTTTGTGCCTCGTTAATAAAGAAAAAGCGCCGACTACTTTCAACCGGACTTTTAGCCAATTCTTCTTTTAAGGGGCGGACTTGATCGATCCCCAAGGTTTGTTTACCTTCGGGTTCAACTAATAGAACATCTGGGTGATTACCCGATAAAATTTGTTTGCAATTTTGACAGGTTCCATCTGGCTTATTTTCACCAGTACAATTAAATAAACAGGCTAGCCAATAAGCTGTATTAAGCGCACGCGTTTCATCGCTATCTACAAACAAATAACTGTGAGCTAATTTCTTTTGCTGGTATGCTCTTTTAAAAAACTCAGCTTGCTTAGTCCCTCTATTAGAAATATCAATCATTTAAAACCGCTTAAACTTATCAACTGGAACAACAAAACAAATTGCACCACCCACAGTAACTTTCAATAGTTGGGTTATTTCATATCCCGTAGAAATCATATGTGGTGTTGCGATTTCTTCTCTTGCCCGTGATTCTTTCTTAATTACTTTTAGTACATCATCGACTTCTTCATCTTTGCATCCCACTAAAAATGTGGTATTACCTTGACTCAAAAATCCACCTGAAGTTGCTAATTTAGTAGCACGAAAATTGCTCTTAACAAATGCTCTTTGCAAATTATTTGAATCTTCTTTTTGTACAATTGCAATTACTAACTTCATCTAATCAGTCCTTAAAATATCTCCGACAATCGTTTCTCTAAAGTGGCAATTACCTGATTTACTACATCTTCAATTGGCTGAGTGGCGTCAATTGTTACAAAACGATCTGGATATAAATCTTTAACTTTTAAAAAGCCATTGTAAACCTTTTTATGAAAAGTTATGTTTTCTTGTTCTAACCGATCTTCTTGGCCTGGACGCAATTTTTGAATTCGACTAAGACCAATTTCAGGCGCAATATCCAAAAAGAAAGTTAAATCCGGATCTAATTTTCCTGTTGCAAAATCATTGATTTGCTTAACTTCTTCAATTCCTAGATCTCGGCCTTCTCCTTGATATGCAAGTGAGCTATCAACAAAACGATCAGAAAAAACAATCTTGCCCTCACTAAGAGCTGGGCGAATTATCTCTTCTACGTGTTGACTTCTCGCAGCTGCATATAAAAGTGCCTCAGTTTTAGCATCCATCTTATCATTTGCTGGATCTAAAATAATATCGCGAATTTTTTCTGCAATTTTTGATCCACCAGGTTCACGGGTCACAAGATATTGTGGCTTAAGTTTTGGCCCAATTTGGTCTAAAACTTCCTTTAAAACTGTACTTTTTCCTGCACCATCAGGACCTTCAAAACTAACAAAATAACCTCTCATAAAATCCTCCATAGGTCTATTTTACAGAAGTTTCACAGAGATTAACAGCCCTAGCAATTTTTAATTTATAAAATAAAAAAAGTCCCATAAAGGGACTTAAATTTTACTGTGTAATCGCATTAGTGATACCACTAAATCTTGTGCCTCGATGACGGGCCTCATTATATAAAAAAGTATACTTTGCTTTTAAAATTCTATCTTGAATATAGTTATCATCTGATAAATCCAAAGTATTTTGATCTAGATCTTGCTCTAAAGCTAATTGATTCTGCAATTTTTCAATTTCAGTTACTAGCTTTTGATCACCTAGCTCTTTAATTTTATTTTTCTTTTTTCTAGCCATTATAATGCCGTTCTTCCTTGCACTGCTCGCTTTAAAGTAATGGAATTAGCATATTCAATATCACTGCCCACAGACAAGCCAGCTGCTAAACGAGTTACCTTAATTCCGGCTGGCTTAATCAACTTGCTAATATACATAGCAGTAGATTCACCTTCTGGAGTTGAGTTAAGAGCTAAAATTACTTCTTTTACATCATCATTTTTTTGTAAACGAGTAATTAATGACTTAATATTAATCTCTTCTGGCCCAATTCCGTCCATTGGTGAAAGGACGCCGTGAAGCACATGATAAAGGCCATCATATTCGCCCATCTCTTCAAAAGCCATCAAATCCTTTGGTTGTTCAACAATCATGATAGTTGTTTGATCACGATTAGGATTGGAACAAATATCACAGACCTCTTTTTCAGTAATATTTCCACAAATAGGACATTGATGAATATCATTCTTCACTTGAATTAAAGCCTTTGAAAAATCTTCAACATCCTTTTCGGGCATATCCATTGTATAAAAAGCCAAACGAGTGGCTGTTTTTTCACCTACTCCAGGCAGCCTCATATAAGCATCAATTAAATGTGCTATTGGTAATGGATATTGCAATTACATCAAACCTTTCGTGTACTTGCCTAAACTTGCTTGAGTTGCCTCATCAATTTGAGATAACCCCTTGTTAACAGCATCAATAACTAAATCTTGAAGCATATCTGGATCATCTGGATCGATAGCTTCTTTATCGATCTTAATATCCTTAAGCTTACGATCACCTGTAAAAGTAGCTACTACAAGATCATCAGCTGACTTGCCAGTAAATTCTTGTGTAGTAATATTTTCTTGTTCTTGGGCCATTTGAGCTTGAAGCTTCTTTGCTTGCTTCATCATTTGTTGCATGTTCATTCCGCCCATGCCCATACCGCCAAAATTAGGTCTTCTACTCATTTTTATTTTCTCCTTAATCTTTAATCGTTACAGCATCCCCAAAGAGATCTTTAGCTTTATTCACTATTTCAGAATTTTCTTTAGATCCCTTACTCTCAATCTGTTGCTTTTTCTTAGCCAGCAACTCTTCCTTGTGACTTTCGACAAATTCTTTCCTGACAGCAAGCCAGTCATCATCTGGGACTAAAACAATCCCATATGAATGCTTAGCAAATTTTTCAATCAGATCTGTTAATTTATCTAGCAAGTCACCATCTGAAGCATTTTCAAACCATAAAGTATATTTACACTTCATTACAACCTGGTCCGGACTTGCAGCCACAGGCTCAAGCACATCTAATAGTGCCTTTTCTGAGACTTCTAACACAGATTGTAAATCTGGCCATACATTCTTGATAGTGGTCAAATCTTCTTTGGTTGCATTTTCAAGAACATGATAAACCTGTTTTCGATTTTCTGCTGTAGTTTTTTTGATTTTTCGTGGTGATTTTTTAACTTCCTTAACAATTGCTTTTTTCGCAATCTTAGGAGCTGTTTTTGGTACAGCCGTATCCAAATGGAATACTTGATCCTTAGCCAGCATTGGCTTATTGGATAGCTTACTAATTTGTTGCGTTAAATCTACTACCTGCTTTTTTAATGCAGCTAATTCTGCCTGCATATCAGTATTAACTTTAGCTGGTGCAGCTTGAACTGGAGCAACTGACGATTGGGCTGCTTGTTCTTCTTGCTTGCTACCTGCTTCTACTAAAAATACTTCAAGCGGAATTTGTTGCTGGTTAGTATAACGTAAATCATTCAACGCTTTATTTGCTAGAGTGATCAACCGATAGAATATCTTTGTAGGTATATCCTTAACTTTTTGGACAAAATCTTCTGATAAAAATGTACCTTGCCTATCGTCTCCAGCCTTGATTAACATCAAACTCTTAGTTGCCATGTCAATCAATTCATCCAAAATATTTTTAGAACTAGCACCTTGTGTTAATTCGGTTTGAGCTAGTTTTAAAGCTGATTCTGGATTTTTTTCTAGCAATGCCAATAATATTTTTTCGATATTTTCCTTAGCAGCAAAACCTGTAATTTCCAAAGCATCTTGGTAATTGACGCTTTCTTTTTCGTAGCTAAGCAGCTGATCCAAGATACTAAGCGCATCCCGCATACCACCATCTGCTACTTGAGCAATCACAGCTAGAGCTTTGTCTTCATACTTAATATTTTCTTGATCAAGAATGTATTTCATTCTCTTTTCAAGATCTTCTTTTGAAATACGTTTAAAGTTGTAACGCTGCGTTCTTGAAATAATGGTAGCTGGAACCTTCTGCAATTCGGTTGTGGCTAAGATGAACACAACGTGCTCTGGTGGCTCTTCTAGTGTCTTAAGCAAAGCATTAAAAGCACCCATTGATAGCATGTGAACTTCATCGATAATGTAGACTTTGTATTTTCCCTCTGTTGGAGCATATTTTACCTTATCGCGAATTTCACGAATTTCATCTACACCATTGTTTGAAGCTGCATCAATTTCCATAATATCAGGCATTGAACCCTTATATGCAGCTATACAATTAGCACATTCATTGCAAGGTTCGCCATCTTGAAGATTAGTACAGTTTAACGCTTTAGCAAAAATTTTAGCACAGGAGGTTTTACCTGTACCGCGAGGTCCCGCAAATAAAAATGCATGGGATACTTTGCCTCTTTTAATCGCATTTTTAAGAGTATCAGTAATTGACTCTTGGCCAATCACACTATCAAAAGTCCGTGGTCGCCATTTACGATATAGCGCTTGATAAGCCATAAATTCTCTTCCCTAGTAAAAAAACTCCTAACTCTTTAAAAGAGTTAAGAGTTTGTAATTGTCTAATAAAAGGCACATGCCTGAACAACCTTAGTGCTGCTACCTTCCGGTCCTGACACGATTCAGAGGTCAAACATTGCCCACAAAGTATGATAACGTATTTCACAACTTTTTTCTAGTTTCTAGCTTAAAAAATTAATTATTTTCTGCTTTTTTAGCTAACTTTTCAGCCTTTTGCTTCTCTCGAATTGCTCTAAAGAAATCTTTTAACATTTGAGCACATTGATCACGATAAAGGCCACGAATACTATGAGGATGGTGGTTAAATTTTTCTACTTCAAATAAATCCACAACCGATCCACAGGCGCCAGCTTTTGGATCAAGTGCACCAAAATATACATCCTTAATTCGTGAATTAATAATGGCGCCAGCACACATTGGACAAGGTTCTAAAGTAACAAATAAGCTGCAATCGATTAAACGCCACATCCCTAAATTATGACATGCTTCTTTAATTGCGATCATTTCAGCATGCTGAGTAGAATCTTCATCTAATTCACGCCTATTATAGCCAGTACCTATCACTTTTCCTTCGGAATCAACCACTACAGCTCCAATAGGAACTTCTCCTTGCTTCTCAGCTTCTTTAGCTTGATCTATGGCTAATTCCATGTATTTCTTTTTATCAGCGCTAGACAGCATTATTATCCCTCTTAACAGACTTCAAAATATAGTATCCCTTGTCTCTAGTAAGAATCTCACAATTACCATACGTAGCAGTCATCAACTTACGGGCACTTGGTTCACCTTGCTTTTTTTTGATTACGACTAAAAGTACACCCTGGTCAACCAAATGGTCGCTTGCACCGGCAATGATTTCACTAACGACTTTTTTACCAGCTCTAATTGGTGGATTAGTTAAAACTAAACCATATTTGTTATCCACCTGTGCATAACAATCAGAGGAATAAATATTTACGTTGGAAATGTGATTTACTTGTGCATTCTGTTTAGCCAAATTCAAACCACGCCCATTGACATCAACCATGTCGACAGTTTGACTAGGCCAAAACTTTGCAGCAAATAATCCGATCGGACCATATCCTGTTCCCACATCTAAAATATTTTCTTGTGGAAAAGTTGCATCCTTCATTGCTTTGATTAAAACGCCAGAACCATAATCCACTCGCATCTTAGAGAAAACGCCAGCATCAGTCGTAAACTTTAAATCTACATTATCCACATGATAATCAATTACATGTTCATCATGCGCAGTCATTGGATCTGTTGCAAAATACATTTGATTTTTTTCTGCACTCATCCTATTTTTCCTTTCTTTTTTCTAGCCAATCTTTAAATTTTTAAACTTCATTTTCATCTCGGCCCTTTTTCAAAGATTGGATTTCCGCTTGCATTTGCTTATTTTGATCGGCTAAATCTTTATTTTGTTTTTCAAGATCATCAAGCTTTCTTAATATCAATTCAATATCATCATGCGTATGCAAAGTATTGGCACCATTGGTTTTACGCATTAAGTAAGAGGTGATTGATGATGTAAGCATACCCACAATTCCAATACCGAGTAGCATCATTACTAACGTAATAAATTTTCCCACAATACTATGAGGCGGAATTGTTTTACCAAAAATCGCGTCATACCCTACCGTTGACGCTGTAGACAAAGCCCACCAAAACGCCGTATCTAATGATACATGTTCCGTAATTGCAAATGCTTCAGCCCCAACTAGTAAAAAAGTGATGGTAAAGAAAACGACATACAGCAAACCATTATTGTGAAAAATTATTTTTAATTTTCCCATTAATCCTGCAAGCCGAATCAATCTTAATAATCTTAAATCCGAAACCAGGCCAGATAGATTAAAAACATTTAAGCCTACAAATAGTAGTCCTATTGGAATAATAGATAACAAATCATAAATATGCTTTTTAAAATAAAGTTTTTTTATCATCAGCCTTATAAAAATGATAGAAATAATCTATAGCAAAAAATATGACGATAGCACAATTTATCCAAAACCATTTACTAGTTGGCTGATTGATGCTGATAACAGCGGCAAAATCTAAAATAATTAAAAAAATAGAAATAATGGATAAAATTGCCATTACCCATTGATACGGAGTTAATTTTTTATCTAAATCGATCATCATAAAATTCATTATACAAAAAAATAAGCTCTTCGCACATAGCAAAGAGCTTATTCTTAATGCCCAGTTGGGCTGTAACTATTTAATAGTTACAGTTGCGCCAACTTCTTCAAGCTTAGCCTTGATGTCGTTAGCTTCGTCTTCTGAAACGCCTTCCTTAACGTTCTTAGGAGCACCGTCAACAAGGTCCTTTGAGTCCTTAAGGCCAAGACCAGTAATGTCACGAACTGCCTTAATAACCTTAACCTTTTCTTGACCTGCTTCAGTCAATTCAACGTCGAATTCTGACTTAGCAGCACCTGCGTCTGCAGCACCTGCAGCAGCAACTGGAGCAGCAGCAGTAACGTCAAATTCGTCTTCAATAGCCTTTACAAGGTCGTTCAATTCAAGAATTGAAGCACCCTTTAATTCTTCAATAATCTTATCAGTATCTAAAGCCATTTAAGTATCCTCCGAAAAATTAGAATCTAGATATTAAATATATTTCTTTATTATTCAGCTGAGTCTTCATCCTTAGATTCAGCAACAGCCTTAACAGCATAAGCGAAGTCGCGGATAGGAGCTTGCAATACAGAAACAAGCATTGAAAGCAAACCTTCGCGGCCTGGGATTGAAGCAAGTTCTTTGATTTCATCCTTAGAAGTCAACTTGCCTTCAAGCATACCACCCTTGATTTCAATAACGTCGAAATCATCTTCGTACTTAGAAACGATACGTGCAGGTTCGGTAATGTCATCAGCGTTATCAGTGTAGATAACAGCAGTTGGGCCTACGAAAGTATCGTCAAGACCTTCAATACCAGCCTTAGCAGCAGCACGTCTTAAGTAGGTGTTCTTGATAACCTTCATCTTAACGTCGTTATCACGAAGTTCCTTACGCATGTTAGTAATTTCTTCAACAGTTAAACCAAGGTAGTTGATTACCAAGATAGCCTTAGCAGCTTTAAGTTCTTCAGCAAATGCATCAACAAGCTTTTCCTTTTCAGCAATAGCAGCTTTACTCAAATTATTTCACCTCCATAATTACATTGATAAATTCTATAAGGCCTTTTAAAGCAAAAACTCCATGCCGAAAGACATGGAGCATAAAAATCTTCATTATCTTCTGGCCTCGGCGGGATTTTGAGGCATCATGCCACCCGAGTCTTAGGTAGAATTTACAGTTCTTTATTATAGCAGGCAAAAGTCTAAATAACAAGTCTAAAATTAAAAATAGGTCAAAAAAATAAGATCAACTGTAGTTGACCTTATCTATTTATTCTTAATTAGTGGAATACACCAGCAAAGATTGGTAAAATCCAAATCCAGAAAATACAACTTACTGCACAGAAGACAGTTGAAACAGCAACAGAGCTGGCACCCTCTTTAACATAGATGTTGTAACGACTTGAAATGATGATTCCTGAAAATGCTGGTGGTAATCCAGTAGCTAAACAAAGCATAGAAATCTTTTGAGTGCACATACCACATAAATATGAAACTAGCACAATAATTCCAGGAGTTAAAAACAAACGGAAGAATGTGTTCCAAATAACTTCTTTATCAATTGAGAATTTAACAGTTGATAATATTAACCCAGCTGCCAAAACAGCAACACCCGCATTGGCTTTAGCAATCAAATCAAAGGTTGGTGTCCATGAAGCAGGAATTTTAATTCCAATTAAAATAAAGATAACAACTAAAAGTGGAGCTGCAGCAACTGGTTTCTTGACAGCGTTGATAACTGACTTTAATGTTGGATTCATTGGCTTAGCATCTTTTTTACCAGCATGATCAGCAAATTCCGCATGTACTAAATCAATTTCACGTTGAATACCAACTTCACTCAAAGCCTTAGCTTCTTCATCACTAACAGGAACGTTATCAGGAACTGAAACTTTCTTGATAGTCTTCTTCGTGGTACCTTTTTGTCCAAGTTTAATTTCTACTTGAGTAGAACCGTCACTCTTTTTAGCAGCTACTTTTTGCTTTAACTTATCTTGACCTTTATTAATTAAAGTCAAGCCTAATGGAATAGTAATCGCGTTAACTACGATTTAAACAATCCCAATAACCAAGTTAGTATTGGTGTTATTACCATAAATTGGATCAAGTACAGCAAAACCCAAAAAACCGATCGTTGGTGAACCAGCAATTAGCGCACAAATGGCAGCTTCTTGTGTTGAACGATGAAACATTAATTTGTCCAAGAAATAACTAACCATAAATAGGCCTGTTACACCTATTATTTAAATTAAAGTTAAAACGATATCTTGAGCAAACATCTCTCTTGTGGCTTTAACAATTGAAATGAACAAGGCAGCCAGCAAAGCAATATTAAGAACTAACTTGTTTAGCCCCTGGCGTTGATCATCATCAAAGAATGTAAATTTGCCGCAAATATAGCCTAATAGCATAATAACAAGGATAGGTACGATGTCATTTACCAAAATTGCAGCCATAATTTCCTCCTGAGATGATATCTCTTCTCCATACTGTGCTAGTTTAAAGCACTTTCTATATATGAATAAACATTTATTATGGACATTTATCTTTAAAAAGTAAATTGATAATGTAAATAATTTAAAAAAGGAGAAAAGCTCACGCTTTTCTCCTTTTTCTAAATGGTTTTTGTTTCACTTGGATTTGTTAATTCTTCCAATTCACCAGTAGTCTTGTATACTACCCAACTGGCTAAATTAACAATATGATCCCCGATTCTCTCTAGCAATCTAGTTACCACAAAATAACTTGATGATGCCACCGCTCTAGAAGGATCATCTTCTATTCCATCGACAATCAATTTTCGTGCTCTAACATAATCGTGATCAATTACGCTATCGCGGCTTGCTACTTCTCTCGCCATTTTTTCATCATCTTGAACATAAGCTGTCAAAACTTGAATCAACATATGACGAACATTATGAGTCATATTAGAAATAATCTCTTCCACTTCCGGAATTCTTGGATTACCCTTTACTCTGATAGTTTCAAGAGCAATACTCATAGCATTTTCACCAATACGCTCTATGTCAGTTGTCGCCTTCAAAATACTGATCACTACTCTAAAATCAGTAGCTACCGGTTGCTGCAAGGCCATTAATTTTAATGCCTTCTTTTGAATATCAATTGATTCAGTTGGAATTTTTTCCTCATTATCAACCATTGATTGTGCGGTCTTTTTATCGTGATCGACAAAAGCTCGGGTGGCTTGATCAATTTGTTCGTTTACGAACACACCCATTTCCATAAATTGTGTGTTTAATTTCTTTAATTCATCTAAAAATATTTCGTGCATCTTTTTACCTCAAAATTTAACCAAAACGACCATTAAGATAATCACTCGTCATTTGTTTTTCAGGTGCAATAAACATTTCTTCAGTTGGACCCGCTTCAATCAAATCACCATTCATTAAAAATGCTGTTTGATCAGAAATTCGTCCTGCCTGCTGCAAGTTATGAGTAACCATAATGAAAGTATACTGATGTTTTAATTCCATTAAGGTTTCTTCAATTTCACTACTTGATATTGGATCTAGTGCACTAGTTGGTTCATCTAAAAGCACTACCTTAGGTCTAACCGCTAATGCACGAGCAATACAAATTCGTTGCTGCTGTCCACCAGAGAATGCTTGCGCATTACGCTTCAAGTTATCCTTGGTTTCCTTCCAAATAGCGGCTTGTTTTAGACTTTCTTCAACTCTTTGATCAATTAAATCCTTGTCTTTTACACCAGCGATTTTTAAACCATAAGCTACATTGTCATAAACAGAAAATGGAAATGGTGTAGGCTGTTGGAAAACCATCCCTACTTCCTTGCGAAGCTTAACTAAATCCATTTTAGAGCTATAGATGTTTTGCCCTTCAAACTTGATTTCTCCAGTAATTTTTATATTTTCAATATCATCATTCATTCGATTTAGGCAACGCAGAAATGTTGACTTCCCACATCCTGAAGGTCCAATTAATGCTGTTAATTCTTTTTCTTGAAAATCAAGACTAATGCCATGAAGTGCTTCATAATTGCCATAGCTCAAATGAACATCTTTTGCTGAAATTATTGTTGTCATTTTAACCAAAACTTCCCTGAATATATTCTTCAGTAATCTTACCCTTAGGATTAGTAAAGATATCCGCCGTTGCATTGTATTCAATTACATGTCCTAAATGGAAAAATGCCGTATAATCGCTGATTCTTGATGCTTGCTGCATATTATGCGTAACCATAATCATCGTATATTTGCTTCTAAGTTGCTTTAAGGTATCTTCCAATTTAGAAGTAGAAACTGGATCTAATGCACTAGCCGGCTCATCTAAAAGCAGTACTTCAGGTTTAACAGCCAAAGCTCTTGCAATACACAAACGTTGCTGCTGTCCACCGGATAAAGCTAAAGCACTTTTATCTAACTTGTCTTTTACTTCATCCCATAAAGCTGCAGCACGTAAACTTTCTTCTACGATCTTATCGAGCTCAGCCTTATTAGTTTGCCCATCAGCCTTTAAAGCATAGACAATATTTTCTCTAATTGATTTAGGGAATGGATTAGGACGCTGGAAGACCATACCAATATTTTTTCTTAACTCATAAACGTTAATATTGGGCTTATTCACATCTAAACCATGAAACCAAATTTCGCCATTAACAGTCGCAACTCGATCATTCATACGATTAAGCGAACGCAGAAAAGTTGATTTTCCAGAGCCAGAAGCTCCAATTAAAGCAGTAATATTATTTTTCTTAAATTGTAAACTAGCATCAAAAAGTTTCTGTACTTTTCCGCCGTATAAAACACTTAGATCCTTTGTAGAAAGCTCTAAATTATCCTTGGCAAAAGTTTTGACGTAGCTTTGTTTTAATTCTTGCATCATATCACCTTTATTTAGCTGCGGTTAACTTACGGTACAATTTATTACCTAAATAACGTGCACCTAAATTGAACACAATAACCACAATCACTAGTAAAGCAGATGTAGCCGCAGAAACGATTGTTGCATCCGGAATAATACCCTCTGTATTAACTTTCCAAATATGAACTGCAAGAGTTTCTGCTGGACGCATCACATTTAATGGACTAGTTGGACTAAATGGATTCCAATCTGCATAGTTAATAGTTGATCCACTTTGACCTGCAGTATAGATTAATGCAGCTGCTTCACCAAAAATTCGCCCTGCACTTAAAATGATACCAGTCAAGATACCAGGAAGTGCCGCTGGCAAAACAATACCGCGAATAGTTTTCCAATTAGATAATCCTAATGCCAAACCAGCTTCACGTTGATCTTGTGGCACGCCCTTAATTGCTTCTTCAATATTACTAGTTAAAATAGGCAAATTGAAAAATGTAAGAGCTAAAGCACCAGAAATAATCGAAAAGCCTAATCCAAATTGAACTACAAAGAGCAAGTATCCAAATAAACCAACTACGATTGAAGGTAAAGAACTTAAAATTTGGATAGTGGTACGAATCAAGTTAGTGCCCCAATTATCTTTAGCATATTCTGCCAAATAAATTGCAGCACCTAACGCAATAGGCAATGAAATGATCGTGGTTAAGATCAATAAATATATTGAATTAAATAATTGATCTCGCACCCCTCCACCAGCTTGATATGAGGAAGCTTCTGATGATAAGAAATGCCATGATAAGTGAGGAACACCGGTAATTAAAATATTACCTAAAATACCAGCCAGAATTAATACAACGATTCCAACCAAGATGTAGATAACAGCGGTTGCTAATTTATCTTTCTTTTTTGCATCCATCTTATTTCTGGCCTCTCTTTCCAATTAATTTAACTAAAAAGTTAAATACTAATGACATAATCAAAAGCAATAAGGCTAATGACCACAATGCATTGTTAGGCAATGTACCCATTACGGTATTTCCCATTTGACTGGTTAATTGACTAGTCAATGTTGCGGATGGACTAACCAAGTTGTATGGCATAAGAACCGCATTACCAATAACCATTTGTACGGCTAACGCTTCACCAAAGGCTCTAGCCATACCAAAAATTACTGCTGTTAAAATTCTAGGAGTAGCTACACGCAAAACCACACGATAAATGGTTTGCCAGTGAGTTGCTCCTAATGCCATTGATGCCTTTCTGAAATGACTAGGCACGGCTTTTAGACTATCTACAGTTAAGGATGTAATAGTAGGCAAAACCATAACAAATAAAACTAAGGTTGCAGCTAAAATACCAAAACCTGTTCCACCGAACAATGTTCTAATCACTGGAATAATGATAGTTAAACCTAAGAAACCATAAACAACTGATGGAATACCTACTAACAATTCTGTAACTGATTGTAAAAATGAAGCTCCCTTTTTAGATGAATATTCTGTCATGTATAGTGCAATAGCGACAGCAAATGGCGTAGCTACCAAGGCTGCCAAAAGCGTTACTGCAAATGAGGTAACAATCATTACTGCAGCTCCCACATGATTCTTCCCTTCACCAGGATCCCAATCAGTTGAGGTCAAGAAATGAAAGACATTTACATGGTTATCAATAAAAGTTTCAAGTCCGTGATAACCTACAAAGCCAATGATTGATACAACCAATACAATGATTAAACCGATAGCCAAGTAAGTTAATCCTTTGCCCCAATATTCTTGACGCGTTTCTTTCGAGGGTTTAGTTAATTTTTCAATATCAACATTATTCGGACCCATCTTTTTCAATTTAACGTGTGGGACCTGTTGATCAGCTATCGCCTGGTCAACCACTTCTTTTAATTTATCTTTATCGTTCATAAATTATTTTCCTACTTTAATAACTCGATTATTACTGTCTCGGGTTACCTTCATTTCATCAATACTCAAATAACCGATCTTAGGTACAAGATCATGTTGTACTTTTTTACCTAACATGTATTTAATGAAAGTCTTAGTCTTTTTATCTGGTTCACCCTTAGTGTACATATGCTGATAAGCCCATAATTGCCACTTGTTAGTAGTAATGTTCTTATTAGTTGGCTTCACGCCATCAATACTAAGTTTTTGAATATTATTACCATTAGCATATGGAAAAGATATGTAGCTAATCGTTCCCGGCGTCGAATCAACGATTTTCTTAACCGCACCATTTGAATCTTGCTCTTGTGATTTAATAGCTTTTTGATTATGTAGAACAATATCTTCAAAAGAATCCCTAGTACCACTGCCTTTAGAACGATTAATTACAGTAATCGGAATGTTTTTTCCACCAAGTTGTTTCCAGTTAGTTAGCTTACCGGTAAAAATCTGACGGAGTTGTTTCATAGAGACATCCTTAACACCGACGCCTTTATTTACAATTGGTACAATGCCAACAACTGCAACTTTGTAATCTTTAAGCTTTTTTGCATCGATTCCTTTTTTTGTCTCCGCAAAAACATCAGAGGTTCCAATCTGAACTGCACCAGCTTGTACTTGACTTAATCCAGTACCCGATCCACCACCTTGAACAACAATATTGCTACTTGGATGGGTCAAACGATAATCATTACCAGCCTGTTCTGCTAGAAGCTGCAATGCACTAGAGCCAACAATTGTAATCTTAGAATTATCCTTAGCACAGCCTGTCACAAAGGCTAACATCAGCAGCACTAAAACAAATATTTTTCCAATAGAATGTTTTTTCATTAACATTTTCCTTAAGTAAACAGAATACGATTTCATATAGACAATTTATGATACCATGTTAAAAAATGCCAGGTCAATTATGTCCATGGCTTCTTAAGCCATAATTAGGTTAAGTTTTTCTTAAGCACATAAAAAGCCTCGCAAAAGCGAGACTTTTTATTAATCAATTTTAAATTAGTCCAAGTTTAATGGATCAAGCTTGATACCAGGGCCAAAGGTTGCAGAAACAGCAACACTCTTGATGTATTGACCCTTAGCTGAAGCTGGACGAGCACGTAAGATAACGTCACGTAAAGCATCAAAGTTTTCAACTAATTGATCTTCAGTGAATGAAACCTTACCAATTGGAGTATGAATAGCTGCTTGACGGTCAACACGGTATTCTACTTGACCTGCCTTAACGTTCTTAACAGCCTTTTCGATATCCATAGTTACAGTACCAGTCTTAGGGTTTGGCATTAAGCCCTTAGGTCCAAGGATACGACCTAAACGACCTACCTTAGCCATCATCATTGGGGTTGCAACTACAACGTCAAAGTCCAACCAACCGTCTTGGATCTTTTGTACTAAATCATCTGAACCAACAAAGTCAGCACCTGCAGCCTTAGCTTGATCAGCTTGTGGGCCTTCAGCAAATACTACAACGGTTTGAGTCTTACCAGTACCATTTGGTAAAACAAGTGAACCACGGATTTGTTGGTCTGCTTGCTTAGGATCTACGCTCAAGTTGTAAGCTACATCAACTGTAGCGTCGAAGTTAGCGTATGAGGTTTCCTTAACAAGTTTCATAGCTTCTGCTACTGAGTATAATTTATTTGAGTCTACCTTCTTGGCAGCATCTAAATATTTCTTACCATGCTTTGGCATGTGATTTCCTCCTTGTATATGTGGTCAAACGAGCTTCTCTCACTCTCCCACCTAAAGTGTTAACTAAATAAAATTAACAGGATTAGTCTTCGACTTCGATACCCATACTTCTAGCGGTACCTTCAACCATGCGCATAGCAGCTTCAATATCAGCAGCATTAAGGTCTTTCATCTTAGTCTCAGCAATTTCCTTAACTTGGTCCTTGGTTACCTTACCAACTTTCTTGGTGTTAGGTTCGCCAGAAGCCTTCTTGATCTTAGCAGCTTGCTTTAAAAGCACTGGTGCTGGTGGAGTCTTAGTAATGAATTCGAATGAACGATCTTCATATACTGTAATAACTACAGGGATAATCATGCCCTTTTGGTCAGCAGTTCTAGCATTGAAGTCCTTAGTAAAACCTACAATGTTAATACCAGCTTGACCCAAAGCAGGACCAACTGGAGGTGCTGGGGTAGCAGCACCAGCTGGGATTTGTAACTTAACTACGTTAATAACTTTTTTTGCCACGGTCAAAACCTCCTTGATTCCGTGATGCGGTTAAAATGGAGAATTTTTCTTTTTTCTCCTCCCACAACAATAAATGTACCGTATTAGAATAACATCGTTTAGCTGCAATTACAACTAAAATTTATAGTTATTCGTTTACATCCAACTTTTTAACTTGATCATAATCAAGTTCAGCTGTAGTAGCACGACCAAACATATCAACTGAAACGTATAATTTGTACTTATCAGGTTGAATATCAGTAATCTTACCAACCATGCCGTTAAATGCACCCTCAGTAATAGTTACTGCTTCACCAATTTCAAAGTTTTCAGTTGCCTGCTTAGCAGGTTGGCCTTGGTTCTTAAGAAGACGATCTACTTCTTCAGGAAGAAGTGGTGAAGGCTTAGAACCACCACCGTGTGAACCAACAAAGCCAGTTACGTTAGGAGTGTTTCTTACGATGAACCAACTTTCATCAGTCATTACCATTTCAACTAAAACGTAACCTGGGAAAATCTTTTCTTCAACTTCTTGCTTCTTACCGCGGACAGTTTCAACCTTTTCTTCTTCAGGAACCATTACGCGGAAAATGTAATCTTGCATCCCCATACTTTGAGCACGAGAAAGCAAGTCTGACTTAACCTTATCTTCATAGCCAGAATAAGTGTGTAAAACGTACCATTGCTTTTTTGCAGTTTCGACCATAATTCTTCTCCTTATTTTTGGGTAAACAAAAAAACCTCCCACAGAGGTTTTTCTAGCTATTGTTTATTATAACATGAACTAATAAGAATTTCTATTCTCATTGATTACTACATCTTTTGAGTTAACCAGCTAAAGAGCCAGTCAAGTGCACCCAAATATGCCGCAAACAAAATTGAACTTGTAATAACAGTCATAGTATCATGTCTATTTTGCTTTGCAGTTGGCCAAGTAACCAATTTCATTTCGTGGGCAACGCTCTTAAAGAACTTAATCATTAACCTTTTACCTCGTTTCCTTGTGTAAAGTCATTTTACCGCAATGCTTGCAGAACTTCTTCAGTTCAAGTCGCTTAGTGCGATTCTTACTTGCGGTGATTGAGTAGTTGCGTGACCCGCATACGCTACAGGCTAAAGCTGCTTTTTTCACTGCCATAATCTCACTTCCAAACTTTTACGTAAAAACACATACTTATGAGTATTTTATACTGTCAAACACAATTACGTCAATATTCTAAATACCAATAACTAAAATCTATCCTAATCCATAGCAACTTAATATTTCAAATCATTCTATTACTTATCTATAATAAGTATAACGAGTTAAGGAAAGGACTACTATTTATGAACAAACATCCAGAATATTTATTAAATAAAATTTCTGGTCCGCAAGACTTAAAGAAATTATCTATTCCTGAAATGGAACAATTAGCACAAGAAATTAGAACCTTGATCTTAGAAAAAGATGCCGCTGAAGGTGGTCACTTAGGTCCTGATCTTGGAATCGTTGAAGCTACTATTGCATATCACTATGTTTTCGACGCTCCAAAAGACAAGATTGTTTGGGATGTATCTCACCAAACTTATCCACATAAGATGTTAACAGGACGTGCCCTTGCTTGGCTTGATCCTGATCATTATGAAGATGTTACGCCATACAGCAATCCTGACGAAAGTCCATATGATTATTACGCTGTTGGTCACACCTCTACTTCAATTGCCTTAGCAACTGGGATGGCTAAAGCTAGAGATTTAATGGGTGGTCACGAAAGCATCATGGCTTTGATTGGTGATGGCTCAATGACTGGTGGGCTTGCTTATGAAGGCTTGAACAACGCCGCTATCGAAAAGCATAACTTAGTCGTTGTAGTCAACGATAATCAAATGTCCATCGATGAAAACGTTGGTGGTTTAGTCACTGCTTTGAAGAAGCTTCGTGATTCAAATGGCGAAACTAAGGAAAATCCATTTACTGCAATGGGCTTTGACTACCGTTATGTTGCTGATGGTAACGATATTAAATCAATGATTGAAGCCTTTAAAGCAGTTAAGGATGTTGATCACCCTATTCTTTTACACATCAATACTTTAAAAGGCAAAGGCTATAAGCCAGCAATTGATCAAGAAGAAGCTCACCACTGGGTAATGCCATTCGATTTAAAGACTGATAAGCCATTAGCACCTGCAAGTAGTGCACCAACTGCTAACTCCGTTGCCTTAGATGTAGTTAGCGAAGAAATCGAAAAAGGTACCAACTTAATGGCGATTAACGCCGCTATTCCTGGCGTATTCGGTTTAGATAAAATTAAAAATAAATATCCAGACCACTACACAGACGTTGGTATTGCCGAACAAGAATCCGTTGCCTTTGCCGCGGGTGCTGCTAAAGAAGGTGCAGTTCCAGTTTTATTTGAAAACTCCACTTTCTTGCAACGTGCATTTGACCAATTATCACATGATGTCGCAGCTAATGATTTGACTGTTGTTATGATGGTTGCTGGTGGCGGAATCTCTGGCACGAGTAAAACTCACCTTGGTATTTTTGACCAAGTAATGATTTCTAACTTGCCTAACTGGATTTACTTAGCTCCTACTAATTTAGCCGAAGAAAAAGCAATGATGAAATGGGCTATTAAGCAAAGAAAGCATCCCGCAGCAATTAAGATGCCAACTAAGGCTGTCCCTGAAAATGGAGATGCACAAGCAGACTACAGCAAAATTAAATACCAAATTAAACCTGGCAAAGATGTGGCTGTTCTCGCCTTAGGCGATATGTATGCCATGCTTGGTGAAAAGGTAGCTCATGAACTTGGCGCCACTTTAGTTAACCCAGTTTCAGCCAATATCTTAGACAAAGATGCCTTGGATAAATTAGCTAAAGAAAATAAAGTCATTATCACTATTGAAGACAATGTTTTAGATGGTGGTTTTGGAGAAAAAGTAGCTTCATACTTAGGTGACCAAGATGTCAAAGTTTTGAACTATGGTCAAAAGAGAGTCTACACTGACCAAACCCCATTAAAGGATATCTTGAAGGATAATCGCTTGACGGTTGAGCAAATAGTTGAAGATGTAAAGAACGCTTAAATAGTATTAATATCCCTAAATTTTTGATAAGAAGCAGCTAAATCATTCTTAATTTCACGATAAAGTGGAAACAGTTTTTGATAAATGGCTGCTTCTTTTTGATTAGGATAATAAACTTTGCCTTTTTCAATAAACCGACCTATTTCATCAACATTTTTATTTAATCCTAGTGCCTGCCTTGCTAAAAACATAGCAGCAAGGGAGCCACTTTGTTGCTCCTTCATCGTGACAATTGGCACATCAAAAATATCGGCACACGTTTGTCTGATAAGATCACTTTGCATAAATCCGCCAGTTGCATTAATCGCAGCTGGCTTTTTTGTGCTCTCAATTAATCCTGTTGCTGCATCATAAAGATTAAAAATAATTCCTTCGATCACTGCTCGTGCCATGTCAGCTTTAGTATGCTGCCGAGTTAAGCCAACAAAAGAACCGCGAGCATTGGCATCCCAGATTGGAGCTCGCTCTCCTCCCAAATATGGCAAAAAGATCAAGCCATTGCTGCCAACTTGTGCACTTTTAGCTAATCGCAAAAAATCTTTTACGGTTGCCTTTTCATTTAATAGAGTTAGAGTTCGTCTTGCCCAATCCAAGACAATACCGCCATTATTAACTGGACCGCCCAGTAAGAATTGCCTTTTACTTGCTGAATAACAAAAATAGCGCGCATCTTGATCCACTTGTGCTTGGGGTGAAATAGTTCGGATCGCGCCAGAAGTACCAACATTCAAAGCAAAATGATTTTCATCCACAGCGTCTACGCCGATTGTAGATAAATAGCCATCGCTCGCTCCTAAAACGATTTTAGTATCTGCACTTATCCCCAGTTTTTGCACATATTCCGTACTAACTGAACCTACAATTTCTGTTGGACTAGCTAAGTCAGGCAATTGATCTGCAGCAATTCCAGCTTTTTGCAACAGATCCTGATCCCAAGATAATGTCTTCAGATTAAGCATCCCCGTACCAGCCGCCATTGTTGTATCTATCATAATTTTGCCAGTCAAACGAAATATTATATATTCCTTGATTCCAATCCATTTTTGTACCTGGTGAAAAAGATTAGGATTACTCTGCTTCAACCACATTAACTTATAGATCGGAGCCATCGGATGGATCGGCATCCCTGTTGTGTGATAAATTTTCTGCGCTAATCCATTCTTCTTGGCTTCTTCAACTATATTGGTGCAGCGATTATCTGCCCAGGTAATGCTATTAGTTAAAATCTCATAGTTTTTTCCTAGTCCAATTAAACTGTGCATTTGACTCGACCATGAAATAGCAGCGACTTCTCCCTGTACTTTTTCAGCTAATTTAAAAATAATCTTTTGCACAGCATCCAAAATTACCTGTGGATCCTCTTCTGCCTGTCCCAATTTTCTTTGAATTAATGGATAACCTCGACTTGCAGATATAATCATCTGTCCATTTAAGTCATACAGCACCCCTTTGGCTGCCGTTGTTCCAATATCCATGCCAATTATATATTTCATAAATCTATTCCTTACTCATTTTTGCAACAAAAAAACAGCTGCCGGAGAGCAGCTGTCTTGGTGGTCAAACATACGTGACCACGGTGCGTAGAACATTGTTTTTAGTCGGATTTACTTCTTAAGATTTTCGTTAACGAAGGCTTCGATTTTTTCATCTGAGTCTTTCAAAAATGGAAGCATATCTTCTTCCGTCTTCATGGTATCTCTACCATTCTTTTCCATAAAGTAGTCCCAAAGGGCATCTCTAACTGGCATATCTGAATCACTCCAGTCAAAAGCTTCCTTCATGTGACGGTCTAACAATGCAGTCTTAATAATTTCGTCTGCCATCTTAAATTACCTCCTAAAATATTCTACATCTAGTATTATACCGCACTTTCTTTTGATCAGCTACAAATAGACATACTAAAAAAGAACATTCCTCATCTTTTGAATTGTTCTGGATCGTGCTCGCAATAACTGAGTAGCTCCAATATTCAACTGATCAATTACGTACTCAACACTCATCTCGCCCAATATTGTTAATAAGGCAATTAATTCAAGTCGTGACAAGCTTTTAACAAAATTATTATAGGTATCATTGATCGGGATCGCGAGTTCAGAGCGTTTAGGTTCATTAATACCCTGTAAATTAATTCTTTCTAAAGAAATTGAATTGTTATACGTTCGCCGCCTTAATGCAGTGTGATAACGGACTAAAGTTCGAGCATGATTAGTCAGCTTTGCCTTATATAAACCAGCAAAATTTCCCTTACGCTCTGAATAAACCATCGCAGCTTCATAACAGATAATCATCGCCTCTTGTTGCCAATCTTTTTGATCATAGTGTCGTAAATAATATCCCTTCAATACCTTATTAACCAAAGGTTGATATAAAGCAAATAACTCCTCTAAGGCTGTGTCATCTCCCTTTTTGACCTGCTTAATTAGCTTCTTCTCTTTAGCATGCATTTTATTTCTCCTCAACTTTTCTTCGTTGAGAATACCTGGCGTCCTCAGAGGCTGAGAAGAAAACAGATGTTTATCACTACATATCTATTTTTCTGTATAAAAAAAGACGGACAAAGCTATTCCTTTGTCCATCCCTATTCAATTAATGCAATGGCTGCCTGCTATTGTAAGCTTGGTAAAGTAAAACCCCGGTTGCTACACTAGCATTTAAAGATTGTACATGACCGATCATTGGCAAAGTGATTGTTTGATCCATTTGCTTTTTGAGTAATGGTGCAATTCCCTTACCTTCGTTGCCAATTACTAAAACGGTCTTTCCTTTTGCATTCCATTCACGATAATCGGTACCAGCCATATCAGTACCAAATATCCAATAGCCACGCTTCTTTAATTCTTTGGTAGTTTGTACCAAATTGTTAACGCGAGCAACTGGCACATAATCGATTGCACCAGTTGAAGTCTTCGCTACAACTGAGGTCAACCCTGTTGCATGGCGTTTAGGAATAATAATACCGTCAACTCCAGTAGCATCAGCCGAACGCAAAATTGAACCTAAATTGTGTGGATCTTCAATAGAATCAAGCATTAATAAAAATGGTTCTTTGCCTTCATCATCAAATTGATCCAACAATTTACTTAAATCAGCATATTCAAAACTAGAAATAGCCAAGACCAAGCCTTGGTGATTACCACCATCAACTAAACGATCAAGCTTATTTTTAGGCACATTTTGAATTACTAAACGTTTCTTTTTACAAATGGCATAAACCTGATTAGCAAAATCTTCCTGAATACCATGTTGTAAAAAAACTTTATTGATTTTATCAGCACTTTGCGTTTTTAAATAATCAAGACCAGCATGACGACCAAAAACAAAATCTTTACTTGAAGTCATAATCTTTTAATCCATCCTCTTCTACTGTGTTAATACACCACTCAGTTATTTCTTGAACGCGTTCATTTTTATTCAACAAATCAAGATAACCAATCATGGCTTCAAACCCAGTCGATAATTGATATGTCTTCAAACTAGTATTTTTAGCCTTAGTATGACTTTTGGCATTTCGGCCGCGGCGAAAAGCTGTCAATTCCTCTTCCGTTAGTCGTTCTTCATCTTGCATTTTAGTAACTAAGCCAGCTTGAGCCTTAGCGGAAACATAATGAGTAGCTTCTCGCTGCAAAACTTGGGGTTTAACAATTCCACCTTTGACTAAATGGCGCCGAATAATCACTTCATAAACTGCATCCCCTAGATAGGCAAGCGTTTGTCCATTTAGAGTATCAGGATTTACTTCTTCCGTCAATTTCTTAATTTTAGTCACGAGTCCACCTTGTTCCTTGTGGAGTATCTTGAATAGTGATACCCATTTCTTTTAATTGATCACGGATCTGATCACTAGTTGCCCAGTCCTTTTTCTTACGTGCTTCATCACGTTTTTTTACTAATTGATCAATTTTATCATTTGAGCCAGCACTTTGACTGCAGAGTTTTTCAGTGTCAATTCCAAATACCAATAACCATGCGGAAAGTTTGTCTTTGAAAAGCTTCAATGACTTTTTATCAGCTTTTTCTGCATTAGCATTGGCATTAACTATTGGCAATAAATCATAAATAGCAGTTAAAGCATTTTGCACATTGAAGTCGTCATCCATTGCTACTTCAAATTTTTCATTTGTTTTAGCAATAGCTTTTGCCAATTCATCTGAATCTTTACTTGGCGTATCGTCTTCAAGACGGTAATTGATATTAACCAGAGTATTTTTAAATCTATCCAAAATAGTAGCTGCTTGTTGCAGGTTTTCTGCAGAGTAATTGATCTGACGACGATATTGTACGCTTGCCATGAAGAAACGTAAAACTTGCGGATCAACTTCTTTCAAAATATCGTGCACTGTTACAAAGTTGTGCAATGACTTAGACATTTTTTCTTGATCCTTGCCCACAGTGACAAAACCATTGTGGAGCCAGTAATTAACAAATTTCTTACCAGTCTTGGCTTCACTTTGAGCAATCTCATTTTCATGGTGAGGGAATTCTAAGTCTTGACCACCACCATGAATATCGATTGTATCACCCAAATACTTGGTAGACATGACAGAACATTCAATGTGCCAGCCTGGACGGCCTTTGCCCCAAGGTGAATCCCAAGCAATTTCATCAGGTTCTTTTTGAGCTTTCCAAAGAGCAAAATCGATTGGGTCTTCTTTACGATTTTGTTCTTCATCATTAATGTGCTCTGATGCACCTTCTTCAAGGCGTTCAATATTTTGATCACTCAGTTCACCATAATGCTTGAATTTTTTAGCACGATAGTAAACATCACCGTGACTTTCATAGGCATAGCCCTTATCAATCAAAGTTTGAACAAAGGCAATAATCTCTTTAATTTCATGAGTAGCACGGGGATGCAGTGTTGCCGGTTCAATATTTAAAGCAGTTGTATCCTCTAAAAACGCATTAATAAACTTTTCGGCTAACTTAGGAACCGTGGTCTCTTCAGCATGGGCTTCATTAATCATCTTGTCATCAACATCAGTAAAGTTAGAAACATACTTAACCTTATAGCCCTTGTACTCTAAATAACGTCTGATAGTATCAAAAGCAATCGAGCTACGAGCATTTCCGATGTGAATATAGTTATACACAGTAGGTCCACAGACATACATGCTAATTTGGCCTGGAACTAATGGTTTAAACTCTTCTTTTTTACGCGTCAGTGTATTATATACTTTCACGGCTAACACTTATCCCTTCTGTAAAAATAGCTATCCTCATTTTAGCAGAAGAAAAAAGAAGTTGCAGTTATCTGCAGCTTCTTTTTCTGCTCAATATAAAATTAAAGATTATTTTCGCTCATTTGCTTTAAGGTCAAATCAATGTGTTCAACCACACGCTTCTTGCCTAAAAGTTCCATAGCTTCACCAATACCAGGGCCCACCATTGAACGAGTAGTAGCAATTCTGATTGGCATAAAGAGCTTTCTGCCCTTAACACCAGTTGCTTTACGAGTAGCTTGAATAGCATTCATGATTTG
Source organism: Lactobacillus helveticus (assembly GCF_046109915.1). Taxonomy (NCBI): domain Bacteria; kingdom Bacillati; phylum Bacillota; class Bacilli; order Lactobacillales; family Lactobacillaceae; genus Lactobacillus; species Lactobacillus helveticus. The sequence goes on along the minus strand of NZ_CP151471.1, from coordinate 2,002,971 downwards.
AACTGAAGTAAATCTTGGAATAAGGTCTAATTGCTTCTTGAATTCTTCAATTACGCCACGACCATCATCGTTTTTGATTTCTTCGATTTCTTCATCTGAAAGATCTTTTGCTTCTTCAAAGAAGATCTTAGCCATGTCAACGATTTGCTTAGTGTATGACATTTGTATTGAGTAAATGTTAACCAATTGACGAATCCATTCCATCTTTTCTGGAGTTGGGTGTTCATCAACTAAGCCTGCTTCTTGCAAGTTGTTCAAAGCAAGGTCAAGCAAGGTATCACGGTCGGCCTTCTTGATGTATTGGTTGTTAATCCATTCAAGCTTCTTTTGGTCAAATGCAGCAGGTGACTTAGATAAACGAGCTGGATCAAATTGCTTGATGAATTCACGCTTGTTAAAGATTTCGTTTTCACCTTTTGGTGACCAACCAAGAAGAGTAATGAAGTTAAACATAGCTTCTGGCAAGTAACCAAGGTCACGATATTGTTCAATAAATTGAAGAACTGATTCATCACGCTTAGAAAGCTTCTTACCAGTTTCTGAGTTGATAATCAAAGTCATGTGACCAAACTTAGGTGGTTCCCAACCAAGTGCTTCATAAACAACTAATTGCTTAGGTGTGTTTGAAACGTGGTCATCACCACGAAGTACGTGAGTGATCTTCATCAAGTGGTCATCAATTACAACGGCAAAGTTGTAAGTTGGCATACCATCACGCTTTTGAATAACGAAGTCGCCACCGATGGTGTCTGATTCGAATTCAAGGTGACCCTTAACGATATCATCCCATGAGTAGGTTTCCATTTCTGGAATATGAATACGAACAACTGGCTTCAAGCCCTTAGCCTTAGCTTCATCTTGAGCTTGCTTGATTTCATCAGCAGTCATGCCTTCATATTCATAAGTATAGTGAGGTGCAACACCCATAGCACGTTGTTCTTCACGTTGTGCTTCAAGTTCTTCTTCAGTCTTGTATGAGTAGTATGCCTTACCTTCATCGATCAATTGATCAATATACTTTTGGTAAATTTCTTTTCTTTCTGATTGACGGTATGGACCGTAGTCTCCGCCCTTATCTGGACCTTCATCCCAGTCAATACCCAACCAGTGAAGGTTTTCCATCTGAGACTTGGAACCGCCCTTAACGTTACGTTTTTGGTCGGTATCTTCAATTCTCAATACCATAGTACCCTTGTTGTGACGGGCGAATAAATAGTTAAAAAGTGCAGTACGTGCGTTACCAATGTGCAAGTGACCAGTTGGACTTGGTGCATATCTTACACGGATTTTTTCTTTAGCCAAAATTCATGCCTCTTTCAAAATAGTAAATTCAAACAATTTTAGTTTACTCGTTATATAGGAAGAATTCAATCTGTGCTAGCCAAAAACTAATTCTAATGCCTGTGGAATGCTGGCAACTGGAATTACTTCAATGCCATTTTCCGTTAGACTTTGATACATATTGTGCTTAGGAATAAAAATACGTTTAAAACCTACCTTGGCAGCTTCCTTTACTCTAGCTTCGATTTTATCAACGCTGCGAACTTCACCGGTTAATCCCACTTCCCCTACAAAACAATCAGTCGGTGAGATTTCTTTATCGGTGTAGCTTGATGCTACTGACATAGCAATAGCTAGATCGATTGCAGGTTCATTTAATTTAATACCGCCAGTAGCCGTTAAATAAACATCCTGATTTTGAAGCATTAAATTGCCGCGTTTTTCAAGAACCGCTAATAATAGTGAAGCTTTATTAAAACTAATTCCTGAAGTAGTTCGTTTGGCATAGCCAAATGCAGTTGGCGTTACTAATGCTTGAATTTCTGCCAAAAGTGGCCGCGTTCCTTCAAGTGAAACTACTACGGCTGACCCAGTTGAATTAGGTAATCTTTGATCAAGGAAAATCGAAGATGGATTGGTTACTTCACGTAAGCCTTCATTTTCCATTTCAAACATGCCGATTTCGTTAGCAGCACCAAAACGATTTTTTACGGAATGCAAAATCCGGTACGTGTGGTGTTCATCCCCCTCAAAATAAAGGACAGTATCCACCATGTGTTCCAAAATTTTGGGGCCAGCAATCGCACCTTCTTTAGTCACGTGTCCAATAACAAAAACAGTAATTGCATCCATCTTAGCAATCTTCATCAATTCACTTGTTACCTCACGTACTTGTGAAGCAGAACCAGTCATTGAATCAAGACTAGGTTCATTCATCGTTTGAATAGAATCAATAACGACAAAATCAGGCTTAACATCATTGATCTGCTCACGAATATCATGCATATCTGTTTCTGGATATAAAAGCATGTTGCTTTGACCAACTCCAAGCCGATCTGCCCTCAGCTTGATTTGATTAGCTGACTCTTCTCCTGAAACATAAAGCACTTTATATTTTTCTGCCAGATCACTCATAATATGCAACATTAAAGTTGACTTACCAATACCAGGGTCCCCACCAATTAAGACGAGGGATCCAGGAACGATCCCGCCACCTAATACACGATTTAATTCTTCGGACTTAGTAGGAATTCGTTCTTCTTTTTCAGCCTTGATTTTATCCAAATGAACAGGTTCATTAAGACCTGTTTTTTGAATTAAACGGCTTGCCGTTGCTTTAGTAGATCTTTTCTGTACTTCTTCAGTTTCTTTTTCAAATTGATTCCATGCACCGCAGTTAGGACAACGACCCAAGTAACTAGCTGAAATATAACCACAGGAACGACATTTATATTGCGTTTTTACTCTAGCCATTAATCATCTTCCTTTTCATTCGTTGAACCAAAACCACTTAATCGTTCACGACTAATCGGATTATCGTCATCGGTTTTCAAATATTTCATAAAAATACCTTGTGCAATTCGTTCACCTTTATGAATGTGCAGCGGACAAACGCCATAATTTAGCATTTGAACAAATAACTCACCCTCATTATTGGGATTATTGTAATAATCAGCGTCAATGACTCCAATGCCATTTGGTAAAGACAAGTGTCTTTTAAAAGTATTGGATGAGCGATTTGCCAAAATTAACACCTCATCTTCTGGCATATAAACTTTCAAACCAGTTGGTACTAAAATTGGCTTTAAAATTTTATCGGCCATCTCAAAATCACGTTGATACAACTGATGACCATTACGAATTAAACGAAAAATTCTAACAAAATCTAACCGCCAAATGCTAGGGATAGTAATATCCTCAGCTGCTTCAATATCGTAGCCTGCACTAGCTATAGTTTGGCGTCGTGGTAAATTAATCCCTTTATCCTGATATTTCTTTACTACTTCAAATCCGCGTGTTTTCATTTCGATAACTCCATTTATTACTTTTCATATGACAGATATATATTCTACAATGTTTTGAGTAAACAAAAAATATTTAGCTCTCTATTATTTATTACGCAAAAAAAGAACGATTTTTCTTTTAAAAGGTGAAATTTTATGTTTGATATTAATAAATCCCATCTGTCCTTTGAAGATCATGATGACAACAATGTTTTAACCAGTAGTTGGACAATGGACAAAATAAAAAGAAATGACGGCACCGTTTGGGTGATGAATCATTTCTTCATTAATCCTAATTCTAATCTAGAAGCAGCTTTAGCAAAAGAAATGCCAACTGCATTATCCGTTGCTCAAGAATCCGACTATCCTATCTGGCCACTTGATCCAATAGTTATCGACTACTTTGAAAAGCATCCCGAATTCCACAAGATTTGGTATCATCGTCCCTACGCAAAATAAAAGCCCATGTTTGTGGACTTTTATTTTCTTTATAATTGATTGTATTTTGCTCTATCAGGCAATTTAAAATCTATTTTATTGATTAATTGCCGAAGAAAACACGGGATTTTAATCCCGTGATGAATCCGGCCTTTTTTAGTTTTTTTGCTTGTTCCCCCCTTCTTTCTTAAACATATGTTTGATATAATCTTAAAAAGAAAGGAGGGAACAAATGTGCTAAAAGGGATCAAATTAAGACTCTATCCTAATAGAACACAACAAAACCAGCTTGAGCAGATGTTTGGCAATGATCGCTTTGTTTGGAATCAAATGCTGGCCATGATGAATGAGCGCTATCAGAATAATAAAGCTTTGCCTTTTTTAGGCAAGTTCAAGCTGAATTATCTGCTTAAGCCGCTTAAAAAAGAATATCCTTTTTTGAAAAACAGCGATTCTTCAAGCTTGCAGGTAGTTAATGAATTCCTAACTCAATCTTGGAAGAACTTCTTTCAAGATAAAACTGGTCAAATTGGCAAGCCTCGTTTTCATTCACGCAAGTATCTGAAAAAGTCTTATACAGGCAAGTCAATCATAAAAACTGCAGGTAAAAGGTACTTGCAGATTCCTAAATTAGGCTATGTCAAAACCAGCAAGACTGGAGTTTTGCAAAACACTAAGATTAAGCGCTACACTGTTCTGCTTGAACCAACAGGAAAATATTATTTGTCTCTACAAGCTGAAATATCTGAACCAGAGAAGTACAGCTTAACTGACAAACAGGTTGGAATTGATGTTGGCGTAGCTGATTTAGCAATTCTGTCTAATGGGCTAAAATATCCTAGTTTTGACAGTTCTTATTTTGAAAAGAAAGCCAAAGTCTGGCAAAGAAAATATGCTCGTCGCAGACATTTAGTTAAATTACTAGTTTTACAAAATAAGAATAAAAGGGTGCTTTGTCCTAGAAGCTTAGAAAGCTTTACTAATTGGCAAAAAGCGCAAAAGTCAAAAGCCAAATACCAAGCTAAAGCAGCTAATCAGCGCAGAGATTATCTGCATAAACTAACTACGCATTTAGTTAAGCAATATGATGTAATTGCGATTGAAGATTTGAAAACCAAGAATCTTCAGAAAAATCATCATTTGGCTAAGTCAATTGCCAATGCTTCATGGCGAATGTTTAGACAAATGCTAGAATACAAATGCGAATGGTATGGCAAGAAACTAATTGCAGTTGATCCCAAGAACACTTCCAGAATTTGTTCAAAATGTGGCTATAACAGTGGCGCTAAGCCATTAGAGATTCGTGAATGGATTTGCCCTAAGTGTCAAACCAAGCATGATCGAGATATTAATGCGGCAATTAATATCTTGCATAAAGGAAGTACAAAGCTAAGTGGTCAGGGACTGGCCATGGTAACAAGCTGAGTTCTGTGAGTTAGGTATTTGACTAGTTCAATGTAAGATCCTAAACACTACTCAGTGTTCCCAGAAACCCGGCACTTTAGTGCCGGTGTAGTTCATTGTAGCCATTTCAAATTGTTTGTTGCTCTACTAATTTAGTTTCATTATTTTGTGTACTTCTTTGTCTTTTTTTCAGTCATAATTTCTCCCTTCATCTCGCTATCTTTAGCTTATCAAAATATATTCTCTAGATATATTCATCTAGAGATAGACCACTTCCTTTTTATCAGCTAAAATATAGAATGAGAAGGTATACATTAAAGGAGGATTTTTAATGGCAAAAGAAATTAATAACGATACCATTGCAAAATTTGAAAATGATTTAAACAATCATCCTGTTTTCAATGTTGCAAGTCACGCAGCACAAGAAAACGGTATTTACAAAGCAAGTCAAAACTTACAAACTAAGATCGACTTAGACCCAATTTTCTCAATTGAAATTGATACTGGTAAGCCAGCTAATCAAAAGCAATCAGGTCGTTGCTGGATGTTTAGTGCTTTAAACACTATGCGCCACCCATTACAAAAGAAGTTTAAGTTACAGGACTTCGAATTATCTCAAAACTACACTAACTTCTGGGATAAATTTGAAAAATCTAACTGGTTCTTCGAAAACGTGATTGCGACTGCTGACAAAGATTTAGGCGATCGTAAGGTTTCATTCTTGTTTGCAACACCACAACAAGATGGTGGTCAATGGGATATGCTTTGCGGTATTATCGAAAAATACGGTATCGTACCAAAGAGCGTTTACCCAGAAACTGCTAATGCAACCAACTCAAGTGCATTAAATGATACTTTAAACACCTTGCTTCGCAAAGATGGTCTTGAATTACGCAGACTTGTTAATGCTGGCAAATCAGAAGACGAAGTACAAGCTCGCAAGGAAGAAATGTTAAATGATGTCTTCCGTGTTCTTGCAATTTCACTTGGTGTTCCACCAAAGAAATTTAACTTCGAATACCGTGACGATGATCACAACTACCACATCGACAAGGACATTACGCCTAAGGAATTCTTTGACAAATATGTTGGTATGGATTTAGCCAACCATATTTCAACTATCAATGCCCCAACTAGCGACAAGCCTTTCCACAAGGTATTCTCAGTTGAATACTTAGGTAACGTTGAAGGTGGTCGTCAAGTTCGTCACTTAAACTTAAAGGTTGATGAAATGAAGGATTTGATCATCAAGCAATTAAAGAGCGGCGAAGTTGTATGGTTTGGTTCAAACGTTGTTAAGGATTCTGAACGTCGCGCTGGACTTCTTGACACCAATCTTTACCGCCGTGATCAATTATTTGACGTTGACTTCTCAATGTCTAAGGCTGATAAGCTTGACTCAGGCGAAAGCATGATGGACCACGCAATGGTTATTACTGGTGTTGACATCGTTGATGGCAAACCAACTAAGTGGAAGATTGAAAACTCATGGGGTGAAAAGCCAGGCTTTAAAGGCTACTTCGTAATGAGTGATTCATGGTTTGACTCATTTGTTTACCAAGCAGTTATTAACAAAGATATTTTGCCAGAAGATCTTAAGAAGGCTTACGACGAAGGCAAGGATAATCCTATTCAATTATTGCCATGGGATCCAATGGGTGCTTTAGCATTTAAGTATTAATAATTAGATTTATTCCACATAATTAAAAGACTAGGAATGTTTGACACTTCTAGTCTTTTTCATGAAAAGGCAAAAAATTTGCTAGCAATTTAGATTTATTTTAATATTATGTAAGTACTTACAAAAAATAAGGTAGTTAATTTATGAATATACTTATTGCTTTAATTCCAGCACTTGGTTGGGGAATTTTTTCACTTATTGCTGGCAAAATTAAAAATAGTCATCCTGCTAATGAGTTAATGGGGTTAGGAACTGGGGCATTAATAATCGGTATTATTACAGCTATCATTCATCCAACCAGTTCCAACATTACAAGTTTTTCGTTATCACTAATTTCTGGAATGTTTTGTGCACTTGGACAATCTGGTCAATTCATTTCAATGAGAAATATCGGTATCAGTAAAACGATGCCATTATCAACAGGTTTTCAACTGATCGGTAATACTTTAATTGGGGCAATAATTTTTGGAGAATGGACTAGCAGCTCTCAATATTTAATTGGTACTTTAGCTTTAATCTTAATTATCGTTGGTGTTAGTTTGACCGCCATCAGCAAAGATAAAAGCGCCAAACTCAAAATGAGAGATATTATTCTATTGCTCTTCACATCAATTGGTTATTGGATTTATTCATCATTTCCCAAAGCTATTACAGCCGATGCACAGACCCTATTTTTACCACAAATGATTGGTATCTTTATTGGTAGTATTATCTTTTTGTTAGTATCTCGCCAAACCAAGGTATTAAAAGAAAAAGCTACCTGGCTTAATATCTTTTCCGGTTTTTCATTTGGGATCGCCGCATTCGCATATATCTTTTCAGCTCAATTAAACGGCGTTATTACTGCTTTTATTTACAGTCAACTTTGCGTAATAATTTCTACTTTAGGCGGTATTTTCTTTATCGGTGAAAATAAGACTAAATCCGAATTAATTGCAACCTTTGTTGGCCTAATCTTAATTATCATTGGTGCTGCTATTCAATGAATACTAAAAATTAATGAAAGACTTCAGATTTATTCTGAAGTCTTTTCTTCATTTCCTGCCAGTATTCTCAATCTTATAATGTTTAAAAAATTCCAAGTGCATATTCTTGCTTTATCCAAAAATGAAACATACAGTGAAAGCCTATTTATTAGAGATGATCATTTACCTAGGAGGTAATAAACATGACAGATTATTCAAAGAGACAGACAGATTATTCAAAGAGACAATTGAAAGCTTTAGACAGATTTTCTAAGAAGATTAGTGAACGCTGAAAGTCACTTAGCTAGAATCGAAGATTCAGTTCCTGACCGTCGTCACCGTACTGCACAACATGAAACTATTAAGGACATTAAGTCCATTTTAAAGCATGCTAGAAAAGTCGGTGAATATGACGCCAAGATTGACGCTAAAGCTGATGAAAACGAATATGTTTATGTAGAGGATGAATAAGGCGTTATTAAGGATCTTGAAAAAGAATTCAAGGAACTTGATGAAAAGCTTGATAGATTAAGTGATACTGATATTAAACGTTATCGTGAAGAACACCACTCACTTGAAAAGGCTAAGGAAGTTTTAGCCAAAGCTGGTAAATTAGAATAATTTATTCAGTAAAATAAAAAAGGCACAGCTAGGTAAGCAAATCTTACCGACTGTGTCTTTTTTGTTATATCAAGTATTTCTCAGATTTCATGTACCACTTTTTAACTACAGTAGTTAAGGCAATATATAAAACTAATAAAACAAATACGATTGCCAAGAAGTATACCGGAATCGGACCAAACTTCATTGCACTTGCAATTGGATTAATAAACGGTAAAGCTGTTCCGATTGCTGCCATGCTAATGGTTGACCAAGTAACAATTGCCGTTGCATGTTGCTTAATAAAAGGTACTCTTGGATCTCTTAAAGCATGGATCACCATTTCTTGTGTCCAAAGAGATTCAATAAACCAACCAGCACTAAAGACAAGACTAAACAATAATTTTTGTGAAGCTGTTGCTCCTGCATAACTGGTACCCACAACTTGTGGACAAACTACAAAAAATAGAATTGCAAAAGTCAAAATATCAAAAATCGATGAAGTTGGACCAAAGTAGAACATAAACTTAGGCAACTTCTTAGTACTCCACTTTCTTGGTTCTGAAAGATAATGACGATTCATTGTATCAAATGGAATTGATAAACAACTGGTTCCGTACATCAAATCGAGAATTAGTAATTGAATTGGCAACATTGGCAAAAATGGTAAAAATGAAGATGCTACTAAAATTGATAAAATATTACCAAAATTAGATGAAAGTGTAATCTTGATATACTTCATTGCATTACCAAATACTTGTCGACCAATTTGAACTGCTCTTTCCAAGATTCGTAAATCTTTATGAAGCAAAATAATATCTGCAGATTTTTTAGCGATATCCACAGCCGTGTCCACAGAAATTGAAACATCGGCAGCCTTCATAGCTGGAGCATCATTAATACCATCACCCATGTAAGCTACGGTGTGCCCATCTTCTCTCAATACTTTAATAATCTTGGCCTTTTGCTGTGGTGATAGCTTAACGAAAACATCGCATTCTTGCACTATCTTCTTTAATTCAGCTGTAGTTTTATTTTCAAGTTCTTTACCTTGGTATACTTTATCAATATTCAGACCTACTTGCGCACCAACATTTCTCGTTACAGCTTCATTATCACCAGTCAGAATCTTAACTGTAATTCCATCTTGTTTTAAAGCATCCAATGCCTCCTTAGCACTATCCTTTGGTGGATCAAGGAATGCTAAAAATCCGGCGAGAATCAATTCTTTTTCATCGGCTACACTAAATTCACCAACAGGAGCTGGATTTTTCTTGTAAGCAAGCAAAATAACTCTAAGACCATCACGATTCATTTCATCAATCTTGTCTAAAATCTCTTTTCGCTGCGCTTCATCTAACGGTTTGATCTCCCCATCCTTTTCTACTCTATTAGAACATGCCAACATTTCTTCCGCAGCACCCTTAGTTACTAATAGATGCTCATTTTTCTTATTTTTAACAACTACACTCATCCGCCGACGTTTAAAATCAAAAGGAATTTCATCAATTTTTTGATAATCTTGTTTAATCTTAACTGTGTCTATTTCATCATCGGCAGCATGAATGATGGCCTCATCCATCAAGTCTTTCATCCCTGTTTGATAGTAACTATTTAAAAAGGATAATCCTAAGACTTTTGGTTTTTCTTCTAGATTTAGATTGTAATGTCTTTCAAGTACAACCTTATCTTGAGTTAAAGTACCTGTCTTATCAGTACACAAAATATCTGCAGAGCCAAAGTTCTGAATTGAACTCATTCTCTTAACAATCGTTTCATGCTTAGCCATTTCTACAGACCCCTTAACCAAGTTACTGGTAACAATTACCGGTAACATTTCTGGTGTTAGACCTACAGCAGTTGCAATCGCAAAAATTAAGGCATTAAACCAATCGCCCTTTGTTAGCCCATTGATCAAGAAAACCAATGGCGTAATAACTGCAGTCATCGTTAATAAGGTCTTAGAAATATTTTTAATACCAATATCAAAAGTAGTTTCCTTAGTCTTATTTTTAGCTAAACTACGTGCTAGATTACCAAAAACGGTTTTATCACCTGTCGCAAATACAACTCCCATGCCTGAACCGGAAATAATATTAGTACCCTCGTACAGGATATTAGGATAATCAAGATAACTTTCATCATCTTTTGGTTTTTGATCTGCAATCTTTTCTACCGGATTAGATTCACCATTTAAAGAACTAGCTGAACAAAATAGATCCTTGCTTCGAAGTAACCGCATATCAGCTGGAACTAAATCCCCTGCAGTTAAATTAATGATGTCACCAACTACAACTTCCTTAGTTGGCAATTCTTGGTCTTTTTGATCCCGTCTAATATTAGTAGTTACGGAAACCATATTTAAAAGACTTTCTACAGCATCATTTGTTCTTACATTTTGAATAAAACTCGTTAGTCCAGAAATCAATACCATAGTCAACATAATAATTACGGTACTCAAATCCTTATCAGCTGGTGCTGCTAATAGATAATTAGTAAAAAACGATAAAGTTGCTAAAATCAATAACACTCCAGTAAATGGAGTCATAAATGCATCTACTAAGAAATGTAACTTAGGATGATGCTCTTTATTGGAAACCTCATTTAATCCATCACGCTCTAATCGTTTTTTTGCCTGACTAGTTTCTAATCCTTCAACCGACGTATGTAATCTATCTAATACCTCACTTTTTCCCTCTCCTGCAATCTGTTTAGCCAAAGTCGCATCTGTTACCACACGATCTTTAGAGTAAATTTTTAACATTCTAATCCCTCCCCTAAAAAATCGGCAAACAAACAAAAGACCAACGCAAAAACTGCATTGGTCTTAGTTATCAAGCGATTTCTACTCGTCGTTCAGTTTTAACACTACGTAACGTGAAGTCTGTTCAACTAGCTGACTGGGCAAAGCCTTAATTCGACAGTTCCTGTTTAACCCATCGGCATCTCTGGATGTTGCTGGGCGTCAGCGTATATTTACGTAGGAGTCTCACCTAACAGTTCATTTGCTTTAACTATTTAATTAACAACTTCATCATAAAAGGGCAAGGACAGATATACAAGTACTTTTAATAAATCTTTATCTTTTCTTCATATAATTTTTAGATAACTGCTATTAAAAAATTATCAGACCCCAAAATGAACTACACCGGCACTGAAGTGCCGGGTTTCTGGGAACACTGAGTAGTGTTTAGGATCTTACATTGAACTAGTCAAATGCCTAACTCACAGAACTCAGCTTGTTACCATGGCCAGTCCCTGACCACTTAGCTTTGTACTTCCTTTATGCAGGATATTAACTGCCGCATTAATATCTCGATCATGCTTGGTTTGACACTTAGGGCAAATCCATTCACGAATCTCTAATGGCTTAGCGCCACTGTTATAGCCACATTTTGAACAAATTCTGGAAGTATTCTTGGGATCAACTGCAATTAGTTTCTTGCCATACCATTCGCATTTGTATTCTAGCATTTGTCTAAACATTCGCCATGAAGCATTGGCAATTGACTTAGCCAAATGATGATTTTTCTGAAGATTCTTGGTTTTCAAATCTTCAATCGCAATTACATCATATTGCTTAACTAAATGCGTAGTTAGTTTATGCAGATAATCTCTGCGCTGATTAGCTATTTTTGCTTGGTATCTGGCTTTTGACTTTTGCGCTTTTTGCCAATTAGTGAAGCTTTCTAAGCTTCTAGGACAAAGCACCTTTTTATTCCTGTCTTGCAAAACTAATAATTTAGCTAAATGTCTGCGACGAGCATATTTTCTTTGCCAGACTTTGGCTTTCTTTTCAAAATAAGAACTGTCAAAACTAGGATATTTTAGCCCATTAGACAGAATTGCTAAATCAGCTGCGCCAACATCAATTCCAACCTGTTTGTCAGTTAAGCTATACTTCTCTGGTTCAGGTATTTCAGCTTGTAGAGACAAATAATACTTGCCCGTTGGTTCAAGTACGACCATATAACGCTTAACCTTAGTGTTTTGCAAAACTCCAGTCTTGCTGGTTTTGACATAGCCCAATTTGGGAATCTTTAAATATCTTTTACCTGCAGTTTTTACGATTGACTTGCCTGTATAAGACTTTTTCAGATACTTGCGTGAATGAAAACGATCATTGCCAAACATCTGCTCAAGCTGGTTTTGTTGTGTTCTATTAGGATAGAGTCTTAATTTGATCCCTTTCAGCACATTTGTTCCCTCCTTTCTTTTTAAGATTATATCAAACATATGTTTAAGAAAGAAGGGGGGAACAAGCAAAAAAACTAAAAAAGGCCGGATTCATCACGGGATTGAAATCCCGTGTTTTCTCCGGCAATTAATCAATAAAAAATGAGTCTGGAAAAATATTTTTCCAAACTCACTCATTTTTACCAAATATGTAATAACCGTGTTGGATCTAACTTGCTTAAGTTAAACTGACGAACGTGCTGCTTAGAATTTTCTGGAAACTTCTTAATAAAATCGGCTACATTGTAGAGCCCTGTTGAATACGTCCAAACCCCTTTAACTTTCCTAATTGGATCAAGCATTTCATTTCTGATTGGGTAAGCAGAAATTAAGAAATGCTTATGATGAAACTTGAATACAAAGTATGGTAACTTGAATTGCTTTACAGCCTCATCTTCAGTTTTTGCAATAGAAACTACATTTCGATATGTACCATATTTTTCAGTAAACTTTTCGTTGAATGAAAAGTAGAAGTTAGAGATATGCACATGTGGAAAATCTTCTTCTTCCACTTGATCTGGAACTGCAATCACATGTGCATAACGATCTAAATTACTTTCTCTCTGGGACAAAGCGTGATCCATTTGATTAGGGATAATCTTGTGTGCCCAGTAAGGTACCTCAGGATGAGCCTCATATGAACGATACATTTGTTTAACTACTTCTGGTTTTACCCAGTCATAATGCATTCTCGTCTGATTACGTTTAAGCAAATTCTCTAATGTATTGTGCTGCATAAAATCAACTACAAAACATTCATAATGATACTTATCTACCCATGGCTTAAAATGTTCAATTGCACTCGGAACAATATGCGTTCCATCGACAATTACGGTTTCCCCATGTTCCATCTTGTGTTCTACAAGGTGATCCACCATTTGCTCAGTACGCACTGTTACGTGCCGCGGAATAACTTGGTGTAATACATCCGCATCCTCTTGATAATAAACTGTCAAATTCGCCAATAATAACCTTATTTGATCTCGACTAATCGCATAAGGCATTAAGTGATGGCGTGCAATAAAAGAAGATTTACCGGAGCCAGGTGCACCTCGTAATAAAAATAATTTACGCATGCCTAATACTCCAAACTAAATATACTAGAAATCATATTAGATTTTACCATAGATACGCGAAAATCATTATTAAGAGCACTAAAAAAATGCAGCAAGCTGCATTTTAACTCCTCAGTATTTCTTTTTTAACAATATTTAACTGCTCATCCATAGTATAAACAATTGGTTCTGCGTTAGGCACTTCCAAGTTTACAATATCGTGATTGTTAATATTTTCTAATTTTTTAATTAAAGCTCGCAAACTTGAACCATGAGCTACTATTAATTGATCCTCACCATTAAGCAATCTTGAAGCAATGTGATCATAATAATATGGCATTAGTCGCTTTTGTGTTTGATGCAAACTCTCCGCACGCGGCATTAAATGTTGATCACACAACTTATAACGTCGATCGATAACTGGCGAGCCTTGCTTTGGCGGAACAGAGTCAAAACTGCGCCGCCATAATAAAACTTGCTCTACGCCAAAGACTTTACGTGAGATATCCTTGTTAAGGCCTCTTAAGGCGCCATAATGCCGTTCATTTAAACGCCACGTCTTAGTCATAGGTAGCCATAAGAGATTGCACGTCTCAGCTACGATATTGGCTGTTACAATAGCACGCGACAAAACAGAAGTATGAATATGCGTTGGTGCAAAATCAGAAATAGTATTAATCAATTCACCTGCTTTTTTAGCTTGTTGCTCACCTTTTTTGGTTAACGGCACATCATTCCAGCCCGTATAAACATTTGCGGCATTAGCAACACTTTCACCGTGTCGAACCAATACTAATTTCGCCATTTTATCGATTCCTTTATTTAAGTAAACATCTAATAATCATTACTATACCAGCAATTGTAAAAATTATCCCCAAAATCATGAAGGCTCTAATGCCACCTTTATTATTGAGCTGCTTGCGTCTATTAAAGGCGTAAGACATGTCATAGATCCCCATAATCAAAACAATTATCGCTGTAAAAATATTAACTGAGAACATTTTTTCACCTAATCCTCATTAGTTCCACGGCATGGAACGATCATTTTATCATTACGTCCACGTTCACATTCCGCTTGTAAAGTTACATGGTTAATACCCAATTCTGATTTAAGTTTTTTACCAATATCTTGATAAAGATTCTCAAGTTCATCTGCGTGAAGATTGCGATCAACATTAATATGGGCATCCATCATAATAAAGTCATCACTGTAGCGCCATACATGAACATGGTGAATATTCTTTACTTCTGGAAAAGAAAGCACAATATCATTAACTGAATTTAAATCAATATTGGGATTTGATTCCATCAACACATTAGCAGCTTTCATCGTGATTTCATAAGCTTCATGCAAAACAAAGATTGAAACCAAAATTGTCAAAACCGGATCAAGCCAAGTCACATTCCAGAAATAAATGAAAATCGCGCCGATTACAACAGCTACACTAGACAAGGCATCACTAAGCATATGAATAAAGGTTGAACGGACATTTAAATTACCTTTAGCATCGTGATGCATGGCTAACATAGAAATAATATTAGCTACCAGTCCGATAATTGACACGACCAGCATAATTCCGCCATGAATATGTTCTGGTTTCCAAAATCTTTGAATAGCTTCAACGAATAATACAACACTAATAACTATTAGCACAACACCGTTAGTAAATGCAGCCAAAGTTTCGGCTCGATCATAGCCAAAAGTCTTTCGCTGATTGCGGCTTCTTCTACTAATCAAGTGCGCTACAAAAGACAAAATAATGGCTCCTACATCACTTAAATTATGCACAGCATCTGAGAGTAATGCCAATGAGCCTGATAAAATACCACCTAAAAATTCCGCAATAGTAATTATCACATTAAGCAATGTAACAAATACATAACGCTTTGTTGTATGATCTTTATTCATAAATATTTTCCTTCCGTTATCAGTGTACCAAAAAAGCCCTACTTATGCAGTAGGACTTATTTTTATAGTTTTTCGGCATCGACATTATAATCTACAATTTCAAATTTGCCATTATCGTGCAAAATCCCCCGAGTGACACTTCCGTTATCTGGGAAAATAATATCGTGTTTGCCATCGCTTTTATTCCAGTACTTAATTGATAAGGTCTTAATAAAATCACCATGAGTTACTAATAACACTCTTTGTTCATTTTTGGTTACATCTCTTAAGACATCAATTGCGCGAACCATGCGTTCATCTAGCTCATCTTTATCTTCAGCCAAATGTCTTGGATCTGCTCTCTTAGTAGCTTCACGAAATTCTCGCAAACCTACTTGATTGATAATCTTGGCAACATTATCTTCATGCCCTATGCCTGCTGCCATTGCTACCTGATCCCAGGTTTGGTTAATATCGTCACCTTCAAAAGTTCCGAAGAATACTTCACGAAATTCAGGTAACTTTTTAATTTTACCAATATCTGAAACCAAGTTAGCATCTTTCATTAAGTGAACAGTGTCAATTGCTCTTTTTAAATCAGATGAATACATATTATCAAAGTGAACCTGGCTCAAAGCATTAGCGGTCACTTTTAAATCGTTAATTCCCTTAACAGTCAGCGGTGAATCACACCAACCTTGAACCTTATTCAATTGGTTAAACATGGTTTCACCATGGCGAACTAAATAAACTTCTGTTGACATATTAACCTCCCTTTACATTACTAAATATTGTATCAAACTTAATGTAAATAAGCTTTATAAAAGAAATATCCGGCTTGAACAAACGCCAATGTGGCAATAAAAATTCGGATCGGTTTTTCTGGTACTCGTCTTAAAATTGCTGGTCCAATATAACCACCAATAAACATCCCGATAGCTAATGGTATCGCCTGCAGCCAATAGATGTGCGAAGTAAAAATAAAAATGATGAGAGCCACTAGATTAGCAAAACCACAAATTACATTTTTGATTGCATTAATTACAATGAATCTTTCATTAGTTATATAAGTCAAAAGCACGAGTACTATTACACCACCAGCAGCGCCAAAATAACCGGTGTAGGCGCCCATTATTAAAAGTGCAATGAAATAGATTATCTTTAACCATGTCGGCTGCTTTTTGGTATTTAAACTGTGATGTTTTCCCGAAACAATGATCATAATTCCAGAAAATGCTATGAAAAACGGTACTGCTTTTTCAAAAACGCTGGATGGAAACGAAAGCAAAAGCATGCAGCCAATAATTGAACCAACTACAGTAAAAATCGTGTAAAACCAGACCTGCTCCCAGTGCCCTTTTAACTCTTTCGTAGAAGAAACGGTTGAACCTATACTAGTCCAAATTAATGCAGCGTCATTGGTCACATTGGCAAAAACAGGCGGAATACCTACAGCTAACAGCACCGGATATGAGGCAAGTGATGCCATCGATGCAATAGAGGAAAGCAACCCACCAGCTACTCCACCTAGCAACAAGAAAATTGTCGTCCAAATCGTCATTTTCTAATCTCTTTCCTTAAACTATCTTCTTCATTATAATTCTAGTAGTTACTAACACAAAGGAAGTCATTACATGTCTACATTCAATACTTTAATTTTTATTCCGAGGGCAGTCTTTTAAATGAAAAACTAGCTGAAAGAAATGCTCTTCGCCAAACCTTAAAACATTATGGCGTAGATTGGGGGACCTGCAGAACGGATTAAATATACTAGCCTGCAGAAACAATTCAAGCTTTTATCCACAGATGAACAAATCGATTTAGCTTTATCTACATATTTAAAAGAAAACTTAGCTGCAACACGAACTATTTTTGCACAAAAAATGCAAGAACAAACTCGCTTGGTTAAAGGTGCTACCGATTTTTTAGATGAGGTCAGTGGTTCTCTGCGTATGATCTTGCTTGCTAAAGAAACTAGAACTCAGATTGAACCGCGCCTAGCACCAACAGAATTACTCAGCTCTTTCGATTTTGCCTATTTCGCAGATGACTTCAAAGTCAAATTACCTAGTAAAAATATCTTCTTCAAGATATTGAAAGATCATCCTGAGATTGATCCTGACAATACTCTTGTGATTGGTACAAATCTAGATGAAGAAATTCAGGGCGCAGAGAATGCAAATCTAAAGTCATTATGGCTCGCACCAAAAAAGGACAAGATTCCTATCTCACCTCGCCCTACTTTGCATTTAAGCAAATTAGCAGACCTTGATTTTTTATCTAGATCTCAACTAACAGTTATAATAGATATATGTAACTTAGAAAGGATGATTCTATGACAAAAGTTGCTGTTATCTTTGCAGACGGTTGTGAAGAAGTTGAAGGTTTAAGTGTTGTTGATGTATTGCGTCGTTTAAACGTTGAATGCGATATGGTCGGTTTACACAGTAAAGACGTTGATGGTGATCACCATATTAAATTAACTTGTGATAAAGTTGTGGACGACAGCTTGCTTGATTACGATTTGGTAGCATTCCCAGGTGGAATGACTGGTTCAGCTAACTTGCGTGACGATGAAAAATTACGCGATTTAATGGTTAAGCGCCATGAAGCTGGTAAGTGGGACGCTGCAATGTGTGCTGCTCCTCGTGCATTGGCTCGCTATGGCGTATTAAAGGATGCTGAATTCACTTGCTACCCAGGTATCGAAGAAGAATGTGAAAAGTATGATCCAAGTGCTCACTTTAGCGAAAGAATTACTGTCACTGACAAGGAACACAAAGTTTTGACCAGCCGTGGTCCAGCTACTGCTTGGGCATTTGCCTACGCTATCGCAGAAGCACTTGACGTTGATACTAAGCAATTGAAGCATGGTATGCTTTACGACTACTTAGCTGATAACATTAAAGATAGTTTATAATTTGTGATTACATTATGGAAAAAGAATATTATAAACAACCCTATCATGAACCGGAAAGCCAGGTTCCTAATCCCAGCTTTTCAGAATTATGAAAGATTTCTTTTTTGCACCTTTTAAGTGGAATGCTCGAAGCACAAGAAAAGAATTTTGGGTCAGTTATGCTATTCAATTCGTTATAAGTATTATTATTGGTACCATCGAATTGCTTGCACTTTTACCTTATACCACAGTTGATACCAACGGTACTGGTTGGACTGAACCTGTATCATCTATCACAATCACGTTTATTATTATCAATGTGATTGTAGCTATTCTATTGATTTGGTTAAAACTAGGACTATTAGGTACTGCAGTCAGACGATTACATGATACTAACCATGAAGGCTGGTGGATTTTACTATATTTAGTACCATTTGGCTGGATTTTTATCATTTACTTTATGATTTTGCCTACTGTTGAAAAACCTGTTAGATGGGGCAATTACTTATTTACTAAATAAAAATTGGCATCAAAAAAGCATCCCTAATTGGGATGCTTTTTGTATAAACGTAAATCTGAAGATTAACGCTTTGAGAATTGTGAAGCTTTACGGGCTTTTTTCAAACCTGGCTTCTTTCTTTCCTTCATTCTTGGGTCACGAGTTAAGAAACCTGCCTTCTTAAGTGGACCACGGAAGTCTGGGTCAACTTCAAGAAGAGCACGTGCGATACCGTGACGGATAGCTCCGGCTTGGCCAGAGAAACCACCACCGTTAACATTAACGTGAACGTCGTATTGACCTTCAGTTTCAGTTAATGTTAAAGGTTGTTTCAAATCTTTAACCAAGTTAGGGTATGGAATGTATTGATCAACATCTTTACCGTTAACAGTGATCTTACCGTTACCTGGTACTAAACGAACACGCGCAACTGAATCCTTGCGGCGACCAGTACCTGTGTATGCAGCTTGTTGTGCCATTATTTAACCTCCTAATTAAATTAACTTGTTGATATCTAACTTTTCAGGCTTTTGTGCTTCGTGCTTGTGGTCTTCACCAGCATAAACATGCATCTTCATGAATTCATGATGACCAAGAGTGTTCTTTGGAAGCATACCCTTAACTGAGATTTCAACCATCTTAACTGGGTTATTGGCAAGCAATTCGCCGTATGAAACAGCCTTCAAGCCACCACGCCATTCTGAGTGGTGGTAGTAGAACTTGTCTAAAGCCTTTTTACCAGTCAACTTAATCTTTGAAGCGTTGATAACAATAACGTTATCACCGGTATCAACATTAGGTGTGTATTGAGGCTTGTTCTTACCTCTCAAAATAGTGGCTACAGCTGCAGAAAGACGACCTAAAGATACGTCAGTTGCATCAATAATGTACCACTTACGTTCGATTTCACTAGATTTTGCTAATGGTGTAGTACGCAATTTAAATTCCTCCGTTTATTTGCAGTTTGAAAACAATAAGTTTCCGGGGCCTACCGTGGACAAACATACTATACTAGAGTACGTCCTTTTTGCTAAAAAGTCAATTATAAATGCCGGTCATGTCGATATTTTTGTGGTATTTCATCATAAAAAACGTGATATAGATAAAGACCACTTGCTTGAGCAGTTTGTCGTACTTCTTGTCTATCTTTAGCGGCAATTACACGCTTCAAATCATGAACCGGGCGCCTTCCATTGCCAATTTCAAGCAATGCAGCAACCATAATTCGAACCATATTGTATAAAAAACCAGAACCAATAAAATCAAATACTATTTCATTTTCTTTTTCATCTTTAGCAATGTTCACATAATAAATAGTTCTGACCTTATCCTCTATCTGTCCACCGCTTGCTGCAAAGCTAGTAAAATCATGCTTGCCTAGCAAGTCTTTAGCGGCTTCTTGCATTTTCCCTACATCCAATGCATAAGAAAAATGTCCTGTGTAGAATCGCTTAAAAGGATTAACAAAATGATCCAAACTTACTCTGTAGCGATACCATTTACCTTTGATAGAATATCTAGCATGGAAATTCTCATTAACTATTTCACAATTATTAAAAATAATATCAGTCGGCATCATTGAATTTAATGCTAAAATCATCCGATTAGCCGGAATAGTTTTACCAGGATAATCAAAATGGATTACTTGTCCAATGGCGTGAACACCAGCATCTGTTCTACCCGAGCCTTGAACGATAATTCGCTTTCCCTTAGTCATTTTCTTTAATGCATCTTCAACGGTCCCTTGAACTGTACGTTGATCCGGTTGCAACTGAAAGCCATGGAATAAATGACCATCGTATGCCATTGTCATCTTATATCTAGTTGTCATAATTAATGTGTCCTAAAAATTAACAATAGTCCTACCAACAAAATAAAATATGCCAAAGAAATCAAATCATACTTTGACCAATTTAGAACTCGATATTTAGTTCGTCCTGCACTTCCACGATATCCACGTGATTCCATCGCAGTAGAAAGATCAATCGCCGTTTCAAGCGAATGAATAAATAATGGTATAAGAATCGGTGCAATTGCTTTAGCCCTTTTTATTAAGCCACCATCATTAAAATCAGCTCCACGTGATCTTTGTGCATTCATGATTTTTAAAGTCTCATCAAATAAAGTTGGGACAAAACGTAAGGCGATCGAAATGACAAGGGCAATTTTATCTACAGGAACTTTAAATATTTTTAGAGGCTTTAACAGCCACTCCATTGCATCTGCTATCTCTAGAGGCATAGTGGTCACCGTCATCACTGTAGAAATTAAAATGATTAACGTAAATCGAATGAAGATATATATTGCATTCTCGACACCATAACTTGAAATACTAAATATCCACCAATGCCAAAAAACATGGCCACCAGTCATAAAAAATAATTGCAATAAAGAAGTAAAGAAAATTAAGCCTATTAAAGGCTTAACACCGTTCCAAAAAACTCTTGCTTTTAATCCTGTAGCAATTATCGCTAAAAAACAAAAGAAAGTAATAATTGCATAAGTAATCGGATTATTTGCTAAAAAGATAGCCAAAATGAACAAAATAGTAATTAATAATTTGCCTCGGGGATCCATTTTATAAACAAGAGAATCACCAGGAATATATCGTCCAATAATTATCTTACTCATTAAACTCCCCCTGCACATTTTCCTTAATTCCATCAACTAATTCTTTTATAGTTAATGGATTTTCTTTAAATTTAAAACCTGTTAAAGATGATGCAAATAAACTTGGAGTAGGCTCATCTAAGTAATGTTTCTTCAACCATTCCTTATTTTCAAAAATCTTTCGTGGTTTATCATGCTTTATTAATTTGCCATGTTCCATTACTAAAACATCATCAGCATACTTAGCCACATCATCCATATTGTGTGTGACTAAAATGACAGTATGCCCCGCCTTTTGATAATTTACAAAGATTTGCATCATTTCTTCTCGAGCTCGTGGATCTAATCCAGCTCCTGGCTCATCTAAGCAGAGTATTTGAGGCTCATTGACCATTACACCTGCAATTGCCACACGCCTCATTTGCCCTCCAGAGAGCTCAAATGGAGATTTAGAAATCACATCAGTAGGTAATCCTACTTGTTTTAACCATTTTTTTGCCTTAATTTCGGCTTCTTTGTCACTTACCCCAAAATTTTTAGGCCCAAATTTAACGTCTTCAAGCACAGTATTTTCAAACAACTGAGTTTCTGGAAATTGAAATACCAATCCCACTTCTTTGCGCAACTTTTTTAAGTTTTTATTTCCTGTTTGCGGTGTAATATGATATCCAGCTATATCAATGGTTCCCGAACTAGGCTTTAATAATGCATTAAAATGTTGCATCAAAGTCGATTTACCACTACCTGTATGTCCGATCAATGCAATAAAACTATTGTCTAATAATTCAAAAGAAATATTATCTAATCCCTTTTTCTCCATTGTTGTTCCAGGAGAATAAATATAATTTATATTTTCAAATTTAATTGACATAGATATTGCTTCAACTCATCTTTCGTTCTTACATTCTGAGGTACTGATACTCCACTCTTATCTAATGCTAGTATCAACTTATTAGTAAACGGAATATCTAGACCTATTTGTTTAAGCATCGTTGTCTTGTTAAAAATCTTTACTGGTGAATCTTGATCAATTATTTCGCCATCATTTAAAACAATGACACTATCTGCCATATTGGCTTCATCGATATCATGTGTGATAGAAACAACTGTTAACTGTTTCTTTTTCATCAGCTCACTAATTATTTTTAAAATTTGCTTTCTACCACTTGGATCAAGCATAGAAGTAGACTCATCTAAAATAATAATTTGGGGCTCAACGGCTAATATTCCAGCAATAGCTATTCTCTGTTTTTGTCCTCCAGAAAGATTTGCAGGCTCAGAATCAATATATTCCAGCATACCCACTTCAGATAAAACATTTCTTACTATTTTTATCATTTCTTGTCTAGGTACACCACGGTTTTCTAAACCAAATGCTACATCATCTCCGACAGTAGCGCCAACAAATTGATTGTCTGGATTTTGAAAAACTATTCCAACTTTTTCTCTAATATCCCAAATATTTTCAGCAGTCACATTGGTCCCTAAAACAGTAATTTTACTATCAGAATTTTCATCTGGTAAAAGTAACCCATTGATTAACTTGGAAATTGTAGATTTACCGCTCCCATTGTGTCCAATTAAAGACATCCATGAACCTTTTTTAACTACAAAATTAACATCTTTTAAGACCGTTTTTTTTGAATCTGGATAAGTGAATTTAACATGTTTAAACTCAATAGCATTATTGTTAGACATACTCACACATTCCCCTCTTAGATTACTTATTAGTAATTGTAACAGAAAAAAGAGCAAAAAAAATCATCCATGAAGAGGGATGATTTTATCATCTAAGCTAGACTAAGCTTTCGCCATCATCTTTACGCTTTTTCTCACTTTCATGGATAATTCTTAATACGTATTAAGTTGTGGTAATCCTAAATTAAACTAATTCAAGAATAACCATTGGAGCAGCATCACCTTTACGAGGAACAGCTAACTTCAAAATTCTAGTGTAACCACCGTTACGATCCTTGTAACGAGGTGCTACATCGCTGAAAAGCTTTTGCAATGCTGATTTAACAACAACTGCATCTTTTTCTTCATGAACATCTGCAACTTCGTTACGTACGAATGCTGCAGCCTTTCTTCTTGAAGCTAAATCGCCGCGCTTACCTAAAGTGATCATCTTTTCGGCAGTTTTACGAACTTCTTTAGCACGAGTTTCAGTAGTAACAATACGTTCGTTCATGATTAATTGAGTAGTCATTTCTCTTAGCATTGCTTTTCTGTGAGCACTATCGCGACCTAATTTACGGTATGCCATGGGTTTGCCTCCTTTATTTACCTACTTTAGTCTTCCTGACGAAGTGAAAGACCTAAGTCGGTTAATTTATTCTTAACTTCTTCCAATGATTTACGTCCCAAGTTACGTACACGCATCATATCTGACTCTGTCATATCAGTTAACTCTTGAAGAGTGTTAATGCCGGCACGTTTCAGGCAGTTGTATGAACGAACAGAAAGATCAAGCTCTTCAATTGTCATTTCGAGTTTCTTTTCTTTCTTGTCGTCTTCCTTTTCCACCATTACTTCGCTGAATTTAGTATCTGCATCAGCTGATTCAAATACTTTGAAATGTTCAACTAAAATCTTAGCAGCAAAACTAAGGGCGTCATTAGGCTTGATTGAACCGTCAGTCCAAATCTCAAAAGTGAGCTTGTCAAAATCGTCTCTCTTACCAACACGAGTTGATTCAACTTGGTAGTTAACCTTTTTAATTGGTGAGAATAGAGAATCAACAGGAATTACTCCAATTGGCATGTCATCACTCTTATTGTCACTTGCAGCAACATAACCTCTACCATTTTGTACGGCGATTTCCATGTGCAAGTGTCCACCTTCAGCAATGGTACAAATGTATTGATCCGGATTTAAGACTTGAACGTCTGCATCAACTTTAAGATCATCAGCAGTTACTGTGGCAGGACCTTCAACGTCCAATTCAATAACCTTTCTTTCATCTGAAAAAGACTTTAATTCAAGCTTCTTCAAATTAAGAATAATCTTGGTTACATCTTCTCTGACGCCAGGAACTGTTGAGAACTCGTGTAAAACGCCATCAATTTGCACATAAACAAGTCCAGTACCAGGAATAGAAGTAAGTAAGACTCTTCTTAAAGAGTTACCTAAAGTAGTACCAAAGCCTCGCTCAAGTGGTTCAACAACAAACTTACCGTAAGAATCTTCTTGTTCAACAACGGTAATATTTGGTTTTTCAAATTCAATCATTACTGGGCCCCTTTCAAAACGTAACGTCCTATATCAAGGACAATATTAAACACGACGACGTTTTGGTGGTCTGGAACCATTGTGGGGAACTGGCGTAACGTCACGAATTGCAGTAATTTCAAGACCAGTTGCTTGAAGTGATCTAATAGCAGATTCACGACCAGCACCAGGACCTTTTACAGAAACTTCTACATGTTTCATACCTTGGTCCATTGCACTCTTAGCTGCTGCTTCTGCTGCCATTTGAGCTGCAAATGGAGTAGACTTACGACTACCCTTAAAGCCCAATGCACCAGCTGAAGACCAAGCAACTGCATTACCTTGAACGTCAGTAATCATGACTAAAGTATTATTAAACGTTGAGTGAATGTGTGCCACACCGCTTTCAACATGCTTCTTCACACGACGCTTACGTGCTGTTTTCTTTGCAGGCATCAATAAACCTCCTTATAAATAAAATTAACGGTTTCTCTTAGTACCCTTACGAGTACGAGCATTATTCTTGGTATTTTGACCACGAACTGGAAGTCCACGGCGGTGACGAATACCACGATAAGAACCAATATCAACTAATCGCTTAATGTTCATGCTTACTTCACGGCGCAAGTCACCTTCAACACGATACTTATCAACTTCAGTACGAAGCTTTTCTTGATCTTCTGGAGTTAAATCCTTTGAACGAACATCTTCAGAAACACCAGCATCAGCACAAATCTTCTTAGCAGTTGCATCACCAATACCATAAATGTATGTTAAAGCAACAACAATTCTTTTATCTCTTGGTAAGTCAACACCAGCAATACGAGCCATAAACTACACCTCCTCTTTTTCTTACTATTAACCTTGACGTTGCTTGTGCTTTGGATTTGCTGAGCAAATAACCATTACACGGCCATGTCTTTTAATGACTTTACAATGTTCGCACATTGGTTTAACAGATGGTCTAACCTTCATGTTTCCCTCCGTTATATTACTTTATAAACCGATACGTAATTCTACCTTTAGTTAAATCATATGGAGATAATTCTACTGTTACACGGTCTCCAGGCAAAATACGAATATAGTGCATTCTAATTTTACCTGAAACATGTGCTAAAATAGTAGCTCCATTTTCTAATTCAACTTTAAACATAGCATTAGGTAAGGTATCAACTACCTTACCCTCTACTTCAATGACATCATCTTTTGCCAAAGTTGTTCCTCCGCAATTAAACAGTCATACTTTGAAATTATAACACGGATAAAAAATTATACAAATTTATTCTATTGATTATTACTCAATACCGCATCAATATCTTCAAAGACTTTTTCTGGAGTTTGTTCACCATTAATTACAGTAAGCAAACCTTTCTTTTGATAAAAGTCTTTCAAAGGTGCATTCATCTTTTCATTAACTTCAAGACGATTCTTAACAACTTCTGGCTTATCATCTTCACGTTGATAAAATTCATGACTACCACAACGATCACAAGTACCTTCAACTTTAGGTTGCTTTGAAAGTTTATTGTATGTAGCACCACAATTTTTACACATGTATCTAGCTGATAAACGCTTAATCAAAGTGTCCTCATCAACTTCAAGCGCAATAACATTTGTTAATGGTTTCTTCAAGCGTTTAGTAATACCGTCAAGAAGTTCTGCTTGTACAGTAGTTCTTGGAAAACCGTCTAAGATAAAACCTTCTTTAATATCAGGTTGACTTAAACGTTCTTCAACTAACTTAGCAGTTACTTCATCTGGTACTAAGTTACCTTTATCAATGTAACTTTTAGCTTCAAGACCTACCTTAGTCTTATTAGCCATTGCTTCCCTAAACATATCTCCAGTTGAAATATGAGTTAAGTGATATTTATCGACAATTCTCTCTGATGCTGTACCTTTACCAGCACCTGGTAAACCTAAAAGAATTAAGTTAATCATTTATCCGTTCCTATCTGATGAATCCAACATATTCTCTCTTCATTAACAATCCGTTAATTTGACGAGATAACTCAAGAACAACCCCAATAACAATTAAAAGACTTGTTCCTCCTAAACCAATAGAACTTGGGAGATTCCAAAAGTTAGTAGCTAATTGAGGTAATAATGCAACTAAGCCTAAAAATACTGAACCTACAGTTGATAATTTAATCAACATTTTTGAAATATAATTCTGGGTATCTTTTCCTGGCCAAATGCTAGGAATGTAAGCACCTTGTTTTTGTAAGTTTTCTGCTAGCTTCTCAGGGTTAACCTGTACAAAAGCATAGAAGAATGTAAATAAGATAATTAAAAAGGTGTAGATAATAACTCCAGGTGTAGTTTGTAAACTAAAGATCTGGTTCATTACTTTAAACCATTGCTGATCACCTTGGGTTCTTTGAAAGGCCATTAAAATTGTTGCCGGTGTAACAATAAAAGAACTGGCAAAAATAACTGGAATAACTCCAGATACATTGACCTTTAATGGTAGAAAACTTTCAGAACCACTAATCGTCGCTCTTCTTGTATATTGAATAGGAATACGACGATCAGCTTGTTCAACCCACGTAACCAATTGGGTTACGATAAGGATTGCAACTATAATCGCGATGAAGAACAAAATACCTTGCCAACGATCACTGGCACTATTATTAATAACCCCTTCTTTATAGATTTGCCATAAACCACTAGGTAATCTTGCAATAATACCAGCAAAGATAATTACTGATACACCATTTCCAAGACCTTTATCTGTGATTTCATCACCCAACCATGTTAACAACATGGTTCCGGCAGTCATGATAATAGCAATTTCTATATAGGTTTGTGGAGTTTGGCTTTTTACTAACCCCATTTGAGTTAAAGCGTTAAAACCAAGTGTAATACCAATACTTTGAACAAAAGCAACTACTAATGTTAAGTATCTAGTAACTTGATTTGTTTTACGACGCCCAACTTCACCTTGTTTTCCCCATTCTACTAATGTAGGTACGATATCCATTTGCAATAATTGAATTACAATTTGTGCCGTAATGTAGGGAGAAACACCCAAGGAGAATATTGAATAGTTATCTAGTCCACCACCAGATACAGTATCTAGCATTGGAACTAGTCCAGTTTGAGCAACCTGCGTGATCGCCTTTGCATTAATACCAGGAACAGCAATATTAGCACCAATCCGGTATATTAAAAGAATAAAGAGAGTAAAATAAATCTTATTTCTAATTTCTTTATCCTTAAAGGCGTTCTTCAAGGTCGAAAACATTAGATCACCTCAACAGTTCCGCCAGCGGCTTCAACTGCTTTCTTAGCAGCTGCGGAAACTTTGTTAACCTTTACAGTTAATTTAACTTTCAATTCACCGTTGCCAAGTAACTTAACGCCTGATAATTCTTTCTTTACCAAACCGTTTTCTTTAAGAGTTTCAACAGTTACTTCACTGCCGTCATTGAACTTATTTAAGTCATCTAAGTTTACAATTGCATATTCTTTACGGTTAATATTCTTGAAACCACGCTTTGGCATAGTTCTGAACAATGGCATTTGACCACCTTCAAAACCTAAACGTGTATGACCGCCTTGACGAGCCAATTGACCCTTTTGACCACGGCCAGAAGTCTTACCGTAACCACTTGAAGTACCACGACCAACACGCTTTCTATTGCGACGTGAGCCTTCAGCAGAATGTAATTCATGAAGCTTCATTAATTTGGCACCTCCTTGATATCTTATTTATTAATCTCTTCAACAGAGATTAAGTGAGCAATTTTTAATAATGCACCGCGAGTAGCAGCGTTGTCTGGAAGAACAACAGTACTATTTACTCTACCTAAGCCAAGAGCTTTAACAGTCTTTCTTTGTTCAGGTAGACTGTGAGCAGCACTTCTAATTAAAGTAATCTTTAAATCAGTCATCTATGATCTCCCTAATCTAAGCTCTTTCAGGTTGACGAAGTTTATTTACTTCTTCGCTAGTTCTAAGCTTCTTCAAACCATCAATAGTTGCACGAACAACATTGATTGGAGTATTAGAACCAAGTGACTTTGAAGTTACGTCTGAAATACCAGCCATATCCATAACGATACGTACGGCACCACCAGCAGCAACACCAGAACCAGCTTCAGCAGGCTTCAATAAAATGTTACCTGAACCGTAGTGACCAATAACTTCATGAGGAATAGTAGTACCAACCTTAGGTACGTTAATCATCTTCTTCTTACCGTCTTCTACAGCCTTACGGATTGCTTCCGGGACTTCTTGAGCTTTACCAGTACCAAAGCCTACACGGCCTTTCTTGTCGCCAACAACAACAAGAGCAGCAAATCTCATACGGCGACCACCCTTAACAACCTTAGTGATACGGTTGACAGCGACTAATTGATCTTCGATATCGTCTTTGTTTCTGCGATTATTACGAGAATCATTACGGTTTGCCATGTGTTAATTCTCCTTTCCTAGAAATCTAATCCGTTTTCACGAGCAGCATCAGCTAATGCTTGAATACGGCCGTGGTATAAGTAACCACTTCTATCAAATACAACAGTAGAAATATTCTTAGCCTTTGCAGCTTCAGCAATAGCCTTACCTACAGCAGTAGCTTGTTCTACCTTAGTTGCATCTTCTGATACGTTTTCATCCAAACTTGAGGCGTTTGCAAGCGTAACACCCGCTACGTCATCAATTAATTGAGCGTAGATGTTTTTATTTGAACGAAAAATGCTTAAGCGTGGGCGCTCAGCAGTACCAGAAATCTTGCCACGAATACGTTTATGACGCTTTAAGCGTAACTTATTTTTATCTGGTTTAGAAATCACAATTTCACCTCAAAATAACTACTTATTACTTACCAGTCTTACCTTCCTTACGACGTACGTATTCATCAACATAACGAATACCTTTACCCTTATAAGGTTCTGGTGGACGTACGGCGCGGATTTCAGCTGCAAATTGACCTACATCTTGCTTTGAAACACCTTCAACTTCTACATCAGTTGCTGAAGTTGCCTTAACAGTAACACCTTCTGGTGCAGTCAATACAACTGGGTGAGAATAACCAACGTTTAAAGTAACCTTGTTGCCTTGTGCTTGTGCACGGTAACCAACACCGATTAACTTCAAAGTCTTCTTATAACCGTTAACTACACCTTCGATCATTGAAGCCAAGTTAGCTCTTTCAGTACCGTGAAGTGCTTTATCACTTTCGCTTGAACGTGAAAAGTTAATTTCACCATCTTTTTGTTCAAAAGTGATCTTTGGATCGAAGTATCTAGTTAATTCACCCTTAGGACCCTTAACAGTAATGTTGTCGCCTTCCTTGGTAACAGTGACACTGTCAGGGACTTCAATAGTCTTTAAACCGATTCGGCTCATTAATTGTTCTCCTTTCTGTCAGTATTACCAAACGTAGGCAATTACTTCGCCGCCAACGTTCTTTTGTCTTGCTTCTTTGTCAGTAATAACACCAGCAGAAGTAGAAACGATGGCAATGCCTAAACCATTGAGAACTTTAGGTAAGTCTTCAGCACTTACGTAGTTTCTAAGACCTGGCTTAGAAATACGCTTTAAGCCTGAAATAACACGTTCTCCATTTGGACCATATTTCAAGAATACCTTGATAACGCCTTGCTTGTTATCATCAGCAACTTCATAATCACGGATGAAACCTTCACGTTTCAAAATTTCTGAAATAGACTTTTTAATATTTGATGCAGGAATTTCAACTGAATCGTGCTTTGCCATGTTGGCATTTCTGATTCTAGTCAAGTAATCTGCGATTGGATCTGTCATGACCATTTAAGCTATCCT
The DNA here is from genome assembly GCF_046109915.1 of Lactobacillus helveticus. Lineage (NCBI taxonomy): Bacteria > Bacillati > Bacillota > Bacilli > Lactobacillales > Lactobacillaceae > Lactobacillus > Lactobacillus helveticus. Next base: position 1,972,415 of record NZ_CP151471.1, on the reverse strand, counting down.
CCTAACCGTATACTACCAACTAGCCTTTTTAAGACCAGGGATTTGACCCTTGTGTGCTAATTCCTTTAAGCAAATACGGCATAAACCGAATTTACGGTACACGGAATGTGGACGACCACATCTCTCGCAACGTGTATATTCGCGTGAAGAGAACTTAGCAGGACGACGATTTCTGATTTTTTGTGATGTTTTAGCCATTAATGTCCTCCACTATCTTGCAAACGGCATACCAAATTGAGTCAAAAGTTCACGAGCTTCTTCATCAGTGTTGGCAGTAGTTACGATAACAATGTCTAAACCTCTAGTACGGTTAACTTTATCAAAATCGATTTCTGGGAAAATCAATTGTTCCTTAACACCTAAAGTGTAGTTACCACGACCATCAAATGAACGAGTTGATACACCACGGAAGTCACGAACACGTGGAATAGAAACATTGATTAACTTGTATAAGAAGTCATACATTCTGTCGCCTCTAAGAGTTACCTTAGCACCGATAGACATACCTTCACGTAAACGGAAGTTAGCGATTGACTTCTTTGCCTTAGTAATTAATGGCTTTTGACCAGAAATTAAAGTTAATTCTTCAACAGCTTCATCCAAGTTCTTGGCGTTAGAAACAGCGTCACCAACACCCATGTTCAAAACGATCTTATCGATCTTTGGAATTTGCATTGATGACTTGTAATCAAACTTTTCTGCCAATGCAGGAGCTACTTTTTCTTTGTATTCTTCAGCTAAATAACTTGCCATTTGTGTCCTCCCTTCTACTTATCTTCTTTTTTACTAATTACTTTAACGTTTGATGCATGAATTGAACCTTCTGATTCAACTACACCACCGTTAGCGTTGGTTTGAGAAGGCTTTTGGTGCTTCTTAATCTTGTTAACACCCTTAACAACTACACGGTTCTTCTTAACATTAATAGAAAGAACAGTACCTTCTTTACCTTTATCTTTTCCGGCAATAACTTTTACCTTGTCACCAGTTTTAACGAACATCAGTGCACCTCACTATCAATTATAAGACTTCAGGAGCAAGAGAGACGATCTTCATAAAGTCGTACTCACGTAACTCACGTGCAACTGGCCCAAAGATACGAGTACCACGTGGGCTCTTATCTGCGTTAATAATTACTCCAGCATTTTCATCGAATTTGATGTATGAACCATCTTCACGACGTGCACCTGACTTTGTTCTGACAATTACAGCTTTTACAACGTCGCCTTTTTTGACAACGCCACCTGGTGTTGCTTGTTTAACAGTACATACAACGATGTCACCAATGTTACCAGTCTTACGCTTTGAACCGCCTAAGACTCTAATAACTAAAAGTTCTCTGGCACCAGAGTTATCAGCAACCTTTAAACGAGATTCGTTTTGAATCACTGTAGAATCCTCCCCTCACTAAATCTGCAAATTAAACAGATTTCTTAACAATCTTTGCTAAACGGAAGCGCTTCTTACGAGATAATGGACGGGTTTCCATGATACGTACAGTATCGCCAACTTTAGCTTCGTTATTTTCGTCTTGTGCGTAGTACTTCTTAGAATATCTAATACGCTTGTTGTAAACTGGGTGGTTCTTGTAAGTATCAACAACGACTACGATAGTCTTGTCCATCTTATCAGAAACTACACGACCTTGGTATACGTGACGACGATTTCTTTCGTTTGTTTCGCTCAAGTTAATAGCTCCCTTCCACTAATTGTTTTCTAATGCTTTTTCGCTCAGAATAGTCTTAATTCTGGCGATATTCTTGCGGACTTTACTCAAGCGAGCGGTATTTTCTAATTGACCCGTTGCTTGTTGGAAACGCAAATTAAAGAGTTCTTCTTTATATTGCTTTTCTTTTTCTAACATTTGATCAGTGGTTAATGCTCTGATATCTTTAGCCTTCATTAGATTCGCCACCTACTTCCGAACTTCTAGTTACAAACTTAGTCTTAATTGGTAACTTAGTTGAAGCAAGTCTCAAAGCTTCACGAGCAGTTGCTTCATCAACACCACCAATTTCAAACATAATCTTTTCTCTCTTAACTACAGCTACCCAACCTGCAGGTGCACCTTTACCAGAACCCATACGTACACCTACACCTTTTGCAGTGTATGACTTTTGAGGGAAAATTCTAATCCAAACTTTACCGCCACGCTTCATGTAACGTGTCATAGCAACACGAGCAGCTTCGATTTGACGGTTAGTAATCCAATGTGATTCGAGGGCTTCAAGACCATATTCACCAAAGGCAATATACTTACCACCTTTAGCAGCACCACGCATCTTACCACGGAATTCACGACGGTGTTTTACTCGTTTTGGTACTAAAGGCATTATCTATTTCCTCCCTTCGCTGGCTTTGAAGCTGGCTTGTTCTTACGAGTAGGTAAGATTTCGCCACGGTTAATCCAAACTTGGACACCAATTTCACCATAAGTAGTGAAGGCATTTACCCAAGCGTAATCAATATCAGCTCTCAAAGTTTGTAATGGAACACGACCTTCTGTGTGCCATTCTCTTCTTGCCATGTCGGCACCGTTCAAACGACCAGAAGTTTGAACCTTAATACCCTTGGCACCAGCACGCATAGCTCTTTGAGTAGCTTGACGCATAGCACGTCTGAAAGCAATACGAGCTTCAAGTTGACGAGCAATACTATCTGCTACCAATTCAGCATCAAGATCTGGTTTCTTAATTTCAACAATATTAATGTGAACTTGCTTGCCAGTTAAAGCATTTAATTGCTTTCTCAATGCTTCAACTTCAGAACCACCTTTACCAATTACCATACCTGGCTTTGCAGTGTGGATTGAAATGTTAATTCTGTTAGCTGCACGTTCAATTTCAACAGTGGATACTGAAGCATCCTTCAATTTCTTTGAAATAAACTTTCTGATTCGAAGGTCTTCATTTAAAGTTTCTTTGTATCCTTTGTCAGCATACCATTTTGATTCCCAATCACGGATGACACCGAGACGAAAACCGTTTGGGTTAATCTTTTGACCCATTAATATACCTCCCTTAATCGTTCTTTTCTGAAACTACTACAACTACGTGACTGGTTCTCTTGTTAATTGGAGAAGCCATACCCTTAGCACGGGGACGGAATCTCTTCAAAGTAGCACCTTCGTTTACATATGCTTCTGATACGTAAAGATTTGCACTTTCAAGATCGTAGTTGTGTTCTGCGTTAGCAATTGCTGAACGTAAAACCTTTTCAACGATTGGGGAAGCAGCTCTAGGCGTAAATTCTAAGATTGCTAATGCTTCGGCAACGCTCTTACCACGAATTAAGTCAACGACCAAACGAGCTTTTCTTGGAGCGATGCGAACAGTTCTTGCTTCTGCCTTAGCTGAACTAATTTGTTCTGCCATTTAGATGTTTCTCCTTCCTCTATTGTGCTGTGGTTTTATCTTCAGTGGATCTGTGTCCATGGAAAGTTCTTGTTGGAACAAATTCACCTAACTTATGACCAACCATGTCTTCATTAATGTATACTGGGACATGTTTTCTACCATCGTAAACAGCTATAGTCAATCCAATAAAGGAAGGAAAAATAGTTGAACGACGTGACCAAGTTTTAATAACTTGCTTCTTATCTGCATCTGCTTGTGCATCAACCTTCTTTAATAATGATGCATCAGCAAAAGGACCTTTTTTAATACTACGGCTCATTAATTAACCCTCCTTCTATTACTTGCTACCTTTACGGTGACGAATGATTAACTTCTCGCTAGCCTTCTTGGTGTCTCTAGTCTTGATACCACGAGCCTTCTTACCCCATGGAGTCATAGGTTGTGGACGACCAACTGGAGCCTTACCTTCACCACCACCATGTGGGTGATCGTTAGGGTTCATTACAGAACCACGTGATTGAGGACGCTGGCCTAACCAACGCTTACGACCAGCTTTACCTAATTTAATTAATGAATGTTGTTCGTTACCTACAACACCGATAGTTGCACGGCATGATGACAAGATCTTACGAACTTCACCACTTTGTAATCTTACTAAAGTGTAGTCACCATCAACACCCAAAACTTGAGCAGAAGCACCAGCACTTCTTACAAGTTGGCCACCCTTACCTGGCTTTAATTCAATGTTGTGAATTGAAGTACCAGATGGGATGTTCTTTAATGCTAATGCGTTACCTGGCTTAATGTCAACTGAATCGCTTGATTCAACGATATCGCCAACCTTTAATCCCTTAGGTGCTAAGATGTAAGCTTTAATACCATCAGTGTAGTGAAGCAATGCAATGTTAGCAGTTCTGTTTGGATCGTATTCGATAGCCTTTACAACTGCCTTTGTATTGTCCTTGTTACGCTTAAAGTCGATGATACGGTATTTTTGTTTGTGACCACCACCACGGTGTCTTACAGTGATGTGACCATATGAGTTACGACCTGCAGTATGTGATTGTGATTCAAGTAAAGTCTTTTCAGGCTTTGTCTTGGTAATCTCAGCAAAGTCGGAAGAAGTCATATGACGACGACCATTAGTGGTTGGCTTGTAAATTTTAATAGCCAATTGACTGACCTCCTATTACTTGTTGTCTTCTTTATTTTCGTTTTGGAAAATCTTGATGTCGTTTGAATCGTTAGTCAAAGTAACGATTGCCTTTCTACGACGAGCAGTCTTACCAGTGTAACGACCTACTCGCTTGTCTTTACCGCGAACATTCATAATGTTAACGTTCTTTACCTTAACATCGAAGATTTCTTCAACAGCATTGCGAACTTGTGTCTTGGTTGCAGTTAAAAGCACGTCGAATGTGTACTTCTTATCATCCATTAAGTTCGTGGACTTTTCAGTAATGACAGGTCTTAAAATGATATCGCGTGCGTTCATTAAGCCAAAACCTCCTCAATCTTCTTAACAGCATCTTGAGTCAAGATTAACTTACCATAGTTAACTGCATCTTCAACGTTTAAACCGTTAACTGGAACAGCCTTAACCTTAGCTAAGTTTCTTGCGGAAAGTTGTACATTGTTATCATCTGAAACAATTAAAACTTTACCATCAACATTTAAGCTGTTTAACATTGATACTAAATCCTTAGTCTTAGGTGCTGACATAGTCAACTTATCTAAAACAATCAAATCCTTATCAATCATCTTTTGGGAAAGAACTGACTTAATAGCCAAACGACGTTGCTTTCTTGGCATCGTGTATGCGTATGAACGAGGTGTTGGGCCAAATACTGTACCACCACCACGCCATTGTGGAGATCTGATAGAACCTTGACGAGCACGACCAGTACCCTTTTGTCTCCAAGGCTTCTTACCACCACCGCGAACGGCAGATCTGTTCTTAACCTTTGAGGTACCTTGACGCTTACCGGCTCTTTGTCTAATGATTGTTTCAAAAACGACACTTTCGTTAGGTTCAATACCAAAAACTTTATCGTTTAAAGTAACTTCACCAGAATCTTTACCGTTTTGATCCATAACTTTTATATTAGCCATTCTAGTCCTCCTTCCTATTTATCAGCCTTAACAGCTTTAGAAGCAGTCTTAACAACGATTAATGAGTTCTTAGCACCTGGAACATTGCCCTTGATCATCAATACGTTCTTGTCTGCTACAACTTTTTCAATTACTAAGTTTTCAATGGTAACTTTCTTCATACCCATGTGACCTGGCAAACGCTTGCCCTTTGGTACACGGTTAATAATGGAACCCATTGAACCAGGAATTCTGTGGTATCTTGAACCGTGGGTTTCTGGTCCTCTTGATTGGCCCCAACGCTTGATGTTACCTTGGTATCCATGACCTCTTGAAGTACCAGTAACGTTTACAACGTCACCTTCCTTGAATGTATCCACAGTAACTTCTGAGCCGACTTCATAGTCCTTAAGCTCAACACCGCGGATTTCCCGAATGAAGCGCTTAGGTGAAGTCTTTGCTTTATCAGCATGACCTTTTTCTGGTTTGTTGCTCAAAACTTCACGTTTGTCTTGGTAACCTAATTGAACAGCTTCGTAACCGTCTGATTCAACAGTCTTAACTTGCATAACAACGTTAGGAGTTGCTTCTACAACTGTTACAGGAACAAGGACACCATCTTTAGTAAAGATTTGAGTCATACCAACTTTTCTTCCTAAGATTCCTTTGGTCATGATTACACCTCTTTCTATTTAAATTACAATTTAATTTCGATGTCTACGCCACTTGGAAGATCAAGCTTCATTAATGAATCAACAGTCTTAGGTGTTGGATTCAAAATGTCAATTAAACGCTTGTGAGTACGCATTTCGAATTGTTCACGTGAGTCCTTGTTCTTGTGTGGTGAACGAAGAACAGTGAATAAAGTTCTTTCTGTTGGAAGAGGAACTGGACCTGAAATTTCAGCACCAGTTCTCTTTGCAGTAGCTACGATCTTAGCAGCTGATTCATCGAGAATACCGTGTTCGTAAGACTTAAGTCTAATACGGATTGTTTGACTTGCCATTAAATTACCTCCTTAACGTCTTCTTTAAAAGATGACTCGCTCGGCAAAAATTCCCCGCACGCCACTGTGGCAATGCATCCTGGCGTGCCGCAACCTTTTGCGTCAACACTTTACAACAATATTAACTGCCCAGGGCACAATCGTCCCTTAAGCACAAAAACTATTGTACTTTGTCTTCCCCTAAATATCAAGGCTTACGGGCATTTTTTCTTAAAAAGATTTACAAAAAAAGAGTTATTGAAAATTCTCAATAACTCTTTTTTTATATATAATTGTTTTCAATTAAGCTAAAAGTATTAAAACTTTTTATCATTAAAAATTATTCAGCTTCGCCGCCGCGTTTCTTAATGATATCAGCTTGAATTGACTTAGGTGTTGGTGAGTAGTGATCAAATACCATAGTAAATGTACCACGACCTTGAGTTGATGAACGCAAAGTAGTTGCGTAACCAAACATTTCTGAAAGTGGAACAAATGAGTTAATGATCTTAGCACCGGCTCTGTCTTCCATACCTTCCATAGTACCACGACGAGCAGTGATTGAACCCATAACATCACCTAAGTATTCTTCTGGAGTAGTTACTTGAACCTTCATAATTGGTTCCAAGATAACAGCGCCAGCCTTTGAAGCAGCATTCTTCAAAGCAAGTGAAGCAGCAACCTTGAAGGCAGCTTCTGATGAGTCGACTTCGTGGTAACTACCATCGTAAAGCTTAGCCTTAACGTCGATTAATGGGTAACCTGCAAGAACACCATTCTTCATAGCTTCTTGTAAACCTTGGTCAACTGAAGGAATGAATTCACGAGGAACAACACCACCAACGATGGCATCTTCAAATTCGTAACCCTTACCCTCTTCGTTAGGAGTAAAGTCAATCCAAACATCACCGTATTGACCTTTACCACCTGATTGACGAACAAACTTACCTTGAGCCTTAGCTTCCTTAGTGAAGGTTTCACGGTAAGCAACTTGTGGTTCACCGATCTTAGCATCAACGTTAAATTCACGTCTCATACGTTCAACCATGATATCAAGGTGAAGTTCACCCATACCTGAGATCAAAGTTTGACCAGTTTCTGGGTTAGTTTCAGCTCTAAAGGTTGGGTCTTCTTCAGTAAGCTTTTGCAAAGCAACATCCATCTTATCACGGTCAGCCTTTGACTTAGGTTCAACAGAAACTTGGATAACTGGATCTGGAACTTTCAAGCTTTCCAAAATAAGTGGGTGATCTGGATCAGTTAATGAGTCACCAGTAGTGGTGTTCTTCAAACCGATGGCACCAGCAATATCACCTGAGAATACTTCTGGAATTTCAGTTCTTGAGTTGGCGTGCATTTGAAGCAAACGACCTACACGTTCACGTGAGTTCTTTGATGCGTTCAAAACGTATGAACCTGATTCAAGAGAACCAGTGTAAACACGGATGAATGTCAAACGACCTACGAATGGGTCAGTAGCAATCTTAAATGCAAGAGCTGCAAATGGCTTCTTGTCGTCAGCCATAAGTTCAACTTCGTCACCAGTCTTAGGATCGTGAGCAACATAAGGCTTAACATCAAGTGGTGATGGCAAGTAGTCAATAACACCATCAAGCATCATTTGAACGCCCTTGTTCTTAAATGCTGAACCAGCATATACTGGGAAGAATTCCAAGTTCAAAGTAGCCTTACGGATAGCTGCCTTTAATTCGTCGTTAGAAATTTCTTCACCGCCAAGGTATTTTTCCATGATGCCGTCGTCAACATCAGCAACAGCTTCAATTAATTCACCACGACGCTTTTCAGCTTCTTCCTTGTATTGATCAGGAACTGGTACAGTATCCCACTTTGAACCAAGCTTGTCTTCGTCGTAGATATCAGCAACCATGTTAATTAAGTCGATGACACCTTCAAAAGTATCAGCTGAACCGATTGGCATTTGAACTGCGTGAGCGTTAGCGTTTAAACGTTCGTGCAATGACTTAACTGACTTATCAAAGTCAGCACCAATCTTATCCATCTTGTTAACAAAAACAATACGAGGAACACCGTAAGTTTCAGCTTGACGCCATACGTTTTCAGTTTGTGGTTCAACACCAGCTTGAGCATCAAGAACAGTTACAGCACCATCAAGAACACGAAGTGAACGTTCAACTTCGATAGTGAAGTCAACGTGTCCTGGGGTATCAATAATGTTAATTCTGTAGTCCTTCCATTGTGCAGTAGTGGCTGCAGAAGTAATAGTGATACCACGTTCCTTTTCTTCATCCATCCAGTCCATTTGTGAATCACCTTCGTGAGTTTCACCAATTTTGTGGATCTTACCAGTGTAGTAAAGGATACGTTCAGTAGTAGTAGTCTTACCCGCATCAATGTGGGCCATAATACCAATGTTACGTGTCTTTGCTAATGGAAATTCACGCTTGTTAGCCATAAATTGTTTCTCTCCTTAAATTAAAACGAACAAATTAGAAGCGGTAGTGTGCAAATGCACGGTTAGCTTCAGCCATACGGTGAACGTCTTCACGCTTCTTAACAGCTGAACCAGTGTTGTTTGAAGCGTCAATGATTTCGTTAGCTAACCGTTCATCCATAGTGTGTTCGTTACGTAAACGAGCATATGAAACAAGCCATCTTAAACCTAAAGTAGTTCTTCTTTCAGGACGTACTTCAACTGGGATTTGGTAGTTTGAACCACCGATACGGCGAGCTCTAACTTCCAAAACTGGCATAACGTTGTTCATAGCTTCTTCAAATACATCAAGTGGTTCCTTACCAGTCTTGTCTTGAACAATGTTGAAAGCATCGTAAAGGATTGAAGATGCCTTAGCTCTCTTACCATCAATCATCAAGTGGTTAATTAACTTGGTAACAAGCTTTGAGTTGTAAACTGGATCTGCTAAAACGGCTCTTTTAGTTACGTGACCTTTTCTAGGCATTATTTAACTCCTCCTTTAATCTTTCTTAGTACCGTACTTAGAACGGCTTTGCTTTCTGCCATCAACACCGGCAGTATCGAGGGCACCACGAATGATGTGGTAACGAACACCAGGAAGGTCCTTTACACGACCACCACGAATTAAAACAACTGAGTGTTCTTGCAAGTTGTGGCCTTCACCTGGAATGTAAGCAGTAACTTCGATTAAGTTTGAAAGACGTACACGAGCGTACTTACGTAAAGCTGAGTTAGGCTTCTTTGGAGTCATAGTACCAACACGAGTTGCAACACCACGCATTTGTGGAGCTGGGTTGAATACTGATTCCTTCTTCATACTGTTGTAGCTGTAATTCAAAGCAGGTGACTTTGACTTAGTAACCTTTGAATGACGGCCTTTTCTTACCAATTGATTAATGGTTGGCATTAAAATTTCCTCCTAAAATTATTATTTTGTTCACACATCCGGGAGTTTCTTTTTAAACTCACGAATAGACTGTTCAAAACATACAAACACTATTGTACTCGGTTTTTAAGAGAAATCAAACTTTTTCAAAATAAAAAAAGAAAAGTGATGATTTTTTGCGTATTAAATAGTGAGGTGATTTTTTTGAATTTAATTTATCTTTTTACTAATTTTGTAATTGGAACTTGTATTGCATCCCACATGGCTGTAATTTTTGATCGATGGGAGAATAAAAATTTTATTTTTTCTCGTTCCTATTGCAAATATTGTCACTTTGAATTATCCCTGCTGGACGAGATTCCCATTATTTCTTATTTACTATTAAGAGGACGTTGTCGTTATTGCAAGCAACCTATTCCAAGCGAATTGTTTTTATTTGAATTGGTGGGAGGATTTGCTTTTTCTCTAATTGATTTCAGCTCTATTAATGGCATTACGAATTCTGTATTCCTTTCCTCTCTTCTTTTAACTGCCATCTCTGATTTCTATGAAAATGAATTCGATCTATTATTTCTTTTCCCTGCAATGTTTATTGCTACCTTCGAAAATAAACTTTCTGCTTTTACGACCTTAGATTTTATTTCCTTCGTATCAATTATTTCAATTTTTTGTTGGAATATTCTTAAACATAAAATGGGATTAGGCGATCTATTAATTTATCTCGCTATTGCCAGTTACTTAACTCCTTCTACTGCTAACATAATATTTTTATTTGCCTGCTTCTTGCTTTTATTATTTTTTGCAATTGAAAACAATGATGCCAACTATCACTATCCTTTCATTCCTTTTATCTTTTTAGGACTAATTTTTACGCAATTCTTAAACTAAAAAAGCGTTTCTATTCTTTATGAATAGTGTAGTGGCCCGCATTTTTCGGACACTTTGTTGATATTATGCGGTTAAGGACTTATTCCGATATTCTATCGGAGTAAGTTCTTTTAGTTTGTTTTTGGTTCTCTCTGTATTGTAATCGTTTATACTTTCTGATAGCTTGTTCTAATTCGTCAAGCGAGTCATATTTATTCTCCTGACCATAGAACATTTCTCGTTTAAGAATGCCAAAGAAGCCCTCCATTAAGCCATCATCTGGAGAGCAGCCTTTCCTAGACATGCTTTGTTCAATGCCTCGAATAGCTAACTCGTGTTGGTAAGCCTTGTGCTGGTATTGCCAGCCTCGATCTGTATGAAAGATTAAACCATTTAATGCTTGATTAGTTTTAAAAGCATCGTTCAACATCGACATCACCTGTTTCAGATTAGGATGACGAGAAATATTATAAGCAACTGTATCACGTCCACAGCCATCAATAATAGGCGATAAATAAAGTTTCTTACCTTTAAGATTGAATTCAGTAATATCGGTATACCATTTCATATTTGGTCTTAAAGCAAAGAATTTGCGTTTAATTATGTCTGGCTTGATTCTGCCTTTAATATCTCCTTGATAGCTGCTATATGGATGTCTACGCTTCATTACATAACCATACAGATCCATTTTGCGCATTAAACGACTAACTGTTTTGCGATTAATTTGACAATTCATGCCTCAATTCGGTAATAGCTTGTGCTATTTCTGTTTTGGTTGGCTCTTTCTTTTTTGAACCAAGGCATCCAATTTTTTTATATATGCGTTTTCGACAGTAAGCTTTAAATTCTGGCTACGCAGCTTGGCGTTTTCTTGCTTGAGCCGCTCTAATTTGTTCAGCTTTTTCTTGCTCATGGGTTCGTCGTCCTTTCTTCTTGATAACGACATTATACCCATTTTCTTTGTAAGAGCGAATCCAATTGCCTAACATACCTCTGCTAGCTAAGCCTAAATCAAGCGCTACAGCGTTAATTGCTTCATTTCCTAAAAGCACTCTTTTAATTGCCTGCTCTTTAAATTCCTTAGAATAATGTGCATAAGATTTATCAAGAATAGACAAGCCATGCATTTTAATTAAGCTTACTAAATAATTTATATTGGCTATATTTACTCCATATTTTTTGTTTAAGTAAGTACCACGTTTATCTTCTAAAGTCCATTCTTCAAAAATATGAATTTTATCTTGTTTGGTTAATTTGGACATAATAAACATTCTAAGCTAAATAGTGAATTGATTATCCGACGGGATAATTGATTCACTATTTTTATTCTCTTGTAGAATTGAGATAGCAGTAAAACAATATGCCTTCGGGGGTTTAGACACGTGATGTCGTATAATAAACTGGCAGTTTTGCATAGGAATTTGGCAATCTCTTCGAAGAATGTGGGCACCTAGATGTCGAGTTTAGAAAATTAGATCCGAGTTCTTAAGCAAAAATGTTTTACTGCTGGATTGGGAGGCTAATGATGAAAGTTGTATTCGGTATTGATGTAAGCAAGTCTGCTTCAACAGTGTGTGAATTAATCGGTGAAAGCAAGAATGAGTTTGAGATTACCAATGATCGGCCAGGCTTCTTGCAGCTATTAAAAGAATTGCATGTATTTGCCATTCATCCACAAATTATCTTTGAAGCAACCGGCGTTTATTCGCGCAGACTACAGACCTTTCTTGAAGATTATGGCTACGATTATATCATTCTTAATCCGTTAAAGGCCAAGAAAGAAATGGATCAGGGATTACGCCACAACAAGACTGACCGCAATGATGCTTATCACTTAGCACTAATTTAAAAACTTTATCATCATCCAGTTAATCAATTGCAGGCTGAAGAATATCATCAGCTCAATGCTTTAAGCAGGTTCTATGATCAATTAACCTCAGATTTGATAATGGCTAAGAATCGTCTTCACCAGGCACTGCAGTCGACTTTTCCTGAAATTGAGACTTTATTTAGTAATTCTAAAGGCAATAATTATTGGCAGATAATTAAGCAATATCCACATTGCGAAAGTATTCTTGAATCTGACAAGGAGCAGATTGTTCGCTGGCTGCTTACGTTAAAAGGCTTTGGCAACAAGCACGCACAAAAAACTGCCAAGAAACTTTTAGAATTGGCTCATAAAAGCTATCCTGTTGTCGAAAATGGTAGCGTTGAAACAAAACAAGCAAGATACTATGCAGATCGTCTGCTCGTATTAAGCAGTCAAAGGGAAAGGATAATCAATCAAATGACAGCTTTAGCTAAAAAGCTGCCAAATAGAGATCTTGAAATACTTGAAAGCATTCCTGGATTTGCTCAAACTACTGCAGTCAGAGTGTTAGCAGAGTTAGGCGATATGCGCAGATTCAGTAATCCCAATAAGATTAATGCGTTTATCGGTATTGATCCGGGAAGATACCAGTCAGGTGAAATGGATTCAAGCTTAAGTATTACTAAGCATGGCAATGCCGTAGCCAGAAAGATTCTCTATCGGGCCATTGGACAGATAGACAATGCAGCTAAAACCAACCCATGCCATATTGCCGACTATTATGAAAGCAAAAAGCGATCTTCTCAAACCAAAGGATTCAAGAAAATCGCTATTGCTTCAATTCATAAACTGATCAGAACCATATATGCCCTGATCCAAAACGACCAATTATATGATTACAGCGTAGCCACACATAACCAAAAAGACTTTTGCCGTAATTAATTGATCTAAAGACATTATACCCCAGCCTATTAAAGAAAAGCATAATTAATAGGCTTATTTGTCATAGATTTAATTCTTAAATAAATTGCCCCTCAAATACTAAAAGATAAAAATCAAGGTAAAAAACAAAGCCAAGTACCTAATGATACTTGACTTTACGTAGAAAAACCCCCGAGATTCGTGTCCGAATTTCGAGGGTCACTACATAGAAACGCTTTTTATATAGAACTAGTTTTACTTACTTTGTTCTTTTTCTTTCATTTGCTTTTCAATATCACCAATTGAGTAAACTGAATCTGGCTTCTTAACGTCAGCTTCAGGTTCCATGTTGCGGTATACAGGCATACCAGTACCAGCAGGAATAATCTTACCGATAATAACGTTTTCCTTAAGTCCAAGAAGTGGATCATTCTTACCTCTGATTGAAGCATCAGTAAGAACACGAGTAGTTTCCTGGAATGAAGCAGCTGACAAGAAACTGTTAGTTTCCAAAGCGGCCTTAGTAATACCTAAGATAACGCTTTGTGCAGTTGCTGGGATACCACCAGAAATAATAACTTCCTTGTTACGGTCTCTAAATTGACCGATATCCATAACTTCACCTGGTAAGATGTCAGTTTCACCTGGATCAAGGACACGTACCTTTTGAAGCATTTGACGAGTCAATACTTCGACGTGTTTGTCGGCAATGTCTACACCCTGCATTCTATATGCCTTTTGAACTTCAGCCAAGATGTACTTTTCAGTAGTCAAAGTATCAGTAACTTGGATCAATTCCTTAGGATCAACAGAACCAAGAGTCAACTTATCACCACGGTGAACATAGTCGCCTTCAGATACAGCCACAGAAGCAGTGTAAGGAACACTGTAACTTCTAGTATCAATCTTACCCTTAACAGTAATTTCACGAGTATGGTCTGCTGGGTTTTCTTGAATTGAATCAATTACACCATCTACTTCAGAAATGGTTGCACGACCCTTAGGGTTACGTGCTTCGAACAATTCTTGCACACGAGGCAAACCTTGAGTAATATCTTCGGCACCGGCAACACCACCGTTGTGGAAAGTTCTCAAAGTAAGCTGAGTACCAGGTTCACCAATTGATTGAGCGGCAACAGTACCAACTGCTTCACCAACTTCAACTTCTTCACCAGTAGCAAGGTTCATACCGTAACATTTACGACATACACCGTGTGGAGTATCACAAGTAAGAATTGAACGAATCTTAACATGGGTTACACCTGCATCACAGATCTTATGAGCCATGTTTTCATCCATCATAACATCTCTACCCACGATAGCTTCACCAGTCTTAGGATCCTTAACTGTTTCAGCAGTGAAACGACCAACCAAACGATCAAATAATGGTTCGATCATTTCGTCACCTTCCATAATGGCACTAACTGTAATACCACGATCAGTACCACAATCATCATTACGAATAATAACGTCCTGAGCAACATCAACCAACCGACGAGTCAAGTAACCTGACTGAGCAGTCTTCAAAGCAGTATCAGTCATACCTTTACGAGCACCGTGAGTTGACATGAACAATTCCAATACTGACAAACCTTCCTTGAAGTTTGAAGTAACAGGGATTTCGAACAAACCACCGTTAGGAGTAGCCATCAAACCACGCATACCAGCTAACTGAGTAAAGTTTGAAATGTTACCACGGGCACCAGAGTCGGCCATGATTGAAATTGGGTTACGTGGTGAGTGAATTTGAGCAATTTCGTTTTGGATTTCGTCCTTACATGCGTTCCAAATACTAATTACTCGATCGTGACGTTCTTGTTCAGTAATTAAACCACGTCTGAATTGCTTAGAAACAATATCAACTTGTTTACGTGCCTTAGCTACCTTTTCATCCTTATCTTTAATTTCTGGAACATCATTCATACCAATGGTAATACCTGAAGTAGTTGAACTAGTGTAACCTAACTTCTTCAAATCATCCAAGTATTCTGAAGTTCGTTGAACCTTGTAGTACTTGTAAATAGTAGCAATAGAATCAGATAAGAAACTACTCTTAAATGGAGTAGCGATTAAATCATCGCCAACTTCATCAATCTTGTCATGAATATCTTGACCTTCACCCAAGAAGTACTTAGCATCCAAAGGATTATTTAAGTTTTCTTCAGTTGGTTCGTTGATGTAGAAGTAATCATCTGGAAATAATTGGTTAAAGACAAGCTTACCGTATGTAGTAATGAAAATGCCATGTTCATGACCTTGTGGCCATGGCTTCTTAGGCATAGCATCAGCTGACATACCAATGATAGTGTGGTAGTGAATGTCACCATTTTCATAAGCTACAGTAGCTTCAGCAGGTGAACTAAAGATCATACCTTCACCTTCACGACCACGTTCAGCTTGAGTCAACCAGTAGTTACCCAAAACGATATCCTGTGATGGAGTAACGATTGGCTTACCATCCTTAGGAGCCAAGATGTGGTGAGCAGCAAGCATAAGTAAACGAGATTCAGCAACAGCTTCATCTGAAAGTGGTACGTGGATGGCCATCTGGTCACCATCGAAGTCGGCGTTGTAGGCTTCACAAGCTAATGGGTGAAGTCTGATTGACTTACCTGGTACCAAAACTGGTTCAAATGCTTGAATACTCAAACGGTGAAGAGTAGGTGCACGGTTCAAAAGAACTGGACGTTCCTTAATTACATCTTCAAGTACATCCCAAATATCATCATCTTCACGATCAATCTTACGCTTAGCATTCTTAATGTTAGAAGCAATACCACGTTTAACCAATTCGTGCATTACAAACGGCTTAAACAATTCCAAAGCCATTGGACGAGGAACACCACATTGATAGAATTTCAATTTTGGTGAAACATCGATAACTGAACGACCTGAGTAGTCAACACGCTTACCAAGCAAGTTTTGACGGAAACGACCTTGCTTACCCTTAAGCATGTGTGAAAGTGACTTAAGTGGACGGTTACCTGGTCCAACAACTGGACGACCACGACGACCGTTATCAATTAAAGCATCAACAGCTTCTTGAAGCATACGCTTTTCGTTTTGAACGATGATGTTAGGAGCGTTCAAATCAAGCAATCTCTTCAAACGATTATTACGGTTAATAACGCGTCTGTATAAATCGTTCAAATCTGATGTAGCGAAACGTCCACCTTCAAGTTGAACCATTGGACGAAGATCTGGTGGAATAACTGGAACAGCATCCATAACCATCCATTCAGGCTTATTACCAGAGTTCTTAAATGCATCCAAAATGTCCAAACGTCTGATAGCACGTGTACGTTTTTGACCAGTTGCAGTTTGAAGTTCTTTCTTCAAATCCTTAACTTCTTTGTCAAGGTCAACTTTTTTAAGCAATTCGCAAATAGCTTCAGCACCCATTTTAGCTTCAAAACGGTTGCCATATTTAGCCTTTTGTTCACGATATTCTGCTTCGGTCAATAATTGCTTAGGCTCAAGATCAGTATCACCTGGATCAATTACGATATATGCAGCAAAGTAGATAACTTCTTCAAGCAATTTTGGAGAAATGTCCAATACTAAGCCCATTCTTGATGGGAT
Organism: Lactobacillus helveticus; assembly: GCF_046109915.1. Taxonomy (NCBI): domain Bacteria; kingdom Bacillati; phylum Bacillota; class Bacilli; order Lactobacillales; family Lactobacillaceae; genus Lactobacillus; species Lactobacillus helveticus. Next base: position 1,955,462 of record NZ_CP151471.1, on the reverse strand, counting down.
ACCTTTGAAGTACCAAATGTGAGTTACAGGGGCAGCTAATTCAATGTGTCCCATACGTTCTCTTCTTACTTTTGAAGAGGTAACTTCAACACCACAACGGTCACAAACGATACCGCGGTATCTAACACCTTTATATTTACCACAGGCACATGACCAGTCTTTAGTTGGTCCAAAGATTCTTTCATCAAATAGACCATCTTTTTCAGGTTTTAAAGTACGGTAGTTGATGGTTTCAGGCTTCTTAACTTCACCATATGACCAGCTTCTGATCTTGTTAGGTGATGCAAGACCAATTTGCATACTTTCAAATTTATTTACGTCGATCAAAAGTTTAACCTCCTACTATTTAGAAACTTTGTCGTCAGATTCATCTGCAGGAGCTACTGGCTTATCTGCATCTTTCTTGTTTTCTTTCTTATCTTCTGATTTTCCAGTTTCTTCGGCTAACTTCTTTTTTTCTTGTTCTTCTGCCATACGTGACAATGAATCAATGTTTAAGTGTTCACTTGAATCTTCATCCATATCACGAAGTTCAATTTCATTATGATTCATATCAAGAACACGAATATCCAAACCTAATGATTGAAGTTCCTTAACAAGAACACGGAATGATTCTGGAACACCTGGCTTAGGAATTCTTTCACCCTTAACAATTGCTTCGTATGCCTTTACACGACCAACAACATCATCTGACTTGTAAGTCAAAATTTCTTGCAATGTGTAAGCTGCACCGTAAGCTTCAAGGGCCCAAACTTCCATTTCACCGAAACGCTGACCACCGAACTGAGCTTTACCACCCAAAGGTTGTTGAGTAACTAATGAGTAAGGCCCAATTGAACGAGCGTGGATCTTGTCATCAACCATGTGAGTAAGTTTCAAGTAGTGCATGACACCTACAGATACACGGTTGTGGAATGGTTCACCGGTACGACCATCGTAAATAACAGTCTTACCATCTTTATCAATACCAGCTTGACGAACAGTGTCCCAAACGTCATTTTCGTTAGCACCATCAAATACTGGAGTAGCTACGTGAATACCTAATTGACGTGCTGCTGCACCCAAGTGTAATTCAAGAAGCTGTCCGATGTTCATACGTGATGGAACACCCATTGGGTTCAAGCAAATGTCTACTGGAGTACCATCTGGTAAGTATGGCATATCTTCTTTTGGTACAACAGCAGCAACAGTACCCTTGTTACCGTGACGACCAGACATCTTGTCCCCAACTTGAATCTTTCTCTTTTGTGCAATGTAAACACGAACCATAGTGTTAACACCTGGTGAAAGTTCATCGCCGGCTTCACGAGTATAAACCTTAACGTCTTGAACGATACCGCCACCACCGTGTGGTACACGAAGTGAAGTATCACGAACTTCATGAGCCTTTTCACCAAAGATTGCGTGAAGTAATCTTTCTTCAGCAGATAATTCAGTTACACCCTTAGGAGTTACCTTACCTACCAAAATATCACCATCGTGAACTTCAGCACCGACACGTACAATACCGTCAGCATCAAGATCCTTCAAAGCATCTTCACCGATGTTAGGAAGTTCTCTAGTAATTTCTTCAGGGCCAAGCTTAGTGTCACGAGCTTCTGATTCGTAGTCTTCAATACTAATTGAAGTGTAAACATCATCCTTAACTAAACGTTCTGAAAGCATGATGGCATCTTCGTAGTTGTACATGTTCCAGGTCATGAAAGCGATAAGTGGGTTTTGACCTAAAGCAAGTTCACCGTGATCCATAGTTGGACCGTTAGCAATAACATCACTTACGTCAACATGATCACCTAATTTAACATTAGGAGTTTGGTTGTATGACTTAGAGTTGTTTGAACGACGGTATTTTTCAAGAGTGTACTTGTCTAAAGTACCATCTTCACGTCTGATACGGATTTCATTTGCATCTACGTATTCAACAGTACCAGCAGCCTTAGCAATTAAAGCAGCACCTGAATCGTGAGCGGCACGATATTCCATACCAGTACCAACAAGTGAACCATGTGGGTTGATCAAAGGTGCAGCCTGACGTTGCTGGTTGGCACCCATCAAAGCACGGTTAGAGTCATCGTTTTCAAGGAATGGAATACATGCTGAAGCTACAGAAACAACTTGCTTAGGAATAACGTCCATGTAGTCAATCTTATCAGGAGTAACTTCGACGTTATCTTCCTTTTGACGAGCTAAGATCACATCACTCTTAAATGAACCATCGTCATTCAAAGGAGTGTTTGCACCGGCAATGATGTAATTATCTTCTTCATCAGCAGTTAAGTAGTCAATCTTATCAGTAACCTTGTGAGTCTTCCAAGATACACGACGGTATGGAGTTTCAATGAAACCATACTTGTTAATAATTGCGTATGAAGCAAGTGAGTTGATCAAACCAATGTTAGGACCTTCTGGAGTTTCGATAGGACACAAACGACCATAGTGAGTATAGTGAACGTCACGAACTTCATAACCAGCACGGTCACGAGTCAAACCACCAGGCCCTAAGGCTGACATACGACGCTTGTGAGTCAATTCACCTAATGGGTTGTGTTGGTCCATAAATTGTGAAAGTTGTGATGAACCGAAGAATTCCTTGATACTTGCAACAATTGGACGAATATTGATCAATTGTTGTGGAGTAACGGTTGAAGGATCTTGGATTGACATTCTTTCACGAACAACACGTTCCATTCTTGCTAAACCAATTCTAAATTGGTTTTGAAGAAGTTCACCAACACGACGAATACGACGGTTACCCAAGTGGTCGATATCATCAGTGGTACCAATCTTGTCTTGTAAAGCAAAGAAGTAGTTAATTGATGCCAAAACATCTGCTGGAGTTAAGTGCTTAACATCTGCAGCAATATGACCATTTGACATTAATTTAACTTCACGTTCAGGATCTACCTTTGAGTAAACCTTAATTTCTTGAACTGTAATAGGATCTGGTAATACGCCTTCCTTTGAAGGTTGGTAAGTTACCATCTTAAAGTCATCACGATCAAGGTATGGAGCTAACTTGTCCATTACTTCGTGAGTAACAACAGTATCCTTCTTAGCAATGATTTCACCAGTATCTGGATCAGCCAAAGTTTCAGCTAAAGTTTGACCGTATAAACGGTTCTTAAGTGAAAGCTTCTTGTTAATCTTGTAACGACCAACTGGTGCCAAGTCGTAACGACGTGGGTCAAAGAAACGAGCATACAAAAGTGAACGTGATGAATCAGTTGTCTTAGGTTCACCTGGACGTAATCTTTCGTAAATATCCTTTACGGCTTCAGCTACACGAGAATCTGCTGGATTCTTGTGAACATCTTTGTCCAAAGTAAATTTTAAAGTATCGCTTTGACCAAACATGTCGATGATGTCACTATCAGAGCCGATACCCATAGCTCTAATCAATACAGTAAGTGGCAACTTACGAGTACGGTCTACACGAACAAATGAAACATTCTTAGCATCAGTTTCATATTCAAGCCAAGCACCACGGTTAGGAATAACTGTAGTACCAAAGATTTGACGACCATTCTTGTCGTAATCACCAGTGTAGTACACACCTGGAGATCTTACTAATTGAGAAACAATAACTCTTTCAGCACCATTAACAATGAATGAACCTGATTCGGTCATCAATGGTAAATCGCCAAAGAATACATCTTGAGTCTTAATTTCACCAGTTTCTTGGTTAGTAAGCTTTAAGGTTACGCGCATTGGTGCAGCATAAGTTGCATCGTGATCACGAGCTTCATCAACTGTATATTTAGGCTTTTGAAGCTTGTAGCCTTCATATTCTAATGAAAGCTTACCTGAGAAGTCACTAATAGGCATAATGTCGTCAAAGACTTCTTTAATGCCTTTATCAAGAAACCACTTATATGATTCGGTTTGAACATCAGTTAAGTTGGGAAGCTTCAATACTTCTTTAATGCGAGAGAAGCTACGTCTAGTTCGATGTTTACCGTAGTTCACTACGTGTCCATTTAACAAGGAAAAACATCCTTTCTGTCTAAGAAAGCAAATATTACATTTCTGTTACAAATTCAAAAAACTGCAATTTTAGGTATAAAAAAGACAAAAACGAAGTTTTCTCGTTTTTGTCCTTATCATTTTGCTGGACAATAGATCAGCAAAATCCTGAATCTCAGTCTTTTTAAATCAGTAAAAATTTTACATTGTTTTTTGCTTTTTGTCAAGGTCTGATGCTTGATATTACTTAGTTTTCACCAGTTTTTTCTCTGGCACAACATCAAATTTCAAATGACCATGTTGACTACCAATTTTCAAAGTGTCGTTTGCTTTTACTTCACCTGTAATCAACATTTCTGCTAATTTATCTTCGATATCATTTTGGATTGCTCTTCTAAGTGGACGAGCACCATTTTCAGGGTCATAACCATCTTTAACAATTTTATCCAAAGCGGCACGGGAAATCCTAAGCGTAATTCCCTTCTTTTGCAAACGAACTACCAACTTGTGAGTAAGTAAAGTTACAATGTCCCGCAACTGCTTCTTAGTTAATTCATCAAAGATAATCGTTTCATCAATTCGGTTCAAAAATTCCGGACGGAAGAATTGCTTAATTGCCTGTTGAACTTTAGCTTGTCTTACTTTAGCTTGGTCAACCCTATCAGCATTGAAACCTACAGCCTTGCTGTCAAATAACGTACGTGAACCCAAATTAGAAGTCATAATGATGATTGTATTTCTAAAGTCGACTTTTCTGCCTTTAGAATCTGTCAAAAATCCTTCATCCAAAACTTGCAAAAGCAAATTAAATACATCAGGATGAGCTTTTTCCACTTCATCAAGCAAAACAACTGAATATGGATGACGACGAACTTGTTCAGAAAGTTGTCCGCCCTCTTCATAGCCAACATAACCAGGAGCTGAGCCAATTAACTTGCTTGAGGCAATTTGATCCATGTATTCAGACATATCTAATCTGATCAAATTATCTTCTGACCCAAACATTGCTGCTGCAACTGATTTAGCTAATTCAGTCTTACCTACACCTGTTGGCCCTAAGAACAAGAATGATCCAATTGGACGGCGCTCATCCTTAATACCGCTTCTGCTACGACGAATTGCACGAGCTACAGCTGAAACAGCCTTATCTTGCCCAATCACGCGTTTATGCAAAATGCTCTCTAAGTTAGCTAATTGGCGACTTTCATCCCTCTTCATCTGAGTAACAGGTACACCTGTCCAGTCAGATACTACCTTGGCAATATCTTCGGGGCCAACAACAGCCTCAGCACTAACCTTAACTTGCAATGCATTCTCCATTTCTTCTCGCTGCATTTGCAAATTGTTTTGTGCTTCTTGAAGTTGAGCTGCTTTAACAAAGTTCTGACTCGTAGCTGCTTCATTCTTTTGTTCAATAATATTCTTTATCTTTTCATTAATTTGAACCAAATCTTTGTTTGAACCAACATTAGTTCTAATTTTAACTGCTGCACTAGCCTCATCTACCAAATCAATCGCCTTATCTGGCAAGAACCGATTAGTAATGTACCGACTAGATAAATCAACAGCATCCTCAAGACTAGCATCTGAAATAGTCACATGGTGGAACTTTTCATACTTAGGTCTAAGTCCCTTTAAAATAGCTAACGTATCCTTCTTAGTAGGTTCATTCAAACGTACTTGTTGGAAACGACGAGCCAATGCTTGATCCTTTTCAATGTACTTTTGATATTCATCAAATGTAGTAGCACCAATCATTTGAATATCGCCGCGCGCAAGTGAAGGTTTCAAAATATTAGAAGCATCAATTGCCCCTTCAGCACCACCAGCACCAATCAAAGTATGCATTTCATCGACAAATAGAATGACTTTACCGTCTTTGGCAATTTCATCCAAAATCTTTTTCATTCTATCTTCAAATTCACCACGATACTTAGTGCCTGCTACTAAACTGCCCATGTTAAGAGCCATTACTCGCTTATCAAGCAAGCCTTCTGGAACTTTTTTATTAACAATTTCTGTAGCAATTGCTTCGGCGACCGCAGTTTTACCTACACCAGATTCGCCTACCAAAATTGGATTGTTCTTAGTACGACGAGATAAAATTTGAATAACTCGCTTAATTTCTTTTTCACGGCCAATAACTGGATCAATTCCACCTTCACGGGTGCGTTGATTTAAATTAACCGCTACTTTATCTAGAGTTGGTGTAGTACTATTTTTACGTTTCTTTTGGCCAGTAGCGGTATTGCTATTGCCTAACCAGCTTGCTGAATCGCCAAAGTCTTGTTCTTGATCCAAGCTGTCATTAACATCTTGACGCAAACGGCCAATATCAACATTTAAGTTCTTTAAAATCATGGCTGACAAAACCTGTTCACTAGCAGTTATTCCTAGCAAAACATGATTAGTTTCAATTTCTTTATATCCACCTTGGTCAGCCTGTCTTTTGGCATAATCTAACGCTAAGCTTAAACGAGGTGACATTTCCATGTAGCTTGACTTAGCTGCTGAGCCATAGCCTGTGTAACGTTCAATCTCTTCTCGTACGGCAGTTGGCGTCAATCCCCATGAGCGCAAGATTTTTCCTGCTTCACCTTCAGTTTCAATCACCATAGCCAATAACACATGCTCAGTACCAATTAGCCGATGATGAAACTCCTGTGCTTGTTCACGCGCAATTTCTAACACTTGATTAACGCTTTTACTATATGAATTTTCCATATAAACACCACCCCTTTAAAATACGCTATGGTATTGTACTTTTATTTTAACAGTTAGTAAAATATTTCGACTTATATCCAAGTTCATTATAACTATGCAAATAATTATGCAAAAATCACGTTTGCAATTTCAGTTAAATACTTTTTATCTGTCTCATCAAAATTATCTAATTTAGTTGAATCAAAATCAAAAACGCCCCAAAGTTGATCATCTTTAAAAATAGGCACAACAATTTCAGAATTAGAAGCACTATCACATGCAATATGTCCCTGAAATTCATGAACATTAGGAACAATTTGTGTTTTTTCTGTTTGAGCTGCTGTACCACAAACGCCCTTGCCCATTTGAATATGAACGCAAGCTGGCATCCCTTGAAATGGTCCTAAAATCAACTCACCGTTTTCAAACCGATAAACGCCGGCAAAGTTAACATTATTCAATGAATTAAACAAAAGAGCAGATAAATTGGCTGTATTAGCAATCCAATCTGATTCTCCAGCAACTAATGCTTTTGCTTGCTCAACTAATAATTCATATTCCTCTTTTTTGGCTGCAGTCATCTATAAACATCCCCTATGATTTTAGAGCTTATTATAACAAAAAGAAAAAAGCTGTCCTACTAGACAGCTTTTCATTATCGGGAAAACAAGATTTGAACTTGCGACCTCTGCGTCCCGAACGCAGCGCTCTACCAAACTGAGCCATTTCCCGTAAAAAAAGGCTCACCATTCGGTGAGCCTTCTATCTTGGAGCGGAAGACGGGATTCGAACCCGCGACCCCCACCATGGCAAGGTGATGTTCTACCACTGAACTACTTCCGCAACAACAAATATAATTATAGCAAATCATTTATGCTTTGCAATACCTTTTTTGAAAAAAGTTTGATTTTCACCATAATCAACTGTTGTAACATATCAATCCACATTAATTTGCCAAATGAATATGTTTAAATAGTAATACTTTACGCGCAATCGGCTGAGCAATTAAAGCTTCAACAGCAAATGCTATGCCAAAATTTCGTGGCCAATTATTGAAATAAGTATAAAAAGGAGCAAATGAAATTTGTCGTTGACCAATCCAAGTCCCAATAATAGTCATTATCGCAGAAATAATAATTACATTACACAGAATATTAACAGTAATTTGTGCGCCAAAACTATCATGCTTATCAACAAATTAATTTTTTAAAACTGTTGCAGGTTTTTGTGCAAGCAAAACGATTATAATTACTGCCATCCACATGAATGGAATAATTGATAGTGTCATTAAATAATTATGCCAACTAAAACTTGTCTCAAACATTGAAATTAATGGCGCAATAATATTTACCGAGATAATTGAAACAATCCCCATAAAAATCATAGTTTCATGAACATTGTGTAGTCATTGCATATAGCCTTTTTTCATAATTAACCTTTCTTTCAAAGAAAAAAACGGTTCAGCAAAATTCAATAAAGAATTGCTGAACCGTTATACGCTAAAAATTTAGATTTTATAAAAATAAAAAGACTCATAATCATGAGTCTTCATCTTAGAGCGGAAGACGGGATTCGAACCCGCGACCCCCACCATGGCAAGGTGATGTTCTACCACTGAACTACTTCCGCAGAACAGTTATTATTATAGCAAAACCATTTCACTTTGCAATACCTTTTTTCAAAAAAATAAAAAATAAGCTATTTTCTTTTCCAAAATAGCTTATCTTTTAGTAATTTATTCTACTTGTTTTCTTTATTCTTCTTAGCTAAATCAGCCTTAACTTCGGCATCAATTGATTCAACACGTTCTGGACGCATTGTTGGGAAGAGCAAAACATCACGAATAGCTGGAGCATCAGTCAAAAGCATTACCAAACGGTCAATACCGATACCCAAACCACCTGTAGGTGGCATACCGTATTCCATAGCACGAAGGTAATCTTCATCAATCATATCAGCTTCATCGTTACCTGCTTCACGTTCTTCCATTTGAGCTTCAAAACGAGCACGTTGATCATCAGGATCGTTCAATTCTGAGAAGGCGTTACCGTATTCTTCACCCATGATGTAAATTTCGAAACGGTCAGTAAATCTTGGATCATCAGCATTCTTCTTAGCAAGTGGTGAAATCTCTACTGGGTGACCGTAAACAAATGTTGGGTCAACAATAGTTTCTTCACAGTACTTTTCAAAGAAGGCGTTAATAATGTGGCCAACCTTCCAGAACTTTTCAACATGAATATCGTGATCTTCAGCAATCTTAGTTGCTTCTTCAAGAGTCATTGGCTTCCAGAAATCAAGGCCGGTCTTTTCCTTGATTAAATCAACCATGTGAATGCGACGGAATGGCTTGCCTAAGTCAATGTCTTGACCTTGGTAAGTAATCTTGCCATCATCTGAAACAACCTTAGCTGCAGCACGAATAATGCCTTCTGCTTCGTCCATAACATCGTGGAAGTCCCAGTATGCAGCATAACTTTCAAGTTCAGTAAATTCTGGGTTGTGGTGAGTGTCCAAACCTTCGTTTCTGAATACACGACCGATTTCGTAAACACGTTCCATATCACCAACAATCAAACGCTTCAGTGGAAGTTCCAAAGCAATTCTCATGTAAAGGTCAATATCCAAAGCGTTGTGGTGAGTAATAAATGGACGAGCTTCAGCACCACCTGGAATGTTGTGCAATACTGGAGTTTCAACTTCCAAGAAGTTTTGCTTATTCAAGTAATCACGAATAGCTTGGATAATTTGAGTACGGTGAACAAAACGCATGTAGCTATCGCGATTAGTAATCAAGTCAAGGTAACGTTGACGGTAGATTGCTTCAACATCCTTCAAGCCGTGGTACTTGTCTGGCAAAGGACGAAGAGCCTTAGATAAGAAGGTTACGTGAGTAGCACGAATAGTCAACTCACCAGTACCGGTTTTCATAACTTCCCCATCAATACCCAAGAAATCACCAATATCTGACTTCTTGAAGATCTTGTAGTTGTCTTCGCCTACGATGTCTTTACGTACATAAATTTGAATCTTACCAGTACGGTCGTAAAGATCTGCAAAACCTACTTTACCCTTACCACGTTTTGCAAGCATACGACCTGCAATCTTAGTCTTAGGCATATCATCGTTTAATTCGTCTTCATCTTCTTTACCATACTTTTCTTCCAAAGCACTTGCCAAATCTTGACGATCAAACTTTCTTTGACCGAATGGTTCAATTCCGTTTTCACGCATTTCGTCCATCTTTTGACGACGAACACGTAATTGGTCATTCATTTCGTTCTTTGCCAATTTATTTTTCCTCCATTATTTGTTCATTGTCGCGCGTCTTGCAGCACGAGCTTTTTCTCTTTTTTCATACTCATCAACAAAATTGTCGAGTAAGTCATATACTTCTTGACGCGTCCAGACCTCATTTATTTTAGCACGAGTACGGGCCGAACGGGGAATTCCCTTCAAATAGTATGCAGCTTGTTGACGAAATTCTGGCACTGCACGCTTTTCTCCATGAATTTTAATCAAAGCATGAAGTTGATGCTTAGCAGTTTCTACCTTTTCACGTACCGTTTGTGGCGGTAATTTCTTACCAGTCTCTAGGTAACGGGTCATATCCTTCAAAATCCAAGGATTACCTAAAGCCGCACGTCCTACCATCACCGCAGTACAACCAATCTCATCCAGTGCTTTCTTAGCAAGCTCAGGGGTTCTGATATCGCCATTAGCCACAAAAGGAACATCGAGCACTTGAGCAACATCGTGCAGGATCTCCCAATCTGCTTCGCCCTGGTACATTTGCTTACGGGTTCGACCATGCATTGCAATCATGCTAGCGCCTGCTTCTTGAGCCGCTAAAGCATTTTCTACCGCAAATACATGCTTTTTATCCCAACCAGTTCTCATTTTAACAGAGACAGGTTTTTGAACATTCTGCACTACTGCATGGACCATTTGATAAATTTTATTCGAATCAAGCAGCCATTTTGAACCAGCATCAGTCTTGGTTACCTTAGGTACAGGACAACCCATATTAATATCAATAATGTCAGCATCAGTATGTTGATCAATATATTGAGCAGCTTGAAGCAATGTTTCTTCAGTTCCCCCAAAAATCTGAATACTCATTGGGTGCTCTCGTGGATCCACATCCATCATACTTAAGGTCTTTTTGTTTCGATAAATAATTCCATGATCAGAAATCATTTCGCAAACAACCAGCCCAGCTCCGAATCCCTTACATACAACGCGGAATGCTGAATTTGAAACTCCCGCCATCGGGGCAACAACAACTCGGTTAGGAATGGTGATATCGCGAATTTTCCAGCTGTTATCCACCAAATCATCCTTTCAAAATACCCTATTATAATATCAAAAAAGCCCCGCAGGACAAAACCCTAGGACTTTTTATTTAGTTAATAATCTTTTTCTTCTTTTTTCTTAGCTAAGATATCTTTTAATTCATCTTCAGTGTAATGATACTTATTTCCGCAGAAATTGCAAGTAAGTTCTGCTCCATGATCTTCATTAATCATGGCTTTTAATTGTGAACTCTTCAAAGTTTCAAGAATACCAGCATATTTTTCTTTAGAACAGTCACAACTAAATGCAACATCATCTTTTTCAAGAATCTTGCAATCAGTGCCTAAGATCTTGCGAGCTAAATCTTCTGGTGTCATACCATCTAAAAATGCGGTAGAAAGAGCTGGCAATGCCTTGATTCTCTTAATCGTTTCAGTAATCAAAGCATCGCTTGCACCTGGTAAAGCTTGAAGCATAAAGCCACCAGCTTCACCAATAGAATTATTGGGATTAACGAAAACAGATAAACCAACAGCTGATGGTATTTGTTCTGACTTAGTTAAGTAGTATGCAAAATCTTCTGCAATTTCGCCAGAGACAATTGGCACTTGACCAGTATAAGGCTCTTTCAAACCTAAGTCCTTGGTAACTTCGAGCATCCCTTGACCAACGGCCTTTTTCACATCAATATGGCCATTCTTCTTTGGTGACAAAGCAATATGCGGATTCTTTACATATCCCTTAACCTTTAAATCTGATGTTGCAGTTACAATGGTTGGTCCAACGGGGCCATTGCCTAACAATCTAACTGTTAATTCTTCTTTATCTGTTAATTCTGCTCCTGCTAAAAGCAATGAGCCAACCAGTGTACGACCAAGTACAGCAGCAGAAGCAGACCATAAATCATGACGCTTTTGTGCTTCTCCAACAACATCTTTAGCAGTAATTGTTAGCAAACGTAAATTTTTAGTTTTATCAATTGATTTTACTAAATAATCACTCATTTTTAATCCTTCTCTCTAAAAAAAATAGAGCCCATTACAGGCCCCATTTTCATTTAGTTATCTTTGTGTTCTTCATCCGCAGAATGATCTTCAGTTGATTTATTTGAACTTCCCGTTTTTTCTGGATTTTCAGGATTTTCTTCTTCAACTTCGTGATTCTTTTCTGATGGAGTTTCCAAAGCAGATTTTTCTTGTTCAGCCAATGCTTGATCTGAATCTTTCTTTTCTGCCTTTTCAACTTCACGTTTTTCTGCAGCAGCCTTAGCTTCTTCATAAGTTGAAGCCTTAGATTCACTTGGATATTCATTTTCGTATTTTTCAGGCATCTTGCCAGTCTTATACAAAGACATGATTTGCTTTTCGTCTAAAGTTTCATACTTGAGCAAGGCTTCGGCAATAATTCTATGCTTTTCCTTATTTTCCTTAACAATCTCAAGAGCTTTAGCGTGAGCTTCATCCAAGATTTTCTTAACAGCTTCATCAATCTTAGCTGAAGTAGCTTCACTGTATGGCTTAAAGCCGTATGGATTGGTTTCGCCTTCTTTTTCAAGTTCAACCATTCCTAATGATTCGGTCATACCGTAATTTACTACCATACTGTGAGCAATAGCAGTAGCTTGTTCAAAGTCGTTAGAAGCACCAGTTGACTTATCGCCAATAGTTGCCTCTTCACCAGCACGACCACCCATTAAACCAACAATTTGTTCAAATAATTGTTTCTTAGTCAAAATGAATTGGTCATCTTTAGGTAACATAATGTTGTAACCACCGGCACGGCCACGTGGCACAATAGTTACCTTACGAACTGTTCTAGAATCACTTAAAACCAAACCACAGATTGAGTGCCCTGCTTCGTGAAAAGCAACACGACGTCTTTCTGGTTCAGCAATTAAACGATCCTTCTTAGCTGGTCCCGCGATGACACGGTCTTCAGCCTCATCAATATCTGAAGCAGTAATTTTAGTGCCATTTCTACGAGCAGCGACCAAAGCAGCTTCGTTCAAGACATTAGCTAAATCTGCACCAACGAATCCAGGAGTTTGACGAGCAACTTCCTTCAAGTCTACATCTGGAGCAAGTGGCTTGTTTTTAGCGTGAACCTTCAAGATGGCTTCACGACCACGAACGTCTGGACGATCAACTAAAACCTTACGATCAAAACGACCTGGACGAAGCAAAGCTGGGTCCAAAACGTCAGAACGGTTAGTAGCAGCAATGACGATAACACCTTCATCGCCTTCAAAACCATCCATTTCAACCAGCAATTGGTTCAAAGTCTGTTCACGTTCATCGTTGCCACCGCCGGTGCCATTGCCACGACGACGACCGATGGCATCAATTTCATCGATAAAGATGATACTTGGTGCATTCTTCTTGGCATTGTTAAACAAATCACGTACACGACTTGCACCAACACCAACAAACATTTCAACAAAGTCAGAACCTGAAATTGAATAAAATGGCACGTTAGCTTCACCAGCTACAGCACGAGCAAGTAAAGTTTTACCAGTACCAGGAGGACCCTCAAGTAAAACACCAGATGGAATTTTGGCACCTAACTTAGTATATTTTGATGGATCCTTTAAAAATTCAACAACTTCTACTAATTCTTGTTTTTCTTCTTCTTCACCGGCTACGTCAGAGAAACGAACCTTATTCTTAGAAGGATCCTCTGGCTTGACGTGTGAACGACCAAAATTCATAATTCCGCCGCTGCCACCACGACCAGCGCCACCCTGATTCATCATCATCCAAAGCATGACAATAAACAAAACGGTTGGCACAAGCATGACAATGGTTGAAATCCAATTGCCAGACTGTGATTCTCCTTGAGTCGTCATCCGAGCGTTACTCTTTTGTGCCAAGTTTTGCACGTTAGAAACGGTAGAATCATTCTGTAACATAGTAGTAGAGAAGCGTGATACTTTCCTACTTGAGTTATTACTAAAGAAATCAAAACTATTATTTGATTGATTCTTTGCTGTTTGTGCAGTCTTGTAACTACCTGAAACGGTATATACACCATTTGCAGGTTGAACACTAAAGTTTTTAACTTTGCCTTGACGCAAATCTTTAACAAATTGTGAATAGCTGATATTTTCAGAGCTACCACCACTGTTAGAGCCGCCGAGTGCCCAGTTGATTCCCCATAGGAGCAAAAGGAACACAACTATATAGAATAGGCCGTTCGATAACAGCCGATTCCGGTTATTCTTCATAAAAAACCTCCGCAAAGTCTCTAAGTTATACGTTTAAAATTTTATCACAAAATAAGATGCTACCACTAATATTTTCAACTATTTTGAAGACTTTTTAAGAATTATATAGAAAATAATGTTTGCCATTTTTAATCCAATTTTGATTTTGATAAATTTTCTCTACAAAAACTGGCTCATTTTCCGCATAAATGGCTAAACAAAATGGTCGCAAAGCCAAGGAAATCGCATTTTCTGCAAACTTCTTTTTTGCTTTAACATGATGACCATTTTGAAGCAGAAGCTTACTGCCAGGAACTAACTCTCCCATGCTAAATTCAGTATCCGGCTTAAACCAAAAATCACCAATTGGCTTTAAATCTGTCTTCCTTTCAGTACTTAACACCATTTTTCTATTTCTGAACACAAATGGTTGATTTAGATTAATTTCCTGTTTTCTTACTTCCAGGATATTTTGCTTTTTATACAAATAAAAGTAATTCTGATATTCCATTACTACAAAATTACCTAAATTTTCATTAACGCGTCGATGATATTTTTGCCAAATCATTCTTTGCCAGAAGAAAATTCTTTCTTTCTCTGTCAGTTGACTCAAAGCCTCACTCTTAATGCGATAGGCCACATTCAAAAAGGATTCTAGTTGCCCCATTGCACTATTTTTTTCATCAACATAATCAATCAACTCATCCATTTTTTGGCTAAAAAAGAGCGCATTCCTGATTAAGGCAGGATTTTCTTTTTTGAGTAATGGCACCACATGATGACGCAAGCGATTACGCATGGTTTCATCAGCCTGATTGGTTGAATCAATTACAAAATCAATTTGATGTTTTTGATTATATTGCAATAACTCAGCTTTGCTGTAGCCTAATAACGGCCGCAGGAGCTTTATGCCATGCATTTTGCCTATCATTTGCAAACTGTTCATTTCTTCGGGATTGCCTGAACGAATGAATTTCAACAAAATATTTTCCAGCAAATCATCCCCATGATGAGCAGTTAACAAATAATCAGCATTATTCTCTTTAGCCATTTGTGTCAAAAATGCATATCGCGCATGTCTAGCAGCAGCTTCAATTCCCACTTTAGGTTGATCTTCCTTGGGCCATTTAGCAATAAACAATGGCACATGATTTTCGCTGCAGTACTTTTTAAGAAGTTTACTTTCTTCTTCACTATCTGCTCTTAATTGATGGTTAAAATGAGCTGCCATCAATTTAAAATGTGCATTATCCTGTAGGTTTTTAAGCATATCAAGTAGAGCCATTGAATCAGGACCACTACTTGCAGCTACTAGTAATTTTTTATCGGTTACATTTATATTATTTTCTCTAAAGAAATCTGCTATTTTCATAAATATCCCTAACGAAAAAATGACCCACCACGGGTCATTTTTAATTCTTATTTAAAACCTTTTTCAATTCATTAATTTCTTTTTTGGCATCTCTACTTACCTTGTTTAAAACCTGATCAAATTCTGCAGGTTTAGTATCAGAGAATTGATTGTCATGATCAACCAAGTCAGGATCATTTACACGCGCAATTGACAGATTAAATCTACCTTTGTGAATATGCACAACAATTACGCGAACTTCTTGACCTACCTGATATTGTCGCCTTTCTCGCGCCCAATTATTGCCAAAATCGCTATGATGAACTAATCCTGAATGTCTATTAGGCAATGTAACAAAAATACCTGAATCGGTAATATTATTAATCACCCCGGTTACCCGGTTACCGGCTTGATACTTTTTCATCAGTCATTATCATTTCTTTCATGCACGTTATAAATATTTTCATTTGATTTAGAATAATAAAATTTATAACGAATTAATTTGGCAACATAATTTGGATCATTAAGATTTTGTCTTTTGGTTTTCAAATTATTGGCCGTTTTCTTCACCTTAGTCAAGTTTTCTTTTTCAGCTTTTACTTGATTATTAATGCGTGCTGTTTGAGAAACCCTAATTGCAATCTGAACACCTAAAACAACAAAAATTATGGCAAAAATAGCAACAATTCTATTTAACCGAATGCGATGCGTTTTCTTCTCTATTTTTGCTTGTTTACGTCGCAATTGTTCTCTTTGGGCTTCAGGACTTAACGAATTGTAAATATGTGGACCATAATTCATTTTTTTATCCTATCCTCTGTTATAACAAATATCGTTTACGTTAAGTATAACAACGATTCATGGGAAAGTCATCAATCAACTAACTCGTAAAGTTCACTTGCTTCAGCTTTTTTAGTAGTTTCGCGAATGTTTAAAACTTTAGCTTTAATTACTCGAGCACCGTAACCAAGTTCAATAATATCATCGATTTTTACATCGTAACTTGACTTAACTACTCGGCCATTGACCTTAATTCGACCTTGGTCTGCCATTTCTTTAGCAACAGTTCTTCTTTTAACTAATCTTGAAACCTTTAAAAATTTATCAATTCTCATAATTTATACCTCTATCTTTG
The DNA here is from genome assembly GCF_046109915.1 of Lactobacillus helveticus. Taxonomy (NCBI): domain Bacteria; kingdom Bacillati; phylum Bacillota; class Bacilli; order Lactobacillales; family Lactobacillaceae; genus Lactobacillus; species Lactobacillus helveticus. The sequence goes on along the minus strand of NZ_CP151471.1, from coordinate 1,938,812 downwards.
TACTATTTCACTAGCAGCTTGCAAGAATGTAGTTAATTCATTAAATAAAACTCGATTCTTCATTTTATCAGGCAGCTGCAATAAAATAACCATTCTTTTTTCTTGATTCATACTAATACGTGCTTTAAGACTCACATGCTCTAAGGCTCTAAAAATATTAGGGCCTTCTAGTTCATGTGATGCAGCATTATTAAATTCAACCTTAATAGTATTATTGTCTTTCTTCAGTACATTTAAGACTTGAGCCAAATCTGCATCTACTTTTAATCCAGCTACAGCGAGCAAGTTCTCAACGGCTGCAGGATAATCTCCAAAACGATCAATTAGTTCATCTTCAATTTTATCTAATTCTTCCTGATTATTGACCGCTTTAATCTTTTTGTAAAATTCAATCTTTTCTTCTTGGTCGCCAATATATGAATCTGGAATATAAGCTTCAAGCTTTAAATCAATTTCGGCATTTGATTTCTTAACTGTCTTCTTGCCCTTACGTTCTTTAATTGCATCACTCAGCATTTGTGAATACAAATCATAACCAACACTATCAATAAAGCCATGCTGTTGGGCTCCGAGCATATTGCCGGCTCCTCTAATCGATAAATCACGCATAGCAATCTTAAAACCTGAACCTAATTCAGTAAAATCACGGATTGCATCTAGCCGCTTTTCACCAACTTCAGTTAACACCTTGTTAGGTTGATACAAAAAATATGCGTAAGCTAGTCTGGCACTACGGCCAATTCTGCCTCGAAGCTGATAAAGCTGACTCAAACCGTAATGATCAGCATCTTCGATAATCATCGTATTGACATTTGGCATATCAATTCCCGTTTCAATAATCGTGGTGGTAACCAAGATATCAAATTCTCGATTCAAAAAGCGATATAAAATATCCTCTAATTGATTTTGACTCATTCTCCCATGAGCACTAGCAATACGCGCATTAGGAATCAGTTGTTGCAATTTTTCCACCGTTTCATCAATATCGCTAATTCGGTTATGTAAATAAAAGACCTGTCCATCACGCTGCATTTCGCGTAAACATGCATCCCTTACTACACTTGGAATTTGTTCCATCACATAAGTTTGGATTGGATATCTGTTTTGAGGCGGCGTTTCCATCACAGATAAATCGCGCACACCAACCATTGACATATGCAAGGTTCTAGGAATTGGCGTAGCAGTGAGTGTTAAGACATCGATATTAGCCTTTAACTGCTTTAATCGTTCTTTGTGTTTAACGCCAAAGCGCTGCTCCTCATCAACGATTAATAATCCCAGATCTTTAAACTCAACGTCTTTGGACAAAAGTCTATGAGTACCTACAACTAAATCGATCTTGCCCCCTTTAAGACCTTCAATGATCTCTTTGGATTCAGCGGGAGTTTGGAAACGAGAAAGCATGGCAGTGTTAACTGGGAAGTCTTTGAAACGATCTTGAATAGTTTCATAGTGCTGCTGAGCCAAAATGGTTGTTGGTACTAAAAAAGCAACTTGTTTATTATCTTGGATTGCTTTGAAAGCCGCTCTTAAGGCAACTTCCGTTTTACCAAAGCCAACATCTCCTACAACAAGACGATCCATTGGCTTCGGTTTTTCCATATCTTCTTTGATTTCTTTAATTGAGCGCAATTGATCCGGAGTTTCCGCATACGGAAAGGCGTCTTCAAATTGTTTTTGCAGATCATCATCTGATGAAAAGGCAAAGCCCTTTTCCGACTCACGCTTAGCATAAAGTTCAATCAAATCATCAGCAATATCTTCAACCTTAGATTGAACCTTGTGCTTAGTCTTAGCCCATTCACTGCCGCCAAGCTTATTAATATGTGGCGTCTTTCCTTCGGAAGCCACATACTTCTGCACCAAACTCAGCTGATCTGCTGGCACAAATAATTGATCGCCATGTTGATAAGTAATGGTAATATAGTCTCGTTTTACGCCATTATTCTCTAGCGTTTTAATTCCTTCAAAGCGACCAATACCATGATTAACATGAACAACATAATCTCCAGGTTTTAGTTCAGTATAATTACGTAACCTTTGCGCATTTTCTAAAGTTTTGATTCTCTTTTTACGTTGTGGGCGCTTGTTAAATAATTCACGCTCAGTCAAATAAACTAATTTTACTGAAGGTAAGCTAAAGCCACTAGTATAACCAGCTACTACAATTTGTGATTTGCCTTCTGTAATTTCATCCTCGCCTACAATTGGCAAATTTAAGCCAAAATCAACCATTGTCTGGTCGATTTGCTTTGCTCTTTTTGCATTATCAGCTTGCAATACAACCGTTTGACCAGATTTTTGATATGATTCAAGTTCAGATTTAATTAGGGGCATCTGGCTGAAGAACTGCGCTGGTTCACGCGTTTGCCAATTGAACATTTGACCTAAACGAATTCGGCCCATACTGCGCTGGAAAAGAGAGAAATATATTCTATAATGTTTGTCTTTAGTTAATACTTGATCAAAATCATTGCGCAATGTTTGCTTAGGCAACATCACACCAGTTTTTAGTTCATCGCTAATAAACGCAGTATTTTGCTTATCTACAGTCTCTACTGCTTGTTTAACCAAGGGTAAATCATCAATTAAGATTTGACCATTTTTATCTAAATATTCTAATAAGCTGCTTGGCTTTTTAATTAAATAATCTACCAAAAAGGCATAATTATCAGGCAGTCCCCCTGCATTCAATGCATCAAGTGCAATCGTAAAATGGTCTTTGACTGCCTTGTCTGGTGCAGGTGCATCCCCCATATCTTGTTCTATCGCTTCTGCCGCAGTTTTAATAGCTTCAACGGAAAATACCCGATCTTGAGCTGCAGAAATTTCAACATGATCAATTTCTTTTTGACTGCGCTGAGTTGCTAAATCAAATTCCTTAATCGTATCAATTTCATCACCAAAGAATTCAATTCTTACAGGATTTTCTCTATCTAAAGGATATACATCCAAAATATCGCCACGAATAGCGAATTCTCCAGGACGCGCTACTAAAGCTTCTTTTTTATAGCCTAAACTGACAAGCCATTTATTCAGATCAGTTAATTCATATTCCTTACCAGGTTCAAAGTCCTTTTTTGCCTGAGCAAACTCTTGCGGATCTGATAGCTTATACTGCAAACCTTGCGGAGTCGTAACTACGATCCCAGATTTTTTGCTTAATAAAAAATTGAGGGCTTCAATTCGATTGCTTAACTCATCTGGTGAACTAACTGCAGTTTGCGTAGCGATAGTGGCATCGACAGGAAAGATTTGGACACTGCCATCAGGCAAAATTGCACTTAATTCTCCATATAAATTTTGTGCTTTATTTTCATTTTCCTCTACTAAAATAAGTGGAGTTTTTAACTCAGTTACGATTTGTTTTAAAAGCAGACTAAAAGCACCGGCATTAGCGCCAGTGATTAGTGAATTCTTTACTTGTTTAGTTTTTGCAATAAAATTATTTAAGTCTTGATCTTCTTTTAATATTTCTGTTAGACGCATTTTAATTATACTTATTCATCAAATATTGACTATCGCGGCCTGCAATAAAGTCATCGATAATCTTTACACTTGTATCAAATGCATCATCCATTAATTTTTGTTGTTCATCGTTAAATGGCGTAAGCACCCATGAAACAACTGTTGTGTTCTTAGGGTGACGAATGCCAATTTTTAAGCGATTAAACTTTTCTGTTCCCAAGTCTCGGATAATGCTTTTAATTCCATTATGGCCGCCGCTTTTACCATTAGCTCTAATTCTAATTTTTCCAATTGGCATATCCATATCATCTTGAATAATCAAAACGTCTTCTGGGTCTACTTTAAAGAAATTAGCAATTTGACTAACTGAACGACCTGATTCATTCATATAAGTTTGAGGTTCAAGCAAAATTACATCTTCACCATTAATTTTTTGCTTAGTCCAATGTCCTTCAAACTTGTCTTTGTCTAATGACAAACCTTTTTCATTAAGATAATGGTCCATCGTCATAAAACCAGTGTTGTGCTTGGTTTTATCATACTTTTGACCTGGATTACCTAAACCTGCAATTATTTTCATTTATATATACCCCTCATTACATCATAATCCTTCATATAATAGCACAATCAGCAAATAATAATTTTATTAATACCTGCTATCATGGTATAATTTTTTTGTTAAAATTATCACTAATAAAAAGGAGATTTATTGTTATGGCAAGAGAGGAAAAACCTCGTAAAGTTATTTTAGTCGGTGATGGTGCTGTAGGTTCTACCTTTGCATTTTCAATGGTACAACAAGGTATCGCTGAAGAATTAGGTATTATCGATATCGCTAAGGAACACGTTGAAGGTGACGCAATCGATTTAGCTGACGCAACTCCTTGGACTTCTCCAAAGAACATTTACGCAGCTGACTACCCAGATTGTAAGGATGCTGACTTAGTTGTTATTACTGCTGGTGCTCCACAAAAGCCAGGCGAAACTCGTCTTGATCTTGTTAACAAGAACTTGAAGATTTTATCATCAATCGTTGAACCAGTTGTTGAATCAGGTTTTGAAGGTATTTTCTTAGTAGTTGCTAACCCAGTTGATATCTTAACTCACGCAACTTGGAGAATGTCAGGCTTCCCTAAGGATCGTGTTATCGGTTCAGGTACTTCACTTGATACTGGTCGTCTTCAAAAAGTTATTGGTAAAATGGAAAACGTTGACCCAAGTTCAGTTAATGCATACATGCTTGGTGAACACGGTGATACTGAATTCCCAGCATGGAGCTACAACAATGTGGGTGGCGTAAAGGTTGCTGACTGGGTTAAGGCTCACAACATGCCTGAATCTAAGCTTGAAGACATCCACCAAGAAGTTAAGGACATGGCTTACGACATTATTAACAAGAAAGGTGCTACCTTCTACGGTATCGGTACTGCTTCAGCAATGATCGCTAAGGCTATCTTGAACGATGAACACCGTGTACTTCCACTTTCAGTACCAATGGATGGTGAATATGGTTTACACGATCTTCACATCGGTACTCCTGCAGTTGTTGGCCGCAAGGGTCTTGAACAAGTTATCGAAATGCCATTAAGCGATAAGGAACAAGAATTAATGACTGCTTCAGCAGATCAATTAAAGAAGGTTATGGACAAGGCCTTCAAAGAAACTGGCGTTAAGGTTCGTCAATAATCTTTAATCTTGTTCATTAATAAAGAGCATCTCTTTTCTTAGGAAGAGATGCTTTTTTATTTCACTAACTATTGTTAAAATATATATGATTACTTTAGCTAGTCTTTAATTAACATTTAATTAATATGCTGATTATGCTATAATTACTTGAAACATTTTCACTTTGGAGGCGAACTCATGCTTATTAAATCTTTAGTCATTAAGAAAGATTACTTAACAACAGTTAATGAAAAAGCCACATTAGCAGAAGCATTGGACATTCTAGAAGAATCTGGATATAGATGTGTGCCTATTGTAGATGACACTGGCACTATTTTCCGCGGTAACATTTATAAGATGCACATTTACCGTCACAAATCTCAAGGCGGAGATATGAACTTGCCTGTAACTTACTTGCTTAAAAACGCTACTAAGACAATTAAGGTAAATTCTCCATTCTTTAGAGTATTCTTCAACATCAAAGACTTGCCATATATTGCTGTTCTTGATGAAGACAACCATTTCTACGGTATCCTTACCCACTCAAGATTGTTAGACATGTTATCAGATGCGTGGGATGTAAAGAATGGTTCATACGTCTTAACAGTTTTATCTGATAATGCACGTGGTAATTTAATTAAGATGTCAAAAATCGTGTCAAAGCACACTAACATGTCTAGTGTAATGACACTTGACGCTGCAGCAGGAGAACTTGAAGGAGACTTCGTAAGAAGAACCCTATTCACCTTGCCTGCCGGTGTTTCTGAAATCACAATGAAAACTATTGTAGGCAAATTGCAAAAGAAAGGTTTCGTTGTTTCTGAGATTGAAGATTTGCAAGCTGGCATGACTATTATGAGCGATGAAAATCCTGGTGTATTCATCGAACATCCACACAAAGATTAAAAAATTGCATAGAAAAAGCTTCTAACTAAATTAAAAGTTAGAAGCTTTTTTATATTGCATTAATCCTAAGAATTGTAGTGGTGTTCGAGTTAAATACCCTGCAATATAACGACGCATATCAGCTGGTGATAATTCATCATTATATTTAATTAATTGCAACACGACATTAATAATATTAATATCAAAAATTCCTAAAACCATTTTAGGCGGAAGCGACTGCTCTTGTGCCAAAATAGCTTTATAGTTTGGATTCATCTTCTCCATCCGCACAGCAAATTCCTTGTTGGCATATTCAACCATTTTATTAAAAAAGCGGATGTCACCATTATCAGAAGTTAAAATTTCAAGTTTAGTTTTGTTTTTCAAAAAGAAAGAAATGGAATTTCTAGAAATATTTTCCGCTACTGTTATTAATTCATCTTGAGATAAAACGTGATCAATTCCGTTAACAGCGCTACGATCAGCAAGTAATGCTTTATTGAATTCAGCTAAAATATCATCTTCAACCGCTAATAATAAAGCATGGATATCCTTATAATATTGATAAAAAGTACGTGAACTAATGCCAGATGCTAGAATAATATCTTTAACTTTAATTTCACTAAATGCTTGCTTTTTCATACATTGAAGCAAAGCTTTTTTTTAAAATTACTTTTTGTTGTTTGGGTTCTAATATCCAATATGTTCCACCTTGTTATTACTAGATAAAAAAAGGCCAGAATCACGAAAAACGATCGTGATTTCGGCCTTTTTACCTATTATTTTTCATAATAAACTCGTGGTAACCGATCATTCAATAAGCATGCAACTTCATAGTGAATTGTATCAACATAATCTGCAGCAGCCTTAATATTGTTAGGATCAGATGGATTATTTGAAATAATTACTACCTTAGTGCCGACTGGCATTTTCTTAGGCATTTTAACCATAAATTGATCCATACAAATACGTCCTACGATTGGACAATACTCATCGCCAACTTTTACTTTAAAGCCTTGATACTTTCTAATCCAGCCATCAGCATATCCAACTGGTACCGTACCAATAATTGTATCTTCTTCAGCCATGAAAGTAGAGCCGTAGCCTACACCATCACCTTTATGAATGGTCTTAACATGAGTTAATTCACTTTCAAATGATAAAGCAGGTTCAAGTTCAATCGCTGAAGTTAAATCAGGAGAAGAAGGATTAGAAGATGGATTTAAGCCATAAATTCCAATTCCAAAACGAACTAAATCGCTTTTTATGCCTGAATGAAAAATACTTGCGGCAGTATTATCAACATGAATCCACTTAGGCTTAACAGTTAATAAGCTCTTCATATGCTTAAATTTTTCACATTGATGCTTGAAGTAAGTTTTATCATCACTATCTGCAGAAGCAAAATGGGCAAACATACCTTCAATAAAGAAATTATCATTATTTTCCAAGAACTTATTAGCTGCAACAAATTCATCATCTTCATTAAAACCAATTCTACCCATACCAGAATCAATTCCTAAATGAATCTTTAATTGCAGATTCTCTTTAGCTAAGTATTTTTCAGCATCTTTAAGCCACTCTAAGTTAGGTACTGTTAATGAAACATTATTTACAGCAGCAATTGGTGCATATTCAGGAGAAACAACTCCCAAAACCAAAATAGGCTTAACGATATCAGCACGACGCAATTCAAGTGCTTCATCTAAAATAGCAACACAAAAGCCTGTTGCTCCCTCTTCTTCAGCCACCTTGGCTACTTCTACTGCACCATGACCGTAACCATTAGCCTTAACTACAGCTAGCATCTTTTGATTTGGTTCAAGATGTTGCATCTCATTTTTAATATTTCTTCTAATTGCACCTAGATTTACCTTTACTACGGCTGGACGATGATAGCCTGGAACCATTTTTATTTCTCCTCTAATACAACAAAAGTAATAATTTCATGATTATCATGTGTGATACTTGGAAAAATATTTCCATCAAACTTAGTTGAAGTCATCACCGGATGGCCCAAATCATCCCATAAAGTTTCCACATCTTGAAAACCTACGTATTTACCTAAGCCTGTTCCCATAGCTTTAGAAAAAGATTCTTTTAATGAAAAACGACCTCCGAGATATTCAACTTTTCTTTTGCCTTTCATCTTTTGATATTGGGCAAATTCTTTTGGAGTCAAAACTTTATCAGCGAAAGAGTCTCCTTTTGCCACGATCTTTTTAACACGTTCAACTTCAATTGAGTCAATCCCTACACCTTTAATCATCGTTTCTCACCTCACACAATGACATAATTATAATACAAAAAAGAAGTTGCGAAAATTACAACTTCCTTTTTAATCTAAAAAATTAATCTTTTTTATTCTTGATTGCGAATTTATGTCCGTTGCCACGTCCACGACGCCCACGATTACCATTATGACGGTAATCGTCATTACTATTGCGGCGACGGTGATAATTTCCATGTCCGCGACCACGACCGTGATTATCATGTCCACGGCGTCCACGTCCATGACGACCATCACCCCTATATGGCAAAGGCTTTTCTGGCGTAATTTTAACCTTGATATCCGTTGAATCCTTAGCCAAATTCTTAAGGAAGGCAGCTACCAAATCAAGAGCTGAGTAATTATCAAGAAGCTCACTAGCATCTTGAGTATACTTACCCAAGTCGCCATTCATTAAGTCTTCGATTTCAGCCTTAGCTTGCTTTAATTGACCACGAAGAGCTTGATCATCTGTTGGTAGACGAAGTGGTGACATCTTTTTCTTAGTAAGTTGTTCAATAGTTCTCATGTAGCCAATTTCGTTTGGAGTTACGAAGGTTACTGAAACACCATTTTGTCCCGCACGACCAGTTCTACCAATACGGTGAACATAAGAATCTGGATCTTGAGGAATATCATAATTATATACGTGAGTCACTCCTGAAATATCCAAACCACGTGCTGCCACATCAGTAGCAACTAAAATATCCAACTTACCCTCACGGAATCGCTTCAAGACTGCCATACGACGTGCTTGAGACAAGTCTCCGTGAATACCTGCAGCATTATAGCCACGTGCCTGCAATCCACGTGTAAGCTCATCTACGCGGCGTTTAGTCCGTCCGAATACAAGTGCCAAGTCTGGGCCTTGAACATCAATCAAACGACACATAATGTCAAATTTTTCGGATTCTTTGGCACGAACAAAATATTGATCAATTAAGTCAGCTGTTAATTCCTTAGCCTTAATTTGAACAATAGCAGGATCCTTCATGAACTTTTCACCAATTCGTAAAATTGGCTTAGGCATAGTAGCACTGAAAAGCAAAGTTTGCTTACAGTTTTTAGCATACTTCAAAATGCTTTCGATATCTTGGATAAAGCCCATGTCGAGCATTTCATCTGCTTCATCCAAAACTACTGTATTAACTTTATCTAAATCAATTGTGCCACGCTTTAAGTGATCTAATAATCGACCTGGCGTACCAACTAAAATTGATGGTACATTATGCTTTAATGAACGAATCTGGCGGCCAATATCTGCTCCACCGTAAACCACTTGTACATGGGCATGTTCATCACGACCCAAGCGGAATAATTCTTCCTGTGTTTGAATAGCAAGCTCACGCGTTGGTTCGATAATAATTGCTTGGATTGCCTTTTCGTTTTTATCAATAGATTGCAAAATTGGCAAACCAAATGCTGCTGTCTTACCAGTACCAGTTTGTGCTTGTCCAATTACATCTTTTCCTTGCAAAGCAAGTGGAATAGTTTGCTCTTGGATTGGGGTTGCCTCTTCAAAACCTGAGCGTTTAATCGCTTTAAGAAGCGCATCGTTTAATCCTAATTCTGAAAACTTCAAAAAATTGTTCTCCTATCTTAGTCGGGCTAAGACATTTTCAAGGTGCATCCCGTGTGAACCCTTTAATACGATAATGTCGTCCGGCTTAATGTCATTTTTAAGATCATTAATCATATGATCCATTTGATCTTGAGTATAATAATGTAAATTCTCTGGCTCGTATTTATCCTGCAAAGCATCATACAAATTCTTCATTTCAGAGCCGTACAAGTACACTTCATTGATGATTTGTGGATCCAAAGTATCGCTTAATCCGGCATGAAGTTCAGGTGATTTTTCACCTAATTCCAACATGTCGCCAAGTACAGCGATTCTGCGACCACCATCTTTAACTTCAACTTGACCAAAACTAGTAACAACCGCTCTAACAGCAGTTGGATTTGAGTTGTAAACATCACTCATAATAGCTTCGCCAGCGTCGCCTTTTTCCCATTCCATTCGGTTAGCAGTTGGCTTAAAGTTAGACAATGATGAAGCAATTTCCTCATCACTTTCACCAAAGTGATGACCTACACTAATTGCTGCCATTGCATTAGAAACATTATGCTTACCAATCATGGGAATTGAGAACTTTTGCTCTGAATCATTAATTGTAAAAGTGGCATGATGCATGTAGCTCTTGAATCCAGTTGCATGAACTGTATCTTCATCTCTGAAGCCAAATGTAGCTTTAGCTTGATCAAGCTTCTTAGCACGTTCTTGCAACAATGGTTCATCACCATTATAAATGAATTCACCATCTTCACGCAAAAAGTCTGTGATTTCCATCTTAGCATCAGCAATCTTGTCACGGCTACCAAAGAACTCAATATGAGCTTCACCGATCATAGTAATGACAGCTACATCTGGATGAGTCAATTCACTCAAATGATGTAATTGACCTGGTCTATCCATACCCATTTCAAGTACCAAAATTTCAGTATTTGGTTTCATTTCGAGAATGGTCATTGGTACACCAATTTCATTATTAAAGTTAGCTTGTGTCTTATGTACGTTAAAACGCTTAGATAAAACTGCAGCAATCATATCCTTAGTAGTAGTCTTACCATTAGAACCGGTAATGCCTACTACAGTTGGATTAACCTTGCGCAAATAATAACGCGCTAAATCTTGCATAGCAGTAAGAGGATTATCTACTTCAATTACTGTGATATTTTCAGGCTTATTTGGATGGCCCTTTTTCCACAAAGTAGCAGAAGCACCATTACTAATAGCACCCGCTACGAAATCATGTCCATCACGTTCACCCTCAAGCGGTACAAACAAACCACCAGTTGTTATATTTCTGGAGTCAAAGGCAACAGAAGTAATAACAGTTTTGTCGTCGCCTTCACAAGTAGTATTTAAAGCCTTGGCAATTTCAGCCATTTGCATTTTCATTGAATCTTTACTCCCATAAAAACATTTTTATACAGAAACCATTATACTGTCTTTCAAGCATTCTGCCAAATGATCTAATAAAGAAAAAAGCAGTCCCAATGGGACTGCTTCCACCAGACAAAGTTTTACTTCTTCAAGCCGTACTTCTTGTTGAACTTTTCGATTCGACCATCTGCTTGAGCAAACTTTTGCTTGCCAGTGTAGAATGGGTGTGAATCTGATGAAACTTCAACACGTACTAATGGGTAAGTTTCGCCTTCGTAGTCAATAGTTTCTTCTGGCTTCAAAGTTGAACCAGCTAAGAACTTAGCACCAGTTGCTGAGTCCATGAAAACTACTTTTTGAAAATCTGGATGAATACCTTGTTTCATAATTTATTACTCCTTTGCCATGACCATATTACAGATCATAGATTAATCGATTAACATAGAATAGAATAACATCTTCATGTAATTAATTCAAGACATTTTTCACAAGTTGCAACTGATATAGCATGTAACCCCTTACAAGGAGTGCTAAACTAATAGCAGAATTTATTTTGAGTGAGGTAATTAGATGAAAGATCTTCCTTTTAAAACTGTTGCAATAGATGTCAATGGTACATTCGTAAACGATGAAAAGAAGTACGCTCATGAGATGTTCGGCGAAATTTTATATCGTTTGCACAAACATGGAGCTCACTTCATCATTGCCAGTGGCAGACCTGCTGGACGATTAGAAGCAGACTTTGGTGATTTTATTGATTCAGTTGATTTCGTTGCTGATAATGGTGCAGTTTTGGTTCGTGATGGCAAAATCATTCGTACAACAACTTTTTCTAAAAAATGTATTTTAAATTTAGTTGATTATTTGCAGCTGCGTTATCCCGGAGCAGTACAAAGCACATTAATCAGCGGCGTCAAACATTCATACTTCTTAAAAAGTACGCCGGCTCAATTTAAACGATCACATCATTATTTTTATCCTAATAGCATTGAAGTTGATAATTTTGATAAAATTCCTGAAGATGATCAATATACTAAAGTTACAGTCGATTATCCTAGCAAGGTTCGGCGAGAATTAGAGTATGGCTTCAATAGTCGAAGTGTAGCAAAAATTCATGTTACCACTAGTGGTTGGAACTATATGGATATTGTTCCTCAAAATGTAAATAAAGCTAATGGTCTTAAAGAATTCTTAGCCTACCTAGACGTCCCTCGAACTCAATTAATTGCATTTGGCGATGGCGAAAATGATATTGAAATGCTTAAATTAGCTGGACTAAGTTATGCCATGGAAAATGGTCAAGACAGCGTTAAAAAGATTGCTAAATTTATTGCACCAAGTAATAACGATAACGGAGTTTTCAAAGTGTTAAATAAATATCTAAACGAAACACGAAAGTAAAAAATAAAGTTGCCGCCGGCAACTTTATTTTTTATCATCTTTTTCAATGTAAAGATCGATTTTGCGTAATCCTGTTTTAATGCCCCAGTAATAAAATCCAAGTGAAGCAACAGCAATCACAACAAAGTCCACTGGATATTTAATCCAATTTTGCCCGCCAAAGCCTTCGCTTCCTACATAAGACATCACTGACATAAAAATCAAATAACCGATCATCCACCAGCAGCTACGCAATTGTTCTTTCAAATTTAAATGCTGATAGCGAATTTCATAATAGAAATAAATTGGCAAACCTAACGCAATTACTAAAATAACTTGAATTGTCGTTGGCCACATCGACCAATAAATAGCTAAACTGGTTAAAACAAATGCAATCGGTGCTAAATATGGCATATAACGCGGCTTAAACGGACGATTAAGATTTGGCTTTGCCTTTCTCAAAGTTATTACTGTCACTGGACCTGTCAAATATGCAATTAACGTAGAAGCAGTAATTACTGTGGCCAGTAAATTCCAGTTTCGGAATAAACTAACTAAAATTACCGCCAAAACTAAGTCAGCAATCATTGCATAACGAGGAATTAAATACTTTTGATTAAGACGACCTAACCACTTAGGTAAATGTCGCGTATGTGTCATGGCAGCCAATGCTCTCGATGCTGTAGCAACAAAGGCCACTCCTGTACCAAATGGTGACACAAATGCATCTAAATAGAGCAAAATCACTAACCAATTAATTCCTAAAATAATTGCCAAATCTGCAAACGGTGAGGTAAAGTCGATGCCATGCCAACCTGCTTTAGCCAATGTACTTGGCTCAACTGCACCAATGAAAGTTACTTGCAGCATAATATAAATCGCTGCAGTAATGATCATGGAAATCAGGATGCCACGCACAATATTCTTACGTGGATTCTTCAACTCTCCACCCATGTTGATCACAATCTGAAAAGCATCATACGACATGATAATTCCTGAAACTGATGTTGCTTCAAAGATAGACCGTGTACCATATGGCATGAATTCATGAACGTTGGAGCCAAAGTTTTGTGCATGAAAACCACTACAAATTAAAACCACAATCGTCAAAGTAGGCAATAAGATTTTAAAAATAGAAATTAAATTAGTAAACTGCGTCATGATTTTTACTGACCAAAAATTGATCATTGTAAAAATACACATAAAAATAAATACGATACCTAATCCTGCAAAAGTAATATTGCCATCTTTAATAAAATTCTTAGTCCAATTAGCCCATGACCATTGCCACGAACTCATATATTGCACTGCCGCTACTGCTTCCATTGGCACTAAAGTTACCAGTGAAATCCAATTGGCCCAAGCAGCCACAAATCCCAACAATGGTCCATGGCTATACTGAGCGTAGCGACTCATCCCTCCACTTTCAGGAAACATTGCCCCTAATTCTACGTAGGTCAAAGCAATAGCAATAATAATGACGGCACCTAAAATCCAAGATAAGATTGCAGCTGGTCCCGCAATTTTAGCGGCAGACCCTGACCCAAATAGCCAACCTGATCCTATCAAAGAATTTAGGGCCAACATAATAGCTGAAAATAGGCCTATTTTATGTCGTTTTATTCCTTCCAAATAATCACTCGTCCTTCATTCTCATCCTATGTTTTATTTCTTGCTTTTTAGCTTTTAATTATAGCAAAAACAGTTCTAGCAAAAAACTAGAACTGTTCATTGTAAGTGTCAATATTTTTGCGGTAGGCTATTAGCCATTAGTCTGACCTTAATTTCTTAAATATTTATTTGATTTATTTTTCTGCTAAAATCGTTTAAATAGCTATGTCCTGCTGTTAAGCTTTCAATGGCGCCGTGATGAATGCCCAGATGAGCTTCATGCGTCTTTCTTAGGCTGGCACGAACTGCACCTTTCAATTCTTCCTGATCAACAATATCGAGCTGCCCACCTGCAAATTCACTGCTAAGCCAGTATTCCAGCTCTTTGTTTTTAATGCAAGTCAGCACACGCAGAATTCCTTCGGCACCATCTTCTGACCAGTATTTTCCTTGCCCTTTGACGCGATAAGTATACTTGCGGTGATTGCTCTCACAGCAGCCAATTGCCTTAATTACTGACAAATGACGCATTTTGAATGGCTTAATATCCACCCAGCGACGATGAAGATAGCTGCGCAGGCGCCTTAAATTCTCATGATTTTCTGGCGTATTCAGCTCATCAATCAGATTGCTTTCAATCGTGTCTAAAATCACGTCAGTCAAGTGACGGTCATATTTAAACTCAACTGCACTGATCAATTTGCTTGGCATAGCCGGCATAAAGCCTAAACGGTCCTTGATCTTTTTATTCAAGTGAAAGACATCCAAGAAGTGTTCGTGCTGCCGGCAATAGCCAACTATTTCATCAAAGTCTTTCTTGGCATAGCCAGCACCGCCATCGGCATTACTGATAATTAAAGTATCGCTTAAGTCATAGGTATTGGCTAAATAAGCTTTAATTTTTTGCAAAGCATCCAAGCGGCTTAAAGAAACAAACTCTTTGGCCTGTACTCTCTTTCTGCGTGTCTTGCTTAAATTAATAATATCCTCGCAGACTTGATAGCGATGAAATTCCAGTCGCTTCTTGGTGCCTTTAATCACAACGCCATCGCCTTCAAGATAAAGCACTGGCACCTTTTTCTTTTGAGCAATACCATCGTATCTTTCCTCAGACTGCTGCTGTGCTTTAATCTGTTTGCCTGCTTGCACAATCAGCTTGCCAACTTGACTATGGCTAATATTGAAACAGGAGAGAGTATTAACAGCTAAAGCAGTATTGCGGTAAGTTGCCACGGCGCTAACCTGCAAAATATCCTTCACTGCCAAAACACTGTAACGCTTATATTTGTCATAGCCCATCAGCTTATCCAGTGGATATTTAGCCTTTTTGCCAGGACAAGCATATCTTCTGCGCCAATAGCTGATTTCACCAAAGGCAGTCACAACTGAACGCTTATTTTTCTTCTCGATCTGATAGCCTTGCTTTTTAGTCTCTTCAACTAGACCAGCATCAACTTCTTCTAGTGCTGCTGTCATCAATTCTCTAATCAGATCAAAGAAATAGCACATTAATGCCTTTTCACGGGCAATAACATTATTTTCAGACTTAATAATTTTTACGATATCAGCTATAATAGATTCCATAAAAGACCAGCTTCTAATGTGTTTTTTTCGTTAACATCAGACTACTGGTCTTTTTGCTTGAGCTCAAGTCCAATTTCAAAGGATTTGAGCTTTTTTAATTAATTATTCAACTTACCGCAAAAAATTATACACTTAGCTGTTCATTTTCTATTCAAGTTAGTCAATTGGATGCTTTTGAGTTAATCCCTTAACTTCTTGCTTAACATGATCAATTGTCGCTTCATCTTCTGGATTAGATAAAATTTCAATAATTAATTCAGCAGTCTTTTTAGCATCTTCTTCATCAAATCCGCGGCTAGTAATAGCAGGCGTACCTATTCTCAAGCCACTAGTTACAAATGGACTGCGCTTATCACCTGGAATTGATTCCTTATTTGTTGTGATGTGAACATAATCAAGCAAGTTTTGAGCATCTTTACCAGTTAATCCGGTATCGGTAATATCAATGATCATTAAATGGTTATCAGTCCCACCTGAAACTACTCGAATATTATCTGATTGAGCAAAAGTTTCAGCCATTGTCTTAGCATTTTTAATTACTTGCTTAATATAATCTGTAAATTGTAGCTGCAAATCTTCATAGAATGCTTGCGCCTTGCCCGCAATTACATGTTCAAGCGGTCCGCCTTGCGTACCAGGGAATAATGCCGAATTAATCTTTTTGCCAAGTTCAAGATTATTAGATAAAATCATGCCCCCACGTGGGCCACGTAAGGTTTTGTGTGTAGTTGTAGTCACAACATCTGCAATAGGAATTGGACTTGGATGCTGACCTGTCGCGACCAAACCAGCGATGTGTGCCATATCTACCATCAGGTAAGCACCAACTTCATCTGCAATTTTACGGAATTTTTGCCAATCAATAATACGGCTGTAAGCTGAAGCACCGGCTACAATTAATTGTGGTTTTACCTTTAAAGCGATTTTACGAATTTCATCAAAATCCAGTTCTTCTGTTTCTACATTTAAACCATAACTATAAGATTGATAATATTTACCACTGAAGTTTACTTTAGAACCATGTGTAAGGTGTCCACCGGCACCCATGCCCATACCCAGGATCTTATCGCCAGGTTTTAAAAGTGCTTGGTAAACAGCCATATTGGCTTGAGAACCAGAGTGTGGCTGTACATTGGCAAATTTTGCATTAAAAAGCTTTTTAGCATAATCAATAGCTAGTTGTTCAACTTGATCGATGTATTGACAGCCACCATAGTAACGCCGACCTGGATAGCCTTCTGCATATTTATTAGTTAAAACTGAGCCTTGGGCTTCACGAACGGCATCAGAAACAATATTTTCTGACGCGATTAATTCGATAGTATTTTGTTGGCGTTGTTCTTCTTTATGAATTGCATCCCATAAAGCAGGAGATTTTTCTGCATATTTCAAATAAGGTGCCCCCTTCTATATCTATTAAATTGTTAGTTTATAAAAATTATACTATTAATGTAAGCCTTTTACTATTAGCAAAAAACACATTGTCATTCTATTCATAATATATCTTTATTTAGACATTGCAAAAATGCATATTTTTTTATAAAATAAAATCGCCCGTAGTAATACTAGCGATCTTACTTATTATGGGACAACATGCTTAGCCTTCCCGAAGCTAAGCATGTTTTTGTATACTTATACAATATATTACTTAAACGCGTGGTGCTAGTTAAATTGTTTTAGTTAATATAGACTTAAGTTGTAGTATCAAAAAGAAAAGAGTCTGATCTGATTGAACTGCCTTAAGCTTAAGCGTTTTAGCCACCATTTACAAGTTAGTTTTAAAGATTTAGTGATAATTTGTCGGCACTGGTATCGTTTGTATGCACCGGCTGAGTTTACTCATCGGCGAAATATTGATCAAATTAAAACTACGGACAGTCTGATTTTGGCTTTACTTATCTGGCAAGCTAAGACAGGAATTGAATCACAAAGAAGATTCTGTGAATGTTTCAATTGTTTATCACACTCACGTTTTAATCGACGTTCACGTCAGCTATTGCAATTGATTTATCAGATACGGCAAGAAATGAATAAAAAGGTTGACCTGAATGGACAGTTCTTGATCATTGACAGCTTTTCCGGTACCTGTTTGCCAACCAATTCGCAACTATCGTGCTAAAATTTTTGGCGGTTATGCCAACATTGGTTATAAGGCCACCAAGAAAATTTACTTTTATGGTTTCAAAGTTCATGCCATTGTTAGCGATGACGGTTACATTCTTGATTATGTCGTAACAAAAGCATCAGTTCATGATGCCAGGGAGACAGTTGAACTGATGGAAAATACCCATCCATCTAATTACTATCTTCTTGGCGACGAAGGCTATTTAGGCAAAGAACTGCATCAACAGCTAAAACAAATGGGTTATGAACTTTGGACACCATATCGTAAAAATATGACAGGAGCTAAAAAGCACAATGATCATCAATTGATGGCTATTCGCAGAACAATTGAAAGCGACTTTTCGCTTCTGACCTATTACAATGCCGAGAACAATCGAGCACGTAGTCTGATAGGCTTTCAAAGCCGGTTAGAAATTGCAATTTTAGCTTATAATTTGGCTTATTGTCTAGAACGATTTAACTAGCACCACGCGTATTACTTAAACATAATTATACTATAAATAACGTCCACTCTCAGCATAACACCCTTTTAAACAAAGTTAAACGCCATTATTATAATAGTGACATCAGAATTTTAATGAAAACGTAAAAAAACTACTTTTTGTAAGAGACTTAATTGATTTTCAACAAAATCTTTCCCTTATTTCAGCCCTTTGCCACTTTATCCATGGCTTCTTTCGTTTGAGATAAAGAAAAAATATCTCCATAAACGGGATGTACATTTGCTTTAGTCAGAATATCAACAGCCTCTTGCAGCTGCTTTCCATCTGCATGAACAAAGATAAAATGATAATGAACTTGATATTTCTTCGCCATGCATTCAATTTTTCGACTAGCTAATTTGAAAAGCAATTGTTTTGCCTTTATTTCTATCAAATAATCCATAAGTCCAAACTGTTTTATTATCCCAAGTTACGCTTAATTCCGCATTGTCTCTTTTATCTTTATGAACTACACCGGCACTGAAGTGCCGGGTTTCTGGGAACACTGAGTAGTGTTTAGGATCTTACATTGAACTAGTCAAATACCTAACTCACAGAACTCAGCTTGTTACCATGGCCAGTCCCTGACCACTTAGCTTTGTACTTCCTTTATGCAAGATATTAACTGCCGCATTAATATCTCGGTCATGCTTGGTTTGACACTTAGAACAAGTCCATTCACGAATCTCTAATGGCTTAGCGCCACTGTTATAGCCACATTTTGAACAAATTCTGGAAGTGTTCTTGGGATCAACTGCAATTAGTTTCTTGCCATACCATTCGCATTTGTATTCTAGCATTTGTCTAAACATTCGCCATGAAGCATTGGCAATTGATTTGGCTAAGTGATGATTTTTCTGAAGATTCTTGGTTTTCAAATCTTCAGTCGCAATTACATCATATTGCTTAACTAAATGCGTAGTTAGTTTATGCAGATAATCTCTGCGCTGATTAGCTGCTTTAGCTTGGTATTTGGCTTTTGACTTTTGCGCTTTTTGCCAATTAGCAAAGCTTTCTAAACTTCTAGGACAAAGCACCCTTTTATTCTTATTTTGTAAAACTAGTAATTTAACTAAATGTCTACGTCGAGAATACTTTTTCTGCCAAATTTTAGCTTTCTTTTCAAAATAAGAGCTATTAAAACTAGGATATTTTAGCCCATTAGACAGAATCGCTAAATCAGCCACGCCAACATCAATTCCAACCTGTTTGTCAGTTAAGCTGTACTTCTCTGGTTCAGATATTTCTACCTGTAGAGACAAATAATATTTTCCTGTTGGTTCAAGCAGAACAGTGTAGCGCTTAATCTTAGTGTTTTGCAAAACTCCATTCTTGCTGGTTTTGACATAGCCTAATTTAGGAATCTTTAAGTACCTTTTACCTGCAGTTTTTATGATTGACTTGCCTGTATAAGACTTTTTCAGATACTTGCGTGAATGAAAACGAGGCTTGCCAATTTGACCAGTTTTATCTTGAAAGAAGTTCTTCCAAGATTGAGTTAGGAATTCATTAACTACCTGCAAGCTTGAAGAATCGCTGTTTTTCAAAAAAGGATATTCTTTTTTAAGCGGCTTAAGCAGATAATTCAGCTTGAACTTGCCTAAAAAAGGCAAAGCTTTATTATTCTGATAGCGCTCATTCATCATGGCCAGCATTTAATTCCAAACAAAGCGATCATTGCCAAACATCTGCTCAAGCTGGTTTTGTTGTGTTCTATTAGGATAGAGTCTTAATTTGATCCCTTTTAGCACATTTGTTCCCTCCTTTCTTTTTAAGATTATATCAAACATATGTTTAAGAAAGAAGGAGGAAACAAGCAAACAAACTAAAAAAGGCCGGATTCATCACGGGATTGAAATCCCGTGTTTTCTCCGTCAATTAATCAATAAATATTAAAACCTATTCCAATAAATGAAACTACCAATGAAATGATAGATATGACAATAGGAATCCAATTTCCCATATAATTCTTTTCCCCCCATTAAAAAACTCTTAGTTTTTACACTAAGAGTTTTATTATTGGCATACTTTTGGCATACTTCTATGTCAATTAATACCTTTTTAAGTAGTTTTTGTTCCTGTTAAATGCTGATATATCGGCATTCCAACTCTAATTAATATAATGGTTTTATTCCCATTCAATAGTTGAAGGTGGCTTACTCGTCACATCGTAGACTACACGGTTAACGTTATCTACTTCATTGACGATTCTATCTGAAATATGACCAAGTACATCCCATGGAATTTGGGCAAAATCAGCAGTCATCCCATCAATTGAAGTAACGGCACGAATACCAATGGTGTAGTCATAAGTACGGCCGTCACCCATAACGCCAACTGAACGAATACCTGGTAAAACTGTGAAGTATTGCCAGATCTTTTCTTGCAAACCAGCCTTCTTGATTTCTTCACGCAAAATCGCATCGGAATCACGCACAATCTTGAGCTTGTCTTCTGTAACTTCGCCAAGCACGCGAATACCAAGACCTGGACCTGGGAATGGCTGACGCCATACTAAGTCATGTGGAATGCCTAATCTTTCACCAAGTTCACGAACTTCATCCTTGAACAACTTACGAAGGGGTTCAATTAACTTGAAGTGCATGTCCTTAGGAAGGCCACCAACGTTGTGGTGAGACTTGATAGTTTGGGCAGTGTTAGTCCCTGATTCAATGACATCAGTATAAAGCGTACCTTGAGCTAAGAAGTTTACATCCTTTAACTTCTTAGCTTCTTCATTGAAGACTTCGATAAATTCCTTACCGATGATCTTACGCTTTTGTTCAGGATCAGTAACACCCTTTAACTTGTCCAAAAATCTCTTTTGTGCGTTAACGCGAATAATGTTGACGCCAAGATCCTTATTCAAGGCTTGCATTACTTGGTCGCCTTCATCTTTACGCAGCATCCCGTGATCAACGAAAATTGCAGTCAATTGATCGCCAATTGCTTTGTGTAAAAGAGTAGCAGTAACGCTGGAATCCACACCGCCTGAAAGTCCTAAGATAACCTTCTTGTCACCAACTTCTTTACGAATATCGTCAACCTTCATGTCGATAAAGTCGTTCATGGTCCAGTTAGTCTCAGCACCACAAACATCAAAGGCAAAGTGCTTCAAGATGTCTAAACCATATTCTGAATTACGTACTTCTGCGTGGAATTGAATACCGTAAAACTTTTTATCTGGATTAGCAATAGCAGCAATTGGACAGTTCTTGCTTGAAGCAGTTACCTCAAAGCCGTTAGGAGCCTTAGTTACCAAATCACCATGACTCATCCAAACATATTGCTTACTTGGCAGGCCCTTAAACAATGCACTATCAGGATCTTCAACGGTAATATTAGCACGACCATATTCTTTGTTCTCAGCCTGTTCAACCTTACCGCCTAAGTCATATGACATGAGCTGCATTCCATAACAAATACCTAAAATTGGGATACCCAACTTGAAGATTTCTGGATCTACTTTTAATGCACCATCATCGTAAACACTATTAGGACCACCAGAAAAAATAATGCCCTTGGGATGCATTTCTTTAATCTTGGCAATAGAAAGATCGTGAGGTAAAAGTTCTGAATAAATACCGAAGTCACGAATGCGTCGAGTAATCAATTGGTTGTATTGACTACCAAAGTCAAGAACAATAATTTTATCAAAATAGTCTAGATTTTTAGCCACTAGGTACTCCCTCTTTTCACTAAACATTTTTAACTAACTCTACTAGGAAAAATTAAAAAGGTCAATCAAAAAATATGAAACCCGCCACAATTGTTCGGCTTTAACTATGGCAACTAGCAGTTGCAACCGCTAGTTGCGAGCGATGCAAGCAAAAAGTTCTTGTTTGCAACTGAGCTTTTTTGTAAATTGAGGATGTTCAAAAAATTGCAGAACTACGCAAGAAAGATCATCTTTCCAAAGAGGCCTTAGCCGAAAAAATGAATGTCAGTCGACAAGCCGTATCAAAATGGGAAAGCGATCAATCGATTCCCGATATTGAAAAAATCGTGGATTTATCGGAGCTTTTCGGTGTTACTACTGACTACTTATTGAAAAATGGCACGCCCTCTTTTAACACTAATGCAAAGCAAGATTCCGAAAAAAGGGAAGTAGAGTTACCCAAGTTAACCGATGATCAAATTAACGATTATTTATCGGTCACTGCAAAGGCAGCTAAGTTTAAAAGCGTTGGGTTGACTTTGGGAGGCATCGGTCTAGCACTTTTCTTTGCTATTATGGGATTCTATGAAGCAATTCATTACACTATTTTTCCTTCAACCGCCATTATCACAACGTTAATTACCTGGGCAATTAGTGTTGGATTCTTTATTTATGGATTTTTGTTAACTCGTGATTTTTATCAAATTAAAAGAAAGCAATTTACATTAACAAATGAACAACTAAAACAAATTCAAAATAAGCAAAAAAACTTCCATGACAAGAATAATAAGCGCATCATCGCTGGAGTTGTTTTATGTATTCTAGCAATTATCCCGCCTTTAGCTGTTATCGCTTTATTTACTATCCCCTTTTTTGAAGTAGAAGCCCTTGCTTTATTTATCCTCTTATTCAGCATTGCTCTTTATCAATTTGCAATTTACAAGTTACAAAAAGCAACATATACCACATTAATTCAAGAACAAAGATTATTATCGAAGAAAGATCAACAATTATTTATTAACATCTCCATCATTTACTGGTTCATTATTTTTACATGTTGGTTCATAATTGTCACTTACTTATACTCTACTTGGCTTTATAAACTAACGCTTCCAATTATTCTCTTCGGCTTCATCATTTACCTCATTTTCACCTGGTTCTACATCCAGAAAAAAGCACAAAAATAGCTAATTCAATTGCTATCATTTAGAATATTAATTAAAATATATAATCATTAATTTCATATATGATAGAAGTGAATATCATGACAACACATGCACTAACTCAAAACACTATCAATCAATTTCTTGCTGCTCGTAAAAAAGCAGCTACGCAAATTGCCATCGGCGTTCTGCTCTGCATTTTAGCAGCAGCTCCCCTGTTGATTTTAATCAGTTTCACACATCTTGGACTTTTTAGACTGTCTCTAGAAATGATGGGCATTTTAGGTGTAATTATCCTGCTAATCCTAGTAGCAATCGGTGTTTCCTTCTTCATTGCCGCTGATCACCAGACTAAGATTTACGAAGAACTAGAATATGAAAATTGTGAACTTAGCAATGAACAAGCCGAGCAAATCAGACAAGCTAAAAGAAATTTTTCTAAGCCATACACCAATATGACTATCACAGCGACTGTTTTATGCATTCTTTCAGCTGTTCCTCTTCTCTGCGGAGTCTTTTTCACTAAAACGTTAAACGGCAGCCAAATGGATCACCTAATGCCTGGGCTTGTTGCCGGTACCCTAGTTTTAGTAGCCATTGGCGTTTTCTTCTTCATCAAGAGCAACATCACAATGAACAGCTACAACATTTTGCTTCAAACAGATGACTACACGCCTCAAAAGAAAAACGGTCGCCGCATCATGAACAAATACGCTGCTATTTATTGGCTAACTGCCACAATGCTCTACTTAGAGCTACAGCTTCTTGACAAATAACTGGGAGCACAACTGGATCATCTGGCCAATTGCCGGTATTCTTTATGGCATCATTGAAAAAGTTCTTAGTCTGAAAAACAACGATATCGCACCAAAATAGGTCTTGCATTAATAATCGAACATTTAACTCTCAACTAAGTGTATAATTTTTTGCGGTAAGTTGAATAATTAATTAAAAAAGCTCAAATCCTTTGAATTTGGACTTGAGCTAAAACAAAAAGACCAGTAGTCTGATGTTAACGAAAAAAACACATTAGAAGCTGGTCTTTTATGGAATCTATTATAGCTGATATCGTAAAAATTATTAAGTCTGAAAATAATGTTATTGCCCGTGAAAAGGCATTAATGTGCTATTTCTTTGATCTGATTAGAGAATTGATGACAGCAGCACTAGAAGAAGTTGATGCTGGTCTAGTTGAAGAGACTAAAAAGCAAGGCTATCAGATCGAGAAGAAAAATAAGCGTTCAGTTGTGACTGCCTTTGGTGAAATCAGCTATTGGCGCAGAAGATATGCTTGTCCTGGCAAAAAGGCTAAATATCCACTGGATAAGCTGATGGGCTATGACAAATATAAGCGTTACAGTGTTTTGGCAGTGAAGGATATTTTGCAGGTTAGCGCCGTGGCAACTTACCGCAATACTGCTTTAGCTGTTAATACTCTCTCCTGTTTCAATATTAGCCATAGTCAAGTTGGCAAGCTGATTGTGCAAGCAGGCAAACAGATTAAAGCACAGCAGCAGTCTGAGGAAAGATACGATGGTATTGCTCAAAAGAAAAAGGTGCCAGTGCTTTATCTTGAAGGCGATGGCGTTGTGATTAAAGGCACCAAGAAGCGACTGGAATTTCATCGCTATCAAGTCTGCGAGGATATTATTAATTTAAGCAAGACGCGCAGAAAGAGAGTACAGGCCAAAGAGTTTGTTTCTTTAAGCCGCTTGGATGCTTTGCAAGAAATTAAAGCTTATTTAGCCAATACCTATGACTTAAGCGATACTTTAATCATCAGTAATGCCGATGGCGGTGCTGGCTATGCCAAGAAAGACTTTGATGAAATAGTTGGCTATTGCCGGCAGCACGAACACTTCTTGGATGTCTTTCACTTGAATAAAAAGATCAAGGACCGTTTAGGCTTTATGCCGGCTATGCCAAGCAAATTGATCAGTGCAGTTGAGTTTAAATATGACCGTCACTTGACTGACGTGATTTTAGACACGATTGAAAGCAATCTGATTGATGAGCTGAATACGCCAGAAAATCATGAGAATTTAAGGCGCCTGCGCAGCTATCTTCATCGTCGCTGGGTGGATATTAAGCCATTCAAAATGCGTCATTTGTCCGTAATTAAGGCAATTGGCTGCTGTGAAAGCAATCACCGTAAATATACTTATCGCGTCAAAGGGCAAGGAAAATACTGGTCAGAAGATGGTGCCGAAGGAATTCTGCGTGTACTGACTTGCATTAAAAACAAAGAGCTGGAATACTGGCTTAGCAGTGAGTTTGCAGGTGGACAGCTCGATATTGGTGATCAGGAAGAATTGAAAGGTGCAGTTCGTGCCAGCCTAAGAAAGACGCATGAAGCTCATCTGGGCATTCATCACGGCGCCATTGAAAGCTTAACAGCAGGACATAGCTATTTAAACGATTTTAGCAGAAAAATAAATCAAATAAATATTTAAGAAATTAAGGTCAGACTAATGGCTAATAGCCTACCGCAAAAATATTGACACTTACAACTCTCAATTTTAACTTGTGTTCGGTAAAATCTTCTGCTAAGATTGAACCAACATAAATATCTATATAAAGTCGTAATATGGTCGACA
Organism: Lactobacillus helveticus; assembly: GCF_046109915.1. Taxonomy (NCBI): domain Bacteria; kingdom Bacillati; phylum Bacillota; class Bacilli; order Lactobacillales; family Lactobacillaceae; genus Lactobacillus; species Lactobacillus helveticus. The sequence continues at coordinate 1,912,979 of NZ_CP151471.1, read as the reverse complement.
GTTTCTACCCATTACCCTAAATAATGGACTATAGGTGATTGAAAGTTAAGAATGATATATCTTATGGACTTCTTTTACCTAGTTAAGGTAGAAGAGGTCTTTTTGTTTATCTCGGGAGGTAAACGTTGAAGTTATTAGAAGACAGAATTAAAAAAGAGGGCGAAGTTTTAGACGGTGACGTTTTAAAAATCAATTCATTTTTGAATCATCAAGTTGATCCCCAACTGATGATGCAATGTGGTGCAGAATTTAAACGCCTTTTTGCAGATCAAAAGATCGACAAGATTTTAACCTGTGAAGCTTCTGGAATTGCACCCGGTGTGATGACCGCCTATGTATTAGGCGTACCTATGGTTTTCGCCAGAAAAAAGAAGCCATCAACTCTTAACGATGCCGTTTATTGGGCCGATGTCTTCTCATATACCAAAAAGGTTAACAATAAAATCTGCGTCGAAGAAAAATTCCTGCACAAGGGTGAAAATCTTCTGATTATCGATGATTTCGTTGCTCATGGTGAAGCTGTTAAAGGCATGGTTAACATCGCCAAGCAAGCTGAATGCAACATCGTTGGCGCAGGTGCCGTTGTTGCTAAAACCTTTCAAGGCGGTAGCGACTGGGTTAAGCAGCATGGTCTTCATTTTGAAGCTTTAGCAAGTATTGATAGTTTTAAAGATGGTCAGGTTCACTTTGCAAAGGAAAATTAAACTATGAAACACGATGTTAGCCACAAAAAAGCAGCTATCTTAGGTCTACAACATCTACTTGCAATGTATTCCGGTGCGGTTGCTGTTCCCCTTTTGATCGGTACCGCCCTTAAATTTAACAGTGAGCAGATGACTTATCTGGTCTCCATTGATATTTTTATGTGTGGTCTAGCCACTTTAATTCAATTATTTAGAAATAAATATTTCGGTATTGGCTTACCCGTCGTTTTAGGCTGTGCTATCCAAGCAGTTGCACCCCTAGAGATGATTGGACAAAAGTTCTCAATTAACACCATGTATGGTGCGATCATCGTCGCCGGAATCTTCGTCTTTCTAATCGCTGGCTGGTTTTCAAAAATCAAAAAGCTTTTTCCACCTGTTGTCACAGGAACTTTAATCACAGTCATTGGACTAACATTAATTCCTGTCGCCTTTCAAAACATGGGTGGCGGCAATGCTCAAGCTAAAGACTTCGGTGATACTAAAAATCTAATTGTTGCCTTTTTAACTATCATCATCATCGTAGCCATAGAAGTCTGGACCAAAGGATTTCTTCGCTCCATCTCCGTTTTGATTGGCTTAATTGTGGGAACACTGCTTGCCAGCTGCATGGGCCTCGTAACTCTAACACCAGTAGCTCAAGCTTCCTGGTTCCATTTACCACAACTTTTCTATTTCGGAGTTCCAGAATTTGAGTGGTCATCCTGCTTAACCATGATTATCATCGCTTTAGTTTCCATGGTCGAATCAACCGGCGTATTCTTTGCCATCGGTGATCTCCTTCATCAAGATATCACTGAACAAGATCTAAAAAAAGGATATCGTGCAGAAGGTATTGCACAAATCTTTGGTGGTCTTTTCAACACCTTTCCTTACACCACATTCTCACAAAACGTTGGCTTGCTCCAACTATCTGGCATCAAAACCAAGCGACCTATTTTCTGGGCTGCGGGACTTTTAATGGGTATGGGTTTATTGCCTAAAATCGGTGCTCTAGTTACAATCATCCCTGATTCCGTTTTAGGTGGAGCAATGCTAGTCATGTTTACCATAATCGCCGTTCAAGGAATTAAAATGCTAACTAAAGTAGATTTTCAAAACAACCGCAACATTCTCGTAGTAGCAATTTCAATCGGCTTAGGATTAGGCGTAACAGTTTATCCACAAATTTTTCAAGCTTTACCTCAAACAATCCAGCTTTTCCTCGGCAATGGTATCGTAGTAGCCAGTTTAAGTGCAACTTTGCTTAATTTGATTTTCAATAAACAAAAAAACTAGTAACTTAACCAATCAAATGAAGGACATCAAGTTAGATGTCCTTCATTTTTTTCATCTATAATAGATATAAGATATTTTCTATAACTGAGTGAGGTTAATATGCCAAATCAATACCATAATTTATCCAATCCACATATTGAAAGCTACATTCTATTTTATGGTCAACAAAAGTGTCATCCCAATGAATATTTTGAAAGCAATAATTTGCAAAAAAACTACGTTTTATACTACATCCTTTCAGGTGAAGGCACTTTTTCATCCAATGGCCATCACACCGTTAATTTAAGTCAGGGAGATCTATTTTTAATACCACGCAATACAACATGTTTTTTTAAAGCTGATAAAGACAATCCGTGGGAATATCTCTGGCTAGGCTTAGCTGGCAGTGATACTAAGAAAATAATTGAGGCATCCAATTTACCTAATAAAAATTTTCTTCGTCAAATCAAAAGAACTGAATTCTACAGTATCTTACTAGAACTATACGAAATGCTGAATAAAAGAAAGTCTTTACTAACTAATCTTAAAATTGCGTCTCTTACTTCTCAGTTCTTCTACTATTTAGTCAAAGAATTTCCTAACCATCCTCCAGTTCGAAAAACTCCTAAAAATGATCAATACCAAATCGCAATTAATTATTTGCAAAAAAATTATACTGATCCTAATTGCAACATTGTGGAGCTTTGCAACAGGTTAGGTGTCTCACGTAGTTTTTTATATTCATTATTTAGAAAAAATACTAATATTTCACCGCAAAAATATCTGATGCAGCTGCGCATGGAAGCAGCCAAAAAAGAATTGCAAAATACCACATCCAATTTAAAAGAAATTGCCCACAAAGTTGGCTATGGTGACGAATTCACTTTTTCAAAAGCATTTAAGCGTTACAGTGGTGTTAGCCCCAATGTATTTCGTAGAAATTAATTATATTCTTTGCTTAACTCAGGCTTCTTTGCATACAATATATAGTGTATAACTTATTAAAACAGTAAAGGAATGATTCAATGAAACAAACAGAATGTACTACTATCTTAGTAGGTAAAAAAGCAAGTATTGACGGCTCAACTATGATCGCTCGTAGTGAAGATGGTGGCCGTGTAATTATCCCTGAAGGCTTTAAAGCAGTTAATCCAGAAGACCAACCTAAGCACTACACTAGCGTTATCAGCAAGCAAAAGATCGATGATGAAGATTTAGCTGAAACTCCACTTCGTTATACTAGTGCTCCAGATGTTTCTGGTAAAAATGGTATTTGGGGCGCTGCCGGTATCAACGCTGATAACGTGACAATGACCGCTACTGAAACTATTACCACTAATTCACGCATCCAAGGCGTTGATCCTATTCTTGATCCAAGCGAAGGTGGTCTTGGGGAAGAAGACTTTGTTACTTTAACTCTTCCATATCTTCACTCTGCTTTCGATGGCGTTAAGCGTGTCGGCTACCTTGTTGAAAAATATGGTACCTACGAAATGAACGGTATGGCCTTCTCAGATAAAGACAATATCTGGTACCTTGAAACTATTGGTGGTCACCACTGGATTGCACGCCGCATCCCTGATGATGCCTACGTTATCGCACCAAACCGTTTAAACATCGATACTTTCGACTTCGATGACAGCGAAAACTTCGCTGCAGCTAGCGACTTAAAGGATTTAATCGATGAATATCATTTAAATCCAGACCGTGAAGGTTACAATATGCGTCACATCTTTGGTTCTTCAACTATCAAGGATGCACACTACAACAACCCACGTGCTTGGTACATTCACAACTACTTTGATCCCGACTTTGGCGGCACTCCAGCAGATCAAGATCAACCTTTCATTTGCCGTGCTAACCGCTTAATCTCAATCGAAGATATTAAGTGGGCTGAAAGCTCACACTACCAAGACACCCCTTACGATGCATATGGTGATCAAGGTACTCCTGAACAAAAGAAGACCTTCCGTCCAATCGGAATTAACAGAAACTTTGAAACCCACATTTTACAAATCAGAAATGACGTTCCTGCAGAAATTGCGGGTATCCAATGGTTAGCATTTGGTCCCAACACCTTCAACTCAATGGTGCCATTCTACACCAACGTCACAACCACTCCAGAAGCTTGGCAAACCACTCCTAAGTTTAACTTGAACAAGATTTTCTGGTTAAACAAGTTAACTGCTCAACTTGGCGACACCAACTACCGTGTATATGGCGAACTTGAAGATGCCTTTGAACAAAAGAGTTTAGCGCAATGCCACAAGATTCAACATGAAACTGATAAAGAAGTTAAGAATCTTTCAGGCAAGGAATTGCAAGATAAATTAATTGCAGCTAACCAAAAGATGTCTGACACTGTTTACAACAATACTGTCGAACTTTTGGGTCAAATGGTTGACGAAGGTCACGGCTTAATGACTTTGAAGTACGACTTGCTCGACTAATAATTCAAATATAAAAAGCAATAAGAGCTTGAGAATCATCTCAAGCTCTTATTTTTTACTCAAATAATGGAATTTGCATCGGCAAGTGTTTTGACTACAGTCACCTTTTTGGTTATTTCTTCTGACGGCATCACTTGGTCTGGAACAAGTACCACATCAATTCCTGCATTTAATCCTGATTCCACTCCATTTGGTGCATCTTCAAAAATCACTGCTTCATTTTTATTCACTTTTGCGATATCCAATGCATGAAGATAAATATCTGGAGCTGGCTTATTATTTTTTACATCTTCACCGGTAACGATACCTGCAAAATATTGACGCAAATCGTTGTGGCTAAGATTAAAATTAATCTTTTCCATATCTGAAGAAGAGGTAATGTAAGATTTAATTCCTTTTTCTTGTAAAAAACTAAGCAATTTTTCTGCACCAGGTTTAACTGCCAGCTTCCCTTCTTCAACTCGCTGATTAAATAAAGCCAAGGCCTCATCAAAAATCTTTTGCCCTAATGCCTTATCACCTGTTTTTTGCTGTAAATATCTCAATGTAGGCTCAAACCCAGTTGCCAAAAGTTTATTATTTTCAGATTTTTGATAATCAAAACCATATTTTGCTAAAACTTCTTTACGCGTTTAAAAATATAATGTCTCACTATCAACTAGTGTTCCATCCATGTCAAAAAAAGCTACTTTTTTATTCTTTAAATCCATTTTACTCTCCTTATACTTTTTATTTTATGTAACCTCTTTCATTGTAACAAATAAAAAAGGCATATTCTTATTCGAATATGCCTTTTTAACTAGATATTATCTAATATACCAGGTTCACTTGGATCATCTTTAATTGTGACATCAGCTCCAAGTTGACGAAGCTTCTCTTGTACACGATCATACCCGCGCAAAATATTGCCAGCTTTATCAATTACAGTGGTACCACTTGCCATTAATCCAGCAATCATCAAGCAAGCTCCTGCCCTAATTTCACCAGCAGTTACTTCTGCACCATGAAGTTGCTTAGTTGGATGAGCCAAAATAATATTATCCTCAACCTTAATATCAGCCCCCATCTTTTGTAATTGTGGGATGTGACCGTTACGTTTTGGATAAATATTATCAATTACTACGCCTTCACCTGATTTAGCAGTTAAAAGAAGTGGGGTAATTGGTTGTTGAAGGTCAGTGGCAAAGCCAGGATACACATCGGTCTTCACCTGAACCATCTTTAAGTCCCCTGCTGGGTAAACATAAAGTGAATCTTCATCTGCGTTAATTACTACACCCATTTCTTCTACTTTAGCTAAGTAAGAATCTAGGTGTTCTTCAATAATATTATGAATACGAATACCATTACCAATGCAAGCGGCCAAAGAAACATAAGTACCTGCTTCAATACGATCAGGAATAATTGTATGTGGAATCTGTGCTTTAAGCATATCCACACCTTCAATTCTGATTGAATCAGTTCCGGCACCACGAATTACTGCACCCATATTGTTTAAAAAGGTGGCTAAATCAATAATTTCTGGTTCTTTAGCTGCATTTTCAATAATAGTTTGACCCTGCGCAGTTACACTGGCCATAATAATATTCATCGTTGCACCAACAGATGGCATTTTCAAATGAATTTTTGCCCCATGCAATCCATCTTCTGGTGCTGTAATTATAATTTGATCATTTTCATTCTTTACACTGGCGCCTAAGGCTTCAAAGCCCTTAATATGTTGGTCAATAGGACGTGGCCCAATATCGTCACCACCAGGGAAGCCTACTACTGCCTTGCCAAAACGACCAAGAAGTGCACCCATGAAGTAATACGATGCACGCAAACTCTTAATCTTACCAGCTGGTAATGGACTCATCTTGATATTTTCTGGATCAATACGTAATGTAGTTTCTCCAAAATCACAATGTACATCCATCTCGCTTAATAAATCCATTAAGTTGGCAACATCAACAATCCTTGGGACGCCTTCCAAAGTTACTGGTGTTCTTGACAAAATCGATGCTGGAATGAGCGCAACTGTAGAGTTCTTGGCGCCACCAATCCAAACATCACCTTGTAGAGGCTTTCCACCATGAATAATCATCTGCTTCATTGGCGAAAATCCTTTTCTTTTACTTTCAATTAATCATAATAATGTTAAAGGATATTTGAGAAAAAAACAAGAGCCGAGGTCTCTCAACTCTTGTTTTCTTAAGATTTTGTATAATTCAAGTAATTATTTTTAAAATTCTTGTTCTGGAAGTCCACTAGCTGCACCAATAAATGACTTAAACAATCCTTCTGGACGTTGTGGACGACTCAAAAATTCTGGGTGATATTGAGCTGCAATAAAGAACTTCTTCTTTGGCAATTCAATAATTTCAACCAAATGATTATCTGGTGATACACCTGAGAATACCATACCAGCCTTTTCAAAAGCTTCACGGTATTTGTTGTTAAATTCGAAGCGGTGACGGTGACGTTCTTGAATCACATCTTGATCGCCATAAGCCTCGCGAGTCTTAGTACCCTTCTTAAGAGCAGCTGGGTAAAGACCTAAACGCAAAGTACCACCAATATTTTCTTCATCACGCTTATCAGCCATAATATCAATAATATTGTTCTTGCAATGTGGTTCTGCTTCAGTAGTATTAGCATCTTCAAGATTTAAGATGTCACGTGCAAATTCTACACTTGCCATTTGCATACCCAAACAAATACCCAAGAATGGAATATCATTTTCACGAGCATACTTGATAGCAGTAATCATGCCTTCAAGACCACGAGTACCAAAACCACCAGGCACGATTAAACCATCTGAACCTTCCATGATCTTAGCGATGTTGTCTTCAGTGATATCTTCTGCTTGAACCTTATCTACATCAATCTTGGTGTTGTAAAGGTAACCAGCATGTTGCAAAGCATCAGTTACTGAAATATAAGCATCTTCAAGTTCTACATACTTACCAACCAAAGTAATCTTAGTGTGGTGCTTTAAGTTCTTAGCACGATCATCAAGCTTCTTCCAAGCTTCCATATCTGCTTCAGGCTTTGGACTGTCAATATGCAAGAAGTCACAAACCTTTTGGTCCATGCCTTGCTTTTGAAATGCCAAAGGCACATCGAATAATGAAGGAGCATCAATAGATTCAATGATTCGATCAACAGGAACATCAGTGAAAGTTGAAATCTTATTCTTGTGTTCTTGATCAATTGGTTGTTCAGCACGAAGAACAAGCATATTAGGTTGAATACCGATACTGCGAAGTTCAGCAACTGAATGTTGAGTTGGCTTAGTCTTCATTTCATGAGCTGCATGAAGAAGTGGAACTAAAGTACAGTGAATGTACATTACATTTTCTTCACCAACTTCACGACGCATTTGACGAATTGCTTCCATGAATGGAGTTGATTCCATATCACCAACAGTACCACCAATTTCAGAAATAATTACATCTGAATCAGTGGTGAGTGCTGCACGCATGATCTTCTTCTTGATCATATCAGTAATATGTGGAATTACTTGTACAGTAGCACCGTTGTAGTCACCACGACGTTCTTTTTCAAGAACTTCTTGATAAATCTTACCAGTAGTTACATTAGAATACTTACTGGTTCTAACATCAACGATTCTTTCATAGTGACCTAAGTCAAGGTCAGCTTCTGTACCATCATCGGTAACATAAACTTCACCGTGTTGGTAAGGACTCATTGTACCCGGATCAATGTTAATATATGGGTCAAACTTTTGCATGGTTACTTTTAAGCCACGATTTTTAAGAAGTCGACCTAAACTTGATGCAGTAATACCCTTACCAAGTGAAGATACGACACCGCCAGTTACGAAAATGTATTTTGTCATTTATTTGCTCCTTTTTAACTTATCCTTTAAACAAAAAAGCTCCCTTGTTAGGGAGCTAAACGCACATAGGGTGCCCAACAAAAATACTATCTGCTTTGTCCTCTTAAGTCAAGCAAATTAATTATCTTCGTCGTCATCATCGTTTAATTGTGATAATTGACCTTCAATTCCGTCTGGCAATACATCATCAGTATCGTCATTGTCTTCGTCATATTCAGAATCATCATCACCATAATCGTCATCGCTATCGTCAGCAGTAGCGTCTAAATCATCGTCTTCTGGATCATCATTATCGTAGTCAATAATGTCATCATCACCAGTTGCGCTTGCTAAGAATGCGTTAACCTTCTTATGGTGCTCACGTGCATCGTCTTCTTCATCTTCTGGGTGGTTAACTTCTTCGTCAACTGATTCATATGGGAACCAAGTACGAAGTGCCCATACATTTTCACCCATAGAGATAAATTCACCATCAGTATTCATATCTGTATAAAATTGTGGTAAACATTCACGAATTTCTTCGTCACTCTTATTCAAGTATTTTTGTACGGCATTAACGATATCAGCAAATGCCATTCTCTTACCATTATCTTCCAAAATTGCTCGTGCAACTTCGATCATTGATAATTCATCGCGGTTTTTGTCTTTAAATTTGTCTAATCCCACAGCTGTACGTCCTCTCTTTTACAATCTTTACTATTCTACTAGGCGTTTAAGTAAAAATCAACGTGATTGCATAGTTACTTATTAAGTATAGTCCATTAAAGAGGTCATATTCAAGCCGAAGTTGATGTGAACTTGCTTGCTCTTCATATTCAAGCAAATTTGTCACACTGGTCATATCCATTTGTCGCCCTTCAACAACATAGCGGCAATTAGCCTTTTCACCAGGAACAAATTTCATTAAAGAGTAATTGCTACTATCTACTCCACGCCGAATTATGAGTTCGTCCTCTTTCAGCAACATTTTAACAGGAATAGTATCATCTTCTTTATAAGACACACGAATTACTCCATTATTTTCTTCTAACTGACCTGGAGCTACTTTAGTAAAAGTTTCAGTTTCATCATCTTGTGTAATTTTGCTAGTCAAATTAATCCTAATTGCTGCCATGTCCTCATCCCTTTCCTGAACACTCTGCGTATATATTTGCTATAATTTTATGTGGTTACAATCTATTTTAGTATATAATTCTAAAAATTAAATTATCAAGCTTGGTGGTTTTTATGGCAAGATTTCAAAGTAAAAAATTAAAACAAGAAGTTGTACTCCGTGATCCAGTACACGGCTATATTCATATCGAAGACAAAGTTGTTCTAGATGTTTTTAAATCTAAAGAATTCCAACGCATGCGCAGAATTAAGCAGCTAGGACCTGTCAGCTATGTTTTCCCTGGTGCTACTCATACCCGATTTGAACATAATCTAGGTGTGTATGAACTTACTAGAAGAATCTGTGATATTTTTGCCAAAAAATATCCTTCTATCACACCGGGGGATGGGTTATGGAACGACGACAATCGTTTATTAGTTGAATGTGCCGGCTTGCTCCATGACATTGGTCATGGCCCATATTCACATACTTTTGAGTATCTTTTTAATACTAATCATGAAAAGATCGGTCAAAAAATCATTACGGATCCTAATACCGAAATCAACAAAGCTTTAAAACAGGTTGCACCTAATTTCCCTGAATTAGTAGCTAGCGTTATTGCTAAAACTTATCCTAACCCACAAGTAGTTAAGATGATCTCTAGTCAAGCTGATGCGGACAGAATGGACTATTTGCAACGAGACGCATACTTTACAGGCGTTAACTATGGTCGATTTGATTTATCCCGCATTTTACGTGTTATTAGACCTTATCAAAACGGAATCTGCTTTACCAATAACGGAATGCACGCCGTTGAAGATTATATAGTTTCACGCTATCAAATGTACCAACAAGTTTACTTCCACCGTGTAGGACGTTCTATGGAAGTTATATTGCAGCATCTGCTTGAACGTGCAAAAGATATTTATAAGAAAGGCAATTTAAAAGTTACTTCTAGCTTAGCCAGCTTTTTGGAAGGAAATTGGACTCTTGATGATTACCTTAACTTAGATGATGGTGTGATGGAAACCAACTTCTTAATATGGACCGAAGCACAAGATCCCATTTTATCAGATTTGGCCAAGAGATATTTATACAGAAAGCCTTTTGCCAGTGTAAGAATTGATGAAGAAACTAAGAATTTATTGCCTAAACTTAGAAACATCATTAAGCAAACGGGCTTCAACCCTGATTACTACACTGCTACTAACTCTGCTTTTGACGAACCTTATGATGCTTATAAGCCTTCAGGCAAAAATGCCAATAGTCAAATTGAAATCATGCAAGATGATGGCAGCTTGATAGAGTTGTCACAGCTTAGTCCTTTAGTTCGGGCATTAAATGGTACTTTCCAAGGTGATGAACGCTTCTTTTTCCCTAAGACCATGCTGTCTCACGATGAGGATCAACCACAAATTTTTGATCCTCTTTACGAGCAATTCCAAAAATACGTTAAAAATGGAGCGTTAAGATACTTAAGAAAGCCTCGTAAGAAGTAAATAGACTTATAGAAAGAGGTATTTGCTATGAACAACGAAGACTTAAACAAAAACATAAGAACTCAAATTAATCCTGAAGATGAGATTGAACATGTAGAAAAGAGCGGCTACAGACAAGTCAAAGACTTAATGAATACTATTCATGGTTATTGCATGGATTATACTAAGTTGTCATTTGATTTCATTCATGACAATAAGGATTTAGTTAAAGAAGTTGTAAAGACAGGATGCAAGACTGCAATGGTTGTTAGCATAGCTGCAGCCAGCGTAAGTATTGCTAAAGCTTTATCCAAAAATGAATAAATTTAATTAATGAAAATGGACTAGTCAATAACTAGCCCATTTTTGTTTACTCTTTTTCTTTTAACTCAAGCAGCAACGCATATAAAGCCCCATATAAGTTAGCGTCATTGCCATATTTTGCGGCGACCACCGGTGGAGCAATCATTTGCTTACCGATCATTAGATTGTTTTCTAAGATTTTATGCAATTGATTATTAATTTCTTCAATCAGTACTGGCTGCGCACTAATACCTCCACCAATTACAAATTTTGAAGCATTAACTACGGTTTGAATATTAATGATCATAATGGCAACATTGCGACAATAACGTTTAAATATTGCCAATGCACGCAAATCTTCTTCATTAATTGCTTTAAATGCTGCGACCCCATCATCTACATTAGTAACATTACCTAGCGCCAAATTAACTTTTTTAATCATATTTACTGCCGAACATGTATATCCAGTATATGCCGCCATATTCTTAGTACCTATTCCAGCATTGGTAATCATCCAGCTAAGCTCTCCGGCTTGAAATGTCCAACCATGAACTACTCGATGATTAACTACTATTCCGCCACCAACGCCGGTACCCAGGGTAATCGCAACCCCATCATCTACATCCTGCAATTCACCATGCCATTGCTCTGCTAAAGCAGCAGCTTTGCCATCATTTTCTACGCTAACTGGTACCTTATATTTTTCACCTAAAGTTTCTTGTAAATTTAAACCATCAAGGAACGGCAGAGCCCCACCAAAATAGATAATCTTATGTTCAGTATCGATCTTGCCTGGTGCACAAACAGCGATGCCCCGATATTTTCCTTGATATTTATCTGCAACTTGATAGATCGATTGCATGAAAGCCTCAAGACTTTCTGTGTTTGTTTCTACCCTATCTTTTTCAAAAATTTTTCCTTCTTCATCGATTAAGGCATACTTCAAATTAGTACCACCAATATCGAAAGTTAAATACTGTGTCATCTACTCACCCATACAAAAAGCACCTAATAACATAGGTACTCTTTTAACATAGGTACTCTTTTGCTTAATTAAAAAATATCGTTTACTTGTTCTTGTCTGCTTTGTATCTAGTATTAAATAATGGACTAAGTGCCTTATGTTCTTGAATGCACTTAATAGCATCCCCCATAAGTGGACCCACTGATACTAGAAGCATCTTATCAAGCTTCTTTTCAGCTGGTTGATTAATTGAGTCAGTAAGAACTAAGTTCTTAATTGGTGAATCATTCAATCTCTTGATAGCTGGACCAGAAAGAACGGCATGAGTTGCACTAGCATAAACTTCAGTTGCACCTGCATCGATTAATGCTTGGGCTGCTAAAGTAATAGTACCAGCGGTATCAATCATGTCATCAATGATAATTGCACGCTTACCCTTAACATCACCAATAATATTCATAACTTCGGCAACATTAGCCTTAGGACGACGCTTATCAACAATTGCGATAGGACAACCTAAGAATTCAGCAAGCTTTCTAGCACGGTTAACACCACCGTGATCAGGTGAAACAACAACTGCGCCTTCTTCTAAGTTGTTACGTAAGAAGTAATCAGCAAGAAGTGGAGCACCCATTAAGTTATCAACTGGAATATCAAAGAAACCTTGAATTTGTGGTGCATGTAAATCAAGTGACAAAATACGATTTGCACCTGCAGTTTGAAGCATATCAGCAACAAGCTTAGCAGTAATTGGTTCACGTGCACGAGTCTTACGGTCTTGACGAGCGTAACCATAGTAAGGCATCACAATGTTAATTGTACGAGCACTAGCACGACGTACAGCGTCAATCATGATTAAGAGTTCCATTAAATTATCATTTACTGGATCACTGGTAGATTGAATAAGGTATACGTCTTTACCACGTACAGTTTCATCAATATTAATTTGAATTTCGCCATCACTAAAACGTTCAACACTTGACTTTGAAAGTGGTACGCCCACGCGATCGGCAATCTTTTGTGCTAATGGCACGTTTGAGTTGAGGGCAAAAATCATCATATCGTCTTTATAGGACATAATTTCCTCCGTAAAAATAATTAACCAACTCTATTTTAGCAAAAGTCATTCCAAAAAGAACTACATACTCTTTAATTATAACAAGATTTTTCATTTTAACAGTAAAAAAGCGGTAAAAGCACTAACTATTCACCATTAAAAAAGTTAGAATATACTTGTACTTTCTAGTACAACGAAAATATCCTAAAAAATAAGACGTAGCATTTTTTGACGCTACGTCTTATTTTATTTCTTATTTAATTAACGATTGATAGCTGAGTTTTGAACAGCGTAATCATTAATGTTTAATGGTTGTGTGTAACCATTAGTTACGATTGATAAAGTAGTGTTGTTGTTTGAGAATTGAATTGCGCTTTCTGGAACGTTATTAGCATTTGCAGCAGCCTTAACAATTGCAGTTACTTCATCTGGAGTCAAGCTATTAAAGTTAGCTACGGCAATCTTAGCACCGTTAAGCTTAGCCTTAGCAGCGACAATAGCACCTTCAGCTTCGTTAACTTGACCGATAGTTGCACTAGCGTTGTTGTTTACAATAGCACCATCAGTAATAGCCTTGTCATATGCAGCCTTAGCACTTGAACTTGAAAGCTTGTAAAGTTCTGAAGCCTTAACACTAGCTGCTTCATTGATGCTTTGAGTCAACTTAGCCTTATCAGCAGCAGTTGCTACAGTAACATCAGCCTTAGCTTGTTCTGGAGTGTTAACTGGATTCAAAATCTTGCCATCCATAGTTACATCATCATACTTCAAGTAGCCTCTACCACTAGCTAACTTGAAAAACAATTGTGGAGTTGAGTTTACTGAAGTTGCAATGTATCTTAATTCAGAAACTTGTTGGCTTACACCAGCATCAAATATTCTATTAGCGTATTTTTGACCCTTAATATCGTAAAGTGAAACAACACGCTTAGTAGTTACCTTAGTTGAATTTACATCTTCAGTGTCTGGAACTTCAACGGTTGCTGCACCATCTGGTTCATTGACTGGATCAAGTTCTGTACCCTTAACCTTGCCTACATTAGTAGCCTTAACAAATTGATCGTCACCAATCTTGTAGTAAAGCTTTGTGCCAATGTATCTAGCTTCAGTAGTTTTAACAGTCTTGCCCTTCTTAACAAGCTTCTTCTTAGTCTTGCCTTCGCCATTATAGATGTAGGCGTTCTTCTTTAAGGTAATAATAGTTGATGAACTAGTTGCAGCCTTGCCATCTACATTGGCAGCCTTAATATATGCACCACCACCAAGGCTGTAGTAAAGAACGCCATCAATAGTCTTAGTACCCATTGGAATTACAGTTTCGCCTTTAGCAATAGTAGTGTACTTCGCCCAACCCATGTAAGTCTTAAGACGCTTACCATTCTTGTCATATACATAAGCATTGTGGATTAACTTAATAGTATTAGACGTAGTCTTTTTTGAAGTAGTTTTCTTTGATGGAGCAGCTTTCTTAGAAGTTGACTTCTTAGTAGAAGCGGACTTCTTGGTAGTTGCTTTCTTGGTTGAAGTCTTCTTTGCAGTGGTCTTCTTACTTGAAGCTGTTGCAGCATTTACATTTTGAGTAGTGTTTACAAGCGGACTAACACTCATTAATGCAGCTGCTGACACCATAATTAACTTATGACTTAATTTCATCGATAATTTACCTCAGATCTAAAACTAAAATTCTAATTCATTTATCTATTGTAAATCCAAATCAAAAATTTGCCAATTTTAGAAACAAAAAAGATACCCTTTTTGGCTCTATAATTTTTTCTGTTGATGACTTATCTATATGATAAGCTGTTAGCAGGATTTTTTATTGCAAAAAAGAGGACATAGTCCTCTTCAATAAAAATCGTTTCCACACAAATTCTTATAAATAAAGGTGATTTCTATGTCCTCTCTTAATCATTGTATTAAATTCGAGCTTGATGTTAAAGAAAAAAATATTGTTTTCAAAGACTATTTCTACAAAATGGTCCAGATGAAAAAGCACAAAATCTATGAAGCAGAATTGATTCAGCCTGCTTGTCCTTACTGTGGCTCCTTGGCTCTCCTGCATAATGGACATCTGATTACCAACATTCGCTATTTAACAGCTAATGCCAGCCATCCAGTAACTATTAGACTGGCTAAGCAGCGAGTTAGATGCCGTGATTGCAGTCGCTGGTCAATGGCCCAATCAGAATTGGCAAGCAAGTACTGTTCTATTTCTAATGCCTCTAAGCTAAAAATTTTGTCTGCGTTAACTGAAGATCGTTCGATGACCAGCATTGTCAGCGAAAACAATGTTTCTGTCAACACTGTTCAAAGAGTTTTAGGCAGCTGCTCTCACCGTTTCCTTGACAGCTATGAGTATCTGCCAACTCATTTGGCTTTCGATGAATTCAAGGGCGTTGATCGTCAGCTGCACTTTATCTGCTTAGACGGCGATAGTCATCAAGTCGTGCAGATTCTTAGAACGCGTTATAAGAAGAATCTGCTTAAGTATTTTGGACGTTTTTCGCCTCAAGCTAGAGCTAACGTTAAGACGGTCACGATGGATCTTAATTTTTACTATCAAGATATCGTCAGAGCTTGTTTTCCTAACGCTCAGATTGTCATCGATCGTTTTCATATGATTCAAATGCTTACGCGTTCTTTCAACTCACTAAGAGTCCAAGTCATGAAGACCTTTGATAAAAGATCCAGACAGTATCAGCTACTCAAATCTCCCTGGAAATTATACTTGAAGAAGTTTGATGAGCTTGAAAAAGTTCATCCTCGCTACAACTGGCATTACAAAGACTGCTTAACTCAAGCACAATTAGTTACAGAAGGCATTAACACCAGCACTACTTTAGAGAATTCATATAACCTGATGCAAAGCTTTATTCAAGCAATTGAAACAAACAACACTCAAGAGCTTAAATCATTGATTACCAGCAAAGATTCAATTGGAACCCTAATGCATAAGACGCTGCTAACTTTTAAATACAATCTAAAAGCGGTGCTTAACGGTGTGGCGCTGCCTGATTCTAATGGCTGTCTTGAAGGCTTCAACCGCAAAATCAAGCAAATCGAACGAACAGCTTTTGGCTATTCCAATTTTACCAATCTCTTAACCAGAATTCGTTTGGAAGAAGATCTGTACAAAGAAAAAGAACCAAACAGCCTTTTAATGGTTGCCTGATTCTATTCATTTACTCTCTATCAACAGGATTTGACAAAGAGCCCCCTTTTTTTAATGAAAAGGTATCTTTTACTTCATATTGTTACTTAACAGTAACATCTGAACTCTTAACGTAATAATGATTTGGCTTTAAAGCGTAGTATTTAGTCCCTTTAATAGTCTTAGTACCTAAGCCTTTTACAGTCACACCTTTACCAATGTAACTAGTACCTGAATAATTTTTAACGCGCTTACCATTTTCATCGTAAACATAAGCATTATGAATCAACTTAATACTAGTACTATCTTCTGATTACTCATCAGATGAAGTGTTCTTTTCTGATGAAGTATTCTTGTTTGAAGTAGTCTTTGATGATGTCTTCTTAGTTGATGAACTAGTTGCAGCCTTGCCATCTACATTGGCAGCCTTAATATATGCACCATCACCAAGGCTGTAGTAAAGAACGTCATCAATAGTCTTAGTACCATATGAATTTACAGTTACGCCTTTAGCAATAGTAGTGTACTTTGCCTTACCTTCATACTTCTTAAGACGCTTACCATTCTTGTCATATACATAAGCATTGTGGATTAACTTAATAGTATTAGACGTAGTCTTTTTTGAAGTAGTTTTCTTTGATGGAGCAGCTTTCTTAGAAGTTGACTTCTTAGTAGAAGCGGACTTCTTGATTGTAGTCTTCTTGCTGTCTTTCTTAGATTCTGACTTTTTAGCAGTCTTCTTTGTTGTCTTCTTAACTACCTTTTTAGTAGTCTTTTTAGCTGATTTCTTAGTTGATTTGGCAGTTGAAGTAGAAGTTACAACTTTCTTGCCATTAGACTTAAGAGTATAAGTTGTATTACCAGACTTGTAAGTTACTGTACCTTCAGTTGCAGCAGCTGGGATCCAGTACTTCAAATCAGTTTGAATACTGTAGTAAACTTCACCGTTAATGTTCTTTACATTCCAAATAGTGTAGTGACCACCCTTGGGTGCTGGCCTTGAAGTCTTCTTACCGTAGCGATCTACACACTTCATGGTCTTAGTCATCTTAACACGACTATTTTTGCCATAAGTATTGTGAACACCTTTAGCATGTGCAATTGGTGCAGCTTGTACAGAAGAACTATTTGCCATACCTACAACTGGGCTAACACCCATCAAAACAGCAGCTGAAACTAAAACTAATTTATGACTTAATTTCATTACTTATTACCTCATATCTAAAAATTATTAGCACTTATATTGTAAGGCTCTGCAGTAATTTTGCAATAAAATTTACTCTTTTTTACTAATTATTAACTACTTTACCTACATTTGCAGCCTTAACATAAGCATCATCGCCAATATAGTAGTATGTTTTGCCGCCAATTTTCTTTGTTCCATAGTAGTTAAGATCAGTGCCTTTTTTAATGAAGTATTTACCCAAGCTGCTCTTGATGCGCTTACCTTTGTAATTATAAACATAAGCATTATGAATCAAAGTTAAAGTCTTAGCAGTTGGAGCAGTCGTTGCATGCGGCTTAATTGACTGCTGTTCATTGCTAGTAATTGTATATGTTAATTTTCCCTTCTTATAAGAGATTGTCCCTTTAACTGCAGAAGCTGGTAACCAATATTGGTTATTCTTTTGTACGCTTAAATAAGTTTCGCCTTTCATATTCTTTACAGCATAAACAGGGTGACTGCCACCTTTTTCAGCTATAATCGATTGTTTCTTTCCTTGGCTATTAACGAAACTGGTATTCTTAACCACCTCAACCGTATTGTTACCAACTGTACTATATACACTTGCGTAAACTACATTTCCATTATGTGAAGAAGTCATCCTAGTAACAGAACTAATACCCATTATTGCAATAGCTGACGCCATAATAATTTTAGAATTCATCTTCATAATCTCTCGATCTCCTTCTATCAAATTTGCTCTGTCTATGTCTATATCCACGTATATTATAAAACTTCATTGTAGTTTAATTAATATATTTTGTTATTTTTTGTAAAATAAAGTTCCATCATGTCAGTGATATGTAAATATGAATGATCATGAAAACGTTATTTTAATATTGTGCATAATAAAAAAAGATCAAATTTTAAATTCGATCTTTTCTACATTTACTTTTTAATTTTTATTCCCAATCTTTATCTTTGGAAAGTGGAAGTTTATGCCAGTAGTCTTCCTTGTTAGTTTGACGACCACGAGCAATCGCCATATCGTATTTGCCAACATCCTTAGTAATAGTTGAGTCAGCAGCAATAAAGGCATGATCTGCAACATTGATTGGGGCAATAAGTGTTGATCCAGCACCGATAAATGAGTGGTCACCAACATTAGTATGGAACTTCTTAACACCATCATAGTTAGAGAAGATAGTACCACAACCAATGTTAATATCCTTGCCTAAAGTTGCATCCCCAACATAAGTCAAGTGACCTACCTTAGTATTTTCACCAATTTCTGCCTTCTTAATTTCAACAAAGTTACCAATATGAGCACCCTTGCGAATAATTGCCTTAGGACGAAGGTGAGAGTTTGGACCAATATCGGTATTGTCATCCATTTCTGCTTCTTCAATAGTAGAAGAAGTAATAGTTACACCATTGCCAATCTTAGAATCAACAATTCTTGAACCATTAGTAATGTAGCAGTCACTACCAATTTCAGTATTGCCCTTGATAACTACATTGCCTTCAATAACAGTGTCGTTGCCAATTTTTACATCTGCATCGATATAAGCAGTATCAGGGTCAATAAATGAAACACCATCACGCATATGTGCTTCATTTATTCTTCTTTGCATAGTCTTAGTAGCTTGAGCTAAAGCAACACGGTCATTTACACCAAGGCTTTCGCTAAAGTCAGGCATCTTGTAAGCACCAACGCGTTCACCATTGTTACGCAAGATTTCAAGTACATCAGTTAAGTAATATTCACCTTGAGCATTGTCATTATCAACATGCTTTAAAGCTTCAAATAACTTTTGGTTGTCAAAACAAAATACACCGGTATTAATTTCCTTAACTTTTAATTCGTCAGGATTACCATCTTTTTGTTCAACGATTCGTAAAACATTGCCTTGATTGTCACGAATAATTCTGCCGTAGCCAAATGGATTTGGAGCTTCTGCAGTCAAAACAGTAGCAGCATTACCCTTTTCTGCATGATACTTAAACAATTCATTAAAAGTATCAGTAGTAAATAGCGGAGTATCACCTGTAACTACTAAAGTAGCACCTTCTTTATCGCCTAAAGCTTCTTTAGCAGTCATTACTGCATCACCGGTACCCACTTGTTTTTCTTGGAAGGCAAAATCAGACTTATTTGCCAATACCTTTTCAACTTCGCCAGCACCAGTACCTACTACAGTAACAATCTTTGTAGGATTAATTCCACTAGCAGCATCAACTACATGTTCTACCATAGTTTTACCGCAAACTTTGTGTAAAACTTTGTACAACTTTGACTTCATTCGTGTCCCCTTGCCTGCGGCAAGAACAACTACATATTTTTCCATTAGTAATTAACCTCTTAATAATTAAAATTTAGGTCTAGTATAGCATTTAAAAGCGATCAAAATCAGTCTCATTTAAGAAGTTTCCTGGTTCAGCCAAGATGAGCTTCTTTGCTGTATCAATTTTACTAATTTTTACTAATGAAAGGTAATTCTTAACTAATTTTTCTTTATCAAAATCAGCTTCACAAAGAACGCAAATACCGGCAATATCACCTTCGAATTCTTTAACTAATTCTTCCATTCCAGTTAAGGTGCCGCCGCCCTTCATAAAGTCGTCTACAATTAAAACCTTAGCGCCTTTTTTAAGAGCACGAGTTGGCAATTCCATCTTAGAAACACGGGCTAATGAAGATGAAATATAGTTAACTGAGACTGTTGCTCCTTCAGTAACCTTAGAACGTTTTCTCGCTGTTACGAATGGCACATCCAAATAGCGAGCTACAGCTTGAGCCAAGGCAATTCCTTTAGTTTCAACTGTCATTACGGCATCTATATCATCATAAGCGTAGCGAGTGGCAACAAGTTCACCGATTCTACGTAAATCTTGTGTATTGCCTAAAATATCTGATAAATAAACAAAACCACCAGCAAGAATTCGACTAGGATCTTCAATTCTTGATGCTAAATCAGATAAATAATCTTCTGCATGATTTTTACCTAAAAATGGAATGTAGCGTACCCCGCCAGCTGCTCCTGCTACAGTTTCCAAAATACCATCTTGGTTATTGGCTAGTGTGTGTTTCAAAATGGCTAAATCTTCTGAAATAGAGGACTTAGCAGCACCGTATCGCTTAGCAAAAAATGGCAACGCAATTAGAGTATGGGGACGCTCCATTAAATATTTGGTCATATCAGCCAATCTTTCTGAACGTTTCATGATATTTCCTTTCTAATGTTTGGCTTTATACTTAATAAATATACTATAAAGAGCAAAAAAAAGCACTAACATTTTGAATGTTAGTGACATTTTGAATTGTGTTTAAGCTTCAGCTTCCTCAGCCTCATCATCAAACTTTAATGCAATATTCTTAGTTAATAAATCAGTGTAACTGTAAGAAACATGTTTAAAATTATTTTGATGTTGGTCTAAATCGACCACAAACACTGCAGGAAATGTTTCTCTAAGAATTCCCCGTCTCTTAGTAACTTTCTTACGACCCGCTTGAGCTACTACTGTTAAGGTATCACCTAAGTGAGAATCCAACTTATGCTTTATTGTGATAATCGATGTTGGCACTAAGCAACAACTCCTTTAGTGGCATTTTATCACATTTTTAAGGCAAAATCAATATTATACACTACTTAGTAAGTGTCAATATTTTTGCGGTAGGCTATTAGCCATTAGTCTGACCTTAATTTCTTAAATATTTATTTGATTTATTTTTCTGCTAAAATCGTTTAAATAGCTATGTCCTGCTGTTAAGCTTTCAATGGCGCCGTGATGAATGCCCAGATGAGCTTCATGCGTCTTTCTTAGGCTGGCACGAACTGCACCTTTCAATTCTTCCTGATCACCAATATCGAGCTGTCCACCTGCAAACTCACTGCTAAGCCAGTATTCCAGCTCTTTGTTTTTAATGCAAGTCAGTACACGCAGAATTCCTTCGGCACCATCTTCTGACCAGTATTTTCCTTGCCCTTTGACGCGATAAGTATATTTACGGTGATTGCTTTCACAGCAGCCAATTGCCTTAATTACGGACAAATGACGCATTTTGAATGGCTTAATATCCACCCAGCGACGATGAAGATAGCTGCGCAGGCGCCTTAAATTCTCATGATTTTCTGGCGTATTCAGCTCATCAATCAGATTGCTTTCAATCGTGTCTAAAATCACGTCAGTCAAGTGACGGTCATATTTAAACTCAACTGCACTGATCAATTTGCCTTGCATGGCCGGCATGAAGCTTAGACGATCTTTAATCTTTTTGTTCAAGTGAAAGACATCCAAGAAGTGTTCGTGCTGCCGGCAATAGCCAACTATTTCATCAAAGTCTTTCTTGGCATAGCCAGCACCGCCATCGGCATTACTGATGATTAAAGTATCGCTTAAGTCATAGGTATTGGCTAAATAAGCTTTAATTTCTTGCAAAGCATCCAAGCGGCTTAAAGAAACAAACTCTTTGGCCTGTACTCTCTTTCTGCGTGTCTTGCTTAAATTAATAATATCCTCGCAGACTTGATAGCGATGAAATTCCAGTCGCTTCTTGGTGCCTTTAATCACAACGCCATCGCCTTCAAGATAAAGCACTGGCACCTTTTTCTTTTGAGCAATACCATCGTATCTTTCCTCAGACTGCTGCTGTGCTTTAATCTGTTTGCCTGCTTGCACAATCAGCTTGCCAACTTGACTATGGCTAATATTGAAACAGGAGAGAGTATTAACAGCTAAAGCAGTATTGCGGTAAGTTGCCACGGCGCTAACCTGCAAAATATCCTTCACTGCCAAAACACTGTAACGCTTATATTTGTCATAGCCCATCAGCTTATCCAGTGGATATTTAGCCTTTTTGCCAGGACAAACATGTCTTCTGCGCCAATAGCTGATTTCACCAAAGGCAGTCACAACTGAACGCTTATTTTTCTTCTCGATCTGATAGCCTTGCTTTTTAGTCTCTTCAACTAGACCAGCATCAACTTCTTCTAGTGCTGCTGTCATCAATTCTCTAATCAGATCAAAGAAATAGCACATTAATGCCTTTTCACGGGCAATAACATTATTTTCAGACTTAATAATTTTTACGATATCAGCTATAATAGATTCCATAAAAGACCAGCTTCTAATGTGTTTTTTTCGTTAACATCAGACTACTGGTCTTTTTGTTTGAGCTCAAGTCCAATTTCAAAGGATTTGAGCTTTTTTAATTAATTATTCAACTTACCGCAAAAAATTATACACTTAGCACTACTTAGCTGGGATATTTCTAGCTATTTCAATAAATTGTTCAATTGTTAAATTCTCAGGTCTTACTCGTGGATCTACGCCAAGCTTTTTGATTAATGCTTCACGCTTTTCAGAATCTGGAATTAAGGTTTTCAAGTTGTTATTTAGTGTCTTTCTGCGCTGGGAGAAGCACATTTTTACCACCCAAACGAAGTGTTTGCGATTCTCAATCTCAGGCTTATTCTTCAATGGAGTTAAAACAACTACGCTCGAATCAACCTTAGGACGTGGCATGAATGAATTATGATTAACTTCCAGTGCCACCTTGACATCCATTTCAGTTTGGACAGAAATAGTCAAAGGACCATATTCTTTACTACCAGGCTTAGCTTCCAGTCTTTCAGCCACTTCTTTTTGCATCATTAAAGTTAAACTGGCAAAATGCAAATCTGATTCAGCCAAAGCAAAAATAATTGGAGTAGTAATGTAATATGGCAAATTAGCAACTACCTTGATTGGCTTACTCATATCAAAAAAGCCAGCAAGATCTTCTTTAAAATTAGCTTTCAGTACGTCTTTAAGCATTAATTTAAAGCGATCTTCTAAGGGAGCATCACCAATTTTTTTAGGCAGTTCATTTTGCAAAATTTCAGGTAAGCTGTCATCTACTTCATAGGCAAAAACTTTTGCACCGTCAAGTAAAAGCTGCTCTGTTAAAGAACCAATACCAGGACCGATTTCAATTACTTGATCACCTGCATGAATATCTGCCGCTTCGACAATACCCAAAATTGCATTTTGATCAATCAAGAAATTTTGACCCAAGTTTTTCTTAGCCTTTACAAAATAGCGGTTAATAATTGCCTGGGTTCTCACCGCAGAACCAATTGGAATATTATTTGCCATTCTTTGCCTCCTCTACTGCCTGCTTCAACTCATTAAGTGAAACACCAAAGGTATGCAAACGATTATAAAATTGCTTAGAATTGCCATAACCTACTCTTAACTTAATGCCAACTTGTTCACGCAATTTACGTGAGCCCGTACCACCTGCCAAGCCTAACTTACGGTATTCTTCTTTTGTTAAATCACTATTTTTCGGAGCAACATCGTGTAAATCACTCAAAGCCTTTTCAAGTGCCTCTTTTGAAGCATGTTCTACGCCAAGGCTCCCCTTTTTATGAGGTTCGCCCTCTTTACGTGTAATAAAGGCTTGCTTTGCATTAGGCACCGCGTTAGTGACAATCCGGCGAATACGCTCACCATTAAAGTCAGGATCTGTAAAAACAATAATTTGTCTAGTTTTACTAAGCTGCTTCAACTGAGTTAAAACACTATCTGAAACAGCAGAACCGTTAGTTTCTACTGTCTCAATTCCTGGGAAAAATTGTTTTAAACGAATAGTGTCATCTTTTCCCTCAACAACTACTACCGCATCAAAATTCTTTTTATTTAAGACCATAAACTCTCACTGTATTTTTATAAGTAGCTTCTGCGACTTCCTCAAGTGGAATATCTTTTAATTTAGCAATGGCTTCTGCAACATAACGCACATAGCCAGTCTCATTTTGACGACCGCGATATGGCTTAGGCGTTAAGTATGGTGCATCAGTTTCCACCATGATTCGATCAAGTGGAGCTGCTTTAGCACTTTCATGAACTTCAGTAGCCTTGGTAAAAGAAACCACACCTGAATATGAGAAGTAGACATTCAAATCCAAAAACTTGTTTAACCAGTCAATTCCACCATTAAAGCTATGCAAAATCGCGCCATACTCTAAATTGCTATTCTTCAAAATATCGTAGCAATCAGGAAAAGCATCCCTAGTATGAATATCAACCGGCATTTTTAGATCATGCGCTACTTCGATTTGACGTGCAAAAACTTCGCGTTGTACATCCCTAGGCGATTCATCCCAATAATAATCGAGACCGATCTCACCCATTGCGACAACCTTAGGCATTTTTAACTGCTCAATTAGCTTATCTTCAGCCTTTTGATCATAATCTTTGGCCACATCAGGACAATATCCTACCATCGCATAGACATTATCGAATCTTTGAACCAAATCAACAGCTTGCTGATTAAAATCCGGATCTTGACCCGCACATATTACTTTAGTTACTCCTAAACTTTTGGCACGTTCAAGATAATACTGTTCCTTGCCTCTAAAAGGCTCATCATTTAAGTGAGTATGGTTATCAATAATCTCCATTAGCCTAATTCAGCTCCAACTGAGTGTTCATCGCCAACAAGTGCTAATTTAACTTGACCATCTTTTTCACTGGATAAAAGCATGCCTTCGCTAAGGTGACCTAACATCTTGCGTGGCTTCAAGTTAGTAACAGCTAACACCTTTTTATCAAGAAGTTCACTTGCATCTGGGTAGAACTTGCGAATACCACTCAAAATTTGACGTTCTTTACCATCGCCAAAATCAAGCTTGAACATAAGCAACTTGTTTGAGCCCTTAACTGGTTCTACTGACAAAATTTGACCTACTTGAATCTTTACCTTGTCAAAATCGTCAATGGTAATTTCGTTACCCTTCTTTTGTTCACTTCTAGTGGTCTTCTTTGGCTTAGCCTTAGCCATTTCATCCTTGATGTATTTAACTTCTTCTTCGGCCTTAAGTCTTGGGAAAATTGGCTTTGGTTTTTCAACAACTTTGGTGTTCCAACCAAAATCATTAAAGGCTAAATTCTTTTGATCTTCATCATCCCAGTTCAAGCCAAGTTGTTCAAACATCTTAGGTGTAGTTTCAGTCATTACTGGATAAATCATGATGGCGATCAAACGCAAGCTTTCAGCTAAGTTGCTCATTACATGAGACAATTCATCCTTCTTGCCTTCTTTATTCAATACCCAAGGGGTAGTTTCATCGATGTACTTGTTAGCGCGGGCTACTAACTTCCAAATACTATCTAAAGCTTGTGAGAAATGAAGTGAATCCATTTGTTCACGATAGTCAGCAATTACACTAGCAGCTGTATCTTGCAAGTCCTGGCCAAACTTGTCTTGAGCAACAGGAACAGGTGCAACTTGACCATCTTGGTATTGGTTGATCATTGAAACAGTACGGTTAAGCAAGTTACCAAGGTCATTAGCCAAATCGTAGTTAATTCTTTCAATAAAGTCTTCAGGAGTGAAGATACCATCTGCACCAAATGGAAGTGCACGCATCAAGTAGTAACGAAGTGGGTCAACACCATAACGGCTAGTAAGTGATTCTGGGTAAACGGCGTTACCTTTAGACTTAGACATCTTACCGTTCTTCATCAATACCCAGCCGTGACCAATAATATGTTTTGGCAATGGCAAATCAAGTGCCATCAACATAATTGGCCAATAAATGGTGTGGAAGCGGACAATTTCCTTACCTACCAAATGAACGTCTGCTGGCCAGTATTTCTTAAACAATTCATCATGATCTGAACCATAGCCTAAAGCAGTAATATAGTTTGAAAGTGCATCAATCCAAACATAAACCACGTGCTTTGGATCACTTGGCACAGGAATACCCCAGTTAACAGTAGTACGAGTAACTGAAAGATCTTCAAGTCCTGGCTTAATGAAGTTATTAAGCATTTCCTTTTCACGAGAGTGAGGCAAAATAAATTCAGGATGTTCCTTATAGTATTCAACCAATCTGTCAGCGTACTTGCTCATCTTGAAGAAGTATGAAGGTTCCTTAACCAAACGTACTTCATGACCACTTGGAGCCTTACCACCAATAACGTTGCCATTATCATCCTTATAAACTTCGGCAAGTTGTGATTCTGTGAAGTATTCTTCGTCTTCAACTGAATACCAACCAGTGTATTCGCCTAAGTAAATGTCGCCCTTCTTTAAAAGTTTTTCAAAGATTTTTTGAACAGCCTTAACGTGTTCCTCGTCAGTAGTTCTAATGAATTTATCGTAAGAAATGTCGAGGCTCTTCCATAACTTCTTGTATGATGCAGCCATCTTATCTACAAATTCTTGTGGCTTAATTCCTTGAGCTTCAGCCTTTTGTTCAATCTTCAAGCCGTGTTCGTCAGTACCAGTTAAAAAGAAAGTGTCGTAGCCTTGACTACGCTTGTAACGAGCCATGGTATCTGCGGCAATTGTGGTATAAGCATTACCAATAGTTAATCTACCAGATGGATAGTAAATCGGGGTTGTAATGTAAAAAGTATCTTTATCAGCCATTAATTAGTCATACTCCTTTATTCGTCTAAAATATCTATTCTATAATAACATGCTAAAAAAGAAATTGGGCTAAAACACCAATTCCTTTTTCATTAAAATTTTTCTTTTTTCAAATATAAGTGCTTAACTGCAGTAGTTAATAAAACATATATTACTTCTAAGGCAACGACTACTAAAGTAAAGCCAATTGGCAATTGCGTTAATCCTAAACTAGGCGCAACGTTAGAAGATGGCAAAACGCTGCCCCAAATAGCTAAGCCGAAGGTGACAAGAATGACAACTGGCGTCGCATGTTGTCTAAAAAATGGGAAGCGTTCATCCCGCAATACATTAATAACCATTTCTCTTGTCCATAGAGATTCCACAAACAAGCCAGAGTAAAACAATGATTGGAATACCCAATGATGATAGTCTGCTCCCACCAAATATGGACAAATCACATAAAACATTAATGCTATGGTGATTAAATCGATTATTGCGGGAATTGGACCAAAGTTAAATACGAATTTAGGCCATTTATTAATTGACCATTTTTGCGGTTTTTTCACATAATTTCTGGATACGCGGTCAAACGGAATTACTACGCAGCTGAGACTATAAATCAAATTTAAGATAAGCAGCTGCAAAGGCAGTAATGGCAAAAACGGCAAAGTAAGTGAAGCTATTACCATCGCAATAATGTTGCCAAAGTTGGTTACCAAGAAGGTCTTGATGTATTTCATTGTATTTGAGAAGACTTTGCGCCCAGTAATAATCATTTGTTCAAGCAACTGCAAATCTTTTTGTTCAAATACAATGTCGGCGGATTCTTTAATAATATCGACAGAACTATTAGATG
Organism: Lactobacillus helveticus; assembly: GCF_046109915.1. Classification (NCBI taxonomy): domain Bacteria; kingdom Bacillati; phylum Bacillota; class Bacilli; order Lactobacillales; family Lactobacillaceae; genus Lactobacillus; species Lactobacillus helveticus. The sequence continues at coordinate 1,885,251 of NZ_CP151471.1, read as the reverse complement.
TCACGGTTACATCTGAGACTTTCATTGCTAGAGCGTCTTTATTGCCATCGCCCATGTAGCCTACTGTATGTCCATTCTTTTTTAGAGCCTGGATAATCTTAACCCGCAATTCAGGAGTTAAATGAACAAAAATATTACATTTTTCAACAATTTCAGCCAATTCTTCTGCCGTTGCTGTTTCAATTTGTTCACCATCGTAAACCGTATCGACGTTTAAGCCGACTTGCAAAGCAATCGCTCTAGTAACCGCCTCATTATCGCCGGTAAAGATTTTGACGTTTAAATTATCATTTTTAAGATCTTGTAAAGCCTCTTTAGTGCTTTCCTTAGGTGGATCAAGATATGCCAAATAGCCAATAATTGTTAAATCATTTTCATCTTTAGCAGAAAATTCTCCCACTGGCGCTGGATTCAATTTATAACCAACTAACAGCACTCGTAAACCATCATCATTCAGTTCATTGATTTGATTAAGGATTCTTTTGCGCCAAGCATAAGTCAACTTTTCGCTTTTGCCATTGACTTCAACTTGATTAGAAATATCCAGCATCCCTTCAGCTGCGCCTTTAGTAACCAATAAGTGTTGCCCGTGGTGTTCATCATTATCAACCACCACAACGCTCATTCTTTTTCTGCTATAGTCAAAAGGAATTTCGTCTATCTTGTTGTAATCACGCTGAATCTCGTTTACATCTAATTCATCACCAGCCGCATCAATCACTGCTTTATCAATCAAACCCTTCATCCCGGTTTGATAATAAGCATTTAAATACGAAAACTTTAGAATACGCGGCGTTTCTTCCATTTCCAAATCATAGTGACGCTCTAGAACTACCTGCTTTTGAGTTAATGTACCTGTTTTATCGATACAGAAAACATCAGTTGAGCCCAAATTTTGAATAGCATTCATTTGCTTGACTACCACGCCTTGTTTGGACATTTCAAGTGCGCCTTTAGTCAGATTGCTGTTAACGATAATCGGCAAAACTTCAGGAGTAAGCCCAACTGCCGCTGCCAAAGCAAATATTAGGCTTTCTCCCCAATCACCTTTTGTTAAACCATTAATTATGAATAACAAGGGCAACAAAATAGCTGTCACAATTATTAAAATTTTAGCAAGCTGCTTCATTTCTCGATCAAACAGCGTTGTATTGACCTTTTTGCGTGAAATCTTCTGAACTTCTTTGCCAAAAACGGTGTTGTTTCCTACCGCAAAAACAATGCCGCTACCGGAACCGGAAACAATCGTAGTTCCCTCATACAAAATATTGGGATAATTTAGGTAATCAGCTAACATACTCGGTTTTAGCGTAACGTTGGCAACTTTCTCTGTCGGTTCGGAATCACCATCAAGATAGCTAGAAGAACAAAATAAATCCTTACTTGTTAGCAGCTTCATATCAGCTGGGATCATGTCGCCTGCAGATAAGTTGATCACATCGCCAACTACTACATCTTCAGTTGGCAATTCCATATTTTTTCCATCACGCCTGATATTGGTAGTAACTGACACCATATTTAATAATTTGTCAGTAACCTTAGCAATCCGTATTTTCTGAATAAAATTTGCCACAACAGAAATCAGAAGCATCAGTAGCATTACCAATACAGTCTCTATATCACTATTGCCATGAGGAACAATGTAACTAGTAAAGGTGGTAAGCAAGGTCAAAATAATTAATACCAAAGTAAATGGTGTTGCTAAGGATTCACCCAATAATTTCCATTTAGATGCATTGGTATTCGTTCTTATCTCATTTTTGCCATATTCCTTTCTATTTTCATTAGCTTTTTTGGTTGAAAGTCCTTCGGCACTCGCTTGCAGCCTCGCTAGCGTTTCGCTGCGTGATTCACGTGCAATCCGTTGAATTCGTTGAATGTCAACATTTGAATGTTTTTTGCTCGCTGGTTTTAACATTCTACAATTCCTCTCATTCAATAGACAAGCAAACAAAAAAAGCCACCTGCTATTTCTGCAGGTGACTTGCACGCCAAACAAGGCTTTTGTCATACTCGTCGTTCAGTTTTAACACTACGTGACGTAAGCACATGCTAGCTATCTGGATCTCGCCTTAAGTCGACGACACCTATTTAACCCGTTGGCATCTCTGGATGTTTCTGGGCGATAGCGTGTGTTCACGTAGGAGTCTCACCTAACAGTTTTACTTACTATATCTACAAAAAGTTTAAGGACTTAATTCAAATAAGTCAAGTTGCCTATTTGCGCAAATTAGAGCTATGATGTCCGAATCTTCTAAGTATATATATTATTCCCATAATTAGGAATGCCAAGGCTAATGCGATTGGCAGTGCTATTCGATGGGGATGCGAAATCTTATTTTGTTCGCTTTGCGATAAATCAAATTTATCAAGAGCATATTGATATTGTTGATCTACCTTGGTTGCACAGGCACGAAAAACAAATCGCAACCCCTTGTTAAAAGTAGCATTATTATAACTTCGAAGTTGATCTGCCTCAGCGCTAAGAATATTTGATCTCGCATCTGCTGTAAAAGCACCATGTAAATCTTTGCTTGAAAAAATTTGTACATTGCGCTTCTTACCTTTTTGCCCTACCACAATAAAAACAGTGCGCTTAGATCGATTTAACGATTTTGGCGTTAAGTTTTTAAGTTTTTTCACTGTAACTACAGTTATTTGAGGTTGCTCTTTGGTTTGCAAATAACGATTATTCTTCTCTTTAATTAAAGTCTTAGTCTCTTTATTTAAAATATGAGCATGATCCTCAATATTAGGTTGCACAAATCCCGTCATCGTCATAAAGACGGCCAACAAGCCAAATAGCCAAATAAATCTAGTTTTCATCTTCTTCAAGTTTATAAGCCAAGCTTTCCACATATTTCCGATCGATTTTAATCTGTTCATATGGTACCCCACAATCATGAAGCAGCTGCATTGCCAACGGATTGTCGCGATAATCAAAGTAATAATTAATTTTCTTTACGCCAGCTTGAAGTAAAGATTTGCAGCAATTATAACAAGGAAAATGAGTCACATATATTTCAGTATCATCAGTTGATACGCCAAATTTTGCACATTGAATGATGGCATTCATCTCGGAATGAATAGTCCGAACGCAATGTCCATCAACCATTTGATGGCCTACTTCATCACAATGTGGCTGTCCAGAAACGGACCCATTATACCCTGTGCCAATAATACGATTATCTTTTACTAAAACACTACCAACAAGAGCTCTATTACAAGTAGAACGCTGTGCTATTACTAGTGCTTGCATCATGAAATATTGTTTCCAAGGAATTCGATCGTGCATGAACTTACCTCTGTTTATTCATATTATCTATTTTTAAAGTAGTTCAAACCAATAGCATCACGAACTTGTTCCAAAGTCTCATTAGCTACTGTATTTGCTTTCTTTGATCCTTCTAAAAGCATCTCGTAAATTGCATCTTCATCTTGAGCATACTTTTCACGACGTTCACGAATAGGTGCAAGTTCAGCTTCCAGCACTTTGTTTAAGTAACGTTTAATTTTAACGTCACCCAAACCGCCTTTTTGGTATTCTGCCTTAAGTTCTGCTACCTTATCCTTATCTGGATCAAAGACATCGAGATAAGTAAAGACAGTATTGCCTTCAACCTTACCTGGATCTTCAACGTGAATATGATTTGGATCGGTGTACATTGACATAACTTTCTTTTGTACAGTCTTAGCATCATCTGACAAATAAATGCAGTTGCCAAGTGACTTAGACATCTTAGCGTTACCATCAAGACCTGGAAGACGACCTGAACCATTTGGTGGGAAGTAACCTTTAGGTTCAACCAAAATATCAGTGTTGTAAACGCGGTTAAAGGTTCTTACAATTTCACGAGTTTGTTCAAGCATTGGTTCCTGATCATCCCCAACAGGAACGATAGTAGCCTTAAAAGCAGTAATATCTGCAGCTTGAGAAACTGGATAGTTTAAGAAACCTACTGGGATTGAATCTTTGAAATCTTTTTGCTTAATTTCAGTTTTAACAGTTGGGTTTCTTTCAAGGCGTGCAACAGTTACCAAGTCCATGTAGTAAGAAGTTAATTCAAACAAAGCTGGAATTTGTGATTGAACGTAAATTGTTGATTTACTTGGATCAATACCTACAGCTAAGTAGTCTAATGCTACTTGAATTAAACTGTTGCGAATTTTTTCTGGATTACGAGCATTATCTGTCAATGCTTGCGTATCAGCAATCATGATATAAGGATCATACTTGCCAGAATTTTGCAATTTTACTCTATTTTTAAGTGAGCCAATATAGTGACCAATGTGAAGCTTACCAGTTGGACGATCACCGGTTAATAAAATTTCTTTTGCCATAACTTCTACTCTTTTCTAATTTTATTTTATACTCTTTACTTTTTTATTTTATTTCTTAGTTAATACCTAATTTTAACAAAATTTAGACTATGATTAAACTACCAGCAAAGAAAGGAAACAATCCATGTGTAATCACTTTCGTTTACCCGATTTAATGCAAATCAAAAAATACCTGACCGAGGATTTGAATCTGCCATTAATAGATCCTCAAATTGAAATAAAACAACGAGATATTTTTCCAAACCAAGCTGCACCCGTTTTGCTTTATCATGATGATAAGCTGCAACTCGTCAATAAAAACTGGGGCTATCCTAGTCCAGTTGATCCCAAAAAGCCAATGTTTAATGCTAGAATCGAACGATTCTATGAAAATAAACCTTCGATGTGGGATCATTCTTTTGCTAAACAACGCTGTTTAATCTTAAGTAGCGAATTTTTTGGATATGCAAAAACTACTTATCAAGTAGCCAATGGTAAAAAATATCATGACCGTTACCGCTTTAAAACTAACAATCCTATCACGATGATTGCGGGTATTTATGATCAAAATGATTTTTCTATGGTTACTACTGCTCTTAACAAAGATACGGCTCCCATTCATAATCGGATGCCGTTAGTCATTGAACCAAGTGAATTGCGCAGATGGCTTTTTCAAAATTTTACCAGTTTAATCGATCGCAGCGATATTAACCTCGAAGTTCAAAAAGAGCCCCATCAAAAATAATTGGTTTCTTAATTAAAAGCATGATAGAATAAAGAAGTATTGCGGGTATAGTTAAATGGTAGAACGACAGCTTCCCAAGCTGTAGATGCGGGTTCGATTCACGCTATCCGCTTTTTTAATGTCAAAAAACGGATGAGATTTTTTCTCATCCGTTTATTTTTTAAGCCATAATAACAGTTAAAACTCCGCTAATAATAGCTAGATAAATTGGCATCCAGAGTGTTTGCGTATAAAGATAGCTCCAGGCAAATAACCCACCATAGATAATCTCAATCACAAACAATAGAAGTGAACTTTGAAAGTTTAATAAACTAAAGATAATTCCTGAAACAATAATTCCTAATATCGCAACTTGTTTGGTATTTCTTCGAAAAGCATAATTAAATAAAAATCCTGTTGCCAGAAATTCTTGCAGGATTGGCAGGATAATTCCTTGAACTAAAATCAAAAACCAAAACATGTCAACCGATTCATTTTTTAAATAAATCAATTGAAAATCATAATGTGGAATTCGATTATACGCCTGTAAGTACGAAATTAGGATCCGAGTAGCCGTAATCACCAAAGTAAGCAACATTACTGCCGAAAAGTTACCCAGCCAGGGCAGCTTAAAATCTCGAGCAAAAAAACGTTGTTCGCGGTTAAAGCGATAAATATAGAACAGTAATATCATTGCTGCAACAAGGCAAAATAAAATTAGATCCCAAACATGCAATGGCGTCTTCCTAGTCACCAACTTGACTACAGCAAAGACTATCACATACCCTACCAGGTATACTGCATAGCGGATAACATTTCCCTCTCTCGATTCTGGCGTATTCAAAATTTTCACTCCTACTCTGGATTCTATCCTACAAATTCCATATTATACCAAAAAAGTACAGTTTATTAAATACAGATAGGGCGTCCGTTTATTTCACTTCTACAATTGTCACTTTATATTCTCCAGCTGGTGCCTCAACTGTTGCCACTCCACCAGCTTCTTGTTTCATAATTGCTTGGCCTAAAGGTGAATCGAAAGAAATTTTTCCATCTGCAAGATCTGCTTCCATGCGTCCTACAATCTTATACTCTTCTGTTTCATCATCGTCATCAAACTTAAGAACAACGGTCTTGCCCCAATCCACTTTGCCGTCATCTGTAGTTTTCACAATTTCTGCATACTTTAATTGTTTACCTAAATAACGCAAACGACTTTGCAAGTGACCAAGGTCTCTTTTAGCCTCTGTATACTCAGTATTTTCTGATAAGTCACCTAAAGCCCGCGCTGCCTGCAGAATCTTTATTCTACGAGGACGATCCTTTTTTAATCGTGCAATTTCATCTTCAATTTGTTTGTAGCCTTCCGGCGTCATTTTTTGAAAATATACCATAATTTAACACCTGATTAACAGTTCATTCATTTTTTCTTTCTAATTATACAAAAGTTATCCACAGGTGTTAAGCATTGATCTAGCAAAGTTTTTCTACAAAAATTAGCACTATATGCTTTTTAGTGCTAAATAGTTTAACTTATTTAAAAAACGACTATAATAATCAGTGTAAGGAAAAAGAACGAGACCTTACAGATTAAACAAGCAAAAAAATAGAAAGGAAGTTTTCAATATGGCAAACGATATAATGAATCGTCGTAATGATATGATGGATGCAATGAACGACTGGTTTGGTTTTCCAAGAAACTTCTTTGATGACACTGAAATTGAAAACATCATGCAATCAGATGTTGCTGAAACCGATAAAAACTATACTGTTAAGATTGATATGCCTGGTATGAATAAAGAAGACATCAATGTAAATTACAAAGATGGTTTTTTAACAGTTGCAGGTAGCAGAAAATCATTCAAGGATACAAGCGACAAGGATAAGAATATTATCCACAAAGAAAGAAGCGAAGGTCGCATTTCAAGAAGCTATAGATTGCCAAATATAGTTGCAAGTGAGATCCATGCAAAGTATGATAATGGTGTATTGACTATCACCTTGCCAAAGCAAAACGCTGGCGATGATAGCAATTCTATCCATATTGATTAATTTATTAGATTAAGCAAGAAGTCTAATAAGTGACGGATATAATTTTCTGAAGCGAGTTCATTATTGAACCCGCTTTTATTTTGGCTTAAAATAGACTTAATTTAAGAAAAAATTAAAAATTATAAAAGGAGAATTCTTAAATGGCTCATGAATTAACTGTGCAGGAACTTGAAAAGTTTTCTGCTGATTTTAATAAAAATCCTAAAAATAAAGTCGTTGCTCGTGCTGCTCAACGTAGCGGTGTACTTGAAGCTTCTTATAATGACCGCGTTCAAAGCGAATTAACCCGTGTCTTTTCAACTGAACTTGATACTGACAACGTTACTAACCAAAAACACTCAGGTCGTTGCTGGTTATTTGCCACATTAAACGTTCTGCGTCATGAATTTGGCAAGAAATACAAGGCAAAAGACTTTACTTTCTCACAAGCATACAACTTCTTCTGGGACAAGATTGAACGTGCCAACATGTTCTACAACCGTATCTTAGACAGCGCTGATATGCCACTTGATTCTCGTCAAGTTAAGACTGACTTAGACTTTGCAGGTACAGATGGTGGTCAATTCCAAATGGCTGCTGCCTTAGTTGAAAAATATGGTGTCGTACCTTCATATGCTATGCCTGAAACCTTTAACACTAACGACACTACTGGTCTTGCCACTGCATTAGGCGACAAGCTTAAGAAGGATGCTTTGGTTCTTAGAAAATTAAAGCAAGAGGACAAAGATGACGAAATCAAGAAGACTCGTGAAAAATTCTTGAGCGAAGTTTACCAAATGACTGCTATTGCTGTTGGTGAACCACCTAAGAAGTTCGATCTTGAATACCGTGATGACGATAAGAAGTACCACTTAGAAAAAGACCTTACTCCACTTGAATTCTTGCACAAGTACTTAGATGGCGTTGACTTTGATGACTACGTTGTTTTGACCAACGCACCAGACCACGAATATGGCAAGCTTTATGGTTTACCAGCAGAAGATAACGTCTCTGGTTCAATCAGAATTAAACTTTTGAATGTTCCTATGGAATACTTAACCGCTGCTTCTATTGCTCAATTAAAAGACGGTGAAGCTGTTTGGTTCGGTAATGATGTGCTTCGTCAAATGGACCGTAAGACTGGCTACCTTGACACTAACCTTTACAAGTTGGATGACTTATTTGGCGTTGACCTTAAGATGTCAAAGGCTGACAGATTAAAGACTGGTGTCGGCGAAGTTTCTCACGCCATGACCTTAGTCGGTGTTGATGAAGATAACGGTGAAGTTCGTCAATGGAAAGTTGAAAACTCATGGGGCGACAAGTCAGGTGCAAAGGGTTACTACGTAATGAACAATGAATGGTTTAACGATTACGTTTATGAAGTTGTCGTTCACAAGAAGTATTTGACTGATAAGCAAAAGGAACTTGCAGAAGGCCCAATTACTGATCTTCCTGCATGGGATTCACTTGCTTAATGAAAATTTAAACATAAAAATAAGCCTCAGAACTTCTGAGGCTTATTTTTTATACTTATTTAGATAGTTTTGATTAAAGGATTAGTCTTCATAACTAGCCGCTACTTGTTCGTAGTGCTTAACTTCATCGTCACTGCAACGAACAAAGTGACCAGGGCGAATTTCATGCATACTGCGTTCCTTACCGTCCATTTCTTCTTTTTGAGCATCATAAGGAATACGAGTACGACTACGTTCAATTTCTGGGTCAGGGATTGGCACAGCGGAAATTAAACTCTTGGTATAGTCATGCAATGGACGATCATATACATCGTCTGCAGGACCAACTTCAAGCAGTTTACCGTAGTGCATAACTCCAATACGATCAGAAATAAACTTAACCATTGATAAATCGTGTGCAATAAAGAGATAGGTCAACCCGCGTTTTTTCTGCAATTCAATCATCAAGTTAACAACTTGAGCCTGAATTGACACATCCAAAGCTGAAATAGGTTCGTCAGCCACAATGAATTTTGGTTCAACCGCCAAAGCACGAGCAATCCCGATTCTTTGACGCTGACCACCTGAGAATTCATGTGGGAAACGACTGACATGACTTTCGTTCAAACCTACAGTTTCAAGTAGTTCTTCTACTCGTTTGCTTCTTTCTTCCTTGTTTTTTACTAAGTGGTGAATATCAAGCCCTTCAGCAATGATATCTTCAACGGTCATTCTTGGATTGAGCGAAGCATAAGGATCTTGAAAAATCATTTGAGCATCCCTAGTAAAAGCTAATTTATCAGCTCTACTTTTCAGGTTTTCAACATTCTTACCTTCAAAAATAACTTCACCGCTAGTTGGCTTATACAACTGTAAAATTGAACGACCGGTAGTTGTCTTACCAGATCCTGATTCACCTACCAAGCCAAAAGTTTCACCTTCATAAATGTCAAAACTTACATCGTCAACAGCTTTGGTGACATTACGGCCATTTTTAAAGTATTGTTTTAGATGTTTTACTTCCAAAATTTTCTTTTTTTCTGGCATAAAATTCTCCTTTGCTGCGACTACTTAACTCTTGGTAGTTTGTTTTCTTGTTTCATTAAATCATATTTCTTCCAGCGTCTTTGGATTTCCACTGGCGGTTTCACCTTTGGTGCACCTGGTGCAAGCAACCAAGTTGCTGCATAGTGCGTATCTGACACCTTAAAGAATGGTGGTTTCTTTTCTACATCAATTTTCATTGCGTATTTATTTCTTGGGGCAAATGGATCACCCTTTGGTGGATCCAATAAGTTAGGTGGAGTACCCGGAATTGATTCCAAAGTATCACTTTCAAGTGTTGGCATTGAATTAATTAAGCCCCAAGTATATGGATGTTGTGGATCATAAAAGATTTCATCGACACCGCCGAATTCAAGGAATTCACCGGCATACATTACGGCTACACGATCAGCCATTCCTGCAACAACACCTAAGTCGTGTGTAATGAAAATAATTGAAGTTTTTACTCTCTTTTGCAAATCTTTCATTAAGTCCAAAATTTCAGCTTGAACAGTTACGTCAAGCGCAGTAGTTGGTTCATCGGCCAACAAAATTTCAGGTTCACAAATCAGAGCAATAGCAATAACAATTCTCTGTCTCATACCACCTGAGAATTGGTGTGGATATTGGTTGATTCTTTCTTCAGCATGAGGAATTCCAACAGCCTTCATCATATCCAGTGCCTTGGCCCAAGCTTCTTTTTTAGAAACGCCTTTATGTTTAATCAAAGGTTCCGCAATTTGCTGACCAATCTTCATCGTAGGATCAAGTGAAGTCATTGGATCCTGGAAAATCATTGAAATTTCATTACCACGAATCTTCTGCATTTCTTTTTCAGGCAAATCCAATAAGTTTTTACCATGGAAATCAATCTCGCCACCCTCGATTTTGGCATTACGTGCCAATAAACCGATAATACTACGAGTAGTAACAGACTTACCTGAACCAGATTCGCCTACGATTGCTAAAGTTTCACCCTTATTCAAGTGAAAGGACACATTGCGGATAGCTTTAACCTCACCAGCATAAGTGTGAAAATCAATTTTTAAATTTTTAATATCTAAAACTCTTTCTTCTGGCATTTAGGTTAGTCCTTTCTATCTTTGTCCTCTTGGATCGAAGGCATCACGCAAACCATCACCAAGCAAGTTGAAGGCAATCATTAAGATACATAAAACAATTGCTGGGTACCACATTTGATATGGTAAGAATTGGAAGTTCTTTTGACCTTCATTAAGCAATACACCAAGTGATGTTTCTGGAGCAGAAATACCGATACCGATGAAACTTAAGAAAGCTTCGAAGAAAATAGCAGTTGGGATAGTGTACATCGTTTGAATGATGATGATACTTGAAAGGTTTGGTACTAAGTGCTTCCAAGCAATCTTCCATGATGATTCACCCAATGAACGGGCTGCTAAAACATATTCTTCGTTCTTCAAACTCAGCGTTTCAGCTCTGACCTGCCGCGCCATTGTCGTCCAACTAGAAATGGCGATGGCTAAAATAATTGAGGTAATACCTGGCTTTAAAACAACCAACATTAAAACAACGATAATCAGGTTAGGTACGGAAGAGATAATTTCGATAATTCGCTGCATCACGTTATCGACTCCTCCGCCTTTCCATCCGGACACTATTCCGTACGCGACCCCAATAGTTAAGTCAAAGAAGGCAGCAACTAAGGCAACAATTAAAGAAATCTTTGTACCATAAATAATTCTTTGACCAAGTGAACGACCTAAGTAATCTGTTCCGGCAATAAAGTATTTATCTTTTGGCACATTGTTTTCAGCATATGCATCAACCCACTTGCCGTTTTGCTTGATCTTACCGTTCAAGCCATTAACTGCACTCATGCCAGGAACCTTAGCAGGTAAGTTGGCATATTGTGGATGTGATTTAACCAAGGTTGATTTATTAATAAATGGCGTTGAACCAAAGGAAACAACAATCATAATAATAACGATAATTGCTGAAATCACAGCTGCTTTTCTTTGCTTAAAACGAATCCAAACGTTTTGGACAAAGGACAATGATGGACCAGCAATATTTTCATTATCTTGCGCTTCATCTTTTGGTAAAGGTTCAAAGGCATCTGCAGGAAGGGTTAATTTTTCTTCAGCCATATTGTCTTCTAAGCCTCGCTTTCATCTAATCTAATTCTTGGATCAATCAATCCATAGATAATATCAGTAATCAACAAAATTACTACAAGTCCGATACAGTAGACCATCGTAATTCCCATGATTGTTGGGTAGTCGTTAGTCAAAATTGACTTAACAAATTGTTCACCAATACCAGGAATATTGAAGATATTCTCGATAACCATTGAACCGGTCATCAAAGCAACTGCATAAGGACCAATTAAGGTAACTAATGGAATCATTGAGTTACGCATTGCGTGCTTTCTAATAACTTCCATTCGGCTCAAGCCTTTAGCTTTACCTAATTCAATGTAATCACTACTCAAGGTATCAACCATGCTAGTTCTAATGAACCGCGCCGTCTCGGCGAATGGTCCTACCGCCAGAGCAATTGTTGGCATGATCGTTTGAGAGAATTGACCCCAACCAGCTAATGGAAAAAGACCTAGCTTTAAACCAATATAGTACTGTAAAAGTACTGCTAAAACGAAGTTAGGAACTGATTTACCAATAATAGAAATTACGGTCGCAGTTGAATCTACCCAAGTTCCTTGCTTCACAGCAGCAATAGCACCGACGATTACGCCAAGTACAACGCCCAAGATTAAAGCTTGCAATCCCAATTGCATTGAAGCTCCTAAACGAGCACCAATCAATGAAGATACAGATTGATTACTGTATTGGAAGGACGTTCCAAAATCTCCATGAAGCATCCCAGCAATATAGATTAAATATTGTTGCCAAACAGGCTTATTCAATCCATATTGTTCATTCATAATATGTTGCTGTGTTAGTGTCATCTTCGCTTCGTTAGCGTAAGGTGAACCAGGCATCAACTTCATTAAGAAGAACGTTACCGTGGCTACGATAAACAAAGTGAGGATCATATAAAAAATACGTTTTAATAGGTATCTAGCCATATTAATTGCTCCCTCATTTTTCTTTTTATTTTATATTTTGTTTTTAATGTTGTTTTAATTATACCAAATGATTCAAAAATATCTAGGTAAATACTAAATAAAATTAAAAAAATAAGAGAAAAGCTTATACTTTTCTCTTATTTTTAATTTATTGAAGAAATCTTGCGATGATTTTACTTATAATTAGGTGCTGCCTTGGTCATTTGTACATCATGTGGGTGAGATTCACGCAAACCGGCATTAGTAATTTGTACAAATTGAGCTTTCTCAATCAATTCAGGAATATTAGCTGCACCACAGTATCCCATACCAGAGCGAAGACCACCGTCAATTTGGAAGACTACGTCACTAACATCGCCCTTATATTCTACGCGAGCTTCAACACCTTCAGGTACTAATTTATTAGCTTCGTTAACGCCACCTTGGAAGTAACGATCACTTGAGCCGTGAGCTTGAGCCATTGCACCAACTGATCCCATACCACGGTAACGTTTAAACTTCTTACCATTATCTTCAAAAATATCGCCAGGTGCTTCTGTAGTACCGCTAAGCATGCTTCCGAGCATTACAGCATTGCCACCTGCAGCAAGTGCTTTAACAACATCGCCAGAATACTTAATACCACCGTCTGCAATAATTGGCTTGTGATATTCACGTGCTGCTGTAGCAGAATCATAAATAGCTGTAATTTGTGGAACACCAACGCCGGCAACAATTCTAGTAGTACAAATTGAGCCAGGTCCAATACCAACTTTGACTACATCAACGCCAGCATCAAACAATGCTCGAGTTGCATCCCCTGTAGCAACGTTACCCGCAATTAAAGTTTGCTTAGGAAAATGTTCACGGATTTCCTTAATCTTGCGCAAAACACCTGCTGAATGACCGTGTGCAGTATCAATGACAATAGCATCTGCACCAGCTTCAAGCAAAGCTTCAGCTCTTTCAAAAGTATCGCTAGTCACGCCCACTGCTGCTGCACAAAGCAATCTATTTTGATCATCAACTGCAGCCTTGGTAGCATTACTTGGTACCACTACGCTCTTAACATTAGCTACTTCACTAGCTTGTGCTTGGATAGACATATTTTTATGTACAACGCCCAATCCACCTTGGAGAGCCATTGCAATAGCCATTGCACCTTCAGTAACGGTATCCATGCCGGCACTGATCAATGGAATATTTAATTTAATATTATCAGCCAATTTAGTACTTAAATCTACTTCATTTGGCAAAACATGACTTTCTGCTGGAATTAATAAAACATCATCAAAAGTTAAACCTTTTTTGGCAAATTTTGTATCCCAATTATACATTTATGCTCGCCTTTTCTCATTCAAAAAAAATTATTAGCTATACTTTACTAGCAGATTTACCATTTTTCAAGGAAAAATTTAAAAGCAGACTGAATTTTTTCAGCCTGCTTTTAACTTAAGAGAGGAGTTTTTATTGTTTAGTTATTGTTATTTATAGTTAGTTGGCAACATATGCACCTTTGAAGTTGTAAGGAGCACCTGCACCATTGTAGATTACGTTTTTGACGCTTGGGCGAACCATCCAAGCTTCTTCTGGGTGGTACAAAGGTGTTACGCCTTGAGTAGAAATGATTCTTTGTTCAGCCTTAACCAAATCATCCCAGCGCTTAGTTTCACTCGGAGTTACCTTAGAATCAGCAACTAACTTGTCATAGGTTGGATCTGAGTACTTTTCCCAGTTTTGAGAGTTCTTAGATGTGTTCAAGTCTAAGAATGAAATTGGATCTGAAAAGTCTGCAGTCCATCCCATTAAGAAGACGTCGTAGTTGCCGCTTCCTGCATGGTTCAAGGCTGTCTTCTTAGGAATACTTTGTACTCTGACGTTTACGCCCTTCAAGGTTGATTCAATAGTACTTTGCAAGTATTCACCCGCCTTCTTAGAAGCATCATCATCGTAAGTCAAGATAGCAAAGTTGACACTCTTCTTGCCCAATTCCTGTTGAGCTTTCTTCCAGAATGCTTGTGCTTGCTTCTTGTTGTATGTATTGAACTGCTTGGTTGCTTCACCTCTTACTAAGTCAGTGTAGTCTTTACCATTGACCTCAGTCATATTTTCAGGTGAAAGCGTATCTGCTGGTTCTGCAGTACCACCAACTGAGTTAGCCAATTCTTTTCTATCGATAGCTAAAGAAATAGCTTTTCTAAAGTTCTCGTTGTTAAATGGTTTCTTCTTCATATTCATTTCTAAGTAGATAGTTGAAGAAGTCTTTCTAAGCGTGTAGCCCTTTTGATTCTTCAATTGCTTAGAAGCTTGTGGACCAAGCAAAGCTGCATCTAACTTACCTGATTGATACAAGTTGTAGTCAGTTGATGGGGTCTTTTGAACGCTGAAGTTGATGGTATCCAACTTAATGTTCTTCTTGTCCCAGTAATTTTTATTCTTAACAAGTTTCCAGGAAAGGTTCGAGCCTGTCCAACCTTTTTGGATGAATGGGCCATTGTAAACCGTTGTCTTGGATGAAGTACCATAGCTCTTGCCATATTGTTCAACTGCTTTTTGATTTTGTGGGAAGAATAATGGAAAGCCCATAAGCAACTTGAAGTAAGGAATACGTTTATCCAAAGTAACTACTAACTTATCCTTACCTTCGGCTTTAACACCTAAAGTGTTAGGTTTCTTCTTCCCTGCCACAATTGCATCTGCGTTTTTCACACCAGAGAACAAGTATGAGTATTGTGAACCCGTACTTGGATCAACGGTTCTACGCCAAGAGTACACAAAGTCTTGTGCAGTTACGAGATCACCGTTGGACCACTTATCATTATTGCGTAAGGTAAAAGTCCAAGTCTTGCCATCATTGCTAGTAGTTGTCTTAGTAGCCAAACCAGGTTCAACTTTAGAATTTTTACCCAGGCGGTAGAGTCCTTCCATAGTATTGTTCAATTGGGTAAAACTTGTAGCATCAGTAACTTTAGATAAGTCCATGCCTTCAATTTCTGTTTTATCCATCCAATTTAAAGTCTTTTTAGTGCCACTGGATGAATTGCTACTATTATTGCCACATGCAGCAAGTGCCGCACCAGCCAAGGCAACAACTCCTACAGCCATTATTTTTTTCAATCTTCACATAATTTTGCCTCCCAAGGTGCAGAAAAGAGTAGCTGCCAATTCAGCTACTCTTTTTTGTCAATGTACTATTGATTAATTACCAGATACGTAAGCTTCCTTGAAGTTGTAGTTCAAACCAGCACCGTTGTAAACGATACCCTTGATGTCTGGACGTACAAGCCAAGCTTCAGTCTTGTAGTAAAGTGGTGCGATACCTTCTTCGCTAAGCAAGATCTTTTCTGCCTTTTCAAGATCATTCCAACGCTTAGTATTATCATCAGTAGTCTTAGAATCAGCGATCAACTTATCGTATTGAGCATTGCTCCACTTACCGTTGTTGTTAGCGTTCTTGCTAGTGAACAAGTCAACGAATGAAATTGGGTCGGCAAAGTCAGCTGACCAACCTGATACTACGATATCAAAGTTACCATTAGTTGAACGGTTCAAACGAGTCTTGAATGGAACGTTAGCTACTGAAACCTTCATGCCCTTCAAGTTTTCTTCTAATTGACTTTGAAGAGTTTCGGTAGTCTTTTGACCAGCGTCAGTATCATCTGAAAGGATGGTGAATGAAACGTTCTTAACGCCTAATTCCTTCAAAGCTTTTTGGTAAAGCTTCTTGGCATCAGCTGGGTTGTAAGAAGCACTTTCCTTATCGCCAACTACTGAAGCCCAATCCTTGCCATCGTGGTTAACAACGCCCTTAGCAGTCAAACTGTCAGCTGGAGTGTTGGCACCACCTAAAGCATTACCTAAAGCCTTTCTATTGATTGACATTGAGATAGCTTTACGCAAGTTTGCGTTTTGGAAAATCTTTCTCTTTTGGTTGAATTGAAGGTAGAATGTTGCAGCTGTGTCACGCAATGTGTAGCCTGCATTGTGCTTCAAGTTCTTAGTTTGTTGTGCATCTAAGATAGTTGCATCAAGCTTCTTTGATTGGTACAAATTGTAAGCAGTTGAAGGTGTCTTTTGAACACTGTAGTTAATTGCATCAAGCTTAACATTCTTCTTGTCCCAGTAATTCTTGTTCTTAACAAGCTTCCAAGAAAGGTTTGAACCTGTCCAACCCTTTTGTACGAATGGTCCGTTGAAAGCAGTAGTCTTGGATGAAGTACCATACTTAGAACCATTTGCTTCAACAACCTTTTGGTTTTGTGGGAAGAATAATGGGAAGCCCATTAACAACTTGAAGTAAGGAATACGCTTGTCCAAAGTTACGACTAACTTGTCATTGCCTTCAGCCTTAATACCCAAGCTGTTAACTGGTGCCTTACCAGCAGAAATCTTAGTTGCGTTGTGAATACCTTCGAAGAGGTAAGCATATTGTGAAGCAGTCTTTGGATTTACAGTTCTACGCCAAGAATATACGAAGTCCTTAGCAGTTAACTTATTACCATTGGACCACTTAGAAGGACGTAATGTGAAAGTCCAAGTCTTACCATCTTTAGAAACCTTAGTACTGGTTGCCAAAGCATTTTCAACTTTGCTCTTATTGCCCAAACGGTAAAGTCCTTCTTCAACGTTACCCAATTGGTTAAAACTAGTAACGTCAGTGGCTTTAGAAATATCCATAGTTGGAATTTCAGCTGAGTCCATCCAGTTGATGGTCTTCTTAGATGAACCTGACGAACTATTACTATTGCCACCGCAAGCCGCTAGAGTGGAGCCAGCGATAAGTACTGTTGCTCCTGCGGCAAATAATTTTGTAAACTTCATATTATTGCCCCTCTCATTTATGAGAAAATTAATAAATTTCTTAAGTTGTTTATAAGTATATCCGGTACTTATTAATTTTGCAAGCTTTTTCTAATAATAATTTTAACTTTAAGCAAAGAAATAAGCCTCAATGTTGCTACATCAAGGCTTATTAAATATTAAATTATTTTAAACACTCCATTCATCCATGAATTCTTTTACAAAAGTACGCATGTATTCTGTTCGCCGTTGAGCTTCTTTTTTAGCGGCTGGCGTATTCATCAAATCAGCTAACGAGAACAATTTTTCATAAAAATGATTAATCGTCGTTTCTTCATGATTACGATATTGATCATGACTAACTAGCTTCTCAGGTTTAATCTCAGGATCATAAATCTTGTTGCCATGCTTTCCGCCGTAGGTAAAAGCACGAGCAATTCCAATTGCGCCAAGACTCTCCAAGCGATCTGCATCTTGCACGTATTGCCCAGATAATGGCAAATGATAGTGATGCTCAATATTTGCTGAAAAAGACATATGTTGGATAGTAAATAAAATGTCCCATACTTCTAAGTCATTAAAGCCAACTTGAGGCAACAATTCTTTAATCTCTTCTACTACCTTTTCAGGGTTAGCACAGATTTTTTCATCAATTGTGTCATGCAAATAACCTGCACTTTTAATAATCGCTACCACACGACTATCTTCATGTGCTGACTCATGATCAGCTAGATACATCTTGCTGGCTAAATGAGCTACGCGTTCACCATGATAAAAATCATGGCCTGTTTTTTCATTTTTCAAGTGTTCCTTAGTAAATCGAATAACTGCCGCAATATCCATTATGCCATTGAGTCCCATGCTTCAACTGGGGTTGCTTCGCCTTCCCAGATTTTAACTAATTTATCTGGAACATATTGCTTCTTAACTACTACCTTGAAGAGATATTCGTTGAACCAGTCATCATCCATGACAAAGTAGCCCTTTTCACCAACTTTTGCACCCCATGAGTTTTCAATCTTCCATTGACGCGGCTTTCCATCAACTACATCAACACCGACTAGCGTCATGGCATGAGTTGAACCAGAAGCACCAGTTTGCAAGCGTTCCTTCTTGGATAATTTGGTTTCAATATTAAAAATAGTATCAGTTTGGTAAAGGCCTTTAGACAAGATACCCTTTTGACGATCACTGTCTTTGCCAACATCACAGCCAAACCAGATAGTTTCACCAGCTTCAAGTTGCTTAATTGCAGCCTCTTTTAAGTTGTCAATTTCAGTATTCAAAAATTGGACAGGAGTGCCGCCTTCAACATTATCCTCAAATGGCAAAGCATAAAGCTTATCAAATTCATGATCTGGCGCATTGAACAAAACAATATAATCATCAAGATCATCTGTAAAGTAATTATGGAAGAAATCAAGTGGAGTTAAATCACCATCAAAGTGGTACTTGCCATCGTCATCCTTGAATTCAAGATCAAATTTTTGAACAGGTTCACCAAAAGCAATGACAGCCATGCGGTAAACTTCGCTCAAGAATTCTTGACGCTTTGTTTCAATTTCATCGGTTTTATTTTCCTTAGCTAATTTACGCAAAATTAAGCCATCTTCACGCAGCTTCATGTTCAATGCACGGTTGAAGGCAGCGGTATTGTTTGCAGTAAAGCTTTCTTCTTGTGCGTAAGTTGGCACTAAACCATACTTGCGGATCAATGACACAGCCATTGCCCATTGACCACCATCAGCGTCAGGGCCCTGCATATAAGTGTGAACGGTTCTATCACCAAGCGGTTTATCTGCAGTATTTAAGATATTATCAAAGAAAATATTTGCTCTTTCCACTCTATCCCAGAAGAAGAGATAATTTTGAGAAAAAGTAAAATTCTTGGTGTTGTACTTCTTAGCAAATCCATGACGCAAAGTGTTTAATGCCGCAAACAACCAGCAGCGTCCAGATTGCTTTTGATCAGTTACATTATCAGTAGGAATTTCAATTGAAAAGGTCCGGTTTAATTTTCTAACGCCTTCATTGTTGAAACTAGCCTTTTGTACGCCGTTATTTACGACTGCGAGTTCCGCAACACGATTTTGAGGTTCTTTTTCATATTCTTGTTGGAATTTGGCAATTTCTGCCATTGTAAGTTCGTGTTTCATAGATTTTCCTTTCTCGATAAAATCATTCAATTCAGTTGCCATCATTTTAGCATTATTTTAGCTATGAAAAAAAGGACTTGTTTAGCCCTTCAATCAAAGCCGCTTCCCAGGTTTGAACTGGGGACCTCCTCCTTACCACGGCGGTGCTCTACCTATTGAGCTAAAGCGGCGTCTTTATTGTATCAAAAAAGACAAAGACATTCATTTCGAATATCTTTGTCCTTTAATTTTCCTAATCCAAGAGTTTGAAAACAGAAATAGTCTGAGATCATTAAAACTGTTAATCTAAGTTTATTCCTTGCTCTATTAGTCCTTTACAACGTCCTTGGTGTTCAACCATTGACTCTTGTTAATTCTAACAATCTTAGTGCTGTGAACTTTCTTAACTGCTTTAGCGGTGTAAGTTGAACCCATAGCAACTTTTTTGCTGGTTTTCTTAGCGTTCTTGTTATAAACAGTAACTTTTTGATTCTTAGTGTCTTTTACAACAACAAAGATCTTGTCACCCCCTCTTGATTGAAGGATTAGTTGGAGCAACTTCTGCAGTACCCAACTTTGGAGCAACGAATGATGTAGCTTGTACGGCATTGGCACCAACACCTAAAAGACTTAAACCGATTACCAAACTTGAAACAACCTTTAAAACTTTACTAGATTCTAACATTTTAATAACCTCTTTCTATCTTCTCGTTTTCCCTTTACACTTTTACTATAACACCAAAATCAAAAAGTAAACCACATTGCGATTGCTTTCACAGCTTTTCACAAAAAGCATATACTTTAGGGGTGTGCATTAGATCAATATTCGTTAATAGTATATGCATATATCTTATCACAGTTATTGTTGTAATTTATTTATTCATATAGTCATCATGTGAATTTGTGAATGCTATAAAGCGCTAATAATGCAATTTATATTCAAGAAATAAAATAACGATTTAATTAGTAAAAAATATTTTACCTGTTCTGCAAGCATTCCTAGCATAGCTATAATAAGTAAAAATTATATAGGTACAATAAATAATAAAAAATGAGATGCTCACGCATCCCATTTATACTATATTTATTTTAAGTAAAACAGTTAATTATTTGATAGTAACCAAAGTGTACTTTCTCTTACCCTTACGGATAATTACATACTTGCCATCAAATGCGCTTGAAGGATCAACATCAAAATCAACGCTTTGTTCACGATCACCGTTAACATAGATTGCACCGTTCTTGATATCTTCACGTGCTTGACGCTTTGAAGGTTCAATCTTGGTATCAACTAAGAAGTCCACCAAGTTCTTCTTTTCTGAACCGGCTTCTGCACTCGGAGCATTCTTCAAAGCTTGTTCGATTTGGGTTACTGACAAGTTCTTGATGTTGCCTGAGAACAAAGCATCAGTAATCATTTGTGCTTCTTTCAAACCAGCTTCACCATGAACGAACTTAGTTACTTCTTCAGCTAAACGTTTTTGAGCTGCTCTCTTCCAAGGTTCCTTTTCAGTCTTTTCAGACAAATCTTCGATTTCTTCACGACTAAGGAAAGTAAAGTACTTAAGGTATTTAACAACGTCACGGTCATCTTGGTTAATCCAGAATTGGTAGAATTCGTAAGGACTAGTCTTTTCAGGATCAAGCCATACGGCACCACCAGCTGACTTACCAAACTTAGTACCATCAGCCTTAAGCATCAATGGAATAGTCAAACCAAAGGCAGGACGATCTGCACCTTCAAGCTTATGGATAAGATCGATACCTGCAGTGATGTTGCCCCATTGATCGCTACCACCAATTTGAAGTTGAACGCCATCATCCTTGTTCAAGTGGTAGAAGTCGATTGCTTGCAAAATTTGGTAAGTAAATTCAGTAAATGAAATACCATTTTCAAGACGACTAGCAACAACGTCTTTGTTAATCATGTTGTTAACTTGGAAGAACTTACCGTAGTCACGCAAGAAGTCGATCAAGTTAAGCTTGCCAAGCCATTCAGCGTTGTTTCTAATTTCAAAGTTTTCAGTACCAAACAACTTCTTCATTTGGTTAGTCAAGCATTCTTCATTGTGCTTAACTTGGTCAGCAGTTTGCAAAGTACGTTCAGTCTTACGACCAGATGGGTCACCGATTGCACCAGTACCACCACCGATTAAAATTACTGGGTGGTAACCTGCCATTTGGAATCTCTTCAAGATCATGAATGGAATAAGGTGACCGATGTGAAGTGAATCACCAGTTGGGTCAGTACCACAGTAAAGAGCCAAGTCATCATGCTCTGCTAAGTACTTGCGTAAGCCTTCTTCATCAGTTTCTTGGTTAATGGCTCCACGCCACTTCAAGTCCTCTAAGATATCAAACTTTGCCATATATTTTCCTCCAATAAAAAACGTCCCCTGATCCGAAGATCAAGGGACGACTAAATTACATTATTAGCCGTGGTACCACCCACGTTTGCGCTATTGCGCCTTATTAAAGCCTGTAAAGGAGCAACCCTATTAAGTACTTCGCTAAAACCGACCTGTCTAGCTCACACCACCCGCTAGTTCTCTGAACGCTGAGCCGATTCGCTACTCATTCGTTAGTTATGATATTAACGAGAAAAATCGCTTTAGTCAACCGCTATTTTAAGAAAACTGTTTTAATTGCGGACCATGGGCCTTCTTCTCTACCGTTTAAAGCTTGCAATTTTACTTCATAGCTTCTATTTCTGGTAATGCCTGTAATTGCATTAGAAACTTGATCAGTCACTTCGTAATACCACTTGCTTGTACCCTTTTGACGGTAAGCAACACGGTAGCTTTGTGCACTATCAATTTTCTTCCAAGCTACATGAATGTTGTGGTAAGTATTATCTGCTTTAGCAATAGTTAAATCAACTGCACCCGGGGTTGCATCTGAAGGAGCATAGTAAGTGTGCTCTACGACTTTACTCCAAGCACCAAAATAATTATCAGTTTCTGGAACACCATAGCGAATGTAATCGGGGTTGCTTACACCGCGAGCCACGAAATCATAGGTTTTACCATTAACTAACTTTTTACCAATTTGAACTGGAATTTTATGGCCATTTCTTTCTATATAGCGTGTTTCAGGAGCAGTACTTACTTCTGTGGTATTGCTGCTAGAAGTAAAGGAAGCAGCCTTTGAACCTTTCTCACGCCATGCAAGTTCGTAAGTCTTAGCATGAAATGCATCCCTCAATGTAGCAATCACGCCATCCTTGGTATCCTTCAAAGATTCAATTTCAGTATCTGCCGGCACCATACGTGTATCAGGAACAGCTGTCAATTGGAAGTTATAAAGTCCACGAGTATTTACGCTAAATACATAAGTACCTTTAGCCAAGTACCAACTTTGACTGGCAGTCTTATTGCCATTAACTTTGAAATCCTCTGGATAAAGCATACTGCCACCACCAACAGAATTATCTTTATCAAACATGATTACGTCCATCTTGCTAAAGATGTTGCCTTTTCCAAGCTGATAAATTGGATTATTGGTCATCTTCATCGTAACCATTTGTGGTGAATCAATAGTAAAGCTGTAGTAGTCGATACTATCGTAATTGTACATCTCACCCATGGCCTTAATCTTTTGACCGATTTCAATCTTTCTAGCCTTAAGGCTGCTGTTATCATTATTCTTCTTTGTTTCAACGTAGGTTTCTAGACCCTTACGAATTTTAGTTAAACGAGTATAAGCAGTCTTTACATTAGCATTCTTTGAACTAGTCAAATAGTATGTACCCTTACGCAAATAATATGTATTCTTCTTTTTGCAATAAGGGATACATGTCCATTCCATGCTATTTTTCAAAGTAACATCGCCATTTGTAACTAATCTACCAGCTGCAGGCAAATGCAACTTGTAAATTTTACCCTTAGTTACATGGTTAAGCTTATTAATTTTAAAAGCAGTGGTATTTTTTGGATTATATGTTCCTGCTTGAACGGTTGTTGCGGAAAGTCCAAGAAGTGCAGCACTTGCTAGTGCCATTGTCATTATCTTTTTCATCTTAATCACCTTTAAAACGTTTTTTCTTAGCTACTATTTTACCATTAGACACAAAAAAGGCCGAACTTCGCGTTCGGCCTTTCGTTTAATTATTCAACTTGTAGAATCCCTTAGCCTTCAAGCCATAAGCTTGACCAGCAGTCATATCATATTGAACCATTTCGTAATCATTCAAAATTGATTGTTGTTCTGAAGTCAATTTCTTAGGATCAACGAAGTGTCCCTTTTGATCAACTAATTGGAAGCCTTTATCACCATTAAAGTTAATAGTGATTGCAGGAAGCTTCTTGTGTACTTCAGTAAGTAATGCTTGGTAAGGAGTTACCTTAGAGTTAGTTTGTTCAAGCATCATTGCAGTGAAGTCACTAGTGTCGACGTAGTTAGTGTTGTGAGGCAACTTCTCCTTAGCACCATGTTCTCTTGCATACTTGTTTGAGTAAATGAAGTAGCGAGTAGCGTGCATTTGAACAGGATATTTAGCAGTGTAGTTTTGTGACAAGATACTTGGGTAGTGGTCACCGTAGAAGACAATAGTGATTGGCTTCTTGATCTTATCAATTTGACCAATGAACTTCTTAACAGCCTTATCAGTGTATTGAACACCCTTCATGTAAGTTGCCATTTGTTCACGAACAGCGGCAGTGTTAAAGAGTTCACCTGATACCTTACCCATGTATTCGTTGTTTGGATACCAATTGTTGTAAGGCATGTGGTTTTGAATAGAAATTAAGTTGATGAATTGACCACCCTTCATGCTGTTGATTTGCTTCAAACCATTTGCATAAGTAGTGAAGTCAGAGTTGTAACTACTCTTGCCTAATTTCTTCTGGTCAATAATCTTGTACTTAGAACCAAGGTAAACAAACTTATTGAACTTAAATCTCTTGTAGTCTTCTACTCTTGAGTAGTAAGTACCAATAAATGGGTGAACAGCAGACTTGTAATTGAAGTCCATGCCAAGAGTTGGGTAGAAGTCATATTTGGGCACAATTTGAACATATGGAGTCAAAGTTGACTTGAACATACCCATGTTAAATCCTGTCAAAGTTTCCCATTCCATGTTGGCAGTACCACCACCGTAACCTGCACTAAGCATGCTACCGTAAGTAGATCTGTCCTTCATTGATTGAATAAACCTAACTGGGTTTGGAACCTTAGGATCAATCTTAACTGTTGGGAAAGTATATGGATCAACGAAACTTTCACTCAAGTTATAGACAATAGTTTGATCCTTTAAAGTATTCTTTCTAGTCTTGTTAATTTCATCAGCGATCTTGCCGTACTTTTCATTCAAGTGATCAATCGTAGCCTTGGAGTAATTAGATGGCTTATTCATAATCTGTAAATCGAAGTAGTTCAAGAAGTTTAAGACAGGACCGTTAATTTGGATATCACGTTCAGGGTTTCTGAATGATTGCTTGTTATCAAAACCATGATTAATGTAGTAAATAATTCCGCCATCATGGTTGAAGCGAGCTGGTGTCATAAACAAAAGCAAACTAAGCAATGCCCAGATACCACGGCGCTTCAATGAACCTTTCTTCTTAATTGGGAACTTGATTTCAAGGAAGATTGTCAAAGCAATTACAATTACCAAAGCAACGGCAATCATAATTACCTTTTGTTGACCAACCATTGGAAGCAAAGTCTTCCAGTTAACAATTTCATCAAGTTCAGTTGGATAAATAGGTTCACCACGAAGGTTAAGCTTGGTCTTGTTGGCAATAGCCCAACCAATAGTAATTACACTGACCAAAATGGTTGAGGTCCAGTAACGAGTCGTGATGAAGTAGAAAATTGCAAACATGGCATCCAAGAAAATGGCTGTCAAAATAATTGCAAAGAATCTAGTTCCGAGCAAGAAAATTACGGCATTGATATCAGTAGCCGTGGTGATTTGAATTCTTAAGTTGTCTGATTCAATTAAGAATGAAACAAAACTCAGAATATAGAACCAGCCCCAAGTAAGAAGTCTTACTCGATTTTCAACTACCCAAGCTGTAAAGTTCTTCCAACCATATTCAAGAACTTCAGCTAAATTGTCATGATTATTGAAGAACTCAACTGTCTTCTTAATCGGCTTTATTCTAAATAAAAAGCGGTTATATAAATAATTCAACGCAAGAGCTGCGATCATCATAATGACGATCATCAAAAACTTGTTGAAACCAGCGCTGTTAGTAAAGCGGAATGAGCTTGCGAAGTCACCAGTAATTGGTGCATCCATAAAGATAATTACTGGAATAAAGAAATGCATATCCTTAGCGCTATAGCTAACGATTACTTTTCTAAAGATTAAGAATGCTGCCAAAACCATTAAGAATAAGAATGGTGAAGCAGGATTGCTTAAAAACTTAGGAGTCCAAGAGTTAACGCTACTACGACCAGACAAACGTTGATACCAGTAAACACCGTTAAATCCTGGAACACCAATAAACATTACAAAGAATGAAAATACTCCAGCGGCAATTGACCAGCCGAATACTTTCTTAGGGATCTTAACGTTGGCTAAGAACATCCCCCAAGCAAAGTACAAAATAAGGTAAGCGCCGTAAATAGAGTAATTGAAGTACATCGTACCAGCACTAGTGGCAAAGCCAACTAATGTCAATGCACTAAGAAGCAATAAGTTCTGCTTAGTAGTAATTCGATGCTGCAACTCATATAAATATGGTTGAGCCCAAATACTAAAAATCAATCCAGCCAGCAATACTGAAGTACTTGTCAAAACTGGGAAGAATACGCCCCAAAGCTTCCACATGTTAAAGCTACCTGGTCGCTTAAAGAAGTTAACCAAGTATAAAAGTACTAGTGTTACGACCGCAATGATCCAGAATCTATAGGCCTCAGTTGGTCGAATCTTCTTTTTGCTATATACAGCCCCAAAGACCATTGGCACAAGCACTAACGTTGCCTTGTCCAACATCCCTGGAACAAATCTCATTAAGGTACTCAATGGCATTCTGCCAAAGGTTTTACCCCATGAATACATTTGCACTAGCATTAAAAATGCAGCCAAAATTATACAAATAATTTGACCGACACTTAGTGATTTCTTTTTATTAATCTCACTCATTTTCCTAGTCTATGTCCTTACTAAAATTTTTGTTATTACTTGCTCTTAATTTTCAACTTCTTCTTAATCGAATACAAGATATCAACTTTTTTGCCATGACCGGTAAAGAAATCTATGATATCATGCCAGAATTTGAAAATCATGATCAAAGTAATCACCAAAAAGACAATTCCTGCCTGTTGGTTATGCCAAAAAGCATAAACACTGAATAAAAGCATAAACACAATTGGCGGAATCGTCAAGTTTTGCATGATTGCAGTTAACACAAGAGCAACCAGCAAAGTTGCAAAACCAATTCTCCAATTATAAAAGACCGCCACCTGAACAGCAACGGCAACGCCTTTACCACCCTTAAAGTGATCCCAAATTGGAAAACAGTGGCCTAAAATCAGGCCTAACCCAGCATATGCAATATTGATATGTGCTGGGAAAGCAAAATATACGATAAACAGGGCAATTAAACTTTTTAGCAAATCGCCTAAACAAGTTAAAATACCCCATTTCTTTCCAAAAACGGCCCCCATGTTAGCCGTTCCTGGATTATGCGAACCATATTCTGTAGGATTTATTTTCAAAAAGATTTTACCAACAACCATCGCTGTCAAAAAATTGCCAAAAACATAGCCAATCAGCGTCGCCCAAACTCGCTCCATTAATTATCCCCTTCTCCAGTGTAATCATAGATATGATAATGCTGCGTCTTACCGCTCTCAAAACTAAAGCCGTTAGCCTCATTTTGTTCATTTTGGAAAGTCTCGTTATTCTGAACAACTTCTTTTTCTAAGCCCAACTCTGACCGAACTAAATACGAAATTCGTTGTAATTCGCTGGTTGGCTGAATCTGATAAGCTGCGTCTTTAATTTCTGCACTATAACCATGAAGATAATCACTAGATGAGCTATTAGCACAATTACGATAATTCATTGCAATCTGCTGCAGGGCACTAAATGGCAAATTAGTTCTAACGTTGCTTGAAACCGTAGTCAGGATTGAATCTAAATTCGATAGCGAACTAATTGAGACAGCCTTTTTAATTAAAGTCACAATGACCTGTCGCTGTCTTTCTTGCCTGCCGTAATCGCCCTTAGGATCGTCGTAGCGCATTCTTGAATAAGCCAGTGCTCCGGCACCACCCATATGGGTTAATTTGCCTTTTTCAAAAACATAGCCGCCATATTCAAAACTAAGCGTTGGCCTTATATTAATACCGCCAACATAGCGAATCATCTTCATGATTCCGCCCATGTTCACCACGGCATAATATTTAATCGGCACATTGATCAATTCGGAAACCGAATCCATTGCCATCCTCGCTCCACCTATTTCATAGGCAGCGTTGATTTTTTCGGTGCGGAAGGTTTCACTACCAACCATCTGTGCCATCGTATCACGCGGGATAGAAACCAGCGTGTAGTGCTTTTTAGCAGGGTTAACTACAGCTAAAATCATGGTATCGGTTCGTCCACGCTTCTCCGTTCGATTAAGAGCACCAGTATCAGTCCCCATCAATAAAACGGCAAAACGTTTTTTCCCATTAAATTCACCTGTAGTTTTCACTGCAGTATGTGGATCATAGGTTTTGTCAACGGCATTCTTTGCTTTGAAGTAAACAGAAGCAAAATAAGCCGCAATCGCAACTACTGCCACTAAAGCAACTATCCCCGTGACCCACGCCCAAATATGTCGTTTTTTATATCTATGATTCTGCACTCGAGTCTCGGTCGGGTGATTTCTATACTCTTTTTTACTTTTCTTCATAAATCATACCTATATGTAAATTCACATGAGTGTATTATAACAAAAAAAGCAAATCATCGCTGACTTGCTTCCTACATCTTATTAAAATCGTTACTTATTTTACTTCAATGTCAAGGTAATCTCAAAATTGCAGCTGCTTTCAGCCTCCAATTCAATTTTATCTGTAAAAGCAGTAACTTTGCCATCTTCTGCAGTTAATTTAAAATCAGTCGAAACAATATCAATTCCATGTTCTTCATTAATCAAACTAATTTTATTAACGCTGCTTTGACTTTGCCAAGTATTTGGCAATATAAAGCCTAATGAAAATGGTAATTCCTTATGTGATGAATTTTTTAGATAAAATGATATTTTTAATTGATTGCCCTTCAAAGCATAAGTTGTCATCACTTCAAAATGATACGGAAAACTCTTATAGCTTTCCGGAGTATCAATTAAAGTCAAACTGACTCGAGTATCACCTTTATCTACGACAGTCCAGGGCAGTTTGCTGGCCCAGTTATTGCCTTGATCAAGCACTGGAAAAGCAATTGCCATACCCTCTTCAGTCCCATTTTCGCCGAGATAATCATAATTATCATTAATAGATACAAGATGGACCATTTCGGCCCCATTCTCATCGACAGAGACTTGTAAGAGAGAATTATCAATTGTTTGCATATTTTTCTCCCCACTTTAATTCCATTGACAAAAATAGCACTTAACAGGGGCGACTGTCAATTTTTAACACATCGCGTAAGTGTCAATATTTTTGCGGTAGGCTATTAGCCATTAGTCTGACCTTAATTTCTTAAATATTTATTTGATTTATTTTTCTGCTAAAATCGTTTAAATAGCTATGTCCTGCTGTTAAGCTTTCAATGGCGCCGTGATGAATGCCCAGATGAGCTTCATGCGTCTTTCTTAGGCTGGCACGAACTGCACCTTTCAATTCTTCCTGATCAACAATATCGAGCTGCCCACCTGCAAATTCACTGCTAAGCCAGTATTCCAGCTCTTTGTTTTTAATGCAAGTCAGCACACGCAGAATTCCTTCGGCACCATCTTCTGACCAGTATTTTCCTTGCCCTTTGACGCGATAAGTATACTTGCGGTGATTGCTCTCACAGCAGCCAATTGCCTTAATTACTGACAAATGACGCATTTTGAATGGCTTAATATCCACCCAGCGACGATGAAGATAGCTGCGCAGGCGCCTTAAATTCTCATGATTTTCTGGCGTATTCAGCTCATCAATCAGATTGCTTTCAATCGTGTCTAAAATCACGTCAGTCAAGTGACGGTCATATTTAAACTCAACTGCACTGATCAATTTGCCTTGCATGGCCGGCATGAAGCTTAGACGATCTTTAATCTTTTTGTTCAAGTGAAAGACATCCAAGAAGTGTTCGTGCTGCCGGCAATAGCCAACTATTTCATCAAAGTCTTTCTTGGCATAGCCAGCACCGCCATCGGCATTACTGATGATTAAAGTATCGCTTAAGTCATAGGTATTGGCTAAATAAGCTTTAATTTCTTGCAAAGCATCCAAGCGGCTTAAAGAAACAAACTCTTTGGCCTGTACTCTCTTTCTGCGTGTCTTGCTTAAATTAATAATATCCTCGCAGACTTGATAGCGATGAAATTCCAGTCGCTTCTTGGTGCCCTTGATCACAACGCCATCGCCTTCAAGATAAAGCACTGGCACCTTTTTCTTTTGAGCAATACCATCGTATCTTTCCTCAGACTGCTGCTGTGCTTTAATCTGTTTGCCTGCTTGCACAATCAGCTTGCCAACTTGACTATGGCTAATATTGAAACAGGAGAGAGTATTAACAGCTAAAGCAGTATTGCGGTAAGTTGCCACGGCGCTAACCTGCAAAATATCCTTCACTGCCAAAACACTGTAACGCTTATATTTGTCATAGCCCATCAGCTTATCCAGTGGATATTTAGCCTTTTTGCCAGGACAAGCATATCTTCTGCGCCAATAGCTGATTTCACCAAAGGCAGTCACAACTGAACGCTTATTTTTCTTCTCGATCTGATAGCCTTGCTTTTTAGTCTCTTCAACTAGACCAGCATCAACTTCTTCTAGTGCTGCTGTCATCAATTCTCTAATCAGATCAAAGAAATAGCACATTAATGCCTTTTCACGGGCAATAACATTATTTTCAGACTTAATAATTTTTACGATATCAGCTATAATAGATTCCATAAAAGACCAGCTTCTAATGTGTTTTTTTCGTTAACATCAGACTACTGGTCTTTTTGCTTGAGCTCAAGTCCAATTTCAAAGGATTTGAGCTTTTTTAATTAATTATTCAACTTACCGCAAAAAATTATACACTTAGCACATCGCTGCTGTTTCAATTGCTACTGTTAAACCAGTTACCATATTGTCTAAGCTCATTGAAGGATAACGTCCATTCTTAGCTTGGCTTGGCAAATATGGAATGTGAATAAATCCGGCTTTTAAATTAGGATAATCGTGATGAATTAGATATTGAATTTCGTAAAAAAGATGGTTGCAGACATATGTGCCTGCAGAATTGGAAACTTGTGCAGGCAAGCCGGCATGACGAATCGCGGTGACCATCTTCTTAATTGGCAATTGCGTAAAGTAGCCATCTAATCCATCTGCTTGAATTTTGCCCTCTTTAGGACCCTTGCCAGAATTATCGGGAGTTGAGCCCGCTTGAAAATTAATTGCGATTCTCTCAGGCGTAATAGCACTGCGCCCTCCTGCTTGGCCTACATTAATTACCATTTCAGGATTTTCTTTTTCAATCGCCTTTTTTACCACTTCCGCACTTTGATAAAAAATAGTAGGAACTTCTAATTTAATAATCTGATTGCCTGCTATTTTATCAGGTAATCTTTTTACAGCTTCAATTGCAGGATTAATCTTTTCTCCACCAAAAGGATCAAAACCAGTTACTAATATTTTCATGTTGTTCCTCTTTTCTTAGAAAAAATGGCAAAATATCTTTATTTATAATATAATAAACCTGTTCCAAAAAATTATGAAATCAAATGTTTTAAAATAGTTTTTGGGGCAAGTTGATAAAATAGAGCATCCCTTCCGGGGTGCTTTTTTTGCATAAAAATCGCAAAATAAAAAGGAGCTTCTTGCGAAGTTCCTTTTTTGTGTGAATAACCATTAATTAAATTAGTCGTCCAACTTTTCCTTGTTAACAACATCCAAGTTTTCGTCGAATGTGTAAACAACTGGTTCACCAGTCTTCATTTCGAGGTTCATGATGTCGTCGTCAGAAATGTTTTCGATGTACTTAGTCAAAGCACGAAGTGAGTTACCGTGAGCTGCGATAATTACGTTCTTGCCGTCAAGTAAGTCTGGAGCAATGTGATCTTCCCAGAATGGCATTACACGGTCAAGACATACATGTAAGTTTTCTGTCTTAGGAACGATGTGTGGGTCCAAGTTTGCGTAACGACGGTCATGTGCTTGACTGAATTCATTGTCATCATCAATAGCTGGTGGCAATACATCGTATGAACGACGCCAAATGTGAACTTGTTCATCGCCGTACTTTTCAGCAGTCTTCTTCTTGTTCAAACCTTGAAGAGCACCGTAGTGACGTTCGTTAAGTCTCCAAGTCTTCATTTCTGGAATCCAGAGTTGACCACTTTCTTCCAATGCGAAGTGCAAAGTCTTGATGGCACGAGTTAATAATGAAGTGTAAGCTTGATCAAATTCAAGACCGTGTTCCTTGATTAAACGACCAGCCTTCTTAGCTTCTTCAACACCTTTTTCTGAAAGGTTAACATCAACCCAACCAGTAAATTGGTTTGAAAGGTTCCATTCACTTTGTCCGTGACGGATTAAAACTAATTTTGACATGAAATATCTCCTTTTAAAATTGAATGTTTCATCCATATTTTACACATTTCACAGTTTTTTTCATAGAGAAATGAGTAAAAAACATCTTTTTTTGATGTTCACTTTTTATTATCTACCTTTTTGTGTTACTTTTAAGTAAAAATATTCAAAAAGAAGTGTAAAAATGAGATTTAAAAACAAAAAATTACTTTTAGTCTTAGTTGCCTTACTAGCATTATGTTTATCTGCGTGTTCGCAAAAAAGCACTAAATCTGGCGACAATTTGCCAAGTGCTAAAACCATTTTAACTAAAGCACAAAAGGCAAATTACAATTCGATGCATGCCACTTGGTATGAAAAAAGCAATGGCAAAACTTTACAAAAGGCCGCAGTTCAATATACATCTAAGCCTACAATCGTTTATGCCAATGTTTCTGCAACCTCTAATCACTATAAAATGTGGGTTGAAGGGAAAAATAGCTACATTCAAATGAAAGGTACCAACAGCGATCACTGGTTCAAGACGACTGCTAAGGCTGGCACCTACTCATCATTTATCCAAAGTTTAAATGGCAACTTGCTAATTCCATTTATTCCTTTGCACAAACAATTCAAAGTAAAAAGAAACGGCAACAACTATGCCCTTATTTATAAAGGAAACAACAAAAAAGTTTGGAACGCAATCGTCTCTGACGCTGCAGTTACTACTTTAATCGGTATCGACATTGATGATGTAAAGCCAATCAACACCGAGATCCAAGTTGATGTTGATAAAAATTACAACGTCAACGATGTAAAAATTGCCTCTAGCTACAAGGATGATGGTCAAAAGAAGACTTTGACTATGAATGTTGATCAAATTGATCAGATTAAGAAATTATCTATTCCTAGCACAGTTAAAAAGAACTCCGTTGATTTAGGAAAAATTGGCAAAAAATAAGAAGAATTTAATCATGAAATTAAAAAAAGCAATTATCGGTATATCATTAGCTACTGTCTTTTTTACTCAGTGGCTGCAGTCAAAAAGAAAAGGAGGCTGACCCAGTTGTAAACAAAACTCAGGTAGTTCAAAAAATTAAAAAGGGCTTCAAGAGCGGTCAAGTTATTCAGTCAGTCACTCTTGGCACTGATACCTCTAATCAATCAGCTATCGCCAACACCACATTCGGTGGAGATTCAACCGTCTACCATATTACTAATGAGACCTCTAGCAAGGGCAAAACTCGTTCTAGCGAAGAATGGGTTAATATGAACAACGTTTATATCAATGGCCGCGATACTTGGTATGAACTACACCGGCACTGAAGTGCCGGGTTTCTGGGAACACTGAGTAGTGTTTAGGATCTTACATTGAACTAGTCAAATACCTAACTCACAGAACTCAGCTTGTTACCATGGCCAGTCCCTGACCACTTAGCTTTTTACTTTCTTTATGCAAGATATTAACTGCCGCATTAATATCTCGATCATGCTTGGTTTGACACTTAGGGCAAATCCATTCACGAATCTCTAATGGCTTAGCGCCACTATTATAGCCGCATTTTGAACAAATTCTGGAAGTGTTCTTGGGATCAACTGCAATTAGTTTCTTGCCATACCATTCGCATTTGTATTCTAGCATTTGTCTAAACATCCGCCATGAAGCATTTGCAATCGATTTAGCTAAGTGATGATTTTTCTGAAGATTCTTGGTTTTCAAATCTTCAATCGCAATTACATCATATTGCTTAACTAAATGCGTAGTTAGTTTATGCAGATAATCTCTGCGCTGATTAGCTATTTTTGCTTGGTATCTGGCTTTTGAATTTTGCGCTTTTTGCCAATTAGCAAAGCTTTCTAAGCTTCTAGGACAAAGCACCTTTTTATTACTGTCTTGCAAAGCTAATAATTTAGCTAAATGTCTGCGACGAGCATATTTTCTTTGCCAGACTTTGGCTTTCTTTTCAAAATAAGAACTGTCAAAACTAGGATATTTTAGCCCATTAGACAGAATTGCTAAATCAGCCACGCCAACATCAATCCCAACCTGTTTGCCAGTTAAGCTGTACTTCTCTGGTTCAGGTATTTCAGCTTGTAGAGACAAATAATACTTGCCCGTTGGTTCAAGTACGACCGTATAACGCTTAATCTTAGTGTTTTGCAAAACTCCATTCTTGCTGGTTTTGACATAGCCTAATTTAGGAATCTTCAAGTACCTTTTACCTGCAGTTTTTATGATTGACTTGCCTGTATAAGACTTTTTCAGATACTTGCGTGAATGAAAACGAGGCTTGCCAATTTGACCAGTTTTATCTTGAAAGAAGTTCTTCCAAGATTGAGTTAGAAATTCATTAACTACCTGCAAGCTTGAAGAATCGCTGGTTTTCAAAAAAGGATATTCTTTTTTAAGCGGCTTAAGCAGATAATTCAGCTTGAACTTGCCTAAAAAAGGCAAAGCTTTATTATTCTGATAGCGCTCATTCATCATGGCCAGCATTTGATTCCAAACAAAACGATCATTGCCAAACATCTGCTCAAGCTGGTTTTGTTGTGTTCTATTAGGATAGAGTCTTAATTTGATCCCTTTTAGCACATTTGTTCCCTCCTTTCTTTTTAAGATTATATCAAACATATGTTTAAGAAAGAAGGGGGGAACAAGCAAAAAAACAAAAGAAAAAAGCCGGATTCATCACGG
This sequence comes from Lactobacillus helveticus, assembly GCF_046109915.1. Classification (NCBI taxonomy): domain Bacteria; kingdom Bacillati; phylum Bacillota; class Bacilli; order Lactobacillales; family Lactobacillaceae; genus Lactobacillus; species Lactobacillus helveticus. The sequence continues at coordinate 1,850,345 of NZ_CP151471.1, read as the reverse complement.
GATTAAAATCCCGTGTTTTCTCTGGCAATTAATCAATAAAAATACCTACACTTTAACCGCTAAAACAATTGATAAAGCTTTAATGAAAAAAGCAGCTGAACCTATCTTTGACACCACTCCACAAAGTACGGGACAAGCTAAAGTGTTCAAGCAAATTCAAAAGTTAGGCAAATACAAATCAATGACTGTTAAAGCAGTAGTGAAGAACAATAAACTAGCTACCTTCAACGTCTTCGTTAACATGAAGCTTGGTAAAATGATGACAGTCAAGGTCGGTCAAAGTTACGGTAACTTTGGCAGCCACGACTTCTTGAAGGTTCCAACTAATGCTACGAACGCCAAGAATTTACCAACTACTGACAACAACAAGAAAAAGAAATAGGTATTTTAAATGAAATTAGGAATTATTGGCAGCGGCATGATTGTTCATGACTTTTTAACTACCGCTGATCAAATTAAAAACTTAGAATTAACCGCAATTTTTTCAACTAAGCGTAGCGCAGGCATCGCGCAGGAATTGGCACAAAAATATGGCATCCCTCAAAGCTATACTGACAATGAAGAATTAATGTCAGATAGCAACGTTGATACTGTCTATATTGGTGTACCTAACTCTTTGCACTATTCACTAGCTAAGCTCGCACTTGAACATGGCAAAAATGTCATCTGCGAAAAGCCATTTGTATTGAGTACAGATGAAGCAGAAGAATTAAAGCGATTGGCCGATAAAAAAGATTTAATTATCGTTGAAGCCATCACCAATGTCTACTTGGAAAACTACAAGAAGATCAAGGAAGAATTAAACAAGATTGCTCCGATTCATATCGTTTCTTTGAATTACACGCAATACTCGAGCCGTTATGACGCCTTCCTTGAAGGTAAGATCGCTCCCGTTTTTGATCCGAAAAAAGATGGTGGTGCATTGATGGATTTGAACATTTACAATATCCACCTTGCTGCGGGACTGTTCGGGTTGCCTGACAAGGTAAAGTACTATGCCAACATGCAAAAAGGCATTGATACATCGGGCATCCTGCATCTTTCCTATCCTGATAAACAAGTAACTTTAATTGGTTCAAAAGACAGTTATGTAACGCCACGTTCGTTCATTGAAGGTGAAAAAGGCAGCATTTATTTTGACGGTTCAACCGGTACGCTTGATAATTTCACTGTCGAGATGCGTGGACAAAAACCGAAGCGTTACAACTTGAATAAATATTCACATCGTATGGCGAGTGAGTTCACTGCATTTGCCGAGATGATCAATCAACATGATATTCGAAGAGCTGATGAAGCGTTTGTTAATACTTTAGAAACGATGAAAATTTTAACTGCAGCTAAAAATTCAGTTGAATAATGTGAAAGCCATCTTGCTTGAAGGTGGCTTTTTTGTGTTTTCTTTCATATAACATAAAAGAAAAGGAGCTAACGAATGCGACTCGCTAATTCCAATCGTAACTCAGGTAACTGAATCGTGTGAGCTAACCTTTACGGATGCATGCGCAGCAAGACGATAACTTGCAAACGCGCGGTGGCTCTGCATAATAGCAGGGCTTTTTTTATTTCCGATGATTACTAAAAAAGTGTCCGAAATTTTTCTCAGACACTTCTATTTTATTCTTCTGTTTTAGTAAACTGGTCAAAAATAAGCTGATCCTTAATTGGCTTACCTTTCTCAGTCATGGACCAAGGTGAACCTGCACGATGAGTTATTCTGCTCAAACCTGAAGCTGTATAATCGCTATAATCTTCATCAATTTTTTGCAGTAAATCATTAATTTCTGCATCTGAAGAAACTAAATTATAATCTTCGAAAGCTTGCTTATCTGGTTTATCAGGATCTAGCACGACCATTCCTCTAAACTGCTGATGGACTTCTTCCACAACTGGTCCATATTGCAAATGCAAAATTGGAGAAGAAAATAATCTCTTTTTACTTTTGACTAAAAATCTTCCGTAAGCAAAATACAATAACTTTACTACTTGCATCTGCGTAATCGGATCAACATTATAATCAAATTGCCGGGCAAAATAATTATTGACTCTAAACCAATTAGCCAATTGAACTGCCTTAAATTTAGGTTGTTCTGAGCTAATTCCTAGCACTGCTTTTCTTCCACCCAAATATGCTTTTATCTTTTCTTTTACAGAATCTGAATATTGATTTCCATTTTCAATCAAATATTCCTTTAAAACATCATCATTGCTAAACAATGACTTCAGCATCCTATTATTAGCATAGTGGGAAACTCGCCGGCTTCGTAAAGAGCAATAGCATTGGGACTTAAACCTGTTATTTCAGCTAGATCTCGTTGTGAAATACCTACTTTAGAACGATACTTCTTCAAATCTTTTGGAGAAATTAGTCCCATATCATTACGATACATTTGACGAGCAATTTTTACGGCATCATCGTCCAACTTATCATCAGGAATTTGCTTATTAGTTTTGCTATCAAATAAAGCAGGAGCTGCACTTTGTATTCACGACCATTAATCGTATAAATCGTTGTACAGTCTTTTGGGTATGACATTTCTCTATTCCTTACTCAACAAATCACGAACACGATCTGCTACCTTAAATTCGCCAGAGAAGACCAAAATATCTCCCGGCTCAATCTCAGTCGCACCGCGTGGAATCAGCCATTCATCCCCACGCTTAATTCTACTTACCGTAATCTGATCAATAAATTCCAAGTCCATCAGTTGACGACCTGTATAATGAGTATTCTTCACTTTGACAGAATACAAAATATTCTTCGTGTCGGTCATAATTCTGTAGACAGTTGGCGACTCGATCATCGCTCTCATCAATGCGGCATGCACATTGGTAGAATTAAAGACTTCAATTCCTTTTTCATTAAATTCGGTCAGAGTCTTGCTATCAACTTCGCTAAGTCGGGCAATTACACGATTTACGCCCTTTTCTTTTGCCATTCGAGCAATCTTAATATTGTCTTCGTCCGCGCGATTGGCCGCTACCACGATATCGCCATCGAACACGCCACCTTTTTCAAGCGTTTCCTCATCTAGATTTGGCAAAAAGGTTAAGTTCTCTACTCGACTATCGTAAGTCTTATATTGATTCTTCTTGTCAGTGAACATCTTGACTGAATACCAGTTAGCATGCAAATCATGCGCCACTGGCACAGTAACAGCGTTAGCACCAACAATTGCCACCTTTTCCTTGATCTTGTCTTCTGGCAATAAAACAAAGTTAGAGTTAAAGACAATCGGACTCAAAATGCAGACAATTACCGCAGCCAAAATAAAGGCATCTGATTGAGTTGATGTAATTGCGTGCAACTTTCGTGCAACCTGCAAGGTTGGCAACACAATCGTAATGGTCGTTGCCGTCAAAAAGCCACCAGCAAAAGCATTCTTCTTTTGGAAATAACGCATATAAGTTAGGACAACTGGTGCTTTAGCAATAAATAAGAAAATAACCAAAACTGGCAATAACATCAATGAAGATGGGTGTGCAAAAAGTGACCGCAAGTTAAGTCCTACACCCGTCATAATGAAGAAAATCGGAATGAAGAAACCATAACCAATTGAGGTCAACTTATCCTTAGTAGCTTCACTTGGTTCAAGCAGCTTCATGACCATCCCTGCTAAAAAGGCACCTAAGATGTTTTCAGCACCGACTCTTTCAGCAACGGTTACTAATGCAAAAATCAGGAAAAAGGCTAACCGAATATCTAGCTGAGTAGTTGCCTTCGTGATCTTGGCAAACCACAAATATGGTTGCTTGAAGCGTCGCAACAAGAAAATTGCGGCAGCAAACAACAGAATAATCAGCCATAATTGTTCAGCGTTGCCACCATTAACAGATGCGTAAATCGTTAACAAAAGCAAAGGAATAACTTCACCAAGTACTGCTGTTAGCAAAATAGTCTGTCCGATTGGGCGACCTAAGATATCCTTTTCCTTCAAGGTGGCGATAACCACACCAAGTGCCACGGTCATCAAGATAATGGCGGCCAACATGACTTCACTGAACAATCCGGTGAGCCGTAAGATATAGGCTAAAACAAAGGCCATGACCACGATTCCGATAAAGGCAGTAATCGCAGTCTTTAACGGATCGACCGTCTTCCCTGCTTGCGACTTTCCTTTAGGATTATTTTTTCTTTGTAATAAATCAAAATCAATTTCCATCCCTGATAAAAACATCAATAAGATCACACCTAGATTAGATAAAAAGGTTAGATCATGCGTTGATGTAATTAGGTTAAAACCGCTGGATCCCATGACGATGCCGACAATAATTTCGGCAACCGCGGTTGGTACATTACTAATCTGAAAGCGCGCCATAAATATTGGAATGACTAGCGCTAACAAAACTACTAAAAATAGTGATAGTTGTGCCATATACTCCCTCTCTTTCAACACGAGTTAATTATTTCATTTTCAAAATTAAAACGCTAGATGATATTCTAACAAATAATCATCTAGCGTTAAATCAACTACACTTCTATTCAATATCTTTAGCTAAGATATATTGTGTAGCGTTAAGTGCATAATACTTTTGACCTTTAATTGTGATCTTGTTGCCGTAAGTTAATACGCGGCTGCCTTTCTTAACTTTGTTTTGCTTTTCAACACGACCACTTCTGGTGTGCAAGTAGGTCTCATTCTTCACTGTGCGAACAGTAGCATCAATGTTAGAAGCAACAACATATTGATCCTTGCCAATCTTGTAGTACTTCTTCTTATTGATCGTCTTGTAGCCCATCACAACAACAGGACTGCCAGCCTTCTTCAAGGTCTTGGTCTTCTTGCCCTTTTCGGTGTAAATATAAGCATCGTGACCAAGAGTTACTGCACCTTGAACTGCAGGAACTTCTTCCTTCGTCTTGTTTGGATCCATGGTATGGGTATGTTCATTCTTCTTCTGCAAGTTGTAATAATACTCGATTAAAGAATAGAACTGATCCATGTCGTAGCCCCATTTTGCAAAATAGCCATCTGGGTCAACGTGATCAGTACCACCTAAATATGTGCTGACAGCGTGGTGAGACCAAATAGTCCCTTCACCATCATCACAAGCATTATCAGGCTTGAGATCATAACGGTGAAGCAGCTTTGCAATATAAATAGCATCGTTATTCACTGACTTAGCAAATGCATCCCTGCTGTTTTCTTCACAAAGCTCAATCTGGATAAAACGATTGTTAGCCTTAGGACCAGCACCCCAGGTACCCATATCTGGTGATCTCATCTGAATGATCTGCTTGCTGTCGACAAAGACATGAACGTAAGCATTGATGTTCATCCATTCACGGTTGAAGTAAATCGCTTCATCGTGGGCAGTAGCACCAGGATCGTCAGTTTCGTGAACCACGATTCCTTCTGGCTTGCCATTTTCGTATTCAACGCCAGGGAACTTATTGTACTTAATACCTTCAAGCTTCAGCATCTTGTATAAATAAGTCACACCGCTATATTGGTATTTTTGGGCTAGCGTGTTGATTGATTCAGCATGAACGTTTTCACTTTGAACATTAGCCACTGTAATCAGCCCCAATACCGCAATTAAAGTTGCTAAAAATTTCTTTAATTTCAAATCGGACCTCCGTTCTTATTACATGAAGTTAGATTTCTTGATGTATTGACGGATACCGATTCTGTAATACTTCTTGCCGTTGATCTTAACAGCACTACCGTATGTGGCAACTTGTTCATTCTTCTTGCGCTTCAAGGTGTTGTCGCGGTTGCCGTATTGGTTGTAAACATAGGCATTGTGCTTCAAGAATCTAAGAGTACCATCAATGTTGCCGGCTGCGATGTATTCATTTTCACCAACGCAGTAGTATGGTTTCTTCTTGATGGTCTTAGTTCCGTAAGTAGCAATCAACTTGCCGCCAGCTTCATCACTGATCTTGTACATCTTGCCCTTAATCTTCTTGCCTTTAGCATCGTAGACATCGGCATTGTGCATCAAGTTCTTTTCAACTTTGGTTGCACCCTTTGGAGCCTGAGTACTTGGTTCGCTAGTAGTGGTCTTGCCCTTAGTTAAAGAGGTACCGTTGATCCAGCCTTTTCCTTCAATGTACATTCTAGATGAACCATCGTGGAAAGTAATGGTCTTGGTTACAGTAACCTTCTCGCCGCTCTTAACGGAACCAACAGCCTTAGCTACTGAATGGTCGGTTGGCCAATTATAAACTGAACCTGACTTTTCAACGGTGTAATGCGTGGTAGTCTTAGAAATCACTGGGTCATATTGGTTCAAATTGTGGCTGGTGATTCTAGAATCAAGTGCAACATCGTACTTGCTGTCAGTAGCATAAGTACCAGTTAAAGCCTTGGTTGCTTCGGCATAAGTATTGGCATTTTCAAGCCAAGCGCCTTGGTAGCGAAGTGGTTGCCAAGTAACGCCATTACGCAACTTCTTACCATTATCTTCGAATGATTCTTCAAAAGAATTGTATTTTCTAAATGCTGCAGTAATGTAGTAGCTCTTACCATCCTTGCCTTCTTCACGAGTCTTGGCAGAATAAGTAGGGCCACTCCAACCACTAGCCTTCATACCAAAAAGGTTGTTCACATTAACTGCAAGAGCTGATTGTCCCCAACCAGATTCTACGATAGCTTGTGCGATCATTACTGATGGATAAGTACCATATTTTTTAGCAGCTTTAACAGCTTGCTTAGCGGCCTTATTCAAAAATTCTGTTTGTGCATCAGTAGCAGCAGAAACCTTTTGGCTACGAAGATCAGTAATTCCAGAAATATTAGATGCTGGAGCAATTGTGGAAGTCAACACAACTGCGGCAACTATGCTGGTCAAAAGTCTCTTCTTCATGAATTTTCCTCCTTGTATAACACCCTTTATTGTATCCAGTAAATAAGCAAGAAACAAGCCATTCATACCATTTGTACGGAAAAAGTAATATTTCTATTACACTCTTTTTATTGTGCTTTAGGAAAGTTGTACAATCTTAAGAAAGTGTATTTTTACATAGGGAGGTATGGCAAATTCCAGTAATTCAAGGAAGATTTGAACTACTCGTTCAAAATGGATACCGACATTGGTCAAAACAATTAGTTGAAAAGAGATTAACAGAAGATACGTTAGTTCGACAATATGTCGTTCATAACAACGACTACCACTTCAATCCGAATACGATTGCCATCTATAACTTCGCCGATAACCCAATGTTCGGTGAGTACAAGACCGTTGTGCTAGATCAAAAAGAAGGAATTGTCATTAGCACTAAGTCATCTAAGTCAGTCTTACACAAATACACCAAGCACGTCTTAATCAGCGGACTATCATTGCAGAAGTCCATCGCCCGTATTCTAGGCTTAGCTTCATTTCACTCAATTTCCTTAGTTCACTTAGTATTCTTCTCATGACATGCTTACTCTAAGAAGAACACTGATTGGGTTGGATTACATTTCTTCGAAGACTTTGATATGCAGAAAAACTCCATTCCCTTCAAAAGTATTAAAAATCAGTATACGCTCAGCTTCGATAATACTAATCCTTGCATCCATAAGCGTATCAGTGATAGTTTGCAGCACAATGTTATCCTTTCGCGCATTACTCATCGTTATCATGAATCAATTTCTTGGTCTTGTCCTCTCAACTCTCACAAGACAGGATCGATGATCTTCAACACTGACTTCTATAAGCCAACCGATGCCTTAATTAGTTTCAATTTCAAGCATGTGATTGATGAGATCATCCACGATTGGCACTATATCTATATTTGTCACGTTGCCCGCGAACATGATCTTTGGTTCTTAAGAGATGAACACGGGTATTTTTATGGCCGTGCTATGCGAAATCGCCAGAATTACTAAAAAAGTAGCTCGTTTTGAGCTACTTTTTTCATGCCTATAATTATGTTGCTATTTCCCAGGGAATAAGATTTTAAGATGCTGGCTTTTACCTGATTTCATATCTCCCAAGACTTAGCGACTTCAACCGTCGTTCTTTTTATCACTTCGAATCTTGCTAATCTAATAGTGCACAAGCGCTTGTGACACAACACGAAAAGGAATGTCACAATGATTAGTCAAAACAGTTTTAGAAAAGCATGGGAAAATCGCAAGTTAGTTGGTGGAGCGCTCAAGGCTGCACATGTCCGCCCTGATTACCACTTATATGAGGATCTATTTCAAGAAGGTTCTCTGGCGGACATTGAATAGACTGAAGCGCGAACAGAACAGCGTGTGTGTGAACACAGCACAAATATGGATGAAGCTTACGACCTTGGTGAAGAACCCGATTGGAACAACCTAGTCGTCTTGAAGCAGGAAGTTAACAAGTTGAGTAAGATGGAGCAAGTTATTTTCTATGATCATTTACTTTCTAACAAGAAGATCACAGAGTTAGCCGCAGAATACGGCACCTCACGCAGAACCCTCACTCGCCTCAAGCATGATTTATTAGTTAAGCTTCGCAAGATGCTGGTTAAATAAAAAAATTTCCCGGTAATATATCATTGAAGGGATCGAAAGACGAATTTAAAACTTTTATTAAAGGAGGAAAAATGAGCAAATCTATTATTAATGAATCTTTAGATGAATACCGTGCCTATCTCAATGGTGAACCTAATCAAGTGGAAGTTAATACTTATACTATTCCACAAAAGATTAGCTTAGATGATCTTCATCTGACTGAAGCTTTAAAGAAAAGTCTAACTAAAAAGTAAGAATTAAAGAATCAAAAAACGCACTACTTTAACGTTTAGAAAAGAGTAGTGCGTTTATTTTTTAGAGCAAAAGAAAAAACGAGGCAAATGCCTCGCTTTCCCTTTATTTAGTTAGCGTGTACTAGCTATCTTGTTAACCAAGAATATTAGTCAAAGTTTTCAACTCTAACGTAAGTCTTCTTGGTGTCAGCACCGATCTTGTAGTACTTCTTGCCGTTCTTGAACTTGTATGAACCACCGTAAGTAGTTACTTCAGTACCCTTCTTAAGAACAACCTTGTTAGCACGCTTCTTTGAAGTCTTGTAAACGTATGCGTTGTGCTTCAAAGTACGCTTAGTACCATCGATGTTGTCAGCGTTGATGTACTTGCCAGTTGCCTTGCCGTTTTCGATTACTTCGTAGTATGAAACACCGTTAGCAAGCTTAGTAGTGTTCATAGCAACAGTTACAGTGTTGTAACGAGTTACCTTGTCAGTACCAACACGCTTAGCGTTCTTGTCGTAGTAGTATGCGTTGTGCATAATAGTCTTAGCTACGCTAGGTACAACAGTTGACTTACCATTTGGAACAGTTACAACTACAGGTAATGAACCAGTCTTACCGTTAACGTCTGACTTAGCATTTAAAGTTACAGTGAATGTGTCTGGTGCTTCAAAGCTACCATCATCGCTTACCTTGATACCAGCCTTTTCAAGTTCAGCCTTAACATCGTCAGCAGTAGTAGATGGAGTAACAGTTGCAAAATTACCGTTTCGGAATTGCATTGCTTCATACTTATCATTTAATGCCTTCAAAAGAGTATTTACATTAAGGTTACCATTTTCATCAGCAAGAGTCATGTATGAACCTTGAGTTGCAACTAAGCCTGACTTAGCATCGTAAAAGCTTACAGCGTTAGTGTTTGCTGAGTCATATGCCTTAATGTTTGAGATAACAAACTTCAAATTAGTTGCATTACCGTATTGGTCCAAACTTACTTTAACATCATTGCTAGTATCGTTAACTTTAACATTCTTAGGCAACTTAAAAGTTAAGGTCTTGCCTGCATTAGCTTTACCAAAGCTGAAGCCTACACCACTAAGAGTCATAGTGTATTCCTTACCTGCTTCTACAGCACTAAGGTTATTATCAACCTTCTTTTCGCCTTCATTGTAACTGTAAACAGTCTTGCCACCATCATCTTTCAAGGTAACATCTTTAGCAACGTCAGCTATATCAGCAGTCACTGAAGTACCGTTAAGAGAAGCTTCAATACTACCTTTAAGAGTTGCAGGAGTACTCTTAGTAGCACTATTCAAAGTAAATGATGGAGTTACCTTAACAGTATCCTTAGATTCACTAACAGAACCTGCACCACTTAAGTCAACAGTTGGCTTGTTAGTAGTAGTTGCAGTAGCAGTAGCAGTAGTATCAGCGTTAACTGGCATAGCAGTTGCAGCAACAGGAGCAACAGCTAATAAAGCAGCAGCAGCAACGCTAACAATTCTTAAATTTTTCTTCATGTGGTCTTTCCTCCTTGAAATATAAAAAATGTAATAGGCCATAGGTTCAGCATGAGAAAGGAGCCTATAATGTACAAAACTCTTCAAAGCAAGTTCCATGAGTCTATAACTCTCATGAGGTAGTAGTCCTTGCTGAAGAATCAGCATGCGTACAGGCGTCATGCCTGAAGTACGTCCTATTACTTACCACGATTCCTATTTTACTAACCTGAGCAAAAAATAGCAAGTTAAATTAATTGAGAATCCCTTTTTGTAATATTTATCTAATATCTTACCCCGCGCGCTTTCCCGCAACCCAAAATCACAAAATTAATTCAATCGTAGTCATAACAAGAAAAGGCGGACCTCCGTCCGCCTTTAAATTTTTTATTTATTTTTTAAATTTTACAAAAATATAACAAAATGATCCGAAAAAAGTAATATTTCTATACGATTTCTTTAAAACATTTTTTTGTGTAGTTATCTTTTTGTAATTGTCTGATTATTTGAATGATTTCTAATAGCAAAGACAGATTAGTCTTGCATATCAGCAGATACTGATTCAGAATTTGCGCCATCATTAAAGATGTCACTAACAGTACGTTCAACATATGAAGCAGATTGTGGAGTTTCGTAATATGCAACACCGTCTTTCTCGAAGGCGTTAGCTGACGCAATAGTGTTCATCGCTTGACGAACTTGTTCTTCAGTAAGGTTGTCTACTGCATCCCCCAACGTAATACCGTTCTTCTTCTTTTCGCCGTTCAAGAAAGTCAATTTCAAAGTTTTAGTAGTTGTAGTCATTTATTTTTTCCTTATTTCCTTATTATAGTAGTTCAATATCCATCTTATTCAGCAGCTTCGATAACGCGTTGCTTTTGCACTAAGATTACATCGTCAAGACTGTCTTCTTGCAAGCCCGCAATTTCTTGACCCACTTTTTTGAGATCTTCAGCTGCAGCGCCCCTCTTCACGTTCTTGATCATGCGACTCTTAAGTCCATTAGTGTATCTCTTATTGCCAAATGTATATTGGATTGATTGTTCTGCTAATTCAAAGTTCATAATTTTCTCCTACCTTATTTAATAATTTGATTTGAATTGTTGTAATCAACCTGCCGGCCAGATGTCTTACACTATTACTAACAATCTGAGATCCAAAAATGAGCCAAAGTTTTTAATATTAGTTAAAAGTAAATCTTCTATTTATCTTTTTTCACCTAAATGCCTTAAACTATAATTAGTAATTAAGGTTCTCGATGAACCTAATTCACAAAAATACATGGGAGAGAGATTTTTAATGAAGAAATTAATCTTTTGGGGTGCGATTTTTGCTATGTTTTTGATTGGCGGAGGTGGCGCTGGCGCCTATGTTAGTCACAATAATTCTGTTCAGCACAACAATCAGAGTAGTTCTAGCGTGAAGTCTAATAATAAGGAAAAGAACAGCAACTCTTCTGATGACGATGCGAATAAGGAATCTAACTCAAGTTCCGATAATTCTAGTTCTAGCGGCTCTGACAAGGATAAGGATAAAGATAAGCAATCAAGTTCTGCTTCATCTTCATCCAGCGACAAGGATGCTGATGCTCAATCTAGTTCTTCAAGTAGTAGAGAACAATCGAGCAGCCAATCTAGTCAATCTTCTAGCAGCGCGCAATCATCAAACACCCAGAGTTCAGATGATTCTGGTAATAAGTAATTGCTGCAGACTTATGAAGTTGCTATAATAAGCAATGAAAAAGAGGATAACTCATTTTTCATCCTCTTAGTGTAGAATCGCGTAAGCGGTGCTATCTAGTAAATTAAATTTTTTGGCTAAATAACTGCCAGCTTGCGAGAGCTAAAGCAGTTATTTTTTATTTTCGTTGATCGTAAAACTTGATCAACTCTACAACTAATGCAATTAGTGTTACGACAAATGTGTCGAACTCTAACATTAGCTGCAACGCATCTGATACAGACACGAGGGCTTCTCCTTTCTATTAGGATATGCAAGTATGAGTTAAAATTTACTCATAAGCACCATCCCCCTTCCAGGATAGCCACCACTTCAGCTTTTCTACGGCTAAAATTATACTAAATTCAAACATACGTTCACAAACGAACATTATAAAGAAATTTCCTAAAAGTAGTTAAATTTGCTTTTATTTGCAGAAGTCGGTAGAATTATTATTGATTTTGCATCTATTTATTTTTTTAATAAAGGGGTAACAACTTTGACTGAAGAAGAAAAGAACGCTCAAGCACAAGCTGATAAAGAAACAGAAGAAAACGACGACCTTAAAGTCGTAATGCCAGAAGCTAACAAGACTACTATGCCTAAGGAAGAATTCAAGGAACAACCTGATTACTTGAAGGTTTTTGCTAACTTCTACATTGCTCAATTTGACGAAGATGACCTCGAAATCATCAACCTCTACGACGAAAAGCACAACATGGTTGATATCAACAGTTATCTCTTGAACAACATTCACTTCCCACGTAAGAAGTTGATTGATCACGTTTTGCAATACCACGATTACAACTTTAAGAACTTGCTCGACGTTATGATCGAAAAGACTGGTGTTAAGCCAGAAGACATGCTTACTTACGAAGCATGGGACAAGTGGTATGAAGAACAACGTGCTAAGATTTCTTCATCACTTTCATAATTTATAATATTGAAAAAGGCTCCCAAGTTGGGAGCTTTTTTGTGTTTAAATATTATTCAATAGCAAGGTGTTCAGTATAAGTGACAAAAATGCAAATTTTGTCACTTATATCGAACACCCTGCTTTTTCAAACCTAAAATTAAAACAAAATTATTTTACTTGCAATGTGAACTAAAATAGATGAAAATGAATATATTAAAAGAAAAATGTCATCGTGGCATTTTTTTTTTGTGTTAATAGCTACAATTTATTTGTGGGAGATATATAAATGAATACTAAGTCAAAACGTATGAGCGCGGTTGGCTTGCTGATCGCCATTGGTATTGTCTATGGTGTTATTGGTACTAGTCCACTTTATGTTATGAAGTCTATTGTCGAAGGCAATGGTGGTATTGGAAATGTTAACCGTGATTTCATCATCGGTTCCATTTCCCTAGTTCTTTGGACTGTGACACTGCTAACCACCTTACAGACGGTGTTGATTGCCTTGAAAGCAACCAACCATGGCGAAGGTGGTATTTTTGCCCTGTATACTTTGGTTAGAAAGCGGGCAAAATGGCTGGTATTGCCTGCCTTAATTGGTGGGGCTGCCATCTTAGCCGATGGTACTTTAACCCCAGCTGTTACTGTTACGACAGCGATTGAAGGTCTAAAAGGTCTTCAATTCGATGGCAGCGTTCCTGTTTCTACCCAGGGAATGGTAATTACGATTACCGTAATTATCCTGCTGGTACTCTTCTCTATCCAAAAAATGGGAACAAGTATCATTGGTAAGGCATTCGGACCGATTATGTTTATTTGGTTCTCATTCTTGGGAATCATGGGTGTAATCAACATGGCTGGCGACTGGTCAATCATTCAAGCAATTAACCCAGTTTATGCCATTAAGTTGCTCTTCAGTCCTTACAACAAGGCCGGAATCTTTATCTTAGGATCAATCTTCCTGGCTACTACTGGTGCTGAAGCCCTTTACTCCCATGTTGGTCACGTTGGTAAAAAGAATATTATTGGTTCTTGGCCATTTGTATTTGTTTGCTTGTCACTCAACTACTTCGGTCAAGGGGTTTGGATTTTAAATAACCCAAACTTCCGTCCTGCCGACGGCGGCGTGCTTAACCCATTCTATGAAATGATTCCAATCAACATCAGATTGTTTGCCATAATTTTGGCTACTATTGCCGCTGTTATTGCCTCACAGGCTTTGATCACTGGTTCATTCACCTTGGTCGCTGAAGCTAGTGGGCTTAAGTTCTTGCCAAAAATGAACATTAATTACCCATCAACTGAAAAGGGTCAGATTTATATTCCTTCCATCAATAAAGGAATCTGTGTTGCAACTATTGCTATTGTTTTGTACTTCCAAACTTCTGCTCACATGGAAGCAGCCTATGGTCTTTCCATCACGATCTCAATGCTCGCAACTACCATCTTGCTTTATGAATGGTTAGTCATTAAAAAGATCAACCCACTTTGGAACTGGATCTTCTTGATCTTCTTCGGTGTTCTTGACATCATGTTCATGATTTCAAGTTTGACCAAGTTTACCCACGGTGGTTACGTATCACTCTTCATCGCTGGTGTGATCGGCTTCATCATGTACGTTTGGTACTACGGTAACAAGGTACGTGACAAGCGTGAATCAAGAAATGCCTACGTTCGCCTAGAAGAGTATACCGACATGCTCACCAACTTGAGTCACGATGAAGATTACCCAACTTATGCCACTAACTTAGTCTACATGGCTAATGTTAAGTACAATAAGTTCATTAAACGTGAAATCTTGTACTCCATTTTGGATAAGCGTCCAAAGCGTGCCAAGACTTACTGGTTCGTTACCGTTAATGTAACCAACGAGCCATTCACCGCTGAATATGCCGTTAACACCTACGGTACCAAGAACGTAATTAACATTCAGCTGTACCTAGGTTTCAAGAAGCAAACAAGCGTGAATGTTTACATCCGTCAAATCGTACATGATTTGATCGCTGACGGTACAATTGAACCACAACCACGGGAATACACCACTACACCAGGGCGTGACGTTGGTGACTTCTCATTCGTTATTGTCAACGATGTCATCAGTCCTCAAACCCAATTAGTTGGTTACGAGAAGTGGTTAGTTGAAGCTCGTGTTCGTTTACAAAACTTGTCTTCTAACCCTGCTTCATGGTTCGGCTTGGAATATGCAGATACCGTCATTGAGCGTGTACCATTAATTTTAGGTAAACCAAATCCATCTTACGTCAAGAGAATTAAGCCTAAAGATTATTCCAATGCAAAAACAAAATAGCTAAAATAACAACTAAAAAAGGCTCCCATTTGGGAGCTTTTTTTAGTGCATAAATTTAAATTTATTGATTAATTGCCGGAGAAAACACAGGATTTCAATCCCGTGATGAATCCGGCTTTTTTCTTTTGTTTTTTTGCTTGTTCTCCCCTTCTTTCTTAAACATATGTTTGATATAATCTTAAAAAGAAAGGAGGGAACAAATGTGCTAAAAGGGATCAAATTAAGACTCTATCCTAATAGAACACAACAAAACCAGCTTGAGCAGATGTTTGGCAATGATCGTTTTGTTTGGAATCAAATGCTGGCCATGATGAATGAGCGCTATCAGAATAATAAAGCTTTGCCTTTTTTAGGCAAGTTCAAGCTGAATTATCTGCTTAAGCCGCTTAAAAAAGAATATCCTTTTTTGAAAAACAGCGATTCTTCAAGCTTGCAGGTAGTTAATGAATTCCTAACTCAATCTTGGAAGAACTTCTTTCAAGATAAAACTGGTCAAATTGGCAAGCCTCGTTTTCATTCACGCAAGTATCTGAAAAAGTCTTATACAGGCAAGTCAATCATAAAAACTGCAGGTAAAAGGTACTTGAAGATTCCTAAATTAGGCTATGTCAAAACCAGCAAGAATGGAGTTTTGCAAAACACTAAGATTAAGCGCTACACTGTTCTGCTTGAACCAACAGGAAAATATTATTTGTCTCTACAGGTAGAAATATCTGAACCAGAGAAGTACAGCTTAACTGGCAAACGAGTTGGGATTGATGTTGGCGTGGCTGATTTAGCGATTCTGTCTAATGAGCTAAAATATCCTAGTTTTGACAGTTCTTATTTTGAAAAGAAAGCTAAAATTTGGCAGAAAAAGTATTCTCGACGTAGACATTTAGCTAAATTATTAGTTTTGCAAGACAGGAATAAAAAGGTGCTTTGTCCTAGAAGCTTAGAAAGCTTCACTAATTGGCAAAAAGCGCAAAAGTCAAAAGCCAGATACCAAGCAAAAATAGCTAATCAGCGCAGAGATTATCTGCATAAACTAACTACGCATTTAGTTAAGCAATATGATGTAATTGCGATTGAAGATTTGAAAACCAAGAATCTTCAGAAAAATCATCATTTGGCTAAGTCAATTGCCAATGCTTCATGGCGAATGTTTAGACAAATGCTAGAATACAAATGCGAATGGTATGGCAAGAAACTAATTGCAGTTGATCCTAAGAATACTTCCAGAATTTGTTCAAAATGTGGCTATAACAGTGGCGCTAAGCCATTAGAGATTCGTGAATGGATTTGCCCTAAGTGTCAAACCAAGCATGATCGAGATATTAATGCGGCAGTTAATATCCTGCATAAAGCAACGCCAACTGGTCAGGGACTGGCCATGGTAACAAGCTGAGTTCTGTGAGTTAGGTATTTGACTAGTTCAATGTAAGATCCTAAACACTACTCAGTGTTCCCAGAAACCCGGCACTTCAGTGCCGGTGTAGTTCATATGGGTATAAGTTATAAAGGCCGCAGTGTAGTAGCAAGCACTGTAGTCATCTTCATTATAGGAGTCAATGCGAAAAAAAGGCTACTCTTTAGCATTTAAAAATAACAAATTAGCTAAAATGGCACAAAAATAACCTTGCTCAGCAAGGTTATTTTTGTGATTATTACCAAATTACAACACGTTTTTCAGGATCGAGCCACATGCCATCATGTTCAGTTACATCAAATGCCTTGTAAAATTCTTCTTGGCATTGTGATTGAACATTGGCACGTTCTGGACCTGGGGCATGAACATCAACTGATACTTGCGTCTTAATACTCTCTGGCAATTGCTTGGTTGCCCAGACACGAGCAAAGTTTTCAAATAATTCCTTCATGTTGCCATCTTCGCCCTTGTTGGCTTCAACAGCGGCTGTTAAACCACCTTGATCGGCAATATTTTCGGATACGATTTGTTTACCATTAAGAGTTACAGGGCCGTACTTAATACCGTCAAACAAGTCGATTTCAGCTTGAGTCCGCTTCTTAAATTCAGCGAAGTCCTTTTCAGTCCACCAATTCTTCATATTACCGAATTCATCAAATTGAGCACCGTTGTTGTCAAAGGCGTGAGAAATTTCGTGGGCAATTACAACACCGATACCACCGTAGTTCAAGCTACGTGATTGCTTCAAGTCGTAGAAAGGCTTTTGCAAAATAGCAGCTGGGAAAGTCAAATCGTTTCTTTGAGGATCGTAACATGCGTTAACGAGGTTACCTGGCATAAGCCATACGCTGCGGTCAACATCTTGATCTAGCTTTTCCAAATTGTACTTAATTTGTTCTCTGCCAAATTGAGTTTCATTAGCATAAAGACTAGCTTCTGGATCAACAGTTAAACGATCATAGATTTCTTCAATCTTATCTGGGTAACCAATCTTCAAGATCAAAGAACGCAACTTAACAATTGCCTTATCCTTAGTTGCTTGTGAAAGCCATGAATTCTCACGGATTCTCTTTTCATAAACGTCAAGCATCTTATGAATCATGTCAGTCACATCAGCCTTAGCTTCTGCACCAAAGTATGTTTGACCATAGTAAACACCAACTACTTCGCTAAAGTCGCTGTTAGCAATGCGATATGCTTGCTTAACACCGCTTGGAAGTTCAGGTTGACCAGACAAAGCTTGGCTAAATGGAAAGGCAGCTTCACGAAATTCTTGTGACAATGAACTAGCTACGCCATTAATGAACTTAACTAGCATCCAAGCCTTAATTTCTGCAAAAACATCTTCATTCAAGAGTTCTTCAGCGTGATCTAAGTAACGAGGTTCAGTATTAATTACTCTTTCTGGCTTCTTAGCAAAGAGTTCACCTAAGAAGTAATCCATCTTGAATGACTTGAACTTATCGGCAAAATCATCACGAGAAATTGGATTATATGTAGCAGGATAGTCAGCCCATTCTTCGGCAGACTTAACTACCTTGGCAATCTTAGCATCATATGCCAGAGCCTTTTCAGCATAGTCTTCAGCTTCAGACTTGCTAATGCCGCTCATTGTTAACAAGTTGATTGATTGCTCCTTCAAAACAGCCAAAAGCTTTTCAGCAGCGGGAGTCTTGTAAGTAGTAGTATCTGGCAAGAATGTGCCTGGACCACCAAATTGAAGTGAATGAATCTTAGTATTCTTCATATCTGCTTCAACTGAAAAATCAAATGGCATAGGAAAACCATTCTTGAAGAAGTCGGCAGCCTTCAAAGTAAAGTCGGCGAAGTTGCGCAAGCCTAAGATTTCATGTAAATCTGCTTGAATTGGATCTGCGCCATCCGCATTTCTTCTATCAAAGTCTCTAGCGATCTTGTAAAGTGCTACTGCCTTTTCAAAGTTAGGTACATCTGGCAAATCTTTTTTGCCATCTGCGAAATCTGCAAAGTCTTGCATCAATTCTTTTTCAATGTTTAAGTCAATGCCATCAAAACTACTAGTTCTGGAACGATCTGATGGAATCTTGGCATTCTTTAACCATTCTGAGTTAACGGCTAAGTATAAATTATCTTGTGGACGAGCTGATAAATCGGCTTCAGTAATGTCGCCAGCACCGCCGCGTACAGTCATTTTATTATTCAAAGAGAAATCCCCCTTTATTATCAAATTAATATTAAATCATTCTAATTATATCATTTTGATTTAATATAGTCTGTTTTTTTACTTATACAAAGTAAGCTTTTTGGCTAACTTTAAATAAATTGGAATCATCATGACGATCATCAAGGCAATTACAATTGCAGCTACCCAGAAGAAAGGAATATAGCCTGCTTGATCAATTACTAGACCACCAAATAGCGGGCCAAAGGCACGTCCGATACCGCTGGCAACCATCGTTGCTCCTTGATATTTACCCTTACTTGTTTTAGGTGATAAATCATTCACGTAGGCTGGAATAGCTGGAAAGGCGGTAGATTCACCCAAAGTCAAAATAAACATTGATAGTGCAAAGTGAGCGAAATCTTTGGCAAAGGCTAATGTAATGAAAGACAGTGAGAACATGCAAATTCCAAAGATGATCTGATGGAAAAGATTTTTGAACATATTTGGAAATCTAGCCAAAATTCCCTGCATAATTACAATCACACTGGCATTTAAAGTCCAAAGCAAACTGTACAAGTGGAATGGGATGCCTAATGAAACCATGTAAACAGACAAGTTAGATTCCCAGTTCATGTACATTAGCCAAGTTACGCCTAGCGTTGTGAAGAAAGCCATCGTCATAATGAAGTTGCGCTTAGGCATAGGAACCGCTTTTTGTGTATCCCCACTCTGGCCCTTAGCAACTCTCTCCTTATGAAAGCCAATGATTGGTCGATAATTAAACAACGCATTGATGAAGGCAATGAAAAAGAGCAGTGCCGCAATCACGAACAGCAAAGTAACTGAGTAATCATACAAATATCCAACGATCAAAGTACCAGTTACCACACCCAAGTTTTGGGAGAAATACAGCACATTGAATACATATCTGCCTGGATGGTGTCGTAAACTCGTGGCAATTGAGTTAATTAAAGTACCATTCCAACCGCCTAAAAAGCCAGTAATCGTTAGCCATACCCAATATTCAGGCCAACCGTGGAAGATTGCCATTAGGAATAAAACGGCAACATCAAGCCCGACACCCCATAAGATTAACGGATATGGGTTGTATTTATCGTAAAGACGGCCTGAAATAATTGAGCCCAAAATATTGCCGGCACAGTTGCAAAATAGAACAACCCCAATCATAGACAGGCTGATGTGCAGCTGCTTATTTAAATAAACCGAGGTCAGTGGCCAAATAAAACTTGCTCCAATCCAAGTGGCTAATTCACCTACAATAAACCAACGTAATTTGATTTCATCACCTTGTGTTCTCCCATGTGCAAGTTTCATTTAATCATTTCCCTCCTTATTTCATTATTACCCTTGACCTTAAGTGTAACAAAAAAGAGCGATCTTGGACAAGACCACTCTTGAAAGATGATTGATCATTTAAATTGTTCTCTTTTCACTAGTCCAGTTTCTTATATCGGTTACATCTTGTGCCACTTCTAGACAGCCCAAGTATTTTCCTTCTTGATTATGGACAGCATAGTACCGTAAATATAAGCAACGTCCCATCATATGCGGTGTGAAATGAAATTCATATTTATCAAATTCACCTTCATGCATTTGTTTAAACATCTTTTCAATCAACGGCCGGCTCTTAGCCGTATGGCAGGAGAAGACCGAATTGCCAATGGCATTTTTAGAATGCGGATAAATTGTGGCACCACCGCCAAAATAAGCCACCTTGTCATTTTCATCAATAAAGGTTAAAGCAAATGGCAATAAATCAAAAATTGCATTCAATTGCTCTAAATTAAGTGCACCTTCCTTGAAGTTGATAAAAAATGAACTCAGATTTTTCACATCAACTGGTGAACTCTTTTTAGGAAGCTGAGGCTGCCAATTCATTGGTTCACGGATCAAGGTATAACCAATTTGCTTTTCCTCATTTTTAACGTTGTACCAATCTTCTTGACTTGCGACTTCATCGATCATTGGAATCATGATCTCTTCTTCCTTAAAGATCATTTCTAAGACCTCATGGCAAGCTTTTTTAATGGTCTCGTCTAACTCATCTACATTTACTTTATCTTGGCTAGCGGCCTTCTGTGCATCCCTAATCAATGCACGAATATCATCATCCACACCCCACATCACTTCCGGCGGAGCGGTAATGCCGTACTTATTCATGATTGGGAAAAGCGAAGTCTCTTTTCTACGATAATGCTTATCAATCGTTGCCAGATCCTTCAATTCTTGTCTAATCTTCTTCAACGTATCTTTTCCCTGCTCATATTTAGCAAGATCTGGCAAAAGTGCATCATTAACCAGAGATTTAAGCACCGTATTTTCCAACTTGATCGTATGAACGGGATGCCCAGGAATCGCAAAATCAGGATTTTCTTCATTTTGCTTAATATTGCCCTTAAATACATCAGCATGGACATTGCACAAATATTGAATATCAGCTGGATTCAGGCCCTGTTTGATCAATTCTCGTTCAGCCGCCGTAATTTCAGCCACGTCGACCTGATCAAATTCTTCCTGAAACATTTTCTTGGCAGTCTTAAAGTCGCCGCCATTTTGGATATAATGCAAAATTTTCAAAATTGCATCTTGTCTTTTTTTATCAGTCATTGATTACCTTATACCCTTTTTCTTCAAATGCCTTTTTTACCTTGGTCAGATCAATCTTCATTGCTTGGGCTCCAAGTGGGATCGTCATTACCCTGCCTACAGTATTAAGCAAGCCTGGAATCTTAATCCGGGTAAAGCCGCAATCGTACATAATTTGGACAAAATCGGGATATTTATCCGCCATCTTCTTAATTGGCAAATTAAAATCGATTATCTTATCCTCATTTTGCGATTCAGCTTTCTTTTCTTCCTGCATCCCTAGCTGCTCCTTAGCAGCACGCGACATGCGCTCAGGCGACCACACCGGGTACCAAACCAGTTGAATCTCGCATTCATTGATGCCATCTACCTGCAATACTGCTTTTTGAATGCTATTTTGCAAATAATCTGATAAAGGACAGCCCATGATAGTCAAGGTCATCTTGATAGTGGCTTTTTCTTCTTCAATATCAATACCATAAATCAAACCCAAATTAACTACATCAACTTGTAATTCTGGATCAATCACCTGAGTCAATGCCGTCATAATTTGATCTACTTGCTTTATATTTTCTTCTCTCATTTTTCCTACCTAGCAAAAAAGGCTGGAAAATCTTCCAGACTTTATTTTACTTTATCGTTGCAATTTATCCCAGATTACTACCTTGCCTGCCTTCATTGATTTAGGCACATCAATAATTCGTTGATTGCTTGAGCCTCTGAACTGCAATGTCAAATCCTTTAAATCATTCATAAATCGACCATCGACTAAAATATCGATCTTCGAAAGCATCTCTTTTTTATCAGGCGTTTCTTTTTGCAATTCATCCCAAGTATAGCCTGACCAAGACCAGATATCCTTCTTATGACCGAATTCTTTTCTAATGCGATTAATGATTTTTAGACAAACATCAGTATTTAGGAAAGGCTCGCCACCCAATAAGGTTAGACCTTGTACGTAAGACTGAGATAAATCATTAATAATTCTGTCTTCTAATTCTTGTGTATATGGAAAACCATAGTTAAAATTCTGCGCTGCTAGGTTGTAGCAGCCAGGGCAATCAAACAAGCATCCTGAAACATATAGACTGCAGCGAACCCCTTCGCCATCAACAAAGTTAAAAGGCTTATAATCAGCTACCTTATGTTTTGAATAATCCTTGGATACCCATTCACCTGGTTTAGGGTTCTTAGGCTTACGGTGCAATCTTTTTAGCTTTTTTTGATGCTCAATCTGCGGTTTATATTGGTCTGGATCAACAAACATAGTATCTCCACCCATATTCACCTTGATCAGATTGCTACGGATATCAGGCCCTTTTTGCGGATTTTTATCTTTTTCAGGCATTAATATTCACCATTCTTAACTTCTTCACTTCTTCTTCAGTAGCCAAGCTATCTTCCATGCCAGAATCCATGTGCTTCACACGGTGGATGATCTCTTCGTGACGGCCATGAACCATCGGTCTCTTCAGTGGATTACCCAAATAGCCGCAGGTTCTCTTAACACAATCACAAGTTGCTGGATCATGGTTGCCGCACTCAGGACATTGGAAACCTTTAGCAGTTGCTTCAAATTCACCAGCAAAGCCACACTTGTAACACTTATCAATTGGCGTGTTGGTACCAAGATAGCCTACCTTGTCGTAAGCCCAATCCCAGACAGCTTCAAGTGCAGCCGGATTTTGTTTCAAGTTAGGGTATTCACAGTAGTGAATGAAACCACCAGCTGCATAGTATGGATATGGTGCTTCAAAGGTTAACTTCTCAAAAGGAGTTGGGTGTTTTCTGACATCATAGTGGAATGAGTTAGTGTAGTATTCCTTATCTGTAATGTCCTTAATTTTGCCAAACTTTTCAGTATCAAGACGGCAGAAGCGATCAGTTAAACTCTCGCTTGGTGTGGAATATAAACTGTAGTGCCAGTGATATGGATCTTCTTTTTCCCACTTAGCACACAAGTCATGCATTCTTTTAACAATTTCAATTGTAAAATCATGCGCTTCTTCATTGTGTTCCCAGTCTGGACCATAGAAAACGGTGCCGACTTCGTAAAGACCAATGTAGCCTAAAGAAATAGTAGCACGGCCGTTTTTGAAGAATTCGTTTACATCATCCCCTGGCTTGAGTCGTTTGCCAAAGACACCATATTGGTACATGATCGGCGCATTTTCAGGCTTAGCTTGAATTGCACGGCGTCCCTTAAATGCCAAAGCTTGATGACATGTCCGCATTCTAGTATTAAAGATCTTCCAGAAAAGTTCTTTATCACCGTGGCTTTCCATAGCGATTCTAGGCAAGTTCACGGTAACTACACCCAAGTTCATTCTACCTGAGTTGACCTCATGACCATTTTTATCTTTCCAACCTTGCAAGAATGAACGGCAGCCCATTGGTGCCTTGAATGAACCTGTAATCTTCTTAATCATGTCGTACATCAAGACATCTGGGTACATTCTCTTGGTAGAACATTGAATAGCTAACTCTTTGACATCATAGTTGGGATCACCGGGATGCAGGTTCAATCCTTTTTTAATAGTGAAAACTAACTTAGGGAAAATAGCCGTTCTTCTTTCTCGACCTAGACCTTTAATTCTGATGCGTAAAATATCTTTTTGAATTTCTTTTTCAATCCAAGAAGTACCAAGACCAAAGCCTAAAGTAGTAAATGGCGTTTGACCCTGACTAGAAAACATGGTGTTGATCTCATATTCAAGCCCCTGCATTGCATCATAGATGTCCTTCTTGGTTTGCTTTTTAGCATATTGCTCTACTTTTTCAGAATCATCAATAAACTCGGCCGCATCTTTTAAATGTTTTTGGTAGTTCTTTTCCGCAAATGGAGCTAGCACTTCATCAGCACGATCAAATGAACAACCACCATATTGACTAGAAGCAACGTTAGTAATAATTTGGGTAACTTGGTGCGTTGCCACATTGATTGAATTAGGACTAGTCATATAAGCGTTACCGATCTTAAAGCCGTTAGTAAGCATATCCTTAAAATCGATCAGACAACAGTTAGTCATTGGAGAAAGCGGTGTGTAGTCCAAGTCATGCCAGTGAATATCGCCGCGCAAGTGTGCCTTAGCAATATGTTGCGGCATCATGGTTAAACCAACAGTCTTTCCCACCGTACCAGCCGTTAGATCACGCTGGGTACTGAAGACCTCGCTATCCTTGTTAGCATTTTCGTTAACGATCGTTGGATCACCATTCACCATGCGTTCAAGTCTAGTACGCGTATCGGTTTGCTTGAGCCAATTCTTTTCATCTTGCTTACGGTAATCTACATAAGCCTTAGCCTCATCAAGATAGCCCAATTCATTCAGGCTTTCCTTAAAAGCGTGCGCTACGTCTTCTGCTTTCACAGTAGCACCAGTCAATTTAGCCGCAATTTTCTCAATCACGGCATCTGCTTCATCATCAAGATCTAAGTTATGCAAAACCATTTTCAATTTAAAAATTTCAAATGGATATTTTGCCCCATCACGCTTGATAAAGGTAGTTGGTAAGTTTAATTCTGTTTCTTTTTGATAGTCAAATTCTCGTTTAAGCATAATCATCACTCCAAAATATCGTATTTAAATTATACCATAGACACAACATCTTGTATTATATTCAAATATAGCTCAGTATATCTTGTATTAGCCAAAACAGCGCGCTTAAGGGAATAATTTATGCAAAAATAATTTCAAAAAAAGATGAAGCAATTCAAATTGCTTCATCCCTCAAATAATATTAATTTCTATTTATTTTTTAGCTTGAGCTTTTTCAATCAACATTATGATAATATTCAAAACGAACATCCAAGCAATGTTGTAAATCCATGGCAAGCAAAAAAGCCACCGAAACAACTTCGGTGACCTTAATTATCATTATTTATCTAATTTAGCATTCTCTTCTTTGAAGATCTTGCCCTTATTAACTTCATAGTAAGTCTTGTAGCGCTTGTAGTAATTATGGAACATGTACTTCATTAACAACCAGCGCTTGAAGCTCTTGTCCTTATCATAAAAGACAGTTGTACCATAACGACCTTCACGAATTAATTCATCAGCCTTATCCTTGTATTCATTTTCAAAAGCATATTCATTAAAGATCTTCTTAGGTACGCCAAGCCATAACTTGTACTTAGATTCAAGCTTGTTGCCGTAAATAGTTTCCTTGTCCTTCAAGGCATCTTCTACATAATCATCAATGTACCATTTAGCTAAATTGTAGCCATTCAAGGTTACGTAGAAGCTAGAACGACCTTGACGCAAGTTGATTTCAAAGAATTTGAATTCGCCATCTCTTGGGTCGTACTTAATATCAAAGTTAGCCATACCAGTGTAGTTCAACTTTTCAAGGAATTGTTGAACTTGTTCATACAACTTTTCATTGTATTCTGGCAAAATAGCCATGTAGTTACCAATTGATTGTGGTGTTGGATCTTCCAAAAGTGGGTGACCTAAGCACATCATCTTTACTTGGTGATTCTTATCTACATATGCGTTCAATGTACGCATGTTAGAGTCATCACCTGGAATAAAGTCTTGCAAAATAAGGTCAGCCTTGTAGCCATGAGTATAAATCTTGGTAACAATGTCCTTAAATTCAGCCTTATCTTGAATAGCAAAAGTCTTTTTACGACCTTCAAATTGACATTTAAGCCATGAAACAGGATCTTCTGGCTTAAGTTCTACAGGAAAGTCGAATGGCACATCCAAATACTTTTCAGACTTATAGTCATCCATAGTAATGATCTTAGTCCTAGGATATGGCAAGCCATATTCTTCTGCAGTCTTGTAGAAGCCTTCTTTTGAAATTAAAACTTCAAGCAAGTCATAGTCAATATAAGGAACAATGAAGACCTTGCTCAATTCTTCCTTGTGCTTAGCTAAAAGTTCCGCATAACCGTCACCACAGGCAATCAGAATTACTGGTTCCTCGTGATTCTTGTATTCTTCCATCTTCTTGTGCATTACATCCATGAAAGTTGGATCACTACTAAAGCCATGGTGCAATTCAACATCGACAATGCTGGAATAACGCGTTGCAGCAAGTTGAACGTCAGCTAAAGCTTTTACTTTGATACCGTAGGCTTCATTAAACGAACGAGCCATACCATAAACATTAATGTCACTACCAAGTAAAATTGGTGTAAATTTTTTAGTCATTATCCTAAATTAAACCCCTAAATTATAGTAATTTGCCTTGTGAAATTAAATTAGCAACTTCAGGTTGAACATGTTGGTATTTTTTAACAGTATTTTCGTAATCAACAAAGAACAACTTGTACCAAACAAGGAAGGTGTAGATAGCCCAGATTTGTCTTCTGTGTGAGCCGTCACCTTCGTAGTTGTCATCAAGCAACTTAATAATCTTCTTTTGGTCAAAGATATCATTAACGAATTCTTCTTCAAACAAACTACGAACTTGCTTGTAGAAACGTGGTTCCTTAAGCCATTGCTTGATTGGTGTTGGGAATCCAAGCTTTGGACGCTTAGCCCATTCATCTGGCAAGACTTTTTCTGAAGCTTTACGCAAAGCATACTTAGTATCATGACGGTTAACTAAGTACTTAGTTGGAATAGAGTTAGCAAGTTCTGCAATCTTCTTATCAAGATATGGCACACGAACTTCAAGTGAGTGAGCCATTGAAATCTTATCAGCCTTTTGTTCGATATCATTAAGCATAAAGTGGTGCAAATCAATGTATTGCATTTGCTTAACGTTATCGATGTTCTTAACCTTCTTGAAGTCCTTTTGGTAAATGCCATTAACAGTCAATTTATTGCGGTAAGTTGGCTGCAAAATACTATTAGCATCCTTAGAAGTAAAGATAGTTGGGTAATCCATGTCATAGATGACTGATTGACCTACATAAAATTCACTTGGTTCAGCCAAATTAGTATACATGTGAACCTTACCTGGGAAGTTAGGCATCTTCTTAATCTTATGAGCTAACTTCACTTGCTTCTTCTTAGGCAATTTCTTTAACTCACTAGTAAAGACCTTAATGATGTCATTGTGAGTGTGCATCCCGTAGTTTACGTAACCAGCAAACAATTCATCGGCACCTTCACCAGAAAGAGCAACAGTAACATGCTTACGAGCTAACTTACACAAGTACCAGAGAGGAATGATTGATGGGTTGGCATCAGGTTCATCCATGTGGTATTGCATTTCTGGGAAGTCACGCATAGCTTCATCAGCGTCTACCTTGTCACTAAAGAAAGTCCAGTGATTGATATCAGCTAAGGCCTTAGCCTTTGAAGCTTCATCGTAAGTTGAATCATCAAAGCTGACAGAGAAAACATCATCTGGATTAAGCAAAGTAGTCAAGTATGATGAGTCGATACCTTCAGATAAGAATGCACCAACCTTAACATCAGCGTTTCTGTATAAATCAACAGTTTCCTTTAAATCATCGTTGATTCGCTTTAAAGTTTCTTCAAAGCTTAAGCTGTTTTCTTTATATTCGGCATCCCAATATTGATGGGTCTTCATTTCACCATCTTTGTATTCGAACCAGTGCCCAGCTGGAAAACGGTAAACGCCCTTAAAGAAGGTTTCTTCAAGGTCATTATATTGGTTCATTAAGTATGGCTTAACAGCTTCTACGTTTAATTCACGCTTGAACTTTGGAAATTCCAAGAAACTCTTAAGTTCTGAGCCAACTAGCAAGTGGCCATTTTGGTTGCTGTAATACATTGGCTTAATACCAAAGAAGTCACGTGCACCATAAAGGGTCTTGTTGTTGTCATCCCAAATAAGGAAAGCAAACATTCCGCGTACACGCTTAAGAAGGCCATCCATGCCCCATTCTTCATATCCATGAAGAAGAACTTCAGTATCTGCTTTAGTTGAAAAAACGTGTCCAGCTTTAATTAATTCTTCTCTTAATGGCTTAAAGTTGTAAATTTCACCATTAAAGATGATTGCTCTAGTTTTATCTTCATTATAAATTGGTTGACTTCCGCATCGAAGATCGATAATTGATAATCTTCTAAAGCCAAGTGCAACTTCATCATTAGTGTAATAACCGTCGGAACTAGGTCCACGGTGCTTGATCGTCGCCATCATCTTACCAATGACAGCTTGTTTTTCATTTATTTTTGGATCATAAAATGCGACAATTCCGCACATAGTCAAATTCCCCTAAGTTAATCTCTCTAAAATTATATCTAGTTATTTTTTCACGTTAACTTTCTTATTATAAGCTAAAGACTTGTAATAGCCAAATGGCTTTACCATTCTTTAACTAAATAAAGTAAACGCGTCTTCTTGAAGCTGCACCATAACCAAACGATTGAATTCGATGACGCTTCAAATCAATATTTACAATGTATCCCGCAAACTCATTATTATGATCGATTTTACGGTTCAAGTTTTTATTATATTTAGTTGTTAACGAATGATTTGGGCCCATTAAAGCTGAGCAATTGAACAGGATATATTGAATACCGTTAATGCGATATTGATCTTCACGATGACGATGACCACAGAAGTAGGCTATAATGCGAGCATTTTTCACCTTAGTGAAATCAAAGTAATTAGACAAGCGAAATTCTGCTGGTTCACCTTCGCTAGCATGCATGCGTCCTTTTTCGCGTTGATTAAAGGCAACGAGCAATTCATGCAGTGAACGACCATTGTATTTCAATGCATTCGAGCCTTTACGATTAATTGGATTAGCATGACTCATGAAAACAATTTTTTTATTAGAAGACTTGGTGAGAATTTCAATGATTTCTTCAATCTGGTCTTCACGTACTGCTAAAGTAATCTTATTATCGTAACGTTTATGACCTTTATTATCCAAAATATATGGCACATCTGAAGTATTAACGGAAACCACGCGAACATCATCAATATCAAAATAAGCTACGCCATGTTGACGAGAAACATAGTGAATGCCCTTTTGACGATACATATCAGGCCACATAATATTTTCAAACTCATTTTCAGGGAATGAGGCTTTAAGATCATGATGCTCGTCAA
The DNA here is from genome assembly GCF_046109915.1 of Lactobacillus helveticus. Lineage (NCBI taxonomy): Bacteria > Bacillati > Bacillota > Bacilli > Lactobacillales > Lactobacillaceae > Lactobacillus > Lactobacillus helveticus. Next base: position 1,821,106 of record NZ_CP151471.1, on the reverse strand, counting down.
ACTTATCATTTTCATCATGATTTCCCTTAATATTCAAATACGGAACTTTATCTGATTTAAATGAATCTTTTAATTTAATAAGCTCGCTTTCGCCAATCAAACCAGCATCAGAGCCGTCGATCCAGTCGCCAAGATGTGCTTTCAGATCTAGTAAGCCAAACTTTTCTAAATAAGAAAATTCTTGGACATGCTGCAAACCATTCCAGCCATAGAAATCAACACTATCTTTATCTTTAAAGTGAGTATCAGTAATTACCCCGAGATTGACTGAATTTTTGCCATCACGAATGTGTTTTTTGACCTCACTCACATAATCATCAAGATAATCTTCTACTAAGTAACGACGACCCGTCTTTTTATTATGAAAAGCTCTAAAGCGGCCTAATTCATCGCTGTATTTACGAACATATTCAGGAGCCAGTTCAGTAGTACTCTCTGAACTAAGTGCCTGACGCAATACTCCGTCCTTATCTTGATAAACGGTTAGCACAAATTTTTTACCATCTGGCGTACCATCTTCTGCATCAACATGGTATTCACCAATAGTAGTATATTTTTGCATAGGATCAAGCAGCTCACCATCTTTATTCATGGCTGAACGCTTTCTTGCTCCTATGATCTTATCAACTATTCCTTTTGTATGTTTCAATAGCTTCATTTTTTCGCCCCAAAGACAAAAAAAGCCGACTCTCGCGACCCGACTCAAATAATTTATGCGTTGTGTGCTAAAGCATAAGCAGCAAGTCCTACTGACAAAACAGCGTCTTTAGCCAATACTTCTTGTAAATCCTTGGCAGCAATTGATTGAACTGCGCCAATAACCTTTAAACTGTAAACGATAACTCGATAATCAGTGGCTGGATCATACAAATCATCTTCATATGGATTTTCATGGTTGTAAGTCAAATTGATTTCATCCTTATCAACGTAACCATCAACGTGGTTAGTTAAGATACGATCATGCAAATCAGTCAACTTATCAGCCATTTTGATCAAAGTTAATTTATGATCGCTTTCTGCTTCGTAGTATTCTTCTTCGGTCATATCAAAGTAATCTTTAATAGGATTATTCAAAACGCCTAAGTTATCAATCACTTTATAGACAGCTTCAGCGTCAAAGTCTTGTTTACCATTCAAAATCTTGTCTTGTGATAAGGCTAAATCATCAGCCAACATCATGGTATCTAATTTCTCCATATGAACCTCCTCAAAATTCACCCCTAATTATAGCAAAAAAAGGAATTAAAGCCTGCATTTCAAACTTAAAAATAAAATTTCTCAGAAAAAAATCCACTTTTTTTGCGTAATGAATATTAGAGAGTAAAAATATTATTTTAAAAGGAGAAATTTTTATGAATGAAACTAGGATATTTCGCTGCCCTTGGGGCGATGTAAAAGATGCGACACTGAGAAACTATCATGACCATGAGTGGGGTAAATTAAATTTAGATGATCAATATCTCTATGAGATGTTAGTGCTTGAACTTTTTCAATCTGGACTTAGCTGGGCAACGATTCTGCACAAACGCGAAAATTTCAGAAAAGCTTTTAAAGATTTTGATGCAGAAAAAATGGCGCAAATGACTGATTACGATGTGGGACTACTCATGCAAGACAAGGGTATTATCCGCAACCATATTAAAATCAATGCCGCAATTAAAAATGCCAAGGCAATCCTAGCAGTAAAAAAGAATACGGTAGTTTTGCCAAATACTTGCAAAACTTTATCCCTTCACCCATCGTTCATCATCCCGATACGATTGATGAGGTTCCGACCACAAGCGACATCGCTAAGCAGATTGCCAAGCAAATGAAAAAAGATGGTTTCTTTTTCGTAGGTCCTGTAATCATTTACTCTTACTTGCAAGGAATTGGCCTAATTAATGACCATCTTGAAGATTGCTACTTCAAAAATAATGGATAAAAAAAGAGAAGACGCGCGTCTTCTCTTTTTTAGGAATTAAAAATTAAACTAATTTCTTTCTGATCCAACCAGAAATCCAGTCAATAATGACAACCATAATGATGATTCCTAGCAAAATGATACCTACACGATCCCATTGACGGTATTGCAAAGCAATGATCAGTGGATAACCGATACCACCGGCACCTACCAAACCAAGAATAGATGCGGAACGGATGGAAACATCAAAACGATACAAAGTATTGGAAATAAGTGCTGGCATTAAGTTAGGCATGGTTGAAAACATGATTACGTGGAACTTAGAACCACCAGCAGCTACAACAGCTTCATTTGGCCCATCTTCCAAGTTTTCAATTGCTTCTGAGAATAATTTAGCAAGCATCCCAACTGAGTGAAAACCCAATGCCAATACACCGGCTGCAGAACCAGGTCCTACGGCTTTAATGAACATCAATGCCAAAACAATTTCTGGGAAAGATCTAATAATTGCTAAGACAATCTTACCAGTTCTAGAAGTATACCAATGTTTGTGCTTGGTATGAGCTGCCCAGAAAGCAAATGGCAATGAAATAATAGCAGAAATAAATGTACCTAAGAAAGCAATACAAATAGTTTGCCATAATTGTGAAATCAGGTCTTCACCAGAACCGTTGTAAACGTATTTCCAATCAGGATGGAAAATACCAGCAAAAATAGCTCCGGCAATTTGACCAGCGGTTGCTTTAATACCACTAAAATCAATATCAGTAAATGACCAAACAATTAAAGCGATAGTTAAAATTGCAATTAACCAATGAATTATTTGCTTTTTACGGTCAACGGGTTTAGCGGGTAATTTTTTCATAGTAGTATCCATTATTTCATTAACGCCTCCCGTGACTTAGATGAAACGTAGTCAATTAAAACAACCACTACGATAATAACAATGATGATGGTACCAGTTTGAGCATAATTGAAGACCTGCAAAGTTTGTTGCAAGTTAAGACCAATACCACCGGCACCAATATACCCTAAGACAGTTGATGCTCTGACATTAATTTCAAATGCATATAAAACATAAGAAATAAAGTAAGTCATAATTTGTGGCATAACTGCATGATGGATAATTTGCAATTTATTGGCACCAACAGCAGTCAAAGCTTCAATTGGACCTGGATCAATAGTTTCAATCGCTTCATAAAAAAGCTTAACTACGACACCGAATGTAAATACGGCCAAGGCCATAACACCGGGAACTGGACCAATACCTACGATGGCTACGAAGACTGCACCCAAAAGCAAATCTGGAATAGTTCTGATGATGTTCATAATAAAACGAAGCACACCAGTAACTGCCTTATTTTTAACGATGTTGCGGGCAATCAATAATGAATAAATAAATGCAACTACAGAACCGATTACAGTACCTAAAACAGCCATCTTGATAGTTTCAATCAATTTAGGCCAAATGACACTTAAATAGCTCCAATCGGGATGTGACATTTGTACAAAAATATCCGCAAATTGATCCCAGTTTTCGAACAATACGCTAATGTGAGTATTGGTTACATTAATTGAAATAAATAGCCCTGCAATCATGATAATTGCCCAAACCAGGTTCATCACCTTAAATTTGCGCTTAGGCAATTTCATCAAGTTTTGTTTTTCAGACATTCTTTTGCCTCCTTGTTGCCGTCTCCGCCGTTGTAAATATCAGTGAAGACTGATTCAGGAGTATCCTCCATCTTGCCATCATAAACTACTTGTCCTGCACGAATACCAATTATACGTTGACCAAACTTGCGTGCCAATTCAACACTGTGCAAGTTAGCCAATACTGTCATGCCATATTTTTCATTAAGCATCTTCAAGTCATCCATAACCTTAATTGAAGTTTGTGGATCAAGTGAAGCAGTTGGTTCATCGGCTAAAATAATTTTTGGATCTTGCATCAATACACGAGCAATGGCCACACGTTGTTGTTGACCACCTGATAATTCATCGGCACGTGCATATACTTTGTCAGCCAAATCAACTTTTTGCAAAGCTTCATAAGCCCTTTGCTTGTCTTCTTTAGAAAACAAATTAAATGTAGTTTTCCAAGTTGGGTAATAAGCAACGCGTCCTACTAAGACATTGCGCAAAACGCTTGAACGCTTAACCAAGTTAAAGTTTTGGAAAATCATACCGATATCACGGCGTAAGTTGCGCAAATTCTTCCCCTTATCCTTAGTGATAGACTTGCCGTCAATTAAAATATCGCCTGAAGTAATATTGTGCAGACGGTTTATTGAACGAAGCAAAGTTGATTTACCTGCACCAGACAAACCAACAACTACTACGAATTCGCCTTTATTAATTGTTAACTTAATGTCCTTTAAGCCGACAGTACCGTTGTCATAAACTTTAGAAACATCTTTTAATTGGATCATTGGCTTATCTGCCATTTAACTCTTAACTCCCTTAAATTGATTTACTATTTTTGAGATGATTCAACCATCTTGTCGTATTTACGTACAATGTTGAAGTCACTATCTTTAGCGTAATCGTAACCTTCGTGGCTATATACGCTTTCAATAACTTTTTTACCTTCCTTTGACTTACCTACAGCAATAAATGCCTTAGCAAGCTTCTTACGGAATGACTTAGACATGCTTGGAATTACTGAGATAGTGTCGTTTGGAATTGGCTTAGTGAAGTAAATTGGAACAACTTGACTCATAATCTTAGGGTTGTCCTTTAAAACAGTGTTACGTGCATCTTCAAATACGAATGCTGCATCAGTATCACCGTTTAATACGTTCAATACTGCTTGGTCGTGACCAGTTACAGTAACCAACTTAGAATCCTTAGTTACGTCTAAGCCCTTTTCCTTAAGTTCAGCAACTGGGAATACGTAACCAGCTGATGAAGTTGGGTTTTGAACTGAGATTGACTTACCCTTCAAGTCTTTCCATGACTTAATCTTTGAACCCTTCTTAACAAGGATTTCAGCACGGTAGTTCTTAACTAAATCCTTAGTTGCTTTACCACCTGGTTGCTTAACACCGTAACGTTCAGCTTGCAAAAGCAAATCAGCAGCACCTTGCTTGTGAGCTAAAACGTAACCATCTGGTGGAAGGAAACCTACATCAACTTTCTTTGACTTCATTGCTTCTACAACAGTGTTGTAGTCAGTTGACATAGAAACATGAACAGGAATACCTAATCTCTTTGAAAGCATCTTTTCAAGAGGCTTAGCACGAGCTTGCAACTTAGTTGCAGCTTGACTTGGCACAAATTGAATAGTTAATGACTTTGGAGTGTAGTTTTCTTTATCAGATGAACTACTACTCTTGCTTGAACATGCAGTTGCAACCACTGCAACAAGTAATGCAACTACTGCTACAAAGATTTTTCTAAATCTTTTCATATTGTCCTCCATGAACAAAATAGTGATAAAACAATCAACGCTATAAAAAAAGACTTAATTACGGGTCGACAAAAATGATCAATAATTAAGCCTTATTAATAGCACATATATTAGTAAAACGAACAGAAAAAACGTCTCCAAAAGCGGATGACTTGCCGGTAACAATAAATTTATCCACACCCATAAGCAAAACTCATCCACTCCCTTCAGCAACTCTACGTTCATTTGTTAAAATAATACCAAAAATATTCGGGTTCTATCAAGCCTTTTAGTAAAGTTTTTTATAAAAATAGCTAGATGAATTTATACTCATCTAGCTATTACCACTATTTAATTAGTTCTTCTTCATTGTTGGTTTAACCGGGTTATTAGCCATATCAGTCTTAACAATCAAAACATCAGCTAAGGCGTGTTGGTTAACGTATTCAGTAACTGAACCCATTAACATTCTTTCAACCGCATTAAGACCTGTTGCACCCATAACAATCAAGTCACTGTGGTGGTCTTTGATGAAGTCATAAGAAATGATGCGCTTAGGACTACCATAACGAATGTGGTAATCTACATCATCAAAGTTAAAGTTATCATGAGCCCATTTCTTTAAACTCTTCAAATATTCTTCAGAGTCTTGAGTCATTTGGTAAATAGTATCGCCAGAAATCAAAGTGTCTTGCATTTCACCCATAAATTGACGAGTATCGATAACGTTCAATACATCAACGTGAGCACCATCACACAAACCAACTCGAACAGCTTTATCAAAAGCTCTTTCTGCTGATTCCGAACCATCAACTGGAACTAAAATACTTTCTTTATCTTTTGCCACTTCTATTCATCTCCTATCCGATTGTTTTATTCTTAATGTCTATTTTAACATAATTTTGTAAGCTATTACTTTTCTAAATAATTGTTTAGGTTCATATTTGTTGCTAAAATAATATGCATGACAAGATTTAATTACAGAAAGGTGTATTTTTTTGACCAAAAAATTAACTAATCAATTAATCGGCGTAACCAGTGGCCGCAACTTCCGTGAACTTGGAGGTTATGAAACTTTATCTGGCAAGAAAATCAAGATGCATAAATTGCTTAGAACCGGTAATTTGGCTGATCTATCACCATTTGACAAGCAATTTTTAACTGATTATGGCGTAAAATACGACGTTGACTTCAGAAGTAAAGAAGAAGTAGATAATCAACCTGACCGTGTTCCAGATGGTGTGGAATATATTTACGATCCTGTCTTTAGCGAAGACTTAACCAATTCATCCAAGAGTCTAAATGATTTGAATAAACAAGCCGCTAATGATGCCGACTTCGGCTTTGATCACATGCATTATGCTTACGAAGACATGATCGAAAGCGAATCTGCTCAAAACGCTTATCGCAAGCTCTTTGAAGTATTGCTTAAAAACGATGGCGAAAACAAAAGCGTCATTTTCCACTGTACTGCAGGCAAAGATAGAACCGGCTTTGGTGCAATGCTAGTCTTAAGTGCTTTAGGCGTGCCGTTCAGCACTATCAAAAAAGACTACCTTTTAACTAACATCACTACTAAGGACTTCGTTGACAGCATGGTTGAACACGCTCGTCAAAACGGTCGCAACGAAAACGTTCTTCAATCAATTCGAGATATTCAAAGCGTTCGTCCAGAATATCTTGATCATGCAATTAAGGTATTGAATGACGAATACGGCGGCATCAATAACTACTTACGTGACGTGATGAAGCTCTCTAGCGCAGACATTATGAAATTGCGTGAAATTTATCTTGAAGACTAAAAAAAGAAGGCTAGAAATTCTAGTCTTCTTTTTTCATGAATTTTTGTTTAAAAAATGCATAGATAGCTTGCAGATCGGTAAAATTAAATACCTCTCGCAATTCATTAGCTGGAGTATCGGCCAAAAAATCCATCACGCTAGCTAACAACTTAGCCTGCCCATCAGGATCATTATCTAAAAGCATGAACAAAAACTTCACTTCTAATGTTTGCTTAGGCTTAATCATATTATGAAAAAGAACCGGATTTTTAAGAGCAACAGGCACAATTAAACGAGTATTAACAAACTCGCCTTCTGTGTGCGGAACTGCAATATTAGGAATGTTTTGACCTAGTGTCTTCGTATCCAAGCCTGTAGGAAAATTATGTTCACGCTCAACAATATGTGATAAGAAATTACCTTTTACATAGCCTCGTTCAAGTAGCTTGTCATAAACTTCTTTTAAAACCAAATCTTGCTTAATTTGATCTGTTACAAAAACTGCATCTGGGGCAAAAAAATTTTTAGTATTAGTCATTGAATTTTACCTTCCATTATGGAATTACTATTTTTAGCGTAAGTTAACAAGACGTTTTTTTCAATCGAAAAGATGTTAAAGTTAATTCGTCAGCAATTTTTATGGGGAGAAAATTATGAACAAGAAAAAGACTTTATATTTTGGTGCCGGTTGGTTTAATGAAAAGCAAAACAAAGCTTACAAAGAAGCAATGGCAGCTTTAAAAGAAAATCCAACAGTTGATTTAGAAAATAGTTATGTGCCCCTTGAAAACCAATACAAGGGTATTCGCATTGATGAACATCCAGAATACTTGCACGACATTGAATGGGCTTCTGCAACCTACCACAATGATTTAGTAGGAATTAAGACTTCTGATGTCATGCTTGGCGTATATTTGCCAGAAGAAGAAGACGTCGGCTTAGGCATGGAACTGGGCTACGCATTATCTCAAGGAAAATATATTTTATTGGTTATCCCAGATGAAGATTACGGCAAGCCAATCAACTTAATGAGCTGGGGCGTTTGTGACAATGCCATCAAAATCAGTGAATTAAAAGACTTCGACTTTAACAAGCCTCGCTACAACTTCTACGACGGAGCTGTATATTAAAAAATAAGCAAACTAAATGACCTATCGCTTAAAAATTGCGATAGGTCATTTTTTAATATTATCTGTCATGTATAAAATCTTTCTTAATAAATATACTCCAAGTGATTTTCCAAAAAAATTATTATTCTATACCCACTTCATATGGAAGTCCGAGTCACTTATGTAAATCATATATCACTTGGTATATTATCTTACTACTAAGTTGTTACTTAGCTTTCAATGCCCATTGGTATCACAAGCCTTTCTTTATATCTGACTAACTACACTAACTATGTCATTGGCCTCACCTTTTCTTTTTTAATATTATTTCTTAATTTCTTTACACTCATAATATAGCACATTTCTCCCAAAAGTAAAAGCGCTTACATTCAAATAAAAGATTAATTTTTCTTTGACTACTATCCTTTTAGCATAATTGCACAAAAAGTTAAGATTTTTTCGCTATAATATATGGTAACAAGTTTTATTAGGAAGAAAGCAATATGACACAAAATCAAATAGAAAGACATCAATTAGGTCAACTCATCGGTGCGAATAAACGTGATCATTACTATGAACTTCACTATTCTACCGGAGAAGTTGCTCGTCTTTATATTTTAGCTGACGGAATATTCCGCTATTTCCTTGACCCAGCTAAGGAATTCGACGAAAATCATTCTTCTTTCGTTGACCTGTCTCAATTTAATAATAGTTACTTTGAAAAATCTAAAGCAAAGGCTACTAGCGATTCTTTAATCATTCAAACCAGCAACTATCAATTAATTTTTCAACAAAAGCCTGCAGTCATGACTATTTTTGACGAGACTTTGCATCGTAGTCGTTTGTCTCAGCTTAGTCCAATTGAACTAAGCAGCAATCAAACTACCGAAATTTTAAAACAACACAAAAATGAATTTTATTTCGGTGGCGGGATGCAAAATGGCTACTTTAGTCATAAAGGCAAAATTATTCAAATTGAACGCGACCATATTACAGGCAAAGGCGGAGTATTAACTCAAGTACCATTTTTCTGGGCTAACTCTGGCTTTGGTGAATTAAGAAATACTGACACCACTGGGAGCTATGATTTTGGCAAAACCAATCAAGATGCCGCAATCTTAACTCACAATAGCAAGTTGTTCGATACATTTTACCTATTAGGCAATTCACCTAAGGATATTTTGGCTAAGTATTATCTTCTAACAGGTAAACCATTGATGCCGCCTAAATACGCTTTAGGTTTGGGCCATGTCGGCAACTTCTTAACTACAATGTGGCAGCCAGGAGAAGCTAAAGAACGTAATGCAACCATGTTCGAAGATGGCAACTATTACACTAGGACTACTAATCCTGAAGATGCCAACGGCAAGGCTTCATTAAATGGTGAAGAAGAATACCAATTCTCCGCTCGTGCGATGGTCGATCGTTATCAAAAAGAGCATTTCAAGCTAAGCTGGATCGTTCCTAACTACCAGGTACAAGATTTCAATGCGGAAGCAATGACTAGCTTCAGTGATTACGCTGCAAGTAAAGACGTTAATGCTGGTCTTTGGAGTGAGAACCAAACACCAAAGACAACCCCAGATACCACTTTTATTCAAACCAATACTAGTGATCCTAAGATTTTGAAAAACGATGCCTTGATTTTACGTGATAATCTAAAACTTAAAAGACCGCTCATCTTTTCAAATACTGGAATTGCTGGCAGCCAAAGTAGAACGATGCTCGCTTTCGGCGATATTGGCGGCAATTGGGAAAATATTCCAACTCAAGTTGCTGGCTTTTTAGGTGCTAGTCTATCTGGTCAACCTTTAATCGGTAGTGCTGTAGATGGAACCGCTGGTGGTGGCAATGCTCAAATCAGCATTCGTGACTTTGAATGGAAAACCTTCACTCCACTGCTCTTCAATCTTGATGATCAAGGTAAATTTAGCAAGACGCCATTTGCTTATAACAACAAGATGACGCAAATCAATCGTGCATACCTGCAATTACGTGAACAATTGCAAACTTATATGTACACGCTGATCTACCGTGCTCAAGTCGGTGAACCAATCATGCGGCCATTATTCCTAGAATTTCCACATGAACAAGTCAACTACACCCCACAAGTTAGCCATGAATTTATGCTTGGGCCTAACTTGCTCATTTCACCAATTGTTAATGGTCGAGAAGACGGCAATGGCAATTCTAGAAAAGATAATCTTTATTTGCCAAATCACCGTACAATGTGGGTTGATTTATTCGATGGCAAGAAATACTTAGGTGGTCGAGTTTACAATAAGTTGTCATACCCATCTTGGCACTTGCCAGTCTTTGTTCGCGGCGGCTCTATTTTCGACTTGGGTGAACGCAACTATGTCCTTTACCCACAAGGCCGCAGCAAGATGGTTACCTATGACGATAATGGCTATAACGATTATTCAAGAAACCATGTTGCTACACAAATTACTAGTGAACTTGAGGCAAGCAAACTTAAGATTACGATTGATCCAACTCAAGGCGATTTCAATACCTTCCAAACAGAGAGCACCACTAACTTGAATATTATGTGTGATGGCTATCCTGATGGCTTGACTGTTAAGATTAATGATCAGATCATTGACATGCAGGAATATGGTACAGTTGATACCTTCGCACATGCTAAGGAAGGATTCTTCTTCAATACAAATTACAGCTGGATGCCTGAATTTGATCAATATCAAGAAAAGAAGCAAACTGCTTTGCAAATTAAGTTAGCTAAACGTGACATTACCGATTCTAAAATTGAAATTGTTATCCGCAACTTTAAGTACGGTAATGAAACCTTAGTACACGCAATTACTGATTCATTATTGCGCTCACCTAAGCAGCCAACAGTTGATCCAGAAAAGATCAGCTCACATTCATTAACAGTAGTTTGGCCACAATTAACTGATCAAGTTCAAATTGAAGTTAACGGCATTTGGCATGATGGTATCGATGGCAGCTCATTCACATTCCACGGATTAGCACCTAATACTCGCTATAGCATGCGTTTGCGTTATGTTGCCAAAAACAAGGTCTCTGAATGGTCAGATCCATTTGGTGCAATTACTAAACCAGATCCAATGAACTTCGCCATCAGAGATATTCACACTACTAGCAATATGACTAGTCAAAAAGATCATCCTTTGAAGTATTTGACTGATCTTAAACTAGCTAGTGAATGGGAAACTGTTAATGGCGTCAGTGAAGATCAACCACTTGAATTAACCTTCAAGTTTAATCAATTGGAACACTTAAGCAGAATGATTTGGGTACCAAGAAAGATTGACCATCAAGGTGATCCTGTTGAAGTCAGCGTCGAAACTTCTGTTGATGGCACTAACTTTAAGCCATACGGCGAACGACTTACTTGGAAGTCTGATAGCAAGAATAAGGTCGTTGGTTTGAGAGGCGTCGAAGCTAAGGCAATGAGAATCAGGGTTTACAAATCATCTGGTCCGATTGTTGCTGCTGAAGAAGTTATCTTCTATAAAGAAAAAAAGAATAATGATTAAGCAAAAAAGAGTTCTCATGATGAGAACTCTTTTTTACTGCTTCATTTTATGTTTTTTAACCAATGATGATATCCAACCACTAAAGTAAAACAACGTAATTAACACAAATTGCGCATCGATTGAATATGCAAATAATTTAAAATTCAAGATCAAAGTAATAATCAGCCACACGCAATACAATGCTTCAAATGGCATAATCAAACGATCGATTTTACGATTCTTCAAAATAACATGATAGATATCATGCATAGTTTCAACAGCCTTAATTTCATTTATTAAGTACCAATTCTAGCACAAACTAAAGCCGATGACGCAATGCTCTTTTACTCACCCCATTCGCTTCTCAGCCATTCCATCGCCAAGTTAAACCAATGAGCCGCATGTGGATTTTCCTGCCATTCACGTCCCTTAGATTTCACATTATGACGTGCTAAAGAAAAGCCATGATAGCCATGATTGAATAAGTGTGCTTCAGTTTTTACATTATTCTTATTCAAAGCACCAATGTATTCAATTGAATTGCCAATCAAGACAATTGGATCATCCCAAGCCTGAAAAATAAATGTATCCGGTGTTTCACGTGTAACACCTAATGCACTATCTAATAATTCCGGTTCTACTGGCATCTTATCCTTTTGATCATCTGGAATTGGAAAACCAATTTTCTTAATATCGATCAATGGATAACCTAGAATCGTCTTATTAGGCAATACATCATCTTTATTAAAACCATATTTACTCTGATAATCACTGCTCAAAGCCATGTTATTAGCCGAACTAACTACGTGACCACCAGCGGAAAAGCCAATCGTCAAAATGCGATTAGGATCCAAATGATACTCATCTGCATGATCTCTAAAATATTTAACCGTAGTAAGTACATCAAGACCAGCATCCGGATAGATCTTGCCTGGATCTTGAACTAAGTTATATTCCATAACCACACTATTAAAGCCTTGATTATTAAAAGCGAGTGCTACTGGTTCGCCTTCTCTTTTAGACAAATGATTAAAACTACCACCTGGAACCACAATTGCTAAAGGGCGTTTTTGTTCCACTAATTCTGGATTTTGATCCAGCACATAAGTATGGATCTTAAATTCACGCTTATTAAAATTAGTTATGGTCAGATTTTCTACTTTCATTTTTTAGTCCCTTCTTACTCATCCCTCTAGACAACATAAAGGATGACAGAGGCACTGTTAAAATAACCCCTATTAAAGAATACATGATAATTAAGGCTTCATTAACAAAAAGTTTTTCATTAAGGACTTCACCGATCGTATAGTGCAAACGGAAATACCATAAAAACAGAGCTAAAAAGCTACCAAACATTCCGAATAGAATTGTGTTCATCGCAGTACCTAACACGTCAGTACCAATAGCGTTACCACTGCTCATTAATTCTTCTTCACTGATATTTGGATTATGCTTTTTAATTTCTAATAAGCCTGAACTCATTGCAACCGCTGCTTCCGCAATTGCACCCAACGTTGAGAAAATTGCGACTGCAACTGCAATCATTGGGTAATCTAGTCCTGGCATCTGAGAAAGACCAACTAATAATTCTCCAGCTTCTGGGCCAAGGCCTGCAGCTTGAGCAAAATATTGGCATCCCCAAATAAATGCACTCACAATCAAACAAATCAAGAAGGCAGAATAAAACGAGTTTTTGGCAACTGTATAATCATGCGTACCTAAGAAAATAATCGTGACTAGCTTTAATGGAATAAAAATCAAAATTAAAATTGCAATATTAATTCCCCAAGAAATTAGCATCGCTACCAAAATTAACAATATGGTATTAATCAAGACACTAAAGAAACTACGAATTCCTGTTTCTCCGCCAACAATTGTCATTAAAATAGCCAAAACAACAATTAATGCCATTAACGTACTCATTTATTCTCACCTTCTTTTCTAAATAAACTCTTCCAGTCTTTATCTTTAACAAAAAGCAAACTACAGCCTGTCGCAAAGACGACTGTTAATACAATTCCGATCGCCGAAATTACACTTTGCGTTGCTCCAAGCGATAAGGTGAAGCCAAATGCTGAGCCCAATGTATTATTATCTCGCAAATACAAAATTGTTTCAGGCAATGCGCCTGCAATAAAAATTAAAACTAACACATTAATCAATGGTCCCATGATTTCTTGTCCCATGGTTCGACCACTGTGTACTAATTGACGAATAGTAATATCTTTCTTAGTTTGAATCAATTCATATAAACTAGAAATAATATCGGTTGCCTCATCCATAACGGCTCCCAGTATTCCGATTAATGTTTGAGCTAGGAACAAGCCACGTGGATCTTGCGTTGCATAGTCTCCTGTTTCATATTTCATTTCTGATTCGCCGGTCACATGCATAATTACGTAGCATAAAGCAAAGGAAACAAAAATACCTAAAACTGTAGCTAACCAAGTTGCCAGCATTTTTTTATTAAAGCCTTGAACAATCAATAAACTGAAGAAGGATAAAACAATATCAGCTAAACCGAAGAGCAAAATAATGTGTGCCCCATTTAGGTGAACATCCCAAACAATGACTAAATAAAACAGTGCCCAACTGATTGCCATAGAGACTACTAACGCAATCGTATGCATCCCCGATACGGCGATCATTAACGCTACCGTAATCGTAACTACCATCACTAATACCCAATCACGTTTAGGGTTAACAATAGCCGGATCGCCTTTTTTAATATTGACAAAAATACGTTGACCAGCACGATATTTCTGCGTTGTTAACTGTGAAGAATAATATATATTATTAGTTGTATATTTTTCACCCTTATGTTTACCAGATAATACTTTTAAATGTAGAATCTGTTCTCTCGTTTGATCCTGATTCTTATAAACATCCTCATTCTTTTCAATCAAAGTATCTTTAATCTGACTGTCCGTAATAAGTGCAACCTCATCTTTTTGATAAATATCAGTTGCAAAATACGTTAACACTGTCACAATAGCGCCAACGATTGCAGCAATAACTGCCGCTGTGTAGCGCTTTTTCCATTTAAAATTCAACGGTAACAACTCCCTATTTCTTTTTCACAGTTATTACTGTAAAACAAAAGGCAGCCCTATGTTAGGCTACCTTTTAATTCTTTACTTTTTTGCTTAAATCTTTCTTAAAACTTAAAGATTTTTTGCCACCAATGTTCCTTAGTTTCTGGAAGCTGCATATCCTCTAAGGTACGATGAACATTTGCAGTTGCCCGTTTTTTAGCATTTTCTTTTGCTTTAGAAATAATTTCGTCATGCATCTCTTCTTGACTCTTATGCATGTCTTCTTTTACTTCTTCGCGTTTTTCTGCAGCATCTTTTGGTTTTTCATCGTCATCAGCAACAACGCCAGAAATATCAGGTAAAGCAGCGATTTTATCGCTATTATCTTTTGGTGCAGCAAGTTGCTTTTGTGCTTCAATCAAATCTTCATTCTGCTTTTGAATGACATTCAATTGTTTTTGCAAAGAACTGATCGCTTCATTTTGATTTGAAATAGTCTTTTGCAAGGTATTCAAAAGCTTAACTACTTGTTGCGTATCCATCACATCATTAGCAGTATAGTGCACAGGTTCCTTGACCTTAGGTTCTTCGCCCTTTTCACTAACAGCATAAATTTGACGAGCCGCCTCTTGCAAAGTCAAGCCACTATTCTTAGACAAGTGATGGAAAGCCTTCAAATCGTCAATATCCTTTTGATGATATAAACGTGCCTTCTGCTTAGTCCGGGCAAAATAGTTTGAATTGCCCGTTACTTTTTCCACGATTAAAGAATATTTTCTTAATGTGGCAACACTTATTCCTAATTCTTTTGCAGCTGCCTTAGGTGCAGCGAGTTCTTCAAAATCATGCTTATTAGTAGTCATTAAAATCTACCTCTATAAAATTCGGTATTAATCGTGCTTATGAAGCAAAGTCTTCTTATGGTCAAAACGTTCCATTCCTACTTCAATCAAACGAGTAATTAACTCAGTGTAAGGAACACCTGCTTCTTCAAACAACTTAGGATACATACTGATATTAGTAAAGCCTGGAAGAGCATTAACTTCAGTCAATACTACTTTACCACCTGGAGTAAGCATAGAGTCAATTCTAGCCATACCACTACATTCGGTAACTTCATAAACTTTACGAGCATTTCTTCTTACGGTGTCAATAATTTCTTGTGGCAAATCTGCAGGGATTTGTAACTTAGAAGTTGAATTGTCATCGTATTTGTTCTTATAGCTGTAGAATGAGCCTTTTGCATTGGTGATTTGTCCCACACCTGCTACAATTGGCTTGTCGTTACCAAGTACGGCAGTTTCTACTTCAGTACCAGGAACAGTTTTTTCAACTAATACCTTGTCATCGTACTTAAATGCTTCTTTTAATGCTGCTGCATATTCATCAGCGTTAGTTACATGGCTAACACCAACTGATGAACCTTGGTTAGATGGCTTAACAAACATGTCACGGCCAAGTTTTTCAGCAACTTTTTCATAATCAAGTTTATCATTATTTTTGTCATCGTATTCAAAACGTTTAATTGCGATCCAGTCAGCAACAGGAACGCCAACTCTTTGAGCTAAAATCTTGGTAAATTCTTTGTCCATGGTTACGGCAGCAGCCAAGATGTCATCACCAACGAATGGCTTATTCATCAAACGGAATAAACCTTGTAAAACGCCGTCTTCACCCAAGTTACCGTGAACAATAGGGAAAAAGACATCAATTTCTGGTAAGTTTTCTAATTCAATTAAATTAGAAATATTGTGAACCTTGTGTGGGTTCTTTACTTGGTATGAAGGATCTTCTAAAACCTTGAAACTTTCTTCTTCATTTGCAAAGTAGCCTTCATTAGTAATCCAAATTGGGTGTACATCAAATTTTTCTTTATCGATTGCTTTATAAATATTACGACCTGAAACAATTGATACTTCATATTCTGATGAGTTACCACCAAAAATCAATCCAACTTGTGTTTTTTTAGTCATTGTTTTATACCTCTTTTAAATGTTACCAAACATTTATTATACGCAAAGAATACCAGAAAAACTTAAAATTATAGAATATTTTTCACTAAAGCCTTTTCACAATAGTTTATAATTAGTTAAATAGACTAAAAGATCCTAGAAGGGAGTTAAAAATATGCTTCTACGGAAAATCTCTATCACTACAATTGCAGCGATTTTATGTGTGCCATTTATTGGTCAAACTGCAAAGGGTGCAACTTTTACTACTCAAGAGATTAACGAAGTACACAGTTTTCAAAAAGAATACGGCAATCTCAATAAAACCCGCTATAGTATCAAAAACATTTACGCCAAAAAGCCACATTTAAAGAAGAATTTCAATGCAGGAGCTTTAAATCCAAAATATATTCAAACACAAGTCGATTACATTAATTATTATCGTTCTTTGTTCGGTTTACCCAATGTAACTGCAACTACTACTTTTAACAATAATGCTCAAAAAACTGCAGCAGTGATGGCAGCAATTAATGCCAATCCGTTTATTAATCAGCATGGTCTTCCCAGTGAGAAAAGACCTAGTTATATTTCAAAAGGCACTTGGAAACTAGCTAAAGATACTTCTGAAACTTCCAATTTGAATTTCAACGTTTCGCATCAATCAGCTGGTGACGTTATCACGGACCTTGTAACTGACCGCTATAACTTAACCGGATCAGATACAGGACACCGTGCTTGGCTTCTTTCCACTCGGTTGACTACTACTGGAATTGGAGCAGCATACGGCAAAAATGGCTACCGCTATTCTGTTCAAAAAGTACTGAACACCAATGATATGTTTCGAGCAGCTAGCCAACCTGTAGTGGCCTACCCTAGCATGCGTTTATTCCCTGTAGAATTGGCTACTGGGAACAAAACTGTTTGGTCACTTTACTTATCTGACAAAACAGTTAACTCCAAGCCAGAAATATCAATCAAGGATTTAGATACAGGGATCACAACCAGTGCCACTCACGTCAATAATTATAGTTCTAGTGGCTATGGCAATTTCAAAACGATTATTACTTATTCTCCAGCAAATACGCAACTTGTAGCTGGACATGAATACGAAATAAATATTAAGGGCGTTTATAAATATACCTTTAAACTGTTCAAACAAGATGGTACTAACGATACCACCAACTACACTACTGCTCCAGTAGCCAATCAATCTGCTACCACTTTAAGCAATAAAACGGAAGTGCAGTCACCTTTACTAAAGCAAAATAAAATTCTGCGTGCTGTTATTATGCCTAAGGCTGCAATTCTTCCAAACCAATCCAACAATCTGCTTAATACTTTAGCCGAAGATGGATGGAATCAAAATTTTTTTATAAGACAGTACGCATTGAAAAATCTCATCATCACAGAATGAAATGAAAAAATCCAAGCAAAACGCTTGGATTTTTGTTTACAAAACTTTTGATAAGAAATCTTTAGCACGATCACTAGTTGGATGTTCAAATACCTCTTCAGGAGTTCCTTTTTCTTGCAAATAGCCATCTGCCATAAACCAGATTTCATCGGCTACTTCACGAGCAAAGCCCATTTCATGGGTTACGATTACCATTGTCATCCCTGAATTAGCCAAATCTTGCATTGTCTTTAAAACTTCCCCCACCATTTCTGGATCTAAGGCACTAGTAGGTTCATCAAACAGCATTACTTCAGGATCCATCGCTAAAGCTCTGGCAATGGCCACACGCTGCTGTTGACCACCTGATAGGCTAGCTGGGAATTGTTTAGCACGATCAGCCAAGCCTACTTTTTCTAAAAGCTCTAAGCCTTTTTGCTCAGCTTCTTTTTCACTAACGCCTTTAACTTTCATTGGTGCAAGCTTTACATTTTCAATTACATTCATATTAGGGAAAAGGTTGAAGTTCTGGAAAACCATTCCCATTTTTTCTCGTAATTGATCTAATTCTTTGCCATCTTTTAAGCTAGCTAAATCTGTGCCATCAAAAACAATTTTTCCAGCTGTAGGATGTTCCAACACGTTTAGACAGCGCAAAAAAGTACTTTTACCAGAACCAGAAGGTCCAATAATACAAATTACCTGTCCTTTATTTACGGTGGCTGAAATATCTTTTAATACTTCATTTTCACCAAAAGTCTTTTTTAGATGTTGAATATCAATCATTTTAGTCATTGTGTTTCATCCGTCTTTCGAAATAGTTAAGCAATCTAGTCAAAGTAAAGGTCATGATGAAGTAAATAATCATCGCAATGAATAATGGCAATACGCCACGGTAAGTTGAAGTTTGAATAAGTTCAGTTTGGTACATCAATTCAGTTACCCCAATCACTGAAACTAATGAACTATCTTTAAGCAAAGTGATAAATTCGTTACCTAAAGCTGGCCAAATATTCTTCAATGCTTGTGGAATAATTACGTAACGGTATGCCTTAGCTTGACTCAAACCAAGAGATCTAGCAGCTTCTGTTTGTCCCTTAGCAACTGAAGCAATTCCTGATCTAATATCTTCAGCAACATAAGCACCTGAATTAAGTCCAATCGCAATAATACCTGCTACTAATGCAGATAAGTTTGAAATAAGGGCCCCAACGCCAAAGTAAACAAACAAAATTTGGACCATTTGCGGCGTACCACGGATAAATTCAATGTAGCAAACCGCAATCCAGTGTAACAACTTGTTCTTAGACAAACGCATTAATGCTAGAAGCATCCCTAATACGATACCAATTAAAACAGAGAAGACAGTGATAATAATGGTGTATTCTATCCCCTTAACAAAATATGGAGCGTATTTCGCCATTGTATTAGTATTTTGCGCTGTCTTCATGTATTTAGCGGATTCAGGCAAATACTTCTTGTTGATCAAGTCGTCTTTTTCAACGCGGCTAATTGTCTTATTAACCGCCTTTACTAAGCCTGGTTGTCCCTTAGCAATAGCTACCGCATTCCCTGCTTGCTCTTCGCGCAAATCACTTCTAACAGCCATTAAGCTATTATCATTTTTAGCATATGCCTTGGCAGTTAATTCTTCCATTACTACACCAGACATCTTGCCAGACTTCAAAGCCAAAACTAAGTTGTTGATCTTACCTAAACCCTTAGCCTTAGATTTTTTCATTTGCGACTGAATCAATTGATATTGAATACTACCAGTTTGAGCACCAACGGTTTGACCAGCAAAATCCTTAATTTTCTTATACTTAGTTTGGTCACGCTTATTAATTAAGAAATATTCACCACTTGGCTTGTAATAAATCTGTGAAAAGTCTACGCTCTTTTTTCTTTCAGGGTTAGGTGTCATGGCAGAAATAACCATGTCAACCTTGCCTGTTTCAAGTGCAACTAAAAGAGAGTCAAAACTCATATTTTTAATTACAAGCTTAGCATGTAAATCCTTTGCAATATCTTTAGCTAGTTCAATATCTACCCCAACATACTTGGTATTGCCATTTACACTAGTGGTAAATTCAAGTGGCGGGTAGTCTGCAGATGTGCCCACTACTAATTCTTTCGACTGTTTAATCTTCTTCATTACGGAGTCACTGGCTACCTTTTTATCTGCAGCAGAGACTGGTTGATTAAACAAAAAAAGGGTCGAAATTATTGTAATGAAAGCAAGAAACAAATTAACAATCTTTGCTTTTTTCATAAAATTCGCCTATTTTCCTCGTTAAATATACCTAAAATTTATTAATTATTTTTTAATTATATACAGAAAATTCGTCATTATGCAAGAAAAACCGCAATCGTGGTCGCATGATTACGGTTTCTAAACTTATTTAGTTGAAGTAGCTTGCCAAGGAATAGCACAAATAACGTAAATAATTGCTCCAACAATGACATATTCTAAGAAGACGCTACTGCCGATTTCAAGAATTGAACCAAATTCAATGTTATCAACATCAAAAATTACGGGAACTAGTGCTAATAATCCTGAAATTAGGATCAACCAAAAACCAGCCCACATTCCTGCCGCGGTCGCATTATGAATAAGCATTCTTGTAGAAGCTTTAGATCTCATGTCATTAATTAATGAAATCAGAGTAATAATAGTCACAATTACAATGATTACATTAACAATGAGCAATAAACTAGCAATATTGGCACCTAATGTAACGATATTTAAATCAAATGCCTTAACAATTGCATACGGTGCATTAGCATCCTGTTTTTTTAATTTATTATTGATTACTTGTGCTCCACTTGAAGAGCCCTTATCAATCCCTTGATTAATATCCGTTAAAATCCGTTGAGCAAGTCCCAGATTATTAACCTTAAACCAGTGAATGCCTAACGTATAATCAATTATATGGTCGGCAATTGGCTGGGTTTGTGCCTGAGCAAGTAAGTTTGAATCATCTTCGTCGCGAGCATCAATTACATCTGCCAAAACATCAAAATTTTTATTAACTTGGCGTACAACAACGGCTTGATTATAACTAGTTCTAATCTGTTTTTTCATAAAAATAGGATTTAGAAAAGTAGCCGTTATCAATGTTAAAGCCGCAGCCAAAAAGATCACAAAAGCCATCATGCGCTTATACTGGCTGGCTTGTTCTTGCCCCATTCGTCGCAAATCGGCTCTTCTGCCTTCAACCATAACAATTCCCCTTTAGCTGAAAATTTCTTTACCTTCATCAAACATCGTATCAATTGCACGGTGAACAACTTCCATATCAGCTGATTCGATGATCTCATGTCCCTCTTTTAGAGCTTGATCAATTTCACGAGAAGAGCAATGCAAGAAACTAAACATCAATGCACTTGTAGCATAATCTGCAAGAGTTTCTGCGGATAAGTGGTACTTCTTACGATCATGATAAAGTCGTCCAATACCACTAGTTACAAATGCAATACCCGTTTCAAGCTCGTCTTCGTCAACATCAACATCATCAAATAAGTGATTGACATTGATCCAATCATTAAGCATTACGCCCCAGTTATCTAGGGTTGCGTTGCTGACAAAAGCTTCTGAAATAATTCGGTCCAAGCCCTCATCATGCATCCCCAAAATGGCAATAGTATAAATAAAAGCCTTAGTTCGTGCATATGGAGCATTGCTATTAGCCATATCGTAATTATTTACTTGTTGTCCTAAAGTGTTAAAAAGATTACGAATGATGTCATTAGTCAACTTGGCTTTATGAGGATAATATGACTGCAGCAGGGACTTTGAAATGCTTGATTTTTCTGCAATCATTTGCAAAGAAACATTATCCATTCCATTTTCTCTGATTAAATGAAAAGTATTGCCAAGAATAACTCTCCGTCTTTTCATATTTTTCCGTCGTGCCATGGTTATTCCTCTATCTTTCTCTTTCTATCTATACAACACAGATCAATTATACCAATCATTGCTATTTATAAATAGTTTTATAACTCGATCTTAAATAAAAATAATCCTCATTCAGATGAGGATTATTATATATCAACTATTTATATTTTTTAATTTAAACGATTTTGTTCATCAAAAATTTGGTGAATTGAACGATCATTATAAACGTAATCAATACCACGAGCAAGAAGTTGATCTACAGAAATACGAACCATTCTGTCTGGGTAACGATTATGCTTGATAGTATCAGTTACAACAATTTGTTCAATTGGTAATTCATTAAGTACTTCAGTTGCATTCTTAGAAAGAAGTGCGTGAGTTGCAGCAACATAAACCTTCTTGGCACCTGCTGCCATAACTGACTTAGTTGATGATGAAATACGAGAACCAGTATCAATTATATCATCAACGATGATACACTTCTTGTCTTTTACATCCCCAATAATATCGTGCACTTCAGTATCATAACGAGCACCACGTTGATCAACAATAGCGATTGGAGCGTTGAAGTATTGACCAAAGTTACGTGCAAGCTTAGCACCTGAGTGATCAGGTGAAACAACTACGATATCATCATCTTCCTTAGTAGCAATACCATTATCTAAGAAGTATTGACCA
The DNA here is from genome assembly GCF_046109915.1 of Lactobacillus helveticus. Lineage (NCBI taxonomy): Bacteria > Bacillati > Bacillota > Bacilli > Lactobacillales > Lactobacillaceae > Lactobacillus > Lactobacillus helveticus. The sequence continues at coordinate 1,798,469 of NZ_CP151471.1, read as the reverse complement.
AGAAGTGGAATAGCGTGCAAGTGATCCACTGGAACACTGTAGAAACCTTGAATTTGTGAAGCATGCAAATCAACTGTGATTAAACGATCCATACCAGTTAATTGAAGCAAGTTAGCAACAAGTTTAGCGGTAATTGGTTCACGTGAACTAGTCTTAGTATCTGAACGTGAATATGCTAAATATGGAACTACCACGTTAATGGTATGAGCTGACGCACGGTGCAATGCATCCAAGATAATTTCAAGTTCCATGAAGTTTTCGTTAACTGGATCTTGAATTGATTGAATTACAAAGACATCACAACCTCTGACAGTTTCACCAATATTAACTTGGATTTCACCATCGCTGAAGTGATGAACTGCAGTTTCAATTAATGGTTGACGCAAAATTGCAGCAATCATTTCGTTTAATGCTGGGTTACCACCTAACCCGATCACCTTCATTGGGTGCAATAATTTATGGAGTTCTTCCTTGTTCATAGCTACCTCTTCTGAATAAAAATCATATACAGACCCATTATATACGAAAAACCTTCTCTGATAAATAAAAGAGGAGGTTCTTTATTTAAGAAATTCTATTTTCACTTTGAATTTACGTCCCTTTTTGCGCGCAAATTTAGATTTTTTCGTCCAAAAAAGGACGCAATTTTTTGCGTCCCTCTTTACATTTCAAATTGAACGTAAATCTAATTCATTTGTCGTCTAGAAACAATGAACAAAACCAGCCCGACAATCGCTGCCAATTCTGGTACTACTAAGTTCATAAAGCTTAAGCCGGCATTATGCGTTAAATAAAGCAAACAAACTACGGCAACTTCCATCGCAATGGCCACATCCCGTAAGCTGACAGTTCTGACTGCTTTTGTTACAAAACCAATAATTAAACTAATGATGCCTATAGCAATTAAAATTCCGCCAACAAACTGCAATACTGATAATTCTTCAAAGTTATTCATCACAGGAACTAATCCTATAATTAAAATCAGTTCAAATACTATGAAAACTGCACCTGCAGTAAATAAATTAAAATCTTCTTGTCTTTCTTTAAGGCCAAAATAGGCGATTGCCATTGCCACTAATAAGTTAATTACTAAAATGATCCACATTTCTAATACCAGCCAGGCTTGTCTCCTTCTGTACCTGGCTTGCCTAAGCCAATTGATTCGCCAACGTCTTCCTTAGGATTCTTGATCAAATGGTAAACATATGCAGCGACTGACTTACGTGATACTTCAGTATCCTTGATTGGTTCGCCCTTCTTAGACTTTTCATAGTCTACTTCATCTTTATTATCCATCCAAGTTGGACGAATAATAGTGTAGTCTAAACCTGATTCTTCAATTTTCTTAGCAGCCTTAGCATATTCAGTAATGTAGTCGCCTAAAGTTTCTTTGTTCCATTCACCGAACTTGCCAGGAACTTCATCATAAATGCCCAAAGTAGAAATCCAAATCAATCTCTTAACGTGAGCATTCTTCATTGCTTCAATAACGGCTTCTGCTTCAAGATCAATATCATCCTTGCCACCTAAGTTAGCGTAGACAATATCTTGACCCTTCATAGCTTTTTCAAGTTGTGCGGCATCAGTTGCACTGCCTTCAAAGATTGTAGCTTGATTCTTTTTATCTTCCATGCGCTTAGCATTACGTAAAAACAATGAAGTTTCAACATCTTTATCAGCAAACAAAAATCTTTCAGCAATTTGTGCTACTTGTCCGTGAGCACCAAGTACTACAACTTTAACCATAATTTTTCTCCTTCTTAATTATTTACAAAATTCTTTAATCAAATCTAATAGCTTAAGGCTACGCACTGCATAGCTCTCATGAGTTTGACGTGGCATAATCACTAATCGTGCATTAGGCATAAATTGACTATACCAGCGAACGTGTTCAACCTTAACCCAATCTCTTTCTCCGACCACACATAAAGTTGGCGTAGTAATCTTTTTAAGGTCATCTTCTGCAATAAAAGATTCAGTTAATTCCACGCGGCTATCGCGATCAAGCTTAAAAAAGCGGTGGAAGCCTTCAGTCAGATAGTGGTATGGACGAATGCCCGCACCATTGACAAATACACCAGCAACAATCATTTTCTTAAAAATTGTTGGGTATTTTCTAGCTAGCATCATGGCAACTAATCCGCCTGCATCAAAACCAAAACAGTAACATCCCTCGATGCCTACTTGTTTAATAAAAGCGTAGACATCCTCTACTTCGGTATGATAATGTTCCGCAATATCGCCTTCACTTAATCCATGCCCACGCATATCTAGTACATAGACAGTGTAATAAAGAGAAAGTGGAGCAACGATTTTATCAAACATGCCTCCATCTAAATGGTGACCATGCAAAAGAAGCAAAGGTGCCCCTTTGCCTAATTTATGATAATAAAATTCGATGCCATTAACCTTTTCTTTCATAAAAACCTCTCTTACTGAGCCTCACTATCACGCAAAGCTGAACGATTTAGCTTCTTACGCATCTTCTCTTCTTCACGATCTTTCATGATAGTCTTAATGATCTTGTGCCATACACGGTAATTGCCGCGGAAATTATCTGCTACCTTTTTAAAGTTAGGTTGGTGAATAATACTGCCTTTTCTTTGCCAATAGTGATAATACGGCTTTTGGGTATAGTACACGCCTCTAGCTACTGAAGTATATTTAACATTGAAAATTTGATCCTCTAACAAAGAAATATCACAATCAAATCTTAAATGATATTTATTGATGATCGCTGTTTTATAAGCTTTATTCCAGCTATATCCTTTCATTGGTGAACCAAATACATTAGTTAATTTAAGGTAAGTTTCACCACGTGTTAAAAATCCACCTTCTGGGTGGCCAACAACACGTTCTTTTTTATCAGGATAATCAATCCAATAACCACATGATACAAGATTTACATTTGGATGTTCTTCAAAGGCATTAATAAAGAATGCAGTATAACCTGGATCTACCCAATCATCGCCATCATGAAAGGTGACATATGGCGTGTCGATGTACTTTATACCAACATTACGTGCATCAGATGGGCCTCCATTCTCCTTTTGAATTAATTTGAAATATGGAAAACGAGAGGCATAACTTTGCGCTACCTCAACCGAATTATCAGTTGAGCCATCATCAACCACAATTAGCTTAAATGCTTTATTAACTTGCTTAAGCAAAGCATCGAAAGCACGTGGCAAGTATTGTGCCGTATTATAAACCGGCATAATAATAGTTAACTTTGGCACTTGTAACATAATGTCCCCCTTTGTTGCTACTTATTATATCATCTTTAGGAATTAGGTCGAACTTAAGAAAGTTTTAGACTGTAGTCCTATTAAATTTTTTCAAAATTCTAGTATAATGGGGCGTGTTAAACAGAATATATTTTCGATAAAAAGAGGAAAAAGATTTAATCATGAAAAAATCACTTACATTAATTACGGCAATCTTGCTTAGTGTAGTCGCGATATTTTCTTTTAGTAAAAAAGAAACGGTACTCGCTGACGACGATACCCCAGTTGTTACTCTAGGTACATCCTTAACCGAATCACAAAAACAAGGTACTTTGAAGACCTTGACTGCCCCATTAAACGGCAGCAATTACCAAACTATTACAGTTACTGGTTCAGACCTAGTTAAGTATTTGAACCCATCTGGTGATAATTTCACCACTTCATCCGATGTTTGGTCCAGTGCAATGATTCAAAAAACTAACAGCGGTTCAGGAATTAACGTTAAGATTTTAAACTATAACGGTAAAAACAATATCACAACTATCACCGCTAACCAATATAAAAATGCGGCTTTAACCGCCGGAATTACTGACGCTAACATCTACGTAACCAGCGCTATTCCAATTGATGGTTCTGGTGCCTTAGCCGGTGTTTATGCAGCTTATGCCAAAAACGGCAATGCCTTGAATCAAAAACAAGTCAACGCAGCTCAAGATGAAATGAATACTTTGAGTGGCATTACTAAAGAAAACAAAAATAAAGATGGCTATTCTGATGCTCAATTAAACAATGCCGTTGCTGGTGCCAAGTCTGAAATGGCTAAGCAAGGACAGAATATTTCCGATAGTCAAATTCGTGACATTGTAAATAATCAAATTAATATCAATCACTTAGGCAACACCATTAACAATAATCAAAAGAATCAAATCATTAATTTATTAATTGAGATTCGTGATTCTGGTGCTTTAAAGAATGGCGACTTTAAGGGCCAAGCTGCTAAGCTTTCTAACCAAATTGAAAATGGTGCTAAGAACATCTTTAACAAGTTCAACACTCCTGAAAATCGCAATCTTTTCCAACAAATTTGGGACAGCATTGTCAACTTCTTCAGCGGCTTGTTTAAGTAAACAAAAAGGCCTGATTTCTTTTGAAGTCAGGTCTTTTTTATGCTTTTTACATCTTGTTATCCATATAACGGTTCAATTCATGGTCTACAAATTCGTTGCCTCGATTATTGGCATGGCCCTTAGTCCATTCAAAAGTACTGTCTGGAAAATGCTTAAGCAAACGATCAAGTTCTTGCCATTCTGCCACATTCTTCAATAGTCCACCAGACCGTTTCCAACCGCGTTTTTTCCAGCCGGCTAACCAGTGCTGGTTAATCGCATTTAAAACATATTTTGAATCCAATACAAACAATAAATGCTTTTCATTAAAGCCAAGTTCGATTAATTTTTTCAAGGCATTAATCAAAGCAGTTTGTTCCATCTTGTTATTGGTTGCACCATATTCACCGCCTGAGCCATGAACTTCTTGATCATCCCATTCAATCAAATAAGCCCACGCTGCCTTGTCTGTCTTTTTAACGTGACCGCCCTTATAGACACCTGTATTGCGAGTACCGCCATCAGTGTAGGTTACGGCAAAAAAGTCTGCAGTTTGATGAGCCTTTGTTTTCTTAGCTTGTGGCTTATTTTTCACCCTATTGCTTTCTTGCTTAATCTTTGCAATGGCATTTTGTAAAGTATTTTCACCCTTTTGCAAAATATCCTGTTGTGTTTCTTTATTTAAATCTAAATAATCCGTCGCATCAGTAATATTTTCAAACGATTTATACTCTGCCCCAGAAAAGCCATCTACTTGCTTTTTTGCTTCATCCCATGTGCGGTAGACGCCTGGCACACGACCATTTTTTACAGCATAAAACTTCATGATTCACCTCAAAAACAAAAAATCTCTACTCAATGTTAAAATATAATTATTATTCATTATAGGGAATTATGTAAGAAGGTGGCAAAAATGTTCTTTAACTCCAAAAAATATGCCGAAGAAGCTGAAAAGAACCATAAACATGATCTAAAACAGGAACCTAGCATGTTTAACATGATCTCACTGGGTCTGCTTGCCTCCTTTGCCCCTACACGTATTTTCCTCAAGTTGCACAAAAGACGCATTGAAAACAAGGCAGTCATTGAAGAAAGCTCACTAGAGCAAGTTCCTATTATTTATTTTCATGGCTTTCGCGGTGGAGATTACACCACCAACGTCATGGTTCACCAAGCAATGCAAGATAAGGGAACCGATAAATTTTTAAAGGTGACGGTTGATCTATTAGGCAATTTTAAGTTAGAAGGCACTTGGACCAAGGATCAACACCCCATCGTACAAGTTGCTTTTCGTCAAAGAATCGTAGGAATTTACGGAATCGATTACTACCTCAGTTTTGTTTTGCCCTTTCTTTCCAAAAGATACCACTTCAAAAAATATATTGCTGTAGCTCACTCCCTAGCCTGTCCTTGCATTATTAGAACTGAAATGAAACACGCCTACAGCAAAACTTTCCCTCATTTAGTCAAATGTGCATTAATTGCTGGACCTTTTGACGGCGTAACTTATTTGGGTGATATTCCCAACGTAAACATCCTTAATGAGAATGGTCGCCCCAGTATGATGAATCCACACTACTTATATTTGCTTCTTAATCGCAGAAAATTTAATTCTAATATTTCAGTGCTAAACATCTATGGCAATGTGCTTGATAATACCAACACCGACAAATTCATTTCTGTAGTTTCAGCCAAAAGCATCCGCTATATTTTGGCTCCTAAAGCACATTTTTACCAAGAAGTAGAAATTCGTGGTAAAAACGACGCCGAACATAGCTGGATGCATGATAATCCATTCGTGATTGATCTTGTTGATAAATTTCTTAACTTGAAAAAATAAACTATTTTGGAGGAAGAACATGGTCTGGTGGCATGATTTTATCAGAATTATCTTTATTACTAACACACTCCTTGCTTTTTACATCGTTTTCCACCGAAGACGATCGGTCTCTACAACTTGGGCTTGGCTGATTATTTTACTAATTTTTCCCGTAGTTGGTATTACCCTTTATGCCTTTTTTGGCCGAGGTATTTCCCAGGAAAACATTTTTTCCATTAATAAGCAGCATCACATTGGTCTGCGAAATGTGCAAAAATCGATTGCTAAGGCACCTAAAGAGGTTAGCCCCTCAGATACTTCTAAATTAGGGGAAATTGCAATTCATTTTTTTAATTGCAATAATGAGTCGCCTTTAACCAAGAACAACAACGTAGAGCTTTATACTGAAGGTGAGACCTTCTTTCATGATCTGCTAAAAGATATGGTTCGTGCAAAAGAAACCATTAATGTCGAATTCTATACTTTTTATAGCGACAACATCGGCAATCGTGTCTTGCAGCTTTTAATAAAAAAAGCTAAGCAAGGTGTAAAAGTCCGCGTAATTTATGATGCATGGGGATCAATGGGTGCAACTAAAGCCTGGTTTGATCAACTTCGTAAAGCAGGCGGAGAAGTTTTGCCCTTCATTACTTCTAGAAATATGATCACCAGATACCGCATTAACTATCACTTACACCGTAAGATCGTTGTAATCGACGGACGCATATCTTGGACTGGTGGATTTAATATCGGTGATCAATATCTAGGACGAAAAAAGAAATTTGGTCACTGGCGTGATAGCCAGGTACGCATCGTTGGTTCTGCTTCCTTGCTATTGCAAGAGCGTTTTGTAATGGACTGGAACGCCTCTATCAAGCGCCCTGAACAACTTATCCGCTTTAACTCCACTCTCTTCCCTGATCTTGATGAAAAAAAGATCCATCGCGGAGATGTTGCTACCCAAATTGTTTCTGATGGACCTGACCGTTATATTCCCTATATGCGTAACGGTATGATGCGGTTAATGCAGCTAGCTAGAAAACGCCTATGGATTCAAACTCCTTACTTAATTCCTGACGATGCCGTTTTCGCCACATGGCAGACGATTGCCATGTCAGGTGTTGATGTGAGAATCATGATTCCTTGCAAGCCAGACCATCCTTTTATTTATCGTGCCACCCAATGGTATGCCAACGAATTAACTCGTTGCGGCGTGAAAATTTATATTTATGAAGATGGCTTTTTACATGCCAAAACCACTATCATCGATGACAGTTTTTCGACCGTTGGCTCGATGAATCAAGACTATCGTTCATATGACTTAAACTTTGAAGATAATGCCATTTTCTATGATAAAAAATTTACTAAAAAAATGACTGAAGTTTTTGAAGCTGACATGAAGAAATCTCACTTGCTTACTCGTGAAGAAATAAAAAAGCAAGGTCGCATATTGCGAACCTTGCAAAGTTTTTCACGGATGCTTTCTCCAATCTTATGATTGAATTTCAACGGGAATATTTTTACCAATATATTTTTGCAATGCGGCAATGACTTCATTAACTTGAATCCGGAACCGCATCATGTATGCCTTATTATTGTCAGTTCTAAAAATTGCCATTACTAATGGCTTTTTAGGATTAGGGACATTAATTAATGTAACGCTAGAAATTTCATTATATTTAACTGTTCGTTTAAAGTAGCCTGAAACTACCATCTTTTTAGGACTAAAGCCTGAAAAGCCATCAATTATGCTAATTAACAAGAATAAGGCCAAAAATACATTAACACCTGGATCACCTTTCTCAATGTAGTTCCAGGTAAAACCTAGCCAAATAAAAATAAGAGCCCACACGATTGAAGAGATGCGATAATGTCCACGAAATTCTACTTTTGCCTGCCAATACCAACTGTAACAAGCATAAGCTAGCATTAATACATTCACTACAATATAAAAATAAGACATATAAGCCATAAAAATCCCCTCAAAAACTTTATTTCTTTTCATTATAACAAAGACATGATTTTTGATTAAACAAACAGATTGCAGAATAGAGGCAAAAATTATGAAACAAACTGATTTATCTGAATTGCAAAAAGAAATTGATAATGCTAAACATATCGTCTTCTTAACGGGGGCAGGTGTTTCAACTCATTCTGGCATCCCCGATTATCGTTCAAAAAACGGCATTTATAACGGCGTACAGGAAAGTCCCGAAACTATCCTCAGTGAAAATACTCTCTATGAGCGACCAGAATTTTTCTATCATTTTGTAATGAATAATATGTATTTTCCAAAAGCCCAACCTAACCTAATTCATCAAAAAATTGCTCAAATCTGTAATAAAAAAGGTGATTTAATTACCCAAAATATTGATCGTTTGGATACAAAAGCTGGAAATAAACACGTGACAGAGTTTCATGGAAATCTATATAATACGCGTGGTGCTAGTTAAATCGTTCTAGACAATAAGCCAAATTATAAGCTAAAATTGCAATTTCTAACCGGCTTTGAAAGCCTATCAGACTACGTGCTCGATTGTTCTCGGCATTGTAATAGGTCAGAAGCGAAAAGTCGCTTTCTATTGTTCTGCGAATAGCCATCAATTGATGATCATTGTGCTTTTTAGCTCCTGTCATATTTTTACGATATGGTGTCCAAAGTTCATAACCCATTTGTTTTAGCTGTTGATGCAGTTCTTTGCCTAAATAGCCTTCGTCGCCAAGAAGATAGTAATTAGATGGATGGGTATTTTCCATCAGTTCAACTGTCTCCCTGGCATCATGAACTGATGCTTTTGTTACTACATAATCAAGAATGTAACCGTCATCGCTAACAATGGCATGAACTTTGAAACCATAAAAGTAAATTTTCTTGGTGGCCTTATAACCAATGTTGGCATAACCGCGAAAAATTTTAGCACGATAGTTGCGAATTGGTTGGCAAACAGGTACCGGAAAGCTGTCAATGATCAAGAACTGTCCATTCAGGTCAACCTTTTTATTCATTTCTTGCCGTATCTGATAAATCAATTGCAATAGCTGACGTGAACGTCGATTAAAACGTGAGTGTGATAAACAATTGAAACATTCACAGAATCTTCTTTGTGATTCAATTCCTGTCTTAGCTTGCCAGATAAGTAAAGCCAAAATCAGACTGTCCGTAGCTTTTACCCGGTTGATGTTTCGCCGTTGACTAAATTCAGCCGGAGCAGATAAACGATACCAGTGCCGACAAATTATCACTAAATCTTTAAAACTAACTTGTAAATGGTGGCTAAAACGCTTAAGCTTAAGGCAGTTCAATCAGATCAGACTCTTTTCTATTGAATACTACAACTTGAGTCTAGTCCGATTGGACTTTTTTATTAACTAAAACGATTTAACTAGCACCACGCGTATATAATATATATTGTACTAAATGCCACCATTCAATTTCTTATGAAGAATATTCTCAAAATTATATCCACCAAAATTGTGGTGGCATTATTCGACCAGGAATAATATTATATGGTGAATCAATCAATCCTGAAACTTTAACTAAATCGATTGAGATCATGCAAAAATCCGACTTAGTTATTATTTGTGGAACTAGTTTTGTGGTATATCCATTTGCTCAACTTTTAGCCTATCGCAACGAGAAGGCAAAGATTATTGCCATTAACAAAACTGAAATTCCTACGCCAGGAATTAAACAAATTATTGGTGATGCTATTGATGTATTTAAATTCTTGAATTAATATATAAACATTTAATATTTTCAAAGCAAAAATTATACAGGCGGTGAAAACATGGCAGAGTTTTTTTATTATGATTATGTAACAATCCAACCGTGGACTTACTTTTTAACGGCTTCCAGGTTTAGATTAACTTATGTAGGGCTTAAAGGAGACGAAAGTGTTTCCCCTATCTTCAGCTTTTACCCTCACCGAATGCTTGTACATGACCCTGAGAAACTAGCTCCTTATGTCAAGCAACTAAAAGAGTATTTTGCTGGGACCAGAAAAGAATTTGACGTTCCTATGATATTTCGAAATTTGGTACCGAATTTCAAAGAAAAACGTTACAATTTATACAGACTATCCCATATGGCTTTACAGCCAACTATGGTGATATCGCAACATCGTTACCAAATGCTACATCTTCACGTGCAGTAGCACATGCTGTAGCGTTAAATCCAGTTTTGATTTTTATTCCAGATCATCGAATTATTCTATCTAATAACCAAGTGGGTACTTACCGTTTAGGACAAAAAGAAAAAGTTAGATTAATTGAATTAGAAAAGAGTCATTTACATGGCAATCTTTAAAATGTATGCTCCATTTTTTGACCTAGGCAACTGGGCCCATGTTTTAACTAGTGGCAAGGATTGGATGATTATCCTTACCCTAATCTTAATGGAGTGCCTGCTTTCGGTTGATAACGCTGTGGTTTTGGCAGCGCAAACGCAAGTGCTGCCCACAAAAGCAGAAAAGGAAAAATCATTATTATACGGATTATGGGGTGCCTACCTTTTCCGCTTTATCGTTATCGGAATCGGAACATATTTAATTCACTTTTGGGAAATTAAATTGGCAGGTAGTATCTACTTATTCTATCTAGCTTTTAAATTTTTCTATGATCAACGTCACCCTAAGCAGGCCGCTGAACGTGAAAAAGAAGAGCGTGAAGCTGCTCATCATAAAGGCAAAAAGAAGAAGAAACACGTCTTATCTTTATTCTGGCGTACAGTTATTTCAATTGAATCAATGGATATCGTCTTTTCTATCGATTCAGTGCTTGCAGCATTAGCCGTTTCAAGCAATCCGGTTGTAGTTTTAATCGGTGGAATGATTGGTATCCTCTGCATGAGAGGCGTAGCGGAAATTATCATTAAATTAATGGATATCATTCCTGAATTGCAGCCAATGGCTTATCTGTTAATTGCTATCATCGCCTTAAAATTGCTTTTAGCACTTCCACCACTTCACTTTGAATTGCCAAACACCGTCTTTGCTATTATTGTATTTACTATTTTAATTTTGACTATTCTGTTTCACTTCTGGCGCGTCAAACGCCATGGACGTAAACATATCTAGATAAAAAAGCTTATCTACTGCGATAAGCTTTTTCATTTACTTTAATCTTTCTTGTACATATTCTTTTAAAACAACAGCTTGATTATGTTTCCTATTCTTAGCACCATATAAAAAGAGAACATCATTTTTTATCAATTGCTTTTTAACCGTTTCTATAAATTCGGATGTAAATTCATTTTTATCAAGTTCTTCAATATATTTAGCCTTAAATTCAGGGAACTTCTCATCCTCATGATTGAACCATTTTCTTAATTCATTTGTTGGTCCAATTTGCTTATCCCATTCATCTAGAGCAGCCTTAATTTTACTCATTCCCCGTGGCCACATCCGATCCACGAGCATTCTATAACCGGCAGGTTGTTCATGATCATAAATTCTTACTAATTTTATTTCACTCATTTGATAAAATCCTCTTTTTTAGATTAGTCTATAGCTAAGACAAAAAAAATGAAACCAGAAAGGCATCATATGAATTATTCAGATTACTTTACCAATCGTCCTACAGATGAGATTACGCGTGATTTAATTGGACAACCTCTTATTTATGATAATGGAAAAGAAAAATTAGGTGGCTATATTGTTGAAGCTGAAGCATATATGGGCAAAAATGATCGCGCAGCCCACTCTTACGGCGGCCATCGCAGTCCTGCCAACGAGGGGCTTTATCGCCGCGGAGGCACCATTTATATTTATGCGCAGAGGCAATACTTCTTTTTCGACGTTGCTTGTCAAGAAGAAAACGAGCCTCAAGGAGTACTTATCAGAGCAATCGAACCCATCTGGGGAATTGATACTATGATCAAAAACAGAAGCGGCAAAAGCGGTGTCTTGCTTACCAACGGCCCAGCAAAAATGATGCAAGCCTTCGGAATACACGATAAAAATTGGAACCTGCATTTTCTTTCTGATTCGCCATTTAAAATTGATCTTGAAGACGATCATAGAAAGCCCGCTCAAGAAATTATTGCAGACAAACGAGTTGGCATTAACCAATCAGATCCTGTTTGGGCTAATAAAAAATTACGCTATTACGTCGCTGGCAATCCTTATGTTTCAGATATGAAAAAGAGAAACTATGCAAAAAACAATGGATGGGCTTGACATCTTTTCATTTTTCTTTTATTATTCTTCCATAGTTAAATAATATTCCAATGCAATAGAGGTTGCGACAATCACGAAGTAAGTTGGAGTCCACGAAGACGAAGAAGGTTATTTTAGGATTGTTGCCGAAATAGGTTTAATATTCGTGTGTTGACCTGTTGGGCTATAGAACAACATTCTATAGACTGTCCTGGTTAGCCCCCAGGGAGCGCTATATGATTTGGTTTTAATACTGATGATTATAACCTCGTTGTGAACGGAGCAACGAGGTTTTTATTTACGCTTTATTGTATTGGCTTTATGTTGAAAACATTGGAGGGTTTTTCATTGAAGTCAAGATTTAGATGGATTGCTGCATTATTGACAATCCTAATCAGTTTATTTATTGGATTCAGCTTTAACAGCCGCGAGACCCAAGCTGCTAAAAAAGATTCCAGCGTATTAAAAATAGGTATGGAAGCCAATTACCCACCATACAACTGGACTCAGCCTAAAAAGACAAACGGTGCTGTGCCAATTGATGGTTCAAATTCTTATGCAAATGGTTACGACGTGCAAATCGCCAAAATCATTGGTAAGAGACTTCACAAAAAAGTTGTAGTTGAAAAGACTCAATGGGAGGGTTTATTGCCTGCTTTAACTTCTGGCAAGATTGATCTAATCATCGCTGGTATGAGTCCTACTGCTGAAAGACGTAAGGCTATCAACTTCTCAGAACCATACAGAAAAAGTACTTTTGTCGTTATTACCAATAAAGCAAGTAAATACTCAAACGCTAAGAAATTATCCGACTTTAAGGGTGCTAAGTTAACTGCTCAACAAGGTACTTTGCACTACGACTTAATCAAGCAATTAAAGGGTGCTAAGCGCGAACCAGCTATGCGTGACTTCTCAGCCATGCGTCAAAGTTTAGCTTCTGGCACCATCGATGGTTACGTTGCAGAAGACATCGAATTTGAAAGTTACCACAATGTTAATCCTAACATCATTGCCGTTAACTTGAATAAGATGGCTGGTTTTAAGGTTGATCATGATGATTCCGTAACTAGTATCGGTGTTAAGAAAGGCAACACTAAATTGCTTAACGAAGTTAACGCTACTTTAAGAACTATTTCTAACAAAAAGCGTGAACAATTAATTTCACAAGCCATTAGAGAACAACCTAAGGCTGGTAACGAAACCAAGAAGGAAAACTGGTTAGTAACTACTTGGAAGCAATACGGCGGCATGATTATGTCCGGTATTGGCATGACTTTGCTTTTGGCTTTAGTTGGTACTGTTGTTGGTTTCTTCATTGGTTTGCTTATAGGTATCGTTCGTACCATCCCTACCCCAACTACTCGCGGTAAGCGCTGGGCTTTGAACGTTGTAAAATGGTTATTATCAGTTTACGTTGAAATTTTCCGTGGTACTCCAATGATGGTTCAGGCTGCCGTAATTTACTATGGTATTGCTCAATTCTGGCACTTAAACTTGAACAGAACTATTGCCGCTTTAATCATTGTTTCAATTAACACTGGTGCCTACCTTGCCGAAGTTATCCGTGGTGGTATTATTTCTACACCAGAAGGACAATTTGAAGCAGCTAGTGCTTTAGGTATGACCCACAACCAAAAAATGTGGCACATTATCTTGCCTCAAGCTATTAAGAACTGTTTACCATCAATTACTAACGAATTTATCGTTAACATCAAGGATACTTCAGTATTGAGTATCATCTCAGTTTCTGAATTGTTCTTCGTTGGTACAACTATTGCCAGTCAATCATTCAAGTTCTTCCCAACTTACTTAATGATTTCAGCAATCTACTTAATTTTGACATTTACTATTACCAGAATCTTCAACTTTATCGAAAAGAAGCTTGAAGGTAAAAAGAACTACAACTTGATGGCTAACCAAGTTCAAGTTGGTACTCCAAAAGATGCGGAGGCAAATAATTAATGACTGAATACAACGAAGTAATTTTAAGTTTAAAGCATATGCAAAAGGCATATGGTAATCACCAAGTATTAAAAGATATTTCATGCGATATCAATAAAGGCGAAATCGTTACTATCATCGGGCCATCTGGTGGTGGTAAGTCTACTACTCTTCGCTGCATCAATTTGCTTGAAGAACCAACTGGCGGCGAGATTGATTTCCACGGTGAAAATATTTTATCTCCTGGCTACAACCGTAATACTTTCAGATCAAAGGTTGGTATGGTTTTCCAGCAATTCGACTTATTTGAAAATAAAAATGTTTTGGAAAACTGCATGATTGGTCAAGAATTAGTGCTTAAACGTTCTAAAGATGAAGCACGCAAGATCGCTATGGAAAACCTTAGAAAAGTTGGTATGGAACCTTTCATCAAGGCTAAGCCACAACAATTATCAGGTGGTCAACAACAACGTGTTGCCATTGCTCGTGCTATTTCAATGAATCCGGAAGTATTACTCTTCGATGAACCTACTAGTGCCCTTGATCCAGAAATGGTTGGCGAAGTACTAGACGTTATGCAAAAATTAGCTACTACTGGTTTAACAATGGTCATTGTTACCCAAGAAATGGGTTTTGCTAAGAGCATTTCTGATAGAGTATTGTTCATCAATGATGGTGTAATTACTGAACAAGGTTCACCTGATCAAATCTTTGACAATCCACAAAATGAAAAGACACAGAAGTTCTTAAGCAACTTTAGAAAGATGGACTTCTAAAACAACAAAAATAAGCTTGAAAATTAAAATTCAAGCTTATTTTTTTATTCAATTAAATAATATCGTTATTTTGCTTAATTCGTGCTAATTTCCATCCAGTATCGAAATAACTTTTCCGAGTCATACGCAGGTCATCATAATCGCTTTGCAAACTATCAATTGCATCCTGCAACTTTTTATTTTCCTTCCGAATCGCATTAAGCTCGGGATCATTAACTACACCTTTGAGATGAACTTGAGCAGCCAGATAGCGCCGACGATGTTCAAATTCTTCTTTTAAGGTTCCCAAAGCATTCTCATATTTGACTAGCTTCTTATTAACACCAGAAATTTGATCATTTAATTTAATAAACAAATCATATGACATATCCGATTTAATCCTGTTGCACTCTGCACAAGCCAAAGTCAAATTATCAAGACTATTATTATGGCTCAGTGACACTGGATCCTTATGATCTACGCTGCGGCCACGTCTACCACAATACTGGCAACGATACTTATATTTTGCCCGAATACGTTCACGATCAATATAATCTACTTCATTTAATTGAAAATCGACCCGTAAACCCATTTTTTCCATGTTCTGAGCAAAGGTTACGCCTTGATCGGGTACATAGTCTAATTTTCCATCTTCGCTCTTAATCATATCTAAATTTAAGTCTGAGCGCTTAACCTGCCTCTTAGCTATTTCGTTACCATCATAATCCTGCAAAAAAGCTTCGTATCTTTTACGGATCTTTTTATTTTTTACAATCGGATCAGGTTGAGCAGTATCTTTTTCTTTGCCTACAAAAGTATAGAGCAAACTTTTGGCAAAAGTAGCCACCGCATCGTTAGCATAATCATCTGCATTTAAGCCGCGAGTTAAACAAATATCACAAATACTAGTTAGCTTAGGGTTCATTAACCCTTCCTGCTTAAAATGCAAAGAGTCCATGCGCAAACCGCATGAACTGCACAAAAATTTCACCTATTCATCATCCCCTAACAAAAGAATACTAAAAGCTATCCGTTGCATCTTATCCTTACCTGCAAAATCGCCTTTAAATAAATCTGGCAAAATCTTTTTAATAAAGTATTGCACGCAAACTAAATCATCGAACTTCTTAATAGTTTCAAGACTTTCTTTAAACATTTGCATATAAACTGGGTTCGGATTACCTAACTCAATTTCGCCATATGCTTCATAAAGCAAATCAAGCTTATCACAAACAGATAAAATCTTTCCTTCTAGAGTATCATCTTTTGCTTCTGAAAGGCGCTTAGTATAAATCTCTTGGAATTCTTCAGGAATTTCATCCTTGATGAATTTGGTGGTCATCGTTTCTTCGACGTCGCCAATCATTTTTCTAAGTTGAGGAGTGGCATACTTAACAGGCGTCTTAATATCACCGATGAAGCGTTCAGTATAGTCGTGATTCAAGCTCTTTTCGTAAAGAGCCTTCCAATTGATCTTTTGCTTGCCATGAACTTCTTCGATATCACCCATCATTTGAGCAAGTTCAGCTGTTCTGAAGCAGTGATCGGCAACTGAATGATGATGATATTTAAAGTAGCCCGGTGCACGATCGATTGACTCTAAACTATTAAAACCTTGAATATAAGCATTTAATCCCATTTTTATTCCTCCCCATAAATTCACTAAAATTTTTACTATGTTAACAAAAAAAGACTTTTACTGCAAATGAAAATGACTAGAAAATATTCCTAGCCATTTTCTTTAGATCTTTTCTACCTCTAGCGCTGTCATCGTTGTTAAAGCCGCATCATAGTAATTTTTAGCAGGCAACGGCCGCGCAAAAATATATTGCTGGGACATGAACAAATTGTCAAATCCTTGATTTGAATTAAAACTTACAGCATTAAAAATTGGAGCACTAAAACTAGCAGATTGATACTTATTTAGCGGCTTACCTTCTAAAGTAAAACCTGCAGTTAAAGTGCTTTGCTTACTAAAGAATTTCATCATCCGCTTCAATGTGTTTTTTGCAAGAGGATCGTTAGATTGAGCAAGCATCATTGGTACCCGGCATGCATTCGCTGAAAAATCGCCATCATATTTGGTGGCCACCGCATTGGCTTTTACCGGCTTAGCGTTGCTTTTACTTACCCAAGCAAAGTCTGGGACAAGTCCACTCTTATGTTGATGGCTCAATTGGTTAAGACGTTTTAGCATCGTCTTTTTAATCAAAAGCCACCGTCGATCTCCCGTTTCTTGATAAAAATCATCGAAAAATTCAGGCATTACATCTGAAGTCCGCATTAAATTATAGAATTTGGATTTGGAATTCGCCCAATTTCCCACTGTCAACGTATTAGTCTGCGGATTGTACTCATAACGTAAAATATCATTTATCAAGGCATGGGCTTCATCAGTATATTGATCATTATACCAAATTTTGCTTGCCTTAAGTAAAGCCTCTGCAATAAACAAATCACCATCTGTCGCGCTATTTTTATCGACTTTCCATTTTCCTTGCTTTTTGATCATACGCCAAGACATTAAATCCGTTGTTGCACCAGCAATCCGTTCACGGTGAGCCAAATAAAAATTGTTTAATCTCTCAAAATCATTTTCTTTGCCCCAGCCATTTTTAGCTGCCAAAACATTAATATACATGCCATAGCCTTGACCTTCAGATAAAGCCATCGTTTTATGAGTACGCGGAGTAGTATTAATAAAGCTCTCGTCATTTTTATATTTAACGACGTAATCTCTTCTCCATTGTAAATAAAATCTGTGGCGCAACTGCCGGCTATTGTCAAAACGAACATAAGCCATGATCGCAGCAAAAATTGTAATTATTCCTATAAATGCCCAAGGCAAAAGCTTCAGTCTCTTCATAACTTCTCACCCATTAATCAGCAAATCTCTTTGTCTTAACCCATTTAGTTCCATCACGATGAAATATGCGATCGCAGCAAACTGAGCACACAGCATGGATAGAAACCACAATGAACAATTGTGAATAGGTGAAATATGAAGCAAGCGAAAGCCAAATTTGACTCGTTGTAGCTTGCCCATATTGCGTACACATTGCCACATTAATTTGCAAAATATAAAGCAAAATCATCAATAGCCAGTTCATCAACAAAATTTGTGCAAGCAAAATATTGCTTGAAGTAATAGTAAACGGCAATGTGACATTAGGCTCCCAAATATGGACAATCAATGCAATTAAATTAGCCAAAAAGATTATATCGGATAGCACAATTGCCGCATTAAACCAAAAGAACGTACATGAATAATAAAAAGTTTCTAATTTAACGCGCCAATTGCTGCGATCAAAAATATGCTTAAAATTATTGATTACTACTTCATAATTACCCTTAGCCCAACGCAAACGCTGAAAGTAATAATCTTTGATTCTTTCGGGTTCCTGTTGGAACGCTTCAGAGTTATAGGCCAATGCTATTAACTTGCCTGACCCCATAATTTTAAAGGAGATATCAGTATCCTCGGTTAAAGCGCCATTGCGCCAGCCGCCAATCGATTCAACGTACTGTTTATTAATGATAAAGTTGGTTCCCGGAATGCGGCCAATCTTAAATAATTGCCAAATGCCGCAATGCTGGACTCGCTGCGTTACAACGATTTCTTGATTGATACATTTAGTTAAGAAATTCTGCTTAGCATTACGCGTTTTATTGCGGCCAAAAGCTGCCATATAACGCTCTGGATTCTCCAACACCTTTCTCACTAAAAAGTACAACGCATTTTCTTCAGGCATGGCATCCGCATCATAAACGCCCAGATATTCACCATGAGCAATCTTTAAAGCATCATTCAAAACGCCTGCTTTTCCGCCCGTACCAGTCCTTCTAATTACCTGAGCATTGCGGCCTTGATATTGCTTTTGAGCTAATACCTTGTCCAGTACATCTGCAGTTTTGTCTTCGCAGTTATCTGCATAAAATAAAATCTCTAACTTATCCTTAGGATAATTCAAATCTAAAATAGCCGTTGCGGTCTTTTCAATCACTAGTTCCTCATTATGAGCAGGTACCACGATTGTTACCTTAGGATATCTCTTAAGCGGCGTAATTCTAACCAAAACCTTGCTGTGTATTAACCAGAATAGCACAGCTCCAGCCAGAGTAATTATCGACATGAGCAGCGAAAGCCAAATCGAAATTAGAGTGATTATCTGCATTAAATCATTCATTTTTTCTTTTCCCCCTCGCTTTAACCAGAGATCTTTGCACATTGTAATAAATTTTCAGCGCACAAAAGAAAATAATTACGAAACAAGCTATAAATAATAATGTTATGCCTAATGCCAAAAAGTAGAACCAGTTAGTCATCCTGATCCTCCTTCAAATACTCAACAATAATGTCAGTTTCCAAACCCCGATGTAAATGCTTGACTAGTTTGTCTAATTCTGGAAATTCCTGATAATTTTTTAAATCTATTTTTTGCATCGACATTTTTAAATCAATCGGAATGGGAATAGACATCTTACACAAATTCTCTTCCGTAATGGTGTTTATTCTTTCCATCATTTCCCGGGTAATTTGGGGTGAAATAACCATAAAAGTTCCACCCTCTACATAATAGATAAATTCACTTTTTAATCGGCTCGTTTTTAAAGCCTTAGCAATTTGACGTAAAATTCTCAAATATTCATTAGGATAATATTCTGATAATTGCTTGTAGTGTTCCCAACGAATCAAGCCAACATATGTCCATAAATTAAGGTCGGCATAATTCTTTATTTGTTTTAACTCGCGCTGATAAAATTTATTTGCATTATAGTAAGTCTGCAGTTTTACATTTAAATTATAGTGAGCAACGTGTCTTCGAACATCTTCTTCTCGTGCAGAAATCACTCTCCATTCAAGAATATGATGGCGCAGTATGCTCAATAAAGTAGCCTCAATTGGAAAAACCATAATTAAAGCTATTTTTTCAGATGCAGGCATTACTACATAGCCTAGTAAAAGAAATCCTGCAGCTATGGTAGTAAGAATAATGATCAACCAGCTAATCGTATACCGTGCAGAAAAAAGCCCCACAAATATCGCTAACAGGAAGATCATCATCAATCCATTATCAACATTTGGTGAGAAAGATTCTGCTATCCATAATACAATTACTGGGAAAACAAGTGCTGCTATCAAAGTCAAATATATTAGTCGGATATATTTCTTAGTCATCAGTTAAGTCCCTTCAAAAAATTCCCAATGCAAAACAAAAAAGACCACCAAGAAAATCTTATGATCTCTTAGTAGTCTCTCTGTTTTCATGTTTTAAAAAACGAAATTACTTGTTTTCGTCTTTTGCGGCCTTGTTCAAGAATGCAACAACTGCTGCTACGTGAGCAACACGCTTCTTTGCGTTTCTCTTGTTCTTAGGTCTTTGGTTTGGTTCACAACCAGTGTTGTAGTTTTCACCTTTACGCATAGTACTATACTTCCTTTCAGATTTTCGAAAATCTAGTATATTTTAGCATGTCAATCGTTTAAGTTCAAGTCCAGCTTGAATTAGGTAAGTGTCAATATTTTTGCGGTAGGCTATTAGCCATTAGTCTGACCTTAATTTCTTAAATATTTATTTGATTTATTTTTCTGCTAAAATCGTTTAAATAGCTATGTCCTGCTGTTAAGCTTTCAATGGCGCCGTGATGAATGCCCAGATGAGCTTCATGCGTCTTTCTTAGGCTGGCACGAACTGCACCTTTCAATTCTTCCTGATCACCAATATCGAGCTGTCCACCTGCAAACTCACTGCTAAGCCAGTATTCCAGCTCTTTGTTTTTAATGCAAGTCAGCACACGCAGAATTCCTTCGGCACCATCTTCTGACCAGTATTTTCCTTGCCCTTTGACGCGATAAGTATATTTACGGTGATTGCTTTCACAGCAGCCAATTGCCTTAATTACGGACAAATGACGCATTTTGAATGGCTTAATATCCACCCAGCGACGATGAAGATAGCTGCGCAGGCGCCTTAAATTCTCATGATTTTCTGGCGTATTCAGCTCATCAATCAGATTGCTTTCAATCGTGTCTAAAATCACGTCAGTCAAGTGACGGTCATATTTAAACTCAACTGCACTGATCAATTTGCTTGGCATAGCCGGCATAAAGCCTAAACGGTCCTTGATCTTTTTATTCAAGTGAAAGACATCCAAGAAGTGTTCGTGCTGCCGGCAATAGCCAACTATTTCATCAAAGTCTTTCTTGGCATAGCCAGCACCGCCATCGGCATTACTGATGATTAAAGTATCGCTTAAGTCATAGGTATTGGCTAAATAAGCTTTAATTTCTTGCAAAGCATCCAAGCGGCTTAAAGAAACAAACTCTTTGGCCTGTACTCTCTTTCTGCGCGTCTTGCTTAAATTAATAATATCCTCGCAGACTTGATAGCGATGAAATTCCAGTCGCTTCTTGGTGCCTTTAATCACAACGCCATCGTCTTCAAGATAAAGCACTGGCACCTTTTTCTTTTGAGCAATACCATCGTATCTTTCCTCAGACTGCTGCTGTGCTTTAATCTGTTTGCCTGCTTGCACAATCAGCTTGCCAACTTGACTATGGCTAATATTGAAACAGGAGAGAGTATTAACAGCTAAAGCAGTATTGCGGTAAGTTGCCACGGCGCTAACCTGCAAAATATCCTTCACTGCCAAAACACTGTAACGCTTATATTTGTCATAGCCCATCAGCTTATCCAGTGGATATTTAGCCTTTTTGCCAGGACAAGCATATCTTCTGCGCCAATAGCTGATTTCACCAAAGGCAGTCACAACTGAACGCTTATTTTTCTTCTCGATCTGATAGCCTTGCTTTTTAGTCTCTTCAACTAGACCAGCATCAACTTCTTCTAGTGCTGCTGTCATCAATTCTCTAATCAGATCAAAGAAATAGCACATTAATGCCTTTTCACGGGCAATAACATTATTTTCAGACTTAATAATTTTTACGATATCAGCTATAATAGATTCCATAAAAGACCAGCTTCTAATGTGTTTTTTTCGTTAACATCAGACTACTGGTCTTTTTGTTTGAGCTCAAGTCCAATTTCAAAGGATTTGAGCTTTTTTAATTAATTATTCAACTTACCGCAAAAAATTATACACTTAGTTGAATTAGGCTTCAAGATCATTCGGCATATGGACAACTGTAACGTAATTTAAGATTCTGTTGGCATAGCTTGAATCATCTTGAAACTCTTGGATCGCCTTTTTAGCAAGCTTTACTCGATCGGTAATTAAACCATCCACCTGCTCATACATCATCTTCTTCATTAGCTTTTCATCGTTAATCGTCCAAGCATAAACAGGATGATGCTGCAGATGAGCTTGCCAGATAAAGTCTGAATTCAGTGTGGAATATTCCATCGAATAGCCATCAGCTACACTATGTGGGTACATAAAGTTATAAGGCTGAATATAAAATACATCTAGCTTAGGGTTAATTTGATGAAGACTTTCAACTACGCGGTAGTCCAAGGACTGAACCTGATATTTGTTTTGCAAAATCGTCTTAGCATATTTTTTATTAAACTGCTGGAGCATCTTCTTAGAATCATTAGGCGTAGTCTTAACCTCAATTAAAAGCTTTTGATGCAATTTTTTAGCTTCTTTCAAATATTGATCAAAGCTAACAAGCTTGGCTTGATGACCATCTTCTTTTGCAGTCAGCTTAGTAATTTCTGCCAAAGTTAATTCATGCGGTGCTTTATTTATACCAGTCAATTTTTGTAAATTCTCATCATGTAACACAATAAATTGTTTATCCTTAGTTTCATGCAAATCAATTTCTACATAATCTGGCTTTTCTTTAGCTGTCTTCCTTAATGCTTCAAGCGTATTTTGGACGCCATTTTTATTATCAACGCCGCGGTGCGAAATAACTACAGGCGCATGAGCATTAACTCCGACCAGATACATAATGTTAGTAACAATTGAAGTAATTACAATCAGGCCAAAAATTATGGAAACAAAGCTAATTAGTTTCTTGCTTGCATGATTTTTAGCTGTCTTTTCTTCCATTGGCACTATTTTCAACGGAGCAAAAATAATAAATAAAGCAATGACACCTGACCAAATAAATACTAATTCACTGCCAATTTGAATCAATGATAAGTTAGCTATTGCCAAAATTAAAGCTGGATATTTCCCCGGCAATAAATCCCAAAGCAGCTGCATCCCATACACTGCCAAATAAAAGACTGTTAGTATTACGGAAACGAATACTGCCAGCAAAAACAGACGCCAAATAATTGGCCACCACTGCATCCCTTTAGTCAGTTGCCAACTTTTCTTCATCGCGGTTCTAGTTTTTTTCTGACCAAGAACCATCAATGGCAGCGTAAATAGCAATCTTACTCCAAAGAACAGTACCACTACATAAAATACGATCAAAATCGTCAATAAAATTGGCGTTCTCGTCATGTAGTCAAGAATAAACTCTGGAATTTGAATTTTAGCCAAGAGCGGCGTTCTAAAAACAATATCCGCAAAAGGGATAACCAACAAAAAATATAATGCCAAAAGCAGCAGCGATCCTAAGCGAATTTTTTTGATGTTTTGCCAGATCTGTTTAAAGCTGTTTTTTAAAGTTAAATTTTTACTATAAATTGCTCGCACGCCATGCAATAAATAAGCAAACTGAGCATAAATCATTACTAGCAAAAGCAATAATTCAATTATTAAGATAATAAAAACTACCGTATGCGTCGTAATAATCGTAATTATATTTTGATAAGATACGAATGGAATCGCACCCGCCTGCAAGACAAAGGTTGTAATATAGCGAAATAGCGGAATAATCACAAACTGATTAAGCAAGTCTAAGCTTAAAAACAGCATCAAATATTCCAACCAATGTCTTCTAAATTCTCGCGTATACCCTGCGAATTCTTTTAAAATCAATGTTTTTTCTCCTTATTACTAATCACTTTCCTATTCTAACAAAAAAGACGAGGTATCCCTCGTCTTCTTCATCAACACACATTATTATAATTGCTTTAGCATTGACCACCATTTTTCAGATCGTCTGCTGTAACTTCTTCTGGTTCATATTGACTGACGGTCACACCACCATCAATAATTCCGCTGTCAGAAGACAAACTTAAAGTTGAAGCACGGGCATTTAATACTAAGCCTGGTTCAAAATAAGTAGTCTCTGGCTCTGCAGTGTACAAATCAAGTCCTGCATTATTTTCAATTTTAATATTGTACTTAGGATCTAGCTTTTCTAAAGTAACAAATTGAAAACTATCACCAATGGTACAAGTACCACCTTTTTTAGAGTATTTGTTTGAACCATCATCTAAGGCCAAAATTACAATTTGATGGTCCTTATCCATCTTCTTTTCGATTAACTCTTTTGCTTCAGGTTTAATATTGATTGAAATAGTTTTTTCTGTCATGTTCATTACCTCGCTTTAACTATAGTTTATCATTTTACCCCGTTTTTTCCTAAAAACATGCCTAAAAATGCGCTTTATCTTTAACTTTTTAAAATTTAACATTGCAAGCAACATTAAAAAGGCTCAAAATGGTAAATAGGGTTTTTAGACGATTGTAATATGTAAGGGGGACCTTTTATGACCGTCTTAAAGAATATTGCTAAAGATAGAATTTTACAAATTACCGTTTTAATTACGGTAATCAGTCTTTTTTTTGCTAGACCGCGGTTTGCAGATATTAACTTTCATACGCTATGGTCTGTTGCCGCGATGTTAACGATTATCCAGATCTATGCTTACTTGCACGTTCTGGATGTTTTGGCGTACAAACTTACAAGCATTGCAGATAATACTCGCAAGCTTAATATGTTATTTACAGCCCTTGCGGTTATCGCGGGGATGTTTTTGGGTAACGATATTACTGCATTGACTTTAATTCCGCTTTATTTAAATATTGCGAAGAGATATAAGCTGCCACAAATTTTGCCTGTTACCTTAATTGGTATGGGGGCAAATATTGGTGCTGCGTTTACTCCATGGGGGAATCCACACAATATTTTCTTAGTAAGTCGGTACAACGTCAGTCCACTTAAGTTTTTCGAGTGGTCTGTGCCTTATCTGATACTTTCTTTAATCATTATGTTGTTGGTCTTTTTATTCATTCCTAAAAAAGAGATCCCTACTCAAAAAACAGAACCTATCAGAATTAGTTGGCGCCCTACTATTATTACAACCGTAGTATTTATCTTCTTCTTCTTTGGTGTCTTCAGAGCAATCGACATCATTTGGCCATTGATTGTTGCCATCGTTTTAGCACTTGCCATCAATCCGCGCATTATGCTTAAGATTGACTATGCCCTACTTCTTACCTTTACAGGCTTCTTCATCTTTATCAGTGATATCCAACAAATCCCGGCAATTGTTAACTTGATTCATGACATGGTCTACTCCGAAATCTCAACTTACTTTGCTTCAACCATTTCAAGTCAGGTAATGAGCAACGTGCCATCAACCATTTTGGTTGGTAAATTTACCAACTACGCCCAAGCCCTGTTCTTAGGTTCAAACATTGGTGGTTTTGGTTCTGCTATTGGTTCTATGGCCAATATGCTGGTACTAAAGACCTTCAACCAACACGGTAGCGTAAGCAAGAAGAAGTTCTTTATTCAATGGACGATCATGCAGTTTGCTGGTTTGATTATTTTAACTATCGTTGGATTAGGATTATTAATATTCAGAATTTAATACTTTTCATAAGAATGTCACTCAGGCATTCTTTTTTATTGCATCCAATATCAGAAATGGATAAAATTAAATAAACGTATAGAAAGGGGAAAATCATGTCATCATTAGTATGGATAATTTTAATTATCATTGTCTTATTAGTCGGTATCTATATTGCCATTTACAACGGATTGCAAAAATCTCGTGTTTACGTTGATGAATCATGGAGTCAAATTGACGTTCAACTTAAGCGTCGTAATGATTTAATTCCTAACTTGGTTGAAACTACCAAAGGCTATGCCAAACATGAAAAATCAACTTTAGAAGGTGTAGTTAAGCTGCGTGATCAATTGGTCAACGTTCCTCAGGGAGATCACGAAGAAGC
This sequence comes from Lactobacillus helveticus, assembly GCF_046109915.1. Taxonomy (NCBI): domain Bacteria; kingdom Bacillati; phylum Bacillota; class Bacilli; order Lactobacillales; family Lactobacillaceae; genus Lactobacillus; species Lactobacillus helveticus. Next base: position 1,772,417 of record NZ_CP151471.1, on the reverse strand, counting down.
AATGAAGTTGTCCAATCAAATTACTGATTCCTTAAAATCAATTTTTGCATTGGCTGAAGCTTACCCTGACTTAAAGGCAAATCAGAATTTCTTAAAACTCCAAGAAGAGTTGACTAACACAGAAAACAAGATTGCTTACTCTCGTCAGCTTTACAACTCAAGCGTTGCATCTTACGATCAAAAATTGCTTACTTTCCCTTCCAACTTAATTGCTAAGATTCACGGCTTTACCAAGATCGATTACTTGGAAACTCCAACTGAAGAAAAGGCTGTACCTAAAGTTAAGTTTTAGTTAGAAGGAAAATTATGTTATACCTCCAAATTGCCCGTAACAAGCGTAAAACTGCGTTAATTATGGTCCTCTTTGTGGTGATTTTAACCCTTGTTGGTGCTGGATTAGGCTATCTCTTTAGCAATCGCCCTTGGATGGGAATTATTATTGCCTTAGCAGGTAGTTTGATTTATTTATTAATCATGTGGCAAAATCCGGCCAATATGATTATGAGTCTTAACCATGCTCAAGAAATCCAGGAAGCAGATAATCCTGAATTGTGGCATATTGTCGAAGACATGGCGATGGTAGCCAGAGTGCCAATGCCGCGTGTTTATATTATCCCTGATCCAAGCCCAAATGCTTTTGCAACGGGACGCGATCCTAATCACAGCGCGGTAGCTGTAACCGAAGGGATTCTTCAATTAATGAACCGAGAAGAATTAGAAGGCGTGCTAGGACACGAATTATCACATGTTCGCAACTATGATATTTTGCTTTCCACCATTGCCGTTGTATTGGTTGGAGTAATTTCATTCATTTCTGGCATGGCATCCCGCTACATTTGGTTTGCAGGTGGAAGCCGTGACAGTGATGATGATCGCGATTCCAATGCCTTTGAGATGATCTTTAAGGTGGTAGCCATTGTCTTTGTCTTAATCTTAGGACCATTATCGGCTTCCCTTGCGCAAATGGCGCTTTCGCGTAACAGAGAATACCTAGCAGATGCTTCATCTGTAGAATTAACGCGCAATCCGCAGGGATTGATTTCCGCTTTGAGAAAAATTGAAAACAGTCAGCCAATGAAACAAGCTGACCGCAGCAGTGCTGGATTATATATCGAAAATCCATTTCATAATCATGGCCTATCACATCTGTTTGACACTCACCCACCTACAGAGGACAGAATAAAAAGACTTGAACACATGTAAAAAAAGAATCTGGAAAAATTCCAGATTCTTTTTTTACTTTAAATTAATATTGGCTTGTCTGAACAATTCTTCTCGCATTGCTGCAGGAGTCATGTGATAGTATTGGTTAAATTTCTTATAGAAGAATGACTTGCTGGAATAACCTACTCGACCAATAATTTCTTTCAATGATAAATCTGGTTGAGCGAGCAACTCACGTGCTTCTTGCATTCTTCTTTCATCAACATGATCCACAAAGCTCTTACCAGTCTTTGCCTTAACCATATTGGAGAAATAGTTAGGATTAAAGCCAAAATACTTAGCTGCTTCTGCCAAAGATACGTCCGCAAAATGCATATCAATGTAATTATTCAATGATTTCTTTTCAAATTTGGTCTTGTCCAAGCTAGTTGGTGTAGCCATTCTTTGCGTCCTAATTGAAATAATGAGCATGACAGTTAGTTCAGCTTGAATTAAGGCTTTAATGAATAAATCATTGTTCAAATATCCTCCAATAATGTGCTGCATTACTTGAGAGGCACGAGTTATTTGATTATTTTTCAGCCATAAAACATGTTCATTTTCAAGGCTGTCAACGATTTGCTTAATAACCTTAATCTCTCGGTTTCCTTTATAACTAAAATCGTTAAAATATTTACGATATTTAAAACCAGGCTTAAATTTTAATTTAGCAAGTACTGTATCTGATGTTTGTTTTGTAACCTCATAAATGCTATTTTCCGTAAGTAAAAGAACGTCACCAGATTTCATTGGGATAATCTTTTCACCACTCTTAATTGTCACAGTACCTTTGGCGACATATAAGATTGTCGAGACATCCATCCGATAACGATGAATGCCAGTATTATGATTTTCAAGGTAGATTGTAAACAGATCAAAATCAGGATTGCCAGCTTCGAGTTTTACCTCGTTTGTATCCGTTATGTTTGATTTTAATACGCTGGCTAGATATTGGTCCAAAGCAACAGCTGGCATATGTCCACCTCCTTTAAATTAAACAAATAATAATAGTACTATAAGTACATTATAAAAAAGTACATTATAAAACAAAAAGATATTTAGTATTGTATATAATTGCTTTATTGTACTGAAATGGCCCTTTTTACGGCAGTAGACAGGCAAAAAATCATTTTGTACAATCAGAATTATGATGATAGAAATTAGTGATGTAACTTTTTCTTACGAAAAAGAACCCCTTATCAACCAACTTAATATGAATATTGCACCCGGTTTTAATCTCTTGATTGGACCAACAGGCTGTGGCAAATCTACCCTATTAAAAATCATTGCGGGACTCTATCCAAAATATGCCGGAAAATTAACGGGAAAAATTGATCTTCATGGTCAAAAAGCAGCCATGATGTTTCAAAATGCTGCGGAACAATTTACGATGACAACGCCACGTGAAGAAATCGTCTTTGCGTTAGAAAATTTGCAAATAAAAGCTAAGGATTATGACCTCCACATAAAAAAAGCGGTGGAATTCACCAAAATTGCAGATTTGCTTGACCAAAAAATCAATACACTATCAGGTGGGCAACAACAACATGTAGCTCTAGCCGTCTTAATTGCAATGGATGTCGATGTTTTTCTGCTAGACGAACCCTTTGCTAGTTGTGATCCCAACACGCGTCATTTTTTGATAGAAAAATTAGCAAGTTTAGCTGAAACTGGAAGAACGATCATATTAAGCGACCACGTATTGGATGATTATGAGAAGATTTGTGATCACCTATATCAATTTGAAGGTAAAACCGTTAAAGAATTATCTGCTAATGAAAAAAATAAATTGTTTAAGCAAAATAAACAATTTCATGAACAATCTTATTCTTTTGCGTTGCCAACTGGCACACCTGTTTTTGAATTAAACAAGACACAGATCAAACAAAATCGTCTTTTGCTCAAACAAAACAAATTAAAAATCTACGGCAAAACAACTCTAATTACTGGTTCAAATGGTGTCGGCAAAACATCACTATTTAAAGCAATGACTAAAATGATTCCGTACAAAGGTAATTTTACCTATTTAGATAATGAAATTGCAAAGATAAAATACCGTAAATATTTATCACAAGTAGCACAAATTTTCCAAAAGGCAAGCGATCAGTTCTTAACGGTTACCGTCAAGGATGAAATTGAATTAAGCAAAAAAGATAGCAATATTTTTTTCACTGATGCAAAAATTGATGAATGGCTAGAAAAATTGCAGCTAAAACAGCACCTTGATCAGGTAGTCTATTCTCTATCAGGTGGCCAACAAAAAAAGCTGCAAATTTTGTTAATGCTGATGACTAAACATAATGTGTTGCTGATTGATGAGCCATTGAGCGGACTGGATCACGAATCAGTTGATTTAGTTTTGCAGCTGATGCAGGAATGCCAAGAGAAGCTCCAGCAGACGTTCTTGATCATCAGCCATCAGATAGACGCGTTAGCTGACTTTTGCGATTACAGGCTGGTTTTTGCGGATCAACAGCTAAAATATGTGGAGGAGTAAGCCATGAATCCTAGTTTAAAGTTTATTTTGGCTTTTATTATTTCCCTGGAAATACCTTTGAAGGCGAGTTTAACCACCAATTTAATCGTCATTGCTTTTGCTTTGGTTTATCTCATGGTTACTAGAATTAAGATCAAGGAATTGATTTTGTTAATCGCCGTGCCGTTCATCGCGGCGTTCACGATATTTGCGACGTTGTTCTGGTTTTCACCGACTCCCGATGCTTATTATGCTTGGAATCTGTCGAGCCGTGTGTATGTCTATACTTTGACCATTGCTTGTGTCACGAGGAACACCACTGCGACGGATTTTGCCCGTTCGCTTGAACAAAATCTGCATCTACCTAGCAAATTCGCATATGGCGTTTTGGCAGCGATCAACATTATTCCGCAGATGAAAATCGCGGTTAAACAAATTAGAACTGCGGCCATGATGCGTGGAATGTACCTGAGCTTCTGGTCACCGGTGCTCTACTTTAAGGCAATCTTGGTAGCGCTCAACTCCGCCGACAACTTGGCGCAAGGCATGGAATCCCACGGCTACGTTGAAGGACAGAAAAGAGCAACCATTGTAGCAATTCCGCTAACTAAAAAAGACTGGCTGATTTTCTTTACTTTATTGATTTTGGTTAATATTTCGTTGTTCATTTTTAAGTAGGCAAAAAGATGGAAATTATTGAAGGAAAAATGCCCTTCATGGGCTATGAAACTTATTATCGAATTGTTGGTGAAAGAAGCGAGAAGCCGCCATTGGTTTTGCTGCACGGCGGACCTGGCTCAAGCCACAATTATTTTGAGGTGCTGGACGAATTAGCACAAAAAGATGGCCGCCGCATCATTATGTATGACCAATTAGGTTGTGGTGAAAGCAGCATCCCTGATGATCATCCTGAACTTTACACTAAGGAAACTTGGGTGAAAGAATTAGAGGCTTTACGTGAGCATTTGGCATTACGCAAGATGCATTTGCTTGGACAAAGCTGGGGCGGGATGCTCGCCATTATTTATATGTGCGACTATCATCCCAAAGGCATTCAGAGCTTGATTCTATCTTCTACCCTGTCATCGGCATCCCTTTGGAATAAAGAACTCCACCGCATGATTAAGTATTTGCCAATTGAGGAGCAGGCAGCGATTCATAGGGCTGAGTTGACTAGCAATTTTAACGATCCAGACTATTTGAATGCTAACGAGCATTTCATGAACCAGCATGCCATCGATATGACAAAGACTTGGCCAGAATGCGTGATGCGTAAAAAGCGTGGCGGCACTGTGGCGTATGAAACGGCATGGGGACCGAACGAGTATACGCCAGAAGGCAATCTGCATGACTATGAGTACACGGATAAATTGAGCAAAATAAAAGTTCCAACTCTGATTACGAGCGGAACTGATGATTTATGTACGCCATATGTAGCTAAGACTATGCAAGATCAGATTGCCAGCAGCAAATGGCATTTGTTTGAGGGATGCGGTCACATGTCCTTTGTTGAGAAAACTGATGAATATGTTGCACTACTACAGGAGTGGCTGAATCAACATGATGAATAATAATAGGCTGACCTCGATTGGTCAGCTTTTTTGATGTAAATATGTTTATCTTTTTAAGACTAAAACAAAAACGAAGGAGCAATTTCTGCTTCCTCGTCTTTCTTCATTCTTTCACTGCGTTTGTGAGCCTATTTGAAGTTCACTACTTTAACGTAGCGTTTGTTGGTTGCTGTTGCGCCGGCTACCCGGTAGTAGCGCTTGCCGTTCTTGAACTTGTATGAGCCGCCATATGTGGTGATGGTTTGACCCTTCTTAAGTACGGTGTAATCGGCACGGCGTTTGCTAGTAGCGTAAACGTAGGCGTTGTGTTTTAGCGTACGCTTAGTACCATCAATGTTTGAAGCTTTGATATAAGCCTCATCATAATTTGCTCCTAAAGCTAGCTTGTAATATTCACTGCCATTAATATCAACTGTATCTGGTAAAACTGAAATTTTGCGGTAGGAATAATATTTTTTACCTAATGATTTACCTTCACTGTTATAAAGAATAGCAGTATGCATCAAAGTCTTGGTAACTGGCTCTGCTGGAGTAGTTGGCTTAGCATCGCTAGAGGTATTGTTACTACCTTCAATATCAGAAGTATGAATGTAAATATCTGAATTTGCACTATTAAGTCTAGTATATGAAACATTGTTAACTGTCACTGTACCAAATGTAGCTAATTGAGTATTACTACGGATTGTTACAGGTGCCTTTGAAACTACGCCACCCTTGATAGTAAATACGTAAAGATTACCGCCATCTGGATTCTTGGCATTTGCATAAACTGCACCAGAATTCTTTTCGCCAACATATAAATCAAATGAAAGTGTAGTAGTCTTGCCTTGAGTATTTGTTGCAGTAACTGTTGTTGGATATTTACCAGCTACTTCCCAGTTGAAACTATCCATGTTAACTTTTACTGTTACAGGAGTTTTATCACTGCTAGAAGCCGTTGCTGTAAAAGCATTTTTGATTGCCGATAGAGTATCAGACATTGAATTCATTTTTCTTACAGGGATGTAATTAAATGAAGCATCATCAGTTACATCATTAATTGATTGATCCTGATCATAGCTTTTACCAGCAAATGTAATTACAGGATTAGTGCTAGTTTCATTAGCAGTAGTGGTCACAGCATTCGTCGTAGTATCAGCTTGCACAGTTGAAGCAATTGTAGGTGCAATTGTTAACAAAGCTGCGGCAGCCAAGCTAATTAATTTAGTTCTCTTGTTCATGATTATAATTCCTTTACATATATAAAGAAAATTTTCAGTTAGTATTTAGCTAGCTGGAAACTTTCTAATTACTTAACTTTATTTAAATATTTGAGGTCCAATTTACTCTATAGATTCTATTCATTGCTGTTAAACCATCTGAATCTCTATGATAAGCAACTGTTAGATACAAATCATTGTCATTAATAAGTTGAATACCCTCTAATTCAGTATAGTAGCCATTGGCATCAAGAATAGTTTGAGGGTTAAGATCTACAGTTTCCCATGAATCAGGATTAGCATTGCCCCATGGAATTTTAACAATTTTTCTATTAGAATCACCAGCAAATTGACTTGAAATGTAGATATAATTACCACCATCGCTTACATCAAAGCCTTGAAGTGAACCTACTGAACCATTTGCACCGGCGATACCTGGGATTTCAAAAGCTCTAACACAATGAATACCTCTAATGTCAACAGGATTAGTCCCTGCCGCATTAAGTGCACTGTTAATGTCACTAAGATAATAAAGTGAGAAGTAGCCATTGTGGTATACATCGCCACTAGCAATCATAAAGTATTGATAATCTGGTGAAACTGCAGCTTCTACTCTTGCCATATCATCTCCAGAATAACCAATACCATAACTTTCACCAGCTCTATTCAAATAAGATAAACGCTGTAAATTAGTATTGTAGTAAATCTTTTGACCATCTGGAATATGAACACGAGCAATTTGTTTTGTCCAGTTATCTTGATTTGGCATTGGCTTTGTCCCAACAAACCAATCTCCCGATTGATTTGCATATTCCCAAGTTTGAGTATGGCCACCAGCAGTATAGCCATCTTGACCGATCAATCTTAAAACAGGGTTTGATTTATCAAAGTTAACATTCTTTTGTCTGCTTCCACGGAATACATAAATATTATGTTGTGAATGAAGTAATTGTAAGGCATAAACATATGAAGAACCTACATTACCTTTTTGAACAACAACGTGATACAGATCATCATCACCATCATCGTAATCATTCAAATTGTACTGTAAGCTTACATTTACATTAGATGCATAAACCATTACTGTTTACCTCCTAACTATCACTTTAATTCCTTAAAGCACTTACATCATACCCTGATTAAAAAAATAGCAAATCAAAAAATCCCTAATAAGGGATTTTCAGTTAATAAAATATACTAATGTGCAAAAATTTAATTGGTAATTAATTATTACCATGGTTGTATATATTTTTTATTTGAAGAAATGCAAAGATCCAACTTTCTTTTAAGTGCCCATCTTCTAAAGAATCTAGAAATTGTCGAATTGGATATTCTTTACCTGTATCAATGTAATTCAGCAAAGCTTTCATGAACTTGATTCTTACTTTAGTTAACAGATCATTTTGTGAAAAATTCAGCTGACACGTTGCATTTAAAATCACTCTAGCTTTGTCAGGTTGTTTTTCTTTTAGTAGAGCAAATACGGCGTTTATTAATGTATTACCTACAAGCACAGAAACTAGCTTTTTATCATACATCTCACCTGCTAACGATCTAGACAATTTATAAACACTATCTTCATCAAGCAATAACTGTACATTAGCAAATAAAATAATTTCTTTTTTAAACCAATGTCTAATATTATTAAATTGCTTTGCCAAAGTTACTTTATATTTAATATCCGAAAGATCTTTTCCTGATAAATCTAAATAATAATTCATAGCCATAGCTGATTTTAATAGATATTCTACTTTTGAGAATTCATCACGCGATTGCTGATATTTATCAAGTAAACACAATGATAATTTTTTTAATTCATTGATATCATTTTCTTCATAAGCAAATTCAATTTTAGCAATTACTTGTTTTATATCTACTTCACTAGTAATAATCTCGTTATATGAAATATTCATGCTAGTAAGTAATTTCTCGAAAATCTCTACAGGTAACCCTTCTTCACCACGCTCCCATCTTGATAATGTTGATGTTGAAACAACTCCTACTTTTTGCGCTAATTCCTTAAGGGAAACATTTGCTTCTTTTCTAATTTCTTTAAATTTTGGACCAACTATTTTGTCTATTTTTGCATTTCTTCTTTTCACTGAAAGGACCTCATAATGTTAACCGAGAAACTAAAATATCTTTTATCATCTATAATCATTAGTGGCGGATTAGCCGTCATGGGAAACACGATCTCCATTTATATTCCTAATATTAAAATAATATAGTACTCTTTTTTCAGCAAAAGACAATTTTAATGGTACATAAACATACTAACCTAAGTGTTGGATAATCTTTCGACGGAAGGATTATCTAGCGCTTTTATTTTTGCTTTAAAATAAAAGTTGAGATGAAGCACTTAATGCCGTGATCTTTTTGGGCACTTGATGCCATTATATAAACTGGCAGTTTCACCGGCTTTTCAGGAAATTTCATTGGAGTATGTTGGCTCTTTAAGCCTTGTTCAGAAAATTAATGACTGATAGCTTATGTGAACAGTAACTTCATCTCGTTAGAGCATGGATTGAAAGGATGGCTTAGTGATGACCTATAACGTAGTTTTTGGAATTGATGTTAGCAGTAAAAGTTCAACGGTAAGTGTTTTGATCAAAAGAAATGAGTTTAAACATTTTACTATCGCCAATGACTTAGTTGGCTTTAATGAACTGCTAGAACAATTACAGTGCTACAAGCATCCTGTAGTTATCTTTGAGGCTACTGGTGTCTATTCCTTACCACTGCAATCATTTTTAGATCACCATAACTATGATTACACGCGCATCAATCCATTAAGTGCTAAGAAGCTAATGGATAACAATCTGCGCCATCTAAAGACAGATCGTACTGATGCACATAACTTAGCGAAAATTCAATTTGATGTGCCACAGCCACTGACTCCTAAGCAAGACTACCGTTATCACGAAATGCAAAATGCCAGTCGGTTTTATGAAGAACTAACCAGAGATTTAGTCAAATATAAGAATCGCTTGCATCGTGCATTGCAATCTACTTTTCCTCAGATTGAACAAATCTCTAGTAGTCGAAGTGGTGAGGTTTATTGGCATATTGTTGATTTATTTCCACACGCCAAATTTGTCTTAGACAGTTCCTATGATCAAATAGCATCTCAATTGGTTAAGATCAAAGGAATTGGAGCTTCTAAGGCTAATCAAGTAGCCTGCAGCTTGCAAAGTCTTGCACAACGCACTTGGTATTACGATGACTGTGACAGTATCACAGTTGAATTAATTAAGTATTGTATTGAACATTTGCTTCAAATTGAACAAAGACGCAAGCATATTCTGGCATATATCAAGCAAATTGCACCTAATCCTAAAGATGTCCAAATATATTTATCTGTACCTGGTATTGGCAAGAAGACGGCCTTAAGAATATATGCGGAATTAGGTGATTTAAGACGCTTTAACAATGCTAATCAAGTTGATGCTTTCATTGGAATTGATCCTGGTGAATCTCAATCTGGAAATACTGACAAGCACTTACCGATTACAAAACATGGTAATGCAATAGCGAGAAAGATTATGTACCGTATCATTACCCAAATGGAATCGGCTAAGAAGACTAAACCTTGCCATATTACAGACTATTATGAACATAAAAAACAGCTTTCTCAGACGAAAGGTCATAAGAAAGCTGCCATCGCATCAATGCATAAACTGATTCGCACAATCTATGCTCTAATTATTAATGATCAATCATACGATTACCATAAAGCACTCCGTAATCAAAGGTAATGATTAATCACTCATAGTATATCAGCCTGCACAAACAGAATAAAGTGAAGGTTTAGTTTGTTGTGCTCAAAATCATGCTTTAACATGAAATTATTGAGCATAACTCGCTCCATTAGTGATAAAAGCAAAAAATAAATTGCTCAGAATCATTGATAATACTTGATTTTTGGTAGAAAAAAGAACCTCTATTCTTCCTAATCGAAAAATAGAGGTCTTTTTCTACTTATGATACGGACTACCCGAATTAATCATGAACGCACGATAAATCTGCTCAATTAGCACCACCCGCATCAACTGGTGCGGCATCGTCAGCTTACCAAAACTAATCAGGTCATCCCCGCGCTTATTGACAGCATCGCTCGTACCCAAGCTGCCGCCAATCACAAAGGTAATATCCGAATGACCATACGTAGCTAGATCCTGAATCTCCTTTGCAAATTCCTCGCTGCTGCGCTGCTTACCCTTAATCGCAGTCACGTAGACATACTCCTTATCCTTAATCTTGCTCAGAATCCGCTCGCCTTCGATCTGCTTGACGCGTTCATCTTCAGCTGCACTAAATTTTTCCGGTGCTTTTTCATCTGGCACCTGAACAATCGACACTTTTGCAAAGCGACTAAGCCGCTTTTTATATTCCGCAATCGCATCTTTAAAATACTTTTCTTTTAATTTTCCAACACAAACAATCTTAATATTCATACCTATTAGTTTATCATCAAAATTAACAGAAATTCCACTGTAGTTTTCCACATCCTGTTCAAAACACAATCTACATTTTGTGGTATTATTAAAGACAACTTCTACACTTTGTGGTTCAAATTTTATTGAATTTTTTCCAAAAAACTTTTCCACATTTTACCTATGGATAAGCATTTTTCACAAACTTTGCGTTAAAAAGCTTAATATGCCAGCATGAACGCACGTTTTAACAAAATTTATTCACTTATTTTTTAAAATTTTATCCACAGCAAATAAGAACAAAATTTACCGAGTTATGCACAGTCCACAGAGTTATCCACATCTGTTAACAAGTACTCTTTTATTAGTACTTTCTTGACAAGTTAATAAAACGAACTTTTCCTTGTTACACGTTATTATAGTTAACAAAAAGAGCTATATCTGCTTTAAATCGCGTGATATAGCTCTTTTTCTTTGTCTAAATATTTTTATTTCTTAATTAGTTGCCTTCAAGCTTTACCTTCATGTCAACATCTTTACCATTTCTGTTCACGGTTACATTTACGGTATCACCGACTTTGTGACTGTAAAGGATGCTGTGTAACGATGCAACATCGTCAACTTTCTTACCGTCAACCTTGGTAATGACATCGCCGCTCTTAATACCTGCATTTGCGGCAGAACCATTTCTGCTTACAAATGCAATGTAAATACCGTTCTTGAGGTTAGACTTGATCTTCAAACGACTTCTGTAGCCTTCTGGAATGCCTTGAAGCGCGATTACTCTTACGCCAAGTTGTGGACGAGTAATCTTACCCTTCTTAACTAGTTCATTCACAATAGTTACTACTTCATTTGAAGGAATTGCGAAGCCCATCCCTTCTACAGAAGTACCATCGCTTGACTGTGCTAACTTCATTGAGTTAATACCAATAACTTGACCAGCTGAGTTAACTAATGCACCACCAGAGTTACCTGGGTTAATTGCGGCATCAGTTTGGATAACTGTTTGTTGATTACCTGATGAAGTAGAGATTGTTCTGGCAGGTGCTGAAATAATCCCTTGCGTTACCGTAGAAGCATATTCACTACCAAGTGGGGAACCAACCGCAATAACTGTTTGGCCGGCTTCTAGGTGCTTAGAATCGCCGAATTGAGCCGTTTGAGTTACGTACTTAGCATCAATTGATAAAACAGCCAAGTCAGTTGTACTATCTTTACCTACAACTTTAGCATTCACAGTTTTACCATTAGCAAGCAAAACTTGCACTGCGTCGCTACCGGAAATAACGTGGTTGTTAGTTACAATATAACCCTTGCCGTTAGATTTCATGTAAACGACACCTGAACCTTCACTATAGGTCTCAAGCTTGCCATTCTTGCTTGAAGAACTATCGCTATCATCGCCAAACAAGCTATTGTAAAGTGAATCAGTACCGCTTGAAGCTGATTGACGCTTCAAGTTAATGACGGACACAACCGCACCTTTAACATCATTATAAGCAGCAGTCATCGTACCACCATTTTTGGCACTCTTTTCTGAAACCTTGCTGCTGCTTGAAGAAATACTGGTTTGTGCTGCGCCGTTGCCTTGACCATTATTCATTTGGCCCATTGCGTAATAAGACACGCCACCGCCGACAAGTCCGCCAACTACACCAACGATTGCTGCAGTGGCGATAATTTTATTACCACTCTTTTTTCTAGGTTGATTTTGATTATTATTTTGATTCTCTACCATACCGCTTTTCCCCCTTGTATCATTATTGTTGTATTAACTATACACGGCAAATTTGAAAAATATATGAATAATCTATACAAAAACTGCTAAATTTCTATCAATTTTGTTGGACTAGCAGGCTCTGTATCAATAATTTTTACATCATCACTCAAATTTGCATCCCCTTCAATCAGCATTTCCTTCGCCGTCTCATGCGCTAAGTATTCCGTATTATTATGCTGACTGCGATGTGCCAAAAAGATATGCTTCGTCTTAGGCGTCACTACATCAACTAATGCCTGGGCGGCCTCATCGTTTGATAAATGCCCAACATCTGACAGAATTCTCTGCTTAAGCGACCAAGAATACGGTCCATCTCTTAGCATCATAGTATCATAATTGAATTCCATCATATAGGCATCAGCATCCTCAATTGTCCCCTCGACTTCTTCGGAGACATAGCCTGTATCTGTTAAAAAGGCAATGCGCTTGCCGCCACTTGTAAAAACATAATACTGCGGCTGAGCCGCATCATGACTAGTTGCAAATGCCGTGACATCGAGATCGCCAAAAGTCTTAGTCTGTCCCGGTTCAATCGTATTCATCTGTTCTGCCGGTAACTTGCCAATCTTTTGCGTATCTAGTAAATACTGCCACGTACCGCTATTGGCAAAAGCATCAATCTTGGGATAACGCCGCATCAAAACGCCTAATCCACCGCTATGGTCTGTATGATCATGACTCAAAAACGCCATATCAATATCGTTAATATCTACGCCAACATCGGCCAATAATTGCTTAGTCTTTTTACCAGAAAGGCCAGCATCCATTAGGATCTTATGCTGGCCTGTTTCGATTAAACTAGTATTACCGGTTGACCCGCTCGCTAAAACGGAAACCTTCATCTTCGCTTTACCTTTCTATTTTTCAACGTTATACGTGCTTGATTGCAGCATTTGCGCCGTATATGCGTTAACTCGCTTTAACGTAATATTCTTAGTGGTCTTGTTTTCTATCCAGACTAACCAAGTCGGTAACAAAATCGTACTGCCACGAACTTCAGTCAACTTAGAATAGCCCAACTTAATTTGCGTTACCTTCGAATTGTTAGTCAACTCTCGATTAGTATACATCGCACGCACTGCACGCCATGCACTGATCGTTGACTGCAATTCTCTTACTGGACTAGCTGGACCCATGTAAGATTCCGCATAATTGATAATCTGATGATCCTTAACCGCGATGCTCAATTGAGCTGAACCAGCATAAATCTCGCCATAGTCAGTTGTTTGTACAAAAACATAATTGTCTTCGCTGGACATATCTGGCTCATACTTGAATTCTTTTCCATAAGGGACATTCTTAGGATCATTCTTGAATTTATTTACTTGTTCTAGTGCCTTTTTAGGATTTTTATCCAAGAGCGTTGTCATCTTAGGTGTAGCGTAAAGAACATTTTCGTCTTTAGAATAGCGTGCGTTAACATTGGTCAAAGCATCTATTTTATTGGAAAGATAATTACGGTTTTTGGTTGCTAAATAATAGCCTGAGGCAGGTGCATTAGAAAGTTTATCTGGCAAATCAATATTATCTGACTTCATTTCTGAACGAATGCTGGCCACGCTGCGAGTGGTCGTATCTGCTCCGCTCAAATTGACGGGTGAACGTAGAATCTCAATCCCCAAATAGATATCGATCAATAAGAAAACAATGAAAAACAGCCATTCTATTCGTTTATGGTCCATTTTTATTTCACCTCATTAGTTTTAACTGTCTCCCCAGGTTCACGGTAAGGAGCTACATTCTTCTTTTCCCACTCGTCAACGCTCTTCCACTCATCGTAAGCCTTTACGTAATAAGTTGGAATTAAGTTAATCAAGCTATGGTGACTAGAATCCTTTTCTATCTTGAAACCGACAATAATTCGTTGAATATCAGATTGATTAAGACCATGCGCACCTAATTCACTCACTACCTCAGCAGTCGGCTTTAACTCTTGAGTTTGACCATCAAAAGGAATCGGAATTTGGAAATTGACGCTGTTGAAGGCAACGTTAATTGAATCATATGAAAAAGTAGTTTTAACCTGCAAATCATGCTGGTTCAAGAAAACAGGAATCCCTTCAATATAGTTGACATAGCCCACATTAGAGCCATCCGCGTCAAAGAAGCGCAGATCTTGTTCGGTTAATCCCAATTGGTGCACGTAGTACACGCTATCAAGCAAACGGTTAGTTGCATTCGGAATCTTATTCTTTTCAAAATGAGTATACAAGTAATTATGCTCGCCTGATTCAGGATCTGGCACCTTTAATCTGGTGTAATAGTTGAGAGAATAGATGGTTTGTCCACTCTTATTAGTCTTGCTAGTTACTCCAGAAGTTCCCAATAAGCGAGAAACGAAGTAAGAATAAGACTGGTGATTAGTCAAATAGCTGTAAACCTTGCTATTGGTTGTTCGACTATAGAATGGTGAATAACCTTCCTGCAATTTAACCAAGTGCACTGGACTCTTAGTTTTGGCATTACGAGCAAAATTACGCAACTTATCAAAGTTAGCGCCCTTGATCTTAATGCGGTAAATCGCACTAGTTTGATCATTGCCTAAATAAATAATGTTATTGGAATGCGAAACAAAGAAACGGTTAAATTCTCGATTATCATTATTAGAATTATTCAAATGATTGAACAAAGAAAAAGTGATTTCATCAGGATAAACTAATTGCAAATAAGCATCATCATTCAAATATTCTTCGTACTTAGCGCGAGACTTAACAATTTTCTTTACATCGCTAACTGCCTTGGCTTTTTGAATTTCCTTGGTAAATTCCAAAGTTAAATTATTTTTTGAATCATACAACTGGCATAATCTGCCGTCTACAAAACCGTATGAAGTAGTTGGAATGTACAGATCATATAATGATTTGGCACTATGACTGCGGGCCTGCTGCTTTGTAGTATTATTCTGATTTTGACCAATATTGCTGAAACGCTGGTCACTCGTCATGATAAAAATCCACAAAACAATAGAAAGAACAATGGCGAGCAGGGTAGCTAAACCTAAGAAAAATTCACCGAATTTGAATTTAAACTTCATCCCAGTCATCCTCCTCTGTCATTGGTTCATAAGGCAAGGAAATATAGAAGGTAGAGCCCTTGCCCTCGCTACTATCAGCCCAAATGCGACCATGATGAGCTTCCACAATTTCTTTAGCAATGGCTAAACCTAACCCGGTTCCGCCTTGAGCACGTGAACGAGCCTTATCTACACGATAGAATCTATCGAAGATCTTACCTAAGTCCTTTCTAGGAATACCTAATCCTTGATCAGAAATACTCAAGATAACGTGACCTTGACTATGAGTTAAGCGAACGGTAATCACACCACCATCAGGTGAATATTTAATCGCATTATTCATAATGTTGTCGATCACCTGCATCATCTTGTCAGTGTCGATCTCTACCCAAAGGGCCTGATTGCCTAACTCACGCTTAATAGTGTATTTCTTTTTGTGGCCCTTATTTTTATCGGTTTTCACAATCATATCAAACCGGTTCAAAATATGGCTAACAAAGTCATTCAAGTTAACAAATTCCAGATCCATCTTTGAAACGCCACGGTCCATCCTGGACAAGCTAAGCAAGTCGTTAATCATTCTGATCATTCGACTCGTTTCTTGCTGGGTAACTTCCAAGAATTTAGGCGCAATTTCAGGGTCTTTCCATGCCCCTTCATTTAAGGCTTCGATGTAGGCCTGCAAACTGGTTAAAGGCGTTCTTAATTCGTGAGAAACGTTTGAAACGAACTGTCTTTGTGAGTTTTCATTCTTTTGTTGTTCTGTGACATCATGAAGAACGCAAACACTACCTGATACAAAGCCTGTAACGCGCTTAATCAATGAGAAGCTGGCATGCAAAATAATTTCATCACGCGTACCTGGATCAACGGTAACGACAATTTCTTTTTGACTGGAAATCAAGTCCTGTGATGAGGTGTCTTTTAAGCCTAAAACTTCTGCAATTGGTCTATTGATAATCTCGTCTTCGTCCGCATTCAAATAGCTAAGTGCCATGTGGTTAACGACGCTGACGTTGCCGTGACGGTCGGTAGCAAGCACCCCATCACTCATGTGCGCTAGCACGCTATCTAGCCGCCGTCTTTCACTATCTGATTCTTCTTGCGATTGTTCAATTCGAACGGACAAAGTATTAAAGGCCTTGGCTAATTGCCCCAACTCATCGTCTGAGTAGATTTTTACCTGACTAGAATAATCACCGTTGGCAATATGCAGGGCCTGTTTTTGCATTTCTTCAATTGGTTGAGTAATTGCGCGGGAAATAACTAGTGCTAAAAATGCGCCAAGCAGTGCTGCAATCAGCGAAGCAATTAAGAATGTTAAGGAAATCTGCCGCAGATTATCAAAGACATCCTGCATGCTGGCTTTAACATAAATCGCACCGACATTGTTGTTCGAGCCGTTGCCACTAGTTAAAGGCGAAATCTGAATCATATAATTGCCATGATCATCAACCACCTTATTAATCTGGTGCCCGGTTGAAATTACCTGCTTAACGTCAGTATTGTTGATTCGCTGGCCAACCTTTCTTTTATCGTTCAAATTAGAAACCGCACGAATTGTGTCCTTATTATCAACAACAATAATTTCACTAATCGAGTCATTGTTATAATCATTGACGATTTGATTCAAGCGGTCATTAGCATTTTTACTATCGCTAGCTAGTTGATTAGCCAACTGGTTGCTAACGATT
Organism: Lactobacillus helveticus; assembly: GCF_046109915.1. Classification (NCBI taxonomy): domain Bacteria; kingdom Bacillati; phylum Bacillota; class Bacilli; order Lactobacillales; family Lactobacillaceae; genus Lactobacillus; species Lactobacillus helveticus. Next base: position 1,755,045 of record NZ_CP151471.1, on the reverse strand, counting down.
GTTTGAATCTGAATCGATGATTGAAAGTTTTCAATACTATTTTGTTCTAATTGCCTTGTAAAATAAGCTCCAATTACTTCAATTGTTGCTAGCAGCATTAGCATGAACACGACCGCTAGCTTAGTATTAATTGAATTAAATGTAGCATTTAATTTCTCTCTGAGTTTTTTCATCATTCATTCAACATTTTTATATAAAAAAGAAAGTCACTTACCTTTCCAGTTGTGTGACTTTCTTCATTAACCTTCACTTGGCTGTTTTACGTAATATCCTACACCACGACGAGTAACCAAAACTTGAGGTTGGATTGGGTTGTCTTCAATCTTTTCTCTCAAACGGTGAACAGTTACGTCTACTGTACGCACATCGCCAAAGTAGTCATAGCCCCAAACAGTTTGTAAAAGGTGTTCACGAGTCATAACTTGCCCCATATGTTGAGCTAAGTAGTAAAGAAGCCCAAATTCACGGTGAGTAAGCTCAATCTTCCGACCATCTTTTTCAACGATATAGGCATCTGGCATGATAACCAAGTTACCGATCTTAATATTCTTATCTGTATCGTCTTGGTTAGCTGCTTCTGCCTTCTTAACAATGTCACGACGGCGCAAGTTAGCCTTAACGCGGGCAACTAATTCTCTATTAGAGAAAGGCTTAGTGACATAGTCATCGGCACCCATTTCTAGACCAAGTACTTTATCAATTTCAGTATCTTTAGCTGTTACCATGATAATTGGCATATCGTGCGTTTGACGAACTTCACGAGCAACCTCGAGTCCATCTTTCTTTGGTAACATCAAATCCAGGATCATTAAGTCTGGATCGTATTCGTCAACTTTCTTAACAGCTTCTTCACCATCATAGGCGGTGTCGACATCAAAGCCTTCCTTAGTTAAATTAAATTTAATGATATCAGAAATCGGCTTTTCATCGTCGACGACGAGAATCTTTTTTGGCATCGGGAATGCCTCCTTTGCCCTTACATTATACTGGATTTTACGGTTTTAGCCAAAAAAATCGAAAAAATTTAAAAAAAGTCTTGCATTTTTTGCCAGATAATTGCATAATAATATCTGTTGATTGATTCAACACATGGGTGGCTAGCTCAGCTGGCAGAGCAACGGACTCTTAATCCGTGGGTCCAGGGTTCGATCCCCTGGCCACCCATAATATATTCGTTAGAGATAAGACTTCTGTCTTATCTCTTTTTTTAATCTTCTAATTGGATTTAAGATTGCCAATCTTGGTAAAATATAGATAAGATATTTTGACTAAGGGGGCTTTACTATGAACGAAGCTGTATTTTTCAATCCGGGAAATGCGATTGCATCTTCCCATGACTTCAAGGAAGCACGCAGAAGTGCACAAATTATTAAGGCAGAACGTCCAACGGGCCGCCAGATTGTAATTGCTAAAAATGATAAGAGTGGTGTCTATGCTGTCTACTATGCAGACAAGATGCAAGAAGATCAGACTGGCACTGCATACCATATTGAAGATAAGCTTTAAGATTGATCGGTCAAACGGCCGATTTTTTTGTTTTTTATGTTTTTGAGCAATTATTTTGACTTTTTTTAAAAAGTACTTGTCAAAAGCAAAATCTACTGGTAATATATTTAACTGTCAGCAAGAGAGCTGATGAAAAATATGGGTGGCTAGCTCAGCTGGCAGAGCAACGGACTCTTAATCCGTGGGTCCAGGGTTCGATCCCCTGGCCACCCATAATATGGAAATGGCACTGCAAGAAGGCGGTGCTTTTTTTGTACTTAAAACCGAATAAAGAAAAAGACTGATATGTCCTCGCTGATTATAGCGAAGACTATCAGTCTTTTTTGCTTATATTTCAAAAATTATTTCTTCAATGCTGCAGCTTTTGCTTCTGCGGCTGTATTTAATAGAGTTAGCTTTACACTTCTATTAACATCTCACTTATACTTCTCCATCATCTGCTATCAATTTTTAGTCAATTAATATAGAACATCAATTAAAATGAACTATAATTGTATTATCATTCAAGATATCAATGAGGTGTTAACACATGAAGAAGAATAGAACAATATTTACCATTCTTATCGTTGCCTTTTTGGGCATCGTTTCACTAAGCATGAACTCCAACCCAGTTAAAGCAGCCAACACTGTGAAACTATATTTAAATAGCAACTCCTACGTATACAACCACAAAGGTCAACGTTTACGTGGTAAATACATCAAGAAGAATAAAGCTGTTGCTGCTCCAGGAAAATTGCGAAAAACAAATTCTGTGAAGAGATATTACATAATGAAAGATAATAGTTCAACTGGTGTAATGAATTCTAATGAGAATTTGTTTAATTATTTATATTGGCTTCCATATAAAAAAATAAAAAAGCAAGAATACTACAGAATAGGCTACAACAGATATATCAAGTGTATAAACGTTAAATCCATCTACAGTAAAGATCTTCCTTCACTGTATGCACATAAGGCAAACGAACTAATAACTAATCATGCAACTGTTATAACAAAAGATCCTAAGACAATTAACCAAAAACATATTTATGCACTGAAAGAAGTTTCTAAAAATAGAGCAGAAAATGCATATGTATTACCCAAAAATAAGAAATTAGTCGTAGATGATACTACAGGATTTGATAATATGTATGCAGAAACATACCACATTAAAAATACGAAATATTATGTTTATGCTGGCGATATAGTTAAAAGACCTAGACACCCAGTATATTCTCATCCTTTTAAGTCCATCATCAATGGAATTAAAACTTTATACTAAAAAAGCAATCGACCTATAGTTAGGTTGATCGCTTTTTTTTTTGGCTCTATGATAAATCCTGTTGATAGATTTCTATGATATTCTATCAACAGGATTTATCATAGAGCCATTCTTTTTTAAGCGGCTTAAGCAGATAATTCAGCTTGAACTTGCCTAAAAAAGGCAAATCTTTATTATTCTGATAACGCTCATTCATCATAGCCAGCATTTGATTCCAAACAAAGCGATCATTGCCAAACATTTGCTCAAGCTGGTTTTGTTGTGTTCTATTAGGATAGAGTCTTAATTTGATCCCTTTTAGCACATTTGTTCTCTCCTTTTTTTTTAAGATCATATCAAACATATGTTTAAGAAAGAAGGGGAACAAGCAAAAAAAACAAAAGAAAAAAGCCGGATTCATCACGGGATTGAAATACCGTGTTTTCTCCGGCAATTAATCAATAAGCCTACGGAGGAATAAGAATGAAACGCGTTTATTACTACCACAAAACTACCGACGATGTTGTCGACAGCCATAACCAAAATTTCAGCTTACCCGATGATTACGTCATCCTGCCAACCTCTTGCGCTGCCAAAATCTGGTCTCGAATCGCGCGTCGCCTCGCAGCTGGCTTCGGCTGGATCGGCTTTCGCCTCTTTGATCATGTCCAAGTCATTGGCAAAGAAAAGCTAAAACAAGTTAACGGTGGCTATTTCATCTACGGCAACCACACCCGTCCCATGGGCGATGTCTTCACTTCACTCACCATTTTCCCAGTAAAAAACTTCTACGCCATTGCTAATCAAGCCAACTGGGGCATCCCCTTCATCGGCAAATATCTCGTCCGCTACGGCGGCCTCCCCGTTGGCAAAAACATCAAACAATCAATCAAACTAATCAAGGCCATTCAAACCGTGATCAACGACAAAAAAGGTGAGGTCCTTATCTACCCTGAAGCCCACGTTTGGCCCTATTACACTAAGATCAGATATTTCGACTCCACCAGCATGCACTTTCCTGTCAAGCTGGACGCTCCAAGTTTCGTCATGACGAAGACCTACCATCAAAAGCGCATAGGACGTCGTCCACGCTGCGTTATTTACATTGATGGACCATTTTATCCAGATCAAGCTTTAAATCGTAAGGAAGCCCAAAATAAGCTGCACGATCAAATCTGGCAAACCATGAATGAACGCGCAAAATTAAGCAACTACGATTATTATCAATACATCCAAAAATAAAAGCCGTCCTGCAATCGGGCGGCTTTTATCATTAATAAGCAAAAACTTTTCCATGGTATCATATAGTTGTTAATTTTTATCACTAAAGAACAGGAGAAGATATGAATATACTTTTTTGTGGGGACGAAAACGCGGAAGATGGCATCTTAATCTCTACTCTTTCTTTAATAAAAAATTCCGGTGCTAAGGAATTACACCTTTACATCTTAACCATGGATGCTCACAGCGATGAACACAAGTATCATCCATTTTCCATGCAAGCCGCAAATTACATTCGCAGCCTTTTGACCCAGGCAAATCCTAACAATACTTTGCAACTGATCGACTGCACAGAGCTTTTTAAAAAGCAGCCGCCAACTGTCAACATGAATACGCGTTTTACGCCTTATGCCATGCTCAGATTGTTTGCCGACGAATTGCCAGAAATTCCTGATCGCATTCTTTACCTTGACGATGACATCATCATCAGAAGCGACATCACCGAATTCTATCAGCAAGATATGACCGGTATCGAACTAGCTGGTGTACTTGACTATTGGGGCAAGTTTTTCTTCCACAACGTCAAGACTAAGCGTGTCTTTGATTACCTCAATTCCGGTGTATTGCTTTTGAATATGCCTAAGATCAAAGAAACTGGTCTTTTTGCCAAAGTGCGTCAGATGATGCAAACCAAGAAGATGTTCTTGCCAGATCAATCAGCTATCAACAAACTAGCCGTGGCTAAGCGCGTCTTCCCACGCTACTACAACGAACAGTACAAGCTGCAGAAGAACACCAAAATTCAGCATTTCACTACCAGCTTTCGTTTCTTGCCATACTTCCATACTCAGACCGTTAAGCCATGGGATGTAGAACGCGTACACAGCGTACTTCATTTACATGAATATGATGATATCCTCACCGAATATCTCAAAATACGCGATAATTTAAAGAAATAGTTTTTTTGGAGGAAAATTATGAAAACAATTCCAGTATTTTACACTATTAGTGACAACTACACGCCTTATGCCTATGTTTCAATTCAATCATTAATTGACCATGCAGATCCTAACAAGGACTACACCATCACCCTTTTGGTTCAAGAAATCTCTCCTGAACACAAAAAGAGCTTAGAAGACATGTCTACTGACAATATCAACGTTAACGTTTTTCACATTAGTGATGACATGGTAAACCGAATTCACAAGGGTAAGGAAAATTACTTACGTGCACAATTCTTCACCATGTCAATTTTCTATCGTCTATTTATTCCAGACCTCTTCCCACAATATGACAAGGCCGTTTACTTAGACGCTGATACGATCATTTGTGATGATATTGCCAAGCTTTATGACACCGAAGTTGGTGAGAATATGTTTGCCAGCTGTCCCGATTTATCTATCCGCTACATGCCGCTTTTACAAAAATACATCAAGGAATGCCAAGGCATTTTGCCAGCCGAAAAATACATCAACAACGGCGTAATCGTCTTTAACATGAAGGCATTCAGAGACAAGCACTTCGTAGACAAATTCTATTACTTAATGGACAAATATCACTTCGACAACGTCGATCCTGACCAAGCCTACATGAACGAAATCTGTGAAGACAAGATCTACCACTTGCCTAAGGAATGGGACGCTATGCCTAATGAAAGCATCCCTGAATTCGAAAATCCTAAGATTGTCCACTACAACTTATTCTTCAAGCCATGGCACTTCGCCGACGTCCAATACGGTCACTACTTTTGGGATGTTGCCAAAAAGACGCCATATTATGATGAATTAAAGAAACAATTAGATGATTTCACAGATGAAGATCGTCAAAGAGCACGTGCCGACCTAGAACGGATGGCTGAAAGAGTTGATACAATCGTCAAAGAGCCAAATACCTGGGCTAAAGTTAAGCAACATGAATCAGTAAAGATTGATTAAGGAAAGCAATTATGACAGTTCCAGTTTTTTATAGCATTAGTGATGATTTCACTAAATATGCTGCAGTGTCTCTTAATTCATTGGTTAAACATGCCGATCCTGCAACAGACTATACAGTGTATTTTTTGAGTCAAGACTTATCTGATCAGCATAAACAAGATTTAAGTGACCTCGGCAGTCAAAATGTGCACGTTAAATTTTCCCATATTGATGATGAATTAGTTAAACCAATTCAAAATCGCAAAGAAAACTTCTTGCGTGCTGATTTCTTTACTATGTCGATTTTTTATCGCTTATTTATTCCAGAATTATTCCCGCAATATGATAAAGCGATTTACATCGACAGCGACACTATTGTGAATGACGACATTGCCAAGCTTTATAACACCGAATTAGGCAACAACTTATTCGGTGCCTGCACTGACTCCTCTATCCAATATGTAGCCGAAATGGTGAAATACATCAAAGATGTTTTAGCACTAGATCCAAAGAAATATATCAACTCAGGAATGTTGGTCATGAACTGCAAGGCATTCCGCGATGAACATTTTATCGATCACTTCATGGATTTATTAGAAAAATACCACTTCGACTGTATCGCTCCCGATCAAGACTACTTAAATGAGATCGGCGAAGGACGAATTTTGCAACTCGATCCACGCTGGGATGCAATGCCTAATGAAAATACTGAACCACTTAAAGATCCTGGTCTTATTCATTACAATCTTTTCTTTAAACCATGGCATTTCAAGAACGTGCAATATGAAGATTACTTCTGGCAAAGTGCTAAAGAAACTAAGTTTTATAATGAATTAAAAGCAGAACTCGATAGTTACACTGACGCCGAGCGTGCAGATGATCGAGAAAAACTAAACCATATGCTTTTAAAGGAAAAGAAAACTGAACAAGATCCTAATAATTGGGCACGAGTGAAAGAACGAGAGGCTGTTACATTATGATATTTGGCGATAATCGCGAAGCTGTAATAAAAAATATTCAAAAAGCTGCTAATGAGCGAGATTTCACTGCAAAAGCAGAAATTGGTGATCCTCAGATGACACTTGCTGAGCGTTTGAAGCTGGTCAACGATTTCTGGGAAAATCGCAACTCGCTTTCAAGCAAGATTAATAATCAAATTGGACATGCTATGCTTACGGCTTTTGCTAAAGCTTTAGCTGGTTCAACTGAATTCAAGGGATTAGAAAACCTAAATAACCTCCCTATCGGTGGAGCAATCGTTACTGCTAACCACTTTAATCAAATTGATTCTTTGCCAATTAAGTTGCTCGCAAACAAGATGCATCATCAACTCTCAATTGTCATTGAAGATACTAACTTGATGCTTCCCGGCTTTTTCCGCTACTTAATGAACTACGTTGGCACTATCCCCTTGGTTCAAAGTGCAAGCTACATCGGTAATGAATTCCCTAAGCATTTAAGCAAAGCTTTAGCTCAAAATAATTGGGTATTGATTTATCCTGAACAAGAGATGTGGTGGAATTATCGTAAGCCACGCAAATTGCAGCGTGGTGCTTACTACTTTGCCGCAAAGCAAAATGTGCCCGCTATCTCGCTTTTCATTGAAATTAAAGACTTGCCTAAGACCGAAAAGAAAGATCCTAATTTCTATGAGACTAAATATATCGTTCATGTTTTGCCACCAATTTTCCCTGATGTTTCTTTAAGTGCTAACGAAAATGCCCACAAAATGATGGAACAAGATTACCAGCAAAAAGTTGCAGCTTACGAAAAAATCTACGGCAAGAAACTTAACTATGATTTCACAGACTGGGATATCGCCGGCTGGAGAGGTCATCTTTCATAAGAAAAACATAAGATAGCTTAAAATATTTTGTTCTAAAGTGACAATGTGTTACCATCATTGTAACGTATATGATGTAACTAATAACTTCCATTGGACAAACGGTGAGTATCACAATATGATAGCCGGTCAAGATGTTAGTTTTAACTTAACTAATACGTCTGATGTATTGGTCCATATTAATAAAGTCGGCTCATACATCTAAAATAAACAAAAATTTGATCAATAAAATGAATCCCCACAAAGAGCAGATTGTAAATATCTGCTCTTTTTTCTTTCCCAAGTCGAACATTATTCTTATTTAAAAAGATAATATAATACGCGTGGTGCTAGTTAAATCGTTCTAGACAATAAGCCAAATTATAAGCTAAAATTGCAATTTCTAACCGGCTTTGAAAGCCTATCAGACTACGTGCTCGATTGTTCTCGGCATTGTAATAGGTCAGAAGCGAAAAGTCGCTTTCAATTGTTCTGCGAATAGCCATCAATTGATGATCATTGTGCTTTTTAGCTCCTGTCATATTTTTACGATATGGTGTCCAAAGTTCATAACCCATTTGTTTTAGCTGTTGATGCAGTTCTTTGCCTAAATAGCCTTCGTCGCCAAGAAGATAGTAATTAGATGGATGGGTATTTTCCATCAGTTCAACTGTCTCCCTGGCATCATGAACTGATGCTTTTGTTACGACATAATCAAGAATGTAACCGTCATCGCTAACAATGGCATGAACTTTGAAACCATAAAAGTAAATTTTCTTGGTGGCCTTATAACCAATGTTGGCATAACCGCCAAAAATTTTAGCACGATAGTTGCGAATTGGTTGGCAAACAGGTACCGGAAAGCTGTCAATGATCAAGAACTGTCCATTCAGGTCAACCTTTTTATTCATTTCTTGCCGTATCTGATAAATCAACTGGAGCAGCTGACGTGAACGTCGATTAAAACGTGAGTGTGATAAACAATTGAAACATTCACAGAATCTTCTTTGTGATTCAATTCCTGTCTTAGCTTGCCAGATAAGTAAAGCCAAAATCAGACTGTCCGTAGTTTTAATTTGATCAATATTTCGCCGTTGACTAAATTCAGCCGGAGCAGATAAACGATACCAGTACCGGCAAATTTTGACTAAATCTTTAAAACCAACTTGTGTTAGGATGACTAAAACGCTTAAGCTTAAGGCAGTTCAATCAGATCAGACTCTTTTCTATTGAATACTACAACTTGAGTCTAGTCCGATTGGACTTTTTTATTAACTAAAACGATTTAACTAGCACCACGCGTAATATAATAATAGTTAGTTAGTATATTGTTATAAGTGAAGTGTTAAATTATGAATCTAAATCAACTTTATTACTTTAATGAATTGGTTAAACAACACCAATTTTCTAGTGTTGCAAAACGATTACATATTTCTCAGCCTAGCTTATCTAATTCAATTAAAACCTTAGAAAAAGAATTAAATTGTAACTTGATTGAGCGTCGCAATGGGCGAGTCGAATTAACTAAATATGGTCAAATTTTTCTAGAATCTGCAGATTCTATCATTTTAACTTTAGAAAACGCCAAACATAACATCAATCACACTAAGCAAATTGAAAATAATACTATAGAAATAGGCTGTATCCCTACTGCGAGAGAAAATTTCCTACCTCACATTACTTCAGTATTTGAAAAAGAAAATTCCAGCACTTTTCATTATATTTACCATAATGGCATTTCTAATCAAATTTGCCTGGAAGTACAAAATGGGAACTTTGACCTGGGCATTTGCTCAAAGATTGATACTTATTCAGATCTTAATTTTATCCCGTTATACGTTGAAAATACTTTTTTTACTGCTTCAAAACTAGCCTCCAAATTAGATCTGCCACAAAGTACAAGAACAATTTATCTAGTCTATAGTACTAAACATGAATTATCTCAGCCTGCTCAAAAATTAATTGATTTTATCACAAATTAAAATATCAGCCGCAATGACTGATATTTTTTATTAACAGTAGAATTTGCATCACTAAAATCCTAGACGAAATAGTTTTCTAGCTAATGCGTTATAATAATTTTATTATCGAAGGAAAGAAGGGATTTTAATGAACGACCCCGAAGCTTTGTTGCACTATCTTGATGTATTGCTCAAAGAGAGCAACTTTACTAAAGCTGCTCGCGAATTATATATTTCTCAACCTTATTTAACCCAATTAATAAAAAGAATTGAGAAAAAACTCGGTACAAAAATCATCAACCGTGACCGTGTGCCTTTTTCCCTAACAGAAGCAGGAATGATTTATTACAAATATTTGGAAAACATTTCCTATAATGATCAACAATTAGAGCGCGACCTTGCTCCGTACACTGAACCTAATAAAGAAATCATCAAGTTAGGAGTCTTAGAAAGCTTAGGTTCTTTTTTGTTGCCTAGATTACTGCCTTCATTTTTACAGAATAATCCTAACGTAGAAATTCAACTGTTTGAACATTCACCCCAGAAAAATGAAACTAACTTGCTTAATGGCGACATAGATTGTTACATTGGTCAGACACCTGAGACTATTTCTCATGATTTGAACTATCTGGTTAAAAACGGAGAACAATATTATGTGGTAATTCCTCAGAATTCGCATTATTTTCGCTCTGACAAGTTTATTTTAGAGGCAGATGACTTAAGACCTGACGGAAGTTTTACAAGCTCCTATGGTCTTAACTGCCTCAGAATCGGCTATTCGACATCAAGTTAATGGATTATTTCAGAAATTCCATATTAAACCTAATATTGTTCTTGAAAGTAAAAGTATTATTACCGCCACCGATTTAGCCTTAAGGGGTGTGGGCCTCACCATTTCTTCTGCCAGCATACTCACACGTATGCGTCAAACCCCAGTTAATCTATTAAAAATTGACGAAAATCTAATTTATATTAATTTCTTTATTGCAACCAAAAAAGATATTGATATTTCTCCTTCCTTGCAAAAATTAATCGAAGGATTTAAAAAACTTGATCTAAGTTAAAAAGCATCTGTAAATCACAGATGCTTTTTTGGCTAATTGTTTTTAACTTTGATCTTAAAAATAATAGTTCCTATAATTAAACCTACAATCATGGGAACTACCCAAGATAAGCCTTGACCGGCTAATGGAAGAGCGTTTATTAAATGTGCAACGGCCAATCCGAATGAGCTTTGACTAATCACTGCTGGCATGCTCACAATCATATCAAGAGTTGCAGAAGTTAAGCATTTGAATACTTTGGCTGTAAATTTAAACTCGCTTTTAAAATGATGCCTTTCTTGAGAGTAAGCTGATGTTTTTAATACTAATCCCGAAAAACGAAAAAAACTGCAATCTGATATTCAGCTGCAGTACTTTCATCTTTTTATGCAACAAAAAAAGAAGGAAGCCAAGCTTCCTTCTCTTCCCTTGCTCCGGCTGTCAGACTCGAACTGACGACATCTTGATTAACAGTCAAGCGCTCTACCAACTGAGCTAAGCCGGAATATTAAAAAAGAGCACGGCAGCTTCCTTTCCTCGCAGGCAGTTGCCCACCAACTACTTTCGGCGTTAAGAAGCTTAACTTCTGTGTTCGGCATGGGAACAGGTGTATCCTTCTTGCTTTCGCCACCGTACTCTTTTGAGCTACTACGCTCAAAACTAAACATAATCTTTCGCAAAAAACCTTCTTCTGATTGCTTGGCCTTTGGTCAAGTCCTCGACTGATTAGTACTGGTCCGCTCCATTCTTCACAGAACTTCCACTCCCAGCCTATCTACCTCATCGTCTTTGAGGTGTCTTACTGCTTGCGCAAAGGAAATCTCATCTTGAGGGGGGCTTCGCACTTAGATGCTTTCAGCGCTTATCCCTTCCGCACATAGCTACCCAGCGATGCTCCTGGCGGAACAACTGGTACACCAGCGGTGCGTCCATCCCGGTCCTCTCGTACTAAGGACAGCTCCTCTCAAATTTCCTACGCCCACGACGGATAGGGACCGAACTGTCTCACGACGTTCTGAACCCAGCTCGCGTGCCGCTTTAATGGGCGAACAGCCCAACCCTTGGGACCGACTACAGCCCCAGGATGCGACGAGCCGACATCGAGGTGCCAAACCTCCCCGTCGATGTGAACTCTTGGGGGAGATAAGCCTGTTATCCCCAGGGTAGCTTTTATCCGTTGAGTGATGGCCCTTCCATGCGGTACCACCAGATCACTAAGTCCTAGTTTCCTACCTGCTCGAGCTGTTTCTCTCGCAGTCAAGCTCCCTTATACCTTTACACTCTGCGAATGATTTCCAACCATTCTGAGGGAACCTTTGAGCGCCTCCGTTACACTTTAGGAGGCGACCGCCCCAGTCAAACTGCCCACCTGACACTGTCCCTGGCCTGGCTTACAGGTCGAGGTTAGAGCATCCTTCAAACAAGGGTAGTATCCCAACATTGCCTCCAGCAAAACTAGCGTCCTGCTTTCCTTGGCTCCTACCTATCCTGTACATGTTTAAAAGATACTCAATATCAAGCTACAGTGAAGCTCCATGGGGTCTTTCCGTCCTGTCGCGGGTAACCCGCATCTTCACGGGTATTATAATTTCACCGAGTCTCTCGTTGAGACAGTGCCCAAATCATTACACCTTTCGTGCAGGTCGGAACTTACCCGACAAGGAATTTCGCTACCTTAGGACCGTTATAGTTACGGCCGCCGTTTACTGGGGCTTCAATTCAAACCTTCGCTTGCGCTAAGCTCTCCTCTTAACCTTCCAGCACCGGGCAGGTGTCAGCCTCTATACGTCATCTTACGATTTTGCAGAGACCTGTGTTTTTGATAAACAGTTGTTTGGGCCTATTCACTGCGGCTAACCATTCTCATGGCCAGCACCCCTTCTTCCGAAGTTACGGGGTCATTTTGCCGAGTTCCTTAACGAGAGTTCTCTCGCTCACCTTAGTGTTCTCCACTCGACTACCTGTGTCGGTTTGCGGTACGGGTATGTTCTCTCTGGCTAGAAGCTTTTCTTGGCAGTGTGACTACCACACCTTCGCTACTTTTATTTCGCTCCTCATCACGACTCGTGTTGCTGGTTAGAAGCATTTGACTCTTAACCGCACTTGTCGCTTGAACATCGTTCCATCGCGATGCGTGCTTCACCTCCTGCGTCCCTCCTTCGCTCTTAACGATTGAACACAGTACAGGAATCTCTACCTGTTATCCATCGACTACGCCTTTCGGCCTTGCCTTAGGTCCCGACTTACCCTGGGCGGACGAGCCTGCCCCAGGAAACCTTAGTCTTTCGGCGGATAGGATTCTCACCTATCTTTCGCTACTCATACCGGCATTCTCACTTCTAAGCGCTCCAATTATCCTCTCGGTTAACCTTCGCCGCACTTAGAACGCTCTCCTACCACGTACTTACGTACATCCACAGTTTCGGTACTATGCTTAGCCCCGGTAAATTTTCGGCGCAGCGTCACTCGACTAGTGAGCTATTACGCACTCTTTGAATGATGGCTGCTTCTGAGCCAACGTCCTAGTTGTCTGCGCAACTCCACATCCTTTTCCACTTAGCATAGATTTTGGGACCTTAACTGGTGATCTGGGCTGTTTCCCTTTCGACTACGGATCTTATCACTCGCAGTCTGACTCCCGTGTATGGATATCTGGAATTCGCAGTTTATCTGGATTCAGTAACCCCTGACGGGCCCCTAGTCCAAACAGAGCTCTACCTCCATTATCCTCTCCACGAGGCTAGCCCTAAAGCTATTTCGGAGAGAACCAGCTATCTCCAAGTTCGTTTGGAATTTCACCGCTACCCACAACTCATCCCCGCAATTTTTAACTTACGTGGGTTCGGCCCTCCAGCGCGTTTTACCACGCCTTCAGCCTGGTCATGGGTAGGTCACTTGGTTTCGGGTCTACGTCACCTAACTTCTCGCCCTATTCAGACTCGCTTTCGCTCCGGCTCCGTCTTTTCTGACTTAACCTCGCTAGATAACGTAACTCGCCGGTTCATTCTACAAAAGGCACGCCATTGCACTTTAATGTGCTTTGACTACTTGTAGACACACGGTTTCAGGTTCTATTTCACTCCCCTTCCGGGGTTCTTTTCACCTTTCCCTCACGGTACTGGTTCACTATCGGTCACTAATTAGTATTTAGCCTTGCGAGATGGTCCTCGCGGTTTCAACCGGGATTTCTCGTGTCCCGGCCTACTCAGGATTCTGCTAGGCGCGCTTGCAATTTCGCTTACGGGGCTCTCACCCTCTCTGGCTTACCTTCCCAGATAATTCTGCTATCGCTCACGCTGCCACGTCGCAGTCCTACAACCCCAAATGATAAATCACTTGGTTTGGGCTCTTTCCTCTTCGCTCGCCGCTACTAAGGAAATCGATTTTTCTTTCTCTTCCTGCAGCTACTTAGATGTTTCAGTTCACTGCGTATTCCTTTGATTGACTATCTATTCATCAACCAATAATGCATCGCTGCATTGGGTTCCCCCATTCGGACATCTCCGGATCACTGCGTACTTACCGCTCCCCGAAGCTTTTCGTAGTTCGTCACGTCCTTCATCGGCTTTTAGTGCCTAGGCATTCACCGTGCGCCCTTTTCTACTTGACCTTACTCAAGAATTCTCTTCTCGGTCGCCTTACAATCTGTTCTCTTTGATTTTCTCGGTTTTTTACTTGGATTATATTCAGTTTTCAATGTACTAGCTCTTTGACCCTTTCGGATCAATGGAGGCTAACGGGTTCGAACCGATGACCTCCTGCGTGCAAAGCAGGTGCTCTCCCAACTGAGCTAAGCCCCCAAGTCTTTTATTTCAGCCAGACATAACTTTATCGCTTTTTAGCCGTTATGTCAATGGGCCTAAATGGACTTGAACCATCGACCTCACGCTTATCAGGCGTGCGCTCTAAACCAGCTGAGCTATAGGCCCGACTAACGCTTGGTGTTTTTATTTAAATCTTTGAGGTACTACCCTCAAAACTAAACAAAGTTTCTCAGTGTGCTTCCGCTTGCTTTTGTGACTTCTCTTAGTATCTCTACTCTCCATCACTTCAGCTTCCTTAGAAAGGAGGTGATCCAGCCGCAGGTTCTCCTACGGCTACCTTGTTACGACTTCACCCCAGTCATCTGCCCTGCCTTAGACGGCTCCTTCCCGAAGGTTAGGCCACCGGCTTTGGGCATTGCAGACTTCCATGGTGTGACGGGCGGTGTGTACAAGGCCCGGGAACGTATTCACCGCGGCGTTCTGATCCGCGATTACTAGCGATTCCAGCTTCGTGCAGTCGAGTTGCAGACTGCAGTCCGAACTGAGAACAGCTTTCAGAGATTCGCTTGCCTTCGCAGGCTCGCTTCTCGTTGTACTGCCCATTGTAGCACGTGTGTAGCCCAGGTCATAAGGGGCATGATGACTTGACGTCATCCCCACCTTCCTCCGGTTTGTCACCGGCAGTCTCATTAGAGTGCCCAACTTAATGCTGGCAACTAATAATAAGGGTTGCGCTCGTTGCGGGACTTAACCCAACATCTCACGACACGAGCTGACGACAGCCATGCACCACCTGTCTTAGCGTCCCCGAAGGGAACTCCTAATCTCTTAGGATGGCACTAGATGTCAAGACCTGGTAAGGTTCTTCGCGTTGCTTCGAATTAAACCACATGCTCCACCGCTTGTGCGGGCCCCCGTCAATTCCTTTGAGTTTCAACCTTGCGGTCGTACTCCCCAGGCGGAGTGCTTAATGCGTTAGCTGCAGCACTGAGAGGCGGAAACCTCCCAACACTTAGCACTCATCGTTTACGGCATGGACTACCAGGGTATCTAATCCTGTTCGCTACCCATGCTTTCGAGCCTCAGCGTCAGTTGCAGACCAGAGAGCCGCCTTCGCCACTGGTGTTCTTCCATATATCTACGCATTCCACCGCTACACATGGAGTTCCACTCTCCTCTTCTGCACTCAAGAAAAACAGTTTCCGATGCAATTCCTCGGTTAAGCCGAGGGCTTTCACATCAGACTTATTCTTCCGCCTGCGCTCGCTTTACGCCCAATAAATCCGGACAACGCTTGCCACCTACGTATTACCGCGGCTGCTGGCACGTAGTTAGCCGTGACTTTCTGGTTGATTACCGTCAAATAAAGGCCAGTTACTACCTCTATCCTTCTTCACCAACAACAGAGCTTTACGATCCGAAAACCTTCTTCACTCACGCGGCGTTGCTCCATCAGACTTGCGTCCATTGTGGAAGATTCCCTACTGCTGCCTCCCGTAGGAGTTTGGGCCGTGTCTCAGTCCCAATGTGGCCGTTCAGTCTCTCAACTCGGCTATGCATCATTGCCTTGGTAAGCCGTTACCTTACCAACTAGCTAATGCACCGCGGGGCCATCCCATAGCGACAGCTTACGCCGCCTTTTATAAGCTGATCATGCGATCTGCTTTATTATCCGGTATTAGCACCTGTTTCCAAGTGGTATCCTAGACTATGGGGCAGGTTCCCCACGTGTTACTCACCCATCCGCCGCTCGCGTCCCCAGCGTCATTACCGAAGTAAATCTGCTGGTTCTGCTCGCTCGACTTGCATGTATTAGGCACGCCGCCAGCGTTCGTCCTGAGCCAGGATCAAACTCTCATTTTGAAATTTAAGTTTGAATGATTGCTCATTCGATTATTTAAGATCTTTGTCTCAAATTTATTGCTTGCGAATTGACTTCGCTTCTTGTTTGGGTTTTTACACCCGCACACTTTTAGCGAAACTTTGTTCAGTTTTCAAAGTACTACCTCCGTCTGGCTGAACCAAACGGCTTTTATATTTTATCAAATTCATAATTCTTTGTCAAGAACTTTTTGAATTTGTTTTTTTGCCGCTCAAGCTCTCGCCTGACGACATTTAAATATATTACTCGTTTTGCTCTAACTTTGCAAGTCTTTTTTCAAAAACTTTTTTAAAGCTTGCGAGCTCTTCGTCATCTCTCAAGACGACTTTATTAATTTACCCTACTTTCCCTCTTTTGGCAAGCTATTGTTTCAATTTTTCTAAATTAAAATTCCATCGCAATGATCTAATTCATGTTGAATAGTTTCTGCAATGAATTCCGAAAAGTCTTGCGTCACTTCTTTAAAATCAAAATTCTGATAAGTTACCGTTATTTCCTTATAACGAACGGTTTGACGCTGACCGCTTAAAGATAAGCATCCCTCTTCAGTCATATACTTACCGCTCTTTCTAACAATCTTCGGATTAATCATCATAAAAGGCAAACTTCCTATATAGAAAGCAATAATTCTCTTGGATTGTCCAATCATATTCGCAGCTAACCCCGCTGCTTTGCTTCTGTTTGCTAAAAGCGTATCACACAAATCTAGCGCTGTATTTAAATCTTCTTTATTTGCCAATGTTGATTTTTGACTTAAAAATACTTGATCATAAATGATCTTTTTTACTGCCATAACTTTTTCCTTCCAAGTTTATTCAATATAGAATCTTAACAAATTATCGCGCAGTTAACCAAAACAAAATCAATATAATAGAATTAAAATACTTTCTTAATTATTTTGAACTTGTATAGGGCAAAGATCGCGCTAAAATGTTAACTAGACACTTTTAAGGGAGGCCTTCAAAATTTTTAAACAATTACTCACCGGAATAGCAGCAATTACTTTATTTTCTGCTGCGACACCTTCAATTATTTCTTCAAGCACAAGCACAAATACAGTACATGCGAGCACATATTCCAGAAGTGCTATGCGCAGCTACGTAAGAAACGTTTTGGCCCAAAACAACAGTCAAGGTAGCACAGTCATTATAAAAAACGGCAAGCCTCAGCAAATCAGTTATGGTTGGGCTTGGTATGGCAAAAGAATCGGCAATGGTAACGACAGCGTAGTTTATCCAACAGCTTCTTTACAAAAAGTTGTTACTGCTGCCATGGTTGTTCAATTAATGAATGAAAAATGGCACACCAGTGAACGTTTTAGCCAAAACACTAAAATCTCACGTTGGTACCCTGAACTGAAAAATGCCAATAATATTACATTAGGTCAATTAATGACCCACACTTCTGGAATTAACGCCGTAAATACAGAAGCCGATCGTGGAATCAATTATTCAGAAGATGATGCAGTCAAATGGGCAATTGATAATGCCAATGCTATTGATCCTGGCACTCCCGGTACTTATTTTTACAATAATACGAATTACATTCTCTTAGCAGGTATTATCAAAAAAATCAGTGGTCAATCTTATGAAACCAACTTCAACAACCGAATTGTTAATAAGTTAGGCTTAGCAAATACCTATCTTTACCAAAATATTCCTAGCTGGAAAACTGATCCCATCTCATATACATGGAATATCAAAAATTATCAAGATCCCGAATATATAACTAAAACTCAAGCTTCTCAGCTTGTAGGTGCAGCCAATATGTTCACCACGCCAATGGATTATTACAAAATTCAAGTCGGTCTATCTAATGGTGCGATTTTAAATAAATCTGACTTCCATTACCTCACTCACTTAAAGAGCAGAGCCAATAACTACTCCGGCGGTATTTATCTTGATAACAACGACACCATAAAATCTGCATACGGCAATCTTGGTGGCACTCATTTTGGTATTTGGTTCCAAATGACGACTGATAATCGCAACGGTTTAATTATGTTCTTAAATCAAACTGCTGGCGACGAAAATGCTCAAAAACAAGTCGGATATCAAATTTTAAATCATATTAAGCCATATACATTTATCGCAGGATAAAACAAAAAGACTTTTCCGAAATTGGAAAGGTCTTTTTTATTATTCAAATAAAAGCTCTGACATGCTCGTCTTCAATGGCTCCTTCAGCAATAAATTCATCCCCACAGCTGGCTTCTTTTTAGGTCCTAATAATTCTTCTTTCACCGAATTAGGCTGAATTTGTGCTTCACCTAAATAGAAAAATTGCTTGCCATCTGCATCGCTTCTTTTAACAAAAACATGGATATGCATATCAGACGTCTTCAATAAACGCTGCACTTCTTCTGAATCTAAATGTCGCGGCATTCTAGTATACCAACGTAAGCTGCGACCATTTTCTAAAGTATTGTGATATAACGCATTGCGCTTTTCTTGATCATCTTTTCGATAAGTAATAAAAATCGGCGTATCATGGTCGCCTACTCGATAGCCATACATCGGTGCAGAAACATCCCTAGGCCAATTCAGCAATCTGCAAGCATCTTTTCGATCATATTGCTTATATAAAGTAAATTGCTTCTGCTGATCATAATCAGTACATAATAATAAACCTGTTTCAATTGCATCTTTAAATAAACCAGCAAACCATTTATTTTGAGTTAAAGCATTTTGTAAGTCTTTATTTAATTCATAGTCAAACAAGTTGCTATGAACTACTACAGGTTGATCACCGTATTGCGCCTTCTTGGTGGTCTTGCCTTGTTTAACATCAAAGAAATCAAGAGATAATATATCATCCACTGAATTTAAAGCTGCTTCATTTACATAGATTTTCTTTTTCCGCAATTCTAAGACAAAGTCTTCCTGATTGACCTGTTTTTGCTTTAGCAGCATTTGTAACAAAACTAGTTCATGGGCGCGCTTGCCGTTCAAAAGCTCCTTAGTTAAAAAACTCAAAACTGCATTTTCATAATTACTAATTTTTACCGCTTCACCCATTTTTATTAGAAATGAAGCGTAATTATCAAGGCCGCGATTATTAGCAAAAACCATTGGCGAAACTGAACCGTATTGAGCAAAATCATGCAATAAGGGAATACGCCCTAATTTATTCTTCAAGCTTTGATAACTGTGCCGCAATTCCCGCATATTATCTAGCTTTATTTGATCTAGCGAAGCTAAAATCTTTTCTGATGCAACTTTATTAAAGTTAATTGTTGATACATCAATAAAGTGAGGTAGGCGAGCTTCTCTTTTAGCTTGATCTTTATCGCGACTCGTATCGTGATTAAGAGCAATCGGAATCATGTAATTATTTTTATAATTGCCAATAAAATCCAAGACTGTCACAAATTCTTTGCCAGGATATTTTCTTAATCCTCGACCCAATTGCTGGATAAAAACGATACTCGATTCAGTATTACGCAACATAATAATCTGATTCAAAGCGGGAATATCGATTCCTTCGTTAAATAAATCTACTGCCACAATATATTCAATTTCACCAGCTACTAGTCTTTGGACAACTTTATTACGCACTTTTTCACTATCTTCATTTGTCAATGCAACAGCAGGATGGCCTTTTTCTGAGAAAAGCCGAGCTAATTCATGTGCTTCCTCTCTTCTGCTGCAAAAAACGAGGCCCTTCGCTTGATCACCGCAATAGCCATAATAATCGATTTCTTTTAGCACATAATTTACGCGCTCTTCCGAAACCAAATAGCGTAAATCTGTTGTCTCATCAATCGCTTGCCCATTAGTTTCATAATCTTGCACACCGACATAATGAAATGGCGTCAGCATCTTATCTTGTAGCGCATCCCGCAGCCGAATGTCATATGCCAAATTATAATCAAAAATCTGATAAACATTTTGTTCATCAGTTCTTTCAGGCGTAGCCGTCATCCCTAATAAAAATTGCGGCTTGAAATATTGAAGAATCTTTTGATAGCTTGGTGCAGCCGCTCTGTGTGCCTCATCGATCAAAATATAATCAAATTCATTTAGATCAAAGCTTTTTAGCATATTCGGCTGAGATAAAGTCTGAATCGTCGCAAATAAATATTTTTTATTTTTATCATGCTTATTGCCGCTGAGTAGACCATATTCCTGCTTTTTCCCGCCAATTACACGTTGAAAACTTGCAAGCGACTTTTTAGCAATTTGCTCGCGGTGCACAACATATAAAAATCTTTTAGGATTAAACTCTTTAACCGCAAATGCGCCTAAATACGTTTTTCCCGTACCTGTTGCTGAAACGACAAGGCCTCTTTTCTCACCATTATCTACTAGACTACGCAAGTTTCTGAGAGCTGCTTGTTGCATTTTATTAGGCACGATTTTACTCTCATTTTTAGTAAAATGCGGCACCGGTGCAGGCCGCCAATTCTTTTTATAATCAGCTAGCCATTGATCACTAAGATCAAAACTATTATCTTTCAATACAGAAATTTTCTGCATTAATTGTTTAGTTAAATCGGCTTGCTCTCGTGAACTGACCTTTAGCGCCCATTCATAATTGCTAAGCATAGCTGAACGGGTAAAATTAGCACTACCAATTACAAGAGTTTGATAATCTTCATGTTCAAATAGATAGCCCTTAACATGGAATCCAGCTTCAGCTGCAATTTTCACTTTTAAATTAGGAATTTTAGCTAACTCTTCAAATACGCGCGGATTATTGAAGTTTAAATAATTGCTAGTAATTATTGTTCCACCAACGCCTTTAGCTGCCAAATCAGCTAAAGCAACTTTTAACGGCACCAGCATATCCTGCGTAATAAAAGCTACCGCCCAGGTAAAACTTTGACAGCGATATAATTCATTTCGCAAAGTTAGCCATATTTTCTCATCTTGTTCATTAGCTAACAGCTTAGGACCTAAAAAATTATTTCCTAAAATCTTTTCATCGTAAAAACCATTTAAGATTGCATCCCGCATTACATTGGACATTTTTTCACCTCATTTGGTCTAATTCTACTAAAAAAGCATCCGTCTTTTAAAACGAATGCTTTTAATTTATTCTTTTGGCCATTTTTCATGCCAATGATAAAGAATCAGCGGCAAAATCGATACGATTGCGCACATGCCGATCAAAGTCTCAACATAGATTCCACGCAATCCTGCTGCAGTGCCTTGAGCAGGCACAAAAGTAACGAAGAATGCTACAACCGTGATCACCAAAGCCAAAATTGCAATTGCAATACTTAAGTTAGGATTTTTAGTCATGTAATACATGCGGTGGTAGTCTTCATGCTTTTTCTTCAAAACCATGTATGCAATTAACATGATCATATATACCATTAGATATTGTGCTGTCGTTGCGGCTAATGAAACATTAAACGCAAAGTCAGCATCAGCGCCACTAGTAAAAGTGATTAACAAAGCTGAAACAGTAACAATTGATGACTGTAAAATCATGATTCTAATTGGAACGCCATGCTTAGTTGTTTTAGCGAAAAACTTAGGCATGTAGCCTTCTTTAGCAGCTTCATACATCCCTTGGTTAGGCCCGGCAATCCAGTTGCCAAGTTCGCCAATAATACCGCAGGCTAACATTACGCCAACAATTTTTTGCAATAAGTCTCCTGGCAATCCAATAGAAGTTAACAGTTTGCCATATGTATAAACGAAACCTGTACTATTTTGAATTTCGCCTTTAGGAACAGTCATTCCAATTGCCATACTTCCCAAAAGGTCAAAACAAATTGCAGTTGCTGCCAAAGCCAGCATTACTTTTGAATAAGATTTTGGATGATCTAGATTCTTAACGTGTGGTGCGGAAGCTTCTCCCCCACAAAAGGCCAGCATAAATGGTACAAAAGCAACTAACGTAGTGCCATTCAAATGGTGCGGAATAATCGTATGCCAATTAATCACCATATGGACTGGATGACCTTGAGCCAAGTATACAAAGAATGAAATAATCAACAGAATTACGGTAAGTGCAATTCCCAAAATGAATAGCCATTCCGCAATTCGACCGATTTTTCTAATACCGATAACTTGAATGGCGGTTGCGCCCCATAAAATAATCATCATTAATATAAAACGCACAATTGGCGTGGTATTAAACCAAGGTGTACCAAATGTGATCGATAATGCACCGATAATTACGTACATCATCATGTCCATCCCCACAGTAATGTGAATCCATTGGTAAAACATCGCGGTCCAACCTACTTTGTCTCCCAAGGATCCTTTCACCCAGGTAAAGATACCACCTTTTCCCAGCCATCAATTGAGGCCATTTCACCAGCCATTTGAGTAATTGGAATAAACCAGGCAGTACCAGCAATTAATAAATAAAATAATGCCGTAGGACCGGTTTTCCCAAATGGGGCTAGTTCATTTACGGAAATAACCATCGAACTAGTCATTGCGAACAGCTTAAAAGCTGTTAGACGATTGTACTTTAGGTCTTGCTCTAAAGCCCAATCTTCCTTTTTGTTATTCAAAAAATTTCAACCCCTATTTTAATTTAAAACTCATTATACTAGTGTTTTTGGTAATTTAAAGATTTATTTCTAGTAAAATTGGGCAATGATCTGCACGTTTGCCAGTATCGATCATTTCTGAGCGAACTACTTTATCGGCAATTCGGTTGCTTACTAACCAATAATCAATTCTCCAGCCTGAGTTGTTGGCTTTAGCGGTTCTAACTCTTTGAGCCCACCAAGAATAAACGCCTTCAACGTTGCCATTGACTTTTCTAAAGGTGTCAGTAAAGCCAGCATCAAGTAAATTAGTAAAATCTGCTCTTTCTTCATCAGTAAAGCCGGCAGAATGATGATTATTTTCGGGATGCTTTAAGTCGATTTCAGTATGAGCACAGTTATAGTCCCCACTTGCTAAAACTGGCTTTTTTTCATTTAACTTTTTCAAATATTCAATATATTTTTGATCCCAAACTTGACGATCAGCTAAACGTTTCAAACCGTTGCCTGAATTTGGCGTATAAACTTGAGTGACAAAATATTTATCAAATTCTAAAGTGATAATCCGTCCCTCTTCATCCATTGGTCCAGGCGCACCAATTGCTGGTTTAGAAACTGCTGGCGTTAATTCCTTCTTATACAAGTACATTGTGCCTGCATAACCCTTTCTAGCAGGTTCTTCGGATGAACGCCACACATAGTCGTATTCAGGAAACTTTTCAGCTAATATGGTTTGATGCTTTTTAGTTGGTCCAGTTGCACGCAACTTAGTCTCTTGAATCGCAATAATGTCTGGATTTAGAGCATGAATTTTATCTAAAACTCCACGCGTTTCTTCTGCTCTAGCTGAAGTTCCAGTTAATGCCGCATTCAATGAATCGATATTCCATGAAATTAAAATCATTATTTTTCCCCTTTTAAAATATTTCAAGACTAATTATAGCCAAAAAAAGAAAAAGGATTAGCTTAGATGACTTTTCTAAACTAATCCTTTTAAGGGAGTTGTGTTGAATGAGAATAACGAGATTTTTTTACATTAGCCTACTCATCACTAATGTTGCGAAAATGATTTATCAAGATTAACAAAACGTTCAACGCTAGAGACATTGCAGGGGGAGCCTGATTCCTCACTTTTGCAAAAAGGAAATGGACTTTCATTAATCTTTTTTCAGCAACTGCATAGGGGGACAGTTAACCAAAATACCCAATGTATGAATCAATATGTGTCCAATAGGATGTATTAATAAATTCTTTAGAAATTGCTCAAAATTTGATCTACGCTATTGCCATATTCTTCACCAAACAAATCTAAATGCATGCAAAGATAGTAGAAGCGGTACCAGTTAAGCCGCCGTTCTAAGCCCGGTTTTATGGGATATGCTCGATTGTAGGCTGCATAAAATTCATCATTGAAGCCGCTAAAAACCGTCGTCATTGCTAAATCAAATTCACGATCTGCATACACGGCGTCTGGATCAATTAGATAGGGCTTTTCTTTTGCAAACATCACGTTGCCCCACCACAAGTCACCGTGACACAAGCTAGGCTGAACTTCATTTTTTGCGTAATAATCTTTAAAAGCAGCCACCATTTTTTGAAAATGTTTTTCACGATAATCATTCCAGCGACCCACTTTTTTGGCATATTCAACTTCAGGCATCAAGCGTTGATTAACATAAAAATCTACCCAACTAGAATTCCAATGATTGTCTTTTTTTAAAATTCGAGTTCGATAAGTATCGCCAAAACCAAACTGTTCATGATGATACTGATGCATTTTTGCGACCATTTTTCCTAGATCAGCTTGGCTGCCGCTAGTCCTGTCTAGCCAGTTTAAAAGTAAATATGCATCCCCTTCAATCTGACCACTAGCTAAAACTTGCAAAGTATTTACCCCAGCTTTAGCCATTTCATTTAGTCCTCTTTTTTCATGATCAAAAAATAAACTTGGCTTACCTGGCTGCACTTTCATGAAATAAGTTTTAGCAGCAGTTTTAATTCTAAATGTTTCATTCATGTCGCCGCCGTGCACTGCTTCACACGAAACAATTTTTTCTATTGGCAATTGACTAAGCCACTTTTTATTTATATTCATAATTATTTACCTCTTCTTTCATTATAGATTTTTCTCAAAAAAATTAGATCTTTTGTGTTTTGTTGAGAAAAGTGAAGCGTATAATGAGGAATGGTCATACTAATAAATTTTACGGAGGTTGAATTTATGACAAAGATTTTTGCTTACGCTATTCGAAAAGACGAAGAACCATTCTTGAATGAATGGAAGGAAGCTCACAAGGATATCGATGTTGATTACACTGATAAGCTTTTGACTCCTGAAACTGCAAAGCTTGCTAAGGGTGCAGATGGTGTTGTTGTTTACCAACAATTAGACTACACTGCAGATACTCTTCAAGCTTTAGCAGACGCTGGCGTAACTAAGATGTCATTACGTAACGTTGGTGTCGACAACATTGACATGGACAAGGCTAAAGAACTTGGCTTTGAAATTACTAATGTTCCAGTTTACTCACCAGACGCTATTGCTGAACATGCTGCTATTCAAGCTGCACGTGTATTACGTCAAGACAAGCGCATGGACGAAAAGATGGCTAAACATGATTTACGTTGGGCACCAACTATCGGCCGTGAAGTTCGTGACCAAGTTGTCGGTGTTGTTGGTACTGGTCACATTGGTCAAGTATTTATGAGAATTATGGAAGGTTTCGGCGCAAAGGTTATTGCTTACGATATCTTCAAGAACCCAGAACTTGAAAAGAAGGGTTACTACGTTGACTCACTTGACGACTTGTACAAGCAAGCTGATGTAATTTCACTTCACGTACCAGATGTTCCAGCTAACGTTCACATGATCAACGACAAGTCAATCGCTGAAATGAAAGACGGCGTTGTAATTGTAAACTGCTCACGTGGTCCACTTGTTGACACTGATGCTGTAATTCGTGGTTTGGACTCAGGCAAGATCTTCGGCTTCGTTATGGATACTTACGAAGACGAAGTTGGTGTATTTAACAAGGATTGGGAAGGTAAAGAATTCCCAGACAAGCGTTTGGCAGACTTAATTGATCGTCCAAACGTATTGGTAACTCCACACACCGCCTTCTACACTACTCACGCTGTACGTAACATGGTTGTTAAGGCATTCAACAACAACTTGAAGTTAATCAACGGTGAAAAACCAGATTCCCCAGTTGCTTTGGACAAGAACAAGTTTTAATTAGATAACTAAAGCCAAAAAAGCTTGAGCGTTTGCTCAAGCTTTTTTTCTATGTTCTTTAATGAGTTTGTCGATATTTTCTTACTCGAATATATGAACTGATCATCACAAACAAAAAGATAATATCTAACGGAACAGGCATAATCAAAATGAATAATGCACCTAATCCACCAGTCAAATACATGTAGAGATTAATACCAGCAATAACTAAAAATTGGATTAAGATATCCCAGTAGCCTATTTTTTCTATATACCATAGTTTGTAATTTTGATAAGCAGGTAAAAAAGATATGGCAAGCGTGATTATTATGACAACTATGCCAATTACTATGCTGATATTCATGAAATTGCTCCTTTTATCTCTTCAACTTATCCTCATTTTACAAGAAAAAAATAGTGAATCAATATCTCACTAGATATCGATTCACTATTTATATTTTCTGCTAACAAGAATCCCCTGCATATTATCTGTTTGATTACAGAAATCTAATGCAGTCTTCTCTTCTTTACTGCATCCCAATAGTAATTTGATCTCTGAGTCTTTTTTCATAATATCAACTGTGATTATCACCGCAGTTAATTTTTTAACAGCATTGCTACCAATAAATACATCAATCGCTTCATCATCAGAACTGGTTGTTCGATTTAAATAGCCATAATCCAAAGGATAAACAGTTTCATGAAAGCGTGGATGCCTACTTCATTTAGGTCGATCAATTACTATTTTTGAATCATTAATCAAATGATCTAGTAATTGCCAAAAACGTACATTATCTTCTAACATTCAATCTCCAAATACTTAGCCAAAACTTTTAGCACACCATTATCATCATTCGACGGTGCTTCATATTTCGCTACCGCTTTGGTCTTCTCATTGGCATTCTTCATCGCATAGCTATAGCCACATGCTTCCAGCATCCCGATATCGTTTTCGCCATCGCCAAACGCAATCAAATCTTTTTGAGCGATACCGTAATGCTTAAGCATATCTGCAACGCCCTTAGCCTTGTTAATGCCCTTGTGCACCAAGTCAATCGTCATA
Source organism: Lactobacillus helveticus (assembly GCF_046109915.1). Classification (NCBI taxonomy): domain Bacteria; kingdom Bacillati; phylum Bacillota; class Bacilli; order Lactobacillales; family Lactobacillaceae; genus Lactobacillus; species Lactobacillus helveticus. The sequence goes on along the minus strand of NZ_CP151471.1, from coordinate 1,727,962 downwards.
TTGCCGCTGCTAGTACCGCGAATATAATCACCGTATTTTTCATTAAAGCGATTCTGAATCACAGTAGCTAGTTCATCATCATCAGTCAAACAAACCTTTAAAATAGCGTCGCTGGGATCAATATCTGTAAATTGATCAATCTCCGTTACCTTACGATAATAAATGCGAATGTCATCTTTGTCTGCTTGATCCATGCTCTTCAAAATATAGCAGTGGTGTTGCGCACTAACCATAATGATGGCTTCAGGATATTCTGTTTGAATGAATTTTAATAATTTCTGCGCAATATCATAGTCAATTGCCGTTCTCTTGAATACTTTGCCATCTACCTCTAAGATCGCACCATTTTCGGAGACATAATCGATCCCAGTAGTAAATTCTTCAAAATATTCATGTGAACGAATTAATTGGTTACCTGTTGCCGAAATAAATGGAATGTTGTTTGCTTGTAATTTTTTTAGGATTTTGCCAAATAATTCGTGATCAAAAGTCTTTTTTTCTGTTAAAAATGTTCCGTCCATATCAACCGCTACGACTTTAAAAGGAATTGTAGTCATTAATATCAACCTTTCTATCATAGCTTTATCTTACTATGTGAGCGGTCATCTTTCATTATTTACAGAGCAAAATGAAATTTCTTTCACAGGTAATCATATATTTCAGTTTGCGCAAGAATTTTTCTCTAACTCAATGGATAAGTATAAGGATAATGCGCGGTCTGCGGCACCTGATCCCAGGTTACTGTATGTCCTGCTCCATCGGAACAAAAGACAGAGTTTGGCGTATTTTCTAAATCAGATACAGGATCATAATCTTTCGCCGCAATTACTTCATCCGTATTATGACATGGCAAATATCCTTTGACTACACATTCAAATATTCCTTGACCATGAGTGTAGTTACGCACCTCAGTGGCATAATCTCGCATTTCGCTGACTGGTGCAGAGCCGTTAATAATCGTTCGATTTCCATTATTTTCTGGTGTGTCAAACTTGCCATGCATCCGCTGAATATCATTTAAAGCGCGACCAACTTGGTCTTGCTCAACTTCTAAATGAAAATCATACCAAGGCTCAAGCAGCTGCAGCTGATCTCTTACTTTTAATTCCATCAATCCCTGACGAATAGCGCGATACGTCGCCTCTCTAAAGTCGCCACCGACTGAGTGCACTAGGCTGCCCTTTCCACCAATCAATGTGATTTTCATATCTGTAATTGGTGAACCAGTTAAAACACCTAAATGTTCTTTTGATTTTAATGCGGTCATGATTTGATGTTGCCAGTTTTTAGTTAAAACTTCCAAATCACACTTATTTTCAAAAACAATACCACTGTTTGCTGGACCCGGTTCAAGTAATAAGTGTACTTCCGCGTAATGACGCAATGGTTCAAAGTGTCCGACAGCTTCAATCGGTTTAGTAATTGTTTCTTTATATAAAATATTGCCTTGTTCAAAGCGGATTGCTAAATTAAATCGCTCCTGCAAAAGCTGCTGCAAAATCTCTAACTGAATTTCTCCCATTACTTGGACGTGAATCTCTTGTAAATGTTCTGACCAAGTTACATGCAGTTGCGGATTTTCATCTTCTAGAACTTTCAACGCCTTTAAACATTCATGGATGTCATGCTCACCAGGATTTACCCGATAGGTCAAAACCGGCTTAAAGAACGCATGCGTATCTTGGATACCTATTCCCTCACCAGGGTAAGTATTTTTCAGACCAGTAGCTGCTACAACATCCCTGGCCTTTGCTTCAGGCACCACAGTGAATTTGGCGCCGTTATAGCTACGCAGTTGATTGATTTTTTCATCATTAAGCATAGTTTTGGCTTTTAAACTGCCACCTAAAATCCGCAGCCATGATAGACGCTCACCTTTTTGATCATGGGAAATCTTAAAGCATCTTGCCTTGAAATCTGAAGCAAATGTCTTTTCTTTCGTCCATTTATCTAAACCAGCTAAAAATTCAGGAATGCCAGTAAGTTTTAATGCTGAACCAAAGAATACGGGGAATACTTGTCTTTGTAAAATCAATCCCTGAATATCTGCCGCTTCAATTGCCTGTCCATCTAAATATTTTTCCAGCACGTCATCATCAACTGCAGCAATATTTTCATAAAAATTATCATCGATCTTGCTAAAATCAATGCATCCCTATTAACAATTATTTGGTCAATTATCCTAAAGAAAAAGAAGTACAACGATTAGTACTTCTTCTCAAAATCATTTTGCATTAACTTAACAAATTCAGGATAAGTTTCCACTTCAAATTTTGGATGCAAATTTAATGTGTTTTTACGATGACGGTGGTTGTACCAGATGCTGTCAAAGCCATATCTCTCAGCGCCCAAAATATCTGACTGCAATCCATCGCCAAAAAAGACAGTATCATCAGGCCCAATCTCAGTGCGACTAAAGAAATAGTCAAAGGCATGAACATTCGGCTTGGAATAATGGGCTTCTTCTGAAGTAACGATTAAATCAAAATATTTCTTCACGCCCGCTAATTCTAAGCGATGATTTTGCATAAACTTTTCGCCATTGCTTAAAACAGTTAATTTATAGCCCTGTTTTTTAGCAAACTTAAGAGTATCTTCTACCCCTGGAAGCAATTGATGTGCTTCACCAAAGTAAGAGCGATACTCGTCCATTGTCTTTTGACCATCAATTTCTAGTCCGAAATGATCCTTGATAAAATCGTGAAAGGTCATCTCACTTAATTCTTCATAAGTTATTTCACCTTGCTCAAGCTTGCGCCATAATCCTTGATTATAAGCATGATATTGACGTTGAAGCTCTGGCGTTAATTGCCAATGATGAATATTGAAAAGGCTGTGTAAGGCAAAATCTTCGGTAGCGGCGAAGTCGATGATCGTATCATCCACATCGAAAATAATTTGTTGATAGCGCAATGAAGTCATTCCTTTCTATTTTTACAACTGGGTATTAATTATACCAGCTATCGTTAAGAAAAAAACAATTGACATCTTTCTCATATTTCTTTAAAATTTGAGCAACAGGTATTTTAGACGAAAGGAAGATTTATCATGTTTAAGAATGTAGTACTCAATCGTTGGCAATTCCAGCACTAGAGTTGTTTCTGCACGCTTAAGGTACAGATGCGACTCATACGATCGCGTCTGTGCTGGTAAATCTTCATGAAAATTACCCGCACGGAGAATAAACGTGCGGGTTTTGTTTTAAGCATTTCCCATCAAAAGGAAATGCTTTTTTGTTTGAGGTTTAAAAAATGAAAAGATTAATCGGAACGCTTATTGCTCTTTTTGCTTTTTTGATTGTGGCATCTATTTCTGAAATCAACCAAGAAAAAGCAGAGCAAAAACAACCTACTGTCGGAATTTTACAAACAATGAGCCACCCTGCTTTAGACCAAATTCATCAAGGAATTATTCAAGGTCTAAAAGAAGAAGGCTATTCTGAAGGAAAAAACATTAAAATTGATTTTCAAAATGTCCAAGGTGACCAGAGCAACCTAAAATCAATGGGTGATCGTTTCATAGGAGAACATGCGGCAGTGACCATTGGGATTGCGACGCCAGCAGTTCAATCCCTAGCCAACACGCCTGGAGATACGCCAGTAATCATGGGGGCCGTTAGTGATCCAATTGGTGCACATTTGGTTAAAAGTTTGGCTCGTCCCGGTGGCAAAATTACCGGCGTGCAAGACAGACAGCCAATTGCAGCTCAACTTAAATTAATGCAAACTATTATGCCCGATCTAAAAAATGTCGGCGTTGTTTATACTTCCAACGACGATTCTTCTACTTCTGAATATCGTGAATTTAAACAGCTTGCAGAAAAACGCGGCTTAAAAGTTACGCCTTATACGATTACTTCAACCAATGATATTGAACAAGTTGCTCAGACCTTGGCAGGCAAAGTTCAAGCGGTATATGTGCCAACTGATAACACCGTAGCCTCAGGAATTGCTACTTTGCTTAAAGCTACAAATGCCGCAAAAATTCCGGTCTTTCCTGCCGCAGATACGATGGTTAAATCAGGTGGATTAGCTACTCGCTGCGTCAGCCAATACGACATGGGAATTTTAACTGGCAAAATGGCAGGACAAGTTTTACATGGCAAAAATCCGGTTACTTTACCTGTTAAACGAGTAACTCATTATGAAACAGTAATTAATGCTAAAACTGCCGAGAAATTAAATATTCATATTCCAGCTTCTGTTTTATCTGCCGCACAAAAGAAAGGAAGAATTATCAAATGAGTTTAATTACTTCAACTATTGGGCAAGGGCTACTGTGGGGAATATTAGCTCTTGGACTTTTCCTAACATTTAGAATTCTTAACTTCCCTGACATGACTGTCGAAGGCACCTTTCCTTTTGGCGCCGCTATCTGCATCAGCGCACTAGTTCATGGCGTTAATCCGATCATTGCTACTATTCTTTCTTTTTTAGGCGGGATGCTCACAGGATTAATTACCGGTCTGCTTTACACTAAAGGTAAAATTCCTGTTTTATTAACCGGAATTTTAACCATGACAGGAATTTATTCAGTTAACTTACGTATCTTAGGAAAAGCAAACGTAGGCTTGCTCGACAAAGCCACACTACTTAACGAAAAACTTTTACAAAAACTGCCAGATAATTTTCCTACTATCATAGTTGGATTACTATTCGCGATCTTCATTATTCTATTGTTGGCACTTTTCTTAAATACCGATCTAGGGCAAGCTTTTATTGCCACAGGCGATAATGAAAAAATGGCTCAATCATTGGGAATAAATACCGATAACATGAAGATTCTCGGTCTAATGCTGTCTAATGGTTTAATTGGGTTAGCTGGCGGATTATTAGGGCAAAATGGTGGTTACGCCGACGTTAACATGGGAATTGGAACGATGGTTATCGGTTTGGCCGCTATTATCATCGGTGAAGTTGTTTACGGCAACCTCTCTTTAACAGCTCGACTAATCGCTGTGGTCATCGGTAGCATTATTTATCGATTGATATTACTTTTAGTATTGCAGCTCGGTTTCAGTACCAACGATTTCAAGTTGATCTCTGCTATCATTCTAGCTATCTGCATGATGTTGCCTTTATTTGAGAAAAAATTTCACGCTCGTAAATTATTGAAAAAAGGTGTGACTAAGCCATGAGTACAATTTTAGATTTACAAAATATCACTACCACAGTCAATGTGGGAACTAATGAAGAAAAAAATATTCTCAAAAATATCAATTTAAAAATAAATGATGGCGATTTTATTACTCTACTTGGAACCAACGGGGCCGGAAAGTCCACCCTGCTTAACATTATCAACGGTTCTGTTTTTCCCACCAGCGGGAAAATTATTTTAAAAGATCGCGATTTAACTAATTTATCTGAGGTAAAACGAGCAAATAATATCGCCCAGGTTTTCCAAGATCCCAAAATGGGAACCGCACCTAGAATGACCGTTGCCGAAAATTTGCTTTTGGCGACTAAACGAGGTCAACGACGCGGTTTGCGTATGCGCGGATTGGATCAGCATCTAGAAGATTTTAAACGCGAAACGGCTCAACTGCCAAATGGATTAAATGAGCGCTTAAATACTTTTGTTGGCAATTTATCTGGTGGTCAAAGACAAACTCTCAGCTTTTTGATGGCTACTATCAAAAAGCCTGAATTACTGCTGCTTGATGAACATACCGCTGCCCTTGATCCAAATACCAGTCGGCAACTCCTAGAATTAACTAATAAAGTAGTTAAAAAAGAACATTTAACTTGCATCATGATTACTCACCAATTAAAGGATGCTATTAAATATGGCAATCGCACTATTATTTTAAATAGCGGAAAAATTGTTTTGGATGTTAATGGACAAGAAAAAAAGAATTTAACTGAAGAAGATATTTTGCAATACTTCACCGATTAGAATTTAAATCCAGATGTTTTAATAGGCAGCTGGATTTTTTATAACAAAAATTTTTGTTTTTTATTTTTGCGATTTTTCTAATCAAAACTTAGCATAAACGTTATTATAGCAAGTTTTTGCGCCGTCTATTTTCTTTTTAAAAAAGTTTTATTTTTCCCTTACATTATATAACATGTGTTATATAATAAAGATGTAAGGAATAAGGGAACGAAAAGTTCCAACAAGTTAAAGTGATTTAGAAAATAGAGGTATTCATTATGTTAGACTCAAATAAAATTGTTAAAGTTGTTTCAGTTGTAGTTGCTTCAATTAGTTTCATGGGTATTGGTTCTGGTGCTGCTCAAGCTGCTAGCTTCACTGCTCCAAAGTTAGGTGTTTCAGAAGTTGCTCCTACTAACCCAGCAATTAAAAAAGGCAACAAAATCTTTGTAGTTGTTAAGGACACTAAGAATCAAAAAGTTAACGTTTTAAACGCTAATGGTAAGAAGACCAGCAAGAAAGTTGCCATGGGTTCAACCTTCACTGCTAAGGCAGTTAAGAAGACTAATGGCAAGAAGATCGTTAAGATCAACAAGAGTCCAATGGTTGAACGTTAAGGACTAATCAAAACAAATAAATAATTCTAAACATAATGAATATCTAAAAAAGGACTTAGCAGTCGATGCTACGCCCTTTTTGCTTCACCAAAATCTTTGATTTTTTCTAAAATCATCTCAGTTGATAATCCACCTTTTCTAATTTGGAGTAAAATAATTGGCATAGAATTAAAATAATTGGCATAGAATATGGAGGTATGAATTATGCTTTCACTTATATTAGCCATCTTGTTAATTTGGCTATTTTTCAAATTAGGAATCGGCTTAATTAAAATCTTTTTCTTTTTAATTACAGCCGGATTAATCTTTGTATTTTGTGCCTATCTCCTTGTCCCATTTTTAGTATTATTGCTAATTGGTGGGCTAGCTTGGGCTGTAATCAGATAATCAAAAAGAGACCTCACGGTCTCTCTTTTTTTACATCTTTTTCAATTCTGAACTAATTAAATTAGCCAATATTTCATATCCCTTATCGCCAAAATGCAGGCCATCATTCTTTATTCCCCGAGAAATCATGCTTAAATCGCCTGCATCTATCATTGCCTGGCATAAATTGGCATAACGAAAATGATATTCATCTGCTACTTTTTTAACCACTCCCGTATATTTTTCAACCAGCTTATTGTTGCGTACATGTTGCTTCTTCTCGTCTACTGCTGGCGGTGAAATGAGCAATACATGTGGCGGATAATACTGGCATATTACTGCCGAAGCAATTAATTGCATATTTCTTTTAAACTGCTCTAACGGAACCTGCTTATGCGTTGCCAAGTCGTTTGTTCCTAACAAAATCACCAAATTATCGCATTTCTTCACGCTCAATACTAACTCATTTAACCGAGCAAAAAATGCTCCGGAATTAATTCCCGAAACCGCAGTATTTTCAATCTGAATCTCAGGCAATATCTGCTTTAAATTCCAGTTAATATGTGGCTCGGTCTTCCCTTCATATCGAGCAATAATGCTATCACCTGTAAGTAGTACTCTCATTTTGCTTTAGCTTTCTTATCTTTTTTGGTAGATTTGATATTTAAAACATCTAATAAAAACGTAAAGATTGGAACTCCTACAATCAATCCCCATGTACCCCAAAAGTGTTCTGCTACAAGAAGCACTAAAAAAGTATAGAAAATTGGCAATTCTGTCTTGCTGGCCATAAATTTAGGATTAAGAACATAAGCTTCGATTGCGTGAATAATCATGATCATGACAAAAATATAAATTACATAGCGAATTCCGCCTACAGAATACCCGACTATGCTCAATGGAATTAACGAAATAATCACACCCGCAACTGGCACCAAGCTCAAGATAAATACCATTAATCCTAAAGCCACAATCTGCGGCATTTTTATAATAGCCAACCCAATCATCGTAAGGGCTGTGTTACAGATTGCGATGAAGAATTGTGCTTCCAAAACTACGCCGAATGTATTAGTAAACTTTTTGCCAAAATAGCGAATATCTTCAAACAACCATTTTAAGTAGCCACTTTTAACAAATAGGCTTGAGAATTCTCGCATCTTTTTTAATTCGATTGTATAAAAGAAGCTCAAAATCAGCGACATGAAAGTAGTAATCATCAAAGTACCAATACTTGTTGCCGTATGAAATGCGAACGTCATGGCATGTTTTGCCTGCGTGATGATCTCGTTTTTGCTGATATAGTGCGTTGCGTATGACAACAATCTCGACGATTCATCGGATTCATAAAACGCCATTACGGATTTAACCATCTTAGAAATTTGCCCCACTAGCATCGGCATGTAGACCATTATGAAAAAATACAGCAACGCTAAAATAATTAGATATGTCACAACAACGATCGCACCAGTTGGCATCTTGGGAACATAACGCTGCACTAAGTGAATCAAATGCACGATGACATAAGTAAAAATAAACGTTAACAAAATCATATTCATCATCGCACGCATTTCATAAAGAAAAGCAACAATTATCAAAAATACTACAAACCTACGCAAAGGAATATTATTCTTGAATTTTTGCCAAGCAGTATCCATAACTCAACCTCGTTTTCTTTAACTCATATGTTTGATTGTATCATTCCTAATTTTTTCTTGTCATTTCTATATCACTTTCCACTAAAAAATTTTTTAGCATTTTTGATCCCTATTCTAAAAATATTTGTATTTTACAACTCAAACCTATTCACAATAAATTAGTTTTAAACCACAAGATATTGTGGTACATTTAGATATGTATTCATACATGATGTGTTTATGAAACGGAATAATTTACTTAGGAGTGGAGAAATATGCCAGCTACTAGAATCACACTAGATTCAACTTTTATTGATCAAGTGAAACATGAAATCAAACCTCATTGGGGCGAATTGGGATGGGTTACCTATAAAAGAACCTACGCCCGTTGGCTACCTGAAAAAAATAGAACGGAAAACTGGGATGAAACAGTCAAACGGGTAATTGAGGGCAATATCAACCTCGACCCTCGTCTTCAAGATTTACCTTCTCAAGATGTCATTGATGAATTAACTAACGAAGCACAAAAATTGTTCCGCTTAGTTTATAGCTTATCTGCAACACCATCTGGTCGTAATCTTTGGATTTCAGGAACCGACTATCAAAAACGCAATGGAGATTCACTGAACAATTGTTGGTTCATTGCCATTCGTCCTCAAGCATACGGCGACAGTCATATTGTTCCTACTTACATCGATAAGCGTAAAGAAGCTGTTTCCATGCCATTTTCATTTCTTTTTGATCAATTAATGAAAGGCGGCGGCGTTGGCTTTTCCGTGGTTGACGATAATATCAATCAAATCCCTCAAGTTGACCATCAAGTCGATTTATCCGTTGTCATTGATAAAAATAGCAAATCCTACGATGCATCCCTCAAAGTAGGCGCAATCGACAAGGCTGAATGGGAAAAGAATAATTCTGACTTAGATAATGTAATTTACTACAGAATTCCCGATACCCGTGAAGGCTGGGTGCTCGCCAACGCTCGCTTGATTGATTTGCACTTTAACGACACCAATCCAGATCAAAAAACTAAATTAGTCTTGGATATCTCCGATATTCGACCTTACGGTGCTAAGATTCACGGCTTCGGCGGCACTGCTTCTGGTCCAATGCCATTAGTCGAAATGTTCTTTGACATTAACAATGTGATTAATGAACGTGTTGGACAAAAGCTAACGGCTGTTGATGCCACGGATATCTGTAACCTCATCGGTAAAACAGTAGTTGCCGGCAATGTCCGTCGTTCAGCTGAACTTGCTCTGGGTTCAAGCGATAACCAAGATTTCATCAAAATGAAGCAAGATAAGGAAAAACTTTATCACCACCGCTGGGCCTCAAATAATAGTGTCGCAATCAACTCTAAATTTAATAATTATGGTCCGATCGCTGACGGTATCATGCATAACGGCGAACCTGGCATAGTCAACCTCGACTTATCACGCAACTATGGGCGAATTGCCGATGGCTATCAAGCAGGCATTGATGACGACGTCGAAGGTACCAATCCATGTGGCGAAATTTCCTTAGCTAACGGCGAGCCATGCAACTTGTTTGAAGTATTTCCATACATTGCCGAACAACAAGGCTGGGATTTAAAGGAAGCCTTTAGCCTAGCTGCTCGTTACACTAAACGCGTAACTTTTAGTCATTACGATTGGGAAGTTTCTAGAAATATTATCCAAAAGAATCGCAGAATTGGTGTCTCCATGTCCGGTATTCAAGACTGGCTTTTAAATGATTTAGGTCATCGCGTAGTCACTGGCTTTAAAGATGCAACTGATAAGGAAACTGGCGCTCCAATTAAAAAGCCTATCTATGATCCTCAAGGAATTAAGATGGTCGATGGACTTTATCACGCTGTCATTGCCGCTGATAAGGCCTACAGCGAAGAATTAGGAGTTAATCCATCAATTAAGCACACCACGGTAAAGCCTTCTGGTACGGTGGCTAAATTGGCTGGTGTGTCCGAAGGGATGCACTTCCACTATGCTGGTTATTTGATTCAAAGAATTAGATTTCAAGCAAGTGATCCGCTTTTGCCAGCACTAAGAAAATGCGGTTATCATACCGAGCCTGACATTTATACTAAAAACACTATTTGTGTAGAATTTCCTTTACGTGCAGCTCACGCTGACAGCAAAAACTTCGCTTCTGCTGGAACTGTTTCAATTGCAGAGCAATTTGCGACTCAAGCCTTTTTGCAAACATATTGGTCAGATAATGCGGTCAGCTGTACCGTTACTTTCCAAGCTAACGAAAGCAATCAAATCGCTCCTCTTTTGCATCAATACAGACATACCATTAAATCAACTTCACTTTTGCCTTACTATGGTGGCTCACTCAAGCAAGCTCCTAAGGAACCTATTAATAAAAAGACCTACGAAGATAGAGTTGCCATGATTACCGGCGATGTTAAAGAAGTCTTTGAAAATCAAAATAAAGATCAAAAAGGATTAGAACTTGTAGATCAAAGCGATTGTGCCAGCGGTGCTTGCCCAATTAAATAATTATTTCGGAGGAAAAAATGAAGAAACAAAATAGATTCAGCTTAATTTTTGCTATCATTGCATTTTTTACATTAGCTTTAACAGGTTGCTCAAACAATAATGCAGCGCCTAAAAAGGCAAACTCAAATCAGATTTCAGTTAATTACACTCTAAAAGAAGGCAAAAAGACTGTAGATTCTAAAACTGTTAAGGTTCCTAAGAAATCAAAAGTTATTACCGGCTTGAAAAAAGCTTGGAAAGTTCAAGAAACTAAGGGCTTTATAACTGCAATCGACGGTAAAAAACAGAATCCTAAGAAGAAAATTTATTGGACCTATACCATCAATGGAAAATGGGCAACCAAAGGCGTCACTCAGCAAAAGGTCGCTAATAAGGACAAGGTAAAGTTCACGTTAGATAAGGTGAAGTAATATGGTTACTGAACGAGTACAAATTAGGCAGATTGCTCTAATGGCAATGCTCACAGCAATGTGCGTAGTATTGCGAATCTTTAAGGTTATTCCTATTCCCAACGTGCAGCCAGTGACAGATATTTTAATGATTGTCACTTTAACTTTAGGCATTGGTTCAGGAATCCTGCTAGCCGCTTTAACAATGTTCATTTCTAATATTTACTTAGGTTTTGGAATTTGGACGATTCCCCAAATCTTGGCATATGTTGGTTGTGTATTGACCATTGCATTGTTAGCTAAAGTTTTGCCTATTCAAAATCATTTTTGGATGCAGCTTGCTCTAGCTACGTTTCTCGGTTGGGAATACGGTTTTCTAGTTGATTTAGGCATGACGATTTTTGGCGGTTTTCCAGCCTTCATCGCCTATCTTGTCTCCAGTTTTGCTTTTGATACATACCATGCAATCGGCAACTTTGCCTTCTACTTCGTTTTGTACAAGCCAGTAACTTTAGCACTAAAAAATTACCAGCGGAGGTGCATCTAATTGTTAAAAATCTACACTAAAGTTGGCGATCAAGGATTTACCAAGCAGGTCACCGGGAAAATGGTCCCAAAATGTGATTTGCAGATAGAAGCTTTAGGCAACGTTGATGAACTGCAATCTTATCTTGGCGTGACAATCGCAAATTTATCTCCTAATTGCGAAGAATTAAAACCCGAACTGGAAAATATCCAGCGCCAACTTTATCAATTGCAAGCAGATATCGTAGTTAAGCGCCACAATGAAATTAATTCAGAAATGATTAATGCGTTAGAAAAAAGGATCAATGAACTAACGCCTAAAATACCTACTATCCCTGAATTTATCCTACCTGGTGGCAAGGCTACCGGTGCCAACTTGCAGTATGCGAGAACTTTAGCTAGACGTGCCGAGCGATCTCTGGTTAATTTAAACCTGAACGAACAGAAACTCTCAGAAAATATATTAGAGTACATTAATCGCTTATCTGATTATCTCTTTATACTAGGACGCTACGCGAACGTTCTGGACAACTATACTGAGGTAAAAAGCAAAAAACATGATCCTAACCGAATTAATGGCTAAAAAAACAAGCAACTCGATTGAGTTGCCTGTTTTGCTATCTAATTTTCTTTTTTCAAAATATCTTTTTTAATTTCCATAAACTTTGGTGCATCAAGTACTTTTAACTTAGGGAAACTCTTAAGAAAACGTTTATGGTTCCAGCTTAATTTATATGGCTGTAATTCATTATAGTGCTGCATTACTGAATGATGCCAATCGCCAACTTTTAACTTACCTTTTTCAGGCATTCTGCTTTCAACTTTGATTCTTACGCGTTCAATGAATTGATTGATATGGTCATCCCACATCTTGGTGGTAGTATGGAATCTTTCTACACTGATCATAGTCAAGACTGTATCAATTCCCATCACAACGGTAATACCTACGGCTAACCATCCATGGGTGTCCTTTTCCTCGATGTTTATAATGTCTTGAATAAATGGTTGAACAAATTTAACTAGCAGCACTACCCCAATTCCCCAGAAAAGTGAAATAACTGGAGCTACTCTTCCTTGAATATTTCCCCACAAATGAGAATAATCCCATAACTTCATATGAAATACTTTCTCAAGAAATAAACTGGCAAAATATTCAAAAACTGTCGCTACAATAAATCCGACCACGAATAAAAGAAATAAGTTATCTTGTACATCTTTAGCACAAATTAAAATAGTCATAATCGCAAATCCATAGACTGGACAATATGGTCCAAAAAGAAAGCCACGATAATCATAATGATGATCATTGATTGAACAGTAGCAAGTTTCCCATAGCCAGCCAATAAAAGAATACGTAAAAAATAAAACAATAATTTCTGAAATTGAGTATGGCATATTATATCTCTTTCATGATACAAAGTTATAACTCCATAATACGTGAAAGATCAGGTTTTATCTATCAAAAATCCGAATTTTATAATTAAATCTATTTTATTTCAAAAATTTCTTTTTAAACCCTATCATTCCTGCTAGCAAAATGAATACACCCACGAAACTTAAAATTCCATTTCTACTTTCACCAGCTTGTGGCAGTTTAGCAGCATGGCTTTTAGATGAATGTTCTTTAGTTGAAAAATCTTTAATATCATCATCTTCATCTAAATCAGCGTCATCCTCACTTAGTTTAGTATGCGCATTATTTGTACTACTTTGCTCTTTCTTGTCAAAGCCGCTTAATCCTTTAGGATTTACTTCCTTAGCTGCTTCAAATGTAGATGCTGGTTCGGCTGTTTTAGATAATATCTTAACTGGTTCAATATCTTTATTATTTTTTGATTGGTCTTCTTTTTCACTATCTAATAATTTAAGTAATCTCGAGAACAGCAAGGACAATCCTCTATCTCTTTCAGCTTTTTCAAGAGTCTTGCGTCGTACCATTTCGTCATCGCTCTCATTACGGATCCCCACAAAAGTTGCATCAAAATCATTTAGAATTCTCCCTTCATATACACTGCTTTTTCTCTTATCATCATCTTTCAACTGATATTCCAATTGAATCTTATTAATCTTGGTAGTCGCATTTTGATCTAAAATTTTCGTCTTATATTTAAGAGTAAAAGTTCTGTGTGAACGACCCTTATTATTTAAATTAATCAACAACTTATTTTGATCAAATTTAACTTCTTCTTTGCCTAATTTGACAAAAACATCATCGGCTTCGATTCCTACTGTACTTTTATCAAAAGCTAGGCCTTCTGGCAGTTCATTCAAAATTTTTATAGGTCCTAAAAATTCCTTTTCGTCAGGATTTACTTTTATTTCCCATGAAATACTATCTTGACGTTGATTCAATTTGCCAGTTACTTCAGCAAGAAGTGAACTTTTATCTGAAGGATCAACTGTTATTGCCTTCTTAATTTCTCCTGCGTGTACAGTTATTTCCTGCTTATCATCAGTTGAATTATGAACTAAAAGATCAAATGCAAGCTGTCCTACAAGGTGATTATACTTTTCAATATTGTCGTTAAATTTTATTAATACACGATCTGCTTCAACAGTATAGGTACCAACTTTTTGTTCACTATCGTTTTCGTCTTTAACGATAATATCTTTAGTTTTATTAATTCCTTTCGCCTGTACCTTATCGGAGCCGCTCCAGGTAATAGTCAGTGGAACATCGCTTTTTAACTTGTCTTTTTGAACAGAAGCAAGCTCCACATTAACGTGCACCAGCTGACCACTCTCGACTTTTTCTGATTTACCGTCGTTAAAAACAATCTTAGTAAAATTGTCACTAACCGCAGCTTGAACAGTTTTTACTCCTTTAACCCACGTCAGCATTAATAAAAGCAAAACACTGACCAGTAATTTTTTCATATCATATTCCCTCATTAACTTTTAGATTTGTTAGTTGAGATTATACAGAGGCAAAAAGCAAAATATAGCTGTTTTTTGAAAGAGTGAAACAATAATTATCCTCTGTCATTGCTTTTATGACAAAAGATAAGTTTTGTTCATCCAATAAAACAAAACTTATCAAAAAAAGCCCGCCATTTCGGCGAGCATTTCTTAATTTCAAGCTTAATAATTCAATTTAATTTGCAATGCACCAGTTTCGACACAATCACCGAAACACTTCATTGCGGCATCATAAGCAGCTTTTGCAGTTTGATCATTAGCCTTTTGCAATTTCATTTGTAATTCTTCACCGGTTAACTTTTCAACCTCTGAATCAGTTTCAAGCAAAATATGACGACCAGCAGCTAATATTTGTTGCTTCAATTCTTCAACTGAAGCGCTGTAGCGGAATGGATGCTCATCAACAATAGTAGCGATGGCTTGGGTCAGCCAATACATATTCTTGATATCAAAATGTTCCTTGGTATCACGGTAAACACTAGGCGTATCAAGCACGTTAGTATAATATGGAGCAATGCCATTGAATGCATTAGGACCAAAGGCTATCCATTGAACGCCAGCTATTTCTTTAGGAACATCATTTCTGATTTGTAAAATTGATAATTCCTGATTACGTTGAAAACCAATTGGACGAAAGGCATGACGATCAGCTTCGGTACCTTGCGAGCCATAAGGATCATATTTAGTATGTTGATAACGTGATGACAAAGCATACTTGAAGTCCTCAATAGTGAGTAAATGCTCAGGCTTTTTAATGAACTACACCAGCACTGAAGTGCCGGGTTTCTGGGAACACTGAGTAGTGTTTAGGATCTTACATTGAACTAGTCAAATACCTAACTCACAGAACTCAGCTTGTTACCATGGCCAGTCCCTGACCATTTAGCTTTGTACTTCCTTTATGCAAGACATTAACTGCCGCATTAATATCTCGATCATGCTTGGTTTGACACTTAGAACAGGTCCATTCACGAATTTCTAAGGGCTTAGCACCACTGTTATAGCCGCATTTTGAACAAATTCTGGAAGTGTTCTTGGGATCAACTGCAATTAGTTTCTTGCCATACCATTCGCATTTGTATTCTAGCATTTGTCTAAACATTCGCCATGAAGCATTGGCAATTGACTTAGCCAAATGATGATTTTTCTGAAGATTCTTGGTTTTCAAATCTTCAATCGCAATTACATCATATTGCTTAACTAAATGCGTAGTTAGTTTATGCAGATAATCTCTGCGCTGATTAGCTACTTTAGCTTGGTATTTGGCTTTTGACTTTTGCGCTTTTTGCCAATTAGCAAAGCTTTCTAAACTTCTAGGACAAAGCACCCTTTTATTCTTATTTTATAAAACTAGTAATTTAACTAAATGTCTGCGACGAGCATATTTTCTTTGCCAAATTTTAGCTTTCATTTCAAAATAAGAGCTATTAAAACTAGGATATTTTAGCCCATTAGACAGAATTGCTAAATCAGCTACGCCAACATCAATTCCAACTCGTTTGCCGGTTAAGCTGTACTTCTCTGGTTCAGATATTTCTACCTGTAGAGACAAATAATATTTTCCTGTTGGTTCAAGCAGAACAGTGTAGCGCTTAATCTTAGTGTTTTGCAAAACTCCAGTCTTGCTGGTTTTGACATAGCCTAATTTAGGAATCTTCAAGTACCTTTTACCTGCAGTTTTTATGATTGACTTGCCTGTATAAGACTTTTTCAGATACTTACGTGAATGAAAACGAGGCTTGCCAATTTGACCAGTTTTATCTTGAAAGAAGTTCTTCCAAGATTGAGTTAGGAATTCATTAACTACCTGCAAGCTTGAAGAATCGCTGTTTTTCAAAAAAGGATATTCTTTTTTAAGCGGCTTAAGCAGATAATTCAGCTTGAACTTGCCTAAAAAAGGCAAAGCTTTATTATTCTGATAGCGCTCATTCATCATGGCCAGCATTTAATTCCAAACAAAGCGATCATTGCCAAACATCTGCTCAAGCTGGTTTTGTTGTATTCTATTAGGATAGAGTCTTAATTTGATCCCTTTTAGCACATTTGTTCCCTCCTTTCTTTTTAAGATTATATCAAACATATGTTTAAGAAAGAAGGAGGAAACAAGCAAAAAAACTAAAAAAGGCCGGATTCATCACGGGATTAAAATCCCGTGTTTTCTTCGGCAATTAATCAATAAATGGCAAGTTAGGATCATCTGGTTCATGAACATCACTTGGATTGAAGAGTTTTTGAATATACCATTGGCGCGGAATATTGTATTCATAATCTGAATCATCGTGACTGCCAAAGATGTGGCGAAGATTATATGGATTGCCGCTGTGATCAATATCTAAGTGATACTTTTCAATCATTTCTTCTAAATCGGCAGAAGCCATCGTATCATCGCTGGTAAAGTCAAAATCAGTGATGCTAAACCAGTTTGGTGCAGCGATGTAACAATCATCTGGAATTCTTTGAGCTGACCAGTGATGGCCACCAATAGTTTCCATGTACCAAACTTCGTCTTTATCTGAAAAAGCTACGCCTTTTGATTCATAAGTACCGTATTTTTCTAGATATTGCCCAAGCAATTTTACCCCTTCACGAGCTGAGTGAATGTAAGGCAAAACGCTTGTAACGAAGTCTTCTTCACCGATTCCCTTTTTGTTCATTGGGTCAACGCCCAAAACACGTGAATTGGTAGTGCTGGTCTCTGTGGCACTCATTGCGACGTTAGCTGCATTAATACCAGCTTCACCCCACCATCCCATGGTCTTCATGGTTGATTCAAGTTCAGGCACAGCGGTATAACGCATTGGATTACCAGTCAAATCTACCTTGCACTTAGAAGTTACTGATTGATAATCTTTAGGTTGCTTGTCAGGCGTTACGACGATGAAGCGTTTAGGATTGAAGGCGTGACCGTAGTCTTCGTTTCTGGCAATTAAAGTTGAGCCGTCAGCCGCAGCTTTTTTACCGGCTAAAATTGTTGTACATGGCATTTTTTATCCTCCTATAATTTTGTTCTTTTTAGTCTATTGTAGAACATTTGAGGAATAATTAATGGGATACAACATTTAGCTACTCTTCTTTCAGAATATCTTCTGGTGATTTAAAAGATTGATCGCGACTCAATGAATCTAAATATTCTTGAAGAGTTATATTTTTCTCATAGATATATTTTCTTACGGTCTGTGCAACCTGCTTACCACTAATTAACATGATTGGATAATCGTCTTCCAGTATTTCACGTTGAGCTGGGTCGCTGAAAAAAGATGTAGTCACAAATGCTGCAATCCATCCACGCTTTAACCTAGCAACTACTCTATCAACGGCTTCTCCTGTTATACGCTGATCTCGTCGGTAACATTTAGCTTGACCTAATACCACCTGTCTAACTTGGCTAATGCCCTTAGTTCCAATATCTACTCGTAAAACAAAATCATAACCACCATCACCAGATGATTTAGTTACCCAACCATCATGGCATGCATCCCCAATAATTAATCGTGTAATTTCTTTAGCTAGACCTTCAAATTCAAAATCTCCACTATGAGCTTTTGAATTATCTTTCTTACGATAATATTCATAGATTTGATTCAAAATTTTATCATATGCAGAACCAGGTGTAGGCAGTTGCTCCTCTTTTTTAGAAGTACTTCTTCCATAAACCTTCCGGCGAACTTTTTCTAAATCTCCAGTCCTTATCCAAAATTTCCATTCTTTAGGAGCGGCTAAAGAAAGAAAATTTTTATCTTTAGCTGCTTGTTTTCTCGCTTCAATCCAGGACCAATCAAAGCCTTCCTGTTCTTTTTTCATTGAAAATACACAGAAGGTGAATAAATAATTGGAAAAATATGCTTTATCTGCCCCACTACCTGTGTATTGAGTTACCAATTTAACATTTTTTATCACACCATATCCATGAAAAATTCTTTCTCCCTGTTTACGTGTTTCAAAAAACACAATAGGAACAGCAGTAGCTCTTACTTCGGGATTAGGATCATGACTAATTTTAAATTGATCCAACAAATATTTATTCCCTCGTGTAGTTGCAGGATCTGTGTCAGGTCTTTTATTATCACCATAATAATTTATATACCCGACATCTTCATTAAACTCATCTTCCCATGGATTATAGTTAATCCCTCTGGATTTCGTATTACTTGAAATAATAATGCATTCATTTTCAGCAGGTTTAAAAATTCCAGCTTGATTAAAATAATTTTTCTTTCCATCTTTTAAATGGGTTTCAATAAAATAATTTTTCGAAGAATCATCATCTTCAGAAATATAATATGTATCAGAAATTTCCTGTGCTTCTTTTTTAGCCTGAGGTCCCGTTTTATACGAAACACCTATATGTAATACCATTTACTCACCTACTATAAAAACTTATTACTTAAAATATACGCTTCTTTCTTCTAAACGCATCAAAAAAAGATGCATCAAGTCACCTCAATGCATCTTTATTATTCTACTTCCTACTCAACCGCTCATATCCAGCTTCCGCAAACTCATTCAACATCTGGACATCATGGGGCCATTTCTCATCTTTCACAAAATTATGCGCGCGGTTAACCGCAAACGAACCATGAATTACATATCTAAATAACGTCTCCGCATCTTCTCTTGGAAGGTGCGTTTTTTCAATCACTGCTGGCAAAACCTTGTCTCGCTCATTCACTATGATTCTGCCAATGATGTATTCGCTCAAATCCGGGTCCATCAATAATTTTTGATATTTCCCAGCATCCCCAATTTGCTGGCAAGCCGGTACTAACGATTCATTGCTTTTCAGATAATCCAGCGATTTCCCGTTTCCAGCAAAAAATGGGACAGGATTTGTCTCTGTCAGCAACAACGCATCATTTAGCACATCGTTCAAGAAATCAGTCACCGAGGAATAATGCACATGAAATGTTGATCGCGTTATCCCAGCCTCACGACAGATCCGCGCGATATTAACTTTAGAATATGATTCTTCATCAACTAATTTCAAAAAAGCATCTTTAATTAAACTTAGCGTATAAAGCGTACGTCGATCAGTCTTTCTTTGGCACTAAAATTGCACCATCACCATTGTTTGGAATTTCAATGCTAATTTGTGAAAAGCCAACTCCCGCATCGTTGCTATCCTCAATAGCGGTAAAAGTACCTGGATCAACGTAAAAGCCGTGAACCTCATCTTTGCTCTTATCAAGACCGAGACGCACCTTATAATATTGCCATCTTGAGTAAAGCAGTGAACAATTGCGGCATCCCCGATTGAATACATCATTGATTGACCATATTGCACCGTATGCAAGTATGACGGATGCTTTTGATCAATGGTCAAATACATTGGAAAACTGCTAGGACGAATGCCGCTATCTACCATGTAGTCAGGATAAAATTGCTGCATAACTTTAGCTTGTTCAGCCTTTTGCTCCGGTGTTAATTCTGGTTTAGGTTGAGGCTTAGTTGGACCTTGGGTTGTAGCAACATGACTTTTACCAGTCATGGTTTCCTTAAATGCATCACCAATTGAGGCAGAAAAACCAATACTGCGGTCTGCAATGATATCTAGAATATTCAACTCGCCTTTGTTGATCGTAATGTAGCGACTATTTCTGTCAACTGCAACTAATTGCATACTTGGAACCTTAATCATTTGGTTGCGTGGGCCAATTCCAAGTTCAAGTACGACTAACTTCTTATCTTCATATTTTTGAATAAAATCTTGAAAGGCGTTGATCTGCTTCTGGTCAATTTGAAAATCTTGGTTAGCAGTAGTGTTGATATTCATTGGCGCACCGCATTTATCACAGGTCGGGATGTCAGCCTTAGTTAGAGTCCCTGCCTTATCTTTGACGTAAAATTCATGCAGTTGCTTAGCCAAATTAACAACACCATGCTTCTTAGGATGCGCGCTGCAGACACCATCAAGCCAGTTGCCTTCGATTTCAAACAAATTATCAAAACCAGCAAGTGCAAAATGGTGATCTACATTAGATGTCCAAGCAAAATATAGCTTATCACCAATAATTTTCTTCAAATCTTGCATATAAACGCTAGGCTGGTAGTTATTGCTGTAATATCCAACGGTTCTAGCAATCACGCGCCAGTAATCTAGTTCGTCTGGATATTGATAACTAAAAGCCGTAAGCAAGTTAGACAAATGATATTTATCAACCAAGTTGCCTAATACTTCCTTTAATTTTGCATCGTCAGCAAATAAATTTAATCCTTCAGAGATTGATAAACCATTGCTGGCAGTAACCAAAATAGCATCTGATTCATCTATCCATTTCTTTGCAATTTGTGCAGCTTCCTTAGTCATTTTTGTCTCCCTTAATTTTTTCATTAGCTTCTTTAAGAGCTTCATTAATATCCTCTCCAATCAATAAAGAACGATCTTGAATAGCAGGATTAGTTCGTGCATCCTGAGGATTGATATTAATATAGAAAGAATCTGGCATATATTGTGTCATTTTCCAGAATGGTTCCTGAATAAACATTGGCGTCATGCGGCCGACACCCATTTCTAAGAAAAGAATCTTTTCTCCCTTATGATCAGCCATAAACTTGTTCCACTTGGCATGTTCTTCATAATACTTTTGATCTTCCAAAAATTCTGGACTACGAACCCATGGAATAAGTAGAGCACCGTCGATATCACTCTTAGGAATCAATTTGCTTGGTATTTTCAATCTTATCGTATAAGACATCGAGCATCCCCTTAGTTGGGTAAAGCTTACGATCACTCGTTGGACGAGAACTTTGAAAATAATGCCATGATCCCTGAATTTCACTAACTTCATTTTCCGGGAAATACTTGGTAAATAACATATCTTGGTTAGTAGTTACATAATGAACAGGTTTATCTCCAATCAAGTTTTTCAAGTATTCATAAGTCGGCTTCTGTGGTGGGATTTCATTCATCATCTTGTAAAGTTCAAGCAAAAATGCCCAGTGCTCTTCTTCAGATTCAAAACGATTATAGAAACCTTGGAATAAACCATTAAAGCCATATTTTTTAGCAAAATATTTCATGTTGTCCATATATAACGGACTATCTTCCTACCAAAAAGCAAGACCGGTAGCGCGTGACATTCCGCTTCCTGCGCCAACAACAATTGCATCTGCATCTTTTACATGCTTAAAATTCATCTATTTTATTCATACATACCTCGTTAAAATTCACATACACGATGTATTTAACTTTTAACAAGATTAAAGCATGTATGGAAAAAGTAATTAAGATCAGATTCGTGCCGTGTGTAGAGTTATAGACAGATTCTATAAAATGTAGCGAATTTTTAGATAAAAATAAAAGCCCTGGTGTTTAAACCCAGGCCTTCTCATCGCAGCTGCATCTGTTCATTAAAATAATTTTTATAGGCTAAATAACCACTGATTACTGCACCAAGACTTGTCGCCGACAGTAACATGAATGTGATCATAATCTGATACTTGATCGCGTAAACTGGATTAATTCCTGCGAAGATCAAGCCCGACATCATCCCTGGTAAATTAACTAACCCCACGGTCTTGGCAGAGTCAATCGTTGGCTGCATCGCAGTTTTGATACTCCGACGCAGGATCGGCATTGATGCCAATTTAATATCGCTGCCCAGCGCTAACTTTTCTAGAACTTGCTGATGTAGGTCATTGAAGCTATCATGCAATGCCTTGTAGCATAAGCCAATCGCCACCATTTCATTACCGGCAATCATCCCCGTAATTGGAATCACCTGCATCGGAATTGGTTTAATTACCCCTGAAAAAATCAGCAACCCTAGCGTCACGTAGGTACCGATGGCCTCGGCAATTATCGAATTCCAAAGACTGCAGTGCGGATTAGGATCACGTTTATTAGCGTTCCAAGATGCGTTAAAAATGATGACCAACGTCGAAACGATGGTTAACCACAGCTGATCAACGTGAAAAATAAACTTCAGCACAAAGCCGATGATGACTAACTGAATAATTGCTCTAAATACACTCGTTAAAATATCTTTAGTTAAGCCCAGCTTTTCTTTAGCCGAGATCGCGATTGATACCAGCACCAAGGCAAAAGCCAACACTAAAGATAAATTACTAACCATCATATTCTTCATTTGATGATCCTTCCCTGCTTAATCTGCATAATATGACCGGCCGTCTGAATCTCACTTTGATCGTGAGTTACTCGAATAATAGTAGTTCCTTGTTCGTGCACTCGCTTAATCAATTGATGCACTATTTCCTTGCTATCATCATCAAGGCCAGTTGTAACCTCATCTAAAAGCAACACTTTGGGGAGAAAAATTAAATTTCGAATGAGAGCTACTCGCTGTTTTTCTCCGCCTGACAAGGAATTTATGTTCTTATTTAGAAAATCGGCTGACAGATCAACTAGTTTTAGTAACTCATCTATCCTTTTTTCTACAATAGCTTGCTTTCTAATCTCATAGGGAAAAATTAAATTTTCTCTTACCGTTTTGCCAAACAAACTTGGCTGCTGGAAACAATAAGAGACTTCCCTGCGGTATTGGATGGGATTGTATTCCAACATCTTTTTATCTTGATAAAAAATATCACCTGCTGTTGGGCTGATTAAATTGGCAGCTAATTTTAAAATAGTACTTTTACCAGAGCCTGATGGTCCAACCAAGGTCAAAAAATCTCCTTGATTTACCTTAAAAGAAACATCATGCAAGATTTGTTTCTCTTTTACCTGGTAACTAATATGTTTGAATTCAATAATTGTCATAGTTTTTTCCTAAAAATATTTTTGCATTAACATTTTTAGTTTAACCATATTTGCTTTCGACAGCAATCTTTTATGTCATATATAATTGATATTTGCCACAAACATGATAATATCATTTTAAATAAATGTCATATATATTTGACACAATGACTACAAAAGGCGATTAAATGAATCACGTAAGAGAATATCGTAAACAAAAAAAGATTTCACAAATGGAACTTGCTAAAAGAATAGGCGTAGCCAGGCAGACTATTAATCTAATTGAAAACGATAAATATAATCCTTCACTTGAATTATGTTTAAGCTTAGCACATGTATTAGGCACAGATTTGAATAGTTTATTTTGGGATGGGGATGAACAACAATGAGAAGACAAGAAAGCTTGTGGTTAAAATTTATTAGATATTGGTTCGGAATTGACAGCAGATTAGATGAGCGTCAACTAGATGAAGTAGAACGAATTGGCAATAATGCTTATATAGTATTTAGCCTAACGGAAATGATTATGGTACTTATTTCGTTATGCTTTGCCTTCACTACTCAACTTGCGTTAGCTTATTACTTCTTGGTATTAGCCACCGCAATATTAACCTTATTGTTATGGGGCTATATTAACTTTGCACTTAACAAATTACAGATCCTGCATATAGAAATTACTCCAGATGAACGACCAAAAGCAGTTCGTACAATCCTTGATTTTTGGTCACTTCAAGTTTAGGTCTTCATGGCCTTTTTGTTTAACACTTAGCGTTGCACTTCAATTTTAAATCCGGGACTTTATTTTTTATAGTAATACCCAAAAAAGCTTTACAAAAATTAAAAAAGCGGTATACTAAAAGTGTCAAATGAATAGGCGATGACGTTCGTCATTAAATGAGCAAAATCTAATGACGTCTACTATCAATACACAATTAGTGTGTATTGATAGTAGGTGTTTTAAATTTTGCTCTTTTTTGCTTTAGGAGGTAAAAATTATGACAGTTTATATTGAACAAGTTAGAGCGATGGAAATTTTTGATTCTCGTGGCAATCCAACTGTAGAAGTTCATGCATATTTATCTGATGGTACGGTTGCCAAGGCAGAAGTTCCATCAGGTGCTTCAACTGGTGAAAAAGAAGCAGTTGAATTACGTGATAGTGGCTCTCGCTTAAGTGGGAAAGGTGTTACCAAGGCTGTCGCAAATGTTAATGGTGCAATTAACGATGCTTTAAAGGGTATGAGTCCTTATAATCAAGCTAAAATTGACCGTACGATGATCGAATTGGATGGTACACCTAACAAAGCTAAATTAGGTGCTAATGCCATCTTAGGTGTATCAATGGCTGTAGCTCGTGCCGCTGCCCATTCAAAACATGAACCACTATATCGTTACCTTGGTGGTTGCGACTTAGAATTACCACAAACCTTCCATAACGTTATTAACGGTGGTAAGCATGCTGACAATGGTATCGATATCCAAGAATTCATGATTACTCCGGTTAAAAAGACTAGCTTTAGAGATGGTTTTGAAAAGATTGTTAATACTTACCATACCTTGAAGAAAGTTATTGAAGAAGCAGGCTTTGAAACTGGCTTAGGTGATGAAGGTGGTTTTGCTCCTAACTTAAAGAGTTCAGAAGAAGCCCTTAAGATGCTTCATGAAGCTATTGAAAAAGCCGGGTACAAACCAGGTGAAGATATTGCTATTGCTTTTGACGCAGCTGCCTCATCCTTCTATAACAAAGAAGATGGCAAGTACCACTTTGAAGGTCATGTATGGGATGGCGATCAAATGCTTGATTACTACGACAAGCTTTTGAAGGAATTCCCAGAAATTATTTCCGCTGAAGATCCATTTGATGAAAATGACTGGAACAACTTTGAGAAGTTTACTGCAAGATTTGGTAAGAACATTCAAGTTGTTGCTGATGATAACGTATGTACTAATCCAAAGCTTGTACGTAAGGCAATTAAGGATAAGCTTTGCAACGCTGTTTTGATTAAGGTAAACCAAATTGGTACTATTACTGAAACTCTTGAAACTATCCGTTTAGCTAGAAAGAACAACTTCACTACAATGGTTTCTCACCGTTCAGGTGAAACTGGTGACACCTTCATTGCTGACTTCACTGTAGCTACTAATGCTGCCGAACTTAAGTCGGGTGCTCCAGCTCGTTCAGAACGTGTTGAAAAGTACAATCGTTTGCTTGAAATCGAAAATGAAATCGGCGTTGAAGATGAACGCTTAGCCCACTTTCCAAATAATATAGATATGGACTAATTAATAAAACATCAAAAAAACTCGAACACAAAGAAAGGATTATCTCCGAGACTGAAGATAATCCTTTTTATATCCCTCAAACACACAAAAAATCAAGCCTAAAGCCTGCTCTTACGCCATTTTGACACTCTCTAAAATACTAAATTTACTCAATAAAAACTTATTGTGTGTTTCTATGTGTTGTTTCACTTAATTTCATTTTATTTCTTTATATTTCAAACCATTTCATTCTAGTTTAAAACAAAGAAAAAACCTACCAAATCAACATTTTAAGAAGTGATTTGATAGGCTTTAATTAAATATGAGCATAAATATATGCTGACTAGAAGCCCGATGGTTTCCAGTCTTTTTTGTTGATTTATCATTGTTTGTTTTTACTTCAAATATAGTTTGTGTGCCATTCACTGGCACATATTAAGCTAACCAAAGTTTTGTCATTTTCTGATTAATACTTGGATCAACACCGACATAAGTATTCATAAACATTTGGAGTGAGTGTCCCATCTTTTCTGCAGCCCATGGATAAGACATATTAGGCGTATTTGCTAACTTAGTACAAATTGTATGTCTAAAGGAATACAAACTAAGACGTTTATCATTAGGCTTAATTTCCAATTTATCACACACAATCTTAAACATGTCATTGATACTCTTTTGCCTTATTGGTTCACTTAATGCCGCACTAGCATAATCATGAGTGTTCAAGAAAATTAGATCTGAAGAATTAATAATACTATTCTCCTTGAAATACTTGTCCTGCTTAATCTGATATTGCTTTAACAGTAATACTACATCATTAGGAATAGGCAATACCGTCCTTGAATATCCCTTTGGACGAGCTTTCAAAGAACCAGTAAACGCCCTAGTATAATCGGACCAACTATTATTAATTTTTAACGTCCAATTATTATCTTCATAAACAATATTACTGAACCTTAAAGCTTGTAATTCTCCAACTCTCATGCCAGTATAGCTCTCAATCAAAATAGCTAATTTACTTGCTGAATTACTTACAGAAGCTGTCTTTAAATCCTTAATGAGTAACTTACGAATTTTATCTAATTCTTGATCTGATAAAATATACCATTCTTGTGGTAGTGAAAAATCACTCTGCCTAAAGAAAACTTTTAATGCACCTTCTGGTACTGGATTTTCTTTAATAGCTTTCCCCTCAATACTCTTGAAGAAGTTCCTCATATGGATTAACCTCTTAGCAATTGTAGATGACTTACTAATAGTGGTATGATGCTTGTCTACGTAGTCGTGAGCATACTTAGAAATCAATGGGGTAGTAATATTCTTAATCTTAGCTTTACCAAAATATTTTGTGAAAGATTTGGCTGATTCTTGCCAAGACTTCAGCGTTACTGGACTAATAGAATTAGCCCTTTGATCAACATACTTTTGAAAAGCACCAGCAAATACGGTATTGCCATCACCCAAATTAAGTCCTGACTTATATTCCGTCCAAATCTTCTTTTCAATTTTGGAAGCTTCAGATTTAGTTTTAGCATACTTAATAGGTAAGTTTACTCTTTTACCAGTTATTGGATCACGAGGCTGTACTCTAATCAAATATACTTTTTCTGAATCTTTGTTAACTTTTTTAATCATTATTCTACCTTCTTTAAAGAAAAAGTAGAATAAGAGTCAACTCCTATTCTACCTTAATTCTCCTTATTTGGACCATATTTTTTTCTGGTGGTAACCAGTCTTGTGGAGCCAGTCTTCAACTTCACCTAAAATGTAATACTTGCGTCCGTTACCAATCTGATGGTAAGGCATACCATTATTCAAAAATTGATAAAATCTAGTAGTACTAATGTTTAAGGCACTCATTAAGTCTTTTGCATTTTTAACATTATTTTTCATTTCCATCACCAAATACTTTCTTTGCCATTTCTGGCGTTACTTTAATAACCTTGTCGATACGGCGCTTAAGCTGATCTACTGTATCTACTCGTCTATCAGCTATTTTGGTCATCTTATAAAACGTTTCTGGATTGTAAGGTGTTGTAATGATTAGTTTTTCAATATTTAGCGCGACATTTCTGTATCTTCTAGGAGCATGTTTGTCATGTTGGTATGGGTCCATTATCTTAAGTAAGTCCCCATACTTAAGATCGTTAGGACGCAATTCATCTAACACCACTACATGATCTTGTGCATCATAATCTTGAAAATAATCATTAGATGAACCTAGTACACAATATTGTTTTCCCGATCGTTTAGCTTCCTCTAAGGCTAAACGCGTCTTACCAACACCAGCCGGTCCATAATACCAATCTACGGTCATTTTCTGCCCTTGAAAAGATTGTAGCCATTCCTTGTGAGTTTGATTATCCAACACAGTATTCAACTTTTTTATAATTTCCAAGTTTTGTGCATAAGCTAAATTACCGATTTTGGTTTTTAATTCTGCTTGTGATAAGCCGCCATTGGCATACAGATTAAGCGAATCCTTAATTTCTTGCTTAGAAACTCAATTGGTAATTTCAGAAATACGCTTTGGAAAGTCAAAAGAAGCTACTACTTCCTTAGGGCTATAGATATGTTTATCTTGAGCCCCACTAGTTAAATGAATCAAATAACTATAGGCGTTGTTAATTCTGCCTTTCCAAATTTGAAGGTACTGTGGTTTAACCTTTAAAGTTTTAGCGAGTGTGTCAAGCATTCTTTCATTTTCAAACTTAAGAACTGATGCACATGTGGTTTTACTAACCCACCATTTTCACTTTTGTCTTTATCGTGAACTATGAAAGCCCATTCCTTTGCTTTAAGTCCTGACAGTATCTCTTTTAACTTACCCAAATCATATGGTAACTTGTTTAAGTCTTGCACCATCATATATTGACGGGATTTAGTTTTTTGTGCCATAACACTATTTCCTTTCTTAAAATTTTTATTTCAAGAAAATCATAATAAATCTAGGTATTTTTCGTTTCAAAAGACGCCGTCCAAATTGGACGACGATATTTTTAACTTTTTAGCTTTTTTATTTAAACCCACTTTACGCATTTCTAATAACAAGCCCAGAAATGCTTATGTATCAACGTTCAATACGGGTTTACACACTTTTTTGATATTTTTTACCCTATCTATGCCACTCGCTCCTTGGGTCGAAGGACCCAAAGCGGTGGCTCATGTCTGACTTCATGCCTATAATTACTATTTTATTTTGTTCAAACTTAGGTTTCGAAAATACCACGCCACTATAATTTAAATCTAAAAAGCGCTTGAATTCTGCACTATTTACTCTTTCCATTAAGCACTGAGCTACTTGCGGATTAGTAGATAATTGCCATAAGCCACGTGTTGGTATTTCTAAAATCACTTTCTTACCATGAGTAATTACATTAGCACCTAATGCAATAGCGTTTGCCTGTTTATCAATATAATCCAAGTTATAAGAAGTGCGTCTAATAGCTTTGGATAGGGCTGATTCATTGCTTTGCCCCCACTTTAAAAACATACTTACAAAGAACAAAAACTAAAAGAATAATAAATAAACATACTAACCTAAGTGTTGGATAATCTTTCGACGGAAGGATTATCTAGCGCTTTTATTTTTGCTTTAAAATAAAAGTTGAGATGAAGCACTTAATGCCGTGATCTTTTTGGGCACTTGATGCCATTATATAAACTGGCAGTTTCACCGGCTTTTCAGGAAATTTCATTGGAGTATGTTGGCTCTTTAAGCCTTGTTCAGAAAATTAATGACTGATAGCTTATGTGAACAGTAACTTCATCTCGTTAGAGCATGGATTGAAAGGATGGCTTAATGATGACCTATAACGTAGTTTTTGGAATTGATGTTAGCAGTAAAAGTTCAACGGTAAGTGTTTTGATCAAAAGAAATGAGTTTAAACATTTTACTATCGCCAATGACTTAGTTGGCTTTAATGAACTGCTAGAACAATTACAGTGCTACAAGCATCCTGTAGTTATCTTTGAGGCTACTGGTGTCTATTCCTTACCACTGCAATCATTTTTAGATCACCATAACTATGATTACACGCGCATCAATCCATTAAGTGCTAAGAAGCTAATGGATAACAATCTGCGCCATCTAAAGACAGATCGTACTGATGCACATAACTTAGCGAAAATTCAATTTGATGTGCCACAGCCACTGACTCCTAAGCAAGACTACCGTTATCACGAAATGCAAAATGCCAGTCGGTTTTATGAAGAACTAACCAGAGATTTAGTCAAATATAAGAATCGCTTGCATCGTGCATTGCAATCTACTTTTCCTCAGATTGAACAAATCTCTAGTAGTCGAAGTGGTGAGGTTTATTGGCATATTGTTGATTTATTTCCACACGCCAAATTTGTCTTAGACAGTTCCTATGATCAAATAGCATCTCAATTGGTTAAGATCAAAGGAATTGGAGCTTCTAAGGCTAATCAAGTAGCCTGCAGCTTGCAAAGTCTTGCACAACGCACTTGGTATTACGATGACTGTGACAGTATCACAGTTGAATTAATTAAGTATTGTATTGAACATTTGCTTCAAATTGAACAAAGACGCAAGCATATTCTGGCATATATCAAGCAAATTGCACCTAATCCTAAAGATGTCCAAATATATTTATCTGTACCTGGTATTGGCAAGAAGACGGCCTTAAGAATATATGCGGAATTAGGTGATTTAAGACGCTTTAACAATGCTAATCAAGTTGATGCTTTCATTGGAATTGATCCTGGTGAATCTCAATCTGGAAATACTGACAAGCACTTACCGATTACAAAACATGGTAATGCAATAGCGAGAAAGATTATGTACCGTATCATTACCCAAATGGAATCGGCTAAGAAGACTAAACCTTGCCATATTACAGACTATTATGAACATAAAAAACAGCTTTCTCAGACGAAAGGTCATAAGAAAGCTGCCATCGCATCAATGCATAAACTGATTCGCACAATCTATGCTCTAATTATTAATGATCAATCATACGATTACCATAAAGCACTCCGTAATCAAAGGTAATGATTAATCACTCATAGTATATCAGCCTGCACAAACAGAATAAAGTGAAGGTTTAGTTTGTTGTGCTCAAAATCATGCTTTAACATGAAATTATTGAGCATAACTCGCTCCATTAGTGATAAAAGCAAAAAATAAATTGCTCAGAATCATTGATAATACTTGATTTTTGGTAGAAAAATAAATATCATTTTTATCACCTTTCATAAATCGTGGGCATTTCAACTGGTTCGATTCCATAGTGGTAGCCATCATTTATTGAAATAATTCCACTGCCTTTTCCTCCAATAGGAAGAGGTATGTTATCACTTAAATCGCCAAATAAATAAGCTGTAGAAGTGGAATCAATTACGCCCAGCAAAATTTTCACTAGCATCTGACTTCTGATTGGGATTGGAATAACGTCGTTACGCGCTATTTGCGAAGTAATGCATAACCCCACCAAACTTTCACGACCGAGTAAGGCAATTAAAGTTAGAAGTCGATATAAATCCTGAATTTGTGCAGATAGTGGGGACATTCCCAATGTGACTCCTTCAAACTCCTCGAACATCACCCAAATGGGTGGAACATCTAGTTCATTGGCATCTGTTGTGATTCTATTGGAGAAGTTATATAGCTCATCTTGTCTGTGATTCATTTCCGCAACTATTTGTTCTAGTTTTCGATTACATCTGGGTATATAGTCTTCCGGACGATCCCCCTCTTTGGGAACGATTAATTCAATTTCTGGATTATTTCTTTTAGCCCAACGACTTCCAGCACCCTTCTTGCTATCAAAAATAATTATTTTCGCAGGCTTGGTACCACTTCTATTAGTTGTCTTAGAAAAGACCTGCTCAAAATATTTAAATGCCTCGGTCTTACCTGAACCTGTGTTTCCGGTTATGAGATAACTGCGCACGTTAGTTTTAGCTGTCATTCCCTTCATGATAGGGATTTCTTGATTTAGATCATAGTCACTTAGTATTTCTTCAATTGATCCGACCAAACGACTTGCTCGACCATTTCTCCAAGGAAAGAAAAATCCGACTGAAGTTTCTATTGGCATATTATCAATAGGAACTAATTGAAAAGTTAAAGGTCGAATCATTGTTTTTTCTTTTGAAATTGCCGGTGCGATGATATCGTACAAATCGAAATATGTCTTAGCATCTAGCTTCATTCCGCTGGGATATCTTAAAACAAAAAGCAGCCCTTTTCCAAGCTGCTCTTCAAGGAATACATAGGAGTGACTAATACTGCTTTGATCATTCGTTTCAACTGCTAATCTAGCATCAACTACTTGTGTTATATAGTCACACAAGGGTGTTCTAGTCCCCTTCAATGATTCCATCACCCTTCATTGCCACTTGGACAAAGCTGTTACGAGTCCAAAAATGAATTTCTCCATTTGGAACTCTGGCTCCACTTTTTGAGTTAAAAGTGAATTCTTGTCCGACTTGAATGTTATCTGCGTTTTTCACTTTGATAGAAATAATCTGACCGTTGTTAACGCCTGATGGATCGTTGGTAATAGCCAATCTCACATTCTTAGGATACTCGTTAACATCCTCTTCGTTATGGTAACTAGGATTTGCTTTGCGAGTAATCACACCAATTACTACTGCAGAACATCCTTCTAATGCTTGATTAACCGTCATTTCAATTTTAAATGCCATGTGACATATCTCCTTAAATCTGATTTTTGTTAAGTTTTATTTCTTAACAATTCTCAGTTTAGAGGATTTGAATAAAATACTTTTAAAAAACCGTCGCCCAATTTGAGTGGCGGTTTTCTAATTTTTTGGCTTCTTTTTGCATAACACTTTAATTAAAGAAAATTTTCTAAACTAGAAATGATTGATTAATCAAAAAAACTCCGCATTTTCTCGACTTTGGAGAAACTCTGACAAGTTCTCAAAAGCTTGATATTATGCAATTTGTCGACAAAGGTAAATTCATTTTTGGCTTTTAAAAGTAAAAAATGAGTTAGCTCTAATTTAAAGTAAATTATTATTAATCATTCGAATGATATAGAGAAAGAAAGGATAATAGCAAACCGGTTTGCTTGACAATGAAAATGGTCAAGCATCAAAAATTGGCAGAAGCATTAGCTTCGCTAAAATTAACTGATAAAGAATTAACTGATAAGTTATCAGACATTATCAATCATAATTTTGAAATGAGTATAGCAGATTTAGTTCAAAAGAAACTTACTACTGCAAACGTTTCAGGTTGGCGTAAAGGTACAGCACATCCAACCAATTTAACAATTCGGCAAGGTATTTCTATACTATTAACAGGCCACAAAGATAAGTATGGTTCCTTTATTGTGTCATCACAAAAGGAAGCTAAAAAGATACTTCATGATGCTTTAAGCACTAATAATCAAAAGATTATGGATAAATTTGAAGACTTTAAAATGGCATGCGCATCTGGTGCGTATGATAAAACTAGGAGTTATCCTGACAGTACCAAAATTAATTCTGAAACACTAATGGAATGCATTGCTTACTTAATCATTCAAGGTTATTTATTTACTGATTTTTCACATGCAAAAGGTCATCTAACCCTTGATAATTATTCGAGAATAGTTGATATTGAAAGTCTTGTTAGTCAAACCGATATAGATAATTTGTTATCAAACCTTCAATTTTTTTGCAATACTGCAAAAAAAATATGATAACACTAATATTCAGACTCAAGCTTTACTATTTCTTTTGAAGCAAATTGCTCATCAGGAATTTTGGTTATAATTTTTGGTTATAATAAATAAATTTATTTAGTATTTTTAATACTACATAAAAAAAGAAAAAAACAATATCCGTAAGACTATCTTACGGATATTGTTTTTCATAAGCCAAAGTATTATATCGGAATCAAATTTAATAGACATAATATTTTAACTCTTCCTAGTAATTTAGTTGTAAAATTTAATTACAATGAAAAATAAAATTATAGAAGAACCTACAAAAATCCACCGGAAAACATGGTATTACAACAACTAGATGCAAACAGCTATATTTATAGACGATAAATTTTAATGTAGCCTTAATTGAGATACAAAAAGACAAAGAGAAATCAAGCCTTAATCAGTTAGAACTAATGTTTACTTATTTTTTAACATATCAGTAGATAGTCCTTTTCTGTACTTTAGTTATTTATAAGCTAAAGTACTCTTCTTAACTCAATTAATGTAAAACTTAAAGTTATAATTCCCATACTCAAAGGAGCCAGCAAATTAGATGCAGCAGATTCTCCAAATATCATTGGTCCTACAATATTCTGCAATTGTCCTCCTAGGTTTATCGCACTTAAATCTAATGTTAAATATTGAGATCTACTAAATTCAACCATATAAACGGCTAATGCCGCAGAACTAAATAATTCAGCTATTATTTGCATAATAATTAAAAATATTAGTAGTATCAAATAAGTGTTTTTTGCATTAAAAATATTAGAAATAATTATTCCTAAAAATGACACCACTAAACAAAATCCAGAAATAATCCAAAAAAGATCATATACTTTCTTTTGAACAGCGAATTTATTTGTAGGTCCTTGAAAAAGAGCAATCACAATAGTATTACATACAAATGCAGTAGGAGCCATCCATGTTAAATTAGGGATTTTTTCTGCAACTAATAATGGAATATATACATTTAGTAAAGTTCTATGAAATGAAAAGATAAAATTTTCAATAATTAAAATTAGTCTTTCTTTATTTATCACAGAACTTTTAATTGCTTGAAAAGATGTTAACGGTGATCGCTTAAGTTTAGCTGAAGTTACACTAACATCCTTTAAAGCATAATTATAAATGATTACCACCAATACAAAAGAACAAGCATTAATAATTAAAGCTATGGCTAAATTTAACTTAAAAAAGCTTATTATTCCACTTATCCCTGCACCGATACCATATCCCAGATTAGTTGGCAAAGCCATGTTACCCATTAAAATTGAAGCTTTTTCTTTACTTAATGGTGCAACTATTAAGCTCCTAGTTAAAGAGGCGGCTGACCTATCAATTATTCCAAACAAAGTCATAAAAATTAAAAAAACAATATTTCCTCTTATTGCCAGCCACAACAACATTCCTATTGCTCTTAATATATAAGATATTGAAAATGTCCTTAATTTTCCCAATCGATCAGCCAAGTATGCAATAGGTACAGAGGCAATCATGCCAGATATCGCAGACAATGTCAGTCCTATACCAATAAAAGTCGTATTGACATGACTATTTGTCAAAAAGAAAATAGTAGAAATACTAACAAAAGACCCTGTACCTAATGAATCTACACCAGAAGCCAGCAGAGCAACGCGTTCAATTAATTTTTCTTTATTTACAGTAATCATTCTACTTTGCCACAAGTTGGACAATCTGAAAGTTTAGGGATTGGAATCCTATAATAATCATTTGAAAAACTAGATGCGCAAAGTAAATACCCACGAGCCAAATTACCTTTTTTTAAGATGATTTTTAAAACTTCATTAGCTCCCATCACACCAGCAATACCAGTCCCTATACCCCAAACTGCTACCGGACCTCTACGACTTTCTGCTAAATCTGGAAATGCACATTGTAAACACGGATCTACTTTAGCATTAAGCATAGTAAGCACATAACCATACTGGGCAGAGACA
Source organism: Lactobacillus helveticus (assembly GCF_046109915.1). Classification (NCBI taxonomy): domain Bacteria; kingdom Bacillati; phylum Bacillota; class Bacilli; order Lactobacillales; family Lactobacillaceae; genus Lactobacillus; species Lactobacillus helveticus. Next base: position 1,692,523 of record NZ_CP151471.1, on the reverse strand, counting down.
TGCACCATAGGAATATTATTATCTACACAGTATTTATTGACCATTAAGCGTTGTTCTGGTCCATCTCCACCTTCTAAAACGATGTCATAATTAGATAATAAAGAATCAATATTTTGTGGTGTAACCTTTTCTTCAGAATCAATAATTTGAATTTCTGGATTTAGGTGTCTTAATCTATCCGCAGCAACTTTAGCCTTATACTTTCCAATATCATCAGTAGTATATAATATCTGTCTATTTAAATTACTTAATTCAATTTTATCAAAATCAATAATTTTAATTTTTCCAACTCCAGCAGCTACTAAATAATAGAGGAGTGGAGACTTAACCCCACCTGCACCTACACTAACCACACTAGCTTTACTTATACGCTTCTGACCAATTTCACCAATTTCCGGCATTTGAATTTGACGATTATATCTAAAATTTTCAAATATCATTCTTATTCATTATTTCTAAATAAAAGAGTCTGGATATTTCCAGACCCGCAAAAATTATAATTAGCCATCACAAGTAACCACACCTACTAATGCAACAGAATCAGTTGTCTTAAGCGTTTGATTAAACTGAGCTAATTCTCCATTTACTAAAACTCTACATAATTTTCTAGGCTCATTTAACGTAGTATTAAAAATATTATGTTTTAGATCTTCATCTAAAGATACAACTTTTTTAATCATATCTTTTACTTTTGAGCCTAACCGTAAATCATAAGCAATATGATTTACTCCTAATCTACCTTCAGCAATACCTCTTAATTGAACCGTAACCATTATTTTGATTTACCTCTTTTTATTAAGCTAAATATTGAATCAACGATCATCTAAACTGATACCCTTTTTTCAATTTAAATTGTCGATCACAGTATCATTTTTTTACTTTTTAATAAATTTTCTATTTAAATTAACCCAAAAGTACTGGTAATTCCCACCAAATCATTTTTAAGCCCCCTATCTATCTTGTTAATATTAATATTAAATGTTTTAACTAATAGTTGATGCTTTTAGTATCATATTTGTTACAAATTCTAAATATGCTTATAACATAAAATTATTTCACAGCTAAAAGGCTCTAATTAATCTTAGTCAGGCCAGTTAGTAATCATTTCTCCATAGCCATAAATATTCATATCTTTCCTGATTTTTGCAGTCTTCTCTCTATCATTTTTAAATAATGCTTTCATATAAATAGCATTTATTCTATAAATCATTAAATGAGTAGTCGATGTTGCACTAATAATATAGTTAATTATCTCGTCTATAATACGCTTATTATTACTTACTTTTTTTATACTTTGAGACTGTAAAATAGTTTGTGTAAGGATGAATGATTCCTTAAATTAATTTCTTAAAATATTAGAAAAAGGAGTTCCTTTCTCGTATGATTGGTTTGAACAAAAAACACATACAGAAAGAAGAACTCCTTCATGAATGATTTTACCAAAAATATTGCTCAAGCTCTATTCAATCAAGACAAAATTAATGATTTATTGCGTAAAGAATTACAACAAGCAGTTAATGACTTGTTAGAAGCTGAACTGACTGCGTTTTTAGGCTATGATCCTTATGCCAGAGCTGGCTGGAATACCGGCAATTCTAGGAACGGTGCCTACTTTCGCAAGGTGGATACGCAGTTTGGCGAAATTGAAATCCAGGTGCCACGAGACCGCAACGGCCTGTTTCATCAGCACACGCTGCCTGACTACAAGCAGCACTCCGATGTCTTGGAAAGTATGATTATCAAGCTATATTCCAAAGGCGTAACTACCAGAGAGATAGCTGATTTGATTGAAAAAATGTATGGCAGCCATTACAGCCCCGCTCAAGTATCCAATATTTCTAAGCAGATGATCCCCAAGGTAGAGGCCTATCACAAGCGTAAGCTTAGCGATAAGTTCTTCTGCGTTTATCTAGACGCTACCTACGTTCCTCTGCGCCGAGAAACTTTTGAACGTGAAGCTGTCTATATTGCCATTGGCATCAAACCTAATGGCCAAAAGGAAGTTATCGACTACTGCATTGCGCCCAATGAAAACATTGAAGTCTGGACGGAGCTGCTCCAAAGCATGAAGTCTCGCGGCTTAGAGCAAGTAGAGCTTTTTCTTTCAGATGGCGTTGTGGGCATGAGGACAGCACTGGCAAAGACCTATCCTCAAGCTCATTTCCAGCGTTGCTTGGTTCATGTCATGCGTAATATCTGCGCTAAAGTACGCGTGGAGGATCGCGGGGCAATTATGAACGAATTCAAGCAGATTCACCAGCAAGCCAATAAAGCAGCTGCTGTTGATGTATTGCATGCCTTCTATGCCAAATGGGACAAGAGTTATAATCATGTCATAAGAAACCTGAAAGACATCGAGCCGGACCTGCTGGTCTTCTATAATTATCCTAAGCAGATCAGAGCTTCAATTTACTCTACCAACATGATTGAATCTTTTAACAGCGTCATTAAGCGCAAGGCTAAGCCCAAAGCAGAGTTTCCGACTGAACAGTCGCTTGATACTTTCATTGGCATCCAAGTAATGAGTTACAATGACCGCTACTTCAACCGAATTCACAAAGGCTTTGGTCAGGTTCAGGACACCTTAGAATCTTACTTTGATTAAATAAAGAATAAAAAATCAATCTATGAGAAAGATCTATTTACACAAAAGATTTGACAGTCTCGATATCTTTATATCTTGTTTTTTATTTGATAATACTCTCCATATATACTTATGCTAGTTTTATTTAATATTAGATTTGAACCTATGCACACAAAAAAGGTGAGCTAAAAGCCCACCATATCAACTCTTATTCTACTTTAAAAATTATCTTTTGGAACACTCCTTAATTTGTGTTCCAAACTCTGTGCCAAAAATACTTTTACACAAAAAAATTAACCTTTACTTATCTTCGTAAAACGTTGATAAATCAAGGTTAATCAAATTTAATGAATCTAATTAATGCTGACTAGAGGATTCGAACCTCCGACCTCATCATTACTAGTGACGTGCTCTGCCAACTGAGCTAAGTCAGCAACTCTTCGTTGTCTCACCCGACAACAGTATTTATTAAACCATATGAAATAGACTTGTGCAAGCTTTTTTTGCAAAAAAGTTCAAAAAATTTTCAAAACTATCAAATCAAGGATTATAATGTAAAATAAATATGTAATTTTAATGAAATAAGGAGTGATTTTATGCAAACTCTAGCACCAATTCCAACTGAATTAGATTGGCTGCTTAGAATAATTGTTGCTGCTTTTTGTGGTGGGATCATCGGTTACGAACGTGCTATTCAACGAAAAAGCGCGGGCGTCAGAACACACATCGTAGTCGCAATTGCCTCTGCACTCTTTATGATCGTATCCAAGTATGGATTTACAGATCTTCTAAATATGCATGATATTGCGCTCGATCCTTCCAGAATTGCCGCACAGATCGTTACTGGTATTTCCTTCATTGGGGCCGGTACAATTTTAGTCAGGAAAGAACAAATTTCTGGTTTAACCACCGCGGCTGGTGTTTGGGCAACTGCCGCCATCGGTATGGCTATCGGGGCTGGCATGTACTTCATTGGAATTCTTTCTACCGCTCTTATTTTTGTCATTCAAATGCTCTTCCATGATGACGTGATCATCAGTAAAATCACACCACATGTCCGCTTTAATATTCAAATTGAAGCCATTAACCAGCATCATATTTTGTCTAAGATAAAAAATGAACTTGAGGAAAACAAAGTTGAAAACATCAACATTAAAATTCTAGATGTTAGCGATGAAAGAATCGTCTTTTATATCGATGGCGTGATTAATAATAAAATTAATGAAAACAATATTGTGATGGCACTGCGCAAGTATCCTGATATTACTCGAATTAGTTACACACGCGGTGGACTTAACTAAATCTCAAGCAATTCTGCTTGAGATTTTCTTTTGAAAAAAGAGCCTGTAAAATACATCAATATTAATACAGAAAGGACATATATATGTCAGGTACTCTTGATTATTTACGCTGGCGCGGTGACTTACCCTTCAAAGAAAAGCCTTTTAATAGCGTTGACGCTTCTTTATTTTCTTCTTTAATTTATTTACCAGTAGATAAATCGGCGAAGGGGCATACTTTAGCTGAAGTTGCGGAGAAATTACGCGTTCTCCCCTCCTTTCAAGTACAAATGCACGATGAGACAGGCGCACAAATTTGGCTTTTACCTAAAAGTCCACGCCTAGGCAACGTTGAAATCTTAAATTGGACTAATCGCTTAGAAAAAGACCCTTACCCGTTGCAATTTACTGCTGCCACTTTTCGTCTAAATGCCAATACTATTCTCATTGTTTATCGCGGTACCGATAGTTCTATTATTGGCTGGAATGAAGACATGACTATGAATTACATGCCTAAAATCTATGGCCAGGATGTTGCTGCTGATTATCTCAGAGAAATGGCCGAAGAATTTCCTAATGATAAAATTTACCTCACTGGTCATTCCAAGGGTGGTAACTACGCAGAATATGCTTTGAGCGTTGTTGAGCCTGAATTGCAAGACCGCATTATTAAAGCTATTAGTTTTGATGGACCTGGCTTCTTTGGTGAAGTATGGCGTTCCCCTGGTTTTGTTCGAGCACTTCCTAAAATGAAGACATACTTGCCTGAAGGATCTATTATTGGCACGATGTTAGATCATCCTGAGCGAGTTTTAATTACTAAGAGTAATGCTCCTATGGTCCAGCAACACGATCCTCGCCGCTGGAGCGTTGGCCGCGATAGTTTCGTTTTAGCAGATGGACTTACTTCTGGTGCCAGATCTTTGCGCCATTCTTTAATCGATTTCAATCACACTATTCCTGACGTTCAACGCGGCGAATTATGGGACACCATGTTTCAATCATTTGAAGAATTGAATATTACTGACGTCTTCCAAATAACTGCTCATAAATTGCTAGGCACTGTTCGCTTTAGCCGCGTGATCATGTCGCTTACTCCTGATACGCGAAAATATATTTTGCATATGATCAACGAGATTATTAACGCAATTCGCGGAAATATTAGTCTGCCATTTTCAGAAACCGATTTTGCCCTTTATCCAAAGAGCAATGACTCAAATAAGAAGCCGATCTTCTACGAATTCTACGACACTTCAGTTCCTAGCATTTTGCCTGAAGAAATCAAAATTAGATTTAAAACTGAAAAAGACGCAGAGAACAAAAAATTAAAGTAAAAAAGTTTCACACGAAACAAAAAGGACATGCAAGTGCATGTCCTTTTTTAGTATTAAGTTTTTATTCAGTTTGTCGTTTGAAAATACTCATGATGAATGAAACCAAAGCAACCAATATTATCGCTCCCAATATGGATGGCACTATTGCCATGCCAGCCATTTGTGGTCCCCATTCACCAAAGATTGCTTGTCCAAGAGTCGAGCCAACCAGCCCCGCTATTGTATTAGCTATGAAACCCATCGACCCGCCTTTACCAGTTATGAAACCGGCGGCTAGTCCTATTATGGCACCAACTATTAAGACCCAGATCCAATGTAACATAGGATCATCTCTTTTCTTTCCGTTTAGGTTTAATAAAGCAAACTGCTATTTTAATGATCTTCAAGATCATCCTTTAACTTCTTAGCCTTTTCCTTTATTTTACCCTTACCTTGTTGAGCTTTTCCTTGTACTTCACGAGCCTTGTCGCCGGTAACCTTACCTTCGACCTCTTTCACTTTTCCGATAACTTTGTCTTTTAAACCTCTATCTGTCTTTTTCATAGGTAGAACTCCTTTCTGAAAAATAATGTGATAGGTTTTCTATGTTTCTAACATTACACTGATTTGCCTGAATTGTCAATTTAAGTGCAACAGTTGTAAGTGTCAATATTTTTGCGGTAGGCTATTAGCCATTAGTCTGACCTTAATTTCTTAAATATTTATTTGATTTATTTTTCTGCTAAAATCGTTTAAATAGCTATGTCCTGCTGTTAAGCTTTCAATGGCGCCGTGATGAATGCCCAGATGAGCTTCATGCGTCTTTCTTAGGCTGGCACGAACTGCACCTTTCAATTCTTCCTGATCACCAATATCGAGCTGCCCACCTGCAAATTCACTGCTAAGCCAGTATTCCAGCTCTTTGTTTTTAATGCAAGTCAGCACACGCAGAATTCCTTCGGCACCATCTTCTGACCAGTATTTTCCTTGCCCTTTGACGCGATAAGTATACTTGCGGTGATTGCTCTCACAGCAGCCAATTGCCTTAATTACTGACAAATGACGCATTTTGAATGGCTTAATATCCACCCAGCGACGATGAAGATAGCTGCGCAGGCGCCTTAAATTCTCATGATTTTCTGGCGTATTCAGCTCATCAATCAGATTGCTTTCAATCGTGTCTAAAATCACGTCAGTCAAGTGACGGTCATATTTAAACTCAACTGCACTGATCAATTTGCCTTGCATGGCCGGCATGAAGCTTAGACGATCTTTAATCTTTTTGTTCAAGTGAAAGACATCCAAGAAGTGTTCGTGCTGCCGGCAATAGCCAACTATTTCATCAAAGTCTTTCTTGGCATAGCCAGCACCGCCATCGGCATTACTGATGATTAAAGTATCGCTTAAGTCATAGGTATTGGCTAAATAAGCTTTAATTTCTTGCAAAGCATCCAAGCGGCTTAAAGAAACAAACTCTTTGGCCTGTACTCTCTTTCTGCGTGTCTTGCTTAAATTAATAATATCCTCGCAGACTTGATAGCGATGAAATTCCAGTCGCTTCTTGGTGCCTTTAATCACAACGCCATCGCCTTCAAGATAAAGCACTGGCACCTTTTTCTTTTGAGCAATACCATCGTATCTTTCCTCAGACTGCTGCTGTGCTTTAATCTGTTTGCCTGCTTGCACAATCAGCTTGCCAACTTGACTATGGCTAATATTGAAACAGGAGAGAGTATTAACAGCTAAAGCAGTATTGCGGTAAGTTGCCACGGCGCTAACCTGCAAAATATCCTTCACTGCCAAAACACTGTAACGCTTATATTTGTCATAGCCCATCAGCTTATCCAGTGGATATTTAGCCTTTTTGCCAGGACAAGCATATCTTCTGCGCCAATAGCTGATTTCACCAAAGGCAGTCACAACTGAACGCTTATTTTTCTTCTCGATCTGATAGCCTTGCTTTTTAGTCTCTTCAACTAGACCAGCATCAACTTCTTCTAGTGCTGCTGTCATCAATTCTCTAATCAGATCAAAGAAATAGCACATTAATGCCTTTTCACGGGCAATAACATTATTTTCAGACTTAATAATTTTTACGATATCAGCTATAATAGATTCCATAAAAGACCAGCTTCTAATGTGTTTTTTTCGTTAACATCAGACTACTGGTCTTTTTGTTTTAGCTCAAGTCCAATTTCAAAGGATTTGAGCTTTTTTAATTAATTATTCAACTTACCGCAAAAAATTATACACTTAGGCAACAGTTAGGTTATGAAGAGATATATTGCTTGAAGAGTTCTTCTGCTGGGTGATATTGGTGGATTCGGCGATGTTTGTGGTTAATGGCATTAGTTGCCTGTTGAACATATGCAGCTGTCTTATCTTTCACGCTTTTGCCTTTAGGGAAGAATTGACGCAGAAGACCGCTGCAGTTTTCATTTGTGCCTCTTTCCCAAGGTGAATATGGATGAGCAAAGCAGATCTGACAGTTCTTGATTTTAGTCATATCTGCAAACTCAGAGCCGTTATCAAAAGTAATAGTCTTGAACCAATCAGGATGCTGGTCTATTTCTTTTTGAAGCAGTCTTTGACAAGTACTTGCTCGATAATCTGGTATTTTGATGACAACCTCAAAACGAGTAGTTCTTTCTGTCAGAGTCATCAAAGCAGGTTGATTTTTACGTCTAACGCTTTTAACCATATCTCCTTCCCAGTTAAGAGGAGTTGCCCTGTCTTCAACTTCTTTAGGCTACTGCTCAATTGAATTGCCAAGATTCTTTTTGTGTAAAGCATGCCCACCATGACTATGATGCCGTTTGTTTCTGCGTCTTTTAAGCTTCATTGGCAGATCAATATCCCGCGATCAATATAGCGATAAACGGTAGGCGTGCTGGGGCAGGGATAGCCTGGCATCGTCTGCTTGAACTCACCCGCAAACTCATCAATGCTGGTAGCATCAAATTTAGCTTTAAACCGCTTAGACAGCATTCTCAGAAAAACAGCATAATGTTTTAACGGATCACGCTTATAGCAGTTCTTGCGTCGCTTATCATGATAGATCTACGCAGTATCGGCATAGTAATGCTCATAGAGCAGATAGTTATGATCTCTTTGCCGGACGCTGCCACGTCTGATTTCACGGCTAATTGTCGATTTGTGACAGCCAACTTCTCGAGCAATAGCGGAACAGGAAGTTATGCCTGAATCAAGCAGAGCTTGTATTTGTCCTCGTTGTTCACTATTTAATTGATGATAATGTCTAGAGATGCTAGAATTTGAATTGTTCATGAAGATTCACCTTCCTTGATTTTTGGTCACTTCAAGTTTAGGTCCTCATGGCCTTTTTGTTTAACACTTAGCGTTGCACTTCAATTTTAAATCCGGGTTACACTGATTTGTATCCGATTACGTCAAAAAAGGCTCGCCTTACGTCTTTCTTAAGAGGTTGAGCCTTTTTATTGCATATTTATTTTTTATTCTTTTTTACTTAAGTAAATTCTTAGCTAATTCAAAATCGCCTAAGGTAGCTGAACCATTGTTAGCTACAGCTGGACGAACAATTAATTCATTCAAATCAGGTGTAGCTACATAGTTGTTGTTAAATTCGTCAAAGAACTTTCTTACCTTAACTAAATCGTCTTCGTTTAATACAGAACCACCCACGATCATCACATCTGGACGAGCGGTCATGTAAACATTGAAGAGCATTTGTGCGATGTAGTATGCGGAATAAGTGAAGACTTCGTTATCACGAGAAAGCTTTTCACCTGGGATACCAGTTCTACCCTCAAGACTTGGACCAGCTGCCATTCCTTCTACACAAGCATCGTTATGGAACGGACAGTGGCCTTCATAATCATCACCTGGGTAGCGGCGTACAAGCATGTGTCCCATTTCAGGGTGGTTGTTAAGACCAAGCATCTTGCCGCCTTGAACGATCCCGGCACCTACACCAGTACCTACAGTTGCATAGAAGTAACTCTTAGAATCGTCACGGCCGCGCGCAACATATTCACCGTAGCATGATGCATTAACGTCAGTTGTCATTACTACAGGAATACCTAATTCTTTTTCAAAGAATCCTTTTACATTAGTACCTGACCAACCTGGCTTTGGTGTATCCAAGATATAACCGTAGGTTCTTGACTTAGGATTAATATCAATTGGACCAAAAGTACCAATACCTAATGCATCAACTGGGTGCTTTTTAAAGAACTCTGCAGTCTTTTCCAAGGTTTCCTTATTGGTGGTAGTTGGAATACGGTCTCTTGCAACTTCCTTACCTGTTTCAACATCTTGAACTGCTACGATAAATTTAGTACCACCGGCTTCAATACTGCCGACATATTTCTTATCTGACATATTCTCATCCTTTTCGTAAAAAATTTTTATCTCCAAATAGTTTTGTGCTGCACCTATTATAAAGAAAAAAGCCCTCAGGTGTAAAGGCTTTCATGTATACGCAATTAAATTTCTTTACTTACGCATTATCTACAACTTCTTTTGAGTCAATTCCTTTGATTGGCTGACCGTTTTCATCAAAATAATCATCCAATTCGCGGCACCAAATCATTGCCATAGTTCCTTGTCCTACGTGCACTCCGACTACCGGGCCAATGATGCTAGTATTAAATTCATACTTAGGGAACTTAGCTTGATAATCCTTAACCCACTCTTCTTTTTTGTCTGGATCAAGCGAATCAAAAATAGTGCATTGAATCTTATATGTCATATTCTTGGTCAGATTATCAAAATCGGTTTGGATATGCTTATAAGCCCGCTTGGTTTGACGTTCTTTAGCAATTGCGGAAATGTGTCCTTCAGCTTGCACATCCATTGAAAGAATCGGCTTAATTTTTAACAAAGCACCGACAAAGCTAGTAGCGTTAGAAAGACGGCCCGTACGCTTCAAGTGGCTTAAATCGTCCACCATAAAGCGCACATCCATTGTTTTCTGCAGATCAGTTAAATCATGCATGATTAAATCAACGTCTGCTCCGGCTGCGACAAGGCGTCCTGCAAGAATAGCATAATCTGCTTCACCAGCACATGTAATTTTGCTATCAAAAGGATGTACCTTAATCCTAGTTTTGTCTTCAGCGATACTGTGCACAGTAGAGTAATAGCTTGAAATACCACTAGACAAGGTAATTATGATCACATCGGTGTAGCCCTCTTGGACATATTCATCAATCTTCTTTTGTAAATTACCGATTGATGGCTGTGAAGTAGTTGGCAAGTTCTTTTCTTCGTCTAGTTTTTGATAAAACTCTTCGTAACCAATATCAATCAGATCACGATACGTTTTATTATTCCAAATAATCGGAATAGGCAAAACATCGATATGATATTTTTCCTGTTGTTCTTTAGTTAAATAAGCTGAGCTATCAGTTAAAACGGCGATTTTCATATTTTTTCTCCTTTGTTACATATTCTAACCGATATATCACGCACAAGAAAAGACCCACTTTTGACAAAGCGAGTCTTTTCAATGCAATGATTATTTGCCAGTTGCTTCATTAACAATCTTTTGATAATTACGCAAGCCATCAAAATCAGAATCTTTAGCATCTACATAGCCATAGTGGTTATAGATGCTTTCAATAATTTGTTTGCCTTTCTTAGATTTAGCAATGTTTTTGAAAGCCTTAGCTAATTTAACTCTGAACTTCTTAGGCATGTCCTTTCTAACAGCGATGGTATCGTTAGGAATCCATTGCGTGAAGTAAATCGGAACAACATCAGTCATTGCTCTCTTATCATCCTTCGCAGCGATATTACGGGCATCTGAGAATACAAATGCAGCGTCCACATCCCCGTTTAAGACTGAAATAACCTCTTGGTCATCGCCCTTAATATTAACGAGCTTGCTATCCTTGGTGACGTTCAGACCTTTTTTATAAAGTTCCGCAATTGGATAAACATAACCAGATGAAGAACTAGGATCACCAATGGCAATTTTCTTCCCTTTCAGATCTTTCCAAGATTTAATCTTTGATCCCTTTTTCACCACAATCATGCCACGATACTTGTGCATCAATTTGTGATTCATCTTGCCTGATGGCTCATCATATCCATACCGTTCGGCCTGTAAGAGTACGTCCGCAATCCCGCGTTTATGCGCCAAGATATAAGAATAAGGTGGCATGAAGCCAACGTCAACCTTCTTAGAAGACATTGCCTCAACCAAGCCGCTGTAGTCTGTAGAAACAGTTACGTGAACTGGAATATGTAACTGCTTTTGCAAAAGCGTGCCTAATGGCTTGGCTTTAGCTTCCATCTTGTTTGCTTGCGTGCTAGGCACAAATTCAACATTTAATTCTTTTGGTTTATTTGATGAAGATGAACTTTTTTTATTGCCCGAGCATGCAGATAGAGACAATGCAGCTAAAACAGCGAATGCACCTACCAAAACTTTTTTGATTTTCATAAAATTCTATTATCCTCCGATGAATTCATGAATGACTTATTTCAGTAATAGGTATATCAAAAAATTAATGGTGTTAAAACTCAAAATATTAATTATTTTAAGCAATTATATTATAAACATACGCTTTTTACATGAAATCCCAGAATATAAAAATTATGAGCGTGATATTTATCACAGTTTAAGAACATTAATATAAAAATAAAAGACACCTGCTATAAAGCAAATGTCTTTTAACTTAATTACCATCTGGATCATCATGCGCATAATCCAAGTTTGAAAACCGGTTATACGGTTTAGAAAACATTAATTTTACGGTACCACGACTACCCGAACGGTTCTTTTCAATAATTACTTCAACTTCACCGTTATCGTCTTCGGATCCTACTTCATTGCTGCTACCGCTATTTTCACCATCTTCTGACTCATCACGGTAATAATCATCGCGATATAGGAAAGATACAATATCGGCATCCTGTTCAATTGATCCAGATTCACGAATATCAGACAATACAGGCCGTTTATCCTGTCTCTGCTCAACTGACCGTGACAACTGGGAAAGGGCAATGACGGGCACGTGAAGCTCCTTAGCTAGCTTCTTTAATTGCCGTGAAATTGAGGAAACTTCTTGTTGCCGTGATTCACTACGTGGACCTTCAATCAGCTGCAAGTAGTCGATCACAATTAGCCCCAGGTTGCCCTTTTCTTTGGCTAGTCTTCTGGCTTTTGCACGGATTTCACTCATTTTAATACCCGGAGTATCATCAATAAAAATATCCGTGTTGGCAAGCGAGCCTGACGCAATTACTAACTTGCGCCATTCCTCTTCATCAAGCTGGCCTGTTCTTAAGTGCTGAGAATCTATTAGTCCTAAGGATGCTAACATTCTTTGAACTAACTGTTCCCCACTCATTTCTAGAGAAAACATCGCAACAGTTTTATCAGTATGAAGCCCCACAAACTGTGCCACATTCAATGCAAATGAAGTTTTACCTACACCAGGCCGTGCAGCGATAATGATCAATTCATCATCATGAAAACCAGTCGTCATCTTATCCAGTTCAGCGAATCCTGTTGGCAAACCCGTAACCATATTGCCATCGTCAGGGATATTATTAATATCCTTAATAGTGGAATTAACGATTTCCTTAATTGTTCTGAAACCACCACTATTATTTTCTGATGACACATTCATAATTTCGCTTTCTGCGTCATCAAGAATATCGGTTACATCATCTGACCCATCAATTGCGTTAGAAATAATCTTTTGACTAGCAGAAATCAGTCTGCGCAATAGTGCCTTGCGGTGCACAATTTGTGCATAGTAAGTAACGTGCGCAGCAGTAGGAGTGGCCAATGCCAACTCTGAGACATAACTAATCCCACCAATGTCATCTAGCTGATTTCTCTTGTTTAGTTCATCTTGAAGGGTCAGCGGATCAATTGCATCCCCGCGGTCTGACAAATCCAGCATCGCTTGATAGATGATTTGATTTGCCCTTTCATAAAAATCTTCAGGTTGGACTACTGCACTAGCATCTGCAATTGCTTCTGGATCAATAAAAATCGCACCCAGAACGGCTTTTTCCGCATCTGAGTCGTGTGGAATTTGTTGAGAAACGATATTATCCATCAATCACAACCACTTTTTATAAAAATAGAATTAGTCTTGTTCAGTAACGTGTACACGAATAGTAGCTTCCACGCCCTTGAACAACTTAGCATGAACATTAGTGTAGCCCAATGTCTTGATTGGTTCTGGCAAGTTCAACTTACGCTTATCAACCTTGATGCCATATTGTTTTTCAAGGCCTTCCACGATCTTCTTGCTTGAAATTGAACCAAACAAACGTGAATCTGTACCAGCCTTTGACTTGAAGTTGACGATTGTATCATCTTTTTCAAGTTCTGCCTTAATCTTTTCAGCTTCAGCTTTTTCAGCTTCGTAAGCAGCCTTTTCGTTAGCTTCTACACGCTTCAAGGTATTCATGTTACCCTTAGTAGCTGCCTTAGCCAAGCCACGCTTAATTAAATAGTTTTGTGCATAACCATCTGGAACTTCCTTAACTTGTCCACGCTTACCACGACCTCTAACGTCTTGTGTAAAAATAACTTTCATCTTGTTCTCCTTTATTCATTTTCCTTTTCGTATTCATCAATTGCCTGAAGCAATTTTGCTCTTGCTTCTTCAATAGTAACACCTTTGATCTGGGTAGCCGCATTGGAAAGGTGACCACCGCCGCCCAGCTTTTCCATAATAATTTGCACGTTAATCTTACCCATGGAACGTGCAGAAATACCAATGGTATCTGGAGTGCGCCGCGTAATGGCAAAACTAGCACCCACATTTTCCAAATCAAGTGCCGTATCAGCTGCTTGAGCCGTGATGATTGGATCAATAATTTTGTCATCAGGGCCACACAAAACAGCCATATGTGGTTTTACCATCTTCAAAGTTGCAACCAAGTGTGTTCTCTCAAGGAAGCTATCGATGTCTTCCTTAAGCAGCGAACTTACCACAGCTGAATCGGCACCAATTGACCGCAAGTAACTTGCCGCATCAAAGGTTCGAGTACCCGTTCTAAGCGAGAATTCTTTAGAATCGACGACGATACCAGCCAGCATTGCAGTTGCTTCTAAGTCTGTTAATACTCGCTTGCCTTGAGCTGGTTGTTGATACTCAATCATCTCAGTGACCAACTCACAAGCAGAAGAAGCATATGGTTCAACATAGGTAAGCATTGGGTTTTCTGGGAATTCCTCACCACGTCTATGGTGATCAATTACGATAATCCTATTCTTCAAGCGGTCATACAAGGGCTGAGAATAAGTAATTGAATACTTAGAGTGGTCAACCATGACCAACATTGATTTATCGGTTGTTTCAGCCAGAGCTTCCTCAGGACTGATAAAAATATCCTTGTCCTGATTCTTCTGTTGCATCCTGATGACTAAGCGACCTACGTCATAATTAGTCTTGTTAGTGTCCAAGACAAAATTAGCTTTTACGCCATGAAATCGAGCCAATTTTACGACACCAATACCACTACCAACAGAATCCATATCCGGACGTTGGTGACCAACAACGAAAACGCGGTCTGCATCTTTGAAAAGTTCACTAATTGCTTGTGAGACCATTCGTGCTCTAACTCTGGTTCGCTTCTCCATTGGGTTAGATTTACCGCCATAAAAGCGTGCATCCTTACCCGGTTGACGGAGCACGACTTGGTCCCCGCCTCGTCCTAAGGCTAAATCAAGGTTAGATTGTGCCTGGTTGGCAATTTCAGATAGCGAATCGGAGCCAAAAGCAATCCCGACTGACAAAGTAAGCGGAGTATTGTTGCGGCTAGTTTCTTGCCGCACTTTATCCAAAACAGAAAACTTGTCCTTTTCCATCTCAGCTAAATCTTGCATATGTACTAGCAGTAAAAAGTGATCTTCATCGATCCGTTTTAAATATGCCCTAAACTTCTTAGCATAATTGCTTAGCGTGTTTTGTACATATGAACTCATGCTGGTCAATTCCTGATCATGCATTGTCTCACTTAATTCATCATAATTATCAATAAAGACCTGCCCAATGGCAAGACGTTCGGCTTCATATTTGTCTTCAATTTTTGCATAACGTGTAATATCCAACAGATAAATTACGCCCAAATCATCTTGAACTACCATTTCAAAACGGTGTCCATCCCAATTAACTATGTGATTTTCTGAGGTTTTAGCTTCAATCGCTTCATTCAACAATTTATTCAGATCTGGATCTACAGCTTCAATTGTGTGACCTACTAGGTCTGTATCCTTAAGATACAATTGCAGATAAGGGTTTACCCATTGAATCTGGTGATCAGAATCATAGAGCAAAATACCAAGCGGCATCTTGATCATTGCTTCTTGTTCACTACGTTTTATACGGTAGGACAAATTAACTGCAAAATTAGTTGCCTTACCTGCTAAAATGTAGGTTCCATAAATGGCAAAAGCAACAGACAAAATGAAAATCAATACCATTGCCAGGCCAAATAATGGACTCATAATCATCGCAATAATGCTTCCCACTAAAGAAAGCACTAAGATGATTACTACGGAAGCTGTTAATCGTGAATCTTTAATAAATTCAGGCAATTCAAGCTTACGTAAAAAATCTTTCATGAAGATCCTTCCTATTACAAGGTAAAATATATCAGTATCAATTATACATTATTACGCGTTATGAATGAAAAGAGTAGATGCTAAAAAGAGAATCTCTGACTAACAGAGATTCTCTTTTTAGATATTTTGTAATATATGCTATTTCTTCAAAGCAGTAGCTTGTGCTTCTTCTGGTGTATTAGATGGGGTTAGTTTAACACCGTGAAATTCAACATCACTTGCTTTTACATAGGCATCTTTAACCGTAAAGTAATTATGATCTGCATCTAATCTTTTCGTGACCAGATGATAAAACAACTCTGCTTTTTGTTCAGTAGGAACCCAAATATATAATAATTTATCTACTTTGATTTTGTGCTTTTTCATCTGGACCATTTTGTAGAAATAGTCTTTGAAAACAATATTTTTTTCTTTAATATCAAGATCAAATTTAATACAATTATTAAAAGAGGACATAGAAACACACCTTTATTTATAAAATGTTTAGTAGGATAGATTTTTTATTACAGGGGACTATGTCCTCCTTTTTTATGCAATAAAAAACCTGTTAACAGCTTATCATATTGATAAGTCATCAACAGGAAAAATTATAGAGCCAAAAAAGGGGCAGGAAATAATCCTGTCCTTTTAGTTTATATTCGATCTAATTTAAATTAGTCTTCAGCAACAAATGGTAATAAGCCCATGATACGAGCTCTCTTAATAGCATTTGCAACTTTACGTTGGTTCTTAGCACTAGTGCCAGTAACACGACGTGGTAAAATCTTACCTCTTTCTGAGATAAAACGTTTCAACAGATCGACATCCTTGTAGTCAACGTAATCGATGTGGTTAGCTGCAATGTAGTCAACCTTACGACGACGACGGCCGCCTCTTCTTTGTTGAGCCATGTTCTAGAATCCTTTCTTTAAATATTTTTTAGAATGGAAGATCATCATCAGAAATATCAATTGGATCACCAGAGCCTGCAAATGGATCTTGAGCGTTGCTTGATTGATTATTATTCTGAGCATTATTTTGTGATCCACCATTATTTTGGAAGTTGTTAGTGCTTGGTGCACCAGCATTTCCAGTGTTTGGTGTATAACCACCGTTTTGACCGCGGGCTTCACGATCCTTGCGTGATTCGAGCAATGCGAAGTTATCAACGACAACTTCAGTTACATATACTCTTTGCCCATCTTTATTGTCATAACTTCTGGTTTGAATACGGCCATCAATACCAACCAATGAACCCTTTGAAGTAAAATTGCAGAAGTTTTCTGCAGATTTCCTCCAAATTACACAGCTGATAAAGTCCGCGCCCCTCTCACCTTGGCTATTTGTAAATTGACGGTCAACAGCAAGAGTAAACGTAGCAACCGAGATTCCACTCCCAGTAGTACGCAATTCAGGATCACGTGTTAAACGGCCAACAAGTACAACTCTATTAATCATACTTATGCCCTTCCTTTCCTAAATCACGAAAACAATAAATTAAAATTACTTGTCTAACTTAACGGTCATTGAACGTAAGATCATGTTGTCAATCTTTGACAAACGACCAAATTCATTAACTGCGTCAGCGTTGTCAGCAGTGAAAGTCATAATGTGGTAAGTACCTTCACGATACTTATCAATTTCATATGCGAAACGACGCTTGCCCCAGTCTTTGGATTCTACCATAGTACCACCGTTATCAGCGATAACCTTGTCGTAGTTTTCTACGAGGGCCTTCTTTGATTCTTCATCAACATCAGGCTTGATAATGTAAGTTACTTCGTACTTTGTAGTTGCCATGACTAATGCACCTCCTTTTGGACTATATGGTTCTTGCTAAAATCAAGAACAAGGAGTAATTGAAATATTACTCGCAATTTCTAATTCTAGCATATAAATAAAAAATTACCAAACAGTTTTTCACGTGATCCTAAATAGTTTTTTACTGTTCACTATTTATTACGCAAAAAAGTTTGATAATTTTTTTAAAACTTCAAATTTTTTGATTTTTTAATCAATTACTCATTATCATCATTGTCATCTTCATCATCAACTTGATCTTGATCAGCTTCAGATGGAACAATGGTTAAACTTGCAACTTGACTATCATCGTTAACCTTGATTAAGCGAACACCCATGGTGCTACGTCTAGTTTGAGAAACATCCTTAGTCTTAAAGCGAATCATAATACCATCGGTAGTGATAACCATGATGTCCTTGCCCTTGCTAATGACAATTACGCTAGCAAGTGGACCATTCTTTTCAGTGATATTAGCAGTCTTGATACCTTTACCACCACGGCCCTTAACTGGATATTCTGCAGCCGGAGTACGCTTACCATAACCCTTTTCAGAAATGACTAATACCTGGTCGTCTGCGTCTAATACGCCTGAACCAACTACATAGTCATGATCACGTAAGTTAATTCCGCGAACACCTGCAGCAGTTCTACCCATAGCACGAACATCATTTTCGTTAAAGGTTACTGCATAGCCTAAATGAGTACCAATTAAAATGTTTTGCTTACCGTCAGTAGTAAGGACATTGCTTAATTCATCCCCATCACGCAAAGTAAGAGCAATCAAACCACTATTTCTAATGTTTGAAAATTCACTGACATGAGTGCGTTTTACGGTACCCATCTTAGTGATGAAGAATAAGTAATTATCATCTGCTCCTTCTGGAACGTTGATTACAGTTTGTACCTTTTCGCCCTTTTCAAGTTGAAGCAAGTTAACTACAGGCAAGCCTTTGGCCATACGACCATATTCTGGAATCTCATATGCTTTCTTTGAGTAAACTTTACCAGCATTAGTAAAGAACAAAAGCATGTCGTGAGTACTTGAGTAAATTAGGTGTTCAATGAAGTCGCTATCTTGAACGCCCATACCCTTGATACCTTTACCACCACGGTTTTGGGTCTTAAATTCTTGAATTGGCATTCTCTTGATATAGCCATTATGAGTTACAGTCAAAAGAATATTTTGCTTTTCAATTAAATCTTCGTCTTCAATTGAAACAACTTCACTAGCACCGATTTCAGTTCTACGCTTATCACCAAAACGTTTTTGAATATCTAATAATTCATCGTAAATGATCTTATCGATTCGTTCAGGCTTAGCCAAAATATCCTTGTAGTCAGCAATCTTAGCTTGCAATTCTTTATATTCGGCTTCAACCTTGTCTCGTTCCAAACCGGTTAAACGTACAAGACGCATATCCAAAATTGCTTGAGATTGCTTATCATCAAGACCAAAACGACTAATTAAAGTTGCTTTAGCAATATCACTTGAATGACTGCTACGGATAATATGAACAATTTCATCGATATTATCTAGAGCGATTCTTAAACCTTCAAGAATATGAGCTCTAGCTTCAGCCTTGGCTAATTCGAACTTAGTTCTACGCGTTACAACATCTTTTTGGTGATCCAAGTAGTATTGCAACATTTGCTTCAAAGTTAAGTAGTGAGGTGCACCGTCAACAATGGCAACCATGTTCATGCCGAAGTTGGCCTGCATTTGAGTTTGCTTGAATAAATTATTCAAAACAACACTCGCACTAGCATCCCGGCGAATATCGATGGTAATTCTCATACCAGTCTGGTCAGATTCATCGCGAACACCGGTAATACCATCAATGATCTTTTCACGAGCTAAATCTGCAATCTTTTTAACTAATTCAGCCTTGTTGACCATGTAAGGAATTTCGCTAACGATAATTCTTTCACGGCCACTCTTTTCAGTTTCAATGTTGGTTTTAGCACGAACAACGATATTGCCCTTGCCACTTTCATAAGCACGGTAAATTCCACCGCGACCCATGATAATACCACCAGTTGGAAAATCAGGACCTGGAATAACTTTCATCAAATCCTTAGTAGTCGCATCAGGATTTTTCATCAACATATGCAAACCGCTAATTACTTCACTTAAGTTATGAGGTGGAATGTTGGTTGTCATACCAACAGCGATACCATTAGCACCGTTAATCAACAAGTTAGGAATTCTAGCTGGCAAAACTACTGGTTCATTTTCAGTATCATCATAGTTTCTTTGCCAGTCGATTGTATTTTTGTTGATATCACGAAGCATTTCCACAGCGATTTTACTCATTCTTGCTTCGGTATAACGCATTGCGGCTGGTTCATCCCCGTCGACGGAACCAAAGTTACCGTGACCGTCAACTAGCATGTAACGATATGAAAAGTCTTGTGCCATGTGAGCCATAGCTAAATAAATTGATGAGTCACCGTGTGGGTGAAACTTACCCATAACTTCCCCAACAATTCTGGCACTCTTCTTATATGGCTTATCAGGTGTAACACCTAATTCGCTCATTCCGTAAAGAATACGGCGCTGTACAGGCTTCAAACCATCACGAACATCAGGCAAAGCACGAGCTACGATAACTGACATTGCATAGTCCAAGAAAGAACTACGCATCATGCTAGTTAAATCGACGTTTCTAATTCTACGATCTTGGGTTTGATTATCGTCCATCTAACCTCTCCTATGCATCCAAATTTTCAACATATTTAGCATTCTTTTGAATAAAGTCACGTCTTGGAGCAACTTCATTACCCATTAAGAGTTCAAAGACTGCATCTGCATCCTTGGCATATTCAGGACTTACTCGATCCAAACGTCTATTTTCTGGATTCATAGTAGTTTCCCATAACTGCTCTGGGTCCATTTCACCTAACCCCTTGTAACGCTGTACAACAGGCTTAGGACTTGGCTGCAAACTACCTAAGTAATCATGCAATTCCTCATCAGTATCAAGATACTTAATTACCTTGCCCTGACGGACTTGGTACAGAGGTGGACGAGCGATGTATACATATCCTTTTTCAATCATTGGACGCATGTAATTGTAAAACAGCGTCAAAAGCAAAGTTCTAATGTGAGCACCATCGACATCGGCATCAGTCATAATAATCAACTTATGATAACGTGCTTTAGACACATCAAAGTCCGCACCAAATCCTGTACCTAAAGCTGTAAACAAAGATCTAATTTCTTGGTTGGCCAAAATTCGATCCATTGAAGCTTTTTCAACGTTTAAAATCTTACCTCTGATTGGCAAAATGGCTTGGGTTAAACGAGATCTACCTTGCTTAGCTGAACCACCGGCTGAGTTACCCTCAACGATGAATAATTCAGAAATACTTGGATCATTGCTTGTATTATCGGCTAATTTACCTGGCAAGTTTGCAATTTCCAAACCAGACTTTTTACGAGTAACTTCACGTGCACGCTTAGCAGCGGTTCTAGCACGTTCGGCAAGTTGACCCTTTTCCACAATTTTGCGTCCAACTGATGGGTTTTCCATTAAGAAGCGACTAAAGGTTTCAGAGAATGACTTATCTACTGCTGTTCTAGCATCTGAGTTACCCAATTTTGTCTTAGTCTGCCCTTCAAATTGAGGGCTGGGGTGCTTAACTGAAACAACAACCGTCATCCCTTCACGGATGTCTTCACCAGAAAGGTTATCATCCTTGTCTTTTAAGATTTTTGCCTTATGAGCATAATCATTTACAACACGAGTCAAAGCAGTCTTGAAGCCGGCTTCGTGCATCCCCCCTTCATAGGTATGGATATTGTTGGCAAAGGTCATTAAAGTAGTTTTGTAGCCATTTGTATATTGCAAAGCAACTTCCACGTCAATGCCGTTATATGTGCTTTCGACATAGATAGGTTCATCAAATAATACTTCCTGCCCCTTGTTCAAAAAGGCAACGTATTCTTTAATACCACCTTCGTACTTGTATACATCGGTTTCGGCACTATCTTTACGCTTATCTGTAAAAGTAAGTTTCAATCCCTTGTTTAAAAATGCAAGTTCACGAATTCTATTCTTTAAGATCTTGTCATCGAAAGTAGTAGTTTCAGTAAAAATGTCAGGATCTGGATAGAAATGAACAATAGTCCCATGTTGATCAAGTGGCACAGTACCAATCTGCTTCATTTCATCCTTAACGCGGCCGTGATCAAAATCGATGAAATACTTTTTACCGTCACGCATGACAGTTACATCAAGCTTGGTGGACAAAGCATTTACAACAGATGCACCAACACCGTGAAGACCACCTGATACCTTATATCCGCCACCGCCGAATTTACCACCGGCGTGAAGTACAGTAAATACAGTCTCTAAAGCTGGACGACCTGTCTTTTTTTGAATATCTACTGGGATACCACGACCATCATCTTGAACAGTAACACTACCATCCTCATTAACAGTAATTTCAATCTTGGTAGCAAAACCAGCAAGTCGTTCATCAATACTGTTATCAATAATTTCCCACACTAAGTGGTGCAATCCCTGAGAACTAGTCGAACCGATATACATACCTGGTCGCTTACGAACAGCCTCCAGGCCGCCTAAGACTTGAATTTGACTGGCATTATACTTGTCGGCCTCTTTTTCATATTTTTTGACCTTATCAAGATTTTTCTTTGAATTATCAGCCATTTAATTCTCCTTCTCAAAACTAATTTTGCCTGATTGAATGTGGTACACACGCGGCTTCTTAATTATTTCCCAGGAAATTCCCTCTAAATATGTCGTAGTAATAAAGGTTTGAGTTTTCCCATGAATATAATTAAGCAGTGCACTTTGACGAGTGTGATCTAGCTCACTCATCACATCATCTAATAACAACAACGGATATTCATCAGTTAATTGATGAACCAGTTGAATTTCCGCAAGCTTCACACTTAACGCAATAGAACGTTGCTGTCCTTGCGAAGCATATAAATGTGCGTTTTTGCCATCGAGTTTAAACTCAATATCATCTCGATGCGGTCCTGACGTTGTAGTACCCTTCCGCATTTCAACAGCTTTATTACGTTCAAAGTTTGCTAGTATTTTTTGATAAATCTCTTCAACAGTATCATCTGCCTCAATAGTAGAAACAGATGGGTGGTAAGCTATTGCTAGCTTTTCACCACCCAAACTGATATGTGCATATGCATCGCTGGCATAGTGACTTAAATAGCGCAAAAATTTAAAGCGCCGAAAAATCACTTCCGCTGCAATGCCTGCAAGTTGATCCGATAATACATCTAAAAAGACTTGATCTTTTGTTTTTCCTTTAGCAAGTTGCTTTAGATAATTATTTTTCTGAAGCAAAACTTGGCGATACTTACTAGCAAAGTATAAATATTCCGCATTTATCTGTCCGAATTCTTGGTCCATAAACCTTCTCCGCAAAGCCGGAGCACCCTTTATCAACTCCAAATCTTCTGGAGAAAATAAAATAGCATTAAGCTGACCAACATATTTCGATAACTTAGCTTGCTCAACACGGTTTATCCACACTTTTTTACCCTTTTGGGTAATCAGAACGCGCAAGGTTAAATCAACCTGACTTTTTCGCACATGACCTAGCAAATTTGTGTATTCTCCACCAAAACCAATCAGCTCCTTATCTGAATTGGTTCGATGAGATCTAGTCAAGGCTAAAAAATAAATTGCTTCCAAGAGATTGGTTTTCCCCTGTGCATTTTTGCCAATAAAAATATTGACGTTAGGATCAAAATCGATATCAAGCTTCTTCAAATTGCGAAAATTTTGAACTACGAAATGATCAAGATACATTAATCTTCCCGCCGAAATTCATATTCCTGTCCATCAACTAGCAGATGATCTCCAACGCGAATTTTTTTACCTCTACGATTCTCAAGTGCTCCATTTAAAGTTACTGGATTATCCTGGAGATAAAATTTAGCTTGTCCACCTGATGAAACAATGCTTTCTTCTTTAAGGAATTGCCCTAAAGTTATACAGTCGCCAACAATTGTAAAATATTTGATGATGCTCACCTTCAATACTCTTTTTACCTATATAATTATATTAGTTTTCAGGCCAAATAACAAACTTAAAACGCTATTTAAGGCGTTTTCTGCGGTTTTTAAGTAAATAAACTGATCACACTTATTCAGAATAAAAAATACGAGAACGTCGATTTTTAGCTTTTAACAGAAAAGCAAATAAAAAAACTGCCCATTTTTAGGGCAGTTTTTTATCACCTAAATATTGTGTACTCAATTAGTATGTTCTAACTGGAGTGATTAATTGAACAAATTCAATATCATCTTTACCTGGATTGATGATGAATGGACGAAGTGGTTTAGTAAAGCTCATTACCACTGAATCAGTAACAGATGCTCTAAGGGCATCACGCATGTAATCAGGGTTAAATGAAATTTGTAAATCGTTTCCTTCCAAATTTCTAAAGCTTACGTCTTCTTCCACATTCCCAATTTCTGCAGACTTACCAGATAATTTTGCAGTTTGATTTGCAGTATCCAAAGTTAAGGTTACTACGTTATTGCGGCCTGCGTGAGTTAACAAACTTGCACGTTCAAGCGCACTGGACAATTCTGAAATATCAAATTCAACACTAGTAGTCTTTTCAGTTGGAATTAAGCGATCCGTATCTGGGTAATTGCCGTCAAGTAAGCGTGAATAGAATGAAAGATTGCCAATTACAAATAATGCTTGATTGTCTCCAGGACAAATCTTTACTTCTGGATCTGTTTCACCAATAATTCTGGCTAATTCTTGCAAACTCTTACCTGGAATAATCAAATCGGTTTCTGCTTGAGGTCCGTTTTCTAAAGCAATGGTTCTTTGTGACAAACGGTGCGAGTCAGTTGCGACTGCTTTAATGTTAGTTGGATTAAAGAAGAACCGAACACCAGTCAAAATAGCTCTAGTTTGATCATTTGAGGTAGCGAATTGAGTTTCATTGATAATTTCACGGAAAGTTTTACCAGAAATAGTAAATGCAGCATTGTCAGGAATTTCTGGCAAACGTGGATAATTATTTGCATCTAACCCATTAATTGTAAATTCACTATTTTCAGATACGATTTGAGTTTGGAAACTTTCTTTTACTTCAAATGAGAAATCTTTACCCGGCAATTTTTTAACGATTTCACTGAAAAATCTAGCAGGTAAAACAATTGAACCTGTAGATTCTACATTTAAATCTTCATTTACAGGTATTTTAATTTCAATGGAAATGTCTGTATCGCTACCAGTTAATGTTAAATCAGTATCTGTTAAATCCAATTTAATACCACTAAGAATTGGAATAGTTGCTCTTGAAGAAATGGCTCGCATCACATTATTCAAGTTTTCGATAAACAGATTACGCTTAATTGTAAATTTCATTGTTATCCTCCTAAGTTACTTTATATTAATTATATATTTAATTAGTAGTAGTAGGGCCTGTGAATTTTGTTGAAAACTCATTAGAAGCCTTAAAATAACGGAATTAGAGCGGTTAAAAACTATGTGTAAAACTCTGAAAGTTATCCACAGTGGATAACTTAAAGCTAGTGTTCAATCATTTGTTTTAAATCAAATACTGCACTTTTTATTTCTGTATCTGTTTTTATCTGCTTGTCGATTTTATCATAGGCATGCATTACTGTAGTATGATCTTTGCCGCCAAATTCTTGTCCAATTTTTGGCAAACTAGCATCAGTTAATTCTCGAGATAAGTACATCGCTATTTGCCGTGGTACTACAATCTGCCGTACACGCTTTTTACCCTTTAATTCAGCAGTTGAAGTTTGGAAATAATTTGCGACGACTTCTTGGATCTTAGATATTTGCAAGCCCCGATTTTTTTGTACTAATTTGAGATCAACTAGAGCTTCTCGTGCTAGGTTGACGTTTATATCTGCCCTTTCAATAGTTGCGTATGCCTGAACTTTAACAAGAGCACCTTCGAGTTCTCTAATGTTAGTGTCTACTTGAGAAGCAATATAATCTAAAGTATTGTCATCAATGACTAGGCCTTCTGCTTCTGCCTTTCTTCGCAAAATTGCAATCCTGGTTTCAAGATCCGGAGGTGTAATTTCAACCTGTAAGCCCCATGTAAATCGCGAAACTAAACGCTCTGATAGATCAGGAATTTCAGTTGGCAGACGATCACTCGTCATTACAATTTGCTTTTGATCATTATATAAAGTCTCAAAAGTATGGAAAAATTCTTCCTGAATACCCTCTTTTTTGGCAAAAAATTGAATATCATCAACTAGCAGCAAGTCACAAGTCCTGTATTTTTCGCGGAATTGGTCTTGCGTTTTATTTTTTATGGAATTAATAAAATCGTTAACGAAAGTTTCACTCTGTATATAGACTACTTTTGCATTTGGTCGTTCAGCGAGCATTTGGTGACCAATCGCTTGCATTAAGTGAGTTTTTCCAAGACCGACTCCACCAAAAATAAATAATGGATTATAAAAACTACCAGGACTGTCCGCTACGGCTAATGCAGCACCGGCAGCCAATTTATTTCCTTCACCTTGAACGAAATTGTCAAATGTATATTTTTCATTTAACTTCAAATTTTTAGTAAATTGCTTGGGTGCTCTTTTTTCTTGTCGTAATTGAATAGCATACCTAGGTTCTGGAGTAACGATTCGCTCAGGGCTGTCGTTATTTTCGTTTATTTGGAATACAGGTAGGATTTCCATTCCAGCATATCCATAGGCGGATTGAATTAACTGTGAAGAAAGATTTTTTTCCCAATATCCTTTTGTTACAGGATTTTGAACTAAAATTTTCAATTCGTGTGTATTTTTATTGTAAGAAATAGGTTTAGTATTTTTAAACCATGCATTATAAGCAACTTCATTAAAACGAGCTCGCATTTCATCGTTAAAATGTTGCCAAAATTTTTTAATGTCGAACAATGTGCATTCCCCCAATAGTAAAAAGCACATTAAGTGTATCATTTTATATAAAAGTTTTCCACAAGAGCAAAAGTAATTAACATGATTAACAGCCTGTGGATTATTTTAATATTAATATGCACATTTTGACATGGTTAAATTTAAAATGTTGCTTTATGCACATCTATGCTGTGGATTACTTTTGCTATTGTATCAGTATTTAAATACCATTACCATATGCGTTATCCACATGGTGTGAATTATTTTTTAAACACCCTGTGGGATGTGGAAAAAACTGGGAATTGATCTGTGAATTTCTTTTTTTGTGAAAAATAATAATTTTTTTATCCACATAAAAAATCCTTATTTTTGATTTTGTTTTTAAGCATGCAGATGTGCTTTTTTAAATAAATACTTGGTTTTTGCGGCTATTCGTGCTATTCTTAATAAGAAATTGTGTATTTAGCACAAAGATTTTATGGAGGTGCAGTTTACAATGACAACTAAGAGAACTTACCAACCTAAGAAGCGTCACCGTTCACGTGTTCATGGTTTCATGAAGCGTATGAGCACATCAAATGGCCGTAAGGTTTTAGCAAGACGCCGCGCAAAGGGTAGAAAAGTCTTATCTGCTTAAACCACTGAATCCCAGTGGTTTTTTTAGTCTACATAGAGTGGAATGAAACGTTTTGAGAAAGTCTTATCGAGTAAAATCTGAAAAAGATTTCCAGCAAGTTTTCGAGTCTGGTAATTCAGTAGCCAATCGTGCTTTTGTCATTTATAAGGTAGAAAAACCAGAAAATAAACATTTTCGGGTAGGTATTTCTGTCGGCAAAAAGGTTGGTCATACTGCAGTTGCGCGTAATCGACTCAAGCGTTATATTCGGGCCGTAATTGATGAAGAGAAGTTGGAGATTGATCCCCAAGTTGATTTTTTAATCATTACACGGCCTTATGCTCGTAATTTTGATATGGTCAAAGTACGAAAAAACTTGCTTCATGCATTAGCTTTGGCTCATATTATTGAAGAAATGCCAGATGAAGTTGAGGAAAATTAGATTGAAGGACATTCTGACCAAGAGAAATGTCAAACGTCTTCTTGCCGTTTTAGCTTTGATTACACTTGCTGTCGTTTTGACAGGATGTGCGGCTCAAGGTACAAACGGTCATGTTGCACCAGTTTCACATAACAGTGGAAATTGGTGGGACAGATGGATTGTTTATTACATGTCAGCTTTCATTTTGTGGTTAGCTAAGTTAATGGGCAATAGCTATGGATGGGCAATTATTGTCTTTACCATTATTATTCGTGTGATCTTGTTGCCTTTGAATGCTATTTCTATTCGAAGCACAACAAAGATGCAAGACATTCAACCACAAATTAATGAGTTGCGTAAGAAGTATCCAGGACGTGACACTGAATCAAGGACACTATTACAACAAGAAACTAACAAACTATATAAAGAAGCAGGAGTAAATCCATATACTGGATGTTTGCCTGTTTTGATTCAATTGCCTGTTATGTATGCTTTGTATGGTGCGATTTTACGTACACCACAGTTGCAAACTGGTCGCTTTTTATGGATGGATTTGAGTAAACCGGATCCTTATTACATAATGCCGATCTTGGCAATGGTTTTCACTTTCTTGTCTACCTACATTAGTCAGTTAGCTACGCCTAAGTCAGCTCAAAATGGGATGACCAAGGTAATGACTTATGGAATGGCGATCATGGTAGGTGCAATGGCATTGAACTTCCAATCAGCTATTACTCTTTACTGGGTTATTTCCAACTTGTTCCAGGCAGTTCAAACCTTTATCTTGCAAAATCCTATTAAATTTAAGAAAGAGCAAGAGGCTAAGGCAGAAGCTGAACGTGAGCGTAAGCGTAAGATAAGAAAAACTTACAAGCGTTTAGGACGCAAAAAGAGATAAAAGAATATCAATCTAAAATGATTTTTAGATAAAGTAGTCAAAGTGCTTTATCCATCATGTTTATTCGTGGTGGTATAATGCACTTTTTTTATTGAAAAAAGGTGAAATTATGGCTCAAACTTTAACAGAGTTCGATACAATTGCTGCAATTTCAACCCCTATTGGCGAAGGCGGAATTTCCATTGTGCGGATGTCGGGTGAAGATGCAGTAAAAATTGCTAATGAAGTTTTTAAAGGTGCAGACTTAACTAAAGTACCAACGCATACCATTCATTACGGTCATATTGTTGACCCTGATACTGATAAGACTATTGACGAATCAATGGTTACAGTATTGCGTGCGCCTAAAACTTTTACACGTGAGGATATTGTGGAAATCAATTGTCACGGTGGGATCGTAGTTACGAATCATATTTTGCAGCTTTTATTAAGTCATGGCGCACGTATGGCCGATCCAGGTGAATTTACAAAACGTGCTTTTGTTAATGGCAGAATCGACTTAACTCAGGCTGAAAGTGTGATGGATATTGTTCGTGCTAAAACGGACAAGGCACGTCAAGTTGCCGTCGGCCAACTTGCTGGGGGTCTTTTACATAAAATCCAAGCAATGCGCCAAGAAATCTTAGATACTCTAGCTAATGTGGAAGTAAATATCGATTACCCAGAGTATGATGCGGATGCCGTTACTGCTAAGCAAATGGCTGACACAGCTAAATCAGTGATTAAGAAAATCGATCGACTATTAAAAACGGCACAAGAGGGTAAAATCTTGCGTAACGGTCTTGCAACTGCAATTGTGGGGCGGCCTAATGTGGGTAAGTCATCACTGCTTAACTACCTGACTCAGAGTGATAAGGCGATTGTAACCGATGTGGCCGGAACCACGCGAGATACACTCGAAGAATATGTATCTGTAAAAGGTGTACCTCTAGAATTAATTGATACTGCTGGAATTCACCATACGGATGATAAGGTTGAAAAAATTGGAGTAGAAAGATCGAAGAAAGCTCTCGATCGTGCGGATTTAGTACTTTTACTGATTGATGCTAGTCAAGAATTGACTGCTGAAGATAAGGCCTTGATTGAAGAGACTAAGAATAAGAAGAGAATTATTGTCTTGAATAAATCTGATTTAGGACAAAAGATAACAGTCGATGAGATGAAAAAACAAACTGGCAGTGATGTTATTTTAACTTCGATTTTGAAGGAGAAAAATCTTGATAAATTAGAAGAATTAATCAACAAATTATTCTTTGCAGGCATTGAAAATTCTAATGATCAAGTAATGGTTACTAACCAGCGTCAAACATCACTTTTAACTAAGGCTAAAAAAGAATTGCAAGATGTTGTACAGGCAGTTGAAGATGGCATCCCAGTTGATATTGCTCAAATCGACTTTACCGGGGCTTGGGACACCTTAGGTGAAATTACTGGTGAAAGCGCACCTGATGAATTGGTAACGCAATTGTTTAGTCAATTCTGTTTAGGAAAGTAGGGAAGAGAATGATTAAAACATATGATTCAAATGAATATGATGTAATTGTTGTTGGAGCAGGTCACGCAGGCTGTGAAGCAGCATTGGCAAGTGCACATATGGGGCAAAAGACCTTGCTTGTGACTATTGGTTTGGATATGGTTGCATTTATGCCATGTAACCCATCAGTTGGAGGCCCTGCTAAGGGTACCGTTGTCCGTGAAATTGATGCTTTAGGCGGACAAATGGGTAAAAATATTGATGCTACATACATTCAAATGAGAATGTTAAATACCGGTAAAGGTCCTGCTGTGCGTGCACTTCGTGCGCAGGCTGATAAGTGGCAATATCATGAATATATGAAGGATACAATTGAAAATACGCCTAATTTAACCTTGCGTCAGGCAATTGTAGATCAATTGGTAGTTGAAGATGGCGTCTGCAAAGGTGTAATTACCAATACTGGAGCTAAATATCACGCTAAAAGCGTTGTGCTTACTACTGGTACCGCAGCACGTGGCAAGATCATTATTGGTGAACTTACTTATTCTTCAGGTCCTAACAACACAACTCCTTCAATTAAGTTGTCAGAAAATCTAGAAAAGCTTGGTTTTAAGCTTCGTCGTTTTAAGACTGGTACGCCTCCACGTGTTAACGGCAATACGATTGATTACTCTAAGACTGAGGAAGAGCCTGGCGATAAGACACCTCGTCATTTCTCATATGAAAGTAAAGACGTTGATTATTTAAAGAATCAAATTTCTTGTTGGATGACTTACACCAACAACGGTACTCACGAAATTATTAGAGAAAATCTTAATCGTGCACCTATGTTTAGTGGAATTATCAAGGGCGTTGGTCCACGTTATTGTCCTTCTATTGAAGATAAGGTGGTTCGTTTCGCTGATAAGGATCGTCACCAAATTTTCCTTGAACCAGAAGGCAGAACTACTAAGGAAGTTTATGTGGGAGACTTTTCAACTTCAATGCCAGAAGAAATCCAATTAAAGATGGTTCACTCAGTTGCCGGACTTGAACACGCTGAAATGATGCGCCCAGGTTACGCAATTGAATATGATGTAGTTGAGCCATGGCAATTGAAACATACCCTTGAAACAAAGAACATCAAGCACTTGTTTACTGCAGGTCAAATGAACGGTACCTCAGGTTACGAAGAAGCTGCTGGACAAGGCCTTATCGCCGGCATTAACGCAGCTCTCAGTGCACAAGATAAGCCTGGCTTTACTTTGGGCAGAAACGACGCCTACATCGGTGTTTTGATCGACGACTTAGTAACTAAGGGTACCAATGAGCCATATCGTTTGCTTACTAGTCGTGCAGAATACCGTTTGATCTTGCGTCATGACAATGCTGATTTGCGTTTGACTGAATATGGCCATGAACTTGGCTTGATTTCTGATGAACGTTACGAAAAGTTCGAAGAAAAGAAGCAAGCTATTAGGGATGCAAAAGAAAGATTACATGAAATCACAGTTCATTTAAGTGATGATGTGCAAGAATTTTTGAAGAGCATTGGTCAAAAACCAATGAAGGCTGGAGTTAAGGCAGATGTATTTTTACGTCGTCCTAACGTGAAAATTGCAGATATTGAACGTCTCACTGGTGAAAAGATTCCTGGTGATCGTTACGTCAAGGAACAAGTTGAAATTGGCATTAAGTATGCTGGCTACATCAAGAAAGAAGAAACCAGAATTGCTCGTCTGAAGAGACAAGAAGCTAAGAAGATTCCTGCAGATATTGATTATGAGATGATCGAAGGCTTAGCAACTGAAGCAAGACAGAAGTTTGAAAAGATTCGTCCTGAAACATTAGCTCAGGCTGAAAGAATCTCAGGAGTAAACCCCGCTGACTTGGCAATTTTAAGTGTATATATTCAAAACGGACGCTATTCTAAGGTTAAAAAATAAATAATATGAAAAAAGGCATAATTGATTTACTCAATTATGCCTTTTTTGCTTGGAATTAAATAATCATTAGTCAAAATATCCCGGGTAATAAAAAAATTTATTAATTTTTTACTATAAGTAAAAATAAATGTATATGAAATAAATCCTTTTTAGTATAATAATGTTCATGAAATCACAATGGAAAGCGCTACCGATGAGTGACATATAAGTAGAAATTTATCTATCTTTGTGAAATGATTATTTTTAAAAAGCACTTTCATCTGCATAATAACAGCATTTGTAACGCTTTGAAAATATGAATAAATGTGTTTTAATACATTATGAAAAAAACAAAAGATTAAGGAGATGAACTTTATAATGACAAAAATTAATGGTTCTGATGCAATGCTTAAAGTTATTTATGATTGGGGAATTGATCACATCTATGGTTTCCCTGGTGGTTCATTCGACTCAAGTATGAATGCCATCTATGACTTCAGAGATAAGATGAAATTTATCGAAGTACGTCACGAAGAAGCTGGCGCACTCGCTGCTTCATCAGAATACAAAGTAACTGGTAAGTTAGGCGTATGTTTTGGTTCTGCCGGTCCAGGTGCTGCACACTTATTTAATGGCTTATACGATGCTAAATATGACAAGTCACCAATGGTAGCAATCGTTGCCAACGTACCAACTAGCAAACAAGATATTGATTTCTTCCAAGCCTTTGATGAAGATAAATGGTTCTTAGATGCTAGTGTATGGTGTGCTTCAGCTAAAACTCCAGAATTAATTCCAGTATTAACTGATGAAGCAATTCGTCAAGCTTATGAAAGAAAAGGTCCAGCTGTTTTGATTATTCCTAAGGATTACGGCTGGCAAAAGATCGAAGATAACTTCCGCGTGAACAAGGATGCTCATCCTAAGGCAAATTACCCAGCTCCAACTAAGACTTCAGTTGATGAAGCTGTTAAGCTTTTGAAGGAAGCCAAGAATCCAGTTATGTATATTGGTGCTGGTGCAAAGGATGCTGGTGAAGAAGTTAAGGAATTCGCTGAAAAGTTCAAGACACCTATTATGTCTTCATACTTAGGTAAAGGTGTTGTAGAAGACGAATTCCCAGCATACTTAGGTACTATTGGTAGAATTGGGCCTAAAGCACCTAATGAAGTTCAAAAGTATACTGACTTAGTTGTTTGGGTTGGTAACAACTCACCATTCTCATTATTATGGTTCCCTAAGGATGCAAAGGTTATCCAAATTGATGTTGATGCATCTAAGTTTGGTAAGCGTCACGCAACTACTGTTTCAATGTTAGCTGACGCTAAGAAGTCTCTTCGCGCTATTATTGATGCTGGTGAAGAAAGAACTGAATCACCACTTTATAAGGCTGCTATTGTTGACCGTGAGAACTGGGATGCATGGGAAGACAGCTTCAATAATTCAGATCAAATGCCAGTTCGTCCAGAACCAATTTGGGACGTAATTAACAAGAATGCTGATGACGATGCTGTCTTTGCCATTGACGTTGGTAACGTAAACGTTGACTCATGTCGTCTTTTGAAATTACATGATGATCAAAAGTGGACTACCTCAGGTCTTCACGCAACTATGGGCTATGGTGCTCCAGCTGCACTTATGGCAGCAACAGTTTACCCAGACCGTGAAGTTTGGAACTTAGCTGGTGATGGTGGTATTGCCATGATGAACCAAGAATTATTGACTATGTCACGCTACAACATGCATGTTTTGAATGTTGTCTTCACCAATGAAACTTTAGGTTTCATTGAAGCTGAACAAGTTGATGAATCTAACCAACCATTGTCAGGTGTAAAGCTCCCTGACAACGATTGGGCAAAGGTAGCCGAAGGTATGAATATGAAAGGTGTAGTTGTTCGCACCAAGAAAGAATTCGAAGAAGCTGTTGATGAATTCAAGAAGATGGATGGTCCAATGTTGATTGACATCAAGTACACTCACAACATGCCTTACTCAACTGAATTGAATTCACTTAATGATCCTGCATTCGTTAAGAAATACGAAGCAGAAGATTTGAAGCCATTTAGTTACTTTGCAGAAAAGTATG
The DNA here is from genome assembly GCF_046109915.1 of Lactobacillus helveticus. NCBI lineage: Bacteria > Bacillati > Bacillota > Bacilli > Lactobacillales > Lactobacillaceae > Lactobacillus > Lactobacillus helveticus. The sequence goes on along the minus strand of NZ_CP151471.1, from coordinate 1,658,689 downwards.
GCTTGGAAGCTGATGCTGCAACAGGTGCATCTCAACATGAAGAATCAGAACCGGAAGAAGCTCCTGATACAGTTTCTGGTGCATCACAACACTAATTTTGAAAGATGTTTTAATTCAATTGACCAAAAAGCGAGATATTTATCTCGCTTTTTGTATGGAGATATTTCCTAGGAAATATAATATTTTAGTTTCGCTTTTCTTCGTCTAAAACGTATAATAAAGTTTGATAAATTGTAATTAAATGGAGGATATTTAAAGATATGCAACAATTCGGCGTTATCGGTTTGTCCGTTATGGGTAAAAACCTCGCTTTAAACGTTAGAAATCACGGCTTCTCAGTTTCTGGTTTTTCAATTGATAAACCAGAAGTTGATGCTTTTGCAAAATATGAAGACGATAAGTTGAAGCCATGTTACACATGGGAAGAATTTGTAAATTCACTTGAAAAGCCACGCAAGATTTTGATTCAAATTATGGCTGGTGATCCAGTTGATCAAACTTTGCAAAAATTGCTTCCATTATTGAACAAGGGCGATATTTTAATCGATGGTGGTAACTCAAATTACCACGATACTAACCGTCGTTACCACGAAATGGAAAAGCATGGCATTCACTTTATTGGTATGGGTGTTTCCGGTGGTGAAGAAGGTGCCCTCAATGGTCCTGCTCTTATGCCTGGTGGTGATGAAGCAGCTTATGAAAAGGTTGCTCCAATTCTTGAAGCTATTGCAGCTAAGAACAAGGAAGGTAAACCATGTGTAAGTTACATGGGTCCAGAAGGTGCTGGTCACTATGTAAAGATGGTTCACAATGGTATCGAATATGGTATCATGCAAGAATTCTCAGAAGTTTACAACTTGCTTCGTGACGTTGCTCATAAGAGTGACGATGAAATGTCCGCAATTTTTGACAAATGGAACCACGGTAAGGTTGAAGCATACCTTAGTGAAATTACTTCTAAAGTATTAGCTCAAAAAGATGATTTAACTCCAGATCACGTTATCGATCATATCTTGAACGTTGCTTCATACAAGGGTACCGGTAACTGGATGCTTGAAGATGGTGTTGCGCTTGGTGCTCCAGTAACTGTTGTAGCTGAAGCCGTTATGGCTCGTTTCATGAGTAAGCAAGCTCATTTGGCAGTTAAGAGTGGTATTAAGCCTACTAAGTTTGAATACAAGGGTGAAATTCCTGATGATTTAGTTGATGAATTTGAAAAGACTTTGCAATTGGCTCAAGCTGTCGCATACGCACAAGGCTTCCAACAATTAACTATGGCTGCAGAAGCTTACAATTGGGATTTGCGTTACAAGTCCATCGCCCAAGACTGGGAAGCAGGCTGCATCATTCGTTCCGCAATGCTTAAGGATATCGAAAATGCATATTCAAAGGGCAACAAGCTGATGAACTTGTTCCAAGATGACTACTTCAGAAAGCTTATGGAAGAAAACCTTCCAGCATTAAGAAAGTCAGTTGAATTTGCTACTAAGGCTGGCGTTCCGACTCCAACTTTGAGCGCAGCTCTTAACTACTTGGAATCAATCTTTAACCCAGATTTACCAGCAAACCTTATTCAAGGTCAACGTGACTACTTTGGTGCACATACTTACCAAAGAAATGACCGTGAAGGCACATTCCACACTGAATGGTATGAAGAAAAATAATTAATCTGTTTCACATGAAACCAAAAACCAGCTAAATCTTAGCTGGTTTTTATTGTACAATAGAGTTTGTCGAAATTGTTCAATTAAAGAGAGGATTATATGAAAGACGAGGGAAATAAAACCAATATAAAACTACTTTTACAAGCATTAGTAGTTGGTATTTTTACTGGTATAGTAGTTGGACTATTTAGGTTTGGAATTGAAAAAACGTCAGGCTTTTGGCTGCATTTGTTTCAACTAGCTCATAGTAATCCACTATGGTTCATTGTGATTATTATAGGCTTTATCGCAGTAGCCGTAATTGCAGGCTATTTTGTAAAACAGTATCCGCATGTGGGAGGATCTGGTATTCCTGAAGTAAAATTGCAGCTTCAAGGGAAGTTATCTCTGCAGTGGTTCCCAATCTTATGGCGTAAGTTAATAGGGGGTATTCTGGTAATTGGTACAGGTCTGTTCTTAGGACCAGAAGGCCCTTCATTACAACTGGGTTCAACTATTGGCCAAGGTGTTGGCCAAGGTTTCAAGCAGAATAAGCTTAATTCACGAATTTTATTAGCAACCGGTGCTGCTAGTGGTTTGTCTGCAGCATTTGGGGCACCTCTTAGTGGAGCCCTATTTGTACTAGAAGAAGTTTTCCATAATTTTTCTCCACTTGTTTGGATGAATGCTTTAGCTGGAGCAATCGCATCAAACTTTGTAGTGTCTAATATATTCGGTATTCGGCCAGCACTTGGAATCTTATATAATTATTCATTCCCAATTGTGCTCTATTGGCATTTGATTATTTTAGGGATCTTATTAGGTGTTCTAGGTCATTTATACAAAGTCGGATTATTTAGTTTGAAAAAAGTTTATGCAAAAATCACGTTTTTACCACGCTGGCTACATGGTTTAATACCTTTAGCAATCTTAATTCCAATAGCTTACTTTTGGCCATTGATTACAGGTCCAGGTAATCGCTTGATTTTGGCAATGCCACATATAATTACCAAAAGTGGATGGGGCTTAGTTGGAATGTTAGCCTTTTTCTACGTTATGAGAATTGTCTTTTCAATCGTAGCTTATGACTCTGGTTTACCAAGTGGTATCTTTTTGCCAATTTTGACTATGGGTGCCTTAATTGGTGCAACTTATGGCTTGTTCATGGTTCAGCTTGGGTTATTGCCTCAACGTTTAGTAGTTAATTTAGTAATCTTCTCGATGGCAGGGTATTTTGCCGCAATTATCCGCGCACCATTTACTGCAATTATTTTGATCACTGAAATGGTTGGCTCATTGTTGCACTTAATGCCTCTTGCTGTTGTTGCATTTATTGCCTTATTAGTTGATGAACTTCTTGGCGGCAAGCCTATCTACGGCCTTTTAGCAGCCGCTATGGACAAGCATAGCGATCGTAAGGTTAACTATACTGGTCAAGCTGATCAAATGGTTCTGCCAGTCTATGAGAGCTCTAGATTAGTTGATAAAAAAGTATCGGAAATCAAATGGCCTGAAGATACGCGTGTAAGTACTATCCGCCGGGATGGGGATGAAATTATTCCTAATGGTCAGACCGTTATCCGCGGTGGTGATATGTTGATTCTGGAATTTGATTCAAGTCAACGTGGTGCAGTTTATAGTAAGATGAAACAACTGCAGGGCGTTGAGCTTGATGGTTAATGAAATTAAGTGACATCAATAGATGCCGCTTTTTTCTTGCAGAAAAATGGTTCTTAGTGGATACTTGAACTTATACAGAAAAGAGGGATAGATGTGAATAAATTAGTGCAGGTTACATTGAATGCCGATCAAGAAAAATATAATTTAGGCGGGGACGAGAGCATTACTTTTATTGATGCTAATTCTTACTATATTGGTCAAATTGTAGCCCGTGAACACGGCTGGATTGTTTTAGAATCAGTTGATCAAACTGGCAATCAGGGCGGAATTGTTTTTATAAAAGAGGATCAAATAGCTAAAATAGAAGACTATACACCCGTACTGCATTATTATGCAACCACTGAAATTAAAGATCCTTTTGATATGAAACACTTAAATAGTTCAGTAAAGAATTGGGATTTTACTGATATTTATGACTTGTTGATCAATGTTGTCGATGTGCAGCCTTTTGCGACCTTTGAGGTTGATACGGGCGTAACTTACACTGGTTTGATTACTCAACTTGATAAAAAAGAGGTTCATATTTTAGAGAAAAATGGAACTTCTATAGAGCATTTTGCTACAGTTATTCCTCTTAAAGATATTGTTTGTGTCGATGTGAATAGCATCGATAATAACTTGTTTTTGCACTACTTAAAGCAAAAACAAAATTATGATTTTAATGAGCTGAAGCTTGTAGAAATTTATTTTGATTATACTTTTGATGATCAATTTGGCAATTTTGTGATTGGTAAGGTGCTTAAGTATGATGAAGATAATATCTTGCTTGAAAGTTTAAACGAGCTAGGCCAAGTTGAATCTATTGCTGTGATTGCGCGTCGACATGTTGCTCATGTCACGGAAGAATCTGAAAGGCTAAATTACTTTAATTATTTAGTTGACTGGCAACAAAAAAATCATAGTTTTGATCCTGATAACTTAGAACGTTCACTCAATCTTAATGGTCCAATTAAATCGATTACTGAAGTAATTGAAACTTGGCCAGATGATCATGTGATAAAAATTAGTGATTCTGTTTACCATTACCCAGACCGCTTGGGCTTAATTGCTGACCGCGGTGATGAGGGATTTGATTTGAAGATTTTGACTGAATATGATTTAGGTGAGATCAGTGATCATAATTATGATGATCTAATTAGTGTTGATTTAGCTGGCTCAGAGATGATAAAAATGCAACGTTTCATAGATCATAAATAGTTAAATAAGTTGCTAGTAACTCCGTAATTTTTATATAATGGGGAAAACGAAAGGAAGATGAGTTATGGGATTAACTTTTGACAACCCTAATAATTTACAAAAGATGCTTGATCGTTTTGCGACTGTTCCAGATCCAAAGAAAACGCCAAAACACAAGGATCCAGAAGAATTACTTAACAAAGATTCTAAAGATAAAAAGAAGAAAGATAAGAAATAACTAAAAACGAGATTGCGTTCGCAATCTCGTTTTTTGATTTATAATTATTCAGTTTTTTGTTCTTTTTTCATGAACTTAGGTGATGTTTCTGGTGCCCAGATAAGGCAAACGATAAATGCAAAGAGCAATACGATTGCACAAACCAACATAGCAAGTTTTGCACCACCGATATTAGTTAGAACAGGTAATAAGAAAGTACCAGCGGCTGCACCAAAACGGCTAATCGTGATACAAGTGCCGACTCCTGTACCCCGTACTTTAATATCGAATAACTCAGTAGGATATGGGTAATCAAGCACGAGTCCTGATGAAAGGATGATTGCAAAAATGGTGAAGATAGTTAACTTAACCATTGAATCTAAACCAGGAACCAGAGCAAGGATACCGATTAAAACAGCTGAAGTTAAGAAGTTTCCAACTAAAAAAGCGCGACGGCTAATTCTATTAAAAATAAAGATACCGAATAAAACGCCGACAAACATACCACCGTTATAGATAATTCCTGAAATATTGCTGTCGGTAATATTCATTCTGCTAAGCAAGATTGGTAAGAAAATACTAATACCAAAGAATGAGAATGCTTGGCACGCATAGAAGATACCACCTACTAAAGTACGGCGTAAATATTTCTTTTAGAATAGTATTGCCCAGGAAATATTCTTAGGTGTCTTCTTTTTCTTCTTCATGAAGCGCTTAGGCAAACGCCATTTGCTTACTGATGATTTTATTAGCTTTTTTAACTTTGCCTTTACTTGCAAGCCAAGTAGGAGAAGCAGATAATGGGAAGAAGCTTCTGAATAATGCAGTAATAATTGCTGGAACAGCACCAGTAGCTAAAATTACTTGCCAAGTATATGCACCAAAGCCAGTAATGAGAGTACCAGCTATGTATGACAAAATAAAACCAATTGTCCAATAGATCAATAAATGACTTTGTCGTTTACTGTCTTCGCCTTTAGGAAGCCATTCTGTTAGTAGAGCATTCCCTACGGTATAGTCAACAGCGATCATTAAACCGATTCCGATTCTAATGATAAAGGTTAAGAGTAAATTGGCCGTTAACAAGTGAAGCAGGGTTAAACCTGCAAAAATATACATATTGATCATTAATAGCTTGCGTCGACCAATTTTATCAGAGAGTCGCCCGATTAAAAGACTACCGGCTAACCCAATCAATGAACCAGCACCGATTAACCCGGTCCATAAATCGCTGATATTGATATATTTAGCTACGTTTGAAAGTGCAGTACCACTGATACCTAATGCATAACCACAGGCTATTTGACCTAGCACCACGGCAATCATCACCCTTAGGTGAATCGGCATCAGTGGAGCGCGTTTATAATTCTTTTTAGTTTTGATAATTTTTTCACGTGTAGTTTGGGTATTATTTTCCATAAGAGCAAGCAGAGCTTGCTTATCCATCAACTCCTTAATTAATACAATAATATAATGTTAACAAAAGATTAAAAAATCTGCAAAAAGGCAAAATAAAAACCAGATTTAACATCTGGTTTTTATTTCTTAAGCACCTGCGATTTTTGTTTTATTTAGCAGCATTGAACTAGTTACAACTGAGACAGAACTAAAGGCCATTGCTAGACCTGCTAATTCTGGACTAAGAGTTAAACCCAAGCCCATAAACAAGCCAGCGGCAATAGGAATGCCGATAGTGTTGTAAATAAGGGCCCAGAAGAGGTTTAATTTAATTCTATTGAAAGTCTTCTCAGAAATCTCTAAAGCTCGTACAACACCCATTAAATCGTTTTGTACAAGGATAATACCACCTGATTCGATGGCAATATCTGTACCTGAGCCCATTGCAATACCAACATCGGCAGTGGAAAGGGCGGGAGCGTCGTTAATACCATCACCAACGAAGGCCACCTTATTGCCTGCATCTTGCAATTTTTTGATTTCATTGGCTTTTTCAGTTGGCAAAACGCCGGCGATTATTTGATCGATCCCAACTTCTTGGGCAATTGCTTCGGCAACATTTTGATTATCACCTGTAAGCATAACTGTCTTCAAGCCGCGCTTCTTCAGTTCGGCGATTGCTTTCTTTGAACTTGGTTTTGGCACATCTTGAATGGCAATCAGACCAATAATGATTTGTCCTAAACCAACATAAACTACGGTTTTAGCTTCCTTTTGCAGTTGAATAGCTTTTTCTTTCATTTCCTGGGAAATAGCAATATCTTCAAGCAATTTATCACTACCAACAAAGGCCTCTTGATTGTCGTAATTTGCTTTAACGCCTTTACCTTCAATTGCCGCAAAGTTCTTTACACTTGCTAAGGCGATTTTATCTGCTTTGGCTTTGTTAACGACAGCCGTTGCAAGTGGGTGTTCGGAGTTTTCTTCAAGACTAGCTGCAATAGTTAAAACTTGTTTTTCATCACCAACAATATCGGTAACTTGAGGTTTACCAACAGTGATCGTACCAGTCTTATCGAAAACAACGGTGTCAATGTCGCTAACTTCTTCAAGGACTTCACCGTTCTTGATTAAAACGCCCATCTTAGCGCTACGTGCGGTACCAACCATTAAAGCAGTTGGAGTAGCAAGACCCAATGCACATGGACAAGCAATCACTACTACAGAAACGGCAAATAGCATGGCATTCACAACAGTTGCACCGAGGAAGACGTACCAGATCACGAAAGTAATAATCGCGATGATTAAAACAGCTGGTACAAAGATATTTGAAATCTTATCAGTTAAATTCTGGATAGGTGCATGGCTAGTTTGAGCCTTTTTAACCAAGTCCACAATTTGAGCAAGCATCGTGTCGCTGCCAACTTTAGTTGCTTTAAAAGTGAAAGTACCATTAGTGTTGATGGTTGAGCCAACAACTTCGTCACCTTTTTTCTTAGTGACGGGCATGCTTTCACCAGTAACCATTGATTCGTCAATAGTAGTTGAGCCATCGACAATAAGACCGTCTACCGGAACTTTTTCACCTGGCTTAACGCGAATGATGTCGCCTGGCTTAACTTGATCAAGTGGAACCTTAACGAACTCACCGTTACGCTCGACTTCGGCATCTTTTGCTTGTAGATCGATTAATTTAGCTAAAGCGTTGGATGCATTGTTATGCATCTTTTCTTCCATTGCATCTCCAAGCAAAACAAAGACCGTTACAAATGCAGCACTTTCGAAGTAAACTTCACGGCCAGTAAACATGGCAAAGATGCTGTAGAAATAGGCAACAGAAGTACCGACTGCAACCAGAGTGTTCATGTTTGCCTGATGATGCTTAAAAGCAGCCCAAGCACTAGACCAGTATGGCGCAGCTGAAATTGCCATAATAATGGTAGTCGTGATGAAAGCAATCCAATTATATCCTGGCATCATCCAATGAAACGGCATGGCAAACATTTGAATAAGCATTGGAATGGAGAGAATAAAGGATATCCAGAAGCGCTTAATATTAGAAAGTTTCATTATTTGACTACCACTTTTCCATGAAACATGTCCATGCCACATGCGTAGTTATAAGTACCTGGTTTGTCAGTTGGAATATCGATGGTTACTTCTTTTTGACCATCGAGTTTAGTGTCGAAGTTTAAGTCTTTTGAAAGGACTTCATTCATACAGCCCATGTTGTCTGATGGAATAAATTTTAATTGAGCTGGCTTGCCTTGCTTGAAGGTAACAACTTCTGGCTTGTAACCATGATTCTTAGCATTAACAATAACTTTTTTAGTTTGATTCTTTGAAAAAATACTCATTATTTAACAACAACCTTTCCATGAAACATATCCATCCCGCAGGCAAAATTGTAAGTGCCTTTTTTATCAGTCGGAATATCAATAGTAGTAATTTTTTGTTTAGTTAAATCCTTATTTACTCCAAGTTGCTCAAAGACTACATGAGATAAACATGCAGTTGAGTCCCTCATATCGAAGTTAACTTTGGCAGGTACACCTTGCTTTAAGACAACGGTAGAAGGAGAATACCCACCTTTAACAACGATATTTGCTTCTTGAACGCCTTGATCAACACTGGCAGTACCAACGGCTTCTTGGTGTTTGCCGAAGAACCACCAGAGGATAAAGCCGATTAAAATCGCCGCTACAATTAGCGTGATAATTTGAGCTATAGTCATTTTTAACTCCTCCTAACACATCTTTTCATTGCCTGGCAGGCAATTGCATGGCACCATGTCCGGTGCGTCTTTTTCTTTGGTATCAATAAATCCTTTTATTTTAGATAAATCGCTTTTTGAAATAGGTGAGTTAGCAATCAACTGCAATAAAACTTCACCTTTGTGCATATCGCACATGCGATTTAACAATTTTTCTGCTGCCTCGGTCATTACTTGAGTTTGATTGACGTTAGCTGAATAGATAAAATGTCTGCCTTCTTTAGTTGTATGAAGCAGATCTTTTTTAACCAGGCGGCGCAGCAGAGTTTTTATTGTAGACTCGGACCAGTCCTTTTTTGACTGCAATTCTTGAATTATTTTGGTAGAACTAACAGGTTCAAGTGTCCAAATAATTCGCATGACTTCCCATTCGCTGTCGGAAATCGTGCTTTTATTTTCTTGAAGCTTAACCATTTTCTCCTCCTTTAGTTTACATCTGTAAATATAAACTAAAAATTTACATTTGTAAACTTAAATGCAATAAAAAAAGAAAGATTGTCAAAATCTTTCTAAATTAATGAATAAATAAGCTGATTATTAATAATACAAACGCGATCCAAACGGCATCGATTAAATATACTAAAATCTTAATCCAGATCTTCTTATACAATTGTCCGGTTTCAAAAAGAAAATACAATGCCACTCCAGCTAGAATTACTGCGAAGGTGGGTGCAGAACTATTATGAATATTCAAATAAAAGAAGATTCCTGCGATTGCCGAGGTGATTAAAGTACCGATAATCCAAAGTGCATTTTTGCTTAATTTCATGTTAGTCACTCCCATAAGTCTGTTCCATGTGAAACTTAATAAGGCTATCATACCAAAAAAAGGCGGTTAACCAATAATAGTTAACCGCCCTTTTCTTTTTCTATAAATTAGTTACTAAGAAGAATATGATAAATACCACAAATAGGATATACATCATTGGTGTAACTTCCTTGTAACGCTTAGAAGCAATCATAGTGATAGGGTAAGCAATCAAACCTAATGCTAAACCATCTGAAATGCTGTAAGTAAGTGGCATCCCTACAACTGTCAAAAATGCAGGAACGGCAATTTCAAATTTATCCCAGTCAATCTTCTTTAAATTACTTGCCATTAACACACCAACAATAATTAAGGCAGGAGCTGTAACTGTAGTTGGAATAACTTGAAGAAGTGGACTGAAAATCATACTGATCAAGAAGAAGATACCAACGAAAATAGCAGTCAAACCAGTACGCCCACCCATTGCGATACCGGCACTTGATTCTACAGAAGTACCAAGTGGTGCAGTACCAAAGACAGCGCCTTCAACCATGGCAGTTGAATCAGCTAAGAACGCACGACCAATGCGGGGAATCTTACCGTTTTTATCAACCATGCCAGCTTGTTCGGTCATTCCGATTAAAGTACCAGCAGTATCAAAGAAAGTTACCAATAAGAAGGTCAAAACGACCATCCAAAGTTGAGCCGTATTGATGTCTTTAATGTGAAAAACTGCTTGACCAAAAGTTGGTGCCATACTTGGAGCACCTGAAATAATGCCGTGAGGCAATGGGATTTGACCAATAATCATACCAAAAAAGGCGGTTACGATCATTCCGATAAAGATTGAACCAGGAAAATTCATTGCCATCAAAACTACAGTTAAGATTAATCCAAATAAAGTGATCCAAACAGCAGGGTTACTGAATTTACCTAAGGCAACTAAAGTTGAATCGCTGTTAACGATAATTTGACCATTTTTCAAACCGATAAAGGCGATGAACAAGCCGATACCAGCAGAAATTGCGTATTTCATGTCTTGGGGAATGGCATCAACTACGATTTCACGTAATTTAAAAATCGTAATCAAAATAAATAAAACAGAAGCCACAAGAACGGCAGCCAAGGCAGTTTCCCAAGAAATCTTCATTCCTACACAAACGTTGTAGGCGAAGAAGGCACCACTACCCAAAGTTGGTGCTAAGGCAATAGGATAGTTGGCAATTAACCCCATCAAGAAACAACCTACTGCGGTTGCAACTGCAGTAACAGTAAAGGCTGCACCCTTAGGAATACCTGCTGCATTTAAGATATTAGGGTTAACAAACAAGATGTAGGAGAGGCTGACAAAAGTGGTTAACGCTGCGATTAACTCACGTTTGACGGTAGTATGAGCATCTTGTAAATGAAAGACTTTATTTAACAATGTCGTTGACTCCTCCGTAAAAAACAATAGAAAACAAAAAGACAACTTCTACCATCAGTATAGTATGGTAAAAGCTGCCTTACAAATTATGACCTCAATTACCTATAGTCCTGAATTTCTGGTTCAGGGTAGAAACTGTCGACCTTATTTCGACGATATATAGATATCACGTTAGTCGTATTCTAGCAGAGTTTTATTTTTTATGCAATGTGGTAACAAATTAAGTAAGTGTCAATATTTTTGCGGTAGTCCAAAAACCATTAGTCTGACCTTAATTTCTTAATATTTTATGTGGTTTAACATTCGATCTAATTTAGCTAAATAGCTTCCCCCCGACAACCTCTGCTGTTAGTGCTCCGTGTTGAATGCCAACATGAATTTCATGGCGACGCTTCAAGCTGTCTCTGATCGCTGCCAGCAGCTTCTTGTGATCTAAGCTGATTAATTTGCCTGCTTCAAAATCACTATTTAGCCATTGCTCTAAGTCACGATTCTTGATACAGGTCAAAATCCGAAGCATGCCTTCTGCACCAGCTTCAGACCAGTATTTGCCTTGGCCTTTAACACGATAAGTGTACTTACGGCGATTGCTTTCACAGCTGCCAATTGCCTTAGTAACCTTCAAATTACGCATTTTAAACGGTTATTTGAACTCTAAGGCATAAATCAATTTGCCTTGCAGTTCTGGAGCGAAACAAAGTCGGTCTTTAATCTTTTTGTTCAAATGGAAGACATCCAAAAAGTGCTCATGTTTAGCGCAACGACCGACAATTTCATCTGCCCAAAACTAAACAAGAATTAATCGATTTAATTGAAGCTGGTATTTACTACTTCAATTACGTCGATCGAACTATACAAAGAAACGGCTCCACCGCGGTTGAATACCGCGGTGAAGCCGCTTAAGAAGTATCTGAAAATTATATTATTTTATCCGTCAACTTGACAGGGACTAGTACAGAGAAATCTGAGATGATTTCTTGCGACACGTTTTTATATTCTTGCATCCTTGATGTTGCTGAAATGGGGTATGGTTAAATCAGGCTTGTTTTAAAGATCCAGGGGATAAGCTCACTGGAAAAAACTCGGATTAGCGCCGTTATGACGCCAAACTCGTCGTTTAATTCCCTAGTTAGGCTAATGCTCAGTCTTTTCCCATCTGATTCATGCCCGCTTGTGATACTGAGCATTGATAGAAATGCCATGCGAATGCTTTCTCGAACGTACTGAAACCTGTGCATATTACGCTCATGATTCCGATTATCGGAATCGTTGTTGCTTATCTAGCAGTTGCGCTAACTGACCACGAAATTCATCGCTATGATGTTGGATGTTCGTCAAGTCGTGACTCATTTGAACGGTGTAGTCAGCGACTTCGCCGTGTTCGCCTTGATCGAGTCCGAGTTCTTCCTCTTGTTCGTCAACGCGCATTCTGATGACTCGTTTCAATAGTACGATAATGACGATGCAAACGATGGTAGTAAAGCCAATGGTAAAGATCGTTGCTAATAGCTGTAATCCGAATAATTTAAAGCCGCCACCATAGAAAAGACCGTTTAGAGAAATTGAGTTATTAACGGCTTTGCTAGCGAATAGCCCAGTCATGATACTGCCGACCATGCCGGAAACACCGTGGCATCCAAAGGCATCGAGTGCATCATCGATACCTAAGCGTGGTTTGATGAACGTAATGAAGCCATAACTAGTTAATGTGGCGATAAGGCCAATCCAAAAGGCACCAGAAATGGTGACGTAGCCACAAGCAGGTGTAATCGCAACGAGACCACAAAGGGTACCGGTGCAGACACCGACTAGGGTTGGTTTGCCCTTGGTTAGCATATCAACGACCATCCACGTCATCATGGAAGTGGCGGTGGCAACGGTCGTGGTTAAGAAGGTTTGGATGGCGATGTCGTTCATGGCAAGCGCCGAACCGGCATTGAAACCGTACCAGCCGATCCATAAAATAGCGGTCCCCAGCAATACCCATAAGATGTTATAGTGCTGGGTCATATCCTTGCCATACTTGTGGCGGGCACCTAAGAATGCTGATAAGACTAAAGCGGTGATACCGGCATTGATGTGGACGACGGTACCACCAGCGAAATCGATGACGCCAAGTTTAGCTAATAAACCGTTATCCCAAACCATATGAACCATTGGATAGTAGATGAGGAGTGACCAGAAGATGATGAAGGTTAATAAGAATTTAAAACGGATACGGCCGACCACTGCGCCAACAAATAGTGCTGGCGTGATAATGGCAAACATCATTTGAAAGATGAGATATAAACCGTTGGGAATCTTTGTCGCGGTAAGCGCGGTCAAGTCCACACCATGTAACCAAGTGGCTTTGAGATTACCGACAAAGCCACCTAAATCACCGGAAAAAGATAGTGAATAACCGAATGCGAGCCATAACAAGATTGCTAAGCCACAAATCATGAAGACGGATAACATGGTGTTAACGACATTCCGTTCGGAAACTAAGCCACCGTAGAAAAATGCTAATCCGGGCGTCATGAATAATACCAATATACTAGATAACACTAAAAACGTTGAATTTGCAGCGTTCATACTCCCAACCCCTATCCATACCATTTGATATTAGAAATTATAACATTGATTATTGAGTGACGCACTCTTTTTTTGTGTTTAGTAAGTGTCAATATTTTTGCGGTAGTCCAAAAACCATTAGTCTGACCTTAATTTCTTAATATTTTATGTGGTTTAACATTCGATCTAATTTAGCTAAATAGCTTCCCCCCGACAACCTCTGCTGTTAGTGCTCCGTGTTGAATGCCAACATGAATTTCATGGCGACGCTTCAAGCTGTCTCTGATCGCTGCCAGCAGCTTCTTGTGATCTAAGCTGATTAATTTGCCTGCTTCAAAATCACTATTTAGCCATTGCTCTAAGTCACGATTCTTGATACAGGTCAAAATCCGAAGCATGCCTTCTGCACCAGCTTCAGACCAGTATTTGCCTTGGCCTTTAACACGATAAGTGTACTTACGGCGATTGCTTTCACAGCTGCCAATTGCCTTAGTAACCTTCAAATTACGCATTTTAAACGGTTATTTGAACTCTAAGGCATAAATCAATTTGCCTTGCAGTTCTGGAGCGAAACAAAGTCGGTCTTTAATCTTTTTGTTCAAATGGAAGACATCCAAAAAGTGCTCATGTTTAGCGCAACGACCGACAATTTCATCAAAGTCCTTTTTCGCGTAACCAGCACCACCATCGGCATTACTGATGATCAAGGTATTAGCTAAATCATAAGTGTTAGCTATATATTCCTTAGCTTCATTCAAAGCGTCTAGACGACTTAATGACACAAATTCTTTGGCATTAGTCCGCTCTCTACGTTTGTAGGTCACATTACGTAATCCTTGACAAACTTGATAGCGATGAAACTCCAATCGTCCTTGAGTGCCTTTAATCATGACGCCATCGCCTTCAAGATAAAGAACTGGCACTTGCTTCTTTGCAGTTTGAGCATCATAACGACTATCAGCTTCTTGTTGTTCTTTGATCTTTTGACCTGCAGTCTTAACTAAATTGCCAATCTGAGCGTGACTAATATTAAAACCCGAAAGACAATTAACAGCTAAGGCAGTATTGCGATAAGTAGCGACGCTGCTTACTCCCAGGATATTTCTTACTGCCAAGACGCTATAATGATTATATTTATCAAAGCCCATGAATTTATCTAAAGGATAGCGGCTTTCTTGCCCAGCTTTAACGTATCTTCTTCTGACATAAGTCGCTTCGCCAAAAGCCATATTGATTGAACGTTGATTCTTCTTTTCAATTTGGTAGCCCTGATTCTTCATTGATTCACTTAGCTCTTGATCTGCTCGTTCCAAGGCTAAGGACATCAATTCTCTGATCAAATTGAGAAAGAAAAAGGCTATAGCTTTTTCACGCTTAATAATATTAGTTTCAGACTTTATAATTTTGACGATTTCAGTTACACTTAATTCCATAAAAGACCAGCTTCTAATGTGTTTTTTTGCTTAACATCAGACTACTGGTCTTTTTGTTTTGGAGTCAAGTCCTGAAATGGATTTGACTCCTTTTAATTTATATTTAAACGTTACCGCAAACTATTTTACACTTAGACAAATTAAGACAGGGCTATTTCCCCGGAAATGAAAAAGGATCAACTTAGGTTTTGCGTCTAAATTGATCCTTAATGAAGAGATTTTTATATGAAGTGGAAGTCTCATTTGAAGTTTAAAACGAAGAAGTAAATGACGAAGACTACAAACAGAATCCACATCATCGGTGTAATCTTCTTGAACTTCTTAGCAGCGATCATTGAAATAGGGTAAACAACGATTCCCCAGCCAAGACCGTCTGAAATTGAATAAGTTAACGGCATCCCCAATGCAATCAAGAAACATGGAATGGCAATTTCAAGATCGGTCCAGTGAACATGTGCTAAGTTTTCAGCCATTAAGACTCCGACGATAATCAAAGCTGGAGCTGTGACTTGGGTAGTAAAGACACTTAAGATAGGTGAGAAAATGGTAGAAATCAGGAAGAAAATACCAACCCAGACAGCGGTTAAACCGGTCTTACCGCCAACCGCAATACCAGCACTTGATTCAACGAATGCCCCAACTGGTGAGGTACCAAGGACAGATCCGACCAACATACCGGAAGAATCGGCAGCTAATGCTTCACCAGCTCGTGGCATTTTATTATTTTTCATTAAACCAGCTTGTTGTACTAAACCGATCAGCGTACCGGTGGTGTCGAAGAAAGTTACCAAGAGGAAGGTGAAGACCACTACCCACATTTGAACGGTATTGATTTCACCAATATGAAAGATGGCTTGAGCAAAAGTTGGTGCGATGCTTGGAATAGATGAAACGATTCCCTTAGGCATTGGAATTTGTCCAATTGCGACACCGAAGATTGCGGCTAAGATCATGCCGATAAAAATTGCGCCAGGTACGCGAGCAATCATTAAGAAAATGGTAATGATCAATCCGAAGATAGTGATCCAAACTGTAGGGTTATTTAAGGAACCAATAGTTACCAAAGTAGAATCACTATTTTGAATTAAGTGTCCACCTTGCAAACCAATGAACGCGATGAAGAGACCGATACCAGCAGAGATGGCATATTTGATATCGGCAGGAATTGCATCGATAATCATTTCACGTACTTTAAAAACAGTTAGAATAATGAAAAGGATAGATGCCACTAAAACGGCAGCTAATGCAGTTTGCCATTTCACCTTCATACCTAAGCAGACGGTGTAGGTGAAGAAAGCATTTAATCCTAAAGTCGGAGCTGATGCAATTGGATAGTTGGCGACTAGTCCCATGACCACACAGGTGAATGCTGCGGAGAGAGCCGTTACCGTGAACAAGGCACCTTTGTCCATTCCGCTGGCTCCCAGAACATTCGGGTTAACGAAAAGGATGTATGACATACTAACAAAAGTAGTCAAACCAGCTAATAGTTCGGTCTTAAAAGAAGCATTGTTCTCTTTTAGATGAAAAAATTTGCTAATAGCGTTCATTTAAACCTCCAAAATTTATATAATATGAACATTTAATTAAGATTATACCTAAATAGTTAATAATTACAATATGAAATATGGATTTTGTTCGATTTTGTCAATGAATACGCTTTATTTTAGAAAAACTTGACCTTAACCTAGGGTAAAACCGTATATTCAAATTAGGAGGTGACAGCAATGTCGCGAAAATATTCTATTGGTGACGTAGCAAGAAAGCTAAACATGACGACGCGCACAATTCGTTTTTATGATCAAAAAAACTTGGTAAAGCCAGAATCTATTGGTGAAAATGGCTATCGTTATTATGGTGAAGAGCAGATTCAAAGACTAGAGCTGATCAATTACCTACGAGGATTAAACTTTTCTATTAAACAGATCAAGCAATTGCTTAATGATCAAAAAGGATCAGATTCACTGCTATTGCTCTTTCAAAAACAAATTGAAGAAAATGATGCGCAGATCGCAGACTTAAAGCAAAAACAGACACAATTACGTCATTTAGCAAAAACAATTGCTACACGAAAAATAGATGCAGATGGTTTAACAGACATTGCGAAAATCATGAAAAAAGAAACTAGATTGACTAACTTAAGAAGAAAAATGTGGTTGTTCAGTTTTTCCATTTTGTTAATCGAAGTACTTGGAATCTTTAGTGCATATCAATTTAAGCAAAGCAATGCTTTACCGGCAATGTGGTTGAGTATAGCGACTATGTTAGTACTTATTTTTGGCTTAACTGCTTTTTTGACAAAGTATTACTATGACCAAGTTGAATATATTTGCCCTAATTGTGGAACCAAATTTATTCCGGCAATGACCATATTCATTTTTTCAGTTCATACACCAAAATTTAGAAGATTAGCTTGTCCACACTGCCACCAAAAATCATATTGTTTAGAAATTGCACGATAGTATTTCCTAGGAAATGGAGTATTGTATCGATTATAGTCGCGAAAATACTCTATTTTTATATTCTTATCGATTATGATCGATAAGATTGATTATTTTTGCATTTATATCGATTATAATCGATATAAATGAGGTGAGTAGATGATCAAAAGAACAGTTTATTTGAACCGAATCAATCCATTCATTGATAAAGATATCATTAAGGTAATTACTGGAATTCGCCGTAGTGGAAAATCTGTTTTATTACAACAAATTCAAGATGAATTAATACAGCGCGGTAAAAATAAATCTAATTTTATTTATATTAACTTTGAAGATTTGCAATATGAATCACTATTAGATTATGAGACACTTAACAAAGAATTAGTTAAACGTATCCAGCAGATTGATGGTAAAGCTTATATTTTTCTCGATGAAATTCAAAAAGTTATTTCCTGGGAAAAGACAATCAATTCTCTACGTGCTAGTTTTGACTGCGATATCTATATTACGGGATCAAATTCGCAATTATTATCTGGTGAGTTGGCAACAGAAATTGCTGGACGTTATATTGAAATTAAGGTATATCCATTTTCTTTTAGTGAATTCTTGAAAGCTATTAATTCAGATCGTCAAAATTTAGACCGTGATTTCTTAACATACGTAGAGATAGGTGGTATGCCATTTCTATCTCTTATTTACAATGATCGTCAGGCCTGTGATACATATTTGCAGGATATATATAGTTCAGTGGTTGTAAAAGATATTGTTGACCGTTATAAGATTAGAAATGTAGATTTGATGCGAAGAATAATTAGTTATCTAAGCAGCGAGATTGGTCATCCTATTTCAGCAACAGGAATAGCAAAATTCTTTAAGAATGAGCATAGAGGAAGCTCAATAGATACAATTCTTGATTATATTTCTTATACCTGTGGTGCTTATTTGTTCACTCGTGTACCCCGATCTTATTTGCAAGGAAAACAAAATCCGAGAGTCAATGATAAATACTACATTACTGATCATGGTTTGCGACAAAAGATGTTAGGTAATAATCAGCAAAATATAGATCAAATTTTAGAAAATATTGTTTTTGTTGAATTATTGCGCAGAGGTTATAAAGTTTCTGTTGGCTTAAACGATAAGAAAGAAATTGATTTTGTTGCACAGAAAGGTAATGAAAAACGGTATTATCAAGTAACTTATATGCTAGGCAGTCAAGCAACTATTGAACGTGAATTTGGTGCATATGATGGGATTGCTGATAATTATCCGAAGTACGTGCTATCAATGGATAAATTTAATATGAGTCGTAACGGCATCATTCATCAAAATATTATTGATTTTCTATTAGAGCATTAACTAAAAAAGACTAGTAAATCAACGTTTTTTAACGAAGATTACTAGTCTTTCTTTTTATTCATTCGTTTAGAAATTCAAAACCCATAAGAAGATCAGGAAGATTACGAAGAGTAGCCACATCATCGGTGTGACTTCCTTGCCACGCTTAGCTGCGATCATGCAGATTGGGTAAGTGATCATTCCCCATGATAAACCATCTGAAATGGAGTAGGTTAATGGCATCCCTAAAATAATCAAGAATGCAGGAACCGCAATTTCCAACTTGTTCCAATGGATATGTGCAGTGTTTTGGGCCATCAAGACACCAACGATGATCAATGCTGGTGCAGTAACTTGAACAGTGAACACACCTAAAAGTGGACTGAAAATCATTGAGATCAAGAAGAAGATTGCTACGAAGACAGCGGTCAATCCGGTACGACCACCAACGGCAATACCAGCACTTGATTCAACAAACGCACCAACTGGTGAAGTCCCAAGAATAGAACCAACGGCCATGGCACTAGAGTCAGCAGCTAAAGCCTTACCAACACGTGGCATCTTGTTGTTCTCCATGAAACCAGCTTGTTGAGCCAAACCGATCAATGTACCTGCAGTGTCAAAGAATGTAACTAATAGGAAAGTAAGAACTACGATCCACATTTGAACAGTATTGATATCTTTAACGTGGAAGACAGCTTGACCAAAAGTTGGAGCTAAGCTTGGTGCAGTAGAAATAATCTTGTGTGGTAATGCAATTTGACCAGTGCAGATGCCAAAAACTGCAGCTAGCACCATGCCGATAAAGATCGCACCAGGCACGTTCAAAATCATTAAGATAACCGTTACTAATAAACCGAAAATAGTGATCCAAACAAGGGGATCGTGCAGTGATCCTAAACCAACCAAGGTTGATTTGTTAGCAACGATCAACTTACCATTTTGCAAGCCTAAGAAGGCGATGAACAAACCAATACCAGAAGAAATAGCGAATTTTAAGTCAGCTGGAATTGAATCAATGATCTTTTCTCTTAATTTAAACAAAGTAATCAAGATAAAAAGAATTGAAGCAACGAAGACGCTGGCTAAGGCTGTTTGCCACTTAACATGCATCCCGATACAAACGGTGTAAGCAAAGAAGGCGTTAATACCTAAAGCGGGTGCTTCACCAATAGGATAGTTAGCGACAATACCCATGATGGCAGTACCCAGAGCCGCTGCTAAGGCTGTTGCGGTAAAGACGGCACCTGTATTCATTCCACTAGCTCCCAAAACGCTAGGGTTAACAAATAAAATATAAGACATACTGATAAACGTAGTTAAACCAGCAATAAATTCGACCTTGATGCTGGTCTTATATTTATCTAATTGAAAGTAGTTTTTGATAAAATACATTATTCTCTCTCTCCAAAATTAATGTTCGTGTTTTTGCTCCTTTAACACAACTTCTATACTTTAACATTGCTTTTTAAAAATGTAAACACGAATTATTAATAAAAATAATAGATTTTTTATTATCTTTTGCTACTAAAAATTAATAATATTGATCAATGTATTGGCTTTCATTCTTATTTTCTAAGCATTATTCTTAACTATAAGAAATAGTAAAAATAAACAGAATAAAGGTGAGTAAATGTCCTCAAAACTTATTTTTTCAGATATTGATGGCACATTGATTAATGACGAATTGAAGGTAACGCCTAAAACGCGTGATGCAATCCGCCAGCAGATTATTAAGGGGAACGTTTTTATTCCGGCTTCGGCACGACTTCCTAAGGGAATTACTACTGCAGTAGGCCAAATTCTAACAGTTTTCCCAATGATTGCCTATAACGGTGCCTTGGCTTTAGATGAAACCGGTAGAGCTTTAATTACGCGCTTTTTCGATGCGAAAAAGGCTGCGGCAATTTGTCGTTACGTGGATGAACAAAATAATGGATCAGTGTGGAATATCTACAGTGGGTATGTTTGGTATTGTGCTAAAGAAAAAAGTCCGCTGGTCAAACACGAAGAAGAAATTGTCGATGTTAAAGCTGCTCCGACGACTGTTGATCAGATTGAAAAATTGCAGGGCGTGCATAAGGCCTTAATCATGGGTAAGTCAGAAGAACTTGATCGCATGCAAAAAGAATTGACTGAAAAGTTCCCAGATCTTAGCTTTGTAAGATCATCTAGGACTTTACTAGAAGTAGTATTAAAAGGCGTAAGCAAGGCAAGTGCAGTAAAAATCTTAGCTGAAGAATACAAGGTGCCATTAAAAGACTGCATTGCTTTTGGTGATAACTATAATGATGAAGAAATGCTTGAAGAAGTAGGGCATCCTGTTCTGATGGGCAATGCACCTGCAGAATTAAAAGAGAAGATCGGCTTAGATCACGTGACGCTGGACAATAATCATGATGGCATTGCTGAAGCATTAGCAAAATTTGAATAAAGAAAAACCGCATAGAATTTCTATGCGGTTTATTATTTTGGCTCTATAATTTTTCCTGTTGATTGCTTATCAATATGATAAGCTGTTAACAGGTTTTTTATTGCAATAAAAAAGGAGGACATAGTCCTCTGTAATAAAAAATCTATTCCACTAAACATTTTATAAGTAAAGGTGTGTACTATGTCCTCTTTAAATAATTGTATTAAATTTGCGCTTGATATTAAAGATAAAAATATTATTTTTAAGAGCTTTTTCTACAAGATGGTTCAAATGAAGAAGCATAAAATCTATGAAGCCGAATTAATTCAACCCGCTTGCCCTTGCTGTGGCTCCTTGGCTCTCCTGCATAATGGTCATTTGATTACTAATATTCACTATTTGACAGCTAATGCTAGTCATCCTGTAATTATCAGACTAGCTAAACAGCGAGTTAAATGTCGCGATTGCAATCGCTGGTCAATGGCTCAATCAGAATTAGTAAACAAATACTGCTCTATTTCTAATGCATCCAAACTGAAGGTATTATCTGCTTTGACTGAAGACAGTTCCATGACCAGCATTGCTAGAGAAAACAATGTCTCTGTCAATACCGTCCAAAGAGTTCTAGGCAGCTGTTCGCATCATTTTCTTGACAGCTATGAATACTTGCCAGCTCATTTAGCTTTTGATGAGTTCAAGGGCGTTGATCGTCAGCTGCACTTTATCTGTTTAAATGGTGACAATCATCAAGTCGTTCAGATTCTTAGAACACGCTATAAGAAGACCCTGCTTAAATATTTTGGTCGTTTCTCACCCCAAGCTAGAGCCAACGTTAAAACGGTCACGATGGATCTTAATTTTTACTATCAAGATATCGTTAGAGCCTGTTTTCCTAATGCACAGATTGTCATTGATCGCTTCCACATGATTCAGATGCTCACTCGATCATTCAATTCATTAAGAGTTCGAACCATGAAGACCTTTGACAAGAAATCCAGAGAGTATCAGCTGCTCAAATCTCCCTGGAAACTATATTTAAAAAAGTATGATGAACTCGAAAAGATTCATCCTCGCTATAATTGGCATTATAAAGATTGCCTAACTCAAGTGCAAGTAGTGATGGAGGGTATCGGTGCCAACACTACATTAGAAAACTCATATAATCTGATGCAGAGCTTTATTAAGGCGATTGAAGACGGCGATACTCAGAAAATTGAATCATTAATTGCCAGCAAAGATTCCATTGGAGCTTTAATGCATAAAACGCTGCTAACCTTCAAACATAATCTAAAAGCGGTACTCAACGGAGCAGCTTTGACTTACTCCAATGGCTGCCTTGAAGGCTTCAATCGCAAAATCAAACAAAATGAGCGAACAGCCTTCGGCTATTCTAACTTTATCAATCTTTTAACCAGAATTCGTTTAGAGGAAAACTTGTTTAAAGAAAAAGAACCAAACAGCCTTTTAATGGCCGCTTGATTCTATTCATTTACTCTCTATCAACAGGATTTGACAAAGAGCCATTATTTTCCGAGAAATTAAGCTTCGATTTGGATATCTGTTGGCTTTTTCCAATCTTCAGGGAGCTTTCCCATTTCTTTTAATTTATCTGTAATTTGATCCAAGACTATTTGCTTATCGGCTGGATTAGCCATGAAATCGAGTTTATCACCGTCAATTTCCATCTTTGGCGAATAATCATAGTTCTCATACCAAGGCTTGTAATAACGAAGCAGACGCTTGTAATAGTCTTCTAAAGTTGAATTATAACTTAATTGTTCATATGGACGTCCACGCTTTTTAATTCGCTTAATCATGGTGTCATATGAAACATTGATATGAACAAGCAAGTCTGGGTTCTTCTTAGGCATTCTTTCAAGCTCGTTCATCATGTTATGCAACAATTCATAGTAAGTATCTACTTCTTCTGAAGTTGCACGACCGATGTCAGCGTTCATTTGGAAAAAGAGCGCATCTTCATAAATAGAACGATCTAAGACGTTGTTATCTTCAGTAAGAGCATCCTTGATGCTGTGAAAACGCGTATTTAAGAAGTATACCTGCAATAAGAAAGCATATTTCTTAGGATCAGCATAAAAGAGTGGCAGAACTGGATTGTCGTTAACACTTTCATAAAATGGCTTAGTGCCTAAATATTTAGATAAAATACTTGTTAAACTGGATTTTCCGGCTCCAATTGGCCCGCTTAAAACAATAACTGTCATCACGTTCCTTCTTTTTATTCAGTCTTATAAGTTGCCGATTTCGTGCAGCTTCTCATCAATTTCCTTTAATACTTCTCTTTGGGCGTCCATGCTAGAAACAAAATCAAGTTTGTCACCATTAATAGCCATCTTAGGAGAAGCGTCGTATTGTTCATACCATGGCTCATAGTATCTGAGCAATCTAGCGTAGTAATCCTTCAAACCTGGATCTGTGCTGATTTGTTCAAATGAACGACCACGCTTTTTAATACGATCAAGCATGGTATCAAGTGAAACATGGATGTAGATAAGCAAGTCAGGCTTCTTGCTAGGGTTGCCTGGGGTATCTTCCATCATGTTTTCAAGCAAGTCGTCATAGATCTTAAACTCTGTAGGATCTGCAACCTTGCTATCAGCGTTCATCTTGAAGAAAAGTGCATCTTCATAGATAGAACGGTCGGATACACTATTTTTATCTTGAATAGCTTGATTGATTTGAGCTAAACGGTGGTTAAGCAAATAAGTGTTAAGTAAAAAAGTGTAACGCTTCATATCTTTATAGTAGAGCGGCAAAACAGGATTGCTGTCGACTCCTTCATAAAATGCTTGCGTACCTAAATGTTCTGCTAAAATACTGGTTAAACTGGATTTCCCGGCTCCAATTGGCCCGCTTACAACAATAACTTGAATCACATTCTTTCTTAAATACCAGATATTGTACAATTAATAAGTTTAATACGAGATATTGTGGCACACAAGCTCTTTTTTAATTCTGTTTCACGCAAAAAAGTCAAGGGTAGAAGTGAAAAATCGAATAGGAATGAAATATGATTCAATTGGAGCAGAAAAATTTAAAAAAATGAATTATACTACGCGTGGTGCTAGTTAAATCGTTTTAGTTAATAAAAAAGTCCAATCGGACTAGACTCAAGTTGTAGTATCAAAAAGAAAAGAGTCTGATCTGATTGAACTGCCTTAAGCGTTTTAGCCACCATTTACAAGTTAGTTTTAAAGATTTAGTGATAATTTGTCGGCACTGGTATCGTTTGTATGCACCGGCTGAGTTTACTCATCGGCGAAATATTGATCAAATTAAAACTACGGACAGTCTGATTTTGGCTTTACTTATCTGGCAAGCTAAGACAGGAATTGAATCACAAAGAAGATTCTGTGAATGTTTCAATTGTTTATCACACTCACGTTTTAATCGACGTTCACGTCAGCTATTGCAATTGATTTATCAGATACGGCAAGAAATGAATAAAAAGGTTGACCTGAATGGACAGTTCTTGATCATTGACAGCTTTCCGGTACCTGTTTGCCACCCAATTCGCAACTATCGTGCTAAAATTTTTGGCGGTTATGCCAACATTGGTTATAAGGCCACCAAGAAAATTTACTTTTATGGTTTCAAAGTTCATGCCATTGTTAGCGATGACGGTTACATTCTTGATTATGTCGTAACAAAAGCATCAGTTCATGATGCCAGGGAGACAGTTGAACTGATGGAAAATACCCATCCATCTAATTACTATCTTCTTGGCGACGAAGGCTATTTAGGCAAAGAACTGCATCAACAGCTAAAACAAATGGGTTATGAACTTTGGACACCATATCGTAAAAATATGACAGGAGCTAAAAAGCACAATGATCATCAATTGATGGCTATTCGCAGAACAATTGAAAGCGACTTTTCGCTTCTGCCCTATTACAATGCCGAGAACAATCGAGCACGTAGTCTGATAGGCTTTCAAAGCCGGTTAGAAATTGCAATTTTAGCTTATAATTTGGCTTATTGTCTAGAACGATTTAACTAGCACCACGCGTATTATACTTCATTTTTTATTAAGGCTAAAGTTATCTAAAAATAAAGCAGATAACGCTATTACTAAAAAAATAAGTACTTAGGTAAATTAACCTTATATTTTGATAAGCTCTCTTTAATTAATGTGAATTTTAAATTTAAAAAATGTGAATTTTAAATTATTTTTTGAACAGTATTGAATTATTAATTCAAAAGAGATATTATAATTTTTGTAAAGGCTTACATGAACTCACTTAATAATATATTTTTAGGAGGGAAACATCATGGCAGATAAGTATTCTACTTTAGGTCGAGAAATATATGCTAATATTGGCGGACCTAATAATGTTGAATCAATGTACCATTGTATGACCAGACTTAGAATTAAAATTCGTGATAATTCTAAAGTAGATATTGCTGGTTTGAAGAATATTGATGGTGTTTTAGGAGTAGTAGATGCTGATACCTTGGAAATTGTTTTAGGTTCTGGGGTAAACGCTAAGGTTGCTCAAGATATGGTTAGCCAAGTGGGAGTTAAAGAAGACGAAGAATTTCCTACTAATGTAACCAATGATTATCAGTCAGAAAAATCTGAAGTACAAGCTAAAGCAGCTGAGGTACACGCTCAGCATAAAGCTCAGCTGAAGCAAACCTGGTGGCGTAAAGCTTTAGGCCATATTTCAGCCATTTTTATTCCATTAATTCCTGCATTTATTGGTGCTGGTTTGATCTCAGGTGTTGCTGGTATTTTAAAGAACATGCTTACTGTCAAGATGCTTCCAGCAAGTTGGGCTTTAGGTGTAACAATCTTGAGTATGATTTCAAGTGCTTTGTTTAGCTACTTGAATATTTATGTAGGTATTAATACAGCTAAAGAATTTGGAGCTACGCCTGGACTCGGTGGCATCATCGGTGGTGTAGTCTTATTACCAGGAATTGTTGCTCCTGTTACAATTCCTAACTTTTTAGACGGCAAGCCGTTAGCTGCAGGACAAGGTGGTATCATTGGAGTTTTGTTTGCTGTGTGGATTTTGTCATATGTAGAAAAATGGTTCCACAAGCACATTACAGACTCGGTTGATATCATCTTTACTCCATTTTTAACAGTATTAATCATGGGCTTATTTACAGTATTCGTAGTTATGCCTATTGCTGGATGGATTTCAAATTCATTAGTTGGTGCTATTAATTGGGTATTAAACGTTGGCGGACCTGTAGCCGGATTCCTTCTCGGACTGTTCTTCTTACCAATGGTAATGCTAGGATTACACCAAATTTTGACTCCAATTCACTTGGAAATGATTCAAAAGATAGGATATACTCCATTACTTCCTATCTTAGCTATGGCCGGTGCAGGTCAAGTTGGTGCTGCCATTGCTTTGTGGGTAAAGTGCCGCAAAAATAAGGAATTAGTTAGATTGATTAAAGGTGCATTGCCTGTAGGTATCTTAGGTGTTGGTGAACCATTAATTTATGGTGTTACCCTTCCTTTAGGTCGTCCATTTATCACTGCATGTATTGGTGGTGGTATCGGTGGTGCTGTAGTAGCTTCATTTGGTCATGTTGGAGCTATTGCGATTGGACCATCCGGTGTTGCTTTGATCCCATTGATTGCTAACAACATGTGGTGGGGTTATGTCATTGGTTTATTATGTGCCTACGCTGGTGGATTTGTTGCTACTTATTTCTGGGGTGTCCCTAAGACTGCTATGGAAGGCGAAGTAAAAAAGCCAACTCAAGCAGTTAAAGAAAAAAGAAGAAATGCTGAAACAAAAGCTGACAATTTAAATATGCCTAGTGAAAAAGTAGAAGTTGCTTTTGAGGCACCTATAACAGGTAAACTTCAAAAACTTGAAGATGTAAAAGACGACGTATTTTCAAAGAAAATGTTAGGTGATGGTTTCGCAATTGATCCAAGCAATGGAAAAATTGCTGCTCCAGTTGATGGAACTATTGATTCTGTAATGGATACAAAGCATGCTATTACATTGAAAACAAATAAAGGGCATCTTGACGTGTTAATGCACTTAGGGCTTGATACTGTGGAATTAAAAGGCAAACCTTTTATCATCAATGTTAAACCAGGTGACAAAGTTAAAGCTGGAACACAGATTGGCTCAATGGATATTAAAGCTATCAAAGAGGCTGGTAAAGAGCCGGTTGTGTTAACTATTATTGCTAATATGGATCATGTTGATCATGTTGTAAGAATGAGCGATGGAGAAGTAGAAGCCGGCAAAGATGTGTTCCATGTTATTACTAAATAATAAAAGAAAGAATTGATATAAATGTCACTTGATAAATTAACTACTGAGCAGAGAAATGCAAACACAACACACATAGATACCATGTCAACATTAGAGATGGTTAAAACTATTAATAATGAAGACGAAAAGATTGCCCCAGCGGTTGGTACACAAGATGAAAAAATTGCACAGGCAATTGATATTGGAGCTAAACGATATCATGATGGCGGACGTTTAATTTATATTGGTGCCGGTACAAGCGGTAGATTGGGAGTTCTAGATGCGGTTGAACTTGTACCAACATATGGTATCAAACCGGAAAGAGCTATTGGCTTAATCGCAGGCGGCAAGAGTGCTATGTATTTAGCAGTTGAAGGTGCTGAAGATGATCCAGATTTAGCTGAAGCAGATTTAAAGAAAATAAATTTGTCTGAAAAAGATATGGTTTTAGGAATTGCAGCTAGTGGTCGTACCCCTTATGTAATTGGAGGTCTTGACTATGCTAAAAAGGTTGGGGCAGCTACTGTAGCAGTTGCTTGTGTAAAAAATAGTTTGATTGGTCAACATGCAGAAATTGCAATTGAAGCTGTAACTGGTCCAGAAGTAGTTACTGGTTCCACTAGAATGAAAGCCGGCACAGCGCAAAAAATGATCTTAAATATGATTTCTACAGGGATTATGATCCGTCAAGGTAAAGTTTATGAAAATGTAATGATTGATGTTCTTCCAACTAATGAAAAATTAGTAGAAAGAGCTAAACGAATTATTAGTACCGTTACTGGAATTTCAAAAGAGCAAGCATCACGTGTTCTAAAAGAAGCTGATAAAGATGTTGGTTTGGCTATTGTAATGGCTAAAACAAAAATGAATAAAGAACAAGCGGAGACTTTACTTGCAGAAAATCATGGTAATGTTAGCGACGTTTTAAAACAATTTGATATAAAAATATAATAATTTTGTTTAACTGTATGAGAAGAGGAAATACTATGAATCGTAAGCATTTAGTTACAAAGAGTTGTACTGCAGCTTTATCTTTATTAATGTTAGCAAGTACATCTGTTGTTTGCATTCCTAATAGTATAAATCAGCCAGTGTTTGCAGCTACTATTAAACGTTCTCAAGAACCTGCTGGGCAATATCAAATTAATGAAAGTTTTCCTATTGATGAAAAGGATGATAATCCTAGATTCGATACGTGGTCTTTATTAGACAACATTAATAGAAAGTTTTATGGCTTTAAAGGTCAAGGTTCAGTTTGGGTTCATAGTAATAATCCTAAGAAATTTAGTCTCTATATTAACGGTCGGAATATTAAATTAACTAAAGTAGGTCGTAATAAATGGGTAAAATTAGATATTAGTAAGTATACAAAAAATGGTAATAATGCTTTGCAAATTTCACCTCAAAAAGGAATATCCGCTAGTGATAAAATCGATGTAAAATTACCATATCCGGTTCTGATTGATAATACTAAAAAATATCGTGATAACGATACTTTTAAAGCTATGGATAAGTTAATAAAAGCTGAGATTAAAAATGGTTATCCATCTGCACAAATAGTTGTTATACATAATGGACAAATTATCAAGCGCAGTGCTTATGGTAGAGTAAATGCATATACGCAAGATGGTAAGCGAATTAAAAGTGCACCTAAAGTAACTAATACAACTTTATATGACTTAGCTTCAAACACAAAGATGTGGGCAACCAATATGGCTATTCAGAAGCTAGTATCAGAGAAAAAATTAAATATTGATGCAAAAGTTAATACTATTTTTCCAACTTTTAAGGATAAAGCGAGTGATAAGATTAAAGGTAAAACAGATCTGACTATTCGTGATATTTTAATGCATCAAGCAGGATTCCCAGCAGACCCTCAATATCATAATAATAATTATGATCCAAATAATCCTAATAAACCCAAAAAAGATGCCAACCCAGTTTATACGCAAGATAGGAATAATATTCTAGAAAAGATTATTGCTACGCCTTTACAGTATAAACCAGGTACCAAAACTATTTATTCCGACGTTGATTACATGCTTTTAGGTCTTATTATTGAAAAGATAACAGGTGAAAGAGAAGACCAATATGTAGAAAACCATATTTATAAACCGTTAGGGTTAACTCATTTGATGTATAAACCATTAGAAAAAGGAATAGCTAAGAATAATATCGCCGCTACAGAATTAAATGGTAATAGTCGTGACGGGCAAATTAGTTTTAATAATATTCGGCGTTATACTTTACAAGGACAAGTACATGATGAGAAGGCATATTACACAATGCATGGTGTAAGTGGACATGCTGGCCTATTTGGAAATGCTTCAGATTTAGCTGTTCTTGCCCAAATGGTAATAAATCGTGGTGGATATGGTAATCATAAAGTATTTGATGAAGATACACTTGATGAATTTATTAAGCCTAAATCAAATAATCCTAGTTATGGTTTAGGTTGGAGACGACAAGCAAGTAATGCTTATGGATGGGCATTCTCAGGATTATCAGATGCGTCTACTGTTGGACATACTGGTTGGACTGGTACGTTGACTGTTGTTGATCCACATGATAATACTGCGGTAATATTGTTAACTAATGAAAGAAATACACCTATTTTAAAGCCTGAAACAACTGCAACTGCTAATGATTTTGCAGGTGGACATTATTTATTGTCTAAATATGGTGATATTGCAAGCTTAGCATTTGCCGCTGTTAATGATGATAAACAATCCGCTAATGATGCTAAATTAATCAGTTTAGTTACTCAAAGATATAATGAGATTCAAAAGAATAAAGATGACCAAACTAATGCAGATAAAGCAGATTTATGTGGAATTTATGATGCTGTAGTTTCTCGTAAGCATAATAAAGCAATCAAGAAGTTTCTATCCAGTTCAACTGGTAAAAAAATTACAGCGTATGTTAAAGCAAATAGATCAGCTGTAAATAATGTTCGAAATAGAAATTAATTAAATAGTATTAAAAAAAGAAGGTCATTCGTCAAGAATGACCTTTCTTTATTAGAAAGGAAATAAAGATGTTAGGGATTTCCGTTTATTTTCGTGATTATGATGAACAGTATCTAAAAGAAGCAGCTAAAGCCGGTGTTAAATATGTTTTTACTTCTTTGCAAATTCCTGAGGAAGATTATTCTAAGCTTGATCAAAAATTACCTGAATTTTTCAAATTATGTAATGACTTAAAGCTTGAAGTAATACCAGATGTGTCACCTGTTACTTTAGAACGATTAGATATACCTAAAAACGATTTTAAAGCATTGAAAGAAAAAGGATTTAAAGCTTTAAGACTAGATTATGGTTTGGATGATTTTAAATTGGTAAAAAGGCTACAAGAAGATTTCAATATTTTATTAAATGCTAGTGTTGTTACACCTAAATATATTGAGACAGCTAAAGAAGCAAATGTAGATTTAAATAAATTAGCTTTAACTTACAACTTTTATCCTCATACGGATACTGGTATGGGGTGGGATGATTTTAAACGTAGAAATTGGCTTTTCAAAGATCTAGATTTACGTACTCAAGCTTTTGTACCAGGGGATGAAATCAAGCGTTTCCCTTTATATGAAGGTCTACCAACAGTTGAAAAAAGCCGTGGAGAGTTACCGTATGTTGCTGCAGTTGAATTGATACAAGAAGCTAATATTGACGATATTTTTATTGGTGATAGTCGTGCCTCGATTAAACAATTAAGATATATTCATTATTTTCAACAAAATGGTGTCATGAATATTGAGTGTCATCTTTTGAAAAAGTACCAAACTTTATATGATCAAAAATTTGAGATACGTAAAGATATTCCTGAGAAGATCGTCCGTTTAACTTGCCCTCGCACACCTGGCATAGCAATTGAACATGCATTAAATCGAAGGAAAGGCTCTATTGTTATGCAAAATAAATTGGCTCAGTGGTACAGTGGAGAAATAGATATTGTTAAACAAGATTTACCGTTTGAAGCACGTAGTAATGTGATAGGCTGGGTTACACCCGAATATGTTAATTTGTTAAACTATATTGATGACCAAACTAAAATTATATTTAGAAAAATAGATTAGGAGATGATCATTAATGTCTAGCTTAGCCAGCAAAATTTCTAATGCATATCCAACTTTTAATAAAACTTCAGCTCTTATAGCAGATGCCTATTTTAAAAATCCTAGTATTTTTTTGAGTAAAAATATTAAGGAATTAGGCGATATTACTAAAACTAGTGGTGCTTCTGTAATTCGATTTTGTAAAAATCTAGGTTTTAAGGGCTTTAAAGATTTTCAAATAGCTTGTGCTCAAGAACAACCATTGCAAGTTGATAACAAAATTGAAACAATTATAACTGAAAATGATAATCCTACGAGTGTATTGTTCAAATTACAAACTAATTTAAGTAAAAATATTGTTGACTTAGGTAGGTCCATTGATCATAAGGAATTAAAACAAGCTGTTGAATTGATTGATAAAGCCAGAGTGGTATTTATTGCTGGTGAAGGAGCTTCAGGATTGGCAGCGGAAGATTTTTTTGATAAGCTAATTCGCAGTGGCAAAGAAGTCATTTTTATAAAAAGTTCACATATTGCCTTAGAAGGAATTACAAATATCACAAAAAATGATGTTTTAGTTATTTTTTCTTATAGTGGAATGACTCAAGAACCACTATTGATGGCTAAGCAGGCTAGAAAAAATCACGCAAAAATAGTTTTGATTACACGAGAAAAGACATCTCCATTAAGACAAATCTCAGATATAGTAATCTCTTTACCAACAAATGAAAAACTTTTACGATTTGGAGCAGTAAATTCATTGTTTTCTGAAATGTTTGCTTCAAGTTTATTATATTTAAGTTTAATTTCGCCTAAATTAAATGAATTAAAAGAAAAAATGGAGATTACTCAAGAATTAACAGATTATTTAAAGATAAAGGATTAATTAATACAAAACAGCATTTGAGTTAAGAAAAACAAAAATAACCAACTAATTATTTAACAGAATAATTGGTTGGTTATTTAGTTTGAAAAAGTTATTTACTGGGAAATATTTATAAATAGCTTTTTTAATCAGGGATAAATTGTTATTTAGTTCTTGTATTTGTCGTCTAGTTCTTGAGCTGCAGCCTTATCAACAATAACAGTT
This sequence comes from Lactobacillus helveticus, assembly GCF_046109915.1. NCBI lineage: Bacteria > Bacillati > Bacillota > Bacilli > Lactobacillales > Lactobacillaceae > Lactobacillus > Lactobacillus helveticus. The sequence goes on along the minus strand of NZ_CP151471.1, from coordinate 1,626,052 downwards.
ACATTAGGGTGCTTTTGCAAAATTGATGCTGGCACTTGTTCAGTAACAGGTCCTTCAATCATTTCTTTGATTGCTTGTGCCTTCTTTTCACCAAAGGCCATCAAAACGACCTTCTTAGCATCCATGATGTTAGCAGTACCCATACAAATTGCACTCTTAGGTACTTCATCTTCATTATCGAAGAAGCGTGAGTTAGCCTTGATCGTATTCTCAGTTAACTTAACTTCGTGAGTACCAATGTCAAATGGAGTACCTGGTTCATTGAAGGCGATGTGACCGTTACGGCCGATACCTAACAATTGAACATCAATTGGATTGTCTTTGATAATTTGATCGTATTCTTTGCAAGTAGCAGCGACATCCTTGGTCATGCCATCTGGAACGTAGGATTTCTTAAAAGGCTTTTTATCGAATAAGTGCTTACGCATGAAATAGTGGTAACTTTGAGGATTATCAGGTGTTAAGCCAACATATTCATCAAGGTTAATGCTGATTAAGTTTGAACAGTTGAGATCACTGTTGATAAAGTTTTGATAAAGAGTTTCAGGGGTAGAACCGGTAGCTAAACCTAAAACTTTAGCACCATTTTTGATTTCATTTTCAAAAATCTCAAATGCTTTTGCTCCACCTTGAATTTTGTTTTCAGTAACAATAACTTTCATTTTAGAATTCTCCTTTACTGGTCTATTCCATTATAAAATGGAATAGACCATTTTGTCAATTGGTAAAATGAAAAAGGCAGAACTATGTTAAAATTTGAGTAAAGGAAGTGAATACGGATGGATTTTGAAAAATTATCAGGTTTAGGTATAGGTACTTGGGGGATTGGTGAAGATCCTAAAAAGAAAAAAGATGAAATTGCAGCCATTCGCTATGGATTAGATAATGGGTTGAATGTTATCGATACAGCAGAGATGTATGGTGATGGCAAAAGTGAAAAACTGATAGGCGAGGCATTTAGAGGTTATGACCGTGATAAATTGTTTTTAATTTCAAAATTCTATCCCTATCATGCAACTCCTGAGCTGGAGAGAAAAAGCCTTGAAGCCAGCTTAGAGAGATTAGGCACTGATTATTTAGATTTATATTTATTGCATTGGCGTGGTAATCACCGCTTGTCAGATACGATTCGCGGCTTGCAGGCTTTACAAAAAGAGGGATTAATTCGCCATTGGGGTGTTTCTAATTTTGACACGTCCGACATGAAAGAATTATTTGGTGTGCCCGGTGGAACAGAATGTTTTGCTAACGAAGATCTCTATAATATTAAAGAGCGCGGCACGGAGTTCGATTTACAAGATTGGCAAAAAAATCATGGTGTCAGCTTCATTGGTTATTCTCCATTTAATTCTGGAGCAGGAGACACGATTAGAATTACGCAGAATTTGAAGATCGTAGCTCGCGATCATGGTGTAACGCCGCATCAAATTATGCTTGCTTGGACACTGCGCAATGGCAATGTGTTGGCTATTCCAAAAAGTAGCAGCATCAAACACATGAAGGAAAATATTGTTGCTCAAGAAATAAAGTTAACTGATGACGAGTTAAGATTAATTAATAGTGATTTCCCAATTCCAACGGAGAAGACGCCTTTAGCGGTAATTTAGATAAAAAATAAAAGACTTGTTTCATGTGAAACAGGCCTTTTTTGATGAGAAAAATTTTAGACTATGGTTTAATTAGTAATATCTTTTTTATGAATTGGGGATAAAAATGAGACGAGAAGAAACGAGACGTATGACCATTACTGCAGTTTTTGCAGCTATTTTGATCATGCAAACTTTTTTGCCGAATATTGGCTATGTGAGAATCATTCCTGCTTTACCAGCAATTACCACGATTCCAATGACAATTGCAATTTATGGTACTTTGATGGGAACAAAGGCTGGTCTAGGATTCGGATTATTCTGGGGAATTACCAGATTAATTGTTGCCTACACACAACCTGGTGATATGGTCAGCTTGATGTTGTTCCAAAATCCAGTAATTTCTGTTGTGCCTAGTGTTTTAGCAGGATTTTTCCCGGGCTTAATTACCAAGGCAATGGGTAAAACCAATTATGCTAAGTTAGGCTACATTTTTAGTGGTGCAGTAACATCATTAACTAATACGATCATGGTAATTTTACTGACTAGTATTTTCTTTATGCATGATCCAGCTAGTCTAATCCATTACCTAGGTAACTATAGTTCTAGCACACCGCTGATTCTGATTTTGATTACAGCGTTAGGTGCAAATGGTGTGATTGAAGCAATCTTCACTGCATTAGTAGTGCCGGTGATTGTTACACCGCTTAATTTAGTGTTAAAAAGAGCGTAGAAAAACAGCGTTAGTAATTCTAACGCTATTTTTCTTATTCGCTTCTAAGCGCGATAGCTGCGTCCTTTTTAGCTGCCATTCTGGCAGGGATGTGACCACCAATTAAAGTTAATACAGTTGAAATAATGATCAAAATCAACGTAGCCTTTGGATCAAGCTGAGCCACATTAGCTAGGTCAGTGATCTTGTAAATCACGCTGTTGATAGGGAATGTTAATAGGTAAGCGATGAAGACACCGAGCACACCAGAGAAGACACCTAAGATAAAGGTTTCTGCGTCAAAGACGCGAGTGATGTCTTTCTTACGTGCACCTAAAGCCTTCAAGACTCCAATTTCCTTGGTTCTTTCCAAAACTGAAGTGTAAGTTAAGATACCGATCATAATCATGGAAGTGATTAATGAAATTGCGGCAAAGGCAACCAAGATAGTGGTAATACCGCCAAGCAATCCACCGGTCATGGTCGTTACGGCACTCGACATATCGGTGTAGACGATCTTGTCAGCCTTCTTTTTGCCCTTGTTCCACTTATCAAGATAATCAAGAACCTTGTCCTTATCATCAAAGTTGTTTGGATAGATCATAATGCCAGTAGGGATGCTTGAGCCACCTAAGGTTTGCATGATCATCTTCTTTTCGCTAGCCTTCATGCTTTGTCCAGTTAAAACATTGCGGTTAGTCTTCTTTTGAGCCTTCACGATGGCAGAATTCTTGTTGTCATTGATGACATCTTGAGAAAGCTTGTCACTATAAGCGATCCCTGTTGATAAAAGAGCCATCGAATCTTCATTCTTAGGTCTAATTACTCCAGTTAGCTTCAGCTTACTACCGCCGTTGTACATTGCTGAATTAGCCTTCTTAGGAATAAACATTCCCGTAGGCAATTCTTGGTAGTAATCATTATTATCAACGATACTGAATTCTTTGCCGATTAACTTACTAAATTTAACACGTTCTTTGTTGTCGACATCAAAACCAAGGTCCTTCAAAGAATTAATGTTAACGGTATTTTTATTATCGGTTACTAAAACAAGGTCAGTAGTTTTGCTTGGCCAATGACCAGAAAGCAACTGATAATTTTGCTTCAAAAATGAGCCCTTCTTTTTATTTAAAGCGGTAGGAAAAACAGAGGAACCGATTCCCATGGAACTCATTGCTTGTGAGCGCATTGCAGACATTGAGGCGTTTTGCTCAGGATCTGCACTTGAAAATTGTACGCGTTCAACTTTGCCGTAAACCTTAGAAAGCAGGTTTAAATTAACCGCTCTTTGATAAGAAACATTGTTGGCATAGTTAGGATTGATCTTATTGATGTAATCAACGTACTTCTCAGTGATCTTGTTAGTATGCTGAGCCTCTTCACTGGGATCCTTTTTCGCCGTGACATAACCGTGATTTTTAACGTTTTTGTCCGAGTCATCACGTTCGCTCATCGAAGTCATGTCAGTAGCCGTCTGTGAGATCGCAATCGGATATTTGGCTAAAGCCTTACTCATGGTTGTATTGATTTGCTTTTGAAAACCATTAGAGATCGAAAGCACAACGGCAATAGAAATAATCCCAATACTGGAGGCAAAAGCAGTTAAAATAGTTCGCCCTTTTTTAATCATAATATTGGTGAAACTAAGCTTAATTGCGTTCCAGTAAGACATTTTGGTCCGCTTCAAGTTGAAAGTATCTTTTTCGTCCTCTGGCTTAAAAGGTTTGGAATCATGCTGAATTTTACCGTCTTGGAAATTAACGATTCTGGTAGCATATTTTTCAGCTAATTCTGGATTGTGTGTAACCATGATGATCAAACGATCTTTTGAAAGCTTCTTGATCAATTCCATGATTTGCACGGAAGTTTCGGTATCAAGCGCACCAGTCGGCTCGTCACACAGCAAGATATCGGGGTCATTAGCGATCGCACGGGCAATGGCAACACGTTGCATTTGACCACCGGATAATTGGTTAGGGCGCTTATTAATGTGTTCCTTTAATCCAACCTTAGTCAATGCGGCAATAGCTTTTTCATGACGTTCTTTTTTACCGACACCAGATAGATTCATCCCTAATTCAACGTTAGCGATGATTGATAGGTGGGGGATTAGGTTATAATTTTGAAAAATAAAGCCAACACTGTTATTGCGGTAGGCATCCCAATCGGTTTCCTTAAAATTCTTGGTTGACTTACCGTTAATAATCAAATCGCCTTTGTCATAATGGTCAAGTCCACCAATTACGTTCAACATTGTTGTCTTCCCAGAACCACTTGGTCCCAAGATAGCAACAAATTCTTGATCTCTAAATGAGATCGTTACATCATCTAGGGCATGGGTGATATTGTCTCCAACCTTGTATGATTTAAAAATATGTTTTAGTTGTAGCATTCGGTCCCTCTCTTCTAAATAGTTTTAGATCACACTAAACTTTACATTGCCTGTTGCAACTAAGATAGCTTGTAAGATAAAGAATAAAACTATTACTCCCATGATAACGAAATGACGGTGTTTATGCATGACAAACACACCGGCAAATTCGCGAATAATGGCATTAGGCAGATAGTACAAACGGGTGAAAGCCCCGACACCATTAGCTTTTAGACCTACTTCCTTAGCTAAAAGCGCTGCTCTAAAAATATGGTAGTTGTTGCTAAAGAAAGTCGATCTAAAGTTGCTACTGCCGAAGTCCTTAGTAGCTAATCTCTTAGAAAAAAGCATATTTTGGTAGGTGTTTTTAGACTTGTCTTCAATTAGCAAGTGGTTAGTCTTGATGCCACGTTTTCGGGCAAATTTAGCCATTGCAACAGCTTCAGGTATCTTTTCATCAGGTCCTTGACCACCTGATATGATGATAATAGGACGCTTCCTGCCTTTTTGATACTGGCGGTTAGAGTATTGAATAGCACGGTTGATGCGTGCAGCAAGGAGCTTAGAAACGCGATCACCATTGATTAAGCCGGCACCAAGTACGATCAGGTAATCTTGCTTGTAACGGCGTGGGTAAATTTGATACAAAAGCAAATTGATCAAGAAGTTATATAAAACTAAACCTAAGTAAATAGCAATAGCTGGAATTGAAGCTAGCAGCACGCTGAGCCAGCGCGGCAGGTATTGTCCTGGACCAAATAAAAACATTAGACTCAGAATTAAAGCGACAAAGCCGAAGATCAATGTTAAAAGGTTAGGCAGTGTATGACCCTCGTATTTCCAGACAAAATAGGCGTTCCAAAATAGGAAAAGCCAAGCGAAGATTAATAGCGCGGTGATCAAAAAGAAGGCCGCTAAGACTAGCAAATCATAGGCTCGCTGCAGGCCGTGACTCGTGCTTTTATGCACCATAACGGTAACCCAGATTACTACTGAAGCAAGAAAGATAGTAAAAAATACGCCATTGATCAGGCGGCGTGGTTCAACTAGCCATGAAATGAGAAAGACAAAAAACATGACTAGCATGAAAACTGAGATGTAGAAAAATTCGCCTCGTCTCCCAAAAAAAGCGATGATTTCATTCAACATGATGACCCCCTCCTTAGTCATTTTGAGTTATTTCTATTATAATGGAAACAATAATTAAAAGATGAAAGAATCAAGGTGTTAATGAAAAAATGGCGAAATTTTGGCATTACCTGGGAAATATTGCGGGGGCAATTTTGTCGCTCGCTTTATATGTCGAGCTGCAAGTATTTTATTTTTACCCACAAAAAATCAGATTGGATCATATGCGGGCATTAGTGACTGCGTTGGTGACGGTAGTCGTACTTTTCGTGATTTTCAATCTGTATAAACGGCAATTAAAAGAACATAATGATTGGGGCTTTAATCAGACGCCGCACTGGGATATGCGGAGAATCGGAATTGCGATAGTTGGCTTTGTTTTAATTATCATTGTTTCAATATTAATGTTGAATTTAGTTGGCCGAGGAGTTTCGAATAACCAACAGGCATTAGATAAGATTGAGCTGCATAGCAAGGGCTTGTTTGAAATTATGGTGGTCTTTATTGCGCCGTTTTGTGAGGAAGTCATTTTTAGAGGGATGTTTTTCAATATTTTCTTCACAAAGAAAAAGATTACGAATAAGTGGCTAGGGATCATTGTTAGTGGCTTCTTATTCGCTTATATGCATGATCCAATGCTTAGCAAGTTTATCTTTGTATATTGGGGCTTAGGCATGGTGCTAGCTTGGGTCTACATGCAGACGAAGGACTTACGTTACTCGATTCTAGTGCACATGTGTTATAACGCTATGGGCTTTATTGGATAAAAAATTTTTAGTTGGCCATTTTATACGAAAATGGAAAGAAGTTATTTTAAAAAATAATATATAGATGTTATAATACATTTGCAACTAAGAAAATATGTCTATATGACAGTACTCAAAAAGCCCTACCTGGTGTCGAAATAGGTAGAGCTTTTCTTTACGCTTAGCAGCAACTAACTAAGTGTGAGGGCAGATCAACGACTACTTATGATTGTTGTCTCGATGATCTAGCCAGTGTTCGAATAGTGCAAGCACTATACCCACAATGATGGGCGCAACAATCGAAGAAAATATATCCATAACAGTCTCACCTCCTCTCAAGATTAGGAGGATGTAGTCGTTGGAAATAACTAACATTCATAGATATATAAAAATCCCGTTACGTTTGATGTAACGGGATTTTTTGATTGTGATTATAAGTTGCTCCAAAATTTTACTCCCCAAAATGAAAAGTAAGATGGTTATGTGTCATGAAAAAATTGGATGGGCTGGAGCAGTATACCTGGTTGCTTGGGCGATTGCTATAAGTATCATACTAGGCGCGGTTGGCAGACTTGCCATTAACTTAGCCAAAGCTTATGCAATAATGAAAAAAGCTAACCACAAGGGTTAGCTGCGATAGTCATTCGAGTTACGCTTGGAGTTAGCAAGTGCAAGTTGCTAGCTCCTTTTCTTTTATTATTATATGAAATCAAGCTAAAAACTGCAATTAAATTGAGTTAAATATGAGCCTATTGGTCTTTATATTCTTCAACGAATTCTTTGGCTTGGTCATACTATCCCTCAATATAAAGTGTTTTTTAGAAGTACATCAGATGATTAGATAAAAGGAAAGTATGTGTTGCTCTATAAGATATTAAAATATAAATAATTGTTGAAGCTGTTTAAACTTGTTATAATAGTGATGAAAAAGAGGCTGACAAATGGGCCAACCTCTTAGTGTAGAAATAGCATCAGCGGTGCGATCAAATATAATTTTAAAATATACTGAATAACTGCCAGCTTTGCCGAGCTAAAGCAGTTATTTTTTATTTTGCTGATTAAAAAAATTTAATCAACTCTACAACTAATGAAATTAATACAACGACAAATGAGCCGAAATCTAACATTAGCTGTAACGCATCTGAGACAGACACGAAGGCTGCTCTATTAGGATGTGAATACGAGTTAAAAATCACTCATAAGCACCATCTCCTTCGAGGATAGCCACCGTTTCAGCTTTTCTACGGATAAAATTATACTAAATCCAAATATACGTTCACAAGCGAACACAAAAAATCGGCTCTTTGTCAAATCCTGTTGATAGAGAGTAAATGAATAGAATCAAGCGGCCATTAAAAGGCTGTTTGGTTCTTTTTCTTTAAACAAGTTTTCCTCTAAACGAATTCTGGTTAAAAGATTGATAAAGTTAGAATAGCCGAAGGCTGTTCGCTCATTTTGTTTGATTTTGCGATTGAAGCCTTCAAGACAGCCGTTAGAATAAGGCAGGGCTGCTCCGTTAAGCACAGCTGTTAGATTATGCTTAAAGGTTAATAGTGTTTTGTGCATTAAAGTTCCAATTTGATCTTGGCAGTTGATTAACGATTTGAGCTCATGCGTATTGCCAGTTTCAACGGCTTGAATAAAGCTTTGCATCAGGTTATATGAATTCTCTAAAGCAGTGCTGGTGTTAATGCCTTCTGTAACTACTTGTGCTTGAGTTAAGCAGTCTTTGTAATGCCAGTTGTAGCGAGGATGAACTTTTTCAAGCTCATCAAACTTCTTCAAGTATAATTTCCAGGGAGATTTGAGCAGCTGATACTGTCTGGATCTTTTATCAAAGGTCTTCATGACTTGGACTCTTAGTGAGTTGAAAGAACGCGTAAGCATTTGAATCATATGAAAACGATCGATGACAATCTGAGCGTTAGGAAAACAAGCTCTGACGATATCTTGATAGTAAAAATTAAGATCCATCGTGACCGTCTTAACGTTAGCTCTAGCTTGGGGCGAGAAACGACCAAAATACTTAAGCAGCGTCTTCTTGTAGCGAGTTCTAAGAATCTGCACGACTTGATGACTATCGCCGTCTAAGCAGATAAAGTGCAGCTGACGGTCGACTCCTTTAAACTCATCAAAAGCTAAATGAGCTGGCAAATATTCGTAGCTATCAATAAACCGGTGTGAACAGTTGCCCAGTACTCTTTGAACAGTATTAATTGAAATATTGTTTTCTCTGGCAATGCTGGTCATAGATCGATCTTCAGTTAAAGCTGACAATACTTTAAGCTTAGAGGCATTAGAAATAGAACAGTATTTATTTACCAATTCAGACTGAGCCATAGACCAGCACTCACAAGCGCGACATTTAACTCGTTGCTTAGCCAATCTGATAATGACCGGTAAACTTGCATTAGCTGTCGGATAGTGAATGTTGGTAATCAAATGGCCATTGTGTAAGAGATCTAGGGAGCCGCAGAAAGGACAAGCCGGTTGAAGCAATTCAGCTTCATAGATTTTATGCTTTTGCAGTTTGATCGATTTATAGAAATAATCTTTAAAAACAATATTTTCATCTTTAACATCAAGCTCGAATTTAATACAATGATTAAGAGAGGACATAGAAATCACCTTTATTTATAAGAATTTGTGTGGAAACGATTTTTATTGAAGAGGACTATGTCCTCTTTTTTGCAATAAAAAATCCTGTTAACAGCTTATCATATAGATAAGTCATCAACAGGAAAAATTATAGAGCCAAAAAATCGTTCACACATTAGTGGGAACGATTTTCTTTTCCATAGAATGAATGCAAAATTAGCCAAACAATAGTGGCAAGGACTGCAATATCAAAGCACCAAATACCGGGATGAAAGCCACTAACTAATGGAATAAAGCCGATAATAGCAACAAATTGATCATGGATAGCAGGTAGGTGCGGATCTTGTATCCAACCATAAATCTTTACTGCCATGAAAATAATAGTTATTACCCAGGCAATAATTGCAATGAGTGCGGAAATCTTTTTAGCTAAGCGTATTTTCTCTGTAGGATTCATTCATTGTCCTCCCAAATTTGTTTAACTTCCTTGAAGGCTTCTAACAATTTCTGTGCATGGCGTGAGCAGTTCAATTGTATCAAATTATTAAATATTGCTAGAACTGGTTGTTCATTTCCAGTCTGACAGTAGTCGATGCCCCGTTGCAAAAAGGTTAAGGTAAGATCAAAAAACATGAAATGAGGCGGAAGTTCGATCTTACGCAATTCATCTAATAACTGTTGTGCGTAGTCTAGTTTCTTTTTAAAAATAAAAGCAATAACAGTATCTGAGAGACCACCCATAAAGATTGTGAGATTATCAGTCAAATCGCTAACTTGGTCAAAGTTATGGACGATCCGCATGGCGATTTTAAAGCCAATTTCGGAATTCAACAAGAAGGGTGAATTGGCAAACAAGGTAATGTTGTATTTAGACCAGACTGTATTATGTAGCAGATAAGAGCCAATGCGTTGAATATCAGCAGTAGTCAGGTAATTCTTCCCCTCATTTAAAAGCAGTTGGTTACAGACTAGCATAATATTTTTTAATTCAAGAATGTTTTTGCTAGCGTGATATTTAGCTAAATGATCCTGCGCATACTTACGTAGTACAGGAACATCTTCATCCTTAATTGCTGTAACTATCTCATCAGGCAGTTCAAATTCTGCTTCGATGTTTGTCCGTTCGGTGAATTCATCTAGCGTAATGTTAATGCGTTTGAGTAACGCAATTGCCGTACTGAATTCTACTTCTACCTGATTGTTTTCCCAACAAGAGAGTTTAGAAATTGAACAAATTTCCTTGCACGCCTCAGTTTGCGTGATTTCTTGTTCTTTTCGTAATTTTTTATAAACTGAGCCATATTTAAACATGTCACACCTCGATTTGCAGATCTGCAAATTCTTCACATTTTTATTCATTATCCTGCAATACTAAAAACAATTCAAGTAGCGAGGGATAGAAATGAAAAGAGGATTAAAAATGTTAATTTTGGCTATTGCAATTATTTTAGTCATCTTAGGAACTTTAAAGGTGCAGGATATGAATAAAGCAGGTTCAGAACAAGTGGTACAAAAAGTTTTAACCAATCGCAAATTTAACCAAGTAAAAGTTGATACCAGTAATGCCAATATTAAAGTCAAACGAGGCAGTCATTACCGTGTTCTTTTTGAGGGAAGACAGAAGTTGCTTCCAAAAGTGGAAATCAAGAATAAGCAATTAATTGTTGAAGATAAAGATGGCATTAAGGTGGTTAATGGAAATCTCTTTGACTTATTCAAAAAACATTCTGTAGTACCACAAATTACGATTGAATTACCAAATGAAAAGTTAAAAAATATTGAAATCGATAATTCTAACGGTAGCGTTACGGTTCAAGGCGTTGCTGTTAGTCAAGGTGAAATTGATCTTTCAAACGGCAATATTATGGTCGATCATAGTACAGCTGACGGTTATGATCTGGATACATTAAATGGACACGTTGAGATAAATGGTTCAGATAAAGGCGACTCTTACAGCAAGAATGACAAGGCGCGAAGAGTATTAAGCATTGATAATTCAAATGGCGACATAACGGTAAGTTGTGGAGGATAGAAATATGATCTATAAATACTCTTCACATTCTAAATTTATCAGTATGATTATCTTCGGCTTAATTGCCAGTATGCAACAGATTATCGTGGCTTATATGGTGCAGACGTTGACTAATATTGCTACGCAAAGAAGTTTCAGTGACTTACCGCAAATTTTGTTAATTGCTGTTAGTGGTCTGTTGATTACCTTTTTAGCTTCACTTATTTTCAATCGTTTAAAAACAGGTGCGATTCAAGAAGCAAATATTACTTTACGGCTTGGTATCTTAAAAGGGATGCTTAAACAATCTAGTGATGAAAATACTAATAGTTTAGGTTATCTAACTACAGATTTTAAATTATTAGAAACTAATCGTTTTGATGCAGAAATTGAAATCATGATGCAAGCGTACATGATCATTTTTGCATTAGGCTATGCATTGTCGGTTAACTGGTTAGTAACCTTGCTTTTCCTAATAGGTTCATGCTTACCGATGATAGTGTCTAGCTTCTTTCAAAGGAAAATTCAGACTGCTTCCGAAAATTGGACTAACGCCAATGATAAGTATGTTAGTCATATCAAGAATTTTTTAGCTGGTAGTTCAACGTTGAAGTTATATGATAAGCAAGATAATGCTGTTAAGAAGAATAATGTGTTCGTTAACCAATTAGAAGCAGCACTGCGCAAGATGAATTTACTGAACTTGGACACAATTTCATGGGTCAGCTTGATTGCTAACTTATTTACCTTTACAGTGCCATTCTTAGTAGGGATTTACATGGTAGTTAATGGACAAACTACATTGGGTGCATTATTTGCAATCGTGCAGTTGTCGAATTCTTTTGTTAATCCAATTTTGGCAATTTTAGAAGATCGCAATAAGTTATCAACTACTAAAAAGATTGTTGCTAAAGCTGAAAAGTATATTGCCGAAGGCAAGAAAACTGAAGACGTTTCTGAAAATGATTTTAGTGAATTGGAAGTGGATGATTTAACTTTAATTAGAAAAGATCAGGAGCTGGCTAGACATCTTAATTTAAAGATTAAGGCTGAACAAAAAGTAGCGGTTATTGGACCATCGGGTACTGGTAAATCAACGCTTTTGCAATACTTAATGACAGGAGAATTCGGTCAGGCTAAAGATATTATTTTGAATAATAGCCAAGCTAAGGCTGGTGGATTCGCCAATATCTTTTCATACGCTAGTCAAAGTCCTGTAATTTTTGCGGACAATTTATGGTTTAACTTAACTCTTGGCGTAGATATTTCCCGGGAAATGGTAATGGAAGTCTGCACCAAGTTGGGACTAGACACCATCGTGAAAGAGAAAGGATGGGATTATTCTTTAGGCGATAATGCGGATCAATTGTCTGGTGGGCAGCTAGCAAGAATTGAATTGGCTCGTGCCATTTTAATGAAGCGGCCAGTACTGCTGCTTGATGAAATTAATGCATCCCTTGATAAAAAGATCTCAGATCAGATTCATGATTACTTGTTAGAGTCTGATTTGACCTTTGTGGAAGTAATTCACCATTATGAACCAGAGGAGTTACAGAAATATGATCAAGTGATCGATTTAGAACAGTTTATTTAAGAATATAAAAAATCCCCGACTTATTGTCGAGGACTTTCTATTTAGAATAGTGATATTTTAGTTGCCATATTTGAAGTTCTGTTGCCGTAACTGAATAAACCATACGATCTTTGTGATTAATTTTTCGAGACCATGTACCGCTTAAATTTGCCTTTAAAGGCTCAGGTTTTCCTTTTCCAGTGAATGGATGGCGTTGACAATCTCTAATGAGACCATCGATTTTCTTTGAAGTTTTTTTATCTTCTTTCTTCCACTCTAGATATTCATCCCAGGCATTATAGTTAAAATTTACGTTAAGCTTCGTCATCTTTAGTTAGAGCCTCGAATTCTTCTGGGGTTAAGATTTTGTTTCGGGTATCTTTATTTTCAAACGATTCTTTAGCTTCTGCTAATGCATCACGATTTGCCTTAGTCCCTAGAAGATATGAGGTCTCTTGCCATGAATCATATTCTTTTTGTGAAATAATTACGACGTTTTTGTCTTTAGGACGAGCAACAATAACTGTAGTATCATAGTCATTAATGTCATCAGCAATTTTTTTAAAGTTATTACGTAGGTCACGAGCAGTAACTGCTTTAATATTATTAGGTGTTTGTAGCATGTTCCGTCATCTCCTAACAGCATTATATTATGTAGGCTAAATTGTGTCTACATTTTAAGACTGAAAAATCTAGTATTCGTTCGCAAGCGAACATGAAAAATCCCCGACGCCTTGTCGAAGACTTTCTTTTACATAAATTCTGTACTATCTTTTTGCTTTTTAATAAAGTGATTCAAGATAAATGGTGAAAGCACCGTTGTAACGATGATTACTAAAATCAAACTGGAGTAAATATCTTCAGGGAAGAGGTGATGAGCGATCCCGATCTGTGCCACGATCAAGGCAACTTCTCCACGAGAAACCATCCCGGCCCCCACAATGTTGCCTTCATTTTTAGTAAAACCGAAGACTTCGCTTGAGTATTTACCAGCCCAGAATTTGGATAAGAGAGCTAAGATTGTCATCACAATGATGAACCAAATATCCTTGAAGAAGCTCTCAAAGGTCATTGAAAGACCGATGTCAGCGAAGAACACCGGAATAAAAATCGCGTAACCAATTGCAGAAACTGAAGAGTGAACTTCTTTATATTGTGGCGTTTGTCTAATAGCCAAACCACCAAAGAATGCACCTACAACGGCGGATAATCCAACGAAGTCGGCAGCCCAAGCCATTGTTAAAGCTAAGACAAGTGAACCGATAACTACGGAGTAATCAACATCGATTTTTTCGGAAGCCTTCATAAAGTATGGCGCAACGAACTTAAAGATGATCCACACAACAACGAAGTAGACAATTTCGATCAAGATATTAATAAAGAAGTTGTTAGTTAACCCACTCTTGCCGCCTTCATGACTGAAAGTAGTGAACAAACTTAATACAACAACCGCTAAAATATCGTCAACTACGGCTGCTCCTAAAATTGCTGTACCGGCACGGGTATGGAGTTGTTGTGCTTCTTGCAATACTACAACGGAGATTGACACACTGGTTGCCGCAAAGACAATTCCGATAAAGAGAGCTTCAAGTGGTTTCATGCCGAAGAAATAGCTGGCAATACCCATGAAGACAACGGGTAAGATAACTCCGACACTAGCTACGGTGAAACTTAACTTGAAGTATTTCTTTAATAAGTCCAGGTCACTTTCCAGACCTGCTAAGAACATTAACAGGATTACCCCAAACTCTGAGAATAGACTGACGATGTCGTTTGGTGTTACCCAATTTAAGATAGCAGGGCCCAATATGATTCCTGATAATAATTGTCCGATAACTGCAGGCATATTAAAGCGAGCAAAGACCTGTCCTAATAAAACTGTAGTTAAAAGGATTAAGATTAATTCCCCTAAAAAATGCATGTATTCCCTTTCTATAAAAAAGCAAAAAGCTTTCAAGGTGCTTCTTGACCCAAAGAAGCAAATCTTGAAAGCTTTTATTCTGATAAAAACCCAACCACTAAATGAAATATTCAGTTGAGTTTAATTTTAATATTTTTCTAAACTGGATGCAAATTACTCTTCCAAACCAAATTGCTTGTTGCTTGGTTTAGTCTTAGCAAGAAGTCCCAAACTGATAGTAATCATGTCGACAACTTCTTGCAAGATAGCACCCCAAAAGGCAGGGATGACACCAGTGAAGGCAATCAATTCGATGATGATAACAACACCAATAGCAGTTAAAACGTCGATGTTAGCAACCTTCATAGTGTGCTTAGAAATGGCAACCGCATCGTTAACCTTGGATAAATCGTTAACCATGATAACGGCGTCGGCACTTTCACTAGCAGCTGTTGCGCCTTTGGCACCCATAGCGATACCAACGTCAGCAGCAGTCAAACTTGGAGCATCGTTAACACCGTCACCAGTCATAACAACAGGACGTAAGTCTTTAGGCACTTCCTTAATAGCCTTAATCTTTTCAGCTGGTAAAAGATCGGCACGAATATCGGTAATACCAGCCTTTTTACCAACCTTTTCGGCAACTTGCATGTGGTCACCGGTAAGCATCATGATGTCTTCTGCACCTTGACGCTTCAACTTAGCAATGGTTTCAGCTGTTTCAGGACGAATTTCATCCATCATAGTGATATAACCAGCAAACTTGCCATCGACTGAGACAAAGACAGCAGTTGAAGTTACAGCAATCTTTTCATGATCAGGAGCAACGAAGCTTAATTTACCAACCTTAACATGCTTACCATCTACGTCGCCTTCTACACCTTGAGCGGTGGTTTCCTTTAAGTTGGTAACTGGCTTGATTAAACTGCTGTCAGTAGCCTTAACCAAAGAGCTGGCAATAACGTGGCTAGATTGGTGTTCAACACTAGCAGCTAAGCTTTGCAATTCTTCTTTTGAAAGACCATCACCTTCAGGGATGATTTGATCAACAACTAATTGATTTTCAGTTAACGTACCAGTCTTATCAAAGGCGAAAGTCTTAGCACGAGCTAACTTTTCAAGAGTTGGACCTGACTTAACAATGATGTGGTGTGCTGACATTGAACTCATACCACTGACCAAAGCAACAGGAGCTGCAATCAAAAGTGGACATGGAGAAGCAACAACCATAACTTCCGCAAATCTTGTGGCATCCCCAGATACAGCCCATGCGACACCACCAATGATCAATGAAATGATGGTGAATGGAACGGCGTAACGGTCAGCCATCTTAACGAACTTAGCTGGCTGAGCTTGTGCTGACTTAACCAAGGCAACAATTGACTGATATTCTGAATCCTTGGCAGCTTTCGTAACCTTCATTTGAACGGCTGCATCACCGTTAACGGAACCAGACATCAGTTCATCGCCCGGCTTTTTAGCAACAGGAACAGATTCACCAGTTAATGATGATTGGTCAAAACTTGAGTCGCCTTTAACAATTTCACCGTCAACTGGGACTTGTTGACCAGGCTTGATCAAAACGATGTCACCAATCTTCAAGTCTTCAACGTTAATTTCACTAATCTTGCCATTAACTAACTTGTTAGCAATACGAGGAGTATTGTTCAAAAGGGAACGCAATTCCTTGCTGGCTTGACCTGTAGCGTAGTCTTCTAGGGTTTCACCACCAGTAGACATTACCAAGATCATCCATTCAGCCCAGTAATTGTTGATTAAAATGGTAGAAACGATCGCAATTACGGCCAAAATATCGACACCGTAACGGCCAGATTTCCAATCATTAAATATTTCCATTAATAGGAGAACGGAAATCCAAATACCCAAAATGTGGATAATAATTGCTTGCGGATTCATTTGTAATTTAAGAATTGGCGTTACAAATAGAGTAGAAGCATGCAAACCAAATTCAAAAATTAAACTTATTACCCCGGCAATTAAAACGACAATAAATTTCCATTGACGTTTCATATATAGCCTCCAAAAAAGTAAATACATCACTCTACTCAAATCATTCTAACATTCTTTTGCCATAAGGATATGTAAATAGAAAACTAATTTCAATCATTAAAAAAGACAGCTTTTTGCAAGCTGCCTAACAGTTATTTTATTTTGATAGATTTATAGTGCTTATCATACGTATGAGTTACATAATTAAATGCTTTGATCCACTCACGTCTAGTAAGCAATCCTTGGAAAACGCCACGGTCATCGACGACTGGCAAGAAGGCATTATTAATTAATAAATGCAGTTGTGCTTCTAGTGTAGTTTGCACAAAATTTATTTTATCGAACTTTGTTTGCATGACATCTTTGACTTTTAATTGATCTAACGGTGCGGTAGAAATTTCTTCATTTGTTAGCATCTTGTCTGTAATCATAGCTAAATTTAACAAACCGACCACTTTTTTATCTTTATCTAAAACTGGAATCTTAGAATATTTAACTTTAGTAAGGATTAAAAAGGCATGATAGAGGGGATTGTCATCTTGAACGAAAGCAATCCGACTAGCTGGAATTAAAAACGAACCTGATTTTTCTTGAATTAAATGTTTGATTGATGGTGAAAACATATTTGCGCCTCTTTTCTACCTTAAATATACAGGAAAAAAGGAAAAGGCCCGCAAAATTTTGCGGACCTTATTAGTTTCATCTACTTTGGAGGAGTAAGAATGAATGAAATAAAAAAGTGGGAGTATGTAACAAGTTTCTACCGCCTTGCTACGATTTATATACTACATGCTAAATGTGAATTAAAAATGTTCAAATTCTTATGAAAAGGTAAAGATTTGCTTGCGAAGCATTTAAGAAATTGATTTTGCGTATAAGAAAAGCTCACGCAACGCACGTGAGCCGAAAGGGATAGATATGAAATTGACTAATTGGAGTAAGTCAATTTTTTTTATTTTCATTATTTACTTGGAGGAGTATGAATGAAAAACAAAAAAGTTGAGTTGTAGTAAGTAGAATTCTTACTTGCTACATTGCATAGTATAACCTTAAATTGTGAAAAAAGTGTGACGAAATACACTTTATTTTCGAAAAATCTATATTTTTAAAGAAAATTGTTAGCAGATTAATAAAAGTATCTTGAATAGTGGTTATAATATAAGACATGTCAAAAAGGTAGAGAAAGGAACAGTTCAGTGAAAAAATTTGGTAAGTTTGTTTTGCAATTGATAATAGCTGTTCTCATCTTAGTAGGTGTCGGAACAGGTGGCTATTTTGGCTATCAATGGCTGCAAAAACAAGAAATGCTGCGAGAGCGTCCTAAAGTAGTAAAAGCTAAAGATGGGACAAATACTAGTGCAGCTTGGCATAATTTCAAAAACTATCAAAAAGCTTTACGTGAAAATTATCCTTTCATCAATAAGGTATCTACTTATGTTCCACCGAGGACATGGGATGGAAAAGATTTTATTATTCCAGGCCTGATTTCGACTAAGGCTTATAATTTTAAGACTAAAAAATATGATGTAGCGACTGCGATGACGCCGCAGGGAATTGCTGTAGCAAGCAAGTACATTTTGATTACTGCCTATGATGGAGACCATGTTCATGCTTCGGTTATTTATGTTTTAGATAAAAAGACGGGCAAATATATTAAGACAATTCAGGTTCCCGGCAGACCGCATTTGGGCGGTATTGCCTATGATCCTGTAGCTAAAAATATTTGGGTTACAGGATCATTGGGCAAATCTTCAGCGTTAGCTGCATTTTCGTTAAAAGATATGAAAGAATATAAGCCAGGAAGCAGGATTCCAATTAAGTATGATCACCAGATTGCGATTCCTGCAGTTGAAAAGGCTTCAGCAGTTACTTATTATGATAGTCAATTGTTCGTTGGATTTTTCAACATGTATGGACGCGGAAAAGTTGCAGCATACCGGATTGCGCGCAACGGTAAAAATAAAGGCTCAATTACTAATAATGAAGTAAAATCTGTTACGGGTACTCTGCAGTGGTCGGATCCAACTGGTGAAACAAGTATGGACAAGCAGATTCAGGGGATCGCAATTTATCAAAATAAGATCTTCTTGAGTCAGTCATACGGAAGCGGCAACTCGAAGCTATACGTTTTTCCAACTTCGGCTTTGAATGCACTGGATGAAAAGAATGCTGAGCTAGAACTAGAAATGCCGCCATATTTGGAGCAGATTACAGCTTATAAGGGACAACTGCTCTGTCTATTTGAATCGGCATCGCAGCAATATGCTAGACCTAATATTGTGGTAATGGATCGAGTTTTATCAATTAATATTAATGCGCTATTTGGCAATTAATAATGAAAGGAAGCGAGTAATGAATCTCAATTATCATCAAAAAGAAATCTTTTGGCTGCGTTTTGCGGGCTGGTTTTGTTTATTGCCGGCAACAACGTACCTGTATTTGTATCAAAATTTGCACTCATGGTTTTGTTTAGGCGAATTAATCATTATTGTGCTTTTTGCAGTGTATGTTTTGACCACTGCAAAAAGCAATCGCTGGACTGATCCTAAAAATATGATGCGCTTATTGATCTTTGCTCTAATCATCGTTGCGGTAATTATTGCCATTCCACTGTATTTGGCATACCGTAATTGCAAAAAAATACAATAATAAAACAGTTTCCGTATATTTTTCTGCAGCTTTAATTTAAGAAAAAGTTTAAATTTGTTAAAATGTATAACGATGATACGCTTATTATTGCTATTTGTAGTAATATAAGTCAAAGTAATAAATTATTTATAAGGCAAAGTAATAAATTATTACAAAAATATTACTTGAGGGAGAAATAATGGATAAGAAAACGAAAATTGATTCTCGTGGCAAACGCATCGGTATGTTTGTCTTGAAAACAATTATTTATTTTGGAATCCTGATGGCCCTTATTTATTTGTATGAGTATAGTGGACTTACTTCAGTTCATTTCATTTACAACGAATTTTAAGGTAGGTGCTGTCACATGATTCAAGATGTTATTAAGAGAATAGACGAGATAGCTGAACAAGAACCAGATCGTGTTGTTTACGACTATCTTGGTAAAACCAATACATATGGCGAACTAAAGCAGCGTTCTAATGCGTGGGCACACAAGATTGCTGCTATGGATATTCCGGATCATGCCCCAATCATGATCTGGGGCGGTCAAACTTTTGAAATGATCGCTAGTTTCCTTGGCTGTGTTAAGTCAGGTCACGCATATATTCCAATTGCTAGCTACTCAAACGCTGAACGTTTGACTATGATCCAAGACGTTTCAAAATCACCAATGGTTTTGGAAATTGATCCATTACCAGATGTTGATTTATCTGACCTTCAAGTACTTAAGGCTAGTGAAGTTGAAGACGGTGACTTTACTGTTAATGAAGATGACTTTGTCGAAGGTGACGATAATTACTACATTATCTTTACCTCTGGTACAACTGGTAAGCCTAAGGGTGTACAAATTAGTCATGACAATTTGCTTAGTTTCGTAAACTGGGAATTATCAGACTTTAATTTGCCAGAAAATCCAAGTTTCTTGGCACAAGCACCATATTCTTTCGACTTATCAGTTATGAGTCTTTACCCAGCACTTGTTTCTGCTGGTAAGTTAGTGGTACTTCCACATGATGTTACCCAAAACTTTGGCCAATTATTCCAAACTTTGCCAAAGATGCAATTTAACGTATGGGTATCTACACCATCATTTGCACAAATGTGCTTCTTGGATAAGACCTTTGATAGTGAACATCACCCAGATTTGACTCACTTCTTATTCTGTGGGGAAGAATTGCCACATAGTGAAGCAGACATGCTTAAGAAGAAATTCCCTGCTAGTCATATTTTCAATACTTATGGCCCAACTGAAACTACAGTTGCCGTTACTCAAGTTGAAATTACTGATGAAGTACTTGAAAAGTATGATCGTTTGCCAATTGGTAAAGTAAAAGAAGATACTGAAATTACAATTGATGCTTCAAAGGGTGATAAGCCTGGTGAAGGTGAAATCATTATTAGCGGTCCAAACGTTTCAAAGGGCTACATGAATAACCCAGAAAAAACAGAAGCTGCTTTCTTCCATGAAGATGGTAAAAAGTATGCTAGCTACCGCAGTGGGGATGCCGGATTCTTTGACGGCGATATGCTCTTTTATCGCGGTAGAATTGACTTCCAAATCAAGTTCAATGGTTACAGAATCGAACTTGAAGAAATCAACTTCTACTTAACTAAGAACAAATACGTTCGTTATGGCGTTGCGGCTCCTAAATATAGTAAAGACCACACTGTTAAGCAGATCGTTGCAGAAATCGAATTGAAGCAAGGCGTAGCGCGTCAACATTCAGAAGCTGCCTTAACTAAGGAGATTCGTGAAGATTTGGCTAAGAACGTTATGCCTTACATGATTCCACAACGTTTTGTTTACCAAGATAAATTGCCAATTTCACAAAACGGCAAGGTAGACATCAAGGCGGTTATTAAGGAGGTTAATAAGTAGTGAATTTTAATTTCATTAACTTACAACCTTACTCAAATCCGCAATATTTCGTTTACTTGATGATTGCATTAATTCCAATCATTTTGGGATTATACTTCGGTCATCGTTTCAAGACATATGAAGCAATTTTCTCAATTGTTTTCTTATTCTTGATTTTTGATGGTAGTCACTGGCAGCAAGGGGTTAACTTATTAATCTGGCTGGTTTATGAGTTTATCTTGATCTTTGCATATCAGTATTATCGTCATCACGGTAAAAATAAGACTTGGGTATTTAGCTTAGCAGTAATTTTGGCAATTATTCCATTAGCTGCAGTTAAGTATTTGACAGCTTTCCCTGATAATTCCATTGGCTTTGTAATTGGGTTCTTAGGTATTTCATATGTAACCTTTAAGACTGTCCAAGTTATCATGGAAATGCGTGATGGTGTGATTAAGAAGGTAGATCCTGTAACTTATGCAAGATTCTTGCTCTTCTTCCCAACCATTTCATCAGGTCCTATTGATCGTTACCGTAGATTTAAGAAGGATTATGAAAAGGTTCCTACAAGGGATGCATATATTACTGACTTGCAATATGCAGTAAGATATTTATTCCAAGGCTTTTTATACAAATTTGTTATTGGTTGGTTCTTTGGAACTTACTGGTTGCCAAAGATCACTGCCTCTGCATTAGCAGTTGGTAATGCAAATGGTGGTTTGAAGCTTTCATGGTGGGTACTTGCTTACATGTATTGTTACAGCATGTACTTGTTCTTTGACTTTGCAGGTTATTCACTATTTGCCGTATCAATTTCATACTTCATGGGCATTCATACCCCAATGAACTTCAATAAGCCTTTTATTTCTAAGAACATTAAAGATTTCTGGAACCGTTGGCATATGACTTTGTCATTCTGGTTCCGTGACTACATCTACATGCGATTCACTTTCTTTGCAATGAAGAAAAAATTGTTTAAGAATCGAATTAGATTATCACAAGCTTCTTATTTCTTGCTCTTCTTAATCATGGGCTTTTGGCACGGACTTACTTGGTACTACATTGTTTACGGTATTTTCCATGCCGCAGCAATCTGTATCAACGATGCTTGGCTCAGATTTAAGAGAAAGCATAAGAACCAAATTCCACATAATAAGTTTACTGAATGGTTCGCCATTTTCCTGACTTTCAACGTAGTTTGCTTCAGTTTCTTGATTTTTTCAGGATTTCTTAGTCAACTATGGTTTGGTTGGAAATAAGCTTATATAATATGGAATGATATTAATTAAGTATTTGTGTTGAATAGAGGTATTAATTATGGACACTAAACAAGGTGTATTAGATATTTTAAACGATTTAACTGGTGAAGATTTATCAGATCAAATGGATGAAAACATCTTTGACAATGGTTTGATCGACTCAATGGCAAGTGTACAAATGCTTTTGAGCTTACAAGAAAAATTTGATATTGATGTTCCTGTTTCAGAATTCAACCGTGCTGAATGGGATACTCCAAATAAGATTGTTGCAAAGGTGGAAAGCTTAGAAAATGAGTAATAAACGCCGGCTGTGGCAAATTTTTGGCCCAGTTATTTGCGCTTTTATCCTTTTATTAGTTGTATTCCTTATTCCCTGGGAAAGAACTTTTTCTAAGCAAACAATCGATGAAGCCGCTGCTTCACAAAATACTACTGTCTTTAAAGGCAGTACAATGAAGCAAGAAGCTTTTAATGACGGTTATGTGCCTTTCTATGGTTCAAGTGAATTGTCAAGATTTGACCCATTGCACCCTAGTGTAATTGCGGAAAAGTATCATAGAAATTACCGTCCGTTCTTGCTTGGTGGTCCAGGTAGTCAATCTTTGGCTCAATTTTTGGGGATGCAAGGCACAGCTAAGCAACTTAAGAATAAAAAGGCTGTTGTGATTATTTCACCACAATGGTTTACCAAAAAGGGTCAAGATCCTAATGCCTTTGCTTTGTATTATTCACCACTTCAAGCATGCAATTTCTTGTTAAGTGCTAAGAATAATAAGACTGACCGTTACGCTGCAAAGCGTTTGCTTGAAATGCCAGACGTTAAGGGCGAAATCAAGAATAGTCTTCAACAAATTGCGGAAGGCAAGAAACTAACTACTTTCCAAAAGTTTTACTTAAATAATCGTCGCAGAATGTTGAGTAATGAAGATAACTTCTTCAGTGCATTCCAATTGCGCGATCGTGTAAATAAGATTCAAAAGAAAGCAAAAGTTTTACCAAGTGCATATTCTGTTAAGGCTTTGAATAAGGTTGCTGCAGAACAAGCTGCAATGCATACTAATTCAAATAACTTAGGAATTGACAATACTTTCTATAGAACTCGTTTGCCTAAGAAGGTATTGATGCGTTTGAAAGGTAGTCAACGTCATTTCGACTATGTCCATTCAGTTGAATATGGTGACTTCCAATTGATGCTTGAACAATTTGCTAAGCAACACACTAATGTATTATTCATTATTCCTCCAATTAACGGAAAATGGATGAAGTACACTGGTTTATCAGAAAAAATGTACCAGGAATCTGTTGCTAAGATTGAACACCAACTGGTTAACCAAGGCTTTGAAAATGTAGTTGATCTTTCAAAACATGGCAATGAAAAGTACTTCATGGAAGATACTATTCACTTAGGTTGGAAAGGATGGGTTGCAGTTGATCAAGCTGTTAAGCCATTCATGGAATTACCAAATAGACGCTACAACTACTACATGTCTAACTACTACTACTCCAAGAAGTGGCAGAATAAAGACGATGTTAAGAGCGTTGATTTGACTAATAAGAACAGTTTAAAAGCAAAGTAGTGCGCCAGGCTATTGATCGTTTAGGCATTAAAGGCTCTGTCTTGGTAACAAGCAACAGAAAACCTTTACTTAAGTACGCTACAAATAATAGTACTGACACTAGTTATTTGATTAATTCAGTGCAAAAATCAATGACTGCTGCGATGGTTATGCGTGAGGTGCAAAAGGGAAAGCTGAAACTAGATGATCCGCTTTCCAAGTTTTACCCTAACGTAGATGGTGCAGATAATGTCAAGATTAGCAACTTGTTAACCATGACTTCTGGATTAGATCTAGAAGTCGATCAGCAATTGGGGACACCGAAATTTATTTCTGATGAAGCCAATATTGCTCACGATGCAAAATACACCGTGTTTGACGGAAGAAAGTTAGGCAAGTGGCATTATACTGCGGTGAACTATATTTACCTCTGCGGTATCTTGTCTAAGCTGGAACATAAGTCTTATGAAAAGCTATTCCGTGAGACTTACATCAAGCCGCTTAAGTTAAAGCAAACCGAATTTTTATGGTCACGCATGGCTAAGCTGAAATCTGCTGGCTGGGTTCCAGGTTACGAAAGAAGTTCTGGTCAATTCATGAGAGTTGATCATGATCAGGCTGTGAAGGATGCACATAATGAATTAGGTGCAGGTTCTATTGTGATGTCTAATGCTGATTTAGCAAAAACGATTGAGTATATCCTACATGGTAAATTACTGACTAAAGAAAGCAGAAAAGTGCTCTTCAAGGGTAAGGCACCGTCATATTACAACGGCGGCTTTTACAACTTGAAGAAGTACAAGGCAGCGAATGGTGCTGGCGAAGGTTATTACACCTTTTTGCGTACTACCAAAGGTGCTAAGGATATGATTATTATTCAGGATAATCACACTGCTCATGGTGAATTTGGTAAGATTAAAAAGAAAGTAAACCGCATTATGTCGATAATGCTGCACTTTAATTAAAGATAAAAGACGAGGCGTTGAGCCTCGTCTTTTTGTATGTAAACAGGTTGATCTATTAAAGTGTGCAAAAGAGTATCTTGCTTTATAATTTAATTGTAGTCAATATGTTCAAAAAGGATGGATAGGTAACAACTTCTAATCCTCCACCAATAATAATATTTAAAATAAATTTTTTAAATGTCATTTTCATAATAGGAGTTTCCTTTCATAGATGGTTTATCAAAGTTATAATTTTGGCAGTAAATTTAAAGAACTGAGAAGAAGTAAGGGAATAAGTATAGAAAAAGTTGCCAAGGATATTACTTCAAAATCCCATTTAAGCAATTGGGAAAATGGAAAAGCAACATTAGATATAACTGTTTTCGTAAAATTGTTGAGCGGAATTAATATACAGCCTGCTGAATTTTTTAAAGATTATGAGGTTTATGAATTACACGCATATACTGATAACATTGTTGAAATGTATGCTAATTTAGGAGCACTTGCATTTTTAATAGCCGCTTGCTACATGACTTACTGCTGGGATCATAGATCAAATCCAAATTGAAAATTTAAGACTAGCTCAAATTGGTCATATTTAGTTTTAACAGTTTTAATAATTTTCGTGATTTGGGATATTTTATGGAATATTTGTTCAGGGTCAATGTCAAGATTTACTAGCCAAGCATTTCTGCAATCATCGTTTCGTTTTGCTTGGAAACCGTTCTTTGATGCTATTTCTACAGGAGTTTCAGAAGAAACTTTCAGATATTTGTCTATCGTTACACTGTTAGAATGTCTTAAGGAAACTAAACATCAAGTAACATTTGTAGTTATTATCAGCGCAATGATTTTTGGAGCCTTTCATTTGCTTAATGTGATGGATGAACCATTTATTGCTGCTATTTCCCAGGTAATTATGGCTTTTGTAAGTGGTCTTGTTTGGGCAATTATTTATTTATACAGGAAAACTCTGGGCTATGATGATAATTCATGGTATATATGATTACTTCATGTTTTTACAACCAATAGGTATTTCGACGAGCAATAGCATTTTTATAATTTATTGTGTGATAGAAGTCATCATTCCAATTTTGTTAACTATTTGGATGTTAACCGGTAAGCGTTATAAAGTTTTACAAGCAAATGCTAGAAGAATAATGCTTAGACAGAATTTTAGTTTTTAGAAAGTGCCAATATTATGATTGATTGGGTAATGATTGGTTTTTATACCGTTATGTTGTTACTAGGTGTTTGGCAATTATATCGCGTGTATGGCTTCTATAAATGGGATAAAAAAGCAAAGATATTACCGACAGCACCTGCTGTAATCTTTTATGGGGGATATTTTGGCGTGGTTTTGATATTGACATCAATAACTTTTATGACGGGAACTACTAATATTAAATTTGGTCACACTTTCTATGTAATTGTAGGAATATTATTAATGCTCGCAGCTTTGGCAATTTTTAGACGTGATAGAAAAATGTCAAAGAAATTGAAAAAAGATGACAGTAATCTTGAAGTGGTTCAAACTTACTTAATCGCTTTTGTGTTACTGTTTACAGGATTTCTGAACTTTTTTAAGTGAAAGTGTGGAGAAAATAGTAATTATCATTATTTCTCTAGTTTTAATTCTTTTAGGAATTTTGCAGCTTTACTTGACGTACCGATATTCACAAAATATTAAAAAATTGAAGATTCGTCCGACTACAGCCCCGTTTGCAATTTGGAGTGGCGTTGTTTTTGGTATTTTCTTTATTGTTTTCCCAATTTTAGTAATGATTGGAAATGTAAAAGCTATAAGTAATGCAGGGCATGTAATGTCGATTATTGGTGGTATTTTGTTCTGGATTGCTGCTATTTTTGCTCTTGTTAGAGCTAACAAAATGAGAAAACAACTAAAGACACAAAATAAGCCATTAACTAGTTCATGGCAAGTAATTGCGACTTATGCAATTGTAATTGCTGCTGTAATTATGGGGTTATGTGCAATATTGTGATCTAATTTTTAGGGGATAGATAGCAAATAGATTTTAGAAATTGCGAATATTATGGCAACTTTAGTTACATATGGTGTATTTGTTTTCATTGTAATAATGGGTATTGTTTAAATTCTGGTAAGTAATTCCGTCATGAAGCAAACTGCTGGTAATAAAGGATATAATGCTGCCAACGTTAGACGCAATAGTAGAAGAATCGGATTATCATAGGCGTCGGTCTGATTATCTTATGGTCTGCTAGCAATGCAAATAACGGTACTATCTATAAGTGGACTGCAATTGTTGCAGGAATTTTTGTAGCAATTATTGGAATTTATAACGCTTGGCAAGTTCACAAATCTATTAATGCTGAGCATCCCCTCAAAGAAGGCAAAAACGCGGGTCATCTTGCAATAGCAGTGTTACAAATTATCTTTGGCATTATTGCAATTATTTGTGGATTGTAATTATCAAAATAACGATCTGTATCAATCCGTGTCATTTTGCTTGTTTTTTATATTTTTGAATGCTAGAATTTTCATGTACCGCCGCTAGGAGTAGTCATTTTCTCCGGTAGCGAAAATGTTATCTTCTATATGTGGTCAGAGACGGCGGTCAACACTGTGTGAGCCTAGTTTCGTGTTGGTGGAATTAGGCTTTTTTTGATGCCGTTTTTCATTGACTATAATCTACGTTTAGGCGACACTAATTATGTAACTGATATAGAAAGAGTGGGAAAATGGCTGTTACAAGAAAAGAATTGAAAGACAATGCCAAGCAAGCCTTACGTGAAAATTGGGGCTGGGCAGTAATCGTCTTTTTAATTAATGCAATCATCGTTGGTGTTTTCACGGGTTGTGGACATAGATTGGATGAGATTTATATGAACTATGATGGAAATAGTTTTTTGATGCAATGGCTTAGTCCATTAGGATCTCTTCTAGGTTGGATTGGCGATTTCTTTGCTTTAAGTTTAGCAATTTCATTTTTGAAATTAAGAGATAATCAAAAAGAAGAAAAGCCATATATGGCTGCATTTTCCGTATTTACTGAAAATCGTTTTGTTCCAGAATGTCTTAACTTTATATTAACGAGTATTTTTACATTTTTATGGACTATTCTTTTAATTATCCCAGGTATTATAAAATCTTATTCATATTCAATGACAGCATACATTGTTAAGGATATGGTAGCCAGCGGTAAGCAAGTTGGCGCAACCGATGGTATTAACGCCAGCAAGGAGCTAATGAAGGGTCACAAGATGGATTTGTTTATCTTTGACTTAAGTTTCATTGGATGGTTCTTGCTTGGCGGTTTAACCGCAGGGATAGGCCTATTATGGATTGTTCCATATTACCAAACTGCTAAAGCAAACTTTTACCGTCACATTGCAGGCGATAAGTTCTTAAAGTAAAAAGAGCAAAATAAAATGCATCAGGTAAGTTTTTACCTGGTGCATTTTTTGATAACTAATTATTTTTAGTGCATTTTTTGATAACTAATTATTTTTAGTAGACATTATCAGCCTTGATGTACTTGTTTTTACCAATCTTGTAGTACTTTTTACCGTTGATGTTCTTCTTCTTACCAT
Source organism: Lactobacillus helveticus (assembly GCF_046109915.1). Taxonomy (NCBI): domain Bacteria; kingdom Bacillati; phylum Bacillota; class Bacilli; order Lactobacillales; family Lactobacillaceae; genus Lactobacillus; species Lactobacillus helveticus. The sequence continues at coordinate 1,597,596 of NZ_CP151471.1, read as the reverse complement.
GAACAGTAACAGAATGGTTCTTCTTTAAAGCCTTGTGCTTCTTACGCTTGCCGTTCTTGTCGTAAACATAAGCGTTGTGCTTCAATACACGAGCCTTACCAGTGTTCTTCTTAGGAGCTTGAGAAACTGCACTACCTGATGATGAAAGTGGTAAAACGTTGATGTTACCGTCTACGTTAAGACCACGCCAGTTATCAGTAAATTGCCAAATTGAAATGCCCTTCATTGATGGGAAGTAATTGAAGTTTAGATTATCAATACGACCTGAGATTGCGTATGAAGCAACCCATAAACTGTTAGGGAATTCATTAACTACTTTGTTAGTGTTAATGTTGTTTCTCAATACAGATGAACTAGCGTAAAGAAGTGGCTTGTAACCAGCAGCTTTAACTTTCTTCATGAAAGCAATAATTGCATTAGCAGTTGGGTTCTTACCCATGTTGATATTGTTGCCGTCACCTGATTCGTAGTCACAAGCAAGGTATGAGCCTGGGTTAAGGCCTACAGCCTTAGCTGATGAGATAGCGTAGTTTGCTTCACGCTTAGCAACTGAAGTGCTTGCACTGAAAGTAGCGAAGTGGTAGCCCATTGGCATCATGTTTTGACTGCGTGCACTAGCAATTTGACCACTAGCCTTAGGGTTTCTGTAGCTGGTACCTTCACTAACTTTAACTACAGCAAACTTGGCACCAGATCTAGCATGAGCAGACAAATCAGCACTTTGGTAACTAGCAACGTCAATACCAAGTGAACGTGCAGCAACTGAAGTAGTTGAAGCTTGAACAGTTTGTGGAGCTTGAGCTTTTACTGCAGCGATACCTGTAGTTGAAAAAATAGCAACGCATGCTAATTTAGTAATAAATCTCTTCTTAAATAACAACGTAAATCCCCCATGAATTTTTTATTAATAGAATTATAAATAATCAGTAACTTTCACATAGAAACATTTCAATCATAATGATTATTCCGAAGCGGGTCAAGCTTCCTAACGATAAATTAAACTATAGGTAATAATATGGTAACTAATGTAACCAATTTGTATTATTTGTCGACTAAATTTCTCTAAAAAGGAGCCCCTTTATTCCCAAAAATGAAAAAATCCACGTATAATTAATGAGGCACAATGAGATAAAGTAGATTTGAGGTTTTACTGTTGAATAAAAAGATCCTATCGGGTTCGTTATGGCTATCATTTGGTAGTATCGTATCGAGAATTCTAGGAGTAGTATATTTAATTCCTTGGTTGATTATGCTGGGAAGCTATCACAACCAATTGAATGCACAGGCTCTGTTTAATTCTTCGTATACACCATACGCATTATTTTTATCTGTTGGGACCGCGGGGCTTCCTTCAGTTATTGCCCGGGAAGTATCACAATTAAATTCACAAAATAGATATAAAGATAGTTTGTATATTACTAAGCTGGGTCTCATTATCATGTTGGTAATGGGGTTAGCTTGTGGAATTTTGCTATATGCAACTGCACCAATTATTGCCAAAAACAGTCCAGTAGATTCTGTAGCTAGTGCTACAATTTCAATTCGGGTTTTGGTACCGGCTGTAATTATTTTGCCATCAATGAGTATGGTAAGAGGATGGTTCCAGGGAAATAACGATATGAAGCCATATGGTATTTCCCAATTATGGGAACAATTTGCGCGAATTCTCTTTATTTTGCTGGCAACTCTCTTAGTGATTGAAGTTTTTCATCACAATTACGTAATTGCAGTTTATTTTAGTGTATTCGGTGCCTGTGTTGGCGCTATTGCCAGTTATTTATACCTCTTTGCGTATTTACGCAAGCAGTGGGGACATTATAAGCAGCTCCTTGAAAGCAGCGAGGAGCGAGCTTTAAACAACGTAACGCGAAGCTTGCTTAATTTATGGTATGCTTCCATACCTTTTGTTTTATTGGGTTCCTTTATTACACTTACTCAATTAGTGGATCAATTGTTGTTCAAGCAGGTCTTGATAAACTTTAATCACCTCACTAGCAGCTACGTTAGTTACATTTATACGATTTTTTCAGCCAATCCAAGCAAGATTACTACAGTGATTATTTCTTTGGCTACCGCTGTATCTGAAACGAGCTTGCCATTATTGGCCGGTCTTAAGTTTAAAAATAAAAATCGACAAGAAAGCATTAAAAAGTTGTTGCTAGAAAACTATCGCTTGCTCTTATTTGTATTGTTACCGGTAGTAGCCTTAGGTGCATTTGCGGCATCACCAATTTATACGGTGTTGTTTTCTCATGATAGTCTTGGCGCATATTATTTGGTTGAAAATATTGTTCAAAGTTTGTTAGCCGGACTAGTAATGAATTCTTTAACTTTGCTCTTAGCTTTGAATATGAATAAACTAGCCGTGATTTACATAGTTTGGGGTGTTGTGTTTAAAGTGATCTTGCAGGTTCCGATGACCATATTTATGAATGCGGACGGTGCAATTTTATCTACGGACATCTCATTTTTAATCGTTATTTGGCTTAGTTACCATAAGCTTAACAAGACCTATAGCATTCGCTTAACTAGTTTATTGCCAATTGTTGTTACTAACGAAATTTATGTAGTCATTTTATTTATTTATCAATTGTTGATAGGAAATCACTTTAATCATTTAGGTCGAGTAGGCAGTTTCATTTACTTAGCAATTTTTGGTTTAGTCTTTTTAGGATTATACATATTAATTGCCAACTTAATGGAAATTTCCCAGGATATTTTTGGCAAAAAAATTGGTTATCGATATTATCGTTATAAGCATTATGAATAGAAAAAGCAGCAGGTTGTCCTGCTGCTTTTTTAGTAGTTTTAATAGTTGCGATTGATGTCGCCCATGCTGGAGCGCATTGCTTCATCAACATATCTTGACGTTTCTACATCCGCTTCTTTTAATGCGTCTTGAACGTCTTTGTAACTCATTTGATTAACGAGATAGAATCTCAATGCTTTATTGACTAATTCGTTAAAATCAGTGTCATTAATTTCATTATATTTATCGATTAATTTAGCAACATCGCTATTTAATTCAAAGTGTTTTCTTGGCATATTTGTTCCCACCCTTTTCTATAAAGGCATTATAGCATAAGGCCTGCTAATCAATTGATGACAAAGCATCTAGCATATTGATCTTTTTGATTTTATGGTGAACCACAATTGCTAAAGCTGCGGTAATGATTGCTGGAATTAATGCGGAAAAGACAAAATTAAGTGGATACATATTTGGATCAAACATTGCGGCATCAGGTGGCAAGCTGGTGATGATGAAGTGGTGCAGCCACCAACCCAAAACCGAAGCCTACGATGATTCCTAATGCGGAAAGAATAATAGTTTCTCGGTAGATATACATGGTAGCTTCGTTATCATAAAAGCCTAGCACCCTGATAGTAGAAAGTTCCCGGATTCTTTCGGCAACGTTGATGTTAGTCAAATTGTAGATAACGACAACAGCGAGCATCCCTGAAATCAAAATCAAGATGAAGATAACCTCATTCAAACTGCCGGTGTAGCTACCCAAAATTTTTCTGTTAGAAGAATTAGAAACCACAGTTTCGATTGCGGCCGTTTTGACTAATTTTTGACTGATTCGGTTAACTTCTTGCGGCTGATGGTTTCGTATAGTAATGAGATATGCATTAGCCGTATATTTTTGCCCGGCAGCTCGGGTGTACTCTGTTTGATTCATGAAGATGTAATGGCCTAAATACATCTCACAAATGCCTTTAACTTTAAAGTGATAAGTTTTTCCGGCACTATTTTTTAGAGAAATAGTTGAACCCTTTTTGACATTTAATAAAGTAGTCAATTTTTCAGAAATAATTACACCATCGTTAGGCAAGGCAAGTTTCTTTTTGCTTTGTCTTTCTCTCAAGTTAATTGATTTCCTAAAATTGGTGGCTGATTTTGGTGCAATCATCATGATATTTTCGGTTGAGCCACTTTGATTAAGGTGCTTGGTTAATTGTTGATATTGCACGGGATTTGTTTGCGTAATATCTTTTTCTTTAAAAATCTTATCTAATTCATTCTGTTCTTTCTTAGTAACGTGTTTACTCTTTAAAGCGATGACATCATTTTTTTGGACAGCAGAATATTGAATATTTCCAATGCCTTGTAAAGAATCTCGAATCCCAAAGCCCATGACCAATAATCCAGTACAGCCCGCTACCAAAAAAATAGTCATTAACATTCTGCTCTTATAACGGAAGATGTTTCGTGCAGTAACTTTGGCAGAAAAACTCATATACTTCCATAGCCAAGAAATATGTTCTAGCAAAATGCGAGAACCATTCTTCGGTGGCTTTGGCAAAAGCAATGCGGCGGGCTTTTCTCTTAGCGTTTGATAAAGCGTGAGCATGGAAATAGCAGTAGTGGCAAGTAGTGCGATGATCAATGAAATGAGTAGTGGTCCCCAAGCAAAGTTTAACTGGTAATCACTACCTAAGGTGGAACTTGCTAGGTATGCTTTGATAATCAGATTAGGCAAGAAAGTATACCCTAAGCTGACACCTAAAATTGTAGCAGATGTACTGTAAAGCAAGAATTTTATGGCGATACTGCTATTGCCATATCCCAGAGCCTTAAAAGTACCGATATTGGTGCGTTCTTCTTCCACAAAACGCATCATGGTAGTTAGGCTGACTAATGCGGCAACTGCAAATAAGAAAACAGGGAAGACGTTGGCTAAAACCTCAACTCGCTCGGAATCAGCCCGGTAAGATGAATATCCTTGGCTTTCTTCTCGACTGCTAATAGTGTAGCTAGGATAATCAATTTTGATTTTATTTTTAGGTACCTCAATTTGACCGGGTGTAATAGGGATGCCTCTTTTGATTAATTGTTCCGCAGCCTTCTTTTGATATTGCTGTTTATATAATTGAACGTATTTATCATATTTGTCTTGTCTATTCTTATTTAATGCCTTTTGGAGTTTGTTTTGATCATGGTAGACGCGCTTGCAATAAGTGACGCTAAATGGGCTCAAATTAGCAGTGTTTTTAAAAGTTACACGTGAAACTTGATAAACAGGTGAGGCGAACGCATTGTGCGTTGTAACGGCAAATCCACTTAGTCGACCGTTGCCGATATTAGTTTGACCAAATTGCGTTTTATTTAAAAATTCACTGGATTTAACAAAGCCAACAATTTTATATGTTTTATTCTTTAGAATTCCTGGCTTAGTAAAACTAATCTTTTCACCGATGTGATACTTCTTTTTAAGCAAATATGAAAGAGCGATTTCTTTATTATTTTCTGGGAATGCCCCTTAATTAGTTCATAGTTTGAAAGAGTATTTGATTGAGAGAATACCTGTAAAACATCTTGGTTAGATTTAACCTTTGCATCTTGCAAATAACCAAAGGTAGCCTGCTTAACTTCGGGCGAATTTTGAATAGTTGCTCGGTCGGTTGAATTGATCCCATAGTTAGAAGTAACGGTCACATCAGCCAAGTTGTGTTTAGCAAAAAAGTCAGCACCTGTTGCACGCATGTCGGGGCCGGCCATCTTTAGTCCTACAAAGGCAAAGGTACCTAAACCTATTAGCAAAATAATTGCAATATAACGACCAAGCGAGTGCGTTATAGCTTGAAAAGCATCCTTCCATAAAATCGATTTACGCATCATTAACACCTACCATTCAATGCTACTGATATCGGCAGGATGATCATTAGTCTCAATCTTCTGAATACCGCCATCATGAATACGAATCACCTTATCCGCAATTGGGGCAATAGCAGCGTTATGAGTAACGATCAGTACAGTAGAGCCATTTTTTCGGCTCATGTCTTGCAGAATCTTTAAAATCCGTTTACCAGTTTTGTAATCCAGTGCTCCGGTCGGTTCATCACACAATAATAATTCTGGCTTTTTGGCGATAGCACGTGCGATCGCTACACGTTGCTGTTCACCACCAGATAATTGAGCAGGAAAGTTTTGCTCGCGATCAGTTAAATCGATTTCTCTTAATGCTTCATCTGGATTCATAGCATCAGGAACGATTTGCGCTGCCAATTCTACATTCTCTTTTGCGGTTAGGTTAGGAATTAAATTATAGAATTGAAAGACAAAACCTACATTATTTCTGCGGTAAGTTGTTAATTGTTTGGCGTTATAAGATGCAATATTTTTACCTGCTACAATCACGTCACCGCTTGTATTAGGTTCCATCCCGTCTAAAATGTTCAGCAACGTTGACTTGCCAGCTCCTGAAGAGCCCAAAATGACTACTAATTCTCCCTTATCAATAGAAAAAGTAATATCTTTGTTGGTATAAATAGTTGTATCCCCAGATTGATAAATTTTAGTATTATTTTTCAATTCTATATAAGCCATAATTATCAACTTCCTAGCATAATTGTATAATGTGATTAATATAAGTTCATTCAATCATATTTATTGAAGATAGGTAAAGGGAAAAGCTATGGGAGAGAGAATAACCAATCTTATTCTTATAATAAGAAGACTGCCGATATTTAGAATTTTTCAGCGAACTTTGGGAATGCTGATGCCAATTGCAATTATCGGTTCATATTTTAAGTTGCTACGTGATGCTGTTTTTTCACCAGACAGTTTCATTTATAATATCTTGAATTTTGATGAAACTATGCCTGACAAGATATGGTATGCTGGTTCATTTATTTGTAACGGTTTTGTACGGGTAACTTTTGGATTATTTGGCCTTTATGCGGCATATTTTGCGGCTAGATATACAGCGCGTTTATACCATAAAGATTCTACTTTAGCTGGTATGACTGCAGTTATGGTAATTATGTTTTGTGCATATGCAAATAATGTAGGCAATAAGTTTGGTAATAAATCAATGTTTTCATCAAGCGTATTGCAAATCAACGCTTTGTTACTAGCTTTATTAATTGGATATGCTGTAGGTGAAATTTTCCACTGGCTAGGTAAAAATCACCAGCCAGTAGAATTTGAGCATGTTCACCGTGTTAGAGCTCGTGCCTGGAATGCGCTATTGCCAGCGTCTGTTTCTATTATCGCAGGGATGATTTTAGGAATTATTATTTATGAATTGCAAATCAAAATATTAAGTTCAAGTACCTTTAAGGAACTAGTTATCCAAATTCAAAGTTCAAATAATTTATTGGAAATTATTCCGTTAGCATTTGTCGTTATGCTGTTAAACTGGATTGGTATTGGTTATCCGCTGACTTCATTATCTACAGCCACAGCACTTACAAGTGGTGTGGCTACCGTTAACCTCAGTTATGCATTAAAGCATGGTGGCTCATGGAATGTTCCATATAAATTTTTGGGTAGTTCACTCGTTTACCCTTATGGCGCAATGGGTGGTGCTAGCGTAGTTTTAGCATTAATAGTAATTACTTTATTGTTGCATCAAAATAAAGAGACAGAAAATATTGCAAAAGCCAATTTATTGCCAGTTGCGTTTAATTCAACGTGGGGCTTTATGATAGGGATGCCCATCATTTTAAACCCGGTACTCTTTTTACCTATAGTATTGATCCCGGTAATCAATATTATTATTGCCTCAATAGCAATTTTTCTTCGTATTATTACCCCATGTGTTTATCCAGTATTAAAAGGGACGCCTGGAATTCTTATTTCATTTTTCGGTTCTAACGGAAACTGGAGTAATTTAGTCTTTTCTATTTGTTTATTCATTTTAGATATTTTGATGTTAATACCAATTTCATTATTAGGACAAAGGATAGAAAGGAAACTTAAAGCTTATGAATATGAAAAAGGCCAAGAATCTGCTTAAAAATCCCAATTTAAAATGGATTGCCCTAGTTTTGTTAATAGTCATGGTTTTCGCTATTCCTGGTTATAAGTGGATGGAAAAGGATAACCAAGCTCGAGCACAAAGAATGAAATCTGCTTTGTCTCCAGTAATCATGGTGCCCGGTTCTAGTGCAACTACTGAACGCTTTAATCAATTGATTAAATTATTGAATCAAAATACTCCGACCAAACACAGTGTATTAAAAATCAATGTTTCAACTGATGGCAATTTATCTTATTCCGGTTCGATTAACAAGAATGATAATGAGCCTTTTATTATTATTGGTTTTAAAAACAATAAAGATGGCTATAGCAATATCAAAAAACAAGCTGGTTGGTTGAATGAAGCTTTTGCAGCAATTTCACAAGACTATAAATTTAATAATTTTAAGGCTTTCGGACATTCAAATGGAGGTCTGATTTGGACATATTGGCTAGAACATTATTATTCAGACTATTCAGATGAAATCACTATGAAACGCTTGATGACCGTGGGTACTCCGTATAATTTTAGTGAAAAAAATATCAACCATAAAACACAAATGTTGGAAGATTTTATTAAGTGCAAAAATAGACTCCCTAAGAGCTTAGTGGTGTATTCTGTATATGGAGGCAAAGATTATGAATCAGATGGGATTGTACCAGAAGCTAGTGGTGCGGCAGGAAAATATATTTTTCAAAAACAAGTAAAGAGTTACACTGCGATGACAATCACTGGCGATAAGGCTGATCACTCTGACTTGCCTCAAAATCAGCAAGTAGTCCAGGTTATTCAACAATATTTATTAGAACCAATTAAGAATAATCAAGAGATAACGCGCCAAGGAAAAAAGCAAGATAATGATAAAAATGGACAAAATAATCAGAATTAATATTCATCCTGTGGATAACTCCTTTGCCTAGTAGTCCTTCAAGCGCATATTTCCATCCTTCTTAATAAAATTTTTAGATATTGTGAAGCAATATAATCGCTTATATATCAACGATTTTGTTACTTTTTATAGATTAACATCACAATTTAAAAGAAAAATGTGGAAAACTTTTAAAGTTATGCTTGCAATCTGTGGATAACCTGCTATACTTATAAGTGTAATTAATTAGCACTTGAAGGCTTTAAGTGCTAACAATCAAGTTTATGATGGGGGTATTTGCAGATATGGCATACTTTGACAATGATTTTGACAACTTATTTAACGAATTGAACAGCTCATTCTTTAATGATGACTTCGGTAGAAGAAGCGGCAATGGTAATTCCGGCTCAATTCCTATTAATTACTCAAGCAATATGAGTTCAGCTCCTCAAACCATCCAACAAAATCCACAACAACCAAATGAAAAGCCAATTGGTGTAGATTTAGTTGAAGAAGCAAAGAAGAATAACTTGGACCCAGTTATTGGTCGTGATGAACAAATTGATAACGTTATTGAAATTTTATCAAGACGTAAGAAGAACAATCCTGTATTAATCGGACCTGCTGGTGTTGGTAAGACTTCTATTGTAGAAGGTTTGGCTGAAAGAATTGCTTCAGGCAATGTACCAGCTAAGATGGCTAACATGCACATTATTTCAGTAAACATCAATGACATGGTTGCTGGTTCAAGTCTTCGTGGTAGCTTCGAAGAAAGATTAAAGAAGGTTATCGACAAGGCTAAGAGCGATCCTAACATAGTTTTATTCATCGATGAATTGCACAACATTGTTGGTGCTGGTTCAACTGACTCAGAAAACAACAACGGTGACGCTGCTAACATCTTGAAGCCAGCTCTTGCTAACGGTGACTTGAAGTTAATCGGTGCTACTACTACAAGTGAATTCCAAAGAATTGAAAAGGACCCAGCTTTATCACGTAGATTCCAAGCTGTACAAGTTCCTGAACCAACTACAGATGTAGCTATCAAGATTTTGGAAGGCTTAAAGAAGAAGTACGAAGATTACCACCACGTAAAATACAGTGACGATAGTCTTAAGTTAGCTGTTGAATTATCAGAAAGATACATTCAAGGTCGTTACTTACCAGACAAGGCCATTGACTTAATGGACGAAGCTGGTGCTAAGAAGGCACTTTTGGTACAACCAACTGATGAAAAGAGTTTGAAGAACCAAATCAGTGCTCTTGAAGCTAAGAAGTCAGAAGCTGCTAAGGCTGAAGATTACGACAAGGCTGGCGAAATTAAGGCTAAGATTGCTGAACTTGAAAAGCAATTGAAGAACGTAGATACCAAGAATACTCCAGAAGTAACTGAAAAAGACATCTACGCAATTATTGAACAAAAGACTAAGATTCCTATGAGCGAACTTCACGCAGATGAAGCTCAAAAGAACTTAGACTTGGCTAAGAAGTTAAAGAAGAACGTTATTGACCAAGACAGAGCTATTGACGTAATTACTGACGCTATTGCTCGTAAGCAAATCTTCAAAGACAGCGATCGTCCTACTGGTTCATTCTTACTTACTGGTCCTACTGGTGTTGGTAAGACTGAACTTGCTAAGCAATTAGCTATCCAATTATTTGGTAACAAAGATCACTTAATCCGTTTGGACATGAGTGAATACCAAGACGAAATGGCTGTTAACAAGTTGATCGGTTCTGCACCAGGCTACGTAGGCTATGGTGAAGGTGGTCAATTAACTGAAAAAGTTCGTCACCAACCATACTCATTGATTTTGTTTGACGAAATTGAAAAGGCTAACCCACAAGTCTTCAACGCACTTCTTCAAATTATGGATGACGGTCGTTTGACTGACGCTCAAGGTAGAACTGTTTCATTCAAGGACACTATCTTGATTATGACTTCAAACGCAGGCTTCTCAGACAAGTTGTTTGAAGATGGCAAGGTTGACCAAGACAAGTTAATCTCAGCTCTTGAAAACTACTTCAGACCTGAATTCTTGAACCGTTTGGACGCAATCGTACCATTCAACTCACTTACTGAACAAGACATGGGCAAGATCATCAACATTTACTTGAAGAAGATGTCCCACGTACTTGCTAAGAAGGACGTAACTGTAGAAGTTTCTGATGAAGCTAAGAACTTCTTAGCTGAAAAAGGCTACGACAAGAAGTTTGGTGCTCGTCCACTTAGAAGGGTTGTTGAACAATACCTTGAAACTCCAGCTGCTAAGTTAATCTTAAGAGAACCTGACACTAAGAAGATTGAATTCACTGCTGATGACAAGCACTTGTACTTGAACGGCAAAGCAATCTTTGACATTTCTCCAAAGGTAGAAGAAAAGGTCAAGGAAGACGAAGCTAAGGCTGAAGACAAAAAAGAAGACTAAATTTACTTCGTTAAATTAAAAGGATATTCCCTCGGGAATATCCTTTTTTTGTGCATGATGTATAATATAGAAAGTTTGAAAAACATAATAATGAATGAGGTTTATTAATGACGGATAAAACAAATAAAAAAGAGAATAACGAATCATGGGGGAAATTCTTCCTTGATATTGTAATTATTTGGGCAGTCTTAATGGGGATCTTTTTCTTACTCTTTCACTTCGTATTGAGTAATGATACAGTTTCAGGTCCATCGATGCAGCCTACTTTTCAAAATGGGGATCGTTTAATCTCCATTCGTCATGCAAAAATTAAGCGTGGTGAAGTAGTCATTGTGAAGGCACCAGATGAACCAGGCGCTTTGTATATCAAGCGTGTTATTGGCTTGCCTGGTGAAAAGATTGTCAGCAAAGATAACCAGATCTATATTAATGGCAAAAAAATTGCTCAACCTTGGCTAACTAAGGGCAAGGATATGATTGACAACGGTACTGATACATTTTACTCAGCTACGCAGAACTTTACTATGAAGTCTCTGGCTAGATCACGTCAATATCAACAATTCTATACTAAATCACAATTAAAATATATTAATAAAACGAATCGAATCCCTAAAGGAACATACTTTGTAATGGGTGACCACCGCAGCGTGTCAAAGGACAGTCGTTACATTGGTACGATTAAACGCAAAAATATTGTGGGTGTAGTGAAATTAAGATACTGGCCATTAAATCAAATTAAAGTTTATTAACTAAAAGGATATTTCCGAGGAAATATCCTTTTTTGTTTAGTTCATATCTTTTGTATAATTGAAATAATATAATTCGAGTAAAGGGATAAAAATATGAGTAGAAAAACATTCAATTTAATTATTAAAATCGTCTTAACGCTTTTAGCACTAGCTTCGGGAATTCTCGCGTTTGCTTTGCAAATGCCAGGTCGTTCTTTAGTATTGGCTTCGATTTACGGAATTTTGTATTTCATTGCGGCTATCAGTTTTTGGTTTGAAGATAAAAAATCATGGATTCAAATTGTGATGATTGCCTCTTTGGTGATTACACTGTTATTAACTATTGCTCAATCTATTGCAGGAATACCATTGGGAGTCTTTCAAGGCAGTGGCATTCTCTTTTCATGGATGATGGTTTTATTTGTATCACCCGGCGTGTTAGGACTGATTTACTTTAATTTGAATACGCACCATGACAACTGGGATTTGTTAAATGCTTTCATGAAAATCATTCTTAGCTTTGAAGTTGGAATTGTGGCTTTTATGCTTATCTTCATGCTGGAAGTCTCTGGTGGGATGATTTGGTCATTGCCGCGGTGGGGCCAATATCTTTTTGTTTATGGCATCATGCTGCTAGCTATTTTGGATATTATCTACGCTATTATTAACTGGTTAAACTTTTACCACGGTAAAATTGCTTGGATTACCACAGCATTATTTGTAATTGAAGTAGTTGCATGCTTGCCTTTCTTTGGTATGCCAACAGTACCTGTAATAGTTTTCGTGATTATTATGTTAGCGATTGTAATCTTTACTGCATATCTTAATAATCGCATTAAATCTAAAAAACAATTGCACAAAAAGTAAGAAGGCTTTATAATTCAAAACAAAGATAATTTTAATGGAGCGTCTGTTTCATTGCAGAAATAGACGCTCTATTTCTTTATTCATAAGGAAGGTAGGGATAACTGTGAATGAAAAACCGAAATTAAAGCGGGGATTGAAAAGTCGTCACGTAACAATGATTGCAATAGGTGGTGCAATCGGTACAGGTCTTTTCTTGGGTTCCGGTTCAGCCATTCGTAGCGCCGGCCCTTCAATTATTTTGTCCTATTTAATTGTAGGTATTATTACGTTTTTTATGATGAGAGCTTTGGGAGAACTAATTTTAGCTGATCCTGAGAGTCATTCATTTTTAGAATCGATTAAAAAATATTTAGGTAAACGTGCTGAATTTATAGCCGGTTGGATTTATTGGGCTTGTTGGCTTAGTTTGGCCATGGCAGATTTAACCGCTACAGGGATTTATTTACGTTATTGGTTCCCATGGCTGCCACAATGGGTCGGTCCATTGGTAATCGTGGTCTTATTAATGCTAATTAATATGGTAAATGTAGGGTTATTTGGAGAACTTGAAAGCTGGTTCTCTATGATTAAAGTTATTGCTATTATCGCTTTAATTATTACTGGGGCAATCATGATATTGCTTCAGACGCATGTTAAAGGCGGTATAGTATCATTGACTAACCTAGTTAGTCATGGTGGCTTTTTTCCAACTGGACCGTGGGTTTTCTTGCTTTCATTTCAAATGGTAGTTTTTGCCTTTGTTGGGGTAGAAATTGTTGGTCAAACTGCGAGTGAAACAGCTAATCCACAAGAAGATATTCCTAAAGCAATTAACACTTTGCCAGTAAGAATAGGTCTTTTCTACGTGGGATCAATGATAGCGATTATGTCGGTTTATCCATGGAATGAAATTACTACTACGTCTAGTCCATTTGTTCAGGTCTTTACTGGAATTGGTGTAACTGCCGCAGCTGGTGTACTTAACTTTGTAGTTTTAACGGCTGCAATGTCTGCAACTAATAGTGCAATCTTCTCAACGAGTCGTTCAATGTATTCATTAGCTCGCAATGGTCATGCACCAGAGAAATTGGGTAAGCTTACTAAAAAAGCTATTCCAATGAATGCTTTGACTACATCATCACTTATTTTGTTTGTTGTGGTAATCTTGAATTATGTGATGCCAGCGAAGATTTTTGATGTAGTTTCTACAGTTTCAACTGTCTGTTTTGTAATTGTCTGGATCATGATTATGTTTGCGCACATTGTTTATCGGAAAAAGAATAAGAACAACCTCGGTAAATTTAGAATGCCTGGCTATCCTTTAACCAGTTGGTTAACAATTGTATTTTATTTTGCTGTCTTAATTTTGTTGTTCTTTATTCCAAGTACGCAATTAGCTTTAATCATTTCAATTTTGTTTGTAGTGGTTTTAGCAATTAGTTATAATTTTGTGCCAAAGAATGAGAAAAATAATTAATATTTCCTAAGTAATATTTGCAGATGCTAAAAAGGGGAGTTGAATATGGCAAAAAAAGCACCTGAATTAAAACGGTCGATGACGGCCGGTCAAATGGAAATGATTTCGCTTGGGGGAGCGATTGGAGTTGGACTCTTTATGGGTTCTGCTTCAACAATTAAATGGACAGGGCCCTCAGTTTTATTAGCCTATATGTTTGTGGGGCTGATTTTATATATCGTAATGCGAGCATTAGGCGAAATGCTTTACGTGGACCCAGGAACCGGTTCATTCGCGGATTATGCTGCAGAGCATGTTCATCCAATTGCGGGATATTTGGCTGAATGGGCCAATGTCTTTCAATATGTGGTTGTAGGTATTTCAGAAGTAGTTGCCACTACTGAATACTTGCGTTTCTGGTGGAAAGGAACCTCTGACTGGGTTGCTGGGTTGGTTATTATTGCCTTTTTGTTACTAGCTAATCTAGCTAGTGCTAAGGCATATGCCACCCTAGAATTTTGGTTTGCAATGATCAAGGTAGTAACCATTATTTTGATGATCATTTTAGGTTTCATGGTCATCTTATTCGGCTTTGGCAATGGCGGTCATCCGGTAGGATTTTCTAACTTATGGAGTCACGGTGGCTTCTTTACTGGCGGGATAAAAGGATTCCTGTTCTCGATGGCCATCATCGTTGGCTCTTATCAAGGGATCGAATTGATTGGTATTTCAGCTGGTGAGGTGGCTAATCCTCAAGAAGCAATTGTTAAGAGCGTTAAGTCAGTTTTATGGCGAATCTTAATCTTCTACGTTGGTGCGATCTTCGTAATTGTTACGATTTATCCATGGGATGAATTAGGCAATATTGGTTCCCCATTTGTAACAACTTTTGCTAAAGTGGGGATTACTGCTACAGCTTCAATCATTAACTTTGTAGTTTTAACAGCTGCTTTATCTGGGGCCAACTCAGGTATTTATTCTTCAAGTAGAATGCTGTATAAGATGGCACATGAAGACTATGCACCTAAGACATTTGGTTATGTCTCAAAGCGTATTGTGCCTAGTCATGCTATTATTGGTATTACTTCAGGGATTTTCATAGGCTTTATGATGAATGTATTGTTGCAATTCTTTAGTAAGTCATTAGAAAATGTCTTCGTAGTTGTATATAGTTCATCCGTTTTACCAGGAATGGTAGCGTGGTTTGTAATTTTGCTGGCAGAATTGCGTTTTAGACGTAAAAACAAGGAGCTCATGAAGAAGCATCCCTTTAAGCTGCCACTTTATCCATATTCGAATTACTTTGCCTTATTCATGCTAGTATTAATCGTTATTTTCATGTTTATTAATCCTGAAACTCGTATTTCAGTAGCGGTTGGTGCGGTAGTATTAATCGTGGCGGTATTGGCATACGTGATAAAGTATGGTAAGAAAAAATAGAATTTAAGCAGTGAAGCACATTGTTTCACTGCTTTTTTTATATTTTAAGATACATAGAGATACACAAAACTATCCAAGCAATTTTGTGGCTAATTACCGCAGACGATTGCTCGATGATTAGATCATTAAATCAACAAATTATGGTGAAGTCGCATTTACTTTGCTTTATTTTAAAGAATATGTTTTACAACAATATCGCTTTGAACAGGGATTAGAATAAAAAATTGAAAAATAATAAAATGCACTACTTGCATATGTAGTGGATTTTTTATATAATATTACATACTAAAAGTAAGTGAGGAGGAGTGCAAATGACAAAACCAATTATTGGTATTTCAGGTTCGGTAATTATTGATGATGGTGGGATTTTTCCCGGGTATCACCGCAGCTATGTAAATGAGGATTACGTAGATTCTGTAGTTCAAAACGGTGGTGTGCCTTACATCATTCCATTTACTGAAAATGATGAAGTGATTAAAGCACAGCTTGATAGTGTGCAGGGTTTGATTCTTTCAGGTGGTCATGATGTTGATCCACATCAATACGGAGAAGAACCTTTGCAAAAGATAGGTGCTACTTGGCCTGCGCGTGATCATTTTGATATGCGTTTGCTTAAATTAGCAGAAGAAAATGGAATTCCGGTGCTTGGTATTTGTCGTGGCGCTCAGATTATTAATGTTGCTCATGGCGGAACATTATATCAAGATTTGTCCTACCGTAAGGAATTGACTCTGAAGCATATGCAAGGCCATACACCAGATTTGCCAACTCATGGAATGAAGGTTAAGGCTGACAGCAAGCTAGCTCAAATTTTAGGGAAAACAGAGTTTAGAGTTAATTCTTTCCACCACCAATTAATTAAGGATGTTGCACCAGATTTGATTGCTTCCGCAACAGCTCCAGATGGTGTGGTTGAAGGTTTAGAAAATAAAGCAGGTAATGTTATTGCGGTGCAATGGCACCCTGAAATGCTGCATCGTAACCCAGATGTCGCATTCATGAATAATTTATTCAAATTTGTAATTGATAATGCAAAATAGGGAGAAAAATATTGAACGAGAAAACGGGAGATAAGCTAGGCTTTTGGTCAATCGTACTACTAGCTATTAATGCCATCATTGGCTCAGGTATCTTTTTGACACCTGGTAACGTAGTACAACAAGCAGGTTCAAAAGCTTTAGTTGTTTACTTTAGTGCAGCAATTTTTGCGGCAATTTTAGCCATTTCATTTGCGGCAGCATCTAAGTACGTGACAAAGTCAGGGGCTGCATATGCTTATTCAAAAGCAGCCTTTGGCGATAAGATTGGTTTTTATATGGGCGTGTTGCGTTACTTCTCAGCCAGTGTTGCTTGGGGCGTAATGGCCGTTGGGGTTATTAAGTCAACTATTTCCATTTTTGGTGGCGATCCTAATAAAGCGCTTAGCGTAACGGTTGGGTTCTTAGTTTTGATGGCGATCATTACGATCATCAATCTCTTTGGTCAACGCGTTTTAAAGTGGGTGATGAACCTTGCTACTATTGGTAAGCTGGCAGCTTTGATTTTAATTATTGTAGCAGGTGTTGTGTTGCTGATTACAACCGGTGCTTCAAATCACTTATCTGAAGTAGATCAAATTACGCAAAACGGTCAAAAGATCGTTCCTACTTTGACTACTACTACGTTCGTTATGGCAATCGTTTCAGCGTTTTATGCCTTTACTGGATTTGAATCAGTTGCATCTGGTTCTGAAGATATGAAGGATCCAGAAAAGAATTTGCCACGTGCGATTCCACTCGCAATATTGATTATTGCGGTAGTTTATATCGGCGTTGTGGCAGTTGCGATGGTGATGAATCCTAAGGCCTTGATGACTACTAAGCAGGTAGTAGCGGTAGCTGCAATCTTTAATAATGAGATTTTGCGGGATGTCATCTTGGTTGGTGCACTTGTCTCAATGTTTGGGATTAACGTTGCATCTAGTTTTAATGCGCCACGTATTTTGGAAGCCATGGCTCGTGAAGGTCAAATGTCTAAGGCGTTGACTAAGAGAACTAAGAATAACTTTCCAATTAGAACGTTCTTTATTTCAGTTGCTTTAGCCGTTTTAATTCCGATGGCGTTTGAATATAACATGGTCAACTTAATCACATTGAGTGCGATGGTTAGATTCTTAGGCTTTATCGTTGTGCCAATTGCCGTTATTCAGTTCTATCGCGGCAAGGCTAAGGAAGATGTTCTTAATGCTGATAAGAATGTTTTGACTGATGTTGTGGTACCGATTTTGTCAATTGTGATTGTGGTCTTCTTATTGATTGAATATAACTGGAAGGCACAATTTGGTGTTGCTAATAGCGCTGGTCAAATTGTTGGCGTTAACTGGTATGCTATTGCGATGATGATCTTCGGCTTTGTATTGTTGCCACTCATTATGGCTTGGATTTCTAAAAGAGAACGGAAATAGAATGATTAAGTAAGAATATCTTACATTTTTGATATGATGATATGAACCAAAAATTGAGGATATATTGTTTTTATTAACATATTTCGATATTCTATCGGAGTATGTTTTTTTAGTACTGTTTTATGATTATGGTAGTGAATACGTTCTTTAATTGTTTGATCTAATTCATTCATAGTCTTAAATGTATTTTCAAAAATATCTTTCTTTTAAGAATGTTAAAGAGTATTACATTAAATCAGTTAATCGTCATGTATAACATAGATTGAATAATGCCATGATTTTTAGGCTACGTTGAAAAATAGTGTGCTGATATATTGCTCATAAGGATTAATCTATTAAGTGTAAGATACTTCTGATAGGCTAAATTCAGCATATTTATTACTTGTAAGACTGGATACTAATTTGATGTATGTGGTTTAATGCATAAGCGATGGTCGGAATTTTTTTCTCATTAGGATAAAATTCAGTAGTATTCAAGTAGTACCAAAAAGCTAGTTGTAATGGACCTAGTCCATATAAAGAATGACAAGTCTGTGGAGATGTAATTGGAAGAAAGATGTGTTATTTGCAACTACATTATTAGGTTTGCATTAAAAGATAGGCTATTGACAAAAGATAGTTCTTCATATATCGCACATTTAGTAAAAAATATGATATATGTAACTTATATTAAATTATAATTAACTCTTTACAAACTTATATGATATAATTATTATGATTTTAATCTAAGACATATGGAAGGAGACAAAATCATGAAACTGTCAAATAGTTTGTGTAAATAGATCTTTCTCGTAAATTGATTTTTTAATTTTTTCTTAGTCAAAGTAGGATTCCAATGTATCCTGCACTTGGCCGAAGCCTTTATGGATTCGGTTGAAGTAGCGATCATTGTAGCTTATTGCCTGAATGCCAATGAAAGTATCAAGCGACTGCTCGCTTGGAAACTCTGCTTTGGGCTTTGCCTTGCGTTTAACGACATTGTTAAAGGATTCAATCATGTTGGTGGAATAGATTGAGGGTCTGATCTGTTTGGGATAGTTGTAAAAGACCAATAGATCAGGCTCAATGTCTTTTAGATTCCTAATGACATGATTGTATGCCTTGTTCCATTTGTCATAGAATGCATGAAGAGTTTGTACAGCGGCTGTCTTGTTAGGCTGCCTATGAATCTGCTTGAAATCGTTCATGATTGTCTCACGATCGTCAACACGCACTTTATTGCAAATATTGCGCATGACATGAACCAGGCAGCGCTGAAAATGTGCTTTGGGATAAGTCTTTGCCAGAGCTGTTTTCATGCCGACAACACCGTCAGACAAGAAAAGCTCGACTTGCTTCAAACCCCGCGATCTCATGTTTTGAAGCATTTCAGTCCAAACTTCGACGTTTTCGCTGGGTGCTATGCAGTAGTCGATTACTTCTTTATGGCCATTGGGCCTGATGCCGATGGCAATATAGACGGCTTCACGCTCAAACATTTCTCGGCACAGCGGAAGATACGTTGCGTCAAGATAAACGCAAAAGAACCTGTCGCTAAGCTTGCGTTTGTGATAGGCTTCAACCTTTGGAATCATTTGCTTGGAAATATTTGATACCTGAGCCGGACTGTAATGGCTGCCGTACATCTTTTCAATCAGATCGGCTATTTCTCTGGTAGTGACGCCTTTGGCATAAAGCTTGATAATCATGCTTTCCAGGACGTCCGAGTGCTGCTTGTAGTCAGGCAGAGTGTGCTGATGAAATTCGCCGTTTCTGTCTCTGGGAACCTGAATTTCGATCTGGCCAAACTGCGTATCAACCTTGCGATAATAGATGCCGTTTCTGGAATTGCCAGAGTTCCATCCGCTTTTTGCATAAGGATCATAGCCTAAAAAGGCAGTCAATTCAGCTTCAAGCAATTGATTAACTGCAGTTTGAATTTCCTTGCGCAAAAAATCATTAACTTTGTCTTGATTGAATAGTGCTTGAGCCATATTTTTGGTAAAATCATTCATGAAGGAGTTCTTCTTTCTGTATGTTGTTTTTTTGTTCAATCCAATCATACGAGAAAGGAACTCCTTTTTCTAATGTTTTCAGAAATTAATTTAAGGAATCATTCATCCTTACACAAACTATTTTACGGTCTCAAAATCATGGATGATTCTATCAATTTAAATAGTTACAAAGATTCTTTTAACGTTCCTAAGAGAGAATATTCTCAATTAGGTGGTGCTAGAAGTAACAAAACCCGTTTTTCTTACAGAACAGCGGATGATGGTGAAAACTTATTTGGAATTGAGATGGTGCACCATCATGGTGGTCATGGTGGTTCTCATGGTGGCGGCGGTGGTTTTCATGTAGTCGTTGCTTGCTGTGTCTCAGTATCTACTGGTGCAGCTGGGTTAAGAAAAAGAGAACGTAAATAGAGGAGGAAAATAGTTGTCAGCCTTGTAAGGCTGACAACTATTTTAATAAATACTATGGGTTTTATATTAAAAACCAAAGCTTTTGTAAGATTTTATGCTGAGTTAGCTGTTGATAATAAGATCAGCTTGCTTTTTACACTTTTATTTCCAGCAATTTATCAATTGCTCAATTCTGGAACGGGTACAATTACTAACAACAACGATTTTATACAAGTATGTTTGCCAATGATTGCATATATTATTGTAGCAACAGCCTTAAATGGTGTAACTATGTCTATTATTTCAACTAGAAATAGTGGGTATATAAAAGCATATTACTATGCTAGTGGTAGTAGGTGGGCTATCTATTTAGCAAATTTATTTGTTCAATTAGCTATAGTTTTATTAGAGAACATAATTTTTATAATATCATTAATGATATTATATAGGTTCTTTTCTCTTTCACTGTTAGCCACTTTTGTTTTGATGACTTTAATTTCATTCCCTTTTATTGCATTAGAATTCAATATTCTATTTTTGCTTAGAATAAGGGCATCAGATATGTCTATTTTAGCAACTGCATTATTATTAGGGCTTTTATTTTTATTTAATGTTCCTATCCCCAACTTTCTAAAAATTATAGCTGAAATTAATCCTTATATGTTCGTAAGTTCCGTTTTACATGAGTTATTACGACCTAATATTGTCGTTCTTTTTAATGTAATATTCGATTGTATAATATTTGGTTTAGTTGGATTTATTGGGTTTCAGTTTTTTGATCTACAAAATAGGGGGATTAAGAATTGACGATTGAATTAAAAAATATAACGACCGGTTATTCTAAAAATAATGTTTTTGAGAATTTTTCAGGAAAAATTTCTTGTAATAATTTAGTTGTTTTAATGGGAAAAAATGGTGTTGGAAAAAGCACATTATTAGATGTTATTAGTGGATTAAAAAAAATAGATTCAGGCTCTTTATATGGAATTCCCTCTACTAAAGAAATCATGTATATGTTCCAATCTACTCCCTTCTATTCGGATGTTACGGTTAAACAAATGATAGATATGTACAAAAGTTTTGGAAAAACTACTAGCTTCGAAAAATATAAAATTATAAAAATAAAAAATTTTTTCGATGAAAATATTAATCCATTGTTAAACCAATCTCTGGGGGATTTATCTGGAGGTGAAGCAAAACTAGTGTTTACATATGCATCTGCAATGGTGCCTAAATCACTATATTTATTTGACGAGCCACTTTCTGGAGTTGATCCAGAAAATCGAATTAAAATTATTAAGTTATTGGAAGAACTTGGACGAAAAGTACCAGTTATTATTACTTCACATGAAATTTTACCATTTAAAAATATTAATTGTACTTTAAAGTATTTATCGACCCACAGATTTATTTTTTCTGGTAGCTATGCCCAGTTGACTAAAAAATATGGTGCAACGCCTGAAGAAGCATTTCTTAATTTAACTCAAGAAATGAGAAAGGAAAATAAAGGATATGAATAAGAATATTACATACAGAGTTGCTCAGTTCGCTATATATGAATTGGATAATCAATCATGGGTGCTACAAACAACAGAGCGTATTAATATTATTAAAAATATTAAATTAGTACATTTTTTGAAAGAAATTATGTATAGAAGATATATCACTGCTGATGTATTGCTTCAATTAAAAGAAAAATATGAAGATATTTTTGATGATATCGTTAAATATCTTCAAGAGAATGAAATACTATTACCGTTAAAAAATCTAAATTTTAATCTACAATCTACACTGTTAGTTACTAATAGCAAAAAAATTTATAATTTTTTAACAATCATTATTTCGATCAAACTATATTATTACGAAACTTAAAAAATATTGATTTAAAAAATACTTTAGTAGTAGTTATTTTAAATCCTTATAATCCTGAAATAGTTCGAAAAATATATAAAAAAATCTCTAATAATAATTTCCTAATATTGGGTTATTTTTATAATTTTAATTTTTATTTGGATAATATTTATCACCCTGAATTGGAATTACCAGATCATTTTGATCATATAAAGTACATTCAAACAAAAATATATTCAGATCAAACAAGTTATACTTATCAAGATCTAGTTGACATTATTTTTGAAAAAGATCCTAATTTCGGACTCATTTATCCAATTTCTTGGGTTGATTTAATTATGATATCAAATTTAGTTTTGAAAAGAGTGCTAACTATTTTTGATTTAGATGAAGATACTAATTTATACATAACTAAAGAAATACTTAAGATGGAAGAGTTAAATATGAAGACGCATAAAAAAATGGAAGATTTTGCTGAATTTTGGGAGATGGGTTAATTGAAAGATAATAAGGATTCGTTTTCTTGGCAAGATAGTTTGGTTGATTGGCCTGATTACACGGGAAATAATTTTCCAATTACTACTTTTAGAGAAGTAAGCAAATTTGATTTGTTAAGCTCGTCTACAGCATTATGTGGAAATGAAAAAAGCTATCTAGATGATGAAATGCTTTCTTGGCTAAAACATGCGGAAAGAAACAGCAGAATACCTCAAAATTTTGAAGAAAAGATAAATTTAAAAAGTAATAATTTGGATAAAAAATGTTCTTATAGATCTTTTAAAAATAAAAAAATTGCTTATGATGATTTCTCTTCACTAATGTATAAAGCTTATGGTTACGATGAACAAAATAATACTAGAGGTTATGGATCAGGAGGAGGACTATATCCGATTAATGTGATAATCTTTGTACTTGAAGATAATGCCATTGAAGACTTAAAAAGAGGAGTATATTATTTTTATCCCTTAAAAAATTGTATTTATCGTCTGAATTCATTTAATGGTATTTCAAGCGATAAACTGAATATGGCCTTGTATCCAAATAGAAAAAGGCCATATTCTAATATTGCTATTGGTTATGCTGCTGATCTTAGAAAATGTATTAGAAAGTATCAATATCTTGGCTATAAAAATGCATTAATTGAAATAGGATTAATGATACAGGCATTAAAGACTGCTTTACCTCAAAATATGGGAGAATTTAGCTGTCAGGACTTTAATAATAGATTGTTAACTACTATAGCTGATTTAGATAAAAGAAATGCTCCTATAGAAATAATACAGTGGATAGGAAGAATAGATTAACATGTTAAATTTTTATATTTCCGCATCGCAAACATATAATCTGTTTAAAGAAGATTATATATATTCACGTGCTACTTTTAATTCAATATTGGTTGATAACATGCTCAGTCCTAATGGGGGGAATGCTATTTCAAGAAAGTCGAATTTCTCATTGGCTAAAGCTGTTTCAGAAGCTTGCGAACGACATGCTTTAGTTATTCCAACGACTAATCCCCCAAAAAAGTATGTTTCGTATGATGTAATAACGAACAAGATTAAATATGTTTCGGGTTATAAGATAGGTTATAATTATCAGGCTGATTCAACTGGCACTGCTACACATTTAAATATGTTTAGTGCTATTGAACACTCAATTGGAGAACTTATTGAAAAAAATGCCTTATTAAGAATGTGGTATAAGAATGATATTAAAAACATATCTACTATGGGTTGGCAACCCAATAATAGGAAAACTATTTTTTTATTGAATAGTTTCTTTTTTCCATATTATGTTGTTTTGGCTGCGTATAAAGACGAAAATCAATATTGGCATTGTGGGTTAGGAAGCTCTTTAAAAAGTGTGGATATCGCTAAGCAAAAAGCATTTGAAGAAATGAATTTGATGTGGTTTCAGAATAATATAGATAGAGTTAATGTTAGTTCATCAAAAAAGTATGATAAAACTTTGTATTGGAAGTGGAATTCAGAACAAATTCAGCATATGGATATGCTATCTTCAATAAGTCACGTTAGGGGGAATAAGTGTCTTTCCGGTCATGATCCGAGAGATATTCATGAATTGGGGTTACTGCTTTCTTGTACGTTTAAACACATGTACGTAGTATTAATTACAGATGGCTTATTTAACAAGCCTTTATTGACTGCTAGGTGTTTTAGTGATGAATTAATATCATGCGTTGTCCCCAAATTTCAATTATTAAAATTAATTTCTAATAATTCAATTAATTTTATAAGTTTAAAAGATGTAAAAAATAAGGTAGATTGTCCAATAGTTTAAAATTATGACAGAATTAATAAAAAAACTTAGAATTTCAAATTCTATTTTCGAAAAAGATACAAGTACAATAAAAATTGATGGTTTTTTTAACGCTTTACTTGGTGTGGCTAATAAACTTACTTTACCTGATTGTTTAAAGTCTGGAATAGGTGAATTTACAGAAAGGTATATTGAATTACATCCATCTAATAAGTTAAAAAAGTTGCTGCTTTAAACATTGTTGATAATAAAATCAATTTTATTGATCCTTAGAAAGTATATTTATTAAGAGATACAGAGAATTGTAATATTAATTCTTTTATTGACTCAAGTGGAACAGCTTACTTTACTAACGTGGAAGATGCGATTAAGAAAGCTTTCTTTGAATTTATAGAACGGCAAAGCTTAGTTTATTCGTTTTTACGGGAATGGCCAGGTAAAAAAATTAATAAGGGAGTTATCCACAATCAATTAAAGCCGTATTCTAAATTTAAATTTTCTTGTTTAATGATAAATGATATCTCAATAATAAAGGATATATATGTTATTCTTTTTGTGGGTATAAATAGAAATTCATATAATGTAGGTTTGGGAACAGATTTTAATTTGCTAACAGCTATAAATAATGCTTTAGCAGAAGGGATGGGGAATAGTCCTTTTTATGTTTCAGATAATGAAATAGAGAAGAGAAACAAATTATTAAATACTTTAGATTATCACTTAAAGTATATTGATTTACAAAGCATAGAGTCTTATTCGATGATATTTTCAAATTGGTTAACTCCTAAATATATATTGAAAAAGTTTAATTATTTAAATAAAGCTAGTGTGCTGGAAAATAAAAAGGAAGACTCGTATGTTTCTTTAAGTATAATAGAAAAAATAAAAAGGCCGATTGTAAAATTAAGTTGAACACTTTGTAAAAAATAAAAGTCCATCTGGACCTGTTTGATAGAATGTTAATAACCACAAAAAACATCTATTGGAGGTCACAAATGGACTCTTTACATTCTACCATGAATCAGCACATTAAAGGCAAGCACTTGTCATTTGAAGAACGGGTTATTATCCAAACTCGCTTAAAAGATGGCTGCTCTATTAGAGCAATTGCTCGCGAACTGGGCTGCTCTCCTTCTACGATCAGCTATGAAGTCAGACGGGGCACTGTTTCTCTCTATCACGGCAAGCAGAAGCGCTACAAGGCTGATCAGGGCCAAAGCGTTTATCAAATAAATCGGCGCCACTGTGGCCGCAAATCAGCTTTCTTGAAGAAGGCTGGCTTTATCAATTATGTCATTAAGCATTTCTTTGAAGACGGCTGGTCGCTTGACGTTTGTGCCAACCGTAGTTTAGCTACCGGGGAATTCTCGCATTATCAAACAGTCTGCACCAGAACTCTGTACAACTACGTTGATCAAGGACTGATGACCATCAAAAACTATAACTTGCCCGAAAAGCTCAAGCGCAATACCAAGCTTCATCATGTTCGCCAAAACAAGAAGAAGCTGGGACGAAGCATCGAAGAGCGGCCTAAAGAGATTGAGCAGCGCAGCGAATTTGGTCATTGGGAATGCGATCTTGTCTTGGGTCATAAGACCAAGGACGATCAGGTTCTGTTAACTCTTTCCGAGCGCATGAGCCGCGAATTCCTGATTATTCGTATACCTGACAAGACCTCTGCCAGCGTCATGCAGGCTTTTCAAATGCTTCAAAAACAGTACAGCGAACATTGGAACGATATCTTTAAGACAATTGCTACTGATAATGGTTCAGAGTTTGCGGATCTAGCTAATCTGGAACAAGTCTCTAAAACGCTTATTTATTATGCTCATCCTTATACTTCTTGTGATAAAGGAACTGTTGAAAGACATAATGGCCTGATCCGCAGATTCATTCCTAAAGGAGACTGCATCAATAACTATTCTCTCCAACAAATCATTGATATTGAAACCTGGTGCAACTCTTTGCCCAGAAAGATCCTGGCATATCACACGCCAGATGAAATCTTTGAGAGAGAATTAGATCAAATCTATCAAGCAGCTTAAGCGTTCAATTTATTATTGCAATTTGCGAGCATTTATCATTCGAGGAAAGAGTTATTATTCAATTGCGTTTGAAAGATGGCTATTCTTTGCGTGCCATCGCCCGTGAATTAAACTGTTCTCCTTCTACTATCAGCTATGAGGTTAAGCGCGGTACTGTAGAACTGTATCATGGCAAAGTCAAAAGATATAAGGCTACTCAAGGGCATGATGCATATCAAGCTCATCGTAAAAATTGTGGGCGCAAATCAGACTTTCTCAGGAAAACTCAATTCATGCGCTATGTCCACAAGCATTTCTTTAAAGACGGCTGGTCGCTTGATGTGTGCAGTAATCGTGCCACTGCTGTTGGCGCATTTAGCAGCAGAGATGTTGTCTGTACTAAGACTCTTTACAATTATGTCGACCAAGGTCTATTAGATATACATAATTACGACTTGCCAGAGAAGCTTAAACGCAATACCAAGCTTTATCGTATTCGCAAAAATAAGAAAAAACTTGGCAGAAGCATTGAAGAACGTCCTAAAGAGATCAATAAACGTAATGAATTCGGTCATTGGGAATGCGATTTAGTTCTCGGACATAAGAGCAAAGATGATGAGGTGCTGCTAACCTTATCTGAGCATATGAGTCGTGAGTTTTTAATTCTTCGTATTCCTGACAAGACTTCTGTCAGTGTCATGCAGGCCTTTAAAGAACTCCAAAGGCAATACAGCGAACATTGGAATGATATTTTTAAAACCATTACCACTGATAATGGCTCAGAGTTTGCAGATCTTTCCAACCTAGAAAAAGCATCCAATACACTGGTTTACTATGCCCATCCTTACACTTCTTGTGATAAGGGAACAGTTGAAAGACACAATGGTCTTATTCGCAGATTCATTCCTAAAGGAGAAGCAATAGCTAACTATTCTTTACAAGACATCATTAATATTGAAACCTGGTGCAATTCTTTGCCAAGAAAGATACTGGCCTATCATACACCAGATGAAATCTTTGAAAGAGAATTAGATCTAATCTATCAAGCAGCTTAACTAAAAGTGTTCAATTTATTATTGCAATTTGCGGAAAAAATAAAAAGAATTTCTATGGAAAATTCAATAAAACCCTATCTTACATTTTTAAATGGTAAATCTGAAAATATAAGAGGTACAGTTATGCATTTTTCTGCTAAAGAAGCATATCCTCATATTTTTACTCCATTTATAAATCCAAATAATTATAAAATTTCTTATCTTTTGCATTCAAATAATAATTTTCCAAATAAATATAAATATTTACCGTTTCCTTAAGGTGATTATACTAAATGAAATCTAGTGTTAGATGGTAATTTAATTGAATGATTGTCTAGCACTTTTATTTTTGTTTTAAAATGAATGCACATAATCATCGGATGTTTTGATTGACCTAATACTTTGGAATAAACAGGAGTAGAGATATTTTTATTGTTTTCGATTATACTCCCCAGCCTTTCCGCTTGATGCTGTCACTTTGACATAGATAGATTTCAATAAAATTAATGACCGAAGTATTTTGGTTCTTGATGAATTTTCATCAGGAATTGATAAAACTACTTTGAGGAAGATTGAAAATAAACTGTTGGATTTACAGACAACGATTTTATATATTACCCATGTGTTAGATGATAATCTCAGTAGTAGGTTTGATGAAGTAATAAAGTTAAAATAATGCTATAAGCAAAATAAAAAATCAATTTGCATCAAAAAGCAAATTGATTTTTTTAGTTCATTTTTCTTAAAGTAATTCAATATTGTCTGCTTCGCATTTTTCAACCATATCTTCTGGCCAAATAGAAGCTTGTACTTCACCAATGTGAGCCTTACCTAACAGCAACATACATAGACGAGATTGACCGATCCCACCGCCGATTGAATAAGGTAATTCACCCTTCAAAATCATCTGGTGGAATGGCAATTTAGTGCGTTCTTCGCAGTGAGCCTTCTTAAGTTGTTCCTTTAAGCTCTCTTCACTGACTCGGATACCCATTGAAGAAATTTCAATCTTGCTTTGAAGAGGTTCATACCAGAAAACTAAATCACCGTTTAATTGCCAGTCATCGTAGTCAGGTGCACGACCGTCGTGAGGTTTACCGCTACGCTTTAACTTATCACCGATCTTCATGATGAAGACAACTTTTTCTTCTTTAGCAATTTGATTTTCGCGTTCGTCTGGTGAAAGATCAGGCCAGCGGTCTTCAAGCTCTTGTGTAGTAATAAATGAAACGTGGTCACCAAGACGGTAGGTAGAACCAGGGTGGCGTGCAGATACTAATTTTTCAGTTTCTTTAATTGCTCTAAAAATCTTGTTAACGGTGATTTCCAAAGTATCGGTATTGCGTTCTTCCTTGCGAATGATTTTTTCCCAATCCCATTGGTCAACGTAAATGGAGTGGAAGTTGTCTAAATCTTCGTCGCGGCGAATGGCGTTCATGTTAGTATAAAGACCTTCGTGCATGCCAAAGCCGTACTTCTTAAGGGCGAGTCGCTTCCACTTAGCAAGGGAGTGGACAATTTCAATCGTATCTTCTTTAGGCATAGCCTTCACGTCGAAAGCAACAGGACGTTCGACACCGTTTAAGTTGTCGTTCAAACCAGTTTTTTGTTCAACGAACATTGGAGCAGACATTCTTTGGATGCCAAGAATAGATGCTAATTTGTCTTGGAAGGTTTCACGGATGAAAACAATCGCTGCTTCAGTATCACGGACAGTTAATGTAGGGCGGTAGTCTTTAGGTAAAATAAGTGTCATAATAATAAATCCTCTTTCTCGAAAATATTTGAGAGTAAAGAAAAAACCCTTCGCTCCCTATAATCCAGGGACGAAAGGCTTTTTTCCGCGGTACCACCCACATTGTCTAATTACATAGACCTCTTTATGGAGCACAATCATGCCCCACCGGTGTGGTAACGTGCCGGAGACGTCTCAACCTACTTTAAGAATTGTTATTTCGGTGAGCTGCTAAAAGTGTTTTTCAATAATCCAGGGTCTATTAGTTTCGCACTAACACTAATTCACTGTAGAGAAATAGATTATTTACTCGTCTTTTTCATAGCTTTTTAATTTATTATATATATATTTAACAGTATTTCTATAAAAAAGCAAGACAAAAATGTGATATGATAATTTAGAAAGCGTTTTACTTATAGACATAAAAGAAAATATTATTACTTTAGAGGATTAAAATGTTAGGTTTTTCTGTTTATCTCGGACATGATTTAACGGCCGAGAATTATAATTATTTATTGATGATGCGCAACAGTGGTTTTATGTGCGTATTTACGCAACTTGGAGTTTCTGATACAGAGAATGACATTGTATTAAAGCGATTAGCTAATTTGGTTAATTGGTGTCAAAAATTAGATTTAAAAATTGTGGCAGATGTATCAGAGGAAGTTCTACATAAGTTAAATATTAACGGCGTGGATCAGATTAAAAGCTTAAATTTAACCGGTTTACGGGTAGATGATGGATTTGCTATGGAAACTATTGCCAAATTATCTAAGGAAATGCCAATTGTACTGAATGCCAGCACGATTACGCAAGATGATATTGATAATTTGAAATACGGCAATGCTAATTTTGATAATTTAACGGCGGGTCATAATTTTTATCCACGTCCAGAAACTGGGCTTGATGCCCACTGGATGCAAGAAAAGAATAAATGGCTCCATAGCTATAATTTGAAAACAGCTGCCTTTATTTCAGGAAATGGCAAGTTGCGCGGACCAATTTTTGCAGGGTTACCTACACTTGAAAAACAAAGAAATGAAAATCCACTTGCAGCAATCTTAGAATTACAAAAACTGGATTGTGATGATATTTTTGTGGGTGATCCGCAATTAACTAAGGATACAATTGAATCGATTACCAATTATCAAAAAGAAAAAGCTATTACATTGCACCTAGATACTGAAATTCCAGAATTATTTGAAAATGATTGGCATAATCGGCCTGATGTGGCAAGGGATGTAGTACGATTAAAGGAAAGCAGGGAAAAGCAATTGCTTTCAACAGAACCACAAGACAACATTTATGCTCGGCCTAAGGGCAGCGTGACGGTCGATAATGATTTGTATCAGCGGTATAAGGGTGAAATCGAAATAACTAAGTGTGATTTGCCACGGAATGAAAAAGTTAACGTGCTAGCTCAGGTAAAAGATTATGATTTGCCATTGCTTGATTATATTGGCTCTAATACGCGGGTAATTTTTAGAAAAGCAAATGCAAATAGTATTTAGCGAAGAAGTATTTCTCAGGAAATACTCCTTTTTTTGTACAAAAAAGAGATGAATCAAAGATTCATCTCACAGTAAATATTATCGGGAAAACAGGATTCGAACCTGCGACCCCCTGGTCCCAAACCAGGTGCTCTACCAAACTGAGCCATTTCCCGTTTTTAAGTGCGCCCTGAAGGATTTGAACCTTCAACCTTCTGATTCGTAGTCAGACACTCTATCCAGTTGCGCTAAGGGCGCGTCTATCAACTCAATTAGTATAACATAAATATAAGCGATGTCCAATAATTTTTTGCAAGAAAAAAGCCTAGTTACTGTCTACCCTCCAGTAACTAGACCTATACTATTCTATCGAAAAAATGCCAATAAAACTATCTTATTACAAAATAATTAACAAAAAATAATCAAAATGCAACTATTTTGTACTAAAAATGTTTAATTATCTATCACCATCAAAAATATTGTCTTTAACGATGACGTAATCAACAAGCTTGATGGAGTTTAAATCCCGACCACCTGCATATGAAATTGATGATTGTAAATCTTCTTTCATTTCGCGCAAAGTATCTTTGATTGATCCGCGATAGGGCACGAGCATTTGTTTACCTTCTACATTCTTGTAGGCACCTTTTTGCACTGCAGAAGCTGAACCCCAATATTGCTTATAAGTTTTACCGTTAATTTTGATAACATTGCCAGGAGATTCTTCATGACCTGCAAAAAGTGAACCGATCATCACCATGGTTGCACCAAAGCGAACGGATTTAGCGATATCACCGTTATGACGAATGCCACCGTCAGCGATCATCGGCTTGGATGCTGCTTTACTGCACATGCGTAAAGCGGCTAGTTGCCAGCCACCAGTCCCAAAACCAGTCTTTAATTTAGTAATACATGCCCGGCCCGGACCAACACCAACTTTGGTTGCATCAGCGCCGGCATTTTCTAATTCTCGCACAGCCTCTGGTGTAGCAATATTACCAGCGGTAAGGAATGATTCTGGTAATTTTTGCTTAATGTATTTGATCATTTTAATCACATAAATTGAATGACCATGTGCAACATCAATAGTGATATATTCAGGCTTTAAATTTTGTTCAACTAATTCATCGATGAATTTGTATTCACTATCTTTGATGCCGACGGAGATTGATGCAAATAAGCCTTTTTCATGCATCATTTTAATAAATAGAATCCGTTTTTCTGGCTGAAAACGATGCATTACATAATAATAACCATTTTCAGCAAGCCAAATTGCTAGGTCATCATTAATGACGCTCTCCATGTTAGCTGGCACAACTGGTATTTTAAATGTTCGGCTTCCGAACTTAACGCTAGTATCGGCGTCACGGCGACTCTTAATGATACCTTTGTTTGGAACAAGTTGGATATTATCGTAATCAAAGGCTTCCATACAGAAATAATTGCTCACTTTTTAAGTTCTCCTTGCTAAGTTATCGTATAAACCGTCAATTACTATATTGAAAATAAATTGTTTTGTCAATATAAAAATCGAACTATTAAATAAATTAAAAATAAAATAATTCGGAATTTGCATTGACTAACGATTAACAAATTGCTAGACTAGCATACGTAATATTTAAGAGATTTTTATGAGGTGAATTTTAAATGACAGCAGTTGCAGTCGTAGGGAGCCAATGGGGCGATGAAGGAAAAGGTAAGATTACTGATTTTTTGAGCAAGGATGCTACTATGGCAGTCCGCTCAAATGGTGGTAACAACGCAGGTCACACTATCGATATCGATGGTAAAGAATTTAAGATGCGTTTGATTCCATCAGGTATTTTTGCTGCTTCCAAGGGTGCCGTAATTGGTAATGGGGTAGTAATTAACCCAGAAGTGATGTTCGGCGAACTTGATAACCTTGAAAAGAACGGTATTGATACTAGCAAATTAAGAATTTCTAACCGTGCTCATATCATCATGCCTTATGACGTTAAGCAAGATGAATATCAAGAAGAAGCTAAGGGTGATAGAAAGATCGGTACTACCAAGAACGGTATTGGACCAACTTACATGGACAAGGCTTCAAGAATTGGTATTCGTGTTTGTGATTTACTTGAAAAAGATACCTTTGAAGAAAAATTACGTCTTAACTTAAAAGTGAAAAACGAATTATTTACTAAGGTTTATGGTAAGCCTGCTCTTAAGTTTGAAGATATTTTTGACAAGTACTATGAATATGGTCAAAAGATGAAGAAATATGTTACTGATACTTCTGTATTAGTTAACGATGCACTTGATAACGGTGAAAAGGTGCTCTTCGAAGGTGCTCAAGGTACTATGCTTGATATTGATGAAGGTACTTACCCATACGTAACTTCATCTAACACTATTTCCGGGGGAATTTGTTCAGGTATCGGTATGGGTGCCAACCGCTTGAATACAGTGATTGGTGTCTGCAAGGCTTACACTACTCGTGTTGGTGAAGGCCCATTCCCAACTGAATTGCTTGATGAAGTTGGTGACCGCATTCGTGATACCGCACATGAATATGGTACTGTTACTGGTCGTCCACGTCGTGTTGGTTGGTTTGATTCGGTAGCACTTCGTCATGCTAAGCGTGTATCAGGTATTAACGGCTTAAGCCTTAACTTGCTTGATGTCTTCTCAGGCTTTGACAAGATCAAGATTTGTACTGCTTATGAACTTGATGGCAAAAAGATTGACTACTACCCAGCAAGTTTGAAAGAATTATATAGATGTAAACCTGTTTATGAAGAGCTTCCAGCATGGGAAGAGGACATTACTGCTGCTAAGAAGTGGGATGACCTTCCAGAAAATGCACAAAAATTCTTGAACCGTGTTTCTGAATTGGTAGACGTTCCATTGGTAACAGTTTCAGTTGGTCCTGATCGTGAACAGACTATTGTTTTGAAGAATCCATGGGAAATGTAAAATATGCTTGAACGTTATACTCGCCCAGAGATGGGAAAAATTTGGACGGATGAAAATAAATATGCAGCTTGGCTTGAAGTAGAGATCGCTGCCACTAAGGCATGGGCTGAACAAGGCGAAGTGCCTGAAGCTGATGCAGAAAAGATTGCAAAGAAGGCCTCCTTTACTGCAGAACGTGTAGCAGAGCTTGAAGCTGTAACGCATCATGATGTGGTAGCCTTTACCCGAACTGTTTCTGAAAGCTTAGGTCCTGAGAAGAAGTGGGTCCACTTTGGTTTGACTTCAACTGATGTAGTTGATACTGCACAGGGACTTTTGCTTAAGCAAGCCGATGAGATTATTCGTAAAGATCTGCATGAATTAAAAGAAACGATTGCAGAAAAGGCTAAGAAGTACAAGTACACTGTCGAAATGGGACGTACCCACGGTGTACAAGCTGAGCCAACTACTTTTGGTTTGAAGCTTGCTCGTTGGTATGCTGAAATTAACCGTGATATTGACCGTTTTGAACATGCAGCAAAAGGCGTAGAGTCTGGTAAAATCTCTGGTGCCGTAGGTACTTTTGCTAACGTGCCACCTGAGATTGAAACTAGCGTAATGAAGCAGCTTGGCTTAACTCAACAGCCAATCACTAGTCAGGTTTTACCACGTGACTTACATGCAGAATATATTGCAATGCTTGCTTTGATTGCTACTAGTATTGAAAACTGGGCTACTGAAATTCGCGGTTTGCAACGCAGCGAAATCCATGAAGTTGAAGAAAACTTCCGTGCGGGTCAAAAGGGCTCTTCTGCAATGCCCCACAAGCGCAATCCAATTGGCTCAGAGAATCTTTGCGGTATGGCCCGGGTAATGCGTGGTCATATTGTAACGGCATATGAAGACGTTGCATTGTGGCATGAGCGTGATATTTCGCACTCTAGTGCAGAACGTGTAATTTTACCTGATACGACTATTGGGATTGACTACATGCTGCACCGTTTCAACCGAATTTTAACTAATTTGGATGTTTTCCCTGAAACGATGCTTAAGAACATGGACCGTACTTACGGTTTAATTTACTCACAACGAGTTTTGCTTAAGTTAATTGATGAAGCAGGACTATCTCGTGAAAAAGCCTACGATACGGTACAAAAATTAACTGCTAAGTCATGGAATGAACAAAAGCAATTTAAGCCTCTAGTAGAAAATAGTGAAATTATGAATTATCTTTCTAAGGAAGATGTTGATGATGCATTTGATTATCATTACCATTTGCGTCATGTTGATGACATCTTTAAAAAACTTGGTTTAGATGATTAATTAAAAGCGTTTGGCATCAGCCAAGCGCTTTTTTGGTACAATGAGAACAATAATGAGAGGAAGAGACTATGAAAAAATTTGTTTCATTCATAATTAGATTAATTGTTTTGCTCGCAGGAATTGCATTAGCGGGATTTATGGTTTGGCAGTTCTTTACTAATGCTTCAATGCTAGACGTCGATATTCAAACGCAGGGCCCCGTAATTATCGTAATCTTTAGCTTAGTTGCGCTAATTACTTTGGGAGCCAGCGTAAGCTTTTTTACTGATAAAAATATGGGCTCGACCATCTTTTTAGGAGCATTATTAACAGTAATTGCTTTGATTTTATGGTTGAAAAACCAGGATCTGGCAGATATTTACCGTTGGTACTTCATTTACGGCTTGCTTGTAGCTGTACTTTGCCCATTTTTTAGAAAAGACACTAAATAATAAAAAATCTTCATTTCAGAAAAAATTTTGCCACTTTTTTGCGTACTTATATATAGAAGGGTAAAAACTCAAATTTTAACGAAATGAGGATTTTTTTATGTTAGAAAATGGTATGTCACCAGCAATGATAGATCACTTAGCTGCAGGCATTTTGAAGAAATATAATGATAGGTTGCTTGATGAAGTACAAAGAATACTGCCTGAACTTGATATTCAAGAAGCTACTTCACTTGATGATCCTAATAGAAATGTTTTAGAGGAAAAAGCAATTGTACATGTGATTGCACGAGATAAAAAGCGCAACAAATATGGATTGATCATTCAAGTAGGATCACAAGAACCAGGAGAAAATATTTTAGAGGTAGCCAATAGCTATCAAGAAGAGATAGTTTTGGGTGGGTTAGGCTGTCCAGAGGAGGAATTCAAAGTGGCATATGTAGTCTTTCTTTGCCACACGGATCCTTTTGGTAAAGGGAAGCCTCGCTATGAATATTATGGTGGTAAGTATAATAAAGAAACTCATCAAACTTTCTCGGCGCCGAATGTGATTTTTCTTAATCTGAGTAGTAAAAAATAAAAAAGGAAATCGGATTATCTGATTCCTCTTTTGCTTAGAGATTAATCTATTGTTAGTAGCTTCTGTTCCTTAATCAGATAGTTTGATTGACAAAATTCAGTTAAGAACTTCCGATTATGAGAAGCAATAATACATGTAAAGTGCGAGTCTTTTAGCATTTTAGCCAGAGCTATTACGCTTTCTGGATCTAAATAATTAGTAGGTTCGTCAATTAGCAGAATAGTTTCGTGGTCAAGGTACAATTGTTTAAGTAGAGCTAGCTTAGCAAATTCTCCACCGCTTAAATTTTTTATTTTAGTAGATAAATCAACAAACATATCCATTTTGACTAATAAACGCTTAATATCGATTTTACCTAAAATTGTTTCTGTAAAAAAAGTCAGCTACTGTTTCATAGCTTTGTTGTTTGTTTAAATTTAAACCAATATAAGTTGCTTGAGGTAGTAGATGCTGATGATTAAAGTAATTCTTTAAGTATTTGAGTAAGGTAGTTTTGCCTGAACCATTCGATCCAATTAATCCTAGCGATTGTCCTGTACATAAAGTTAATGCAGTATTATTTAAAATTGTTTCATGTCTAGGGCTAAGTAATTCATCTATCTTAATAGAAAAAGTAGTCGATTTTTTGTACCAGTTTTTGAATTCAGGTAATTGAATATGGTGCTGATATACATGTCTTTTTCTAGGGAGATTACGCAATTCTCTTTCTGCACGCTTGACGCGACTGTTTAATCCTTTT
Organism: Lactobacillus helveticus; assembly: GCF_046109915.1. Lineage (NCBI taxonomy): Bacteria > Bacillati > Bacillota > Bacilli > Lactobacillales > Lactobacillaceae > Lactobacillus > Lactobacillus helveticus. The sequence goes on along the minus strand of NZ_CP151471.1, from coordinate 1,560,854 downwards.
TGAACATGATCATGACTGCGCGAGGTAAAACGTCTAGTACTATCTTTCTGAGACTTAAAGTGATTATAATTGTTGCTCTTTTGTTGTAGAGCAACGATTTTATCATTGAAATTGATCACAGACTGGTTATTAATCTGATGTTGTTCTAAGTATTGACTATAGTTTCCAGGGAAATAAATCACTTTATTGGGCTGAAGGATAATAGTCTTTTGACATAAACGATTAATAAAATCTAAATCATGACTAGCAACTAATAATGCACCATTATAGTTTTTTAGTAAATAAAGTAAGTTTTCAATGTTGTTTTCATCCAAGTATACAGTTGGCTCATCTAATAGTAATAATGATCCAGGTAGCCAAATTGTATTTTCGATTAAAGTGAGTCGCTTCTCTCCAGCACTTTTAGGATCATTAATTGTATCAGTATAATCAATTTGGGGTATATAGTTAATCTCACCATGATGAATTATACGACCATGATCCGGTTGAATTTTATTACGAATTAAATTTAACAGTGTTGATTTACCAATGCCGTTTGGTCCTATTAAAGCAATACGTTCACCTACAGCAATGGAAAAGCTTAAATCAGTGAATAAATTTCTATTTGGATAAGAAAAATCAACATGATTAATACTTAATATTGTTTTATTTAGTTGTGGTTGTGACATAATAACCTGCTTTTTTATGAAAAGTCAGGACTTGTCATCCTGACTAACGACAGTTTGACAAGTTATTTTTAATAATCCTAACCATAATCCCACCCAATCTAAATGAAGTTACCTTAATTAAAAAAAGATTAAAAAATAAAGCAAATAAAAAATGGCAGTTTAACTTGAACTGCCATTTTAAATTAGAAGTTAAATGCTGCAGCAATGATTGTCATTACTGCGAAAAATCCGGTAACCGTAATTTGAATTCTCTTGGTAATAACTAAATATGCGATGAATTCTCGCACAAAGGCATTCAAGGTAAAGTACCATTTGGTTTTAGCTCCGTAGCCAATACATTGCAATCCTTGTCGTTTTGCCAAAACTAGAGCACGGTAAACGTGGTAAGAATTAGTGACGATGCAGAACTTGCTATTTGGTTTCATTAAGGCATGTGAAAAGCGCAGATTTTCATTAGTAGTTCTAGATTTGTTCTCAATGATGATGTCTTCTTTGGGGATGCCCAAGTTGATTGCGTATTCGGCCATAGCCTCTGCTTCTGGGATATCTTCGCCTGGACCTTGGCCACCAGACATGATTAATTTTGAACCAGGATTCTTTTGATAGATTTCTATTCCCCGGGTAATTCTTGCGGCTAAAAGTGGCGTTACCGTTTTACCCATAATTCCTGCACCAAGTACAACGACGTAATCAAGATGAGGAACATGCCAGTTGATTAAATTGATCCAGGCGGTTAACGTGTACATCATCATAATAGTTATTAAGTAGATGATAACAAGTAACAAAAATGCATAGGATAAACAAGCCATGAATCGTGACTGAATTTGCCTAATTGTGGGTAGAAGAACAAAAAGAAAATAATGACAATTCCCATGGCTAGTGACAAATAATTTGTCCAACGATTGCCTTCTTTACGAATAATTTTTATGCCATCATATAAAAACATAATAATCAGAGTAAAAGCAAAAACGGTGACTCCTAAAGCGACCGCTGCTAAGCCAAATACAAAAAGCGGCAAAATCCAATCTTTATAATGGGGATCAAGGTCTGCAATGTTAACTAGTACAGTTGCCGCAAAAAGTGCAAGACTGAAAAGTGTTAAGACAGACATAAAACCGGATTTAAGCGACCGTCGCTCATGCGTCAATATCCAAATAAAATATCCTAAAAATACTATAAATATTAAAAATGTAATTAAAATCGGATAGGACATATTTTTAATCAATTATACAGGTGAAATGAAGTAAGGTGAATAAAAATCATGGGTGCTTATTTTGCAATTTTTAATTTTTTGAAAACTTCTGGTGTTTTTTAAAAAATTAGAATATAATCATGGATAATTAGATTAAAATTAAAAGTAGGTGAGATCGTGAACGACCACATGGATGAGAATGATTTAAGCAATGGTTAAAGCGGCGTAAAGTTGACAAAGTACTGGCTTATCTTGAGCTATTTTATGTAATTCTTTTATTGCTAAGTTTGCTCTATGATTTTTCAATGTTCATGCACCTGCTTTTAGTTCAAGGCATCGTAATTTCATTATATTTAGTAGTTGGTTGGATCTTTGATCGAGGAGATCCAATTATTCGTATGAGAAAGCGTGATACGCTGTGGGAGACCATTACAAGTATTAGGCTCACTAAGTTGTTTTTCTTGCGCTTATTTGAAGGCCTAATTTTCTTCATCGCGCTGGGCATTGCCATTAGATTTTATCGTCAACTCTGGAATATTCTTTTTGAAATGCCATTTAAATTTAAACTTAGTGACACAGCCATGAACATTATGTTATATGGGGATTTTGCATATGTTCTGATCATGGTTGGATTAGCTATCGGTATTTTAGCGGCTAATAAGAGATTCATTAGGGTAGCCAGTGTTATCACTATATTTTTAGCAATTGTTTTATTATTGGCAAAATCTCCATTGTTGATTACTAATATATTAGGGATGTTAGTTAGCTTAATCGGAATATGGTTTTCCTACCGAGCTAAGCTCTAAAGAAGGGGAAAATAGTAATGATGGATCCAAATTCTAAAACTTTTACACGCTTATTTAAAGATAAAAAACGTATCAGATATGTACTTTACGCTGAACTGATTTATGCTCTTTTACTTTTGACTACAGTAGTTTTCGCTATTCAAATTTTCTGGCGTTTAATGATTATTCAGTTCGTGTTAATTTTGGCTTTCTTTGTAATTAGCTGGGCATATAATTGGCATGACAAGAAGACTGGTAAGGTCGTAGCCGTTAAAAAAGATCGTTCTTTCTTCCTGAAAACATTTATGGAAGAGACGCCCGTTCAAAAGCAAAAAGCTATTTTTCGCACAATTAGCTTAATCACTGTCATTCTTTCTTTTGCAATTGCGGCTTTTTCTTGTTACGAAATTTTTGTAGATATTGCAGGTAAACCTCAAGTAGGACAATTGGCAATCATTGAAAATATATTGATGAGTGCGGATACATTCTACGTTTTTACCACAGCTGGAATTATGTTTGGTCTGCTTTTTGGTAAAAAACGTCTAACAAGAAATTCAAGCGTAGCTACAATGTTTGTTTCATTGATCCTTTTAGCCTTCCATCCAGTTCTTTGGTGGGTGTATATAATCGGCTTGGTAATTGGTGCGGTTGGTTATACTTTGTATCATTTAAATCAACTTTAGAAGTGGTCGCCTTTGGGCGGCTATTTTTTGTGCAAAAACCAATTTTCCTGCTAGTTTCTTTTTGCTATGATAGAAGGTGCTAGTTTAGAATTGGGGAAAAGAAGAATGGTTACACAAAAAACACGCCGTTTATGGGCGTTTTTAGCTGCAATGGCAGCTGTCATGTGGGGCATTTCAGGCTTATTTGCTAAAGGTCTGTTTAATATTAGTCCCAAAATTACGCCAATGTGGTTAACACAAGTAAGATTAATTATTTCAGGAATAGTGCTGCTGCTTGCATCTAGCGGATTAAAGCATACACCGATTAAAACTTTGAAAAATAAGCACAATGCTTTAGTAATCCTATCTTACGGAATATTTGGATTATTGCCCGTGCAATTATTCTATTTTATGTGTATCAAAGTTGCTAATGCATCAATTGCAACAATTTTACAATTTATCGGTCCATTTTTTGTTTTGGGCTACCTGACTATCACGCACAAACAAGTTATGCGTAGATTGGATATCATTGCCGCAATTTGTGCTTTCTTGGGTGTTTTTCTTTTGTCAACGCATGGTCAGTTTGATCATTTGGCAATTACACCAGCGGCTCTTTTTTGGGGCTTGCTTTCAGCCGTAGGTGAAGCAGCTTATACTTTAATTCCTGTTAATATTGTTAAAAAAGAATCCAGTATGGTAGTGACTGGTTGGGGGATGCTATTTGCCGGACTTAGCCTAGTAATTATTCAGCCACAATTTCAAGCAATTCCTAATAAATCTGAGGTTTGGCTATATACAGCAGCGGTTGTAATAATTGGTACCATCATTCCATTCCAAATTATGGCTAATGCCTTGCGCTATGTTGTCCCTTCAACTGCTAGTCTGCTTGATGCATTCGAACCATTTTCTGCAACGATTGGCTCTGTACTTGTCTTTGGGTTAATTATGATGCCAATGGATTGGGTAGGAGCAGTCCTTGTCGTAGTAGCTGCCATGGCCCTTAATATCATCCCTAAAAAGCGTAGCAATAAGATTGGACAAAATAAGTTAAGTAAATAATTATTACTCAATTACAAAATTTTACTAGCTTTGTCACATTGCTTAATTCGATAGTAGTCTTTTTAACATCTCTTTGTAATATTTCTTGGGTAATATATAAACCGTTGAGTGATTAAACGAATCATTTGACCTAAGAAATAATATTAAGGAGAAATACATTGGAATTTAAACGTAGTTTAGTTAAGTTAGTTGCAGTTTTATCATTATTCTTTACAGGTGTATCTTTTATCAATGTGCCTAATTTGAATCAATCACAAACTGTACAAGCAGCAAGCAAAAAGGAAAAGCGTAACGCAGTTGCTAAACTTGCTAAGAAGCAAGTAGGTAAGCCATATGCTTACGGCGCAACTGGCCCTTCCGCATTTGACTGCTCAGGCTTAGCTCAATACGTTTATAAAAAAGCTGCCAATAAGACCTTGCCTAGAACTACATATAGTCAGGTAAACAAGGGTAAGCGCGTATCCTTAAACCATCTTAAAAAAGGTGACTTATTATTCTGGGGTTCAACTTCATCTCCTTACCACGTAGGTATTTATGTTGGTGATGGTAAGTATGTTCATGCCGCAACGCCAGGTCAAGGTGTTAAAAAGCAAGCTATTGGCATGTAATTTTACCCATCAGCTGCTAAGCGTGTTTTATAATTATTAAGAATAGAAATTAAAAAGCTCAATCTGCAAAATATGATATGAACCCCGAAATTCGGACAAGAATTTCGAGGTTTTTGTTATGTCCAAATTATCTAAACAAGACAAAATTGATATTTACAATAGCTGGAAAAATTATGGTAAATCAGTTGAGCAATTAGGTAGAGAATACAATGTTACTTCTGGTAATTTAAGATATGTATTAAGCTTAATGGAGCGTTATGGAGTAAAAGTTCTAGATAAGCCATACGAAAATTATGCAACAGAGTTCAAAGAAAAAGCCATTAAAAGAGTCCTTTTTGCTCATGAATCAGCCCGCCGAGTATCATTAGAGCTAGGTTTATCCAATGGTGGACAAATTCATAATTGGATTCGCAAATATAAAGAAGATGGGTATAATGTCATTAATCACAAGAAAGGCAGACCTACCCATGAAGAACAAAGACAAGCAGATAGAGGAGCTTCAAAGGCAGATAAAAGACCTAAAACAGAAGAACTTAAGACTTACTGTCGAAAACGAGTTTGTAAAAAAATTGAACGCCTTAGTCTCCCAAAGAACCAAAAACCAACAGCACAAGAAATAGCTACTACGGTTACTCAGCTAAGGCAGGAACTTCACGTAACCGTTAAGTTTGTGCTTGATACGATCAATGCCAATCCTGATCTGCCACATCTGTCGCGCAGTAATTATTACTACACTTTGACTAAAGATGACAAAAATTTAAAAAACGAAAAAGTTATGAAGCGGATTAAAGAAATATTCGAAGAGCACAGACACCGGTATGGTTACCGCAGAATTACTGCTCAATTGCATCGAGAAGGTATGAGAGTGAATCATAAGCGCGTCAAGCGATTAATGGTCAAAATGCATTTATATGCCATTACCATCAGACGTAGATTTAAATATTCAAGCTATAAAGGAACCATCGGGAAGATCAAGCCTAATTTAATTAAGCGCAATTTTGGGGCTATTATACCTGATAGACATTGGTATTCAGATATTACTGAGTTTCATCTTAATGGAGAAAAGTTATATTTGTCTCCTGTTATGGACGGTTGTACGCAAGAAATTGTAGCTTATACATTAAATCGTCATCCAGTATTAAAACAAGTTATGGATATGCTGGATTTAGCTTATAAGAAACATCCAGCTCTTAATGGCCTAATTTTTCATACTGATCAAGGCTGGCAATATCAGCACGCTGCATTCCAAGCTTGGCTTAAAAATCATGGTGTTTCTCAATCTATGTCACGCAAAGGCAATTCTTCTAAGTGTATAATTTTTTGCGGTAAGTTGAATAATTAATTAAAAAAGCTCAAATCCTTTGAAATTGGACTTGAGCTAAAACAAAAAGACCAGTAGTCTGATGTTAACGAAAAAAACACATTAGAAGCTGGTCTTTTATGGAATCTATTATAGCTGATATCGTAAAAATTATTAAGTCTGAAAATAATGTTATTGCCCGTGAAAAGGCATTAATGTGCTATTTCTTTGATCTGATTAGAGAATTGATGACAGCAGCACTAGAAGAAGTTGATGCTGGTCTAGTTGAAGAGACTAAAAAGCAAGGCTATCAGATCGAGAAGAAAAATAAGCGTTCAGTTGTGACTGCCTTTGGTGAAATCAGCTATTGGCGCAGAAGATATGCTTGTCCTGGCAAAAAGGCTAAATATCCACTGGATAAGCTGATGGGCTATGACAAATATAAGCGTTACAGTGTTTTGGCAGTGAAGGATATTTTGCAGGTTAGCGCCGTGGCAACTTACCGCAATACTGCTTTAGCTGTTAATACTCTCTCCTGTTTCAATATTAGCCATAGTCAAGTTGGCAAGCTGATTGTGCAAGCAAGCAAACAGATTAAAGCACAGCAGCAGTCTGAGGAAAGATACGATGGTATTGCTCAAAAGAAAAAGGTGCCAGTGCTTTATCTTGAAGGCGATGGCGTTGTGATTAAAGGCACCAAGAAGCGACTGGAATTTCATCGCTATCAAGTCTGCGAGGATATTATTAATTTAAGCAAGACACGCAGAAAGAGAGTACAGGCCAAAGAGTTTGTTTCTTTAAGCCGCTTGGATGCTTTGCAAGAAATTAAAGCTTATTTAGCCAATACCTATGACTTAAGCGATACTTTAATCATCAGTAATGCCGATGGCGGTGCTGGCTATGCCAAGAAAGACTTTGATGAAATAGTTGGCTATTGCCGGCAGCACGAACACTTCTTGGATGTCTTTCACTTGAACAAAAAGATTAAAGATCGTCTAAGCTTCATGCCGGCCATGCAAGGCAAATTGATCAGTGCAGTTGAGTTTAAATATGACCGTCACTTGACTGACGTGATTTTAGACACGATTGAAAGCAATCTGATTGATGAGCTGAATACGCCAGAAAATCATGAGAATTTAAGGCGCCTGCGCAGCTATCTTCATCGTCGCTGGGTGGATATTAAGCCATTCAAAATGCGTCATTTGTCAGTAATTAAGGCAATTGGCTGCTGTGAGAGCAATCACCGCAAGTATACTTATCGCGTCAAAGGGCAAGGAAAATACTGGTCAGAAGATGGTGCCGAAGGAATTCTGCGTGTGCTGACTTGCATTAAAAACAAAGAGCTGGAATACTGGCTTAGCAGTGAATTTGCAGGTGGGCAGCTCGATATTGGTGATCAGGAAGAATTGAAAGGTGCAGTTCGTGCCAGCCTAAGAAAGACGCATGAAGCTCATCTGGGCATTCATCACGGCGCCATTGAAAGCTTAACAGCAGGACATAGCTATTTAAACGATTTTAGCAGAAAAATAAATCAAATAAATATTTAAGAAATTAAGGTCAGACTAATGGCTAATAGCCTACCGCAAAAATATTGACACTTACGCAATTCTTTAGATGATGGCTTAATGGAAGTTTTTTTGGTATTCTTAAGCGTGAGATGTTCTATGGCTTTGAAAAAACATTCAAAACCATGGATGAATTAGAGCAAGCAATCAAAGAATACATTCATTACTACAATCATGATAGAATCAAAACGGTACTAAAAAACCATACTCCGATAGAATATCGAAATATGGTCTTAAATAAAGCAGTCCAATAATATGTCCAAAATTTGGGGTTCATATCAATACAGGTTGAGCTTTATTTTTTATCTATTTTATTATTCAGCTACTTTTTCAGAAGCATTTACACGGTCGTTATGACGCTTGATGATTAACTTAACAATCGCATTAGCTACGTTAGTATTCTTCAAAAGTGGACCATGTGAATATGAACCGATGAAGTTACGGTAACGCAAGCCTTCTACATGATCTTGTGGGTTATTCCCGTATCCTTCAATCATGTCGCCGAGTGAATGCAATTTATCTTTGTCATCAAAGTAGGTTTGACCGGAGTGATTTTCAAAGGCTTTAACTTCGCCCCATTCAGTCATATAACGCGTATCACCAATCATACGCTTGTCTGATTTAAAGACAGTGTGCAATGGCAAAATACCTAAACCAGGAATTGTTATACCAGAATTTGTTTTGTAATAATTACCCATTAATTGGTAACCACCACAGATGCAAAGCATTGGATTATCGCCGTTGATATATTCCTTCAATGTGTCTTTGTGACGTGGCAAGTCTTTAGCAACTACTGTTTGTTCAAAGTCTTGACCACCGCCGAAGAATACAAAGTCGTAATCAAAAGCGTTGAATTCATCACCAAGTGAAATATTATCAACTTGAGTGTCGTAGCCTTCACGCTTTAATAAAAAGCTGAGGATCTTGACGTCACCGGAATCACCGTAAGTATTCATCAAATCTTCGTAAAGATACGCAATTTTAATTAATTTATCGCTCATTTTATCGTCCCTTATTTGCTTAGAAATTTATGCTCTTAGTATAGCTTAATAGCTAGAGTGGAGCAAAGGATTAATATTTTGTTATCAAACTCGATGAGGCAAGAATGATGTCAATAATGTATACAGTGTTTTCTTCAATAAAGTAAATAATAGCGTATTTCTTAAAATTAACTCGTCGATATTTTCCTGAAGGAGTTTTTACATATCTTTCTGGAAAATATCTTAGAGATTGCATAGTTTGTTCTAGACCTGTGACATAATCTTGAGCTGTCTGTGATGATTGAGATAATTGTAAAATCGCATTATATATTTCTTTAAGAGCCATGATTACATTAGGTGTTAATCTAATTGTGTATTCTTGCATGGCTTTTAGATCCCTAATTCTTTATTGAGTTGAGCAAAAGCTTTGTTAATTTCAACATTTTTACCATTTTTTGCATCTTGAGCATGTTTAGCTAGTCTTGCCTCAAGCTCTTCCTTAGTCATTTTGTTCATATTCATCCAATCTGGAGTAACGTCACTTAATTTGTCTTCCCAACTAGATTTGACGACATCATATTGAGCAGTGGCTTCTGCGATCATCATTGCCGTATCATGGTCATTTTTATTTTTTCTTGGCTTTGACGATAGGTCAAAAGGAATGCTATCGGTTAATGCAATTTGCCGTAAATAAATATCAATTGCGACTGACATGGGCATCCCTAGTTTGTTTAATACTTTTTCTGCATTTTGTTTTGTTTCTTTGTTAACACGGATGTTAATTGCTGCTTTTTCAGTCATAATTTAGCCTCTTTATGTAAAATATGTAGTTATTTTGTAGTTTACTACTAAATATTATCATAAAATAGCACATAAATAAGCAACTAGTTTCCAAAACTAGTTGCTTATTTTAATAATTGTTCATGAATTAAGTTTTTTCACAAATATATAGATTAATGTAGTTGCTGCAACACTAGAGACAGCTATAATCCATTCGGTAGTGGTGATTGAGTTGTGTGCCAGCAGCTTGTAACCGATGAAGCCGATCTGATAAATGAGATTACAGAAGTAGACTACATAAAAAATAGTTTTAAGTGTAATTTTCATTGTTATTCTACCTTATCTTCTGCAGCCCAGTGATTAATTGGTCCCCACTTAGAACCAACATTGATAGAGTGAGAGATAGCTTCATAGGTAAAGTCCTTACCAATTTTAACTGCATCAATAATTGATTTACCTTTAGCAAGCTCTGCTGCAATGACTGCAGATAAAGTATCACCGGTACCGTTTACGCGGTCAGTCTTAAAGTGTGGTTTGGTAAATTCATGGAAATTTCCATCTTCAGTAAGTAAGATATCGGTAACTTCAGCTTGATCAGCGTCGTGTCTGCCCTTCATCAAGACGTTCTTAGCACCCATCTCTTGCAATTTTTTAGCACCGGCGTGAATTTCTACCTTATTCTCCAATTTCATCCCGGTTAGCTTTTGTTGTTCATAAAAGTTAGGAGTGATCACGTCAGCTAATGGTAAGAGTCGATCTAAGAAGGTTTGGTAAGCATCGTCATCAAGCAAAGTTGCGCCATGCTTGGTGATAATTACCGGATCAAGCACAATTTTACCCATGTCATATTTTTCAAGATTATCGGCTACACAGTCGATAATTTCTTTATTTGCAAGCATTCCCGTCTTGGCAGCACTAATTTTGAAGTCATCATTTAATACGTCGAACTGCTTTTGAATGAAGTCAACCGGCATAATCTGTTGCGCAAAAATTCCGGTTGTATTGCCGGCTACAGCAGCGGTCATTAAGCCCATTCCGTAAACGCCACGGTCATAAAATGCGTGCAAATCGGCGGGCATACCGGCACTACCATCGCTATCATTTCCTGCAATGGTTACTGCGATTTTTGGATCTTTTATCATTTCATACACCTCTTAGTCTTAATGTTAAGAAAATTATAACGTAGTTACAAAAAGAACTGCTAGAATCTGCATACAAAAAACAGTAAACTTTTAAGAAAGCGCTTTTGTAGGAAAGAGATTTAAAATGGCTGAGCAATATATTTTATCAATTGATGAGGGAACCACTTCAACTAGAGCTATTCTGTTTGATCATAATGGAAAGGAAGCAGCTTCTGCTCAAAAAGAAATACCCCAATATTTTCCAGAACCAGGTTGGGTAGAACATGATGCTCATCAAATTTGGATGGCGGTACAAACGACGATTGCTAACGCGTTTATCAATTCAGGTATTTGGCCTAGTCAAATTGCAGCAATTGGTATTACTAATCAACGTGAAACGACGGTTGTTTGGGATAAAGATACAGGTAACCCTATTTATCATGCAATTGTTTGGCAGTCACGTCAGACGACTAAATTAGCCGAAAAGCTTAAAAAAGAAAGCTATAGCGAAAAAAACAGGCAAAAAACAGGCTTAATTATTGACCCATATTTTAGTGCAACTAAGATTCGCTGGATTTTGGACCATGTTCCTGGTGCTCAAGAAAAGGCAGAACAGGGCAAGCTTTTATTCGGCACCATTGATAGCTGGTTAGTATGGAAATTAACTAATGGGCAAAAACATGTGACAGATTATACTAATGCCGCAAGGACTATGCTTTTTAATATTCACACGCTTGAGTGGGATGATGATATTTTAAAGTTATTAAACATCCCTAAGCAGATGCTGCCAGAAGTACATTCTAATTCAGAAATTTATGGTGAAACTGCAGACTGCATGTTCTTTGGCGGTACTGTGCCAATTGCAGGAATGGCTGGTGACCAACAAGCCGCTTTATTTGGGCAACTGGCTTTAAAGCCAGGCATGGTAAAGAATACTTATGGTACCGGTGCCTTTATTGTGATGAATACTGGTGAAAAGCCGACGGATTCCAACAATAATTTGCTTACTACCATTGGTTATGGCATTAATGGCAAAATCGCCTATGCCTTAGAAGGATCAATTTTCGTAGCAGGTAGCGCAATTCAATGGCTGCGTGATTCAATGAAGCTGATTAAACATGCACCAGATTCTGAGCAAGCAGCTTATGAATCAACTTCAGAAAATGAGGTCTATGTTGTACCAGCATTTACAGGGCTGAGTGCACCTTATTGGGATGCGGAAGCACGCGGATCAATTTTTGGTGTTACACGTGGAACAACAGATAAAGATATTATTAAAGCTACTTTGCAATCTTTGGCTTATCAAACTCGGAATGTAGTTGATACTATGCAAAAAGATTCTGGTATTAAGATCCCAGATTTGCGAGTTGATGGTGGTGCAAGCAACAATAACTATTTGATGCAGTTCCAGGCAGATATTTTAAATATCACGATCGAACGGACTAAGATTTTAGAGACTACTAGTCTGGGTGCCGCATTTTTAGCTGGCCTTGCCGTTGGTTATTGGAAAAATACGGATGAATTAAAGCATATTTTCAAAATCGGACAAGCTTTTGAGCCTAAAATGTCTGATGCAGAAAGAGATAAACTATATTCCGGCTGGCAGCGTGCAATCAAGGCAACGCAAGTTTTTGCACATGATTAGTGATGTATAATAAAATGTAATATATTAATACTTTAACAAGGAAAGGTAAGAAAAATGGAGCACGACAGAATACTTGCTTTAGATGGACCGCGTAATTTTAGAGATATCGGTGGTTATAAGAATGATAAAGGACAACACGTAAAGTGGAATAAAATATATCGTTCTGATTCGCTTAGCTCTTTATCTGATGAAGATGAGCAAAAGTTAGCCGATCGTAGAATCACAGTTGATATCGATTTGCGTTCAAAGTATGAGCAAAATGCGGCACCTGATAGGCGATGGCCTAACGTGCGGTATGTTGATGCCCACATTTATTCAGAAAATCGCAAGGAAAACAAGGGTGATAACAAGCTCTATCGTTTCATTCATCATATTCCTGACATGGGTGATAACTACTTAGGTGAGATTTACCAACAAGTTTTGCTTAATACCCACAGCCAGCATATGTTTGCCAAGATTTTTGCGGAACTTATTGAACTTCCAGAAGAGGATGCCTTGGTTTATCACTGCAGTGCGGGAAAAGACAGAACCGGTATGACATCAGCTTTGATTTTGACTGCTCTTGGCGTCGATGATGATACGATTGCGCAAGATTATTTATTGACGAATGAACTGTATAATTTTGCATTAGCCAAGCAATACCCTGATGATAATCAGATTGCCAAGATGGTTTCTAAAATGAACCTGACCAAAGGAGAAGGCCCAGCAATTCGCGGAATTACCGAAACAATCCGTGCAGGTTGGGGCGATTTTGATGGTTTCTTCAAAAAAGAACTTCATTTTAGCCAAAGTGATCTAGATAGATTTAGAAAGATGTATTTAGAATAGGAAATATATGACAACATTATCTGATGTAGCTAAAGAAGCAAATGTTTCAAAAATGACAGTATCTCGGGTGATTAATCATCCTGAGCAAGTGACGCCAGAGTTGCGAGTAATAGTTGAAAAGGTGATGAAAGATTTAAATTACCATCCTAATTCAATTGCCCAAGCTTTAGTTAATAATCGTACTAATGTAGTCAAATTTATTACTTTAGAAGATATTGATACAACCGAGCCTTATTACATGAACTTGCTTTTCGGCTTTGCTCGAGGCTTGAATACTAAGCAATATGCCATGCAGTTAGTAACTGATCCCACCCAAATTAAAAAAGGTCATGCTGATGGTTATTTGATTACGGGTGCGCGGAATAAAGACTATGATATGTTCGATAAGCTGGATAAGCCGTTCGTATTATTCGGTGAAAATCACCGCGGATATGATTTTATTGATACAGATAATCAAACTGCTGAGAAAATTGCTACACAATATGCATTAGATCGCTTATACAAACGCATTATTTTTATTGGAATTGATATTAAAGAGCCGTTTGAATATTCACGTGAAGCTGGTTACATCAATACTTTGCAGCAGCATCAACTAATTCCGCAGATATATCGTGTTCCTAATCATAGTCATAAGGCACAAGAAATAATTCATGAGCATTTTAAGGAATTTAAGAAAGACACGTGCTTTATTTGTGCGAGTGACCGAATTGCGGTGGGCGTAGTCAGACAATTGCAAGATGAGGGAGCTAGAATTCCAGAAGATTTTGGCGTCATTGGCTTTGATGGGGTATTCTTGGACCAAGTTTCTAATCCTAAGTTAACAACAATTAAGCAGCCTATTTTTAAGATGGGTGAAATGTTAGCAAGCATGCTGTTACAAAAAATTGCTCAATCTGGTTCTCCTCAAGGAGAAGTTATGTTTAAGCCAGAGCTAATTAGACGTGAAACTACTAGATAATAGATGCGCATTGATTTTCAAATCAATGCGTTTTTTCATTTTAAAATCTTTTTACTATTTAAATGAAAGCGCTATACTTGAAATGAGACGTAAGTTATAGATACATGAATTACAAATAGAGGTCATAAATTTATGAAAAAAGTTTTAGCGATTAATTCAGGTAGTTCTTCTTTTAAATATAAGCTCTTTTCTTTTCCTAGCGAGCAAGTGATTGCAAAAGGTGGAGCAGAGCGTGTAGGGATGCCAAATTCAATTTTTAAAATAAAATTGGCTAACGGTAACGAATATATCAAAAACATGTCGATCCCTACGCAAAAAGATGCAGTAAAGCTATTGATTGAGTGCTTAAAGAAATATCAAGTTGTAGAAAATTTAAGTGAGATTAAAGGGGTAGGTCACCGAATCGTTAACGGCGGTGAAGTCTTTTCTAGTTCTGTAGTTATTGATAATCACAATCTTCATAAACTTGAACGAATTGCTCAATTTGCACCGTTGCATAATGGCCCTGAGACAGAAGGCGTTAAAGCCTTTATGAGTATTCTCCCTAATGTCCCACAGGTTGCGGTTTTTGATACTGCATATCATCACACTCTTGACGCTGTTCATTATTTATATTCTATTCCGTATAAATACTATAAAGATTACGCAGTGCGTAAATACGGTGCACATGGCACTTCTGTACGCTACGTTGCACCTCGTGCAGCCGAGATGATGCATAAAAACATTAACATTGCCCGTTTAATTGTTTGTCACTTAGGATCAGGTTCATTGATAAACTTTGGGACTGATTAAGCAAGGATACCCCCCATTTTAATGCGGGGAGGAATTGCACTTTCAGTCCCTTTTTCTTTCTATTTATAATTCACTATTTAGGTTATGATATAATATTTAATGAATACAGCTAAGGGGGGTGAAATTATTTGGATCAATCAGTTGTTATTAAAGCTCAATTACTCAATATTGATGATGAAACAGCCCAAGCTTTTTCAAATACCATGTGCAAATATCGTGATGCCTGCAACTTTATCTCGCAGTATATTTTTGAACATGCTTTTGAATTAAAACAGTCCAAGTTAAACAAAGCTCTGTATCATGATTTGCGTGATAAGTTTGAACTTAAGAGTCAAATGGCACAGTCAGCCATTAAAATTGTTATAGCTCGCTATAAGACAGTTAAGACCCAGCTCTTTCAACATCCTTTTCGTTACGATACTGGCAAGAAAGATGGCAAAGGTCGTGGTATTTGGGCACAGATCTATCGTGATTTAACTTGGCTTTGGCAACCGATTAATTTCAAACGCCCTCAGCTTGATTTACAGCGTGGTCGAGATTGGTCTTACCTATCTACTACTAACCAGCTATCATTAAATACCTTGAATGGCAGAAGGAAAGTAGATTTTGTGTGCAAAGGCTTTGACCAGTATCTTGATCAGACTAAATGGAAGTTTGGTTCACTTAAAATGCTTCAATTAAGAGGTAAATGGTATATTCACCTTAGCGCTACCACGGCTATACCGGAGTTTGAAGCTGAACAGGCAGTGCATGTCGTGGGGATTGATCGCGGCTTGCGGTTTTTAGCCGCTTGCTATGATGAAAAGGGCAAATCAATCCTTTTTAGTGGTCAAAAGATATTGCGCAAAAGGCGCAAATATAAGAAGCTAAGAGCGGAGTTACAAGCTAAAGGAACTAAATCTGCTAAGCGTAGATTAAAGAAGATTGGTCAACGAGAGAACCGTTGGATGAGCGATGTCAATCATCGTTTAACTAAGACACTCATTGACCATTATGGCTCTAACACGATCTATGCCTTGGAAGATTTAACTGACGTACGTTTTGCCACGGAAAAGTCGCCAAAGGATCAGCGCTATGAAATAGTGTCATGGGCTTTTTACCAATTTGAGCAATTCTTGACTTATAAAGCTAATTTGAACTCTTCTGCAGTAGTAAAAGTGCCAGCTAAGTATACCAGTCAGCGCTGTCCTAAATGTGGACGTATCCACAAAGATAACCGAGATCATGAACTGCATCTCTATACTTGCGATAAATGTGGCTACAAGTCCAATGATGATCGTTTAGCAGCCATGAATATCCAATTTTTAGGCACGCTTTACCGCAGTGGTGAAGAAGCACCTCAATTTAACAAACAAGCATCTGTCGAGTAGTACTTGATGGATAAACGGGCATCGTCAACTGCCCGATGATGTAGTCTCTTTAGGTGGGAGTCGCAAGACGCTATTACCACAATTCTGAAAAGAATGAGAACTACAAACCCCGGAATTTATTCCGGGGTAGTTGATCAGATATGCGTGATTTGATTGAAAGCGATGAGCCAAGAGCCAAATTAGCTCGCCGCATTTATATTAATTGTGTAGTTCGCTATGTTGGTGCTTATGCTGCAGAAATGGATGGGGTAGACGGTATTGTCTTTACGGCCGGTATCGGTGAACATGATCCCGGCATTCGTGCAGGAGTAATGTCTTCTTTGAAATATCTAGGCTTAAAGGCTGACTTTGAAGCTAACAGAACTGATGGTGAAAAATTTATTTCAAAGCCAAATTCTAAGGTTAAAGCATTGATCGTGCCAACTAATGAAGAAGTAATGATTGCCCGTGAAGTTATTAAACTTACGAGATAATAGAAAAATAATTATTAAAAGAAAGGGCGTATCGTAAGATGCGCTTTTTTTGATACCGGTAACATCCTTCTACATATTGAAACCGGTTTCTTGCATCGACTAAACTATGCATGGAGGAAAAAATTATGGCACATTGGTATGATCACGCAATTATTTATCAAATTTATCCTAAGTCTTTTCAAGATAGCAATGATGACGGTATTGGCGACCTAAATGGTATTCGCGAAAGAATTCCATACTTGCAAAATTTAGGGGTTAATGCCGTTTGGCTTAATCCTATTTTTGTTTCACCTCAGGTAGACAACGGTTATGATGTCTCAAACTATTTTGCCATTGATCCACATATGGGAACAATGGAAGACATGGAGAATTTAATCAAAGAACTTCATGAAGCTGGGATTCATATTATTATGGATTTCGTCTTAAATCACACTTCAGATCAGCATCCATGGTTCCAAGATGCAATTAAGAATCCTGATAGTCTGTATCGTGATTATTATATTTTTGCAGGTCATGATGGCAAACGCCCTAACAATTGGGGCAGCTTCTTTGGTGGCAGCGTTTGGGAGCCAGATCCAGCAGGAACCGGCCAATCTTATTTTCATTTATTTGATAAGCGCATGCCTGATCTTAATTGGAAAAATTCTGAAGTACGCCATGCCATGCTTGAAGTAGCCGAATTTTGGCTAAAAAAGGGAATTGATGGTCTGCGGCTTGATGCATTTATTCACATTAGCAAAGCTGATTTGAGACAAAATTATCCTAATAAAAATGGCAATGATAAACCTGTTATCGCGGAACCATTTTTTGCTAATTTGCCACAAGTTCAGGAATGGATGCGACCATTTTGCGAAAAGATAAAACAGGATTATCCAGATGCATTGTTATTAGGTGAAGCTGCAAGTGCTAGCGTAAATTTGGCTGTTGATTACACTAATAAGCGTAATCATTTGATGGATAGCGTTATTACTTTTCGTTACTTTACTGATGATGAATCAAAAGTAGACAAACGTTATCCTGAACAATATCAACCAAAGGAACTTGATTTTACAGCCTTTAAGCAAAACCAAGTTGTTTGGCAGCAGACTTTAGCAGGCGTTTCGCAGCCAACGCTTTATTGGAATAATCATGACATGGCTAGACTTGCTACCAGAGTAGCTAAGACTCTAACGCAGGCTAAGAGCTTGGCAATGTTAATGTACTTACAGCGCGGGATTCCGATCATTTATTACGGTGAAGAATTAGGCTTAAAGAACTTGCACTTTACTAGTGTCGATCAATTTGAAGATCAAACGGTTGCACCATGGATTAAGAAAGCAGAACAAGCAGGTATCAGTAGAGAAGACGCGATGACAATGGTTAGTGAAACGCATAAATTGCCAGCCCGTGGTCTAATGCCATGGAATGACACTAAAAATTATGGCTTCACTGAAGGAACTCCATGGATTAACGGAAAGATCGAAAATCACGTTTCAGTTGCTAGTGAAATGACTTCAGATAGCAGCATGTTTACTTTTTATAAAAAGATGATTGCCCTTAAAAAAGAAAATTTGTTCCAAAAAGGCGACTATTACATGCTCCCAACTGATAAAAATAGCTATGTTTACCAGCGTGATTTAAACGATGAAAGTGCAATTGTGGCTGTTTCCTTAAGCAATGAGAAGATTACAATAGAAATTCCACAAGGATATACAGAAGAAAAATTAAAAGCAGGAGAATATCAATTAACTAACAGGAAGTTAACCTTGATGCCTTATGCAGGTGTTGTGTTGAAAAAGGAGAATTAAAACATGCAATTAGCAGCATTAAAACACAGAACTGAAAGTGAAGACAGCTTTGTAATTGATGCGACTCATGTTCGTGTTCGTTTTCATAGCGCAAAGAATGATGTTGAAAAGGTTATTGTGCACTATTGCGATAACTATTTGCCATTAAACCAGGCTAAAACAATTGAAATGACTAAAATTGGTGAAGGCCAAGTCGAGGATCACTGGGGAGCCACCCTTGAGGCACCATTCCATCGTTTAAAGTACACATTTGAAGTAATTGGTAATGATGGAACCAGCGTTGTTGTAGGTGATAGGGCAATTAGCAGCGATGTTGAAAGTGCTCTGATGGAAGACGGATATTATTTTAAGGTGCCGTATTGTCATGATATTGATATGGTTAAGACACCAGAATGGGTAAGACATACTGTTTGGTACCAAATTTTCCCAGAGCGTTTTGCTAATGGTGATAAATCTAATGATCCTAAAAATGTAAAGCCTTGGAATCCTGAAGACCATCCTGGTCGAGAAGACTACTACGGTGGTGATTTGCAAGGTGTGTTAGACCATTTGGATTATCTAAAGAAGCTAGGAGTAAATGGCTTATACTTCTGTCCTGTTTTTAAAGCAGGGTCCAACCACAAATATGACACGATTGATTACTTGCAAATTGATCCGGAATTCGGTGATAAAGATCTATTTGCCAAGGTAGTTAATGAAGCTCATGCACGTGGCATGAAAGTTATGCTAGATGCGGTGTTTAACCACTTAGGTGATAAGTCAATGCAATGGCAAGATGTGGTCAAAAATGGCCCAAGTTCTCGTTTTGCTGGCTGGTTCCACATTAATGAATATCCGGTTGAACCATATTATGATCCATTGCAAGGTGAAGGAAATCCTCAATTTGATACTTTTGCCTTTGAAAAACACATGCCAAAATTAAATACTGCTAACCCTGAAGTACAAGACTTCTTGCTAGAAATAGCAACTTACTGGGTGAAATACTTTGACATTGATGCTTGGCGTTTGGATGTTGCCAATGAAGTGGATCATCATTTCTGGAAGAAGTTTCATAAGGCTGTGACTGATATCAAGCCAGACTTTTACATTGTCGGTGAAGTTTGGCACTCAGCTCGTCCATGGCTTAATGGTGATGAATTTACAGGTGTAATGAATTATCCATATACTTTGCAAATTGAAGATCATTTCTTTAAGCACAAGCTAACAGCTGATCAAATGACCAAGCGTTTAACTGATCAGCTCATGAAGTACCGTGATTCAACTAATGCAGCAATGATGAACATGCTTGATTCCCATGATACTGCTAGAATTTTGACAGTGGCTAACGGCGATCAAGATTTGGCTTTGCAGGCATTAACCTTTGAATTTGTGCAAAAAGGCAGTCCATGTATTTATTACGGTACTGAAATGGGAATGACTGGCGGCAATGACCCAGACTGTCGTAAGCCGATGGATTGGTCAAAAGAAGATGGACCTGTTTGGCAAAGAGTTCATGAACTGATTAAGTTCCGTTTAGACCATGATGAGACCTTCGGAAAGGGTACAATTAAGTTACACGTAACAAAAAATGGCTTGATTGAGGTTGATAGAGACGGAATTGAATCTGTTAAGGCATACTTTAATACCACCGATCATGATGTAAAAATCGATTGTAAAGATTCATTTAGTCAAGATTATCAAAATGGAGTATTGGCTCCAAAAGGCTTTGTAATCACGGTTCGCTAAAAGTTACTTTTAATAAGCATGAGAAAAGAAGGCAGATTAGGGTCTGCCTTCTTTTTTCATTACTAAATTCTGATACCGGTAACAAAGGTTTTGATATTGTAAACCGCTTTCAATTCGAAGATAATGTAAGCGTAAACAAAAGAGCACCTGATGTTGCGGGAGATTTAAAGTATATGAAACGAATTTTTGAAATTGATCCTTGGAAGATAATTACTCATAATTTCGATCCAGAAAATAAACGATTACAGGAAAGCATGACTGCAATCGGTAATGACTACATGGGTATGAGAGGAAACTTTGAAGAAGGCTATTCTGGTGATAGCTTACAAGGCACATATCTTGCAGGTGTTTGGTTCCCAGATAAGACTCGTGTTGGTTGGTGGAAGAACGGTTATCCTAAGTATTTCGGTAAGACACCTAACGCACCAAGCTTTATTGGAATTGGAATTACCATTAATGGTGAAAAGTTAGATTTAGCTAAAGTTAAATTTGATGATTTCGAATTATCACTTGATATGCATCAAGGCCTCCTTACAAGAAGCTTCATTTATGAAGGCAAGGACGTCAAAGTTAAATTTGAATTTGAACGTTTCCTTCATATTGTTCAAAAAGAAGCTGCTTTAATCAAAGTAAAGGCTACAGTGCTTGAAGGTCACGCTAAGATCGACTTCGATTCTACACTAGATGGCACGGTGGTAAACGAAGACAGTAATTATGATGAACGCTTCTGGTTGCCACTTGGTGAAGATAAAGATGCTAGAACAATCCAAGTAAAAACTAAAGAAAATCCTTATGAAGTACCTCAATTTACTGTTTTACTTAAGCAAAGCTTGCGCCATGATGGCGAATTTGTCGAAGGAACAGTATCAACTGAAAGTGCAAAATTAAGCGAAAAGCTATCAATTGAATTAGCTGAAAATGAAAGCTATGAGCTTGAAAAAGATGTCATCATTGTAACTAGTCGTGACGTCAAAGACAAGGATCAAGCTAATGTTGCAGCAGGTTTAATGAAGAAGCTTCAATCTAAGTCATTTGCAGAAAACTTAGCAGATCATGAAGCCGTATGGAAGAAGCGTTGGGACAAGTTAGACGTTGTCATTGCTGGTGATGATGCCGCTCAACAAGGTATCCGCTTTAACATTTGTCAATTATTTATGACTTACTACGGTGAAGATGAACGCTTAAACGTAGGCCCTAAAGGCTTTACTGGTGAAAAGTACGGTGGTGCTACTTACTGGGATACTGAAGCTTACATCGTTCCAATGTACTTATGTGTAACTGATCCAAGCGTTACAAGAGCACTTCTTCAATATCGTCACGATCAATTGCCAGGTGCTTACCATAACGCTAAAGAGCAAGGTTTACCAGGTGCGTTGTTTCCAATGGTTACATTTAACGGAATTGAATGTCACAACGAATGGGAAATCACTTTTGAAGAAATACATAGAAATGCAGATATCCCTCATGCAATTGCTATGTACACTGATTACACCGGTGATGATAGCTATGTTAAGAATGAAGGAATGGACGTTTTAGTTGGTACAGCAAGATTCTGGGCAGCCAGAGTTCATTGGTCAAAGTGGCGTAACAAGTACGTTATGCACGGTGTAACCGGTCCTAACGAATATGAAAACAACGTTAACAACAACTGGTTTACCAACACAATGGCAAGATGGCTTCTTCAATACACATTGAAGCGTTTGCCACTTGCTACGAAGGAAGCTCAAGAAAGAGTTCATGTCACTGAAGAAGAAAAAGAAAAGTGGCAAGACATCGTTGATAAGATGTACCTCCCAGAAGATAAGGAACGCGGCATCTTCTTACAACAAGATGACTTCCTAGACAAAGACATTCGTCCAGTTAGCGAAATTGAAGATCAACGTCCAATTAACCAACACTGGTCATGGGACAAGATCTTAAGATCACCATTTATCAAGCAAGCCGATGTTTTGCAAGGTATCTACTTCTTAAATGATCAATACACCAAGGAACAAAAGGAAAAGAACTTCGACTTCTATGAACCATTAACAGTTCACGAAAGTTCACTTTCACCATGTATCCACTCAATCTTGGCTGCTGAACTTGGCAAACAAAAGAAGGCCGTTGAGCTTTATGAAAGAACAGCTCGTTTAGACCTTGATAACTACAACAATGATACGGTTGATGGTTTACACATTACCTCAATGAGTGGTTCATGGCTTGCAATTGTTCAAGGCTTTGCAGGGATGCGTTACGATCATAATCAATTAAAATTTGATCCATTTGTTCCTGATAAGTGGGACCACTACGGCTTTAAGATTAACTACCGTGGTCGTTTGATTGAAGTTTATGTAGATCACAAAGAAACTAAGATTACTTTGCATAAAGGCGAAGACTTAGATGTTGTAGTTAAAGGAAAGAAACTTACTCTTAAAGAAGGTGAAACCCAGAATGCTTAAAGGATTATTGTTTGATTTAGATGGTGTTTTAACCAATTCAGCTAAGTTTCACTTAACAGCATGGAACAATTTGGCAAAAGAATTAGGCATCACTTTAACCGATGAGCAACTCAACAGCTTGCGTGGTATTTCAAGAATGGATTCGCTTGAATTGATTCTGAAATATGGTGGTCAAGAAGACAAATACACCGAAGCAGAAAAAGAAAAATTCGCTGCCGAAAAGAATGCCAAGTTCGTTGAACAAGTTGAAACGATGACGCCAAAGGATATCTTACCAGGTATCCCAGAACTTTTGGCAGATGCTAAGAAGCAAAACTTAAAGATGGTAATTGCTTCAGCTTCAAAGAATGCACCTAAGATTTTGACTAGATTAGGAATCATGGATGAATTTGATGGCATTGTTGATCCAGCAACGCTACATCACGGCAAACCAGATCCTGAAATCTATGAAAAAGCTCAAGCCATTGCAGGTCTCAAGACTGATGAAGTAATCAGTTTTGAAGATGCGGCAGCAGGTATTGAATCAATCAAAGCCGCTGGTCAATTTGCAGTCGGCATTGGTGATGAAAAGCTACTCAAGAGCAAGGGTGCAGATTATGTAGTTCCATCTACAGCTGACTTGAAGCTGAGTGAGATTGAAAAAGTTTTTGAAGAAAAAGAATAAAAACTAAAAGAGAGTAGGGGAAACAATGGTTGAGGTTGATTTAAACCATATTTACAAAAAGTATCAAGGTAATGATAGATATTCTGTAAATGACTTTGACTTACATATTAAAGATAAGGAATTCATCGTTTTCGTTGGTCCATCAGGTTGTGGTAAGTCAACTACATTAAGAATGGTCGCAGGTTTGGAAGACATCAGTAAAGGTACTTTGGAAATTGATCACAAGGTAATGAATGATGTCGCTCCAAAAGACAGACACATTGCGATGGTTTTCCAGAACTATGCTTTGTATCCACATATGACTATTTACGACAACATGGCTTTTGGACTTAAGCTTCGTCACACGCCTAAGGCTGAAATTGATGAAAAAGTTAAAAAAGCCGCTAAGATGTTGGGCCTTGAAGAATATTTGGATAAAAAACCAGGTGCTTTATCTGGTGGTCAACGTCAGCGTGTAGCTTTAGGACGGGCAATCGTTCGCGCAGTTCCTATCTTCTTAATGGACGAACCATTATCAAACTTGGATGCGAAGTTGCGTGTAACGATGCGTATCGAAATTGCTAAGCTTCACCAAGAATTGGGTACTACAACTATTTATGTTACCCACGACCAGACTGAAGCTATGACCTTGGCTGACAGAGTTGTTGTTATGTCTATTGGCCGAGTAGAGCAAATCGGTTCACCGCTTGAGGTTTACAACAAGCCAGTTAACATGTTTGTTGCTGGATTCATTGGTTCTCCTCAAATGAACTTCTTCAATGTTCACTATAAGGATGGACGAATTTCAGATGGTAAAGGTTTGAACATCGGTATCCCTCAAGGTAAAGCTAAGATACTTGACGAAAAAGGATACAACGATAAAGATCTTGTCTTCGGTATTCGTCCAGAAGATATTCACTCAGAAGAAGCATTCTTGCAAACTTGGCCAGATTCAGTAATTGAATCAAACGTTGTTGTTTCAGAACTTTTGGGTGCAACTATTCAACTTCACCAAGAAGTTGATGGTACTGAATTTACCGCGATTGTAAATTCACGTGATTATCATAAGCCTGGTGACAAAGTTAAGATGGGCTTCGATGTTAACAAAGCTCACTTCTTTGACAAAGACAGCACCAAGGCAATCGTTAACTAATTTTATTACAGCTTACAACCTTATGTAGCAAAGGCTACTGTTGTTAAGAATTATTTATTGTTTTGATTTTTTTGGGAGGAAAAGTTATGAAAATTTGGAAGAAAATGGCTTTAGGTAGTGCCGCTGTTCTTGCAGCAATGTCACTTGCAGCATGTTCAAACGGTTCATCAGATTTATCAAGTAGTAGTAACACTAGTTCAAAGAAAGCTAACTTAACTCTTTGGGTAGATACTGAACAAGTTCCTTATTACAAGCAAATTGCAAAGGACTTTACCGAGAAAAATAAGAACATTAAGGTTCGTGTTGTTCAAAGTCCTAACGGTTCAGCTAACGCTAAGACTGACGTTGGTAAGGACCCATCAAAGGCTGCCGATGTATTTGAAGTTCCTAACGACCAATTAGGTCAAATGGCTGAAGCTGGTTACATTAACCCACTTTCACCAGAAGCAACTAAGGACATTAAGGCAAACTACATCGATGTTGCTTCAAAGGGTGTAACTTGGAAGAACAAGGTTTACGCATTCCCATACGCACAACAAGCACAAACCATGTACTACAACAAGTCTAAACTCTCAGCAGAAGATGTTAAGGACTGGAAGACTTTAACCTCTAAGGGTGTTGTAGCTACTGACTTTACTAACGCATACGTAATGTGGCCAGTAATGTTCTCAGCAGGTACAAAGCTTTACGGTGCTAACGGTGAAGACCTTAAGGGTTCAACATTCGATTCACAAAACGGTGTTAACGCTTTGAAGTGGTACGCAGCTCAAAAGAACAACAAGGGCGTAATGCAAACTTCAAACGCTTTGAACCAATTAAAGAAGGGTCATGCACAAGCTATTCTTGATGGTCCATGGAACGCAGCCAACATTAAGAAGATCTTAGGCAAGAACTTCGCAGTTGCTAAGTATCCTAAGATTGAAGTTGGTGGCAAGAGCGTACAAATGGAAGCATTCCTTGGTATCGAAGGCTTCGCAGTTAACTCAAACACTAAGAACGCTAAGGCTGCTTCAGAATTAGCTGCTTACATCACTAACAAGAAGGCTCAATTGATCGCTCACAAGGAAGCTGGTCAAATCCCAGTACTTAAGACTGCTGTAAACTCAAGTGCTGTTAAGAATGACCCAGTGGCTGAAGCTGTAATTGAAATGGCTAAACCAGGTAACTCAGTATTACAACCTAAGCTTCCACAAATGGCAACATTCTGGAACGAATCAGCTCCACTTATCAGTGGTACTTACGACGGTAAGATTAAGCCTTCACAATACAAGGCAAAGCTTGCTAAGTTGCAAAAAGATATTTCTAAGAAATAATTAAAATAATATTTCTTAAAGCATAAGCAAAGGTTGGCCGTTAATCCCAACCTTTTTGCCTAAGAAGGGGAGAAGTTATGTTTCTAAAGAAAAAGCATGTAGCTCCTAAAGCGACATATCGTGAAGTATGGTCTAAAGGTGATATTGCTACCAAGTTATCATTTTTCTTGATGGGTAGTAATGCCTTAGCCAACAAGCAATGGGTAAAAGGTCTTGCATTATTAATCTCTGAAATTGTATTCATTGTTTGGTTCATATTCAGTGGTATTTCAACTTTAGGTATCCTAGCTACATTAGGTCCTATTAAGAGCAAAAAAGTTGTCTATGACTCCGCTCAAGGTGTATATATTACGAAACAGCCTTCAAACTCAGTTTTGATTTTGCTGTTCGGTGTTTTAGCAATTATCTTATGTATTGCAATGATTTATCTTTATATTGTTAACTTAAGATCTACTAGACACAATTACATTTTGAAACGTGATGGCGAACATATTCCGACTAATATTGAAGAACTTAAGAGCTTGCTTGATACTCGTTTACATGCAACTTTAATGGTAATTCCATTATTGGGTATCTTGTTCTTCACAGTTTTTCCAACGGTCTTCATGATTTCAATGGCATTTACTAACTATGATCGTCAACACCCAATTGCCTTTTCTTGGACAGGGTTCCAAGCATTCGGTAATGTGTTGAGTGGTGACTTGGCTGGTACTTTCTTCCCAGTATTGGGTTGGACTTTAATTTGGGCCGTAGCTGCCACTGCTACTACTTTCTTCTTTGGTGTTTTACTTGCCATGTTGATTGAATCAAAAGGCATTAAGTACAAGGCCTTTTGGAGAACCGTCTTCGTAATCATTTGGGCTGTCCCACAATTCGTTTCACTTTTGATGATGGCTCAATTCTTAGACTATCAAGGTGCTTTTAACAACATTTTGATGAACTTGCACTGGATCAGTTCACCAATTCACTTCATTGATAACCAAGCTTCTCCATTAGTTGCGAGAATTACCGTTATTCTTGTTAATATGTGGATTGGTATTCCAGTTTCAATGTTGGTTTCAACTGCAATTATTCAAAACTTGCCAACTGATCAAATTGAAGCTGCCAAGATTGATGGTGCCAACGCTGCACAAATTTTCAGCTCAATCACTTTCCCACAAATTCTATTCGTGATGGCACCTTCACTTATTCAACAATTCATTGGTAACATCAACAACTTCAACGTTATCTTCCTGTTGACGGGTGGTGCACCAATGAACAGTAAGTATAACGGTGCCGGGTCGACTGACTTGCTGGTAACGTGGCTGTATAACTTGACGTTCGGTCAAGAGCAGCGTTATAACGCGTCAGCTGTACTAGGTATCTTAATCTTTATTATTAGTGCGGTCGTCTCGCTGATTGCATATCGCCACACTAATGCTTATAAGGAGGGCTAGAAATGAAGTCATATTCAAATCAAAGACGGCTCTCATTAATCTTTCGGTATATCCTGTTAGCATTACTTGCAATTATCTGGATTTTACCAATTGTGTGGATCGTCTTAGCAAGTTTTTCATACAATGATACTGGATTTGTTTCGACCTTCTGGCCAGAACAATTCACGTTGCAGAACTATATCGGTATTTTTACTAATCCGCAATACCCATTTGGTAACTGGATCATTAACACATTAATTGTTTCTCTTCTCTCAATGGTTATTTCAACATTCTTAACTATTTCAGTTGCCTATGTTCTGTCACGACTTCGCTTTAAGTTTAGAAAACCATTTTTGCAAATTGCTTTGGTTTTAGGGATGTTCCCAGGCTTCATGTCTATGATCGCTTTGTACTACATCTTAAAAGGCTTAAACATGTTAAACCTCTTAGGTTTGTTACTTGTTTATGTTGGTGGTGCCGGACTTGGCTTCTACGTTGCTAAAGGTTTCTTTGATACTATTCCTAGATCAATTGACGAAGCTGCTGAAATTGACGGTGCTACTAAGTGGCAAGTGTTCTTACACATTGGTTTGCCACTTTCAAAGCCAATGATCGTTTACACTGCTTTGACTGCATTCATCGCTCCATGGACAGACTTCATTTTCTCAGGTATTATTCTTTCAACTTCAGGAAATGCTAAGACTTACACTGTTGCTTATGGTTTGTACAACATGGTGCACACAGCCAAAGGTAACGCGACTGCATACTTCGCACAATTCGTTGCAGGGTGTGTAATCATCGCGATCCCTATTACTATCTTGTTTGTCTTCATGCAGAAGTTCTATGTTAACGGAATTACTGCTGGCGCAGATAAGGGTTAAGGTAAATATAAAATTGCTTATGCTAAAAAGCGCTTTGCTCGAAAGGGCAAGGCGTTTTTTGTACCCAAAATTAATCAATATGTTTTTGCTCCTTGCGTAACCGCTTTCGTGTTAGAATGAAGCTGAAAAAGAAACGAAAAAAGGGTTTCTCAAGGACATGAAAATGACGAAAATAAAAATTATTCAAGGCGATATTACTAAAATGAAGGCAGATGCCATCGTTAATGCTGCTAACAATTCTCTTCTTGGTGGCGTTGACGGTGCGATTCATGCGGCAGCAGGTCCGCACTTGCAAGAGGAATGTATGACTTTATATGGCTGCCCAACAGGAGAAGCAAGGATAACGCGTGGCTATAAGTTGCCAGCAAAATATGTAATTCATACAGTAGGTCCAGTATATTCGGGCGACTCAAGTGATGCGCATATGCTTGCATCTTGCTATTACAACTCACTTGTTTCTGCCTAAGCGATCTAATTCAGTGACCATTACAATATCACCCTCACGAATATAGGCCAACATTTTTTGCAGTTCTGGCCGATTAGTGTTAGCCCCACTTAATTTATCCGTAAATAGTTTATCAACGTCTCTTAAAGCCGCTAACTGTCGATCTAAATGTTGTCCCTTGGAACTCACACGCGCATAACCGATTTTAGCCATTTTCAGCTCTCCTTTTGGACAGCTCTAATGAACATTTGTAATTCCTAGTATAGCGCAGAAATAAAAACGGCCACTAGGGTATACCCTAGTGGCCGTTTTTGATCCATTATCAATGGCTTTTTAAATTAGGGCCTAGTACTTTTGGAATGGAAATACTTTCCAACACCAAAAATTCTAGACCCGATAAAATTAGTGATTTCCTGATAATTGAATGGAATATTGGTGGTGTTAATATGAGGAATCATGGTCAATATCTGATTATGATCAATAGGGATCATACCAACGTAGAAGTTGTTTAAATCAATAACGGTCAAAGAATTAGGAACACGCAGTTTAAGCGCTTCTTGGGCTAAAGCTTTCATATTATAGGCATTATTATCAGATATTAAAGTAATATCACTGCCTTCACAAAGGTAGAAATCTGCTGAAGCAACATTACCAAGTAGCTGAAAAGTTGACTGATTCATGATATCTCCTTGACTATTTACAAAAAAGTGCTTTATTTTGCAGAATTAGGCATGTCCTTCTTATTCTACAAGTATATAATTAAAAATAGGTTAGCTCAATATAATTGAACTGGAAGGAGTTTATAATGGGAGAAAAGAAATTACATTATAAAATGTATAAAGATGGCAAAAAATTCGTTTTTGCCGCAATCCCTACACTGTCTTTTTTTGCCTTCAGTGGGGTATCAACGGTAGCAGTTCATGCTGATACCACCTCAGGGAACTTAACTGCCGCCACTGTAAACAGCACTAGTGATACGAAGAGCGCTGTTTCATCAGCAGCTACTGTAGCAAGTAGTAGCAGTGCAACGAAGGCCGATTCAGCTAATGCCACCAGCACTAATGAATACTCTGCATCTGCAAGCAATTTAAGCAAGACAGGTGCAGCGAGCACGTCAAACAGCACTGCAGTTAAGACAAATGCAAAGTATGCAAATTCTGTGGAAACAGTGGATAATAACAAGCGTGGTAATAGAGAGAATACACATTCTATTAACCAAAGACGAATTGTCAAAAGAAGTGCAGTTGTTCCAAGTGCTGGTAAAATAACGATTAATAGAGATAATTTCACAGTATCTGTAACAGCCAGTGACGGAAGCACTATGAACAATGGCAGCTCATTCAATTTATCTGGCCAGTTAGCACACCTAAAGGCAATTAACCTAGGATTCACGCTAACACAAGATGGTACGTTAACTCCTGGATCAACTATTAAAATTCCAGTTAGTGTCACTAATAATTCATCAGCTCTAGTTAGTTCAGCACTTAGTTCAGGGACTAGCTTGGATATCCAAAGCGTTGGTACAATTAAATATCAGGCAGATGATCGCTATGGTACAAGTGGAAGCTATATTATTACTATTGGCGATAGTTTTGACCAAATTATCGGGAAAAAAGTAATTGCTGCTGTAACGGAGAAACCCGCTGAAACTGCTTCACTGGTTGCTACGAATAGTACTCAGAATATTGTTTTAACTATTGATGATAATACTTTTACTTTTGTGCCTGTAAAGAGAATTTACGAGAAGGATACTCAAAATTATAGCAGTAGTGATTATGCTTGGAGCCCTGCTGCTGATCAAATTAACACCGGTACTACTATTAAAGATCCTAACTATGTTAACAACATGCTGGAAAGTAATGGTACCGATGCCGGTAATACAAAAATTCCCATGGGCAACATTGTTAACATCCAGCGAGTGAAAACATCGGGATCAGCTATTACAAACATTCATTTGGGCAAATACTTGGGTACTCAAACTCTTCCAATTAGTGAAGATGGCACCTATTTAATCAAAGGTGATGATAGTGCTGACTCCAATTTTAAATCCGGTACGGGTGTGACGAATTTAAAATTGTAGTCAGCACTATTTAGTTATAAAATATGAGGTGTAGTTAATTTTTAGCTTATCCAAGCGAATCTACCCTAAATGTAGACAGGAAATTTAGATAGACTTCTAACATGACTACAAAATTTGTAAACTTTTGTAAAACTGTTAGAAAGGAAACATTTATAAAACATGACAAGAACAATTGCTCATAAACGCTTAGTTGTTGGAGAAAAAAAGCAAAGATTTGGCTTCCGTAAGACGATTTTAGGTCTCTGCGGGGCAATCTTGGGCAGTACCTTATTGATGGTGAATGTTGCTAATAACGCTAACACGGTACATGCCGCTGAATCTGATCCAGGCCAAGCAAAATCTGTACAAAGTGATGACAGTGCAGATAAAGAAGTTGCACAAACTAAAGCTGGTGCAGCTAAGGATAATGGCGCAAATACTGATGCCAGCAAAGATTCAGCTAAAACGCCAGTTGAAGCTAAGGGCAACGAAGGCACTAATACTGCTAACGGCTTAAACGGTAAAGCTGGCCAGCCTTTAGCTAAGAAAGAGGTGCCGCAGCTTGATTCATCTTTAAAGCAAGATGAAAAAGCTGGTGCAGCTAAGGATAATGGCGCAAATACTGATGCCAGCAAAGCTTCAGCTAAAACGCCAGTTGAAGCTAAGGACAACGAAGGCACTAATACTGCTAACGGCTTAAACGGTAAAGCTGGCCAACCTTTAGCTAAGAAAGAGGTGCCGCAGCTTGATTCATCTTTAAAGCAAGATGAAAAAGCTGGTGCTGATAAAGGCGCAACTGGTACTGGTGCAGATAAATCAGGTGCAACCGGTGCTGGCAAAGGCACGCAAGGTACAGGCACAGGCGCTGATAAAGGTGCGCAAGGCGACAAGTCAGCAGATGTTGCTGGCAAGTACGTACCAAACCAAAATCAAGTTACTACTCACTCTAAGGATACTCATAGTAAAGTAACTGGTAAGACCGATTCAACCAGTGCAAGCAGTGCCAGTGATACGAAGAGTGTTTTTCAGTTGCTAATGGCCTTATCATCTAATAGTGTCCAACCAGCTACCTCCATTAGTGATGATACTTATTTAAAAAATTTAGGAATTGATATTAACGACCTAAATACTAACAGTGTTTTAAAATTAGCTTCTCTGTTCCATATTTTTGCAAATCAAGCTAGTTTATCGGCGGATACTAATGGTAATTTAGCTGTTAAAATTTTAAATGGCTCTAACGATTTTGGTACACGTGGTGATTCATACAATTTAACTAGCGGTGATATTTATTACATTCAACAACTGGCCAAACATCTTCAAAGTAACGCTTTTAGAAATAAAACATCTAATCATGTAGTATTAGGTAAAGATGTTAATGTATCAATTGAAAATAACAAGGTCTTGATCAATGGTATCACTATGGATAATTTAAAACCTGAAGATGTTTATCAAGATACCAATGGGCGAACCTATATTGATTTTAGTGATGTATTTCAACAACTAGTAAAGGCATCTACCAGTTATGCTAGTACTCCTCAGTCAAAAGGTGTTATTTCAAATTATGATGACATGAATAATCGCTATGTTGATGTTTCGAAAGTAGCAACTGGAACACAAATTATTTATGTAAATGTTCCATTCAAATATTTGAGTGCTCCTCAGCCGATTACAATCAAGGGAATATCTCAAGAAGAAAATGGCCCCACTATCGTCATTAACGTTACTGATATTCCAAATGGTGATCAAAATATTTCTACACAAGTTCAATTAGATTATGATGATGGAACGAATTCTCTACCCAACAGTGAAGGGCATTCAGAGCCTAACCATGTATTATGGAACTTAGGTACCGGTGAACAAGTCTTCAATTTCAGCAGTGGTCGGTTTATGGGAAGCGTTTTAACACCTAATGCGACTATTAATGCTGGAGTTAACATCGATGGGAATATTGTTGCTAATATCGTTAATATAACCGGCGGTGAATCGCACAGATGGGATATTCATCCACAACCGACGAAGCCAGCTCCAACGATTACGACAGAGAAGAAGACAGTTAATGAGACCATTCATTATGTCTACAAAGATGGCTCAAAGGCAGTCGATG
Source organism: Lactobacillus helveticus (assembly GCF_046109915.1). NCBI lineage: Bacteria > Bacillati > Bacillota > Bacilli > Lactobacillales > Lactobacillaceae > Lactobacillus > Lactobacillus helveticus. The sequence continues at coordinate 1,528,105 of NZ_CP151471.1, read as the reverse complement.
ACCATGTTGCTAAGCCAGTAGAGTTCACACGTCAAGTCTCAACTGACGCAGTAACTGGGGCAAAGACGTATGGTGCTTGGTCAGCAGATCAAAGCTTTGATGCAGTCACAAGTCCTGAATTAAAGGGTTATACAGCTGACAAGGCGCAAATTGACAAGCAAACAGTTAATGGGGACTCAAAGGACTTAGAATTCACGGTTACCTATACCAAGAACGCTCCAACGATTACGACAGAGAAGAAGACAGTTAATGAGACCATTCATTATGTCTACAAAGATGGCTCAAAGGCAGTCGATGACCATGTTGCTAAGCCAGTAGAGTTCACACGTCAAGTCTCAACTGACGCAGTAACTGGGGCAAAGACGTATGGTGCTTGGTCAGCAGATCAAAGCTTTGATGCAGTCACAAGTCCTGAATTAAAGGGTTATACAGCTGACAAGGCGCAAATTGACAAGCAAACAGTTAATGGGGACTCAAAGGACTTAGAATTCACGGTTACCTATACCAAGAACGCTCCAACGATTACGACAGAGAAGAAGACAGTTAATGAGACCATTCATTATGTCTACAAAGATGGCTCAAAGGCAGTCGATGACCATGTTGCTAAGCCAGTAGAGTTCACACGTCAAGTCTCAACTGACGCAGTAACTGGGGCAAAGACGTATGGTGCTTGGTCAGCAGATCAAAGCTTTGATGCAGTCACAAGTCCTGAATTAAAGGGTTATACAGCTGACAAGGCGCAAATTGACAAGCAAACAGTTAATGGGGACTCAAAGGACTTAGAATTCACGGTTACCTATACCAAGAACGCTCCAACGATTACGACAGAGAAGAAGACAGTTAATGAGACCATTCATTATGTCTACAAAGATGGCTCAAAGGCAGTCGATGACCATGTTGCTAAGCCAGTAGAGTTCACACGTCAAGTCTCAACTGACGCAGTAACTGGGGCAAAGACGTATGGTGCTTGGTCAGCAGATCAAAGCTTTGATGCAGTCACAAGTCCTGAATTAAAGGGTTATACAGCTGACAAGGCGCAAATTGACAAGCAAACAGTTAATGGGGACTCAAAGGACTTAGAATTCACGGTTACCTATACCAAGAACGCTCCAACGATTACGACAGAGAAGAAGACAGTTAATGAGACCATTCATTATGTCTACAAAGATGGCTCAAAGGCAGTCGATGACCATGTTGCTAAGCCAGTAGAGTTCACACGTCAAGTCTCAACTGACGCAGTAACTGGGGCAAAGACGTATGGTGCTTGGTCAGCAGATCAAAGCTTTGATGCAGTCACAAGTCCAGCTATTAAGGGTTACACGCCAGATCAGGCTGAAATTGACAAGCAAACTGTGACTGGAGACTCCAGTGACCTTGACTTCACAGTGGTTTATACTGCTAATGGAAGCAGTATTCCTGTTAACCCAAATAAACCGGCTGAACCAAATAAACCGGCTGAACCAAATAAACCAGCTGAACCAAATAAACCGGCTGAACCAAATAAACCAGCTGAACCAAATAAACCAGCTGAACCAAATAAACCGGCTGAACCAAATAAACCAGCTGAACCAAATAAACCAGCTGAACCAAATAAACCAGCTGAACCAAATAAACCGGCTGAACCAAATAAACCGGCCAAGCTAAATAACCTAGGCAAATCAACTAACCCAGGTAAATTGGTCCAGAATAGTAATATGGCATCAGTGAGAAACAAAAAGCAGGCTAATGAAAATGAATTACCTCAAACTGGTGAAAACAATAGTCAAAGTCAAACAATGTCATTTATTGGTATTTTGTTGGCAATGTTTGGAAGTTTATTCGGTTTTCTTGGTATCAAGAAACATCGTAATGATTAACCATTAAATAAATATATCTGTAGTGAATATAGATTATTTAAAGAAGACCCTGAAGAATATTATTATTCTGGCTCTGTGTCAAACATCCTAAAGTAAGAGGTATCAAGATTGTGACGACAATCTTGATACCTCTTTTACTATACTTAAATTGAGGTTGAGGTCGTCAACATCAGTGGAATATACATTCCGAGTGTCAAACTGGCCCAACAACACGTAGTGAACAGTTAGATTTAGGATGTGGGTCCTTGAGATCGAATTTAGAAAATGAACGAATCTGCGAAGTTGTTACCTCAAAAATATATGGAAGGCGATAAAGTGCACGTTTTAGGTATTGATGTGAGTCGTGGAAAGAGTAATTGTGCTCTTTTACACGATCATACGGTTATTAAGGAGTTTCAGATTATCCATAATAAGTCTGGATTGGCAAAGCTCAAGTCAATAATTACGAGTGACCTGCCAGTCATGGCAGTATTTGAAACGACTGGTATTTATTCTAGAGTTCTGACTCGTTTTTTTAGCGAGGAAGGAATGAATTACCTTGAAATAAATCCTTTGGAGTCCTCAATTCGCATGGCGGGGTTGAGAAGGCAAAAAACAGACCGTTCAGATGCAGTTAAATTAGTGCTCCTGGGAATTGATCAGAAGTCACTGATTCATGGTCGTAGACCATATTCAAGGCCATATGAGCAACTTCATTTAATGGCACACCGCTATCTAGAAATAACTAAGGAGAGATCCCGGATTATCAATCATTTACATGCCGCACTTGATCAAACATTTCCCGAGTTAAACGATATATTTAACCCAATTCGATCAGTGCTCGGCTTAACTTTTGTTAGTCTCTTTCCCCACCCTGATTTTTTAACAGGATATATTCCAGGAACGATGGCAAAACAAATCATTGGCTTGGTAAGTCCTAAAATCCATTTGGATTTAATCGTACGTAGATGTAATGAGGTCTGGCAGGCAGGCCAATTGTCGTACCCAGCACAATCTGCGAATTCATTTCTGACTAATCAAATCCATAGTTATTGTGAAGAGATTCAGCGATATAATCAGGCCCATGACTTATTAAAACGCCAATTGATCACTTACGCGAAAACTTTTCCGGAGTTTAAACTCATTGCGAGTATTCCTGGGGCGGGAGAGATATCAACTGCCCTGTTACTAGGATTTACAGGAAAAATAGCGAGATTCCCAAGCTATAAGCAGCTGAATGCTTAAGTAGGAATAGATCTACGACGAACCCAATCCGGAGGGCTCAAAGAAGCTGACCGGATTAATCGGAGAGGTCAAAGTAGTGCCCGTTATATTATGTTTGAAATGATTAGATCCATGCTAGAAATAAAGCACGCATTGATAATCACATTGTGGATTACTACTATAAGTTAAAAAAAGGACCACATCCTAAACCGGATATGGTTGCCATGATTGCTTGTGTGAACAGGCTTGATAGGACGATTATGAATTTGGTCCGCACAAACTAAATTTATAATTACGCAAGAACTTTCCATTAAGCAGACTATTTAAATACCAGTATAGTTGATATTTATGACAGCTTTTTTCTGTCAAAAAGCTATCACTGGTTAGTGTACTCTTTTTTTAATAAGTTGATACTTGACATCATATTAGAAATGGTGTTGATTAATGGTTTTTATCTTTTGAAAGGTCCACTCTTCGGAGTGGGCTTTTTGTTATTGAACCGAAAAACTCCGTTTGAGAAGTCAGATGGCCGCAATTATGCTCTGTAGCCCTGTTTTTGGGCACACTCCTCCCCGGGGTGTCGTACACTGACTTTTCTAGGCAATCAGTTGGTAGATCCGTTCAAACATGCGCTCTTGAAGGAAGCCCGGCTAGAACAGGACTTCCCGTGCAAGCCGCTTAAGACGGTAGCAAAGTTAAATAACTGAAACTTGAAAGTATGAAGACAGACTGATCCCTTGGTATCACAGGGCATATCTTAATTAATTTAACCATTTAGCTTGCTGTTAACAGCGAAACTAACCGTTTCGGCAAAAATGTGAAGAACTGATTCATCATCTGAATAATTTGGGCTCTTCTTGCATAAACTTCATGATTAATAATCGTTTTTAAAGAATTTAGAAGCCATATCAGTGCTTGAGACAACTCAATATCTGGCATGGCTTCGTTCATTATAAAGAATAAATCCCCAATGGTGTGATCATCCTGATTTTGCCGTTCCTGCCAAGCTAATAGGTCATAAGTCATCATGACAATTGCTAAATGGCCACAAAGCCCGTCATAATTTTGAACTTGTGATTTGTCGAGCCGCAAGTATTGCTTGGCAACTTTAAAGTAATTCTCAATTTGCCATCTTCGGGCGTATAGTTGAATGATCTCTTGTGGCTGAAGGCCTAACTGAGTCGTTGCCAGTACTAGGTAGTCATCTTGACGGGCCCGATTAGCCACAAATACCAAGCGAAGCTTGAATTTTTGGTTCCCGACGTGCACTTCGACAAAGCAGCTGTATTGATAAGCTTGCTTGGGTTAATATTTTGAGGCCTGCAGTCGCTTGTATAATGCTTTAACTGAATATTGCCGTCCGCGATATTGATAGTAAATTTTGCTGGACCGTTTAAGCATGCCCACGCCGTTTAATCCCAACTTGGTTAATTCATAGAACATTTTTGGTGAGCTATACCAGCTATCAAATAACACATAGTCAGCTAGAACGCCATTTGCGAGGGCTTGCTTGACAAGTTGCAATGAAACGAGGTTCATTTTTTGCTGTGCTTGGCGACGTCTCCGGCCAGCAATTGTTCGTTGATCGGTTGTTTTAGCTGATTTTCCAAGGACGTTTTGTGGCTTCTTGGAAGACATTAATGCAAAGTTGATCGATAAGAATGTATTGGCGTCACTCCAACCCAAAGTTAAAGCCCGGTATCCCTTAATATATAACTGTTTGTCATGGTCAAAGACTCGCGCTAGTAATTCGGTTTGGGTGGCGTAGTCACGGGAAAAGAGTGTATCGTCAATGATCAATGCTAACCGCCGCCGGCGGTCAATAAACGGTCGTAAATGCTTGATTAAATGACTCCCAACTTGACAAATCAAGCGTTGCCAATTGATCCGGCCATCGTTCAAATTATTTCTGACGGTGCGACTGGTAAAGTTAGGTGTTTCATGGGCTCGATAAAGCGAGCGTCCCAGGAACTTTGTCGTGAGCAGCCATTCAATGACCTTCATCAAGCTGATTTCTGAATTCCGGCGATAATTCACCAACTTGGTGAGTTTAGATAGACCAATGAGGGAAGTAAATTGATGAACAATATTATGAAGCTCGTTTTCTGTATTTTTTTGTCTTATAATATTCATGACGTAAGTCTCCTTTGTATCTTGGTTTTGGTCGACTAAAGTATACAACGCAGGAGAGCTTGCGTTTATTTTTTTGCCAAAAAAGCCAATAACCACACGCCTTTGGCGTGATTATTAGCTTTCAAGTTTCAGTAACTATGTAAAAGGTCATTGGCAATTTGGTTGTCAATGACCTTTTATCGTCCTTATTTTGATCTTGTTACCTAATGATTAAAGGAAACGGAAACGACTTTTGAAATCGGATGTGGGGCAATCGTAGCCGGATTGCCAACGACGGTCAAATGGCTAGGAACATTTACCAGCACAACGGCACCGGCGCCAACCTTGCTGTATGGCCCAATCTCGATTGGCCCCAGTATCTGGGCATTGGCGCCAATGAAAGCACCCTTTCTGACGTGAGGGTGGCGCCGGCCCTTATCCGTCATACGCCGCGTGCCAAATGTCACACCATGAAGAATGGTGACGTCGTCTTCGATGATGGCGGTTGCGCCAATAACAGTTCCCACCCCGTGATCGATGAAAACGCGTTTGCCGATAGTTGCTTCGGGGGCAATTGTAATTCCAGTAACTTTAGCGGCGTGTTGGCTAATTAAGCCAGCTATGACGAATCGTTGATGACTGGCAAAGAAGTGAGCAATCCGATACCAGAACAGTGCCCGAACCCCGGGATACGTTAGAATCACCTGAAGCAGACTATGAGCGGCCGGATCACGCTTGAGAATGGACCTTGCTGTTTGAAACATCTTGATGGCTCCCCTTTAGTTTATCGAATCCACGTTCCAGGTCGGCTAATAGGTCTTTTTGATCCTCAACGCCGACTGACAGACGGATTAGTTCGTCCTTGATGCCGTTTTTAAGCCGGATGTCACGGGGGATTGAACCGTGAGTCATCAAGGCTGGAATTTCGATGAGACTTTCAAGAGCGCCCAGACTTTCGGCCAGGGTGATAACTTGGAGTTGTTCGACAAATTGTTTGGGATCCAGACCGGCTTGTAATTCGAACGAGATCATTGCGCCAAATCCGTGCATCTGTTTCTGAGCAACTTCGTAATCCGGATTGTTAGGATCGCCAGGATAGTAAATTTTGCTGACCAGCGGCTGATTTTTCAAATAATTGAAGATTACTTCCGCATTGGCCAAATGAGCCCGCATTCTAAGTGAGAGGGTCTTCATTCCCCGTTGCAATAACCAGCTCTCCTGGGGTGCCAAGATGCCGCCGATGGCATTTTGCAGGTACCCAATTTTTTCGCCAAGGGCTTGATCCTTAGTGACTACCAGGCCGGCAACCAGATCACTATGGCCACCAAGATACTTAGAAGCACTGTGCAAAACGATATCCACGCCAAGGTCTAAGGGCCGTTGAACGTATGGCGATGAGAAAGTGTTGTCGATAATGCTTAAAATACCACGGTCCTTAGCAATTTTAGCGACGGCAGCGATATCGGTTACCCGCAGCAGTGGATTGGTCGGGGTTTCCAAATAAATGGCCTTTGTGGCGGGGGTGATGGCGGCTTTAACGGCTTGCAGGTCGCGGGTATCAACGACGGTAAACGTCATGCCGAATCGTTTTAAAACCGCGTCAATCAAGCGGAAAGTCCCACCGTAGACGTCATTGCCAATGACGAAATGATCGCCGGCAGAAAATAGTGAGAACACCGTATCGATGGCCGCCGAACCGGAAGCAAACGCAAAGCCAGCGGTGCCGTCTTCCAAATCGGCAATTAATTTTTCAACCGCTTCCCGGGTGGGGTTACCCGAACGGGAATATTCGTATTCGTTTTCACCAATCTTCTGTTGATGAAAGGTGGATGCCATATAGATTGGGACTGATGTTGCGCCTGTGTATTTGTCTTCGCTGATGCCACCGTGAATTAATTTTGTATCAAATTCCATAATCATTGACCTCACTTTTTTAGTTGTTAGATTTAAGTTGATTAGTTGTAAATGTTTTCACTCATGTAACGCTCGCTGCTGTCTGGAAAAACCGTGACGATTGAACTGTTTTCTGGTAATTCATTGGCTACTTTAAGACTAGCTGCTAACGCGGCCCCGCTGGAACTGCCAATGAAGAGCCCTTGTGTTTTGGCCATTTGTTTAACCTGATCAAATGCGTCGTTGTCAGAAATGGTGAGGGTTTCATCAATTTGGACGTCTTTGAAGAAGGGCGGAATAAATTCGACACCAATCCCTTCCGTTTTGTGGGGATGAGCCGGGCCACCATTTAGAATGGAGCCTTCGGGTTCAACGACGACGGTCCGGGTTGCTGAATTCTGTTCTTTCAGATATCGGGCGATGCCGGCAAATGTACCGCCACTGCCCGCGCCAGCAACGAACGCGTTAATTTGAGCAGGGACGTCTGCTACTAACTCCGGCGCCAAGGTGTGGTAATAAGTCGCTGGATTAGCCGGATTTTCAAACTGCATCGGCACAAAACTGTTTGGGGTCTTCGCTGCCAACTCGCGCGCTTTTTGGATGGCGCCTTTGATTCCTTGGTCGCTCGGCGTGTTGATGAGAGTCGCCCCGAGAGCCTTCATCAGCTGTTGTTTTTCAAAACTAAACTTTTCAGGGACGACGAGGATAGTTGGCAAGCGGTGCTGTTGGGCGGCCAGGGCCACCCCAATGCCGGTATTGCCGGCGGTGGGTTCAATAATGGTGGTTTTTCCTTCAGTCACTTTACCGTGGTCGATGGCGTCTTGAATCATGTACTGACCCAAGCGGTCCTTGATGCTGCCGCCGGGATTAAACATTTCAAGTTTGGCGTAAATATGACTGTGGTGAGGAACGTTAATTTGTAGGTCGATCATCGGGGTATGGCCGATGAGTTGGGAAACGGATTGAATAAGCATGGTAAGATCCTTTCTGAATAGTTGTTTTAACTGTTAGACTGCGATTCAGGAAAGATGATCTTTGGCGATGTTAAATGGCCGGTTGGCTGCAGTGAATAGAAAAGGGGCGCGAAATTATGAAAAATCAGAATTCTCGCGCCCTTAGTTCAATTCCAGCCAAGTGGACATTGAACTTCTTTTAAGGTCATTATTCCTCAAAAAATGTCAATGCTAACAGGCCGAACATCGCCAAAAAAGCGTTGTTCGACAGCAACAATTAATCGCATTAAACATTGATTGAGTCATAGTGACACCTCCGAAATTTTTTGTTGCCATAAATATACATAATCCCAGTGGAAGTGTCAAGGATTTTTAAGAAATAAAATGATAAATTGCTGGGGAATTTTATTAATCTGTCACAAAATATGTCAGCTCAGGGTCAATTCAAGAAGGTGGTTATCATCAAAGAATCTCGACATCAATTACCACTGTGAATTGTTGAATATTAATAACTTTGATATTCAATAACGGGTCAAGTAAAATAGGGTTAACCTGGAAGATGGACAATTAATACGGAAATGGGGCTTTTGGGGTGAATATCGAAAAGTTTATCGCCAGACGAAAGGAATTGGGGTATTCTCAAAGCGAACTGGCGCGGGGAATTTGCACCCGGGAGTTTGACAGTTTGAGAGCTTTATTTTGGCCTTTATCCTTGATATAAAGCCTTTTTCCTTGTCAAATTTTTGCTTTAATAATTGCGTACTTTATCGTATTTTTATACAATTAGATTATCAATAATTCATCTAAAACCTAGAGGTATCAGGGCATGCGCGTTAAAGTAACCAAAAATAAAAATTCTCAATCTTTATTATGTAATTAAAGACGTCAATGTCGCTGGCAAACAGACAACTAAAATTGTGGCAGCGCTTGGTAATGAGAATCAGTTGAGAGAAAAGCATCCAGATTATGAACCCCTGGTGTGGGCAAAGAAACAAGCCAAATTACTGGCACAGAAAGAAAAGGCTAACCAAAATTCCTTAATCAAGAGCTTTTCGGCTGCTAAACTGATTGAAAAAGACAAGCAACGCAGCTTTAATGTTGGTTATTTGTTTCTACAAGATATCTTGTCACAGCTTGGGTTAAAGCAAGCCTGCAAAAAGATTCAGGCACAAACTAGAATAAAATATGATTTGTACGCGTGGTGCTAGTTAAATCGTTTTAGTTAAATAAAAAGTCCAATCTTGTTAGACTCGACTTGTAAATAGTAATAATAGGAAAGAGTCTGACTCGATTGAACTACCTCAAGCTTAAGCGTTTTTTTCGCCATTTACAAGTTAGTTTTAGTCGTTTGAATATGATTTGTCGTTCCTGGTACAAGCTGTATGCACCGGATTCTTTGAAGCATCGCAGAAATACTGATCAGACCAAGATATCTGATAGTTCTATACTGGCTATGCTTATCTGGCAAGCAGAATTAGGAATCGAATCTCAAAGAAGATTCTGTAAATTCTTTGCAGAATTATCCCATTCAAGATTTAATCGCAGATCTCGTCAGCTTTTACCACTGATTTACTTGATTCGTCATGTTCTGAACCAAGAAGTAGATCTGTCAGGCAAAATATTGATTATTGATAGTTTTCCTGTTCCGGTCTGTCAGCCTGTTCGCAATTATCGCGTTAAAATCTTTCATGATATGGCTGATATTGGATACAAAGCAACGAAAAAAGTCTACTATTATGGCTTTAAGGTTCATGCCATTGTAAGTGATGACGGCTACTTGCTTGATTACGCAGTAACTAAAGCATCAGTGCATGATGCCAAGGAAACTACAGAACTGATGGCCAATGCCCATCCTGTTAACCATTATCTTTTAGGTGATGAAGGCTACCTCGGCAAAGATTTAGCTTTCAAGTTAAAACAAATGGGCTATAAACTTTGGACACCATACCGCAAAAACATGCAAGGCGCCAAAGAGCGCAATGATCATCAGCTAATGGCTATCAGAAGAACAATCGAGAGCGATTTCTCCTTGCTTAGCTATTACAACGCTGAAAATAATCGTGCTCGGAGTCTAACAGGTTTTCAGGAACGGCTTGAAGCTGCAGTTTTAGCTTACAATATGGCATATTGTCTAGAACGATTTAACTAGCACCACGCGTATGATTTGTATAATATTTTAGCTTTACTTATTTATGCGAGAATTCTTTCTCCTTCTTCTAAAAAATCTAGTCTAGCTTATATGCAGGAAATGCTTGGCGTCGATTTGCCTAACCTGCACGATATTTATCGTGCACTTAGTCTCTTATCTGAGCGCAAAGAGGAATTAGTTAGTGCTAGTTATCACCATAGTATTAATGTTAAGCCGCGTGATACGCGCATTCTGTATTATGACTGCACTAACTTCTACTTTGAAATTGAAGCAGCTGAAGATATGAAGCAATATGGCGTTTCTAAGGAACACCGTCCTAATCCAATCATTCAGATGGGGCTATTCATGGATGCCAATGGCTTGCCTTTAAGTTTTACCTTATTTGATGGCAATAAGAATGAACAACCATCCATGAAGCCGCTAGAAAAAGAAATAATGCGAGACTTTCACCTGTCCGATTTTGTTGTCTGCACTGATGCCGGTTTATCTTCTAACCAAAACCGGAAATATAACAGCTTCAGTAATCGACACTTTATTACTACTCAGTCAATTAAGAAATTAAAAAAGAATCTTAAAGATTGGGCATTAGATCCTAGTGGCTGGCAAAAGCCTAATGATAAAACTCAATACAATTTAAATGAGCTTAATCTAGAAACAGATGACAGTATCTATTACAAGATACGCCCGATTAATGAAAATGACTTAGAGCAGAATCTATTCGTGACCTTCTCTCCTAAATATTTGCGCTATCAACGCCAAATTCGCCAAGGTCAAATTGATCGAGCAATCAAACAAGCTAATTCCAAACAAAAAAACAAAAGAAATAATCCCAATGATCCTGGACGCTTTATTAAGGAAAAACACTTTACTAAAGAAGGTGAGAAAGCCAATCAAGTTCAATACTTGATTGACAAAGAACGGATCAAGAAAGAGGAAATGTTTGATGGCTTCTACGGCATTTGTACTGATCTAGAGGCTTCACCGCTAGAGCTAATTAAAATCAATAAAAATCGTTGGGAAATCGAACGCTGCTTCCGCGAGATGAAGACCGAGTTTCAAGTCCGGCCGGTTTACGTAAGACGAGAGGATCGAATAAAAAGTCACTTTTTGGTTTGCTTCTTAGCCCTGCTGGTCTTTCGCTTATTTAAACAAGAAATACCAGGCTATAGCAGCTATGAATCAATTAAAACTTTACGCCAATTTAATCTCGCTGAAATCAGCGCAGGAGATTATATACCAATCTTCCAAAGAACAGATTTAACTGATAAAATTCATGATAGCTTTGGCTTTAGACTAGACCGTGAGCTAATCACACAAAAATATTTCAAAAAATTTATAAACAGACCAAAAAAGAGAAAAAGTACGCAAAAAATTGAGCATGGTAAAAGCCCCAGAAAGCCTAATAAATAGGCAATCTAGGGCTTTTTTATCTTCTAAAACTGTCAAACTCAGGAATATAAGTGTGACTGGTACGGAAAGCAATTAATCGTGGTCAGTGCTAAGAACACTTCCCGAATCTGCTCAGCTTGCGGGCACAATGACGGCGCCAAACCCTTAGCAATTCGGGAATGGACATGTCATAACTGCCAGACCCACCATGATCGGGATATTAATGCGGCAGTTAATATCCTGAAGCGCGGCTTAAAAGCTGTTGGCTAGGGACTAGCCATGGTAAGAGAGCAGGGTTCTGTAAGTTAGGTGTTCGGCATACCGATGTAACAGCCTAAATACTACTTCGTGTTCCCAGAAGCTCGGTCATTCATGGCCGAGTAGTTCACACAGCCACTATTTAACCGGTACCTGCTTAACGCTATTAACAGCTTCGCGAATCTGCTTTGTAAATTTCCCAACAGCAGCTGGCGCCTGTTGTTTTTCTTTGGCGACAATGTCAACGATGGCACTACCAATAATCACGCCGTCAGCGATTTCGGCCATTGTTCGCGCCTGTTCGGGCGTATGAACACCAAACCCAATGGCAGTCGGAACATCAGTATACTGCTTGATATTGGCAACCAGGTCTTTTAAGCCGTTGAAGAATTCGTTTCGTTCACCGGTAATTCCCAGTGAGGAGACTACGTAGATGAAGCCGGAAGCACTCTTAGCGATCTTTTCTATCCGATGTCCGGACGTCAGCGTAATCAGTGGGATAATGTCGATGTTGTACTTCTCGGCGATCGGCACAATCTCATCACGACTTTCATATGGTAAATCGGGAATTACCAGCCCGGACACGTCTAGGTCGGCACAACGCTTCAAGAAGGCGTCATAGCCATATTTGAAGACGATGTTTAAGTAAGTTAGAAAGACGATTGGAACGTCGGTTTGTTTTCTGGCTGCTTCGACAATCTCAAAGACAGTCTTGGTGCGGACCTTTGCGTCAAAGGCTCGCAGGTCGGCTGCTTGAATAACCGGACCATCGGCGACTGGATCGGAAAAGGGAATTCCTAATTCAACAATGTCGGCACCGGCGTTTGCGAGCGCAACTACATTTTTTACAGTTGTATCAAAGTCCGGGTCATCAGCGACTACGAACGGAATAAAAGCTTTATGATTTTTGAAAATTTCTGATAAATTACTCATCAATGTCCACTCCTTTATATTTGGCGATGCTTGCGACATCCTTGTCACCACGCCCGGAGAGGGTGCAGACAATAATTTGATCTTTGGACATCTTTGGCGCAATTTTTTCAACGTAGGCAACGGCATGGCAACTTTCAATTGCGGCTACAATGCCTTCTTCCCGGGCAATGTATTCGAATGCCTGAACAGCTTCATCATCGGTAATCCCAACGTATTGCGCCCGGCCTTCCTGGGCAAGCGCCGCGTGTTCCGGACCGACACCCGGGTAATCCAAACCGGCTGAAATTGAGTAAACCGGATCAATTTGACCGTCATCGTTTTGCATGAACAGTGATTTCATGCCGTGGAAAATACCAACCGTTCCCCGTTCGATAGTAGCAGCAGTCCGATCAGTATCGACACCTTTGCCGGCACCTTCAACACCGACTAATTTAACGGATGGGTCATCGATATAGTCTGCAAAGCTGCCAATGGCATTACTACCGCCACCGATACAGGCAACAACCATATCCGGCAGTCGGCCTTCCTTGCTTTGGAGCTGCTGTTTGGATTCCTTTGAAATAACGCTTTGGAAGTGTTTGACAATGGCTGGGAATGGTGCCGGTCCAACAGCTGAACCCAGCACATAGAATGTGTCTTCACTTCGGCTGGCCCACTCCTGCAAAGTTGCGTTAACGGCATCTTTTAGAAGCATTGAACCGCTTGTGACCGGATGAACCTTGGCGCCAAGAAGTTCCATTCGATAAACGTTTAGCTTTTGACGGTCGGTATCTTCCTTGCCCATGAAGATTTCACATTCCATCCCCATTAAGGCGGCAATCGTTGCGGTGGCAACACCATGTTGGCCGGCACCGGTTTCAGCGATTAAGCGTTTTTTACCCAAGTGCTTGGCCAGCAGTGCCTGACCAATAACGTTATTAATCTTGTGAGCACCGGTATGGTTTAAGTCCTCACGTTTTAAGTAGATTTTAGCACCACCGAGGTCTTCGGTCATATTCTTGGCATAGTATAGCAGAGATGGCCGATTGGCGTAGTTAACCAATAGATCATTCAGTTCTGCTTTGAATTTGGGATCGTCTTTTAAGTCGTTGAAGACTTTAGTTACTTTTTCAAGTTCGGTCATCAGGATCTCGGGGATGTATTGGCCACCGAAATCTTTACCATAACGGCCGGTTTGCTTTTCATTTTGTTTTGCTTCATTCAGTGTTTTCATAATAAAATTTCCTCTTTTACTTTTTTAATAAATCGGGTTATCTTACTGGCATCTTTATGGCCGGCTGTTTCGACACCGCTGGAGACGTCAACAATATCGGGGCGAACGATTTGAACGGCTTGAGCAATGTTTTCAGACGTTAGGCCACCCGCCAGAATAAGTGGGCGGTCAATATGTGGAATGGCTTTTAAGTTAAGAAGTCGGCCGCTGCCCTTACCGCTGTCAACCATCAGGTAGTCGGCGGTAGAAGTCAGATCAATTGACTGACGTTCAAAGACCTGAATAACCTGGAGACCGGCTTGTTGTAGTCGGGTGATTTCTGTTGGCATGCTTTTACCATGCAGCTGGGCAATATCAATGGCGCCGGCTTTGTAGGCGGCCAGAATATCGTCAGCGGATTCATTGACAAACACGCCGACAGCTTTAATACCAGGCATTAACAGCATTTTTAGTGCTAAGGCTGTTTCAAGTGATACCTGGTGGCGGCTGGGAGCGAAGACAAAGCCGGCAAAATCAGCGTCGGCGGCGTTAACCGCCAAGACATCGGCCGGTTTCATCAGACCGCAAATTTTAACTTTAACCATTTTTAGACCTCCTTGAACGTTTCAATCAGTTGCTTTTTTTGATCGGACCTCATTAAGGTTTCGCCCATCAGAATGGCATTGAAATTGGCTGCTGCCAGCTTTTTAACATCCTGTTTGGTTTTAATGCCACTTTCGGCGACCACAGGGATTGTTTGTGGGACCATTGCCCGTAACTTTAAGCTGTTATTGAAATCCACTTTGAAATCTTTGAGGTTCCGATTATTAATGCCGATGATTTTAGCACCGGATTTTAACGCCTGGGTGACTTCATCAGCGGTATAGGCCTCAACGATTGCCTGCATACCTAACTGTTCTGCCAATTCCCGGTAGGCAATTAACTGCTGGTTGTCCAGAATGGCAACAATCAACAGAATAATGCCGGCACCGTTGGCCTTGGCTTCATAAATCATGTAAGGATCGATTGTGAAGTCTTTGCGCAAGGTTGGAACTGATACCGCTTGGCTGATGTCTTTTAGATAGTGCAGGTGGCCGTTAAAGTAATCCGGCTCGGTTAAAACGGAGATTGCATCGGCACCGGCCTGGTCATAAGCCTTGGCAATTTTCAAATAGGGGAAATCGGTGACGATGGTGCCCTTTGAGGGGGATGCCTTTTTAACTTCGGAAATAATGTGTAAACCGGGCTGCTTTAAGATAGAAAGAAAATTCGGCTTGGTGGTTGCCGGCATGGCAGCGACTTCACGTTTTAATTCGGTTAATGAGTGACGCTTTTGGTGGCGAATCAATCGTTTTTTGGTAACGGTAACCAGATCATCTAAGATCATGCCACCACGTCCTTACGTTTGTTGGAAAAGGCCAACAGCCGGTTGAGCTCCTCGAGGGCTTTGCCATCATCAATGGTTTTGGCTGCCAAGTCAATGCCGGCTTGAATTGATAGTTCAGGATGAGCCAGGTGAAGTGCCGAACCGGCGTTTAATAAAACGATGTCGCGTTTAGGGCCCTTTTTGCCGGATAAAATATCGCGGGTAATTTTACCATTATCTTCGGGGGTGCCACCGACCAATTCGTCTCGTTGACTGCGGTTGAAACCGAATTGTTCAGGCGTCAGTGTATAGCAGGTTAACTTGCCGTCTCGTAATTCAACGACGGCGGTTTCATCAGCAGTCGTCATTTCATCGAGGCCATCGCGACCATGAATAACCATGGCTTTTTTAACGCCCAGCTTCTTCAAAACATTGGCCAACGGTTCAAGTAACGATTCATCGTAGACACCAAGTAATTGGCGGGTTGGATGGGCTGGATTTGCCAGTGGGCCGAGGATATTAAAGATTGTTCGGAAACCAAGTTGCTTTCTAACCGGCGCAACGTACTTCATTGACTTGTGATATTCCTGGGCGAATAGGAAGGCCAAATTATTTTCCTTTAAACTTTGGTAGCTAACGGCTGGTGTTTCGTTAATATCTAAACCAAGGGCTTCCAATACGTCGGCAGCGCCACTCTTGGATGAAGCAGCGCGGTTGCCATGCTTGGCAACTTTAGTGCCGGTTGCCGCAACCACAATGGCACTGGTTGTTGAGATGTTGAAAGTGTTGGCATGATCACCGCCGGTCCCAACAATTTCCAAAACATCATTAGTTTCCGGAAAGGCAAGGGCATGGCTTCTCATAGAGGCTGCCGCACCGGCAATTTCATCAATCGTTGGATTCTTGGCGGTTAAAGCCGTCAATAAACTGGCAGTTTGAACTTCAGATGCTTCACCGTTCATAATTTCATCTAGAACAGCTTGGCTTTCTTCAAAGGTTAGGTTTTCGTGGTTAACGACTTTTTCAATGGCTTGTTTGATCATAATAGATTCCTCCAAATTTAATTTGATTTAAGTTGTTGTGTCATTACGATGAGGTTTAATATGACCTTTGCCATCGTTTGATTTCCTTTGTTAGTTGCATATCCAAGACCTCCGTTTATACAAAAAATCCGCCCATAACTTCGATAAGTTAAGGACGGATTTTTCCGCGGTGCCACCTTAGTTCAATTAACCGGGTCTTCAACAAATAATCATGATCGATTAGTATGAAATTCCCAATTAATTACGCTTAGCGAGGGACCAACATCCCTCCGACAACTGACGTATGCCTGCACGTTTCTCCGTACTCGAATACTTTCGGGAGAACCCTCCGTGGTCCATTTAATCATCTGCGTTCGATTGCACTCTCAGCAACGGCAACTCTCTTTGCGTGCACAATGATCTTGATCTCCACGTCATCGGTTTTTCTCATGGACGAATATTAATTGTTGCTTGTATATTAGAGGCTTTCCGGCAAAATGTCAATGATTTTAATGAAACTTTTTTAGCTAATGTTTTGAAGTTACCAAAAATCAGCGCCCGTTTTGGATGAACATCCGTTAGAAAACGTTGATATAGCAAGGATAAAGGGATGCTGATTATTTGGATAAATGCTGATTCAATTACGTTAAAAAATAAAATGTTTTTTTGAACTTAACAACATTTAATGATTCTGAGAATTAAATGAGAATTTAAGTAAAAACAACTAGCTTTTAGAGTGGGGAAGTGGTAAGACTAATGGTGAGAGAAATAGGGGAAGTGATTGCATGCAACGTCAATTAAGACCGACACAGGGTCAATTTAGGAATCAGGTTCAAGACGCGTTACATAAAAAGCGAGTCGATGAGATTAAGCTAATCGGTGATTTTGCGACCATCGCGAACTTTATCATGTACGTTTCATATATTGGCCTCAATTGTCAAGTTAAGTGCAACACTAATGGCCTATTCTTATAATTGGTCTAGAAAGTTAAACCAGTTGTGGCATAACATCCGCTGGACAACTATAGCTTAAACAGCGGCGGGGACGGTGATTCAGCGTGTCTTGAACCAACTGCAGATCCACTAATGAGAGGTTTTTAAAGGAATGCCCCTTTGGGAAGAACTCTCTTAATTGACCATTCACATTCTCATTAGTGCCCCGTTCCCAGGGAGAATATGGATGGGCAAAGTGGATTTCCGTTCCTTGAACCTGATTTAAACTAGCGAATTCCGAGCCGTTGTCAAACGTGATCGTCCGAAAGTTTTCTGCACCGTAATCATCAATCGTATCTTGGAGGGCTTGCCGGCAAGCCTCTGCCCGGTAATCAGGCAATTTAACGATAATTTCCATCCGGCTAACTCGCTCGGTTAACGTCATTAAAGCTGGTTCGGACTCAACCCGTTTGGCTTTCACTAAGTCGCCTTCCCAATGGCCCAACTCCTGACGTTTCCGAATCACTGCGGGCCGGTCTTCAATGGACTGTCCAAGCCGTTTTTTATTCAGACGGGCATGTCGGTGATTCGGGCGTTTAACGCGGCGACGTAGCTTCATGGGTAAATCATAGTTGTGAAGCTCCGGGAGCTTGCCAGCCTCGATATACCGATAGACCGTAGCCGTTGATGGGCAGGGAAAGCCCGGGTAATGAGCTTTGAAATAGTGGACATACGTATCGACACTGAAAACTCGTGGCTTAGCTTTTAAAGCTTTCGGCAGGGACTTGAAGAACACGGCAGCCCGCTGCAGTAAACCTTTGGGGTGACACTTGGCCCGCTGTTCTCGATAGTAAGCCGCCCCGCGCTCGGCAAAGTAGCCCTGATATGACCAAAGATCAGCTCCTAAAAGATGGGTTTAAAGTGCTCCATAACTGTTAGATTTCTTGTCTAACAGTTATGGAGCACTTTAGGTTCCCTGTGCTTTTTTATTTGTTCAAAAACAGCAACCGTAATTTGTTTTTTCCCAGTACTATAGCTAACTTAAATGTACTTTTCATTAGCCAACGTTAAAATTCGTCTTATACTAAAATCTAATTGTTTAAACGTGATAATCAATGTGATATTATTGTTATATGCCAACAAAGGTTGTCAACAATGTTTAAATTGTTCGTATACTATCAAAAATGGAGGAATTGGTGTTGAAAACAAATCGCTATGTTGTTGCGTTTGCAGGTGTCATGTTTCATTTAATGATTGGTTCCGTTTATGCTTGGAGTGTTTTTACTAATCCAATTGCAAAACAAAATGGTTGGGCAGAATCCTCAGTCGCTCTTGCATTTAGTATCGCTATTTTCTTCTTGGGAATGTCAGCCGCCTTTATGGGCAAAGTCGTTGAAAAAATAGGCCCTAGACTAACGGGAACTATTGCTAGCTTTCTTTACGGAACTGGAACCATTATGACTGGTTGGGCTATCCATCAAAATTCAATTTGGCTATTATATCTCTCATATGGTGTCATAGGCGGCTTAGGACTGGGAGCAGGATACGTTACCCCTGTATCAACAATTATTAAATGGTTTCCAGACAAACGCGGTTTAGCAACGGGGTTAGCTATTATGGGATTTGGTTTTGCAGCAATGCTGACTGGTCCTGTTGCTCAACAGCTAATGGCTAGTGTTGGTCTTGAACAAACATTCTATCTCTTAGGAACATTTTATTTTGTTATTATGCTGCTCGCTGCACAGTTTATTGTTCGTCCAAATCTGGCACTATCAAGCACTACTGAAAATAGCATTTCTCAAAAAAGGGGAACACGTCTAACCCGAGGACCGGAGCTAACAGCTAACCAAGCCCTCAAAACTAGATCCTTCACTTTTCTTTGGATAATGTTCTTTATCAATATTACATGCGGGATCGGCCTTGTCTCAGCTGCATCCCCCATGGCTCAAAGTATGACCGGCATGTCTGTCCAAACAGCCGCAATTATGGTTGGAATCATAGGCCTTTTCAATGGCTTTGGACGTTTGATATGGGCAGCTTTGTCTGATTATATCGGGCGCCCTGCTACTTTCAGTGCCATTTTTATTCTCGATATTGTAATGCTTTCAGCCATGCTCATCTTCAAATTACCGCTCCTATTTGCCATTGCATTATGCTTGGTGATGTCTTGTTATGGAGCAGGATTTTCTGTCATCCCAGCCTACTTAGGTGATGTCTTTGGTACTAAAGAATTAGGAGCTATTCATGGATATGTACTGACAGCATGGGCTGCTGCCGGAGTTGTTGGACCATTACTATTATCATTAACACATCAACTGTTCCACAATTATACTTTGACATTAGCTGCCTTTATTTTGATTGATCTATTGGCACTGCTAATCTCATTCTGGATACAACGAGATTTCATTAAAGCCAGCAAATTAATAAAAAGCAAATCATAAAAAACTACTTTAAAGCGCATTAAATTATTAAAAACTAAGACAAAATTGCATAAAAAAGAGTCTAAAACAGCATGAGCCGTAAAGTGCAACACAAAAGTTAGACAAAATTGAATATTTTTAAACTGCTAAGGCATGTTCCCTGTATTCGCAGGGAGTCATGCCTTTTGTTTTCTGTGATATTCGTCGATTGTTAAACCAATCGACGTAATTCTTTGTGATTTCCTTGAATTCTCCAATATCTTTACATTGTGGAAATCCATTAAGACATTCTGTTTTAAGAAGATGAAAGAGTGCTGCTTCTTCAGCAAGCTCAACGCAATCAGCTGCTAGCCATGCTTCAAGTTCTGCTGCAACCACTAGTCAAGCTTCATCAAGTGCTACTAGCTCAGCTGCATCATCAACAGCTTCAACAACCTCAACGACTTCAACACAGACGACTCAACAAACGACCACGACACAATCATCAGCTCAGACTAGTCAAACTCAAGCTCAACCGAGCCAAGCTAGCCAGACCCAATCAAGTCAAACACAAACTAGCAAACCTGCTGCTCAGACTACAACTCAAACGTCTAGTTCAACATCAAACTATAGCAACAATGGTTCTGATAGTGCTGCTAAGGCTTGGATTGCTGGTAAAGAATCTGGTGGTTCATATTCTGCTCGTAACGGTCAATACTTCGGTAAGTACCAATTAAGTGCTTCATACTTAAACGGTGACTACTCCGCTGCCAACCAAGAACGTGTTGCTAACAGTTATGTTGCTTCACGTTATGGTTCATGGAGCAACGCCAAGAGTCACTGGCTTGCTAATGGCTGGTACTAAAAAGCCACTTTAAATTAATAAATAAATGCAAAGATTGCGGATCATTTCTGATTCGCAATCTTTTTTTCTACTATTAAATCCGTGCTGAAGCACGTGTGTCCCCCCACCAATACCCATTACAAAGTTACTCAGTTGCTAAGTGACTTTATAATGGGCCTTAGAGCATGCTGACAACCCGTTATTTAGATATGCGATATGCTTATTCTAGCAACCGCTTTAAGACGGACACGATCCAGACCTGCTAGTTGTCTCCCCCAATCGACGACCCGCTCTCCCAACCAAAATACCACATGTTTTTATTTAACAATTCACCAACCTTAACGGAGAAAATCCAACTAATTTCCTGACTAAGTACAGTCCCGAACCCCCGACAGTTTGACGACTAGTCCACAACGACAACCACATACCATTCAGCTATGGCGTAATACTAACCCAGTAACGTTTTAGTAGCGATCGTCATGGGCTACTTTTGGCATAAACCTACTATAGTAATACTTAATTAATCGACGCCTTCGTTAACCGACCACAATTGACTACACGATGCGCAACTTCTATCAATTATCTGCTTTACCGAAAAATAATTAGTCAGTACCACGTCTCCACGCAATAAAATGACTAGTTAAGTGTCACTGTAATCAGACCTCCCGACAAATTAACCCGTCAAAATTCACTAGTTAAGAAATTCAGAACGGTGCCTTACTATGCCCACGAGGACCAACGACTGTATCTAGTTCAAAATCGCCGATGCGATTACGTTGATTAATCATCATGGGACGCTGTTCAATTGATCGCCCCAAAGATTGATTATATTTGGATCGTTGGTCAACGTTACGCCGTTGGCGTACGCCATGTTCAGGTAGATCATTCAAGGAGAAACCAATTCTCCCCTGATTTAGCCAATTATAAATAGATTTAGTAGCTAGTTTAAATTCGTGAGCAATCATTCCTGGTGACCAGCTTAGACGTAAATGGTTGAGAATTTTTTGCTTTAACTCATCGCTCAGCTTAGTTTTCCGACCACATCGTGATCGGTTCAGCCGAATGCCCATTTGGATATTGGACAGCCCTAGCTCATAAAAGGTTTCGATTTTAATTCGTTCGGAATAGGTTATACTAGACAAAAGATCAGCTCCTAAAAGATGGGTTTGTGGTAAACACCATTTTAAAGGAAGCTGATCTTTTTTGTCCAAACAGCGTTCGGATTAATTTTACAATCTACCTTACTTGATGTTTTCACAGAATCCGTGTATTCTCTTATTTAAAGTAAAACCTATTTTTATTTTACTCGTTTAAAAGTACTTAGTACTTTTATTAATTGAAAGGAACTTGCATTTATTATGGATAACACGCAACAACGCCCCACGTTCATCTTCTTAATTATTGGCACGGCTTGGTTATTTGATGCCATGGACGTCGGGTTGCTATCATTTATTATGCCCATCGTCCATCAGCAATGGGCACTATCTAATTCACAAACCGGCCTGATTAGTTCAGTCAGCACCATTGGCATGGTCTGTGGTGGATTTTACTTTGGCCACTTAGCCGATCGGATTGGCCGCAAGAATACCTTGATCGCCACCTTGCTGACATTCTCAATCGGCAACCTGATTTTGGCCATCTCACCAGGTTTTTACACATTTTTAGGCATTCGCTTCTTCGTTGGCATGGGGCTTGGCGGGGAATTACCGGTTGCGGCCACCTACATTGCCGACATTTACAGGGGGACTAAACGTTCGCAGATGCTAATTCTGGCAGATAGTTTTTGGGCCCTCGGCTGGTTGGTGGCGTCATTTTTATCATTTCTACTAACGCCGGTTCTAGGATGGCGGGGAATTCTTGTGGTAACCGCAATCGCCGGTGTTTTCGCAATTGTATTACGAAAACACATTCATGAAACAGCACCGAAGAGCACCGGAACTCAACACTGGCTTGTTAGTCTGAAAACCACTTTTAAACCCTGGACACTGATGCTTTGGCTTGCTTGGTTTATGGTGATGTTCAGTTACTACGGTATGTTCATGTGGTTACCAAGTATCATGGTTGATAAGGGCTATGGTATCGTGAACAGCTTTGGTTACACCACGATCATCGTCGTTGCCCAATTACCGGGGTACCTCTGCGCATCGTGGTTAGCCAAGCGCATTCGGGTCAAGTACGTCTTTGCCATTTATATGTTGGGAACGGCCTTTGGCGCCATCATGTTTGGCCAATCAGCGTCAGCCCTTCTCATCGTGATTTCTGGCTGTGTCCTTTCCTTCTTTAACTTAGGGGCATACGGGGCCATTATCGCATTGACGCCGGAACTCTATGCTCACAATATTCGGGGAACCATGACCGGCATGGCGCAAGGAATTGGCCGCATCGGCGCAATCTTTGGCCCCCTCTTAATTGGGGTCTTAATGGATCACCAAATTAGTATTAGTATTATCTTCGTCATTTTTATGGTTTCACTGTTGATCGGTTCGATTGCCGTTTTGGCATTGCCCAGCGCTGATCAGCAACCTAACGGGGAGGTCAACCAATGAATCCCATCGTCTTAAAGGAAAAAATCAGCGAATTTTTGAAAGAAGATTTAGGTTTCGGGGATCTCAGTGTCGCGTTTCTGCCAGGCGGAACCCCCCTATCTGGATCATTTATCGCCAAGCAGAGTGGCATTATTTGCGGTCAAGAAATTCCCCAGGCAACTTATGACTTACTGGGTCACGCAACCTATAAACCACGAATTCCGGACGGCGCTCCGGTTAAGGCCGGCGACATCATTGGCACAGTTTCCGGGACAGCCCAAACCCTACTATCTGGTGAACGGGTCACCCTTAACTTAATTCAGCGAATGAGCGGGATTGCCACCCAGACGACACACTTCGTCAAGCTATTGGACGATGCGACCATTCGAATTACGGATACTCGTAAAACTGCTCCCGGCTTGCGATTATTTGATAAGTACGCCGTCAGCGTTGGCGGCGGCTTCAATCACCGTTTTGACCTAACTGGCGGGATTATGTTAAAGGACAACCATATTGCCTTAGCGGGCGGGGTGACCCAGGCGCTTGCGGCCGTTAAACGGCATGTCGGCCCCCTCACCCCAGTTGAGGTCGAAGTGGAAACCGAAGAAGAACTTCGCCAAGCCGTTGCTGGCGGTGCCAATGTCATCATGTTTGATAATCAGAACCCTGAAACGATCAAGCAGTGGCGCCAGCTCGTCCCAAAAACGATTAAGGTCGAAAAAAAAAAAAGGGGGGGCCCCCCCCCCAAAAAAAAACCCCCCCAACCGCCCCCCCCCCCCCCCCCCCTCCTTTTTCCAAACAAAAAAACCCCCCCCCCCCCCCCAAAAAAAATTTTTTGGTGCCCCCCCCCGAAAAAAAAAACCCCAAAAAGGGGGCCCCCCCCCAAAAAAAAAAAAAAAAAAAAAAACCCCCCCCCCAAAAAAACCTTGACCGGCCTTTTCTTTTTTTTAAAATTTATCAAAAACCCCCCCCCCATTGCTCATAAACTGGAAGTTTGTCAAATGGTGTCGAAGGATAGTTTCTATCCTTTGGAGATCTCCTCGTGTGGGAGATCTTTTTTGTTGTTTTATTAGTTGCGGCGTTTAATCTGGTGTGTTGTCTGAATATCGTACTTGAAGGCATAAGAAATAAGCCTACCATCGTGACGTTATTGTGGTAGATAATCTAGGCAATCAGCTGGTAGACGCGTGTGAACATATTGGCCTGATTGGAGAAGCCATAACAAGCACGTTTGAGCTCCCTGATCATACGGTTGATGCCCTCTATCGGTCCGTTAGAGTAGGACGATTTGGCGGCGTTAATTACTCCATTAAGATTCTTTCGTAGGGTATGCATGGCCGTATCTAGGGGCGTGCCGTTAGGCTGATAGTTAGTGATGATATTCTTGAGTTCATCAGCGTGACGCCCCATCAAAGCATCGTGGAGATCGATGTAGGTTTCATAAGCTGTTTTGAAGGCCGGAAACGTATCGGTTCCAATATCAATAGCGTTCTGTTCGGTCGAGTACTCATTCAGGCCGAAGAGGTAGCGGCTCTTTTGTATGTCAGGGTTGGCCTTGTGGAATAGGCGCCATAGTGATTTCAGTACTTTATATTTCCGCGAATGCTTGTCGAGTTGCTTAAAACATTGAGTGCGAATGGTATCCATCGTCCGGCCCATTAATTGAATAATGTGGAACCGATCAATAATGAGTTCGGCGTTAGGGAATAGTTCGTGCACGAATGCCTGATAGGAGGCGTTCATGTCCATGATGACGCGTTGAACCGCGGCCCGTTCTGCGGTGCTGTACTGACTAAGAAAGAACTGTTTGATGGTTCTATTAAGGCGGTCGCTAAGTACTTTAACTGATTTGTGAGTGTCGGCGTCAATGCAAATAAACGACATGGAGCCGTGCGTGGAACGGAATTCATCAAAGCATAGATTAATCGGTAACCGGCGGCTCGCGTGTGGATGAATATTAGCCGTCAAAATACGCTGAACTGAGTTTGTCGAAATACCGGTGAGACTGGCGATAGTCTTAGCCGGGAGTGATTTACTGGCTAGCTTCAGCACATGAGTCGCTAGTCCGTGACCGATGGCGTGGTTGGTTGATACCACTGGAGTGGTGGCCGTACAAGTGCTATGGCAGTTACTACAACGCCAGCGTTGCTTGTTTAGCTCTAGAATTACGGGCCGGTCCATGGGTCCTGCAATGTGGACATGAGTGAGCTTATGTCCGTTAGGGGGCAACCCACAGCTGTGCTGCTCTACCTTATTCTAACGGCTGTCTTGAAGGCTTCAATCGCAAAATCAAACAAATCGAACGAACAGCTTTTGGCTATTCCAATTTTACCAATCTCTTAACCAGAATTCGTTTGGAAGAAGATCTGTACAAAGAAAAAGAACCAAACAGCCTTTTAATGGCTGCTTGATTCTCTTCATTTACTCATTATCAACAGGAGTTGACAAAGAGCCGAAATACTTTCCAACACCAAAAATTCTAGACCTTTTAAAAAAAAAGGGGGGGGGGGGGGGGTGGCGGGGAAAAAAAAAGGGGGGGGGGGGGGGGGGGGGGGGGGGGGTAAAAAAACGGGGGGGAAAAAAAAAAAAAAAAAGGGGAAAAAAAGGGGGGGGGGGGAAAAAAAAAGGGGGGGAAAATTTTGGAAGGGAATTTGGCCTTCATTTCCAATGAAATAAGATTGATGGTTTCATGAGCCTCAGCGGCATACAATGTTGCCCCTAAAATAAGGTGTGTTTTTTGATCAACGCTTACCTTATAAAGCCCGCGTTGATCCTCCAAGACACGGGCCTTTGGAATCGCCTTGACTGATAGCTTGAAGGTTTGTAAATCATAACCTGCACTCTTAGCTTGACGTTCATTTAAGCCGACGTTAGCCAGTGGTGGATTTAGGAACGAAGCAGTCGGTATCACCATTCGATCGGCCGTTGAGCGATCCCCCTTATCAAACAATTGATCTACAATAATACGAAAATCATCCAATGAGACATAAGTGAACATAGGACCGCCATTAACGTCGCCCAAAGCCCAAACGTTTTGTACTGTGGTCCTTAAATGATCATCGACCTGAATAGCACCACGACTGGTTAAAGCAATATCGGTATTTTCTAGCCCTAAACTATTTATATTAGGCCGTCGACCGACTGCAACCAATACCGCATCAAATTTCGCAGTGTTACTTTGATCACCTTGTTGATAATATAATGTAACCTTCTCACCATTATCTTTTACTTGAGTTAGTTGAGTCGCCGATTTAATCTCGATCCCTGCGTCAGTCAGATCTGCTACGACCTCGGTCGCAATATCAGGATCTTCGCGCTCTAACAATCTGGTATGTTGGTCGAAAATCGTTACATGCGTACCAAAGGAATTAAACATTCCAGCAAATTCAAGGCCAATATAACCGCCACCAATAATTGCTAGTCGTTTCGGTTGTTTCTCCAATTCCATAGCTTCTTTAGACGTAAAAATCCGCTGACCGAATTCTAACCCTGGGATTGATGGCCAATTTGAAACCGCTCCAGTATTAATGAAGATGCGTTCACCTCTCACCTTCTTAGTTGTTCCATCACTCATTTCGACTGCCAAAACATGATTGTCGATAAAACGTGCTGACCCATCCCAAATTGTTGCTAGTGGCTCATCAGCCACCATGTGATAGTTTTTGTCTCGCAACTGTCTAGTCATCTCACCACGCTTATTAACTGCCGTAGTAAAGTCTAAGCCACGTTGACCATTTAAAATTAAATTTTTAGATGGTAGGCAGCCAACATTGATGCAAGTCCCTCCATACATTTGTTTTGACCGTTCGATCAGAAGCACGGGCTCATCATGCTGCGCCAAGTACTTAGCTAATGTCTTACCCGCCTTACCAAATCCAATAATAATATTTTTAAATTTATCCATTGTTTTACCCGCCTTTTACTAGTCATTTGTTATTGCACTTATTATAAGTAAGTAAAGTGTCAAAAGCAATTTATATGCTCAACTACCTATTTATCTGACTTGACTTTATAGTCATCATTTTACCACAGCTTTCCCTCTAGTAGCTGATTTTATGACCTTCTTTACTTTTATAATCGTACTGTCTGGTAGGGTTTGCGCCCGCTCTTGGACCGCCCTACTGGACGCTTGTTATTTCCCATTGCAGCAGTATTATTAGCCTTGCTTGCTGACCTTGCTAGTGTTGTAGCTTTCCTTTGCTGTCAAGAGCGGTTTTATTGCTCTTGGTTGATTTTTAATTTCCCTGCTTAATCCATTATACAAGTGAATTAAGTGTTGACCAAGCACAATAAAAATTAAGTCATGGGGTTTCATAGGATCCTAAATTTGATCAAATTAAGAATCAGCAAAACATCTTTTGTAGATACCCTTTTTTTTAATTCTTGGAGTTTTTCAAGCTTACGCTGATGAAGAGTGATGAGATGATCAAGTTGTTTAAAGAACGACCCGATTTTGATTTGCTCATCTTTTTCGACTGGTATCATAATATCCTTTGTCAGCAAATCAGCCTTAGTCATTCCTTTAATTGATGTACCTTGAATATTGTTCAATTCTTTTTGAAGTAGCTTATAAATTGAATACAATCCAAATTGCTCGTCAACATGTAACTCACTCAATGATAGAAAATCTTGTGATGTCGCAAATTCTTGTTTCATAAGGGTTAGCTTACCTACACCAACTCGAGTAACTATTGCAATTGAATTAGCAGGAATAAGTTTTGCGGCAGAATTTTTGATGGCATTATCTGTAATAAATTTATCCAAATTTACCTCTTGAACATCATCAACTGTGAGATTTGAACTTTGAATCCACGGAATATTTCCGTCCCAGTATTCTGTAACTGCCGTTTTTGGTGTCCCACCACCATAAGTTGTTTTCGAAAAATCAGACAACTTACGCTGTTCCCAAGCGTCAGCAAACCCTGCAAATCTTAATTGCGGGAACTTGCTGCCATTTTCGGCGGCTAGTAACTTAGCTGCTTCGTAAGGTGTCGGGAACTCAATCGCCCGTTTAACCTGATTAAATTCGGTATCAGTTAAAGGGTGTCCCTGCAATTTAGCATAGTTATTGTTATTTAATTTATCACGAAAATTAGCCCATAATTGATCCGGCGTCGCACCATACAGGTCTTTGCGTTCCACCCATTGATTACTTCCGGTCGTTAAGGTTTTAACAACTTCTTTTTCAAATGCCAGTTCCAACATAAAAACATTCCTTCTCCCACCTTTAAATTACTCACTAGTTTATTATACGCGAACAGATTAGCGTTTAGGTTTCATAATTTGTTAATAGGATAGATTGTAAAATTAATCCGAACGCTGTTCGGACAAAAAAGATCAGCTCCTAAAAGATGGGTTTAAAGTGCTCCATAATTGTTAGACAAGAAATCTAACAGTTATGGAGCACTTTTTCTATGGTCAAATATAGTTCAGAATTAAAAGCAGAAGTCGTTAGTGAATATCTTCAAGGTGACATTAGTATCAGTCTTCTTTCAAAGAAACGTAACTTGCCTCGAATACAAGTAGGTAGATGGATACAAAACTTTCGTTTGAGCGGCGCAGACGCTCTTAAACGAAGAAGAGTTAAACGAAGTTTCTCAGTTGAGTTTAAAGTTGATGTGATAAACTACTATCAAACTCATGATGAAACTTTAGCCGAAGTATCCGCAAAATTTGATGTTAATTCTTGTCAAATCAGTCTTTGGAGGACAGCCTTCAATGAGTATGGTATAGAAGCCTTGAAGCCTCATCCGAAAGGCAGAAAAACCAAAGTGAAACATAATAAGAAGAAATTACGTAAGTTAGTAAACAAGAACGAAATCGATCAACTTCGTGAAGAATTGACGAAAAAGAATCAAGAATTATATGATGCAAAATTGGAGAACGAAATCTTAAAAAAATCAATGACCCTGTTCGGAACCTCAAAGGACGAAAGAAAACACAAATAGTTGATCAGATCAGGGTCGAACAAGAGTCTCTTCCGAAATCTAACCGGTATAAAGTCGGCGATATTCTTAAGACCATTGGACTTAAGAAAGCGACTTATCATGATGAACGTAAACGTATCAAAGATTATGTAGATAAGTATGAAGATGTAAAAGTAGAGATACTAAAAATTGCCGAAAGCGGAAGATATCGCGGACGTCTAACCTACGGTTATCGTCGCGTTCAAGAAGAGCTCATTAAATTAGATATCCATCTATCAGACGCCGTAGTGCGTCGTTTGATGGATGAATTAAATGTTCAAGTAAGCCTTTATAACCGCCACAGAAATGGTAGATATTCATCTTATAAAGGTACAGTTGGAAAAGTGGCCCGTAACGTTCTACATCAGCATTTTAATGAAACCGTACCTTTCAAAGTATTACATACCGATGTTACACAAGTACGCTTGGCCGATACTAAGTGGGCTTACGTTTCAGCTATTACTGACGAAGCAAGCAAGGAAGTTTTAGCATTTCAAGTAAGTAATAGTCCTAACAGTAAACTAATTATGGATACACTCGATGAACTCACAGAAAATATTCCGGAAGGAATAAAACCAATAATTCATTCAGATCAAGGTTGGCATTATCAATTGAATTACTATACCGATAAACTCTCTGAAAAAAATTTATACAAAGCATGTCTCGTAAGGGAAACTGTCTTGATAATGCGCCAATTGAAAGCTTCTTTCATCTTCTTAAAACAGAATGTCTTAATGGATTTCCACAGTGTAAAGATATTGGAGAATTCAAGGAAATCACAAAGAATTACGTCGATCGGTTTAACAATCGACGAATATCACAGAAAACAAAAGGCATGACTCCCTGCGAATACAGGGAACATGCCTTAGCAGTTTAAAAATATTCAATTTTGTCTAACTTTTGTGTTGCACTTTAAATGAGGTGATCTTTTTGAATCTTTTAAGAAATTATAGCTGCTAATGCAGCACCAGTCCGAGAGTTTTTATCGTTTAGGCTATCTTTTGGATGACCTTCAAAACAAACTTGACCGCCGAATTTACCAGCATCGGGTCCCATATCGACTAACCAATCGGCTCGTGAAATTAATTTCAGATTATGTTCAATCAGAATTAATGTATTGCCCTTATCAACCAATCCTTCAAATAAATCGATCAATTGTTGAGTATCCTGTAAGTGCAATCCGGTTGTTGGTTCATCTAAGAAATAGATTCGGCCGGTATGATTCAATTCCATTGCTAACTTAACACGTTGCACTTCACCACCAGATAAAGTGGTCATCGACTGGCTAAGATTCAAATAACCAAGTCCAACTTGGTGGAGTAGACTAACCTTTTTGTAGATATCTGGCACATCTTTGAAAAACTCTAAAGTGTCGTTGATAGAAAGATTTAGAACCTCAGAAATATCTTTGCCATGATAAGTGTATTGTAGTGCTTCTTGGCTATAACGTTTCCCATGACACAACTCACATTCTTGAACGATTGGATCCATGAATGCCATCTCGGTGATCATCACACCTTTACCTTTGCAACGGGGACAAGCACCTTTACCGTTATAACTAAATAGTTGTGTTGAAACGCCATTGTTGGCTTTACTGAAAAGCTTTCGTAGAGGATTTAAAATGTTCAAGTAAGTTGCAGGTGTAGAACGAATATTCAAACCTACAGAATCCTGACTCAAATCAATATAGTCTTGATCAGAAACTTGTTGTTTGAAAGCTTGGACTAAAGTACTTTTTCCAGAACCTGCTGGTCCAGATATCACGGTCATTACACCTTGAGGGATTCTGGTAGATACGTCTTTTAAATTATGAGAAGTTACATGATTAACATTTAGCCAAGATTGAGGTTCACGAGGCTTTGGGAAAGTGATTTTTTCTCGTAACATTTTACCCGTAATCGTATCTGACCGTAATAGTTCGTCGTAGGTACCAGTGGAAGTTACTTGACCACCATTTTTGCCGGCTTGTGGTCCCATTTCCACGACATAATCTGCTGTCGAAATAATGGCAGGGTTGTGATCAACTAGGATAATGGTATTGCCATGTTCCTTGAGCTTTTTTAAGGATTGGGTAATTAATTTAATATCGTGAGGATGGAGTCCTACACTTGGTTCATCGAGTACGTAAACTAAATCGGATAGGGAACTCGTCAAATATTTGGCAATTTTAATTCGTTGAGCTTCTCCACCAGATAGAGTATCAGTTCCACGGCCAAGGGAAAGATAACCTAAACCGATGTCGACCAAAGCTTGAATTTTACTACGTAGTTCACGCACCATTGTTTTAGCCTTGGGGTCCGAGATATTATCCAAAAATTTTAGGACACTTACTAAATCCATATCGCTGACTTCTGCAATATTTTTGCCAGCAATTTTACCAGTTAGAGCCTTTTTGTTCAGACGTGTTCCATGACATACTGGGCAAGGTTTTCGAGTGACAATCTTTGATAAGGCAGCTTCATGATGACGACCTGAGGCACTATGAATAACAGAGCGAAGCATACGTGGAACTAGTCCTTCATATAATGCCGTACGGCCCCAATTTGCCGGTGGATTTTTTAATTTTTGTTGCGGAGCGTGCATGAATAAATCATATTCTTCATCGGTGTAGTCTTTAATTTTTTTGTCTAAATCAAATAATCCACTGTTGCCATATTCCTTCCAACGCCAAGTTCCCGGTTGAAAACCGGCAAAAGTCATTGCACCTTCATTGAGTGATTTATTAGGATCAATTAATTGACGTTCATCTATGTCGTCAACAAAGCCTAATCCCTGACATTTTGGACACATTCCCTGAGGTAGGTTGAGGTAGGTTAAAGGAAAACCATTCAGAATACCCAACCCAAGGCTGTCCAATTCGAGAAAACATCAAACGTAAGACGGAATAGATGCCGGTGTAGGTTGCCAGAGTAGATCGAGAATTACGACCAATAGGCTTCTGTTCAACCACAATTGCCACTGGTAAGTTGTCGATTCGGTTCACCTCAGGTTGACCGTATTTAGGCAAATATTGTTGGGTGAAACTAGGAAAAGTTTCATTCAATTCACGTCGGGAAACAGCGGCTAATGTATCAAAAACTAAAGAGGACTTACCAGACCCAGAAAGGCCAGCAAATACAGTCGTTTTATGCTTAGGAATATCTAAACTGACATCCTTTAAGTTATTTTCTTGAGCTCCATGGATAGAGATAGTCCCATCTGCAAATAAATCAGTCATAAAAACCTCCAACAGTAAATTTATAATTCCATTATATATAGAAATCTCGTTTAACAAAAATAATCGGGTCTAGAATTTTTGGTGTTGGAAAGTATTTCCATTCCAAAAGTACTAGGCCCTTTTTGATAACAAAAAAAGGCATCTCAGCCTCCCTAGTGCTATGCTTTAAGCGACGAAACTCAAGATAAGCGGGGTAGGAATAGATGTCTCAACTAGATAATACACTTAAATTACTGGGAATTACAGACACAAACATTCAGGTGTTCGGTACTCGTGAGGAATTTCATGGTCGGGGCTCGGGTCGCAAAAAGTATTTGGTCATCCAGGCAGAGCTTACCTACACACTCAGGCGCTGTCCCAGCTGTGGATACAATACGTTGCCCCCTAACGGACACAAGCTCACTCATGTCCACATTGCAGGACCCATGGACCGGCCCGTAATTCTAGAGCTAAACAAGCAACGCTGGCGTTGTAGTAACTGCCATAGCACTTGTACGGCCACCACTCCAGTGGTATCAACCAACCACGCCATCGGTCACGGACTAGCGACTCATGTGCTGAAGCTAGCCAGTAAATCACTCCCGGCTAAGACTATCGCCAGTCTCACCGGTATTTCGACAAACTCAGTTCAGCGTATTTTGACGGCTAATATTCATCCACACGCGAGCCGCCGGTTACCGATTAATTTATGCTTTGATGAATTCCGTTCCACGCACGGCTCCATGTCGTTTATTTGCATTGACGCCGACACTCACAAATCAGTTAAAGTACTTAGCGACCGCCTTAATAGAACCATCAAACAGTTCTTTCTTAGTCAGTACAGCACCGCAGAACGGGCCGCGGTTCAACGCGTCATCATGGACATGAACGCCTCCTATCAGGCATTCGTGCACGAACTATTCCCTAACGCCGAACTCATTATTGATCGGTTCCACATTATTCAATTAATGGGCCGGACGATGGATACCATTCGCACTCAATGTTTTAAGCAACTCGACAAGCATTCGCGGAAATATAAAGTACTGAAATCACTATGGCGCCTATTCCACAAGGCCAACCCTGACACACAAAAGAGCCGCTACCTCTTCGGCCTGAATGAGTACTCGACCGAACAGAACGCTATTGATATTGGAACCGATACGTTTCCGGCCTTCAAAACAGCTTATGAAACCTACATCGATCTCCACGATGCTTTGATGGGGCGTCACGCTGATGAACTCAAGAATATCATCACTAACTATCAGCCTAACGGCACGCCCCTAGATACGGCCATGCATACCCTACGAAAGAATCTTAATGGAGTAATTAACGCCGCCAAATCGTCCTACTCTAACGGACCGATAGAGGGCATCAACCGTAAGATCAGGGAGCTCAAACGTGCTTGTTATGGCTTCTCCAATCAGGCCAATATGTTCACACGCGTCTACCAGCTGATTGCCTAGATTATCTACCACAATAACGTCACGATGGTAGGCTTATTTCTTATGCCTTCAAGTACGATATTCAGACAACACACCAGATTAAACGCCGCAACTAATAAAACAACAAAAAAGATCTCCCACACGAGGAGATCTCCAAAGGATAGAAACTATCCTTCGACACCATTTGACAAACTTCCAGTTTATGAGCAATGGCGCGGAGGTTATTGATAAATCTTAATAAAAAGATAAAGACCGTCAACGATTTAATCGAGTGAAGGATCCAATTGGTCTGTTTAAATTCTGCGAAGCGCTAACCGTATTGGGCTAACTTTTAACGGCTCCGGCAACCAGAAAACTGATATCGAGTGGTGTCACGTCGTTGGTTAGATTGCCAATCGAAATGAAGTCGGCGCCGCAGCCCTTAAAGGTGCTGATTGATTCGGCGGTGATCCCTCCAGATGCTTCGACCTTAATCGTTTTTGGGACGAGCTGGCGCCACTGCTTGATCGTTTCAGGGTTCTGATTATCAAACATGATGACATTGGCACCGCCAGCAACGGCTTGGCGAAGTTCTTCTTCGGTTTCCACTTCGACCTCAACTGGGGTGAGGGGGCCGACATGCCGTTTAACGGCCGCAAGCGCCTGGGTCACCCCGCCCGCTAAGGCAATATGGTTGTCCTTTAACATAATCCCGCCAGTTAGGTCAAAACGGTGATTGAAGCCGCCGCCAACGCTGACGGCGTACTTATCAAATAATCGCAAGCCGGGAGCAGTTTTACGAGTATCCGTAATTCGAATGGTCGCATCGTCCAATAGCTTGACGAAGTGTGTCGTCTGGGTGGCAATCCCGCTCATTCGCTGAATTAAGTTAAGGGTGACCCGTTCACCAGATAGTAGGGTTTGGGCTGTCCCGGAAACTGTGCCAATGATGTCGCCGGCCTTAACCGGAGCGCCGTCCGGAATTCGTGGTTTATAGGTTGCGTGACCCAGTAAGTCATAAGTTGCCTGGGGAATTTCTTGACCGCAAATAATGCCACTCTGCTTGGCGATAAATGATCCAGATAGGGGGGTTCCGCCTGGCAGAAACGCGACACTGAGATCCCCGAAACCTAAATCTTCTTTCAAAAATTCGCTGATTTTTTCCTTTAAGACGATGGGATTCATTGGTTGACCTCCCCGTTAGGTTGCTGATCAGCGCTGGGCAATGCCAAAACGGCAATCGAACCGATCAACAGTGAAACCATAAAAATGACGAAGATAATACTAATACTAATTTGGTGATCCATTAAGACCCCAATTAAGAGGGGGCCAAAGATTGCGCCGATGCGGCCAATTCCTTGCGCCATGCCGGTCATGGTTCCCCGAATATTGTGAGCATAGAGTTCCGGCGTCAATGCGATAATGGCCCCGTATGCCCCTAAGTTAAAGAAGGAAAGGACACAGCCAGAAATCACGATGAGAAGGGCTGACGCTGATTGGCCAAACATGATGGCGCCAAAGGCCGTTCCCAACATATAAATGGCAAAGACGTACTTGACCCGAATGCGCTTGGCTAACCACGATGCGCAGAGGTACCCCGGTAATTGGGCAACGACGATGATCGTGGTGTAACCAAAGCTGTTCACGATACCATAGCCCTTATCAACCATGATACTTGGTAACCACATGAACATACCGTAGTAACTGAACATCACCATAAACCAAGCAAGCCAAAGCATCAGTGTCCAGGGTTTAAAAGTGGTTTTCAGACTAACAAGCCAGTGTTGAGTTCCGGTGCTCTTCGGTGCTGTTTCATGAATGTGTTTTCGTAATACAATTGCGAAAACACCGGCGATTGCGGTTACCACAAGAATTCCCCGCCATCCTAGAACCGGCGTTAGTAGAAATGATAAAAATGACGCCACCAACCAGCCGAGGGCCCAAAAACTATCTGCCAGAATTAGCATCTGCGAACGTTTAGTCCCCCTGTAAATGTCGGCAATGTAGGTGGCCGCAACCGGTAATTCCCCGCCAAGCCCCATGCCAACGAAGAAGCGAATGCCTAAAAATGTGTAAAAACCTGGTGAGATGGCCAAAATCAGGTTGCCGATTGAGAATGTCAGCAAGGTGGCGATCAAGGTATTCTTGCGGCCAATCCGATCGGCTAAGTGGCCAAAGTAAAATCCACCACAGACCATGCCAATGGTGCTGACTGAACTAATCAGGCCGGTTTGTGAATTAGATAGTGCCCATTGCTGATGGACGATGGGCATAATAAATGATAGCAACCCGACGTCCATGGCATCAAATAACCAAGCCGTGCCAATAATTAAGAAGATGAACGTGGGGCGTTGTTGCGTGTTATCCATAATAAATGCAAGTTCCTTTCAATTAAT
The DNA here is from genome assembly GCF_046109915.1 of Lactobacillus helveticus. Classification (NCBI taxonomy): domain Bacteria; kingdom Bacillati; phylum Bacillota; class Bacilli; order Lactobacillales; family Lactobacillaceae; genus Lactobacillus; species Lactobacillus helveticus. The sequence goes on along the minus strand of NZ_CP151471.1, from coordinate 1,492,100 downwards.
AAAAGTACTAAGTACTTTTAAACGAGTAAAATAAAAATAGGTTTTACTTTAAATAAGAGAATACACGGATTCTGTGAAAACATCAAGTAAGGTAGATTGTAAAATTAATCCGAACGCTGTTTGGACAAAAAAGATCAGCTTCCTTTAAAGTGGGAGACAAAACAAGTATTCCTTTGGCAGCGGTGGTGGCCGCTTTAGGGATCCCGGTACCCATGATCTCCGGTCGGGGCCTCGGCCATACCGGTGGAACCCTGGATAAACTGGAAGCCATTCCAGGCTATCAGGTTGAAATTAGTGAGCAGGATTTCATTAAACAAGTCAAGAAGGATCACTTAGCCATTATCGGCGCCACGGGAAATATTGCGCCGGCCGATAAGAAGATCTACGCCTTACGTGACGTAACCGATACGGTTGATTCAATTCCACTAATTGCCGGTTCAATTATGAGCAAAAAGATTGCTTCTGGGACCGATGCCTTGGTGATTGATGTTAAAACTGGTGCGGGCGCCTTCATGAAGACATTGGAAGATTCTAAAGCGCTTGCCAGGGCCTTGGTTGACATTGGCAAAGGCGTTGGCATGCAATTTATGGCGCTGATTACCGACATGAACCAGCCATTAGGGAATGCGATTGGCAACTCACTTGAGATTGAAGAATCAATTGATTTATTGAAAGGTAATGGCCCAGCTGATTTGGAAAAACTGATTGTGACTATTGGTGGCTACATGGCAGTCATGGGTGACAAAGCTAAAACGACTGCTGAAGGGCAGAAAATGTGTGAGGAAGTCATTCATAATGGCCAGGCCTTAGCCAGCTTCGAAGCGATGGTTAGGGATCAGGGTGGTGATCCCAATGTTGTCAACGATCCAAATGGGGTCTTGCCCCAGGCTAAATACTAAATTCAATTACCTGCCAAAACATCAGGTGTGATTGCTAAAATTGTTGCCGATGAAGTTGGCGTTGCCAGCATGTTACTCGGTGGGGCCGTCAAAAGGCTGACAATCAATTGGATTACTCGGTTGGTATTGTACTCAATAAAAAGATTGGTGATAAGGTCGAATCTGGTGAACCGCTGTTAACGATTTATAGTAATCGTGAAGAGGTTGATGATATTAAGAAATTGTTGTATGACAATATTGAAGTGGCAGACACAGCCAAAGTGCCAGAGTTGATTTACACAACGATTGAGTAAGCCGATTTTAATCAGTGAATCAGCCATAATGATGATGTAATTTTGGAACCATCATAATCCATCCCCAAAAGCTTCACCTGCGATGCATAAGTAGCGCTCAGAGGTGAAGCTTTTTTGCTGCTCATTTGAACTGAAGCTACTTTAAATATCCGTTATTTAAAAAAATCTTTACGGGTCCTCGCAACCCGTATACAATGACGTTTATTGGCATGCCGTTAACCAAAATAGTTTGATATTCAAACTAATATGGTATATGATGTGTTTTGTTCAAATATTTAAAAAAATCTTTACGGGTCCTCGCAACCCGTATACAATGCCGTTAACCAGAATAGTTTGATATTCGAACTAATATGGTATATGATGTGTTTTGTTCAAAATGAGGGGCTTCATGTTTTTAATTTTAAGGGACGCCTCTCAATAATTAGTTCGGGTTTTGAACTAATTTAATTGGATGTAGATGTTTGCAATTGAAAGGAAGAAATCAATGAGTGTATTAGATGCAGCTGAAATTATGGATTTGATTCCGAACCGTTACCCAATCCTGTTTATGGATAAGGTCGACGAATTAAATCCTGGTGAGTCAATTATTTGTACCAAGAACGTGACAATTAATGAAGAATTTTTCCAAGGCCATTTTCCTGGCAATCCAGTCATGCCTGGTGTGTTGATCATTGAGTCACTTGCCCAAGCCGCTTCAATTTTGATTTTAAAGACAGAGAAATATCAAGGCAAAACGGCTTATCTGGGGGCAATTGACAGTGCCAAATTCAGAAAAGTCGTCCGTCCGGGCGATGTCCTTAAACTACACGTCACCATGGAAAAACAACGTGACAATATGGGCAAAGTTAAGTGTGAAGCAAAGGTCGAAGATAAGGTTGCCTGTTCTGCAGAGTTAACGTTTATCGTCCCTGATCCTAAGAAGAAAATCTAATTTGGACAAATTGGTAGGAGACTAATCTCATGAATGCAATAAGTGATGAAATTAAAGAAGACTACAACTTCATTAGCGATTCTTTGGTGGACATTTATGATCAGATTATGCGAATCGAAGAGAGCGAAATCAAGAAGAGCCGTTTTAAGGACATCACCGCAAAAGAATTGCATTTGGTCCATACGATTGGCTTACATGACCATAAAACGACGTCCGAGGTTGCTCGGATCTTGCGATTGAGCAAGGGAACGCTGACAGCTAATTTAAATAATTTGGAACGCAAAGGGTACATTTTCCGGATAAGGAATCAACGGGATCGGCGAATCATTAATTTGGTGTTAACTAGTAAAGGCCGACTGCTTTACCGAGCCCATTATGCATTCCATCGAAAATTGGTTGAGCAGTGTCTCAAGGGATTCGACGGTTCGGATATCAAAAAAATGAAGCAAGCGTTAATGAACGTGGAAGATTTTATTGGTGAGGTTTCGGGTAGATGAAATTTGAAGATTTCAAAATCATGGCAACAGCCAGTTCGGCACCTGACCACGTTGTGACTAACGATGAGTTAGCGACGATGATGGATACGTCAGATGAGTGGATCACGCAACGGACCGGGATTAAGCGCAGACGGATTGCGACTGAGGAAACGACCAGTTCAATGTGTACTGATGTGGCGACACAATTAATTGCCCAAAGTGACTTAACTGCTAAAGATATTGATTTGATTGCGGTGGCTACGATGTCGCCGGATTATCTCACCCCATCTGTGAGTGCGATGGTTCAAGGTAATATTGGGGCGGATCATGCCATTGCCTTTGATATTGACGCAGCCTGTTCAGGATTTGTTTACGGGTTACATTTGGTAAAACAGATGTTGATTGCCAATCAGCAAAAAAATGCCATTTTGATTGGTGGCGAAATCCTCAGCAAATTGTTGGATTGGTCTGATCGATCCACCGCAGTGCTGTTTGGCGATGGTGCTGGCGGCGTTTTGATTCGAAACACAGCTGTGGATAAGGGTTCGTTTATCAGTGAAGATCTGCGGACATTAGGTAATCTGGGTCAATATTTAACTGCTGGCCAAACAGGCAATCCGTCACCATTTGCAACAGATCAACAGCCATTTTCACCGTTCTTCAAGATGAATGGCCGGCGAGTTTATAGCTTCGCCGTTAAGAACGTGCCAGAATCAATTAACGACGCCTTGAAGCAGGCCAATTTAACGGCTGATGAGGTTGACTGTTTTGTTTTACATCAGGCCAACCAACGGATTGTGGAACGGATCGCCGATGAATTGGCGGTCTCGATGGCTAAGTTTCCAATTAACATTGATGAATATGGAAACACCGCTGCGGCCAGCGAACCAATTTTGTTAGATCAATTAGTTAAACAAAAAATCATTAAAAGGGGGGATGTCATCGCCCTATCCGGATTTGGCGGCGGATTAACGGTTGGAACCATGATTATGAAATATTAGCAAGCAATGAACATTGATGAACAAAAAAAGAATAACAAACATTTAGAGGAGATTTATTATGACTAAAGAAGAAGTATTTAACAAGATCAAGGACATTATCGTAGACCAATTGGACGTAGACGCTGACAAGGTTAAAGAAAACACCAATTTCAAGAACGACTTGGATTTAGACAGTTTGGACATCTTTGAAGTGATTGACAAGATCGAAGACCTTTACGATATCGAAATCGATACTGATGAAGGTATGGAAACTGTCGGTGAATTAGTTGATTACGTTTTGAAGCAAAAAACTGACAAGTAGGTCGATAATTTGAAACTAGGTTATTTATTTAGCGGCCAAGGTAAGCAATTTGACGAAATGGGACAGGACTTGTATCAACAAGAACCTGTTTATCGGCAAACAATTGATCAAGCTTCCGAAGCTTTGAATATGGATATGAGCGATGCCACCGTTTTTGATAATCCGGTCAATACCCAAGTGGCGATTGTCGCCATGAGTACAGGGATTGAACGGATTATCAATCAAGATTTTGGTGATCCAGTTGGTGCCACTGGTTTGAGTCTTGGTGAGTATAGCGCGATTGTCGCTGCCAAGGGATTGGACTTCAGTGATGCCCTTCAATTGGTTCGTGATCGCAGTCACTACATGGATCAAGCCGGTCAGGATCATCCTGGCAAAATGGCGGCTGTCTTAAAAACGACTGCTGACATGGTCGACCAAGCGGTAAAAGTCGGTTCGAAGAAGGGTGAGATCTATGCAGCCAATTACAACACAGATTCTCAAATTGTGATTGGTGGTTCCATTGAGGGGCTTCAGGCAGCTACCGATTATCTGCATGAGCACGGTGTTAAACGGGTTGTCCCGTTGAAAATGACGGTTGCGTCTCACACCCCATTTATGCAGGAGGCCTCCGATTTGTTGGCAAAACGAATTCAAGATGTCTCGTTTAACCAGTTGGCTTTCCCAGTGATCAGTAACACAACGTCTCAACCTTTCGAAGTTAACACGATTAAGCAAACGTTAATCGATCAGCTCATTAATCCAACCCATTTTTATAACTGCATTCAACAGCTTACTCAATTGGGTGTTGATACAGTTGTTGAACTGGGCCCTGGCGATACGCTGATGAAGTTTGCCAAGAATGTGGTGGCGAACGATCATACATTCCATATTGATAGTGTTAAGACGTTAAACGATTTTCGATCAAAAGCAAAGTTGGTGAAATAATGAGTGACACAAAACAAGTTGCATTAGTAACCGGAGCTGCCAAGGGAATTGGCCTGGCAATCGCTAAACGGCTTTCAAGTGATGGGATGACAGTTGTGATTAACTCACACCATACCTTAACTGACGAAGAGAAACAAAGCTTTTCAGACGCAGGCTTTTCATTTGATAATTTGGTTGGCGATGTGGCTAATGAAGCCGACGCTGAAAAAATAGTCGGCGAAGTTGTTGAAAAATACGGTCAAATTGACGTTCTGGTGAACAATGCCGGCATTACAAAGGACAAGTTGTTAAGCCGGTTAAAGTTAGCTGATTTTAAAGCCGTGATCGACACGAACCTGGTGGGTGCTTTTAACATGACCAAGTTTGCGATGAAATTCATGCAAAAGAGCCGCTCAGGGGCCATTGTGAACCTGTCCAGCATTTCTGGGTTACATGGTAATTTGGGTCAGGCAAATTATTCAGCCAGCAAGGCCGGACTAGTCGGGTTAACGAAGACCGCTGCTAGAGAGGGTGCCCTGAGAAATATTCGGTGTAACGCAGTTGCCCCCGGAATGGTTGCCACTGACATGACTGGTAAAATGAGCGAACGCCGACAAAAAGAATTTACGGATCAGATTCCGTTGAAACGATTTGCCGAACCTGATGAGATTGCTGACGCGGTCGCATTTTTGATTCATAATCAGTACATCACTGGCCAAGTGGTCACGGTCGATGGCGGTTTAACAATTTAGAGTTGTTGAAGGAGTAAATTAATGAGCAGAGTAGTGATTACCGGAATGGGAATTGTTTCCCCAATTGGAAACGATGTTGAAAGTTTTTTGAAGTATTTATTTGCTTCTAAAGTGGGCATTAATCCAATTACCAAATTTGACGCAGAGCCGACTGGCATTACCGTTGCTGGTGAGGTGAAAGACTTTGACCCGTTAAAACGAGTTGACAAGAAGTTTGCCAAGCGAAATGACTTGTTCTGTACTTATGCACTGTATAGTGCCAAAGAAGCAATGGAGATGGCTGGTCTCACCGAAGACAACATTGATCCTGAAGATCTTGGCGTGATTTATGGTTCTGGAATTGGTGGCTTGACCACTATTCAAGAACAGGTTATCAAGATGCATGATAAGAGCCCTAAGCGGGTATCCCCATTGTTTGTTCCGGATTCAATTATTAATATGGCGGCCGGTAACATTTCGATTGCTTTTAATGCGCTGAACACCAGCCAGGGAATTGTCACCGCCTGTTCATCAGGAACTAACGCGATTGGAAATGCGTTTGAGTATATCAAGCAAGGCAAGGCGAAGGCCATTATTGCGGGTGGAACCGAAGCGTCAGTGAATGAAATTGGAATCTCTGGCTTCGCGGCCTTAACGGCATTGTCCAAGGAAACTGATCCAAAGAAGGCTTCAATTCCATTTGATAAGGATCGGAATGGATTTGTGCTTGGTGAAGGTTCTGGAACTGTGATCCTTGAAGATTACGATCACGCCAAAGCCCGCCATGCCAATATTTTAGCTGAAATTGTTGGTTATGGAACCACCAGCGACGCCTATCATATGACTGCCCCGGATCCAGAAGGCAAGGGTGCCATTCGTGCCATGCAACAAGCGGTTGATGAAGCCGGCATCGATGAAACCGAAGTTGATTACATCAATGCTCATGGAACCAGCACTCATGCTAACGACAGCGCCGAATCTAAAGCTATTAAACAAGTCTTTGCCAAGAATGACCATGTTAAAGTCAGCAGTACCAAAGGGATGACTGGCCATGCACTGGGAGCTGCCGGCGCAATTGAAGCCGTTGCAACGATTGGCGCAATCCAGCATAACCAGATGCCCGTGAACGTCGGTGTGGTTAACCAAGACGAAGCCTGTGATATTGAGTTGGTTAACGACGACAATAAAAAAGCCCCCGTAAATTACGCAATTAGTAACTCATTTGGTTTTGGAGGCCATAACGCGGTAATTGTATTTAAGGGATGTGATTAAACAATGAATGAGAAAGAAATTGAACGCTTGCTTGAGAAATTTGATCAATCATCACTGAAAGACTTCGAATTGACTCAGGATGACTTCAAATTAAAGTTGAGTAAACGTGAGCAGAATGACCAAGTTGTTGTTCAGCAGCCGACTGGTTCTAAAACGCCAGTCAGTGAAGTGCCAAAATCTACCAGTGCCAATTCTCAACCTGCTGGCGAGCCGCAACAGTCAGTCAAGGACAATGTTGCTGAAATTAAGGCACCGTTTGTCGGCGTCGTTTACTTTGCACCAAGTCCGGATAAACCGGTTTATAAAAAACAGGGTGACCACGTTGAAAAAGGTGAGGTCGTTTGTGTGATTGAAGCCATGAAGATGATCAACGAGGTCAAGAGCGATGTCACTGGAACAATTTCTAATATTTTAGTTGAAGATGGGAGCATGGTCGAATATGACCAGCCGATTTTTCAAGTCACGAAGGGGTAATTAAATGAAAACAGCAGTAAATGATGTCATTCCACAGCGTTATCCCTTTGAAATGATTGATAAGTTTATTGATGTTCAACCAGGAGTTTCAGCCTCAGCCATTAAGCTGATTTCGATTAATGAGTGGTTCTTTGCCAACCAAACGAGTAGTCGATTAGCAGTGCCACGCCCAATTATGATCGAGGCAATGGCTCAAACCGGGGTTGCGGCGATTTTGTCGATTCCTGAAAATAAAGGGAAGAATGTCTTTTTCGGTGGAATCAAGAATGCCACTTTTCAAGATGACTTTCGACCCGGTGACAAATTGGAATTTGAAGTTGTCATGAAAAAATTGAAACGGAATATTGGCTTGGGTCACGGGACGATTCATCGTGATGGCCAATCAATTTGTGAAGCTGATTTAATTTTTGCAGTTGAATGACGGAGGTGAGCAGATGTTTAAAAAAGTATTAGTGGCTAATCGTGGTGAAATTGCCGTCCAAATTATTCGGGCACTGCACGATATGGGCATCACGGCGGTAGCAGTCTATTCTAGTGCTGATAAAGACAGTTTGTTCGTTCACTTAGCTGATGAGGCAATCTGTATTGGTGGGCCACAACCGAGCGAGTCGTATCTCAATATGGCTCAAATCATTAGTGCTGCTAACCTGACTGGGTGTGAAGCAATTCATCCTGGCTACGGATTCTTGTCAGAGAACGCCGAATTTGCGGAACTCTGCGAAACCTGTCATATCAAGTTTGTCGGTCCCAGTCACGAATTGATTTCGCTGATGGGTGATAAATCAAATGCCAGAGAAGCCATGGAAAAAGCTGGCGTGCCAGTAATTCCTGGTAGCCAGGGAGTTGTCAAAACAGTCAGCCAAGCAGAAACAGTTGCAGAAAAAATTGGCTTCCCAGTCTTATTGAAGGCAGCTGCAGGTGGCGGTGGTAAGGGAATTCGTGAGGTTGATCGACCAGAAGATCTTCATAGTGCCTTCGAGCAGACTCAACAAGAAGCCCGGGTATCGTTCAACAACGATGATATTTATGTCGAAAAATTGATTCGAAATGCCAAACACGTCGAAATGCAAGTCATTGCCGATGAATTTAACCACGTGGTCTATCTGCCAGAGCGGGATTGTTCCCTTCAGCGGAACCACCAAAAGGTGATCGAGGAAAGCCCCTGTGTCCAGATTTCACCGACTGAACGGAAAAAATTGGGCGAAATTGTTGCCAATGCAACTTTAAAATTAGGCTATACCAATACAGGGACCTATGAATTCTTGATGACCGAAGACCACCACTTTTACTTCATGGAAATGAACACCAGACTTCAAGTTGAGCACACGATTACCGAAGAAGTGACCGGTATCGAATTGGTTAAAGCCCAGCTGAAGGTTGCTGATGGGCAAGAGTTGCCATTTACGCAAGCAGATGTAGCCGTAAAGGGACATGCCCTTGAGTGTCGTCTCAACGCCGAAGATCCTAGTCATAACTTCGCTCCCCGACCAGGTCGGATTAATCATTTGTTCTTTCCGGCTGGGTCACTCGGAGTTCGAATTGATTCCGGGGTCGCCCAGGGAAGCTTTATTTCACCATTCTATGATTCAATGATTGCCAAAGTGGTCGTTCATTTGAATGATCGGAATACCGTAATTGCCAAGATGAATCGAATTCTAGAGGAACTCAAGATCAATGGGGTAGTGACTAATCAAACCTTCTTAAAGTATTTGATTAACACTGCTGAATTTAATTCCGGCCAGTATTCAACCAACTTTATCGAGAATCAGGTTTTAACGAACAAGGAGGGATTCCATGTTGCAGAGTCGGTTTAAAATGCCCAGTCATGACGAATTAGTCAAACGAATGGATGCAATCCCCGACCATGTACTGCGGGAATGCCCAATTTGTCATGCCAAGTTTTTATCGATGAGGTTGGGCCGTGACCATACATGTCCAAAGTGTGGGTATGGTTTTCGGATTTTGGCCAAACGGCGTGTCAAGATCACATTTGATAAGTTCACTGAAATTGATCAAAATATCACGGTTCCTGATCGATACACTGATGAGAAGTATCGAGCTAAGATTGCCAAAGCCAAGAAAGTAACTGGTCTTAACGAAAGTGTGCTGACTGGAATTGGGTCGCTGAATAAGCAACAGGTTGCTGTGGGCATTATGGATCCATTTTGGATCATGGGTAGTCTGGGCAGTGCAACCGGTGAAAAAATTACCCGGTTGTTTGAACTGGCCACTCGAAAGGATTTACCAGTGGTCATGTTCACCTCTTCAGGTGGTGCTCGGATGCAGGAAGGCATACACTCCTTGATGCAAATGGCAAAGGTTTCCAGTGCCGTTGCGGAACATAGTGCGGCTGGGTTATTGTACATCGTGGTTCTTTGCGATCCAACGACTGGTGGGGTGACTGCCAGTTTTGCAATGGACGGGGACATCATTTTAGCTGAACCACACGCTTTAGTGGGATTTGCCGGTCGTCGTGTAATCGAACAAACAATCATGCAAACACCCCCCAAAGATTTTCAAAGCGCTGAAACCGTCATGAAACATGGCTTCATTGATCAGATTGTGAAACGGTCCGACATGAAGAAAACACTGACCCAACTCCTCCGCTTACATACAAAGGAGAATGCATATGGTTAATGAAACAGCCTATCAGCGGGTTCAAGGTGCTCGTAGAAAAGATAAAATTTCGACTGCAGAGCTGATTCATGGTTTGACAACTGACTTCTTTGAGCTCCATGGCGATCGATTAGAGGCGGATGATCACGCGTTGATTGGTGGAGTTGGTTTGTTGAACAACCGGCCAATCACGGTTGTGGGTATCCAAAAGGGCGCTGATACTGACGAGAATATTGACCGTCATTTTGGGAGTTCGACGCCGCAAGGTTATCGCAAAGCACTACGCTTAATGAAGCAAGCTGAAAAATTCCACCGGCCCATTTTGGCGTTGGTTAATACACCAGGTGCCTGGCCAGACGTGGAATCCGAATATCATGGTCAGGGCTCAGCAGTTGCTCAATGTATCATTCAGGGGATGCAGCTCAAGGTACCTTATATCAGTATCATTGTTGGCGAAGGTGGGAGTGGGGGAGCTCTCGCCTTGGCATGTGGTGATCAGGTGTTGATGTTTGAGGACAGTATTTACTCCGTTCTCTCGCCCGAAGGCTATGCAAGTATTATGTGGAAAGATTCTTCAAAGGTGCAACAGGCTGCCGAAGAACTTGGATTAACTCCAGAGAGTTTACTGAAAGATGGTATTATTAATCAAATTATTCATGAATATAAACCTGGTGATGATTTAAGTGATTTGCGCGACTTCTTGGACAAACAGTTTACCGAACTCGAGAATTTGCCAATGAGCGAATTAATTGAACAGAGACAACGACGTTTTAGAAATTATTAATTCTTGAATTTGCACTTAATTTGACAATTCAAGTTAAAAATAAAATGGAGGCCCAATCATGAGTGACTTTTTAGATGGTAAAACAATCGTAATCATGGGGGTTGCGAATAAGCGAAGCATTGCTTGGGGATGTACTCAGGCAATTATGAACCAGGGCGCAAAAGTTGTCCTGACGTATCAAAATAATCGGATCAAGAAGAGTCTGAAGCGCTTTGTTCCCGAAGACCTGGACTTACTTGAATGTGACGTTTCAGAAGATGAAAACATTGAAAAGGCGTTCGCTGAAATTGGCGACCGCTATGGTAAGATTGACGGTGTCATTCATGCCATTGCTTATGCTGACAAGGATACATTGACTTCTGGATTGGTTAATACCACTAAAGATGGGTATGATTTAGCCCAAAATATCAGTGCTTATTCATTAATTGCAGTTGCCAGATATGCTCAACCAGTGCTGAACAACCCAGCCAGCATCTTGACGTTGACTTACTTTGGGTCCACTCGGGCAATCCCTAATTACAATATGATGGGCGTTGCCAAAGCCGCTTTGGAAGCCAACGTCCGTTATTTAGCATCAGATTTAGGTGCGACTGGTATTCGAGTGAACGCAATTTCTGCTGGGGCCGTTAAGACATTGGCAGTTACTGGGATTAAACATCATGGCGAGTTATTAAAAGAATCCGAATCACGGACAGTTGATCAAAAGAGTGTTACAACTGATGAAATTGGTAACGTTGCTGCCTTTTTGATGAGTGATTTGTCAACTGGAATGACCGGCGATGTGGTATATGTTGATAAGGGCGTTCATCTGATTTAATCAGGACGGTCAATTGTCAAAGCCGGCGAGGAAAATGAGGTAATAAAATGGCGGATCATCAATCACAGATTTTACGAGCATTATTGGAACTGGATAACCGTTATATTTCCGGAAATGAACTTGCTCGGCACTTCAACATCAGTCGGCCGGCCGTTTATAATAACATTCAAAAGCTTAAGCAAAAGGGGCATCTGATTGAGACGAAGAAGGGATTGGGATACAGCTATCAGAAGTCAAAATGTTTTGATGCTCAAGTGATCGATCATTATCGAGTGACAACTTACCCGGTCAGAACGCACGTGTTTGATCGGCTAACTTCAACCAATGATTACGCTAAGCAGTACGGCACCGAAAAAACGGTGTACAAGCCCCAGATCTTCGTGACGGATACCCAGACGAAAGGGCGTGGGCGCTTGGGTCGGCGATTTTATTCACCAGCCAAGACCGGTATCTATATGAGCTTGCTGATTCCGATTCAAACTCGCCAAACGCTGCATTCCGGGTTAATCACAACTGGCACAGCCGTCTGTGTAGTTCGTTCACTTCAACCCTTTTTTCCACAGGTCGATTTTCGCGTGAAATGGGTCAATGATATTCTTGCTCATGACAAAAAATGTGGTGGGATTTTGACTGAGACAACTGCCAGTCTTGAAGATGGCTCTCATGAAAATGTGATCGTGGGGATTGGTCTCAACGTTGATTCAGATGACTTTCCGGATCCGATTAAACACAAAGCCGGCGCAATTGTTGCTCATAGCCAAATTGACCGCAATAAGATTGTGGCCAAGATTATCGACAATTTCTTTTACATGTATCAAACTTACCAAACTGGCAATTTTTTGTCGGAATATGCGCAATTATCAGATATCCTGGGTCGAAAGATTCGGGTCGAAATGGGCAGCCGGGTCTATCTGGGCATTGCTGATCATTTCGATAATGAAGGGGCATTGGTGATGAACACTGATTCAGGCCAGCTAACAGTTTCTAGTGGTGAAGTGACGAAAGTTTATTTACCAGAGAATGGTTATACTGGCTGAGCTAATCCATTACATTTATGGTTAACTTGGATTGGGGTTCACTTAACCGTTAACAACTCATAGGAGCGTTTAGATGAAAATCACAGAAATTGTTCAAACGGCACTGATTACTGCAACCATTATTATTTTGGAAATGATCCCACCGTTACCACTTGGTTTCATTCCGGTTCCAATTGTGATGCAGAATTTGGGAATCATGTTAGCAGCCGTAATTTTAGGACCCAAAAAAGGAACCCTGGCGATTTTCGGGTTCCTCTTGCTGGCGTTGATTGGTTTTCCAGTGCTCAGTGGTGGTCAGGCAGGGCCTGCATTTTTTGCCGGACCAACTGGCGGCTATTTGCTCGGGTGGTTATTAACGCCACTCATGATCGGCTATGGTCTTTCCCGGCCATTTATTAACCGTCGTTGGAGTCGATTAAGTATTATCTGGTTCGCCGGCGTCTTATTGGTCGATGTTATCGGCTCAGTCTGGTTATGGCTGGTCAGCCCGATTTCATTGATTGGGTCACTCGTGTCAAATTTGGCATTTATTCCGGCGGATACATTGAAAGCAGTGGCTGTTTATTTGGTGGCCGAGAGAATGCGGATTTGGAATAAAGAAACCATTCGTTTATAAGAATACAAAAATTGATAGTGTCCAACAGATAAGGCTCATCATCCGAAATTCAAATTCTCGAATTTCGAATGATGGGCCTTATCTAGTAACGGACGATTTTTGGCTCTTTGTCAAATCCTGTTGATAGAGAGTAAATGAATAGAATCAGGCAGTCATTAAAAGGCTGTTTGGTTCTTTTTCTTTGTACAGATCTTCTTCCAAACGAATTCTGGTTAAGAGATTGGTAAAATTGGAATAGCAAAAAGCTGTTCGTTCGATTTGTTTGATTTTGCGGTTGAAGCCTTCAAGACAACCATTAGAATAAGGCAATTCTGCTCCATTGAGCACTGCTGTTAGATTGTGTTTAAAGGTTAAAAGCGTTTTATGCATTAGAGTCCCAATTTGATCTTTGCAGTTGATTAATGACTTAAGCTTTTGAGTATTACCCGTTTCAATGGCTTGAATAAAGTCTTGCATTAGGTTATATGAATTCTCTAAAGCAGTATTGGCATTGATGCCTTCTGTGACTACTTGGGCTTGAGTTAAGCAGTCTTTATAATGCCAATTGTAGCGAGGATGAACCTTTTCGAGCTCATCAAACTTCTTCAAGTATAATTTCCAAGGAGATTTGAGCAGCTGATACTGTCTGGATCTTTTATCAAAGGTCTTCATGACTTTAACTCTCAGTGAGTTGAAAGAACGCGTAAGCATTTGAATCATGTGAAAGCGATCGATGACAATCTGAGCATTAGGGAAACAGGCTCTGACAATGTCCTGATAGTAAAAGTTGAGATCCATCGTAACGGTTCTAACGTTGGCTCTGGCTTGAGGCGAAAAACGTCCAAAATACTTAAGCAGATTCTTCTTATAACGCGTTCTAAGAATCTGCACGACTTGATGACTATCGCCGTCTAAGCAGATAAAGTGCAGCTGACGATCAACGCCTTTGAATTCATCAAAAGCCAAATGAGCTGGCAAATATTCGTAGCTGTCAATAAATCGGTGTGAACAGTTGCCCAGCACTCTCTGGACGGTATTGATTGAAACATTGTTTTCTCTGGCAATACTAGTCATAGATCGATCTTCAGTTAAAGCTGATAATACCTTAAGCTTAGAAGCATTAGAAATAGAACAGTATTTGTTTACTAGTTCAGATTGAGCCATGGACCAGCGCTCACAATCACGACATTTAACTCGCTACTTAGCCAATCTGATAATGACAGGCAAACTGGCATTAGCTGTCGGATAGTGAATATTGGTAATCAAGTGGCCATTGTGCAAGAGATCCAGGGAGCCGCAAAAAGGACAAGCAGGTTGAATCAGTTCAGCTTCATAGATTTTATGATTTTGTAGTTTGATCGATTTATAAAAACAATATTTTCGTCTTTAACATCAAGCTCGAATTTAATACAATGATTAAGAGAGGACATAGAAATCACCTTTATTTATAAAATGTTTAGTGGAATAGATTTTTTATTAAAGAGGACTATGTCCTCCTTTTTTAATGCAATAAAAAACCTGTTAACAGCTTATCATATAGATAAGTCATCAACAGGAAAAATTGTAGAGCCATTTAAATCAACGAATTGCTTGTCTCTGAGATCAAATTCTCGGTGACTTTTTTATTTTACAGATTTAATTGAAAACAGCGGCAGCTTTTCCAGATAGATGATGTCCGTTCGATTAGCGGCATCACCCTCCGCTAAAATGGCGCATTCAGCAACCGTCTTTGCATGAGCCTTTGTTAACAGCCGTTCAGCCGCCTCCAAAGACCCACCAGTTGAAATCACATCATCCACCAAAATAACGTGTTTACCGGCCAGCTGCTCAGCGTCATGGCCATCCAACACAAGTTTCTGCTCATCGGTAGTCGTAATTGATTTAACAGAAACTTCCAAGGGATCAGTCATGTAGGCCTTAACACTCTTGCGGAGAACAACAAACTTGGGATGGTTCGTGAGGCGACTCATTTCCTCAGCTAACGGAATTCCCTTACATTCAAGGGTCACAATATAATCAAAGTTCTCAGTAATCTTAGTGGAAAGTTGTTGAGCAGCTTCGTGAGCCAATTCCGAATCACCTAACAACACAAACGATGCAATCGCCGTGGTATCATTAATTGGAATAATTGGTAACGTGCGCTTCAGCTGGCCAACTTTTAATTCATATGTTTGTTCCATGGTTATACCCCCAAGCCGATAAGCGGCAAAATAAATTTCAGTGCGGCACCCGTTAACAAGCCTGTAAATGGATCAACAATTGCGGTCACGACCAAGGTGAGGGCCGCAATCACACTGTCAGATCCTTGCATGGCCGTGGCGGCATTCTCTGGAAAGATGACAACGGCTCCTAAGATTAACAAGAATCCGACAATTGAAGCCGACGGCACGTACTTGCCAATCTTAGGCAACCAGCCGGCAAATAGAATGACGGCCATGATGAGCATCATCATGATCCCGGCAATCACGGGTTCCGGGGCGCTGGCGGTCGCCGAAATAATCGTTTCAACAGGCGCCCCGCCCAACAAACTGGTTCCCATGTCGGCAAACGCCTGCGTCCCGGTCAGCAAGTTTAAATTAACCGGATTGGGCTTAATTCCAGTCATCTGACCGGTAATGAGTCCATAAGAAATATTGGCCCCAATGTTCAAGCAGGCCAAACTCAATGCCCCGCGAATCACCCGAATATTGAAAATTGGTTTTAAAAAGTGAAAGCGGCGTTCAACGACGTGTGCGGGTAATTCCGCTTCGTAATGGGTCGCAAAGACGGCAATCAAACTGGAACCAATCACCGATAACGCGATGGTCCAAACTAAATCTTTTGTCAGTAGATAGGTCACAATTGCAATGGCAACCGAAGAAATACCAGCCGTTCGTTGTTTTCGCGCCATGTTGACAGCGATTTTGGCCAACATGATCCCCACGCCGGCCATCATCCCAGCCATAATTGAATTGCCAAGAACGGCCACGATTTTTGTCAGCGTCCCACTAACCCCGATCACTGCCATAATGAGCGAACCACCAAAGATGATTGAGGTTCGTTCGCGGGTTGTATCACCCAGGTTTCCGGTAAGGGCTAATGACTCCGCCTGAAATGAAATCGGTGCGACAGACCCAAATGCACCGTTGACCGCGGATGCTAATACAAATGAGAAGGTTGTCGGGAACACGGCAAATCCCAATCCCATTGCCATAATTCCCTGCGGAATTCCGTTTAAAACCACGCCAATTGCGGCGAGTAAGTCGGCTATCCAGTGCATGCCAAGTTTCCTCCTAATACGAATGCTTATGTATTTTTTAACTAATTCGTTCAGGTTTCAATATAATAATATCGCATATTTATAAAAATAGCCACCCCCGATTTAAAATTGAAGTGCAACACTTGATAACTAGACCAATTAGACTAGCTTAAAAGGCCATGAAGGCCTATTCTTATTATTAACGACAAAATCAACAGATAAGGATAGGTGTCTTCATGACCCAAACTAAGAATATCATGCCTAAGCATTACCAACAACTCCAATCTTTTGAACGCGGTCAAATTGAGTCTCTGACTCGATTAGGATTTGGCGTTCGTCAGATCGCCAGCCGGCTTCACCGGAGTCCCAGCACCATTTCTCGCGAATTAAAACGCGGGTTAACCACCCAGATTGATTCCCAGAAACATCGGTCATATCAGGGCTACTTTGCCGAGCGCGGGGCGGCTTACTATCGAGAACAGCGGGCCAAGTGTCACCCCAAAGGTTTACTGCAGCGGGCTGCCGTGTTCTTCAAGTCCCTGCCGAAAGCTTTAAAAGCTAAGCCACGAGTTTTCAGTGTCGATACGTATGTCCACTATTTCAAAGCTCATTACCCGGGCTTTCCCTGCCCATCAACGGCTACGGTCTATCGGTATATCGAGGCTGGCAAGCTCCCGGAGCTTCACAACTATGATTTACCCATGAAGCTACGTCGCCGCGTTAAACGCCCGAATCACCGACATGCCCGCCTGAATAAAAAACGGCTTGGACAGTCCATTGAAGACCGGCCCGCAGTGGTTCGGAAATGTCAGGAGTTGGGCCATTGGGAAGGCGACTTAGTGAAAGCCAAACGGGTTGAGTCCGAACCAGCTTTAATGACGTTAACCGAGCGAGTTAGCCGGATGGAATTTATCGTTAAATTGCCTGATTACCGGGCAGAGACTTGCCGGCAAGCCCTCCAAGATACGATTGATGATTACGGTGCAGAAAACTTTCGGACGATCACGTTTGACAACGGCTCGGAATTCGCTAGTTTAAGTTTAAATCAGGTTCAAGGAACGGAAATCTACTTTGCCCATCCATATTCTCCCTGGGAACGGGGCACTAATGAGAATGTGAATGGTCAATTAAGAGAGTTCTTCCCAAAGGGGCATTCCTTTAAAAACCTCTCATTAGTGGATCTGCAGTTGGTTCAAGACACGCTGAATCACCGTCCCCGCCGCTGTTTAAGCTATAGTTGTCCAGCGGATGTTATGCCACAACTGGTTTAACTTTCTAGACCAATTATAAGAATAGGCCATTAGTGTTGCACTTAACTTGACAATTGAGGAACTTTTTATTGATTAATTGACGGAGAAAACACGGGATTTCAATCCCGTGATGAATCCGGCCTTTTTTCTTTTGTTTTTTTGCTTGTTCCCCTTCTTCCTTAAACATATGTTTGATACAATCTTAAAAAGAAAGGAGGGAACAAATGTGCTAAAAGGGATCAAATTAAGACTCTATCCTAATAAAATTCAACAAAACCAGCTTGAGCAGATGTTTGGCAATGATCGTTTTGTTTGGAATCAAATGCTGGCCATGATGAATGAGCGCTATCAGAATAATAAAGATTTGCCTTTTTTAGGCAAGTTCAAGCTGAATTATCTGCTTAAGCCGCTTAAAAAAGAATATCCTTTTTTGAAAAACAGCGATTCTTCAAGCTTGCAGGTAGTTAATGAATTCCTAACTCAATCTTGGAAGAACTTCTTTCAAGATAAAACTGGTCAAATTGGCAAGCCTCGTTTTCATTCACGCAAGTATCTGAAAAAGTCTTATACGGGCAAGTCAATCATAAAAACTGCAGGTAAAAGGTACTTGAAGATTCCTAAATTAGGCTATGTCAAAACCAGCAAGACTGGAGTTTTGCAAAACACTAAGATTAAGCGCTACACTGTTCTGCTTGAACCAACAGGAAAATATTATTTGTCTCTACAGGTGGAAATATCTGAACCAGAGAAGTACAGCTTAACTGGCAAACAGGTTGGGATTGATGTTGGCGTGGCTGATTTAGCGATTCTGTCTAATGGGCTAAAATATCCTAGTTTTAATAGCTCTTATTTTGAAAAGAAAGCTAAAATTTGGCAGAAAAAGTATTCTCGCCGTAGACATTTAGTTAAATTACTAGTTTTACAAAATAAGAATAAAAGGGTGCTTTGTCCTAGAAGCTTAGAAAGCTTTGCTAATTGGCAAAAAGCGCAAAAGTCAAAAGCCAAATACCAAGCTAAAGCAGCTAATCAGCGCAGAGATTATCTGCATAAACTAACTACGCATTTAGTTAAGCAATATGATGTAATTGCGATTGAAGATTTGAAAACCAAGAATCTTCAGAAAAATCATCATTTGGCTAAGTCAATTGCCAATGCTTCATGGCGAATGTTTAGACAAATGCTAGAATACAAATGCGAATGGTATGGCAAGAAACTAATTGCAGTTGATCCCAAGAACACTTCCAGAATTTGTTCAAAATGTGGCTATAACAGTGGCGCTAAGCCATTAGAGATTCGTGAATGGACTTGTTCTAAGTGGTCAGGGACTGACCATGGTAACAAGCTGAGTTCCGTGAGTTAGGTATTTGACTAGTTCAATGTAAGATCCTAAACACTACTCAGTGTTCCCAGAAACCCGGCACTTCAGTGCCGGTGTAGTTCATAGTTGTCCGGGTTCTTGCATTAGCAGCATCAAATACTGATTTAGTCGCATTCCAGATTCGTTCGGCAATGTCGGCATGATTCATGGTATAAAGGTGAATTCCGTCAACGCCTTCAGAAACAAGATCGATAATTTGATCAACAGCGAACGCAATTCCGGCCTCCCGCATTGCTTCCTTACTGTTCTGATAACGATCTAAAATAGCACTGAACTTTTTAGGTAGTGGAACCCCTGTAATTTGAGTAATTCGTTCAATTTGTTTCTTGTTGGTACAAGGCATGATGCCGGCTTCGATTGGGACGTGAATCCCGGCAATTTCAGCCTTTTCCTGGAAATCATAAAAAGCTTGATTATCGAAAAATAGTTGACTGATCAGGTGATCGGCGCCAGCATCGACTTTGGTTCTTAAATGGGCAATATCATCAACAAACCCAGTGGCCTCAGGGTGACAATTTGGGTAACAAGCACTGGCAATGCTAAAGTCTGGTCGATTTTGATGAACAAAGGCTACCAGATCATTGGCGTGATTAAAGTCACCAACTGGTTGTTTTCCGGGAATTTTATCACCGCGAAGACCTAAAATGTTTTTAACATTAAATTCTGAGAGATTATCCAGTAGGTTTAAAACCTGTTCGCGGGTTTGGTACAATCCGGGGACGTGGGCGACTGCCGGGATGTTCAGCTGATTTTGAATTAAATCAGCAATCTGAACGGTACCGGTATAGTGGTCAGATCCACCAGCCCCTGATGTAACCGAGATAAAATCCGGATTAATTGATTGGAGCTGTTGAAGGGTTGGTAAAATTGCTTCTTTGGGCGAGTCTTTCTTAGGCGGGACGACTTCCAGGGAAAAGACAGTTTTATTTTTAAATAACGCTGTTAGGCTCATTTATCTCACTTCTAACTTTCTTCGTTGCATCAACAATATTTTGTAGACTCTTAAAGGATTCTTCTTCAGTTCGCGTCTTTAAGCCACAATCCGGATTAATCCAAATCTTGTCAATTGGTAGTTTATGAACGAGTTGTTTAATCAAGTCCTCGACTTCTTTTTCAGATGGAATTCGTGGTGAGTGAATATCGTAAACACCGGGTCCAACTTCAGTCTGGAAGTTTGCAGCAACAAGTTGATCAATTAAGGTAAAGTCGGCACGGGAAGCTTCAAATGAAATGACGTCGGCATCCAGTGCATCAATCGCCTTGATGATATCGCCAAATTCACTGTAGCACATATGAGTATGAATCTGGGTGCTTGCTTGAACCTTACTGTGGACTAACCGGAAGGCTGGAACTGCCCAGTCGAGGTATTCAGAATACCAGTTGGATTTACGCAACGGTAAGTTTTCTCGCAAAGCCGGTTCATCGATTTGGATAATTTTGATGTCGTGTTTTTCAAGATCCAGGACTTCATCTTGAAGGGCTAAAGCAATCTGGGTGACTGATTCTTTAGGTGAAACATCCTCACGTGGGAATGACCAGTTAAAAATCGTAACCGGACCAGTCAGCATGCCTTTGATTAATTTATCAGTGTGGTTTTTCGCAAAGACAGAAGCTTTTACGGTGATTGGTGCGGTTCGTGAGATATCGCCCCAGATGATTGGTGGTTTAACCCCTCGGGTACCGTATGATTGAACCCAACCGTTTTGCGTAAAGACGAAACCGTCAAGCTTTTCACCAAAGTATTCAACCATGTCGTTTCGTTCATATTCACCGTGAACAAGGACATCCAAACCAATTTCCTCTTGCTTTCTGAGGATACGAACAATCTTATCTTCGTTAAATTTGTCGTACTGTTCACGGGTAATTTCACCCTTGCGAAGTTTTGAACGATTTTGACGAACATCTTTAGTTTGTGGGAATGAGCCAATTGTTGTTGTTGGTAAAACTGGTAAATTGAATTCTTTTTTCTGAATTTTTTCACGTTCACTGCGTTCTGGCAAACGGGTATAATCAGCCTGACTTAAACTGGCAATTCGGTGATGAACAACTGGGTTGACTGGATGTTTAACGCTTTGAAACAGGTTGTCGTTTTTCGTTAAAGCAATTTTACCATCCGCTTCATCATGATAAATATTATCGAGTTCTTTAATCTCATCCAGTTTTTGTAAGGCAAAAGCAAGATACTGTTTCACATCGCCAGGCAGCTTTGTCTCGTCTTCTGCAGTGTATGGGACATGCAGAAGGGATGTGGAACTATTTAATACAACCGGGGCTTTGGTGTTGAGCTGGTTTAAAAAGTTAATGGTATTTTCATAATGATTACGCCAAATATTTTTGCCGTTTACAACTCCGGCGAATAGGATTTTATCATCTGGGAACCCATTTTGTTTTAACAGCTCATTGTTGTACTTGCCTTCAACGAAATCCAAACCGATTCCATCAAAGTTCTTTGAAGTGACATCATTATAAATATCACGAATATCGCCAAAATAGTTTTGCAAAAGAATCTTCGTTGATCGTTTCTCGGCAAGAATGCCGTCATATAAGTCGTCAAAGAGTTGTTTTTCAACAGAGTCAACGTCGAAACTTAAAGCGGGTTCATCGATTTGAAGCCACTTAACGCCCTTTTGACTCAAGCGGTCAATAATTTGTTTGTAAGCTTCAACCAACGCCTCAACATAATCTCGGGGCTTGGTGTCTTCAATAAACCGACTTAGCTTCAAAAGGGTGTAAGGACCGATAACAACAGCCTTGGCATTGATCCCTTGTTCAAGGGCTTCGTTAATTTCATTAAACAATTTATTGCCAACTAATTTAACGTTAGTTTCTTTTGAAAATTCAGGAACAATGTAGTGATAGTTGGTGTTAAACCACTTTTTCATTGGGAGAGCCTTCACGGTTTCAGAACCATTTTGATAGCCCCGGGCTTGAGCAAAGTATTCGTCCAATTCGGATAAGTGAAGATCTTTATAACGGGAAGGGATAATGTTTAATATGTTGGCAGTGTCCAAAACACCATCAAAGAATGAAAAGTCACCTACTGGAATTAGATCAATGCCTGCATCTTTTTGAGCCTGCCAGTGATTTTTTCTGATTTCGTAAGCTGTTTGTTGTAATTCTTCCTGGTTAATTTTATTTTTCCAATAATGTTCAGTGGCAAATTTTAATTCACGGTGATGGCCAATGCGTGGGAACCCAATAATTGTTGTTGTCATAGTTGTTAAATCCTCCTTGATTTAAGTACGCAATTGTTAATGAGAGTGTCTGATTTTCGCTAATCATTTGGGAAAGGTTAAAGAAAAAGACGCTGCAATCTTTGTCAGATTGTAGCGTCCATAAAAAGCAGTATTAATGGATCATTTCAGAAACTAGATAACGTGGCGTTCGAAAGGTTGATCAGAGATCCCTTGTGACAAGATTTCTTTACTCCACTCTTTAGCAGAGAACAATGAATGGTCACGGTAATTACCGCAACTATACTTGTCAGTCCCTTGAACGTCTTTCCATTCGATGTCGTTGGCAATTGCGTCGAGTGACCCCTTCAAAGCCTTTGCGACTTCAGTGGTGCTGTGTTCACCCCAAGTAATTAAATGAAAACCGGTTCGGCAGCCAAATGGTGAGCAATCGATAACCCCGTCAAGGCGATCTCTAAGTAATCCGGCTAAGAGATGTTCAATCGTATGCAACCCTGCAGTAGGAATGGCATTGGTGTTTGGTTGAACAAGTCGTAAGTCGTAATTAGAAATGACGTCGCCCTTTTTTCCAGTTTCTTCAGTGATGAGACGAACGTAAGGTGCCTTTACCTTTGTGTGATCTAATGTAAAACTTTCAACTTTTGCCATAAGATATCATATCTCCTTAAAATTTATTAATTACAGTTACTATCTTAACAGTCACTACTGAATAATAAAATCCCTTAGAGCGGTTCAGCAAATTCGTCCCCACATATCAGAAATAATCTGACGGAGGGGCGAATGCTTCGCTGTACCACCCTGAATTCGTATTACTCTCGCAAGCAATACCTCTGAAAGTGCCAATTATTCCAAATTCTCATAATTGATACCCTGTGAGTTAACGGTCACAGCCGACAACCAAGCGTTAACTTAATTGCACTATTCAGAGTTCATATTCGCTGATTGTTAAGATATCCTTTTTCACCAACCGGATTCTCTTTGAATCTTGTTAAATCAGTTAATCTTCTCTTCAGAGCTTTTCCCTAATCGGATTAGCATTAAAATCTAATGATAATAGTAGTCGACTTTTTAATATTTGTCAACTGTTATGTTGAAACCGTAAGTGTCAATATTTTTGCGGTAGTCCAAAAATCATTAGTCTGACCTTAATTTCTTAATATTTTATGTGGTTTAACATTCGATCTAATTTAGCTAAATAGCTTCCCCCGACAACCTCTGCTGTTAGTGCCCCGTGTTGAATGCCAACATGAATTTCATGGCGACGCTTCAAGCTGTCTCTGGCCGCTGCCAGCAGCTTCTTGTGATCTAAGCTGATTAATTTGCCTGCTTCAAAATCACTATTTAGCCATTGCTCTAAGTCACGATTCTTGATACAGGCCAAAATCCGAAGCATGCCTTCTGCTCCAGCTTCAGACCAGTATTTGCCTTGGCCTTTAACACGATAAGTGTACTTACGGCGATTGCTTTCACAGCTGCCAATTGCCTTAGTAACCTTCAAATTACGCATTTTAAACGGTTATTTGAACTCTAAGGCATAAATCAATTTGCCTTGCAGTTCTGGAGCGAAACAAAGTCGGTCTTTAATCTTTTTGTTCAAATGGAAGACATCCAAAAAGTGCTCATGTTTAGCGCAACGACCGACAATTTCATCAAAGTCCTTTTTCGCGTAACCAGCACCACCATCGGCATTACTGATGATCAAGGTATTAGCTAAATCATAAGTGTTAGCTATATATTCCTTAGCTTCATTCAAAGCGTCTAGACGACTTAATGACACAAATTCTTTGGCATTAGTCCGCTCTCTACGTTTGCAGGTCACATTACGTAATCCTTCACAAACTTGATAGCGATGAAACTCAAATCGTCCTTGAGTGCCTTTAATCATGACGCCATCGCCTTCAAGACAAAGAACTGGCACTTGCTTCTTTGCAGTTTGAGCATCATAACGACTATCAGCTTCTTGTTGCTCTTTGATCTTTTGACCTGCAGTCTTAACTAAATTGCCAATCTGAGCGTGACTAATATTAAAACCCGAAAGACAATTAACAGCTAAGGCAGTATTGCGATAAGCAGCGACGCTGCTTACTGCCGGGATATTTCTTACTGCCAAGACGCTATAATGCTTGTACTTATCAAAGCCCATGAATTTATCTAAAGGATAGCGACTTTCTTGCCCAGCTTTAACGTACCTTCTTCTGACATAAGTCGCTTCGCCAAAAGCCATATTGATTGAACGTTGATTCTTCTTTTCAATTTGGTAGCCCTGATTCTTCATTGATTCACTTAGCTCTTGATCTGCTCGTTCCAAGGCTAAGGACATCAATTCTCTGATCAAATTGAGAAAGAAAAAGGCTATAGCTTTTTCTCGCTTAATAATATTAGTTTCAGACTTTATAATTTTGACGATTTCAGTTACACTTAATTCCATAAAAGACCAGCTTCTAATGTGTTTTTTTGCTTAACATCAGACTACTGGTCTTTTTGTTTTGGAGTCAAGTCCTGAAATGGATTTGACTCCTTTTAATTTATATTTAAACGTTACCGCAAACTATTTTACACTTAGACGGTTGGTTCACAGGGATCCGATTATGAGATTTGGCAACATATTGCCAAATCTAAAGATGCCAAAAAATTAGGTTTAAAAATAAAAGTTAAACAGATTACTGATGTGGTTCAATTAAATAAAGCTACAGCTCAGGGGAATGTTGATGTTAATGCATTTCAATCTTGGAGTTATTATTTAGCTTTGGAGTTATTATTTAGCTTATAACAAAGAAAATAAGTCTGATAAATTAGCGGCATTAGGTACTACTTATATGGAACCTTTAGGCATTTATTCTAAAAAGTATAAAAAAATAAAGGATATTCCTAATGGTGCAACAATTGCTATTGCTAATAATCCATCACAAGCTGCACGTGGTTTAATTTTGCTACAAAAGGCCGGTTTGATTACATTGAAAAATAATTTTGTTTATTTAGGTACTATTAGTGATATCAAAAATAATCCTAAACATTTAAAATTTAAAGAAATTGATGATACTACTGGTCCACGTGTCATCAATAGTGTTGATGCGGTCTTAATTTCAAATACTGTTGCCTTAGAAGGTCATTTACATGTACTAACTGATTCTAATTTTCATGAAAAATTTGATCAAAGTACGAAAGACAATATTAATATTCTAGCTACTGCAGCTAAAAATAAAAATAACTCAGTTTATAAGAAATTAGTAAAACTATATCATAAAAAAATATTCAATCGTATATTAAAAATAAATACTATGGTACAAAAATCGAAGTTAAAAAATCACTATCATACTTTGATAATTAATTTTTATGGAGGGTATTATAAATGACTAAACTTGCAATTGTTACTGGTGCGGGTCAAGGAATTGGAAAAGGGATTGCTGAACGTTTAGTGAAGGATGGATATGCTATTGCTGTAGCAGACATTAACAGTGAAACAGCTACAGAAGTTGCTAATAAGTTACGCAATAAAGGTTATCAGGCTAAGGCCTATTATGTTGATGTAGCCAATCGCAATGAAGTCTTTGCACTTGTCAAACATGCTGTAGGTGATTTAGCATTATATGTTAATAATGCTGGGATAGCTTTTATTGATAGCTTTATTGATTCTGACCCTAAACGTGTTGAACGTTTATTTGATGTAAATCTTAAAGGTACATACTGGGGTATTCAAGCTGCAGCTAAGCAATTTAAAAAGCAAGGAAAAGGAGGCCGGATTATTAATGCAGCATCATTGGCTGGATATGAAGCTTCTGCTCTGCAAAGTGCTTATTCTGTTTCAAAATTTGGAATTCGTGGCTTGACTCAAGCTGCGGCCAAAGAATTGGCAGTAGATAAAATTACTGTTAATGCTTATAATCCAGGAATTGTTCGCACAAAAATGCGAGATTCAATTGATAAAAAAATTGCAAAAATTAAACATGAAACAATAACGCAGCAACAAGCAAATTGTCTCAAGAGATAGCGCTTGGTCGTGAAGCAAAATCTAGCTATGTAGCTGAAGTTGTGGCTTGGTTTGCTTCATCAGGTGCTGAGTATGTTACTGGACAATCACTTCAAGTTGATGGTGGAATGAGATTTCATTAAAAAAATATTTAGAATAAATAATCTCTAATAACAATAAAAATAGTTATTAGAGATTTTTTTGTCAAAAAAGCAAAAAATAACACCTACATTATTTTTGGAAGATAAAATAAATTTAAAAATAATTTTGTATTATCAAAACGGCTTAGCCACAATATATTGATTATAAATAATCAAAAATCTACATGTTGTATTATTGAGCAGACGATGCTATAGTATGTTTACACATATATTAGATAAAACAATAAATAATGATAGGAGCAAATATGAGTTATTATGATCATTCACAGTCACCAGTTGAATTTGCTTACAATAACAACGGCAAAAATATGCGAGCTATTAACTGGAATGACATTAAAGATGATAAGGATCTTGAGGTTTGGAACAGAGTTACTCAAAACTTTTGGTTACCTGAAAAAATCCCAGTTTCGAATGATATAAGTTCTTGGAATCAATTATCTGATGACTGGCAACAGCTTATAACTCGCACTTTCACTGGATTGACTTTATTAGATACAACTCAATCAAGTGTGGGTGATGTAGCCCAAATTAAAAATTCACAAACTGATATAGAGCAAGCTATCTATGCAAATTTTGCTTTTATGGTTGCTGTCCATGCAAGATCATATGGAACTATTTTTTCTACTTTATGTACTAGTGAA
The DNA here is from genome assembly GCF_046109915.1 of Lactobacillus helveticus. NCBI lineage: Bacteria > Bacillati > Bacillota > Bacilli > Lactobacillales > Lactobacillaceae > Lactobacillus > Lactobacillus helveticus. Next base: position 1,465,138 of record NZ_CP151471.1, on the reverse strand, counting down.
CAAATTGAAGAAGCGCATGAATGGGTAGTTAATAATGATGCTTTACAAGCAAGAGCTAAAGCGGTAATTCCGTATTATACAGGCAATGATCCGCTTAAATCAAAGGTTGCCGCAGCAATTATGCCAGGGTTCCTGCTTTATGGTGGTTTTTATTTACCATTTTATTTAGCTGCAAGAGGTAAATTGCCTAATACTGCTGATATTATTAGATTGATCTTAAGAGATAAGGTTATTCACAATTATTATAGTGGTTACAAATATCAATTGGCCGTAAAGAAATTAGCTCCAGCTAAACAAGCAGAAATGAAAAAATTCGTTTTTAATTTCTTAGATAAACTAATTGATTTGGAAAAGAAATATTTGCACGAGCTTTATGATGATTTTGATTTGGTTGATGATGCAATTCATTTCAGTTTGTATAATGCAGGTAAATTTTTACAAAATTTAGGCTATGATTCTCCTTTTACCGCAGAAGAAACTTATATTTCTCCAGAAGTATTCGCTCAATTATCAGCTCAAGCTGATGAAAACCATGATTTCTTTTCTGGTAATGGTTCTTCATATGTAATGGGAACAGGAGAGGAGACTAAAGATGATGACTGGGATTTCTAAAAAGCCATTAGTTGTCTATTATTCTTCCACTTCAAATAATACAGCACGCTTTGTAGAAAAGTTAGATTGTAATTCTATTAGGATTCCTATTAAACTCAGTAAAGAAATTTCAGTTTCTGAAGAATATATTTTAATTACGCCAACTTATTCTGGTGGCCATGGGACTACAGGTGCTGTGCCTAAGCAAGTTATCCACTTTTTGAACAAATTGGCTAATCGGCAAAAATGTATTGGTGTTATTGCTAGTGGAAATACCAATTTTGGTAATTCTTTTGCCTTGGCAGGGGATGTAATTTCTAAGAAATTACATGTTCCTTATCTATATAAATTTGAGTTACTGGGAACAACTGAAGATGTAAATAATGTTAATAAAATAATTGCTGATGCAGGTGAAGACAATGACTGATAATCTTAATCATGATTCATATATTTCTTTAAATGCACTTACTAAATTTAAAGATGAAAAAGGAAATTATAATTTTAAAGCTGACAAGGAAGCTACTAAGCAATATCTTGAAAATCATATTGAACCAAGAATGAAAAAGTTTGCTTCTTTAGAAGAAAAATTAGCTTATTTAGTTGATAATAATTACTATGATAAAAAAGTTCTAGATTTATATACACCTAAATTTATTAAAGAAATTTTCAAATTAGCTTATGCACAAAATTTTAGCTTTTTGAACTTTATGGGTGCAGCTAAATTCTATAAAGCATATGCCTTAAAAACAAACGATAATAAACAATTTTTAGAACGTTTTGAAGATCGGGCTGTTATGAATGCTTTATTTTTAGCTGATGGCAATGAAGAACTGGCCTTGAATTTAGTTAAAGATATTATTAGTAATCGTTTCCAGCCAGCAACTCCGACTTTCTTGAATGCAGGTAAAAAGAGACGTGGTGAATATATTTCATGTTATTTGCTCAGAGTTGAAGACAATATGGAATCAATTTCACGAGCAATAAGCACAAGTCTGCAATTATCTAAACGTGGTGGTGGTGTTGCTCTATGCTTAACTAATTTGCGTGAATTAGGTGCACCTATTAAAAAAATGAAGAATTTATCTAGTGGGATAATTCCTGTAATGAAATTACTAGAAGATTCATTTTCTTATGCCAATCAATTAGGGCAAAGACAAGGTGCCGGTGCAGTTTATTTAAGTGCCCATCATCCCCAGATTATGCAATTTTTAGATACTAAACGAGAAAACGCTGACGAAAAGGTAAGAATTAAATCTTTATCACTTGGCGTAGTGATTCCAGATATTACTTTTGAACTAGCCAAAGAAAATAAAAAGATGGCTTTGTTTTCACCATATGATATTAAACGTGAATATGGTAAACCAATGTCAGATATTTCAATTACTAAAGAATACCAAAATCTCCTTAATAATCCATGTATTAAAAAGACATTTATCAGTGCTAGAAAATTCTTCCAAACTATTGCTGAAGTTCAATTTGAATCAGGGTATCCTTATATTATGTATGAAGATACTGTCAATCGAAGAAACCCACAAAAGAAATTGGGGCGGATCGTGATGTCTAATTTATGTTCAGAAATTGCTCAGGTTAATACGCCAAGTACCTATAATGAAGACTTAAGTTTTAATAAGACGGGCTACGATGTTTGTTGTAATTTAGGATCACTTAATATTGCAGCAGCAATGAATAGCGCTGACAAGTTAGGTGGTTTGGTTTCTGATAGTGTTCAAGCGCTTAATCGTGTTGCCAGGTCTTCAGATTTAGATTGTGCTCCTTCAATTAAAAAGGGAAATAAAGCTAATCGAGCAATCGGTCTAGGAGCAATGAATTTACATGGCTTTTTAGCAACTAATCATATTTATTATGATTCACCAGAAGCAGTTGAATTTACAGGAATTTTCTTTTATACAATTGCATACCATGCATTTAAAGAATCAAATAAATTAGCTGAAAAGTATGGTGCTTTTAAAGGATTCAAAGATTCATCATATGCTAGTGGTGATTATTTCAAAAAATTTATTGATGAGGAAGTCTCACCGAAAACAGACAAGATTAAAGAAATTGTAGCTAAATATAAATTAGTTATTCCAACTAAAGAAGATTGGGAAGAATTGATTACTAAAATTAAAAAGACAGGTATAGCTAATGCTAACTTATTAGCAGTTGCACCTACTGGATCAATTAGTTATTTATCTTCATGTACACCAAGTTTGCAGCCAGTAGTAGCTCCTGTTGAAACACGCAAAGAGGCTGATTTGGGTCGAATTTATGTACCAGCTTATAAGATTAATAAAGACAATTATGAGTATTACGAAAAGGGTGCATATGAAGTAGGACCTAATGCTATTATTGATATTACAGCTGCTGCACAAAAGTATGTTGATCAATCAATTTCGTTAACTTTATTTGTTGAAGATAATGCAACAACAAGAGATTTAAATAAGGCTTATATTTATGCCTTTAAAAAGCGATGCAACTCAATTTATTATGTTAGAGTAAGAGAAAAAGTTTTAGCTGGTAGTGAGAACTTGACTGCAGACGAATGTTTAATTCAAAATGGTGCAGAATGCCAGAAATGTATGATTTAGTTTAATAATAGAAAAGCAGCTAAAGAGTTTACTTTAGCTGCTTTTTTTATACTTTTTTTATATGAGTAGGAAAAATTATTCTTGTTTAAATTGCTTAATATCATTAAGCAGGCTGGTATAAACATAATTTAAGTTAACATATTGTGACCTTTTTTGAAGTTCTTTTAATATTTTTTGTTGCTGATTAGTTAAAGATAAATGTTTTAATGCAATTTGCGATTGAATATACATGACTAGTTTGCTCGTATAAGCCAAAGGATGATCACCTTTTTCAGACTTTTGCATAACTAAGCCTGCGGCATCTCTAATTGTCTTATATTTGTTTATATTTAATTCATTATACATATCATCGAAAAAAGCTGCGATAAAATTGTCCTAGAAAAACATGAAACTTTCAAGCTTTTTTTGTGTAGTTATTACAATATCTTTATCTGCCTTTTTTTCTTTTTCCTTTTTATTCATAAACTACATTTGATGAATAATAGGTCTAAAAATACAATTTAGATTCATCCTTTTGTCACTTCCTCTCATAGAGGCTCTAATTTTTTTATTTTTTATTTCCTAAATCTACTTTTAATATTAATTTTTCTAAAATGTTCATTTTTTTCCTTTGCTTAATTAATTTATGCTTTAAGTATATTGGGTTTTAGTTTGAAAAAATAAAAAAATCGTATTTGAACATTTTCACTTAAAGATGTTCAAATACGACAATTTAAATGTGATTATTTAAAAATTTATCTAGCTCACTTCCATACTCGCTCATTCCGGCAAATTTAACATTAGAAATAATGGTTTGGCATTTATTCAAGTCATCCTTATTATGATTAAAATGATAGCTCGATAAATATTTGTAAAAACAGATCATATCTTTATAAAAAAAGAATTGTGGTTTTAGGAAACTGTCAAATAGTTTGTGTAAATAGATCTTTCTCGTAAATTGATTTTTTAATTTTTTCTTAGTCAAAGTAGGATTCCAATGTATCCTGCACTTGGCCGAAGCCTTTATGGATTCGGTTGAAGTAGCGATCATTGTAGCTTATTGCCTGAATGCCAATGAAAGTATCAAGCGACTGCTCGCTTGGAAACTCTGCTTTGGGCTTTGCCTTGCGTTTAACGACATTGTTAAAGGATTCAATCATGTTGGTGGAATAGATTGAGGGTCTGATCTGTTTGGGATAGTTGTAAAAGACCAATAGATCAGGCTCAATGTCTTTTAGATTCCTAATGACATGATTGTATGCCTTGTTCCATTTGTCATAGAATGCATGAAGAGTTTGTACAGCGGCTGTCTTGTTAGGCTGCCTATGAATCTGCTTGAAATCGTTCATGATTGTCTCACGATCGTCAACACGCACTTTATTGCAAATATTGCGCATGACATGAACCAGGCAGCGCTGAAAATGTGCTTTGGGATAAGTCTTTGCCAGAGCTGTTTTCATGCCGACAACACCGTCAGACAAGAAAAGCTCGACTTGCTTCAAACCCCGCGATCTCATGTTTTGAAGCATTTCAGTCCAAACTTCGACGTTTTCGCTGGGTGCTATGCAGTAGTCGATTACTTCTTTATGGCCATTGGGCCTGATGCCGATGGCAATATAGACGGCTTCACGCTCAAACGTTTCTCGGCACAGCGGAAGATACGTTGCGTCAAGATAAACGCAAAAGAACCTGTCGCTAAGCTTGCGTTTGTGATAGGCTTCAACCTTTGGAATCATTTGCTTGGAAATATTTGATACCTGAGCCGGACTGTAATGGCTGCCGTACATCTTTTCAATCAGATCGGCTATTTCTCTGGTAGTGACGCCTTTGGCATAAAGCTTGATAATCATGCTTTCCAGGACGTCCGAGTGCTGCTTGTAGTCAGGCAGAGTGTGCTGATGAAATTCGCCGTTTCTGTCTCTGGGAACCTGAATTTCGATCTGGCCAAACTGCGTATCAACCTTGCGATAATAGATGCCGTTTCTGGAATTGCCAGAGTTCCATCCGCTTTTTGCATAAGGATCATAGCCTAAAAAGGCAGTCAATTCAGCTTCAAGCAATTGATTAACTGCAGTTTGAATTTCCTTGCGCAAAAAATCATTAACTTTGTCTTGATTGAATAGTGCTTGAGCCATATTTTTGGTAAAATCATTCATGAAGGAGTTCTTCTTTCTGTATGTTGTTTTTTTGTTCAATCCAATCATACGAGAAAGGAACTCCTTTTTCTAATGTTTTCAGAAATTAATTTAAGGAATCATTCATCCTTACACAAACTATTTTACGGTCTCGGTTTTAGTGGTAACTTTTCTGAAGTAGTAACTAAATAATCTACATAGTTGTAATTGTTTTCCTTTATTGACAAACAAAGCAAATTAGCCAATATTGCTAACAATACTTCTTGAATTTCGGTTTCATTACTACTAATAAATTTAATGATTGCATTTTTAGCAATCATTAAATTACTATCTAGGTCATAAAAATCCATGAAATTACAAAATAGAGTTAACTTTTCTTTATTAAGATCGGGAATATTAAATACTCGGTCTTTTAAAGCGTTTCTGACTTCAATATCTGGCTCTTCTTCATCATCCTTTAAAGACTCAAGCCATCCTTTTACTATTAAAATATCGTCAGTCTTATCAGTTGAACCGCTTTTTTCAAGATTCTGTATTATCTTTTTAAGTAGTACTTTGTCTGAATGATAGTAAGCATCCATTACTTCAGCTTCAAGATCTATTTTATATTCATGTTGAAAACTACCTTTTAAGCTTAACTCTTTAAAGAAAGACCATAAAGGAATATTGTTATATTCCAGTATTGCAATCAAATCTTCCGCAGTAATTCGGTGCTCCTTTTTTTCAACTTATGAATACGCTAATGATTATCACTTATCAAAAATTTACATGGTACTAAGTGCTAACATTTATTTATATAAATACACTAAAAAACGCAGCTTTGACTGCGTTTTTTCTAACTATAAATACAATCAAATCATTGTAATAACAATCCAGATTATATTTGTAACTAATAATACTAGTGCAACTATTCCCTTAAATAGCGGACGCTTCTGTAAAGAAGTTAATTGGTTAACTAAATGTTCTACACTAGCACCAATAACTATGTTCATGAGCACCATTACCATACGATAAGGAAAGTTCCCCCACCATGATGTTAAGTTTAGTACTGCTAATAACGTAAAAGTTATTGTTACATCATAAGAATATAAGAGACGTTTTAGCAAAATAATGCACCTGCTTGATAGATCAAGATTTAGTAAATTTATTGATTAATTGCCGGAGAAAACACGGGATTTCAATCCCGTGATGAATCCGGCCTTTTTTAGTTTTTTTGCTTGTTCCCCCCTTCTTTCTTAAACATATGTTTGATATAATCTTAAAAAGAAAGGAGGGAACAAATGTGCTAAAAGGGATCAAATTAAGACTCTATCCTAATAAAATTCAACAAGGTCAGCTTGAGCAGATGTTTGGCAATGATCGTTTTGTTTGGAATCAAATGCTGGCCATGATGAATGAGCGCTATCAGAATAATAAAGCTTTGCCTTTTTTAGGCAAGTTCAAGCTGAATTATCTGCTTAAGCCGCTTAAAAAAGAATATCCTTTTTTGAAAACCAGCGATTCTTCAAGCTTGCAGGTAGTTAATGAATTCCTAACTCAATCTTGGAAGAACTTCTTTCAAGATAAAACTGGCCAAGTAGGCAAGCCTCGTTTTCATTCACGCAAGTATCTGAAAAAGTCTTATACAGGCAAGTCAATCATAAAAACTGCAGGTAAAAGGTACTTGAAGATTCCTAAATTAGGCTATGTCAAAACCAGCAAGACTGGAGTTTTGCAAAACACTAAGATTAAGCGCTACACTGTTCTGCTTGAACCAACAGGAAAATATTATTTGTCTCTACAGGCGGAAATATCTGAACCAGAGAAGTACAGCTTAACTGGCAAACGAGTTGGGATTGATGTTGGCGTGGCTGATTTAGCGATTCTGTCTAATGGGCTAAAATATCCTAGTTTTGACAGTTCTTATTTTGAAAAGAAAGCTAAAATTTGGCAGAAAAAGTATTCTCGACGTAGACATTTAGTTAAATTACTAGTTTTACAAAATAAGAATAAAAGGGTGCTTTGTCCTAGAAGCTTAGAAAGCTTCGCTAATTGGCAAAAAGCGCAAAAGTCAAATACCAAGCTAAAGCAGCAAATCAGCGCAGAGATTATCTGCATAAACTAACTACGCATTTAGTTAAGCAATATGATGTAATTGCGATTGAAGATTTGAAAACCAAGAATCTTCAGAAAAATCATCATTTGGCTAAGTCAATTGCCAATGCTTCATGGCGAATGTTTAGACAAATGCTAGAATACAAATGCGAATGGTATGGCAAGAAACTAATTGCAGTTGATCCCAAGAACACTTCCAGAATTTGTTCAAAATGTGGCTATAACAGTGGCGCTAAGCCATTAGAGATTCGTGAATGGATTTGCCCTAAGTGTCAAACCAAGCATGACCGAGATATTAATGCGGCAGTTAATATCCTGCATAAAGGAAGTACAAAGCTAAGTGGTCAGGGACTGGCCATGGTAACAAGCTGAGTTCTGTGAGTTAGGTATTTGACTAGTTCAATGTAAGATCCTAAACACTACTCAGTGTTCCCAGAAACCCGGCACTTCAGTGCCGGTGTAGTTCATAAACTATTAGAGTACTGAATCCGCCACATATTGCACTCAATACAATATTTAAAACCATATTTGAAATATGTGGCGCAATTATAAAATTATATAACTCTATTACTAGGGTTAAACAGATAAAAGTATAAATTGCTTGCTTTTTTTTCATAAAACTATTGCCATCCACAACTAGTAACTGTTCTTGCTAAGAAATTATAATCAACCCAAACTCCACCTTTAATACTGCTTCCCACTAGTGCAGATACTGATGAGCTAATTGCTCTCACTGCAAAGATAGCTAAACCACCTGAAACATAATTAGCAATAAGTGCACCTACTTACAGCTCCAGCTGCTTGAGCTGTCAATTTAGAAAGTTTTTTCATTTTTTTTGTCCCCCATATTTGAAAAGAATTATTAAGGCTTACCAGGGAATAAAATGATAATTATATCTTCTGGTCTCATAACTTTATTCATTTCTTTCAAGTTTGTTGATCATTATTATACAGAGGCTTAAACGAAAAATATCAAAATAGCTATATTTGACTTTTATTAAAAAATGGTCATTTGTATTTTTTCAAAAAGTTAGCTAATTCATTAGCATATGCGTTCATTTCAAAGGTTCTAAATGCCTCAATTGCTTTATTACATTTACCAAGATATTTTTCCTCACCCAGATTTTTGTACTTAATAAAATTAATTAAAAATAGATATACCGACCTATAAAAAATAAGATCTGGATTATCAATATTTTCTTCTAATACATTTGTATAAAGCTTAATATCTTTTAAATCATTATTTTCAATTAGGATAATCAACATATTTACGCAAAGTGAAACTAGATACTTTTGAATAATAATGTTATTGGTCTCTCGATATTTTCGAATTAAGCTTTGCGATATGATTTTATTATCAGAGAGTGAATAAAATCTCATGGAATTACCATATAACATGATTTTAGCTTCATCGAATTCATCCATGCTAAATAGCTTCTCTCTAACTTTATCTTGCAATTTTTTATTATCTCGAAGACTATTATTCATTAAAGCTAAGAAAATATCCGCATACAATAATTGATCAGTTTTAGCCTCACTTGATAAGCAGCTATCCTTAATCTGCTGTCTGATTTCTTCTAACTTACTTTTATCATTTTGAAAATATGCCTGCGCTAACAAACTATTTAGCTTTTCCTCTAGAAACTGATTTTCTTCGTAATTCTCATCTAATCTACCGAAAAATTGTTTTACTGAAATTTGATTGTAAATCAATAAACTAATTAAATCTTTTGCTGTAATCTTGTGTTTTCCTTTTTCAACTTTGGAATAATAAGATGGAGAAAGTATTTCGCCAGCAAATTCCTTTTGTTTTTTATTTTGGCTAACCCTGCATTCTCTGAGTAATTCTCCTATTGTCACAGAAATCACCTCCGATATCAAAAAATAATTTAATGACTATTTTAGCGATACAAGGATTAAAATTAAAGCAATGAAATATAAAGGGCTCCAACTTGGAGCCTTTTTATGTAGAGTTAAACACTATTCTTGTAGTTAATCATTCACTGCTACGGTAGAATTAACTCCTTTTTCAGTTTTCTTAACTTTAATGCCCATTCGTACAGCTACAAACAAGACAGTTACTTCTACTACTAACAAAACAATTAAAGCATAACGTACATCACCCATACCAGAAATTGTCGTAAAAATAGTAGTCATTACTGTAGCTGAAGCCATGGCACAAGTATTTAACAAGCCCATAGTTGATGCTAAAATTTTATGCTCAACTGTATTAACCAGCCATTGAGTTAACTTGATAGAGGCAATGCTGGCTGTAGCTGCTAGCAAGAAGAAGAATGGTAAGACAATGTAAATGTTAGCGATAATTGTAGCTAAAGTAGTTAAAAAGCTAAGACCACCAGCAACAATTGTCATCGTGAATGCTGAAACTTTTCTAAATAATTGTTGACCAAACATGCTACCAAATGCGGCACCACAGCTAACTAACACGCCCATTACCGCCATAGTAAAGCTGTAATTACCAATTAACATTGTTGACTTGTGTCCTGCCATTACAATTGGAATTAATGCACTCATGGCACCTAATACACCATTGAGTAGAGCTACAATAACCATGATTGTTAATAAGCCTTGCGCTTTTTTAGCTTGAGTAAATGAATCTTTCATAGTGGCAAAGAACTTTTGCTCATTTACTTCTGAGCGTTCAAGAGTATTGCCATTCTTTTTGTGTTTTAATCCAACACTGGCATATAAGAGTCCGGCGGCTAAAAACGTGAAGGCATTGATAAAGGCTAAGTTAGAGTATGACAAGAATAAGAGCAAACCTGAACCAACGAATTGGGCGATCATATTAATGATTTGTGATACCCCACCAGTAAAGCCCTCAGCTTCACCGAATTCCTCTTTACCTACAATATCTGCAATTAATGGTGATACTAACCCACCTGAGTAAGAGCCAAAGGTATCAGAGAAAAAATTGATTACTACCACTGCGATAACAAGGTTCCAATCTGAAACTTTAGCTACAAACAAGAAACCAACAGTTGCGTAGAGAGCGAATCTTACTACAGCCATTAAGAAAATATTCTTAAACTTGTTGCGAGTTCTATCAGCTAAGTAACCAGCAAAAATTTCGAATAATCTAGGAATTGATTCTGAGATTGCAATTAAAGATAGGGCAAGCGAATAATTATGCAATTTACTTGCATAAGTCATAAATGCCAAATAGAAAAGTACGTCGCCCGTGCCTGAAAGAAAACTGGCAATAGAAAATCTTCTGTAGTCCTTATTTTTCAAAAATACGTTCATAATGTTTAACTCCTTTGCTTTAATGTTGATTTAATCTTAGCAAGGAATTAAAATTATTTTTAAAAATTTCGTATTTGAACATTCGGAGGGAAAGCATGACAATTGGAGAATTACTCAAAGAAGAAAGAATTAAAAAGGGACTAACACAAAAGAAATTTGCAGGTGGTATTGTAAGTGTTTCTTACTATTCTAAAGTTGATGCTTTTGTTACGACATAATCAAGAACATAGCCGTCGTCGCTGACAATCGCATGAACTTTGAAACCATAATAGTAGATCTTTTTGGTTGCCTTATAGCCAATATTCGCAGAACCGCGAAAAATCCTTACGCGATAATTGCGAACCGGCTGACAAACTGGAACGGGAAAACTGTCAATAATCAAGAATTGTCCGCTTAAATCAACTTTTTGATTCATTTTTTGGCGTATCTGATAAATCAACTGGAGCAGCTGTCGAGAACGGCGGTTAAAACGCGAATGCGATAGACAGCCGAAGCATTCGCAGAACCTTCTTTGTGATTCGATTCCAGTCTTGGCCTGCCAGATAAGCAAAGCCAAGATTAAACTGTCCGTAGCTTTTACCCGGTTGATGTTTCGCCGTTGACTAAATTCAGCCGGAGCAGATAAACGATACCAGTACCGGCAAATTTTGACTAAATCTTTAAAACCAACTTGTGTTAGGATGACTAAAACGCTTAAGCTTAAGGCAGTTCAATCAGATCAGACTCTTTTCTATTGAATACTACAACTTGAGTCTAGTCCGATTGGACTTTTTTATTAACTAAAACGATTTAACTAGCACCACGCGTATTGGTATCTATGTTTTTAGAGTCTTTATATAGATTAACTGCATTTTTTGCAGTTCCGCTTGTAGCAAGGGCTTCAGGCTTTTTTTGCCCATATTCGCCCCTTAAATAAACATCAGTAGCTTTTACATCGAGCTTAGAAAGGTATAGACGATTCGGTTCATTCTTTTTAGTCTTTGGGTTAAATCCCATTTGCTTTTGTAAGAGTAAGCCAGTTGATTTAAGTTCAGCTTTTATTTTAATAACTGAAACTTGAAAGCTAGAAATCACGCTCTTTCCGCATGGTTTCTAGTCTTTTTTGCGTAAAAATAAAAACGCAGGATTTCTCCGCGTTATACTTTAAGTGTCAAATCCAAAGTAAAGGAGATCCTACGCAATGAAAAGTATAACGCAATTTAACCAAGAAAAGGACACTAAATCTTTAATTTCTTCATTTACTAAGTTAATTGGTCTAGGTGATTTGAGTAAAAAGGTAAACTTCAAACGACATTCCCTGGTTAGCCTGTTAATGGTTATTACCTGGATGATCAAGGCTAGATTTGCGCGAAAGTCGCTTTATCGCTGTCAGCGCGCCAAGAATTTTACTGCTAAAACTGGCAGAAATGTGCTCAATGATGGCCGCATCAACTGGCAGAAGCTGGTCTGTTTGGCTGCTGTTAAACTGATTTCTGTTTTGAAACCGGTAATTGATCGACGTAGAAGATTGGCTTTAATCGTTGATGACACGCTAATGGCTCGTTCTTGTTCTAAGAAGACCGAATTATTGGCTAAAGTCTATGATCATGACAAGCATGAATTTTTAACCGGCTATCGTGGTCTAACTGTTGGCTGGAGCGATGGCAATACTTAGCCTTAAACAAATCACAGATTCAAAGCTATGACGGGCAATGCGGCTACATTGCCGTGACAGCTCTAACTTATGATCTGTTGGCTTGGCAAGAAAGACAGAGTATCGATGATCGAATCTTAGGCGATTTATTCTATTTAATGAATGAAGCGCTGCCTGATTTAGCCTTTGAAGAGGCATTGGTCTACCTGCTTACCGCTCTTAAAGAAGCAAAAGCAGAGATCTCCGCCACAGTGGAACAAATATTAGACAACTTTATTAAGTTATTGCCGGTTTTCATGCAAAAGCAGCTGCTGCGGACATCTTAAAAACTAATTTAAGAGACAAAAAGCCAGATCCAATATGGATCCGGCTAGTTTTAGTGCTTTCAAGTTTCAGTTATGGATTAAAAGTAAAACTAGCGAAAGCGATTACTTATTTATCTCGATAAGAAATACCCCATGCGAAGATCAAAATTAAAATAAAGTTCAATAATAAAGTAAATCCGGTTACCCAGAAAACAGTCGCATAGTTTGAAAAACCCGAAATGGCAGAACCCATTAATGATCCAAGTACTGCACCTACTGCTTGGAAAGACTGATTATAACTAAAAATTCGACCAAAACTTTCTTTAGGAGTATTCAGAGTTAAAACAGTTTGAGCTGCAGGCAACATTCCCGCACTAGCAATACCTAATAAGAAACGTAAGAAGGCAAGCATCCACGGATTATTAGTTAAAGCCATTGGTGCAAATAAAATGAAGCCGATGACTAAACCTACACGCAAAACGCGTAACGGCCCAATTTCATCCATCTTATGGCCAATCTTAGATGCAGCAAGCAAAGTACCAAGTCCTGGCGTTGCTGCTACGGTACCAGCAACAAATGCAACATCAGAACCATGAGGCATCATTGATTTTACGTATAATGAAACGATAGGATCAATTGACATAGTTGAAGATTGAACCAACAGCGTAGTGATGAACATAACGATAATTAATTTAATGCTTGGCAAACTCTTCATGATTTCGCCCATTGGCTTCATCTTTTCGCGAGAAATTGGGGTGAAGTCTTCATGAACCAGGAATGTTGTTCCTAAAAATACGATGAACATCAAGACACCAGTAATAAAGAACGGAATACGATAGCCCCACGCACCGCCAAAGATATTGCCAAAGAAACTGGAAAGGGTACCACCTAATAATGGGCCGACCAAGTTGCCGGCAGTACCAGCGGTCATCATCTGACTCATTACCCAGCCGCTACGTTCGTGCGGCGTTTCACTGGCCATCAATGCGGTAGCGTTGTTGATATAACCCGAAAAAGATCCCTGGATGAATCGCATGATAACGATATAAATCGCATTTGGTGCAAAACCAGTCAAGGTAATAGTAATTGCCATTACGCCGGATGCACGCATACACATTAGTTTTCTTCCTTTACGGTCAGCTAAACTGCCCCAATATGGAGAAACTATTGCCTGGGCGATAAAGGTCATCGCAAATGCTAGACCAGAATATAGGTTAATTTGTAATTTAGAATAATTACCCAAATCAGAAATAAACAGTGAGATAAAGGGCATTGTCATTGAGTAGCCCATCCCGGTAATGAAACAACCTAGCCACAGGGTATAAAAAGCTTTGTGCCACCCCGCAGGCAGATTGCGTGATTTAATAGCAGTCAAATTGTCATCTCTTTCAAAAAATAAGAATGGTTTTTAACATCCATTTTAGCACATACAAAAAACTAAATATTTTTTCAATTTTTTACAATAGAAAAACTATTAACCAAATAATGTGCTACGATAATGGTTCTAGAAGGGAGTTATTCTTTATGGCACATATGTCACGGCGAGAATATCGCATGAAGAAGGAACATAGACAAGGCGGTACAGATCAATCACGAGTTAATTATGCTAAAAATAAGGCAAATAGTCGTGAAGAATTTAGAAGCAAAAAAATTAGCAACCCTAAACCTGCTGCTAATACCAAAATTGATCTTTCACGAGAAAATTATAATCACGTAAAGCTTAATTTTTGGACAATCTTTTCTGATCGACCATATATCTCAGTTGCAATTATTGTTCTAGCACTATTTCTTGCCATAATTAAATTATGGTGGGGATTATTAATCTTACTGTTAGTAGTAATTGTCGGAATACATGTCATTGGCCACAGTCACCACCCTCATCAGGTGCTTAGTCTTGAGTTTCATTTAAAGGCCTCAAGAAAATTAAGCATGTTAAGAGCTTTAGAGTTAGGTGGCTCAGTTACCATGTTTTTGGCTACCTATATGAAACAGGTGGTTACTGTTGATTTCTCATCAGCAGGTTCAACTGATAGTTTCCAAATTATCCAAGGAGCCTTATCCAATAATGGTGGTTACTATGGTCAGCAAGGATCGTATTTCTTGAGTTTGTTAAATACAGTTACTGGCGGTCAGCTTTGGAGTTCATATCGTTATGCTACAAATAGTGCGCAAATGATGGATAGCAACTCAGGGCGCTGGATTATTATGTGGATCATGCTTTTGATGATTGCCCCAGCTTTTTGTGTATTGGCACAATTCTTTAAAGAACCATATTCTAGAAATGTGACTTTGATTACTTCATTGATTACCACATTTAGTTTTATCTTAACTCCTGTTTTAATGCGTAAATGGGTAGTTGGTTATGCTATGGAAAACCAAATGGCGAGAGAAGCAGCGAATAATGCTGTTCACATTGGGACGATGGCCTACGTTGGAATGGCTTGCTCGATCCTAGTATTAATAATTGCAACCTATCGGGTAATTAAACAAGACAAGTTTGAATAAAGAAAAAACAGCTTAGTCAACTTGACTAGCTGTTTTTTTGAAAATTAAGGAATAAATTAATTTTAGTACCAGTTATGTGCTAACCAAAATCTCTTAGCGTTAACCCATGAACCGTAACGACCATAAACGTATCTGTCAGCAGTAAGTTCTTGGTTCTTTGGTGATAAGTCACCGTGTAAGTAACCGATGCTTAATTGGTACTTACCGTAACATGAACCGTTTCTAGCAGTGTAGCTACCGCCTGATTCACGCATTGCGATCCATCTCTTAGCTGCCTTTTCTTTATTAGACATCTTCTTAGCAGCTTGAACAGTTTGACTGGTAGAATTGTTAGCAAAAGTTTGTGCAACTGCGACACACGCAAAGGCAAGTGCTAATGCAGCTACTAATTTAACAAAAATAGATTTAACTTGTTTACTCATTGATTTCATTCCTTATTAAAACTTACTTTTAAAAAATTTATATAGTTCTTAATGACTATGCTTATATATTACAAGGTCTATATGACAGCAATGTTACAAAACGAAAACGGCACTCTTACAATCAGAAAGAAATTGCCTTTTTTAAGCACTTTTACCGATATTTTGGTAAAATTTAGAGTAAATTATGCTAATTAGGAGGCAAATATATGGCAGTTAAACGTTTTTATGAAACTTTCCACCCAGAACATTACGATTTGCGTATTAATGTAAACCGTAAGAATAAAACTATTAATGGTACTTCCACAATTACTGGTGATGTAATTGAAAATCCAGTATTTATTAACCAAAAATTTATGACCATTGATAGCGCTAAGGTTGATGGTAAAAATGTTGATTTTGATGTAATCGAAAAAGATGAAGCAATCAAAATTAAAACAGGAGTAACTGGCAAAGCTGTAATCGAAATTGCTTATAGCGCACCACTTACTGATACTATGATGGGTATTTATCCTTCATATTACGAATTAGAAGGTAAGAAGAAGCAAATCATCGGTACGCAATTCGAAACTACTTTTGCTCGCCAAGCATTCCCATGTGTGGACGAACCTGAAGCTAAAGCTACATTCTCACTTGCTCTTAAGTGGGATGAACAAGATGGTGAAGTTGCACTTGCTAACATGCCAGAAGTAGAAGTTGACAAGGATGGCTACCACCACTTTGAAGAAACTGTCCGCATGTCTAGTTACTTAGTTGCCTTTGCCTTTGGTGAATTACAATCTAAGACTACTCATACTAAGGATGGCGTATTAATTGGCGTTTACGCAACTAAGGCACACAAGCCTAAGGAATTAGACTTCGCTTTAGACATTGCTAAGCGCGCAATTGAATTTTACGAAGAATTCTACCAAACCAAATACCCACTTCCACAGTCATTGCAACTTGCATTGCCAGACTTCTCAGCTGGTGCCATGGAAAACTGGGGTCTTGTAACTTACCGTGAAGCATACTTGCTCCTTGACCCAGACAATACTAGCTTGGAAATGAAGAAGTTAGTTGCCACAGTTATTACCCATGAATTGGCTCACCAATGGTTCGGTGACTTGGTAACCATGAAGTGGTGGGACAACTTATGGCTTAACGAAAGTTTTGCCAACATGATGGAATACTTATCAGTTGATGGTTTGGAACCTGACTGGCACATCTGGGAAATGTTCCAAACTAGTGAAGCTGCATCTGCATTGAACAGAGATGCTACTGATGGTGTTCAACCAATTCAAATGGAAATTAATGACCCAGCAGATATTGACTCAGTCTTTGACGGTGCCATTGTTTATGCTAAGGGTTCAAGAATGTTAGTCATGGTTCGTTCACTTCTTGGTGACGACGCACTTCGCAAGGGTCTTAAGTACTACTTCGACCACCACAAGTTTGGCAATGCCACTGGTGATGACCTTTGGGATGCACTTTCAACTGCAACTGATCTTGATATTGGTAAAATCATGCACTCATGGCTTAAGCAACCTGGTTACCCAGTAGTTAATGCCTTCGTTGCTGAAGATGGTCATTTGAAGCTTACGCAAAAGCAATTCTTCATTGGTGAAGGTGAAGATAAGGGTAGACAATGGCAAATTCCATTGAATGCTAACTTCGACGCACCTAAGATTATGTCTGATAAAGAAATTGACTTAGGCAATTACAAGGTACTTCGCGAAGAAGCAGGTCACCCACTTAGACTTAATGTTGGCAACAACTCACACTTCATCGTTGAATATGACAAGACTTTGCTTGATGATATTTTGTCAGATGTTAATGAATTGGATCCAATTGATAAGTTACAATTGCTTCAAGACTTACGTCTCTTAGCAGAAGGTAAGCAAATTTCTTACGCTTCAATTGTTCCACTTTTGGTTAAATTCGCTGATTCTAAGTCAAGCTTGGTAATTAACGCACTTTACACTACTGCAGCTAAGCTTCGTCAATTCGTTGACCCAGAATCAAATGAAGAAAAGAACTTGAAGAAGCTTTATGATCTCTTATCAAAGGATCAAGTTGCACGTTTAGGCTGGGAAGTAAAGCCAGGCGAAAGCGATGAAGATGTTCAAATTCGTCCATACGAGTTGAGCGCAAGTCTTTACGCTGAAAATGCGGACTCAATTAAGGCAGCTCACCAAATCTTTACTGAAAATGAAGATAACTTGGAAGCATTGAATGCAGATATTCGTCCATACGTTTTAATCAATGAAGTTAAGAACTTTGGCAATGCTGAATTAGTTGATAAGTTAATTAAGGAATACCAAAGAACAGCTGACCCATCATACAAGGTTGACTTACGCAGCGCTGTAACCAGCACCAAGGATCTTGCAGCTATCAAGGCTATTGTTGGCGACTTTGAAAATGCTGACGTAGTTAAGCCACAAGATTTACTTGGTTGGTACCGTGGTTTACTTGCTAACCATTATGGTCAACAAGCAGCTTGGGACTGGATCAGAGAAGACTGGGATTGGCTTGACAAGACTGTTGGTGGTGACATGGAATTTGCTACATTTATCACTGTTACTGCAGGCGTCTTCCATACCCCAGAAAGACTTAAGGAATTCAAGGAATTCTTTGAACCAAAGATTAATGTTCCACTTCTTAGTCGTGAAATTAAGATGGACGTTAAGGTCATCGAAAGCAAGGTTAACTTGATCGAAGCTGAAAAAGATGCTGTTAATGATGCAGTTGCTAAAGCAATTGATTAAGTAATATAAAGTAATAAAAATAAGGATCTATCTGTAAATAGGATAGGTCCTTATTTTTCGTGGTGTAATTGTTTTTATTGCTTACCTTAGATAAGAAGGGAGTTTTTCTTTGGGTAAACGAGATTCAAATACAGCATTCTTGGGACAGCCAAAGGGCTTGTCCACTTTATTCTTCACTGAAATGTGGGAGCGTTTCAGTTACTACGGCATGCGGGCTATCTTATTATTCTACATGTATTACGCAGTTACCAAAGGTGGTTTGGGGATGTCTCAAACTACTGCTGCTTCAATCATGTCGATCTATGGTTCGCTTGTTTATTTATCAACACTAGTTGGAGGCTGGCTTTCTGACAGAGTATGGGGCTCTAGAAAAACAGTCTTCTACGGCGGTGTGCTTATTATGTTGGGACACATCGTTTTGGCTTTGCCAGCTGGTGTAACGGCGCTATACAGTTCGATTGCTTTAATCGTTGTAGGTACTGGATTATTAAAGCCGAACGTATCCGATATGGTTGGTGGTCTTTATTCTGTTGAAGATCGCCGTCGTGACGCTGGTTTCAGTATTTTTGTTTTCGGGATTAACTTAGGCTCATTTATTGCTCCATGGCTTGTACCATGGGTAGCTCAGGGCTTCGGTTTCCATATTTTTGGTAGCCAATTGAACTTCCATGCAGGATTCTCATTAGCTGCAGTTGGTATGTTCTTTGGTTTAGTACAATATGTACTTGGTGGTAAAAAATACTTATCAACTGAAAGTCTGACACCTAATGATCCTATTGATAAAGGCGATTTGCTTAATGTGATCAAGTGGGTTGTCATTATTATCATCGCAATTGTTGCAATTTTAGCCGCTATGGCAGGAGTAGGGCAATTAAGCGTTGATAATGTAATTACCTTATTAACTATTTTGGCGATTGCATTGCCAATCTACTACTTCGTGATGATGCTTCGCAGCTCAAAGGTTACTAAGATTGAACGCTCAAGAGTGAAGGCATACATTCCATTATTCTTCGCCGCAGCTATTTTCTGGGGAATAGAAGAATCAGGTTCAGTTGTTTTGGCATTATTTGCGGAACAAAGAACTGTTTTACATATTGGTGGTTGGCATTTTACTGCAGCTAACTTCCAGTCGCTTAATCCATTGTTCATCATGATTTTGACGCCAGTGTTTGTATGGCTGTGGGAACACTGGAAAAAGCAGCCAACTGCACCAGGTAAGTTTGCGGCAGGTCTTGTGTTTGCTGGCCTTTCATATATGTGGATGGCACTTCCAGGGATGCTCTATGGTACAAGCGGCAGAGTAAGTCCATTCTGGCTAGTGGGGTCATGGTTTATTGTTGAAATTGCGGAAATGTTGATTTCACCAATTGGTTTATCAATTACAACCAAGCTTGCGCCAAATGCATTCCGCTCACAGATGATGAGTATGTGGTTCATGGCTGATGCAACGGGGCAGGCAATTAACGCTCAAATCGTTAAGTTCTATTCATCTGGCACAGAAGTACAATACTTCATGGCTGTTGGGCTAGTTAGTGTTGTATTTAGTGTAATTATGTTTGTTTTAGTTAAGAAAATTAACGTCTTAATGGAAGGCGTACATTAGAATATGAAAAATGACGTGGGAATAATCTCACGTCATTTTTAAAATCTGCGTAAATAAATGCTATAGACT
Source organism: Lactobacillus helveticus (assembly GCF_046109915.1). NCBI lineage: Bacteria > Bacillati > Bacillota > Bacilli > Lactobacillales > Lactobacillaceae > Lactobacillus > Lactobacillus helveticus. Next base: position 1,445,206 of record NZ_CP151471.1, on the reverse strand, counting down.
ACTAATAAAACACCAAAGATTAAGAAGATAATTGCTAAACTGCGTTGCCATTTAGCCTCATTAGTTTTAGTATTATCTTTTTTGGCGTTATTATTCTTAATACTTACACATCTTAAATATGAAATTGCTGCCATAACTAAGCAAATGATTCCGATAATTAACATAAAAACCTCTCAAAAATCTATATCTTTATGTATAATTTTACGCAAAAAAATAATGCCATTCAAATTTGAATAGCATTATTTTTCATTTCTTAGTAAACAATTACTGCATCATTAGTAGAAACATTGCTCCATACGCTTCTAATTTCGGCAGGACGAATATTTACGCATCCGTGTGAGCCACCGCGTAGATAAGCAGTTTTGCTCCAGTCATTTCTCCAGCTGGCATCGTGCAAGCCGCAACCACTTAAAGTAAATGGCATCCAATATTGAACTTTAGATGCATATTTAGAACCATCATCATTAAATCCACGTAAAACGCTTGGTGATTCCTTGTACATGATGTACCAAACGCCTTTTGGAGTTTGATTGCCTTTGCCGCCTTCAAGGGTACCGGTAACTACATCGTTTAAGTGAACAACAACGCGTCCTTTGCGAACGACCCATAATTCTTGGTTTTTAATTGAAACAACAACGTAGTTATTTCCGATACCGTTGTTGCTCTTGCCATAACCATGCGCATAAGTGCTGTAGCCATCGCCATAAATGTACTTGCTACCATCAAGTTCAGTAGTTCCATCGATAAAGGCCTTTTCTACAGCAGCTTTTGCTTTCTTAAGATAAATGCCCCAGCCGTAGCTTTCATTAGTTACGGTAATGGTTTTGCCCTTAGCTTTGTTACCAACAGGAACCATGAATTTGTAGCTCTTTTTCAAAGTTTGAACTTCTTTGTTGATATCGTGAAGCTTATTGGTCAAATTTTTAACATCAGTGAAATTATATTTGCCATCTTTATAGGTGACTTCACCAATTAAATCTTCAGCCTTTAATGTGTATTTTTTACCAGCAATGTTATAAGTTACAGAAGCTTTTGGCATCTTCTTCAGTTTTTCTTTTGCTTCACTTAAATCTTTAGAATTATAAGTGTATTTTTGATTGTTGATTAAATCGGTATGCTGCTTATCGAAATATTCTTTAACTGTTTGTTTATCAATGGTTTGAATATTTGCATCCCGTTCAGAAATTATTTTTTTATTTCTTAAAAAGATGACATTATCAGCTTTTTCATTAATCTTTGTCATGGCCTTATTAACTGTCAACTTGCCGACTTTAACGCCATAGATTGTAACATTGGGATTGAAATGAGTAGAAGCAAAGGTACGCTCACGTTGTTCAGCTTCTACTTTTTTATTATGGAAAAATACGCCACCAATAATTGCAATTATAATAATTACGCCGATAATTATTAAATAGAGATTATTGCGATTATTATGTTTTCTTAGTTCTGTTCTAGATTGCATTTTATCAATTACCTATCTCATTAGATTTTCGAATAAGTGTTTGTTTTGAAACAGTATAGCACTATTTTTATCCTAGCAAAGTTACTATTGTATTATGTTTCTAGGATAACATACGTTATCAATTTTAACAGATTTCGAGGGATAATATGAATAATAATCCACTTGTTTTTCAAATAAAAATTATGGCCCGCATTCAGGCGGCTCTTTAATTCACCTACATATGCAAATCGTAGGTTTTGAGCATGAGGATGGGTATGAACTACACCGGCACTGAAGTGCCGGGTTTCTGGGAACACTGAGTAGTGTTTAGGATCTTACATTGAACTAGTCAAATACCTAACTCACAGAACTCAGCTTGTTACCATGGCCAGTCCCTGACCAGTTGGCGTTGCTTTATGCAGGATATTAACTGCCGCATTAATATCTCGGTCATGCTTGGTTTGACACTTAGGGCAAATCCATTCACGAATCTCTAATGGCTTAGCGCCACTGTTATAGCCACATTTTGAACAAATTCTGGAAGTGTTCTTGGGATCAACTGCAATTAGTTTCTTGCCATACCATTCGCATTTGTATTCTAGCATTTGTCTAAACATTCGCCATGAAGCATTGGCAATTGACTTAGCCAAATGATGATTTTTCTGAAGATTCTTGGTTTTCAAATCTTCAATCGCAATTACATCATATTGCTTAACTAAATGCGTAGTTAGTTTATGCAGATAATCTCTGCGCTGATTAGCTGCTTTAGCTTGGTATTTGGCTTTTGACTTTTGCGCTTTTTGCCAATTAGTGAAACTCTCTAAACTTCTAGGACAAAGCACCCTTTTATTCTTATTTTGTAAAACTAGTAATTTAACTAAATGTCTACGTCGAGAATACTTTTTCTGCCAAATTTTAGCTTTCATTTCAAAATAAGAGCTATTAAAACTAGGATATTTTAGCCCATTAGACAGAATTGCTAAATCAGCTACGCCAACATCAATTCCAACTCGTTTGCCGGTTAAGCTGTACTTCTCTGGTTCAGATATTTCTACCTGTAGAGACAAATAATATTTTCCTGTTGGTTCAAGCAGAACAGTGTAGCGCTTAATCTTAGTGTTTTGCAAAACTCCAGTCTTGCTGGTTTTGACATAGCCTAATTTAGGAATCTTCAAGTACCTTTTACCTGCAGTTTTTATGATTGACTTGCCTGTATAAGACTTTTTCAGATACTTGCGTGAATGAAAACGAGGCTTGCCAATTTGACCAGTTTTATCTTGAAAGAAGTTCTTCCAAGATTGAGTTAGGAATTCATTAACTACCTGCAGGCTTGAAGAATCGCTGTTTTTCAAAAAAGGATATTCTTTTTTAAGCGGCTTAAGCAGATAATTCAGCTTGAACTTGCCTAAAAAAGGCAAAGCTTTATTATTCTGATAGCGCTCATTCATCATGGCCAGCATTTAATTCCAAACAAAGCGATCATTGCCAAACATCTGCTCAAGCTGGTTTTGTTGTATTCTATTAGGATAGAGTCTTAATTTGATCCCTTTTAGCACATTTGTTCCCTCCTTTCTTTTTAAGATTATATCAAACATATGTTTAAGAAAGAAGGAGGAAACAAGCAAAAAAACTAAAAAAGGCCGGATTCATCACGGGATTAAAATCCCGTGTTTTCTCCGGCAATTAATCAATAAATATATTCACCCTAATAATTTTGAAGGCGAAACGCTTTTTGATGAAAATGGGGTAGAGGTCAATATTGCTGAACATCCAGTGCAAGGATATACGGAATTGAATATCAACCTTTTGAATAAAGATAGCATTGATTTGTGGGCTGATTGGATTCAAAGCGGTGCAAAATATTTGCTTAATATCATGTATAACGGCAGATGTGATTCATATAATTTATTTTTCTATCCTCGTGAAGATGGCGGCATTTGTGCTAAGTATATTACCCGTTTTGAGGCACCACCATATTTTGTAGGCTATAAATTATCTCAGGTAAATGATGAGATCACTTTGGACAAAGAAGCGCATCGCTTTAGAGAGTTTTATGATAATGGATCAAAGATTGACTAAAAAAGCCTTCTCGCAATGAGAAGGTTTTTCGTTAGAATTCAGTATGAATAATGTCATCTTCTGGACGATGTGCTTGGATACGCAAGACTTGCCAAGCCAAATCACTTTCTGGTTCAGTGAGATTGATAGTTAATTTACTATCTTTAAAAGCAAAATCTAGGTCGGCTCTGTGATCGATCCATTCAACGCGGTTAGGTTCTTGAGTTAAACCAGATACCACGATTTTTTCAGGAAGTGGGCGCTTTACAAAAACATATTTTTGGTAATCTGCATGCCGATTTTCTAAAATAAAACCATTGTCTGTTTCAAGATTGCTGTGTTTACCTTCATTTAAGGCATGACCAAATAAGTGCATCCAAGAGTTAATGGTATCAGGCAATTTTTGAGTAGCATCATCAAATTTGCCATCGGTTACAGGGATGTTAATGATAGTATTTTTACCATTTTGGCGGTTATTGACGATTGTATCAATTACATCATCACCGTTTAAATCGATGCCATCTGCTTTGTCAGCTAGAAAAATGGTGTATTTACTGCAGGCTTTTTCAAAATCATCTTTTTGAGCATTGGTCATGACAGCACGTGCACCAATGTTTCTAGCAGTTTTAACTAAAAAGTCTGCATCCGCATTTCCGTTAATTTTAAAATTTAAGACAATTGCAAAATCAGGATTCATCGTTTTTCCTCCTTATTAATTACTAGTTAAGTTTAACCTAAAGAAGTGAAATCTAAAAATGAAAATTATTATTGCACCCGCAAAAATTATGAAAATTGATCGCGATTTTTTTCCAGTTCAGTCTAAGCCTGAATTTTTAGACAAGACTAGGATTCTAGAAGAATTCCTAAAATCTCGTTCTGAAGACCAACTAATTGAGTTATGGCATGCCAGTAAAAAAGTAACAGAGCAAAGCATTGAGCAACTGAAAAATATGAATTTAGATAAGCGGTTAACTCCAGCAATTTTGGCTTTTTTAGGCATTCAATACCAATATATGGCACCGGATTTGTTTACTCAGCCAGCGCTTGATTATATTCAAAAAAATCTGCGCATTTTATCTGGCTTTTACGGGATGCTTAGACCTTTTGATGGTGTTTGCCCATATCGTTTAGAACTCAATACCAAAATGAAGGGCTTTATTGATTATAGCTTGTATCATTTTTGGAATGATCAAATTGCTGAAAGTCTGTTTAAAGAAGATGATACAGTCATTAATCTGGCTTCCAAGCAATATATGCGCTTAGTCAAACCTTATTTAAACGAAAATCGAAAAATGATCACCATCGATTTTCAAGAATTGAAAAATGATCAATGGAAAACCGTAGGTGTTCATGCCAAGATGGCACGTGGTGAAATGGTGCGTTTTATTGCCGAAAATCAAATAAAAAATCCCGCAGAATTGCAAGATTTTCATGATTTTGAATTTCAATATTCACCTGAAGCTAGTTCTCTCGACCATTATGTCTTTAGAACTCATTTTGATTTTAAACGTCATTAAAACGCAGGTTTTAAAAATTGCGCAGTTAAATCGGCTGCCATGTCTTTGTACTCACCACTGAATCTATGATCAGCATTTGGGATCATATGCAGTTCACTGTTTTCGTAAACTTCATCGTATTTCTTGGCGTATTTTGGATCAACAACTTGGTCATTAGTACCGGCGATTACAGAAACTGGTCTAGTGAAACGTTGTGATACTTCATAAATTGGTAAAACTTGTGCGGTTCTTAAATAAAAGCCACCAAGCTTCATCCCTAATTTATTGCCCACGAGTGGTACGACATCAGGAATATGATTTGGATCATAAGTTGCGCCCTGAGTATTGCCTCTTAATGCGTCGTCTTTTAATTGAGCAGCAGGAGCTAAAAGTACAACTTTTTTAACAACGTCAGGATAAAGACCTGCAAGCATTGATGCCACTACGCCACCTTGAGAATGTCCCACTAAGAAGATGTCTCGAACGTGTGGATCAGTACGTACATAGTCTAAAATTGCTTTACCATCGGCGATCTCATTGCAGACAGTCATGTCTTCAAATTTACCGTCGCTTTCGCCATGCCCATTAAAATCAAAACGAACGCTGGCAACATTTTCATCGCGTAAATCATCAGCAATTTGTCTTAATAAATCTGTATTTCTATTAGCAGTGAAACCATGCATAATAATTGCCATGTCATAGATTTCACCAAATGGTTCTTCACGGTCACCTACTAGGGTTAAACTGTCTCTTTCAATCGTAATGCGGGACATAAACATTCTTCTTTCTAAATTGGTCTACTATTATTGTAAACTTTTTCAGGCAGAATATAGTAGAAAAGAAATTAAGAAATTGGAAAGATTGTGCGATTACGCGTAAAATTGATTCGTTAATTAAATCATGCGAGGTATTAATGATGGAAATAGTTTTTATTCGTCATGGTCAAACAGATGTTAATAAGGATAATCGTCTTCAAGGTGCACATGTTGATGCAGAATTGAATGATTACGGCCGCGCTTATGCTAAAAAAGCTGCAGCTAACTTTGATGAAAATAAGTTTGACGTAGTATATTCCAGTCCAATGAAACGAGCAGTAGAGACTGCTAAGATTTTTACTAAGGGAAAGAAAAAGATTAATCTTGATGATCGCCTGCTTGAATTTGATTTTGGCGACTGGGATGGCAAGAAGATGGATGATATTGTTAAGGAATATCCAGATGTTGTTGATCCTTGGGAAAAGATCGATCGTGACTATATTAAATATGCCAAAAATGGTGAAAGCTACGAAGATTTTGATAAGCGATGCGGTGACTTTTTAGATGAAATGTACCAAAAGTATCCTGATAAAAAGGTGTTAGTAGTAGCTCACGGCCGCTTGATTCGAATGATAGCTGCTCACTACTTAACTAATGGCGACATGGATAAAATTGATACGATGAATAACTGTGCTTTAGCAAAATTTAGCGTTAAGAAGAAGATTGCACGAATGATCTTCTACAATCGGCTACTTGCTTAATGAAAAGCGAGCAGCTTTTTTTATGTATATGTATTGACAATGCGTCACAAAAGAATAATATAGTAATTGATTAGTGACGAAACGGCAGTGTGTTGAAAGAGAGGATAAAAATGGTTAAAGCAACATTTAAAAATTTACCTTCCGCTAAACGCCAACGAATCGAAAAGGTTTTGTTAGAAGAGTTTAGTAGCTATCCTTTAGCAGATGCTAAGGTTTCCCATATAGTAAAAAAAGCAGATATTGCACGTGGTGCATTTTATAAGTATTTTGATGATTTAACAGATGCTTATGTCTACATGTATAACATCGCAATTGAAAATATTCATGCTAATATGAGTCCCGATGAAAAATTTGATCCAGATCATTTTTATGATCGAATTGTTAAGTTCATTGATAAAACTCAAAATAGCAAATATGAACGCATGATGAAATTGCACATGTCACAAAATGAATATCTCATCCCGGATAATTTCAAAATTTATTCAAGACAATTATTGAATATGAGTCCTGAATTGTGGAGTGCAATGGTTTTAAGTCATGAAGTAATTAATCTTTGTTTGTCAGACCCAGAAAATCAAGAGAAAAACTTGGCTCGTTACAAGAAGAGCTTATACATGATTGCAAAGGGGATGGAATAATTGTTTTTAGCACTAAAAGAAATTAAACATGAAAAGTTGCGCTATGGCTTAATTATTTTAATGATCTTTTTAATCAGTTATTTAATTTTTATGTTGTCATCACTGGCTGTAGGTTTGGCGAGTGAAAATACACAAGCAATCAATAGTTGGGGTGCTAAGAAAGTTGTCCTAAATAAAAATGCCAATATTAGTTTGAGTCAGTCTATTTTGACTAAAAAAGACTTAAAAGATGATGAGATTGGTAAAAATGAAGCATATATCGGTCAAGTGGCGGTTGTAGTTAAGTCTAAAAAACGGCCATCTGTTTCTGCGCAATTTTTAGGAATTAAAAAAGATCAATTTATTTATAAAGATCAGGACTTGGTAGCCGGTAAGCGAGGAAAAGGTAAAACAGAAATTACCGTAGATTCAAGCTTAAGAGATAAAGGCTATCGTTTAGGCGATAAAATCAGCTTAAACGGTTCAGCCAGAAAGTATAAGATCGTGGGCTTTGTTAATAACGCCAAGATCAACATCGCTCCAATTATTTATGGCTCCTTTGCCACCTGGAGAAAGTTACGGATGGTAGCGCCAAATGTGGCCGCTGCAGCAATCGTTTCGAAAAATGCTAATTATAAATACAACTATAAAGATGCAAAAACGTATCCGATTGCTACATTTATTAATAAATTGCCAGGCTATACTGCACAGAATATGACTTTCGAATTAATGATAGGTTTCTTATTTGTCATTTCTCTAATTATCATTGCGGTATTCCTATATATTTTAACCATGCAAAAAATGCATAATTTGGCTGTAATGAGAGCACAAGGAATTCCAAATAAAACCTTGGTTGGTGCGACAGTTAGTCAATCAATTATTTTAGTAGTTGTGGGCGTAGTGATTGCTCTAATATTGATGTGGATTACAGCTGCTGTTTTGCCAGCTGCCGTCCCAATGAGCTTTACCCCAGCCATTATGGTTGCTGGTACGTTAGGGATGCTTGTAATGGGCATTATTGGTAGTTTGATTCCGATTAGATCTATTTTGAAGGTTGATCCTGCAAAGGCAATTGGTGAATAAAATGGCAGTAATTGAGTTGAAAAATGTAGAAAAATTTTACGGTAAAGGCGATGCTCGAGTTGAAGCGTTAAAGGATATCAATTTTGAAGCCGATAAAAGCAAATTGGTTTTAATTATGGGACCGTCCGGTGCAGGTAAAAGTACTTTTTTAACGATTGCCGGATCGCTGCAAAAACCAACTTCAGGCCAAGTTATCGTCAATGGGGAAGATATCAGCAAGTTTTCTGATAAAAAAAGAAACAGCTTACGTTTAAATGAAATTGGTTTTATTTTACAAGCTTATAATTTAGTTCCATATCTGACTGTTCATGATCAATTTGTTTTGGTTGATAAAGTTAAAAAAGAAGGTAATTTGTCCAAAGAAGATTTAGACAAATTGCTCAAAGATTTGGGGATTACTAAATTAGTTAAAAAATATCCTAATGAATTGTCAGGCGGTCAGCAACAGCGTGTGGCAATTGCACGTGCACTTTATGCTAATCCTGCAATTTTGCTGGCTGATGAGCCTACGGCATCTCTTGATACGCAAAACGTAGAAGAGGTTGGCAAGTTGTTTAAGAAACTTGCTAAAGAACGTGAAAAAGCAATTTTGATTGTCACCCACGATCCTCGTCTTGAAAAATATGCGGATCATATTTATGAGATGACGGATGGAAAAATGAGTCAAAAGAAATAAAAAATACCTAGTTCAAACTAATGAACTAGGCTTTTTCATTTGAATTATAAGTTAGGATCCATCTTAAAACGAAGTGGTGAGTCTGCAGTTTGTTTGGTAATTAATTTAGCAGATAGTTCCTTGAAAATATCAGCGGCAGTTTTAGCCATCTTTTCATTAGCTTCGTTAACTAAGTCGACCTTCTTTGCTTGGTCAGTTTCTTTAGCTAATTTTTGATCATATTCGTAACGCAGACGAGTGGTTTTTTCTCTAGCATCGTCCTGGGCATTGCCTAAATCTGTTCCATATTTGTTCCAGTCGCGATCAGCTAGAGTGCTTGCCAGTTTAAATACCCAGTAGGCAGAATTGGTGCTGTAAGTTTCCTTGCCATATTTGTACATGGTAGGGACTTTAGTTCCTTGCGGATAAAATGGAACATAAACGCTTTGTGCAGCTACACCCATTGCTAGCCAATGAATCATATTTTCACCGTTTAATTCTAACAAGTGAGATTCTTGGGTAGTAGCAACAGAAATAGGTCTGAATGTCGCATTATTTTTGTTCTTCGGATTAGTCAAATCATAAGGCGTATTTTGGTAATGATTGCTCAATACGGCTTGTGCATCTTGAATAGAGATTGGCTTATCTGGTTTTCTAATAAATGGTAAATCAAAATCTTGCGGCTTTTGTTCAACAGATGGTGTTAACAATTTTTGTCCAATCCAAACACGTGGGGTGTTGTAATGCAAGTCGCTATCATCGTGCGTGCCAAAGATTTCGCGCCAGTTAAAGACTGCATCTTTAGGCCATAATTGATTTTGATAGACAAAGTCTTTTAAATTCTTTGAATACATAAAATCATTGCCGTCAAAGACGACTGCTTGAATGGCTAATTGATTGGCAACAACTGCATAAGAATCATCTGGAATTCTTTGGGCTACCCATTGATGCCCCGAACCGATTTCCATATACCATGCTTCGTTGGGATCACTGAATAAAATACCATCTGCTTCAGCAGCACCATGTTTTTCAACAATTTCACCTAAACGCTGTACACCTTCACGGGCAGTTTTAATATATGGCAAAACAACGGTTACCATTGCCTCTTCTAAGATGCCTTTTTCTGTATCAAAAGGATCTACTGCTAATACACGTTCATTAGCATAGGCACTTTCTGTAGCACTCATTGCTACGTGGTGTTCATTAATTCCATCTTCTTCAAAGACGCCGTACTTATCTGTCCATTCTGGCGTTGATGAATATGAAAATATAGTCTCTGGTAAGTCCATTTCAAATTTGTTATCTTTTGATTTGAAATGGTTATTTTTTACATTGTCTTGATGTGGATTGAATGCTAGATGCTTAGGCCAAGCAGTTTTTGCATCTTCATTTCGTCCGATGATCACGCTTCCTGTTAAGGAAGCTTTCTTACCAATAAGAATAGAAGTACATGATGAACGTCCAATTACATTATTCATAAAAAAATCACGCTTTCTAAATCGGAGACTGTAAAATAGTTTGTGTAAGGATGAATGATTCCTTAAATTAATTTCTTAAAATATTAGAAAAAGGAGTTCCTTTCTCGTATGATTGGTTTGAACAAAAAACACATACAGAAAGAAGAACTCCTTCATGAATGATTTTACCAAAAATATGGCTCAAGCTCTATTCAATCAAGACAAAATTAATGATTTATTGCGTAAAGAATTACAACAAGCAGTTAATGACTTGTTAGAAGCTGAATTAACTGCCTTTTTAGGTTATAATCCTTATGCAAGAGACGGCTGGAATACCGGCAATTCTAGGAACGGTGCCTACTTTCGCAAGGTGGATACGCAGTTTGGCAAAATTGAAATCCAGGTGCCACGAGACCGCAACGGCCTGTTTCATCAGCACACGCTGCCTGACTACAAGCAGCACTCCGATGTCTTGGAAAACATGATCATCAAGCTTTACTCTAAAGGTGTAACTACCAGAGAGATAGCTGATTTGATTGAAAAAATGTATGGCAGCCATTACAGCCCCGCTCAAGTATCCAATATTTCTAAGCAGATGATCCCCAAGGTAGAGGCCTATCACAAGCGTAAGCTGAGCGATAAGTTCTTCTGCGTTTATCTAGACGCTACCTACGTTCCTCTGCGCCGAGAAACTTTTGAACGTGAAGCTGTCTATATTGCCATTGGTATCAAACCTAATGGCCACAAGGAAGTTATCGACTACTGCATTGCGCCCAATGAAAACATTGAAGTCTGGACGGAGCTGCTCCAAAGCATGAAGTCTCGCGGCTTAGAGCAAGTAGAGCTTTTTCTTTCAGATGGCGTTGTGGGCATGAAGACAGCACTGGCAAAGACCTATCCTCAAGCTCATTTCCAGCGTTGCTTGGTTCATGTCATGCGTAATATCTGCGCTAAAGTACGCGTGGAGGATCGCGAGGCAATTATGAACGAATTCAAGCAGATTCACCAGCAAGCCAATAAAGCAGCTGCTGTTGATGTATTGCATGCCTTCTATGCCAAATGGGACAAGAGTTATAATCATGTCATAAGAAACCTGAAAGACATCGAGCCGGACCTGCTGGTCTTCTATAATTATCCTAAGCAGATCAGAGCTTCAATTTACTCTACCAACATGATTGAATCTTTTAACAACGTCATTAAGCGCAAGGCTAAGCCTAAAGCAGAGTTTCCGACTGAACAGTCGCTTGATACTTTTATTGGCATTCAAGCAATGAGTTACAATGACCGCTACTTCAACCGAATTCACAAAGGCTTTGGTCAGGTTCAGGACACCTTAGAATCTTACTTTGATTAAATAAAGAATAAAAAATCAATCTATGAGAAAGATCTATTTACACAAAAGATTTGACAGTTTCCTAAATCGCATTTGTAACATAATTATAATGTAATTGTATTAATTTTTATATTATATTTAAAATATGTAAAAAAAGGGGGTCTGGGCATGGCTGAAGGACCAGAAAATAAATCAATTGAGTTAACGACAGATTATGCAGATCATACTATTAATATGAAATTTTCTGATAATCTGACAGATGATCGTGAGCGAGGCTACATTCTTTCTGCAGCTTTCTTTTCATTCTGTGCTGCACAAGGGTTAGATAAACAAGCAGTTATTGAAATGGTATCCTCACATTATGATCAATTTACCGGAGATAACGGTTCATCGCTATTTAAGTGACTATAAGAAAGTGACAAAAATACAATGTTTAGACTTTCATTTGTTATTTATTGGATATATGATGTACATGAAGATAAAAATAACAAGCGTATTGAAAAGCACATGTTTAACAAATGATTGAGGTGTATTAAAATGGCAAGAAAAAAAGAAATAAGCAAAGACAAGATTTTAGATACTGCTTATAAGATGGCTATTAAAGGCGGAATTGAAGGCTTAACAGCTCGTAGTATTGCGAAGGCAGGACACTTCTCAACTCAACCTTTATATCTAGAATTCGATAATATGGGAGATCTTCGTAATCAAGTATTGAAGAGAATTTCTTCAGATTTAAGAACTCACACTTTGCACCAAAAGGTCACTGGTAAGCCTTTAATCGACTTGGATTTATCATACATTGATTTTGCACAAAAGCATGTTAACTTGTTCCGTGCAATGTTCGTTGATGGTAAGTTCGGCAGCAAGATTATTGCTGATACTTTGATGGATCTTGGAATTGAAAAGTTTAATGAACAATATCCTGACACTGGATATGATAAAGACAAGATTAATGACATTGTGATTGCTAACTGGATTTCAACTACTGGTATGGCTGCATTGGTTGTAAATGAAATTGCAAGTTTCAACCAAAACCAAATCATTAATGTTTTGAATGCTCAAATCCATGATGCTATGCTTAACGATCGTCTTAGCGAAACAGAAGAGAATCCAATGTTTGCTGCAGATGACGAAGTATCTCTTAAGGATAACTTAGCATAATATTTCATCAATCATCTGTGCTTTTTAATCTGAAAAGACACCTTACAATAGTGAGGTGTCTTTTTGCTGTTAAAAAACAGCTATTTTTGTGGTCATTAGGTTATAATTAATATATTAAAGGAATTTTCAAAAGGTGGTTTTTATGAAGGTACTCGCTTTATCTGGCTCAAATGCAGATAACTCATTTAACGAAAAATTGCTCAAAGCTATTATCAAAAATTTAGATTATAAATACGACTTCGACTTTGCAACTGTTAAGGGCTTACCAATGTTCAAAGAAGGTGTTGAGGCTCCTAAAGAAATTTTAGATTTAGGTGAAAAAGTTGGAGATGCTGACATGATCTTGATCGGTTCTCCAGAACAACAACACTCAGTTACAAGTGCCTTAAAGAGCGCTCTTGAGTGGCTTTCTAGTTCAGTTCATCCTTTCCATGACAAGCCAGTTGTAATTGTTTCAACTTCACCAATGCCTCAAGGTGCTGCCCGTTCTCAAACTCGTTTAAAGAGTATTTTAGCTGCTCCTGGTTTTAGTGCTCACGTATTTAATGGTGATGAATTCATGATGGGAATAGCACTACAACAATTTGATGAAGAAGGCAATTTGGCAGAACCAGGTACGCTTAAGTTTTTGAATCACTTCTTTGATGAAGTAGATGATTGGTATGCACAACTTACTAAGTAGGGGGCTTATTTAAATGAAATTATTAGTAGTCGTTGGTACAAATGCTCCATTTTCATATAATCGTTTTTTAGCAAAATTTATTGCTAAGCGTTATGCAGATAAGGCTGATTTTGAAGTTAAAGAAATTGATCAAATTAAGCCTTTCTCTAGAACAGCTGAACCAGATGAAGCTACCAAAAATTGGATTGAAGATATTAAAAATGCAGATGGCGTAATTTTGACTACACCTGAATATGATCATGCTATTCCTGCAGCTCTTAAAAGTGCTCTTGAATGGCTTGGCTCACACGCTGGTCCTGATGTAATGAAGATGAAACCAGCAGCAGTTGTGGGTACATCATACGGTATTCAAGGCTCAAGTCGTGCTCAAGAAGATGCACGTGAAATTTTGCTTTCACCTGATATGAGCGCTAATGTTTTGCCAGGCAACGAAATTTTAATCGGTGGTGCACCAAGCAACTTTGATAAAACTACTGGTGATCTTTCAAATGAAGACTACATCAAGCAATTAGATGCAATGATGGATAACTTCATCAAATTTGTGGAACAAGCAAATAAATAATTTTGCTAGTTCTCTAGCTCAATAATAAAATTACCGGATAGAAAGCTATCCGGTTTTTTATCAAAAATGAAATGTAATGGGGGTGAATTAAATGGTGGATCCAATTGTTTTGCCATTAGAGCGAGTCCGCAATCCTCGTGATTTGGGCGGCTATATTGGCGATCATGGACGTAGAGTAAAGATGTATCGTTTACTTAGAACAGGCAAGATCAGTAATATTACGTTACATGATCAACAATTCTTGCTTGATTATGGTTTGACTAAAATCATTGATTTACGCTCGCCATTAGAGTGTCATAATATGCCTGATAGTAAGATCCCGGGCGTAGAACACATTAATTTGTCTATCTCTACTGATGATAATACGCAAGGTGGCAAAAAAGACCTTGCTAAAACGTTTGAAATTTATCGTCATGACCAATATGCTGGTTTTAAAATGATGTGTGATCGTTATCGCTCGCATGTATTAAAAGAGCATGCCCAAAATAGTATTCACAAAATTCTAGAAGTTTTAGCTAATACTGAAGATGGTGCAGTTCTTTATCATTGTTCAGAAGGTAAGGATAGAACAGGAATTGTGACGGTGGTTGTTCTTTACCTATTGGGCGTTGATATGGAGACTATTAGGCAAGATTATCTGTATTCAAATTATATGCTAAATGATTACCGCGCCGTGCGAGATAAGAAGATGCAAGAAGAGGGAGAAAATTTATGTTTCCGCGCCAATATGCGCATCTTAGGTTCTGTCTCTGATGCATTCTTAGATACTGCATTAATTGCAATTGAAAAAGATTTTGGTGGTATCGATAATTATCTTGAAGAAAAAATTGGCGTAACGCCGGAATTGCGTGATAAATTACGTGAATTGTATTTAGAGAACTAGAAATTAAAATGATTAAAGATTTAGCATTAGAACAAGTAGTAGGTCATCACCATGCTTTAGGCACGTCGATTACTTTGCAAATATTCGGGACACAAGATCGAAGCTTATTGAAAAAATCTTTTGATTTAATTGATCATTATGAAGATATTTTTACTGTTAATCGTGATCAATCTGAAGTAATGGATATTAATCATGCCTCAGGTGATTATCCTGTTCAAGTTTCGAGTGCAGTCTATAGCCTAGTGAAGTTAGCCGTAGAAAAAAGCAGAGAAAATTTTGGCTTTAACGCTTTGATTGGACCAGTAGTAAAATTATGGCATATCGGTTTTAAAGGCGCTCATGTCCCTAAGGATGAAGAAATTAAAGACAAGATGCTGATGACAGATCCGTTTAAAGTAGAATTAAACGATCAAGATCAAACCGTTTTTCTTCAAATGAAGGGAATGGAATTAGATCTTGGTGGTATTGCTAAGGGCTGGATTGCCGATCGAATTCGTGATTTATGGCTAGCATACGGCGTTGAGGCAGGCATTATCAATCTAGGTGGTAATATTCTACTGGTAGGCGATTCACCTAAACGAGATAATGGCAAATGGGTTATCGGTATCCAAGATCCAAAAGAGCCTCGTGGCGATAATATTACTTCTGTAATGGTAGGAGAATGTTCAGCTGTAACTAGTGGTACATATGAGCGTTATCTAGTGGTTGATGGGCATAAGTATCACCATTTAATCGATCCTAGAACTGGTTATCCTGTAAAAACAAATTTGGCAGGCGTAACCACTTTTACAAAAACATCAGTTGAAGCAGAAATTGAATGCAAGAGATTATTCTTTGTAGGTCATCCTCTTGAGAATTGGCATGATAATCCCGACAGAATCGGAGCAATTTTTGTTTATAACGATGAACATGTTGAATACGACAATTTTAATAAGTAAAAAATAGGACTAAGCAAATAGTTTGTTTAGTCCTATTTTGTTTACCCAACGGTCTTGCCAATATTGAAGATACTGTTGAAGACGCCGTTGGAAAGCCCAGGTGTGCTGTAGATAATGAAACGCAAAAAGCTAGAATCTATTGTCTGTTGCATGAACCATGGATTTTGCAAAGCATTGAACATTGATAAGACAACGTAGACTATGAAGTAGCTGGCTACTAGGGATGCTAGAGCTCCTAGAACATTATCTAAAAGGCTGCCAAGATTAGTGGCGTGTGGATTTTTAGCAGGAATCCAGCCTTTAAATATTTTCATGATCATTTTACCAACAAAGAAGATAATGAAGAAGGCCGCAAAGCGCGCGATCATCAATTCTACATTAGTTGTTGAGTTGCTTTTGATCATTTCTCCCGTAATTTGGGTATAAAGCCAATTGCCAAATGGATTTTGCATGAAAATTGCAACCATGAAGACAATGGCGGAACAAATTAAACCAATAATGTATCTGGTAAAGCCAGTTTTATAGCCCGTATAGGCTTTGTAAGCTAAATAAGCCAAAACAATTAAAGTAACAACCATTTTTCATTCTCCTTTGCGGAATATTATACCCTATTTTGCATGCGGCAAAACTTTGACGATTGCAATAAAATACTTCATAATTGTAAGGACGATTTATCTTTACTAATAAGTATATAGCGTTAAATTTAGAAGTGTGAAACAAGGTTTCACGGGTGAAAAATGAATCCTGAAAAATTTATCTTAGAATTATCAAAACATAATTTTATATTAACTGATAAACAAAAAGAACAATTTAAACTTTATTTTAAATTCTTAATTGAGGTCAATGAACATGTTAACTTGACTCGAATTACAGAAGAAAATGAAGTTTATCTCAAGCATTTTTATGATAGTATTACGCCACTTTTTGTTTTTGGCGATGTTTTTAAAGATGGAGCTACTCTTTGTGATGTCGGAGCAGGAGCTGGTTTTCCTTCGATTCCGTTGAAGATTTTAAAGCCATCTCTTAAAGTAACAATTGTTGATTCACTAGCTAAAAGATTAACTTTTTTGAAAGACCTGATTGCTAAATTGGGTTTGGATAATGTGGAGTTGGTTCATGGTCGTGCCGAAGACGTTGGTCAAAATAAGCTTTATCGTGAAAAGTTCGACATTGTTACCGCACGTGCCGTAGCCAAGATGAGCGTTTTGAGCGAGTATTGCTTACCGCTGGTAAAAAAAGACGGCTATTTTGTAGCTCTTAAGGGGCCAAAGGCTGAAGACGAACTGGATGAAGGCAAAAAAGCACTTGCAGTTCTCGGCGGCAAATTGATTAAAGATGAAGAGCTGACTTTACCAGGAACTACAGAAGAAAGAACTTTGGTTTTAGTTAAAAAAGTAAAAGAGACGCCAAAGAAATACCCTCGTCAAGCAGGGACGCCGCGGCGTAAACCAATATGTTAATAGGAGGATGAAGAATGTCATTATTTTCTTTTATGCATCATGATGAAGAAATCCCCAAGAATAAGCAAATTCAAGATCTTGAGTTAGATAAGATTGTTCCTAATCAATATCAACCACGACGTCAATTTTCTGATGACTCAATTAAGGAATTGGCTGATACTCTTGATCAAGATGGATTGCTTCAACCAATCGTAGTACGTGAAGATGGTGATGATCACTATGAGATTATTGCAGGTGAACGTCGCTATCGTGCTGCTAAGAGTTTAGGCTGGGAGACTATTCCAGCAATCGTCAAGAATATGAACGATGATCAAGCAGCTTCTCTTGCTTTAATTGAAAACTTGCAACGAGAAGACTTGAACCCCATTGATGAAGCTAAAGCTTATACTAATTTAATGAAATTAAATGATTTAACTCAGACTGCTTTGGCTAAAGACATGGGCAAATCTCAATCTTATGTTGCAAACAAGTTGCGCTTGCTCAAATTAGATGATGATGTGCAAACTGCTTTAGTTGAAGGCAAGATTACTGCTCGTCATGGTCGTGCTCTTTTAAATTTAGATGCTGCAGATCAAAAACGAGTTTTAGCTGAGGTTGAAGCTAAAGGCTTGAATGTAAAGCAAACTGAAGAAATTGCTAAAGATGTTGATGCCTACTTTAATCCTCAACCTAAGAAGAAAGAAAAAGCAGAACAAAAGCGTGTTGTTAACCGCATCCCTAAGGATCTTAAAGTTCAAATTAATACCATCAAGAAGGCTGTTAAATTGGCAAAAGATTCAGGAATTAAGGTTAAAATTAAAGAAGATAAAAATCCTGATGATTATAAAATCACCATTGAATTAAAAAGAAAGTAGAAAGGATGGGAAAATATGGTAAATGTAATTTCGGTTGCTAACCAAAAAGGTGGCGTGGGTAAAACCACTACTACTATTAATCTAGCAGCCTCAATTGCCGACCGTGGTTACCGTGCTTTAATTGTGGATATTGACCCACAAGGAAATGCCACCTCTGGTTTAGGAATTGAAAAATCAGAGATTGACCAGGACATTTACAATGTTTTGATTGACGAAATTCCAATCCAAGATACGATTCATCATACGTCAACAGCTAAGTTAGACATGGTTCCAGCAACTATTAATTTATCTGGAGCTGAAACTGAGTTAATTAGCATGATGGCACGTGAAACGAGACTGAAGTCATCTTTAGATGCAATTAGTGATCAATATGATTTTGTCTTTATTGATTGTCCTCCTTCATTGGGGCAGCTTTCAATTAATGCCTTTACTGCATCCGATTCAATTTTGATCCCAGTTCAAAGTGAGTACTACGCTATGGAAGGTTTAAGTCAGCTTTTAAATACTATTCGTTTAGTACAAAAGCACTTCAATAAGGACTTAGGCGTTGAAGGCGTGCTTTTAACTATGCTGGATGCTAGAACTAATTTGGGTGCTGAAGTAGTTAAGGAAGTACAATCATACTTTAGTAAAAAAGTTTATAAGACAATTATCCCAAGAATTACTAAATTAGCAGAGGCTCCAAGTTATGGTCAGTCGATTACCGAATATGCTCCAAGATCTCGTGGTGCTAAGGTATATGATGATTTAGCAAAAGAGGTGTTAAAAGCTCATGGTAAGAGACTCCAAAAGTAAAGAAACTAGAAAAAAAGGCAGCTTAGGCCGTGGTATTGAAGCCTTATTTGAAGATGAACCACAAATTGAAGAGACTGAAGAAGTTCAAGAACTCAATTTAAGTGAGATTCGGCCTAATCCATACCAACCTAGAAAACGATTTGACGATAAGAGCCTGAAGGAATTATCTGATTCTATTAAGGAGAATGGCGTTTTTCAACCTATTGTCGTGCGCAAGTCCGTCAATGGCTATGAAATTATTGCCGGTGAACGCCGTTATCGTGCATCGAAGTTAGCTAAGAAAAAGACTATTCCTGCAATTGTTCGTAAGTTTGACGAGAGTCAAATGATGGAAGTTGCAGTACTAGAAAACTTGCAACGTGAAGATTTGACCCCACTTGAAGAAGCTCAAGCTTATGAAATGCTACAAAAAAATCTTGGCTTGACTCAAGAAGAAGTTTCTAAGAGAATGGGCAAATCTCGTCCATATATTGCCAACTATTTACGTTTATTGACTTTACCAAGCAAAACTAAGTGTTTATTGCAACATGGCGAATTATCAATGGGTCAAGCTAGAACTCTTTTAGCTTTAAAAGATAAAGACAAGATTGATGGCTTAGCTAAAAAGGTGGCCCAGGAAGGGATACCTGTTCGTAAAGTTGAAGCCTTGGTCAATGAAATGAATGCCAAAAAGCCTCAAAATAAGGCTATTAAGAAGTCAGCCTTTATTAGAGCAAGTGAAAACCAACTTTCTAATAAGTTTGGCGCAAGCGTTAATATTTCAGAAACCAAAAAAGGTAAGGGTCACCTATCAATTGATTTTACTTCTGCTGAAGAGTTGAATAGAATTCTTGATATGTTAGGTGTTGATTTAGATGACTAAAGATATCGCTTATAATTTAGCTGATACAGTTCAAATGAAAAAGCCCCATGCATGCCAAGTAAATGACTGGGAAATTTTGCGTATGGGTGCTGATATTAAGCTGAAGTGTATGGGATGCGGTCACATGGTTATGATGCCACGTAGCGAATTTAACCGGAAGCTGAAAAAGGTTCTAACTAAGGCTAATGATCCGGTTAATGCAAAAAAAGAGCAATATGTGCCAAAAGATCGTATCGTTCGCCCAAATTTTAGATAAAATAGACAAGTAAGATAAAAATTATAAAAATAGATTTTTTAGAAAAAGAGGACAACAAATGTCATTAACTGCTGGTATCGTTGGTTTACCAAACGTTGGTAAGTCAACTTTGTTTAATGCGATTACTAAGGCTGGTGCAGAAATGGCTAACTACCCATTTGCCACCATTGAACCAAATGTCGGAATGGTTGAAGTTCCTGACAAGCGTTTAGCAAGAATTCAAGAATTGATTCCTGCTAAGAAGATTGTGCACACTACTTTTGAATTTACTGATATTGCCGGTTTGGTAAAGGGTGCTTCAAAGGGTGAAGGTCTTGGTAACAAATTCCTCGAAAACATTCGCCAAACTGATGCTATTGTTCACGTAGTTCGTGCTTTTGATGATGACAACATTACTTCAGTTACAGGTAAGGTTGATCCAGAAGAAGACATTAATACTATTAACTTAGAGCTTGCAATTGCCGACCTTGATGCTGTTAACCGCCGCATCAACAAGGTGAAGAAAGTTGCTCAACAAGGCGACAAGGAAGCTAAAGCTGAAATGGCTGTTCTTAATAAGTTGCAACCAGTTCTTGAAGAAGGTAACGCTACTCGTTCAATCGACTTCAATGAAGATGAACAAAAGATTGTTAAAGGCTTATTCCTTTTGACTTCTAAGCCAGTTATTTACGTAGCTAATATCGCTGAAGATTCAATGGCTGACCCCGAAAGCGACAAGTACTACCAAATCGTTAAGAAACATGCTGAAAGCGAAGGTGCTGAATGCTTAGGTATTTCTGCCGCAACTGAAGAAGAAATTGCTGGTATGGATGACGATGAAAAGAAGGAATTTCTTGAAATGGAAGGCGTTGAAGAATCTGGTTTGGACCGTTTGATTCGTGCTGCTTACCACATTTTAGGTCTTAGAACCTTCTTTACTGCTGGTGGTCCTGAAACTCGTGCTTGGACTTTCCACAAGGGTATGAAGGCTCCACAAGTTGCCGGTGTTATTCACTCAGACTTTGAACGTGGCTTCATTCGTGCTGAAGTTGTTTCCTTTGACGATTTGGACAAACTTGAAACTATGCAAAAGGTTAAGGAAGCAGGTAAATTGCGTCTTGAAGGTAAGGACTACGAAGTTCAAGACGGTGATATTATCGAATTTAGATTTAATGTCTAGGAGTAAGAATGGCTGAAGAGACAAAAAAAGAACAAACAGCTTCAAATATTGATAGTGAAAAGCAAGCAAAACTGAAGCGTCAAACTGAAGCTGATAATCAAGACGAAGAAATTAAGCAAATGGATCCTAAGGAATTACGTAATAAGTTGAGTAATAAAAATCAAGATTACGTTTTCCGTTTGGAAAAAGAATTACAATTGCAAGGTTCAATTTCTCGTGCTGAAGCAGTAGAGATGACTGATAAATTATTAGGCGAAATTATAGTGGCTCAACGCCACGGTCAACCAGCCAATGGTTTGTATTTAGCTTCTCCAAAAATCAAGGCAGAACAAATGCTTCATCCAAACAAGAAGCCAGTTGCAACTCCATTTTGGCAATTAGCTATTGATGGTGCCTTGATGTATCTTGCAATTTTTGTCGGTTTGTTTGGAATCGTTGCTTTATTTGAGACTAAGAAGCAACCCGCAAACTCTCAAATGGGTATTTTGACTTTAGCCAGTGTAGGTATCGTAATGGGTATCGGTATGGTTAAGTATAATGACTGGATTATGCCTAAAAATGGCAAGCGTCAATCATGGGCTAAGATTATCTTAGGCATGATCGCAGTTGTCGTTGTATTATTCGTATGGATTTGGTTATTATCTCTTCCAGCCTTGAAGCCAATTAACCCAGTATTACCAGGTGAAGTTGATATTATTATCGCTGCAATTGCATTTGGTGCTCGCTACTTGTTCAGAAGATATTACAAGATTACAGGTTCACCATTTGCACCAAATGTACGACGCAAATAATTTGCTTCTTTTTAAGAAAAAGTACATACTTAATTTAATAACGTCAAAAAAAGATAAATAGGTAACAGCCTATTTATCTTTTTATTTATGAAGTGCATGGTAAGGTGGGTCTATATGGTCAAAACATTAAGCAAATCGATTAGACAATATAAAAAATTGTCATTGCTTTCACCATTATTTGTTATTGGCGAAGTAATTATCGAAATGCTGATTCCATATTTGGTCGGAATTTTGATCGATAATGGAATTATGAAGGGGAATATGTCCTATATCAGTAAAATGGGGTTGTTATTGCTGATAATAACTATCGTTTCATTGATATTAGGTGCTAGTGCGAGTTATGTTTCAGCACATGCTGCAGCGGGTTTTGCGGCTAACTTGCGTAAGGATATGTTCTACCATATGCAGGACTATTCTTTTGAAAATATCGATCGTTTTTCAAGTGCTAGTTTGGTTACGCGTTTGACTACTGATGTTAATAACTGCAAATGGCATATCAAATGATTATCAGAATTGCAGTTAGAGCACCAATGATGTTCTTGGTTTCAATTGTGATGTCTGTAATAATTAGTCCAAGATTATCTTTGATTTTCTTAGTTATAGGCCCAATTTTTGCGATTCTATTAGGATTAATTATTAAATCTGCATATCCATATTTCCCTGAGATTTTTAGAGGATATGACCGCATGAACCAAGTCGTTCGTGAAAATGTTCGGGGTATTCGCGAAGTAAAGACTTATGTTCAGGAAAAAAATCAGATTAAGGAATTCGAAAAGTCATCAGGCTTTATTTATAAGTTGTTCGCTACAGCGCAAAAGATCATGTCTTTGAATGCACTAGTTGTAGCTGCCGTTTTGAACATTTCTACTTTAGCTATCTGCTGGTTTGGGGCTAAAGAAATTGTTGGCGGCACTTTGCAAACTGGTCAACTTATCTCAATGTTCACATATTCAAACTCTGTTTTGTTCAGTTTGAATATTTTAGCTATGATTACTACACAATTGATTGTTTCAGGTGCTAGTGGTCGTCGTATTGCTGCCGTAATTACTGAAAAGCCAACCATTGAAAATCCTAAGAAGCCACTTAAGCGTTTGACTAACGGTGAAATTATTTTTGATCATGTTAGTTTCAAATATGAATTAGCTGATAAAACCGATGCGTTACATGATATCAATTTGCATATCAGATCAGGTGAAACTTTAGGAATTATCGGTGAAACTGGTTCTTCTAAGTCAACTTTGGTTTCTATGATTCCGCGTTTGTATGATGTAACGGCAGGTGCCGTTCGTGTAGCGGGTCATAACGTTAAGTCATACGATTTAAAAACTTTGCGTGATAACGTTGCGATGGTTTTACAAAACAACGTTTTGTTCACTGGTACGGTAAAGGATAACCTCAAGTGGGGTAACGAGAATGCTACTGATGAACAAGTCGTAGCTGTAGCTAAAATTGCGCATGCTGATGGCTTTATCCGTGAAATGCCAGATGGTTACGATACCATGATTGAACAAGGTGGTAACAACGTATCTGGTGGTCAAAAGCAAAGAATTACTATTGCGAGAGCTTTGCTTAAGAATCCTAAGATTTTAATTTTGGATGATTCTACCTCAGCTGTTGATACCAGTACTGAACGTGAAATCAGAACTTCTTTGGCTAAAGACATGCCTGATACAACGAAGATCATCATTTCACAAAGAATTGTTTCAATTAAGGATGCTGACCGTATCATCGTTATGGATCACGGTAAAATTCAAGATATTGGAACGCATGAAGAATTAATGAAGACTAACGAGCTTTATAGTTCAATTGCTAAGTTCCAAGAAGAACAAGGAAAGTAGGTGAGCGTTTTGGATCAAGCAATAGATAATAAAAAACAAACTACGGGCAGCCGAATTAAAATTTTGATGCGTTTGCTTAAGTTGGTAAATAGCACAAGTCCATGGATGCTCACCATTTCCATGATTACAATCGTTTTGGCAGCGGCAAGTAATGTTATTGGTTCACTATTTATTGAACGCTTAATCAATGACTACATTATTCCGTTGACTAAGGAAAAGGTGCCAAATTATGGCCCGCTTGCAACTGCTATTGCGGTAATGTTTGGTATTTATGCCATTGGTTTTTTGTCCAACTATTTATTCAATATGTTAATGGGTGTGTTAGCCCAGAAGGTGCAATTCCGTGTTCGTAACGAAATGTTTACCCACATGGAAAGCTTGCCAATTTCATATTTTGATCAAAATGAATTTGGCGATATCATGAGTCGTTATACTAACGATATTGATACCTTAATGCAGATGATTTCACAGTCAATTCCGCAATTTACTAACTCAGCTTTGAGTTTGATCTTCGTTGTCGTAGCGATGTTCTCACTTAGTTGGCAATTGACGGTCTTCTCATTTATCATTTTTGCCATGTCATTTGGTATCGTACGTTTCTTGACCTTAAGATCAAGTCACTACTTCCAAGTTCAACAGAAGAAGTTGGGACAAATTAATGGTTATAACGAAGAAATGCTTAATGGTTTGAAGGTTATTAAAGTCTTTAGCCATGAACCAGAATCTAAGGCTGGTTTTGATAAATATAACGAAGAATTGCGTCAAGCCTCAGGTAAGGCTAACACCTATGCCACTATTCTTTTCCCAATTATGGGTAACATGGGTAACTTGCTTTACGTTTTAATTGCCTTTGTTGGTGGTGCCGTTGCTATTAACGCTTGGGCTCCGCTTTCTCTTGGTGCTATTGGTTCATTCTTGCAATTATCAAAACAATTTAGTATGCCAATTGCCCAGATTTCACAACAGTTGAACTCAATTGTAGTGGCTGTGGCCGGTGCTGAAAGAATCTTTAACTTGGAAGATCAAGCTTCAGAAGCTGACAATGGCGATGTTACAATTTCACGAGGCGCTGAAGTTGGCAGCATGTGGAATTGGAATGTCCCTGAAAAAGATGGCTCTGTTAAGAAAGTGCCAGTTCGTGGACACATTATTTTTGATCATGTTAACTTTAGTTATGTTCCAGAACACCCAATCTTGCATGATATTTCAATCAATGCCAAGCCGGGCATGAAGGTTGCCTTAGTTGGTGAAACTGGTGCTGGGAAGACCACTATCTCGAATATGTTGAACCGTTTCTACGATATTGATTCAGGTAAAATTACATATGATAGTATCCCAATTAAGCAGATTAAGAAGGATGATTTGCGTAGATCACTTTCAATTGTTTTGCAGGAAACACACTTGTTTACTGGTACTATCATGGACAACATTCGTTTCGGTAATCCTGAAGCCAGTGATGATGATGTTTACCAAGCAGCTAAATTATCACACGCTGATGAATTTATTCACGACCTTGATCATGGTTATGATACTGTGATTGATGGAGACGGCGGAGACTTGTCACAAGGACAAATGCAGCTGCTCAGTATCGCTAGAGCGATGATTGCCGATGAGCCCGTAATGATTTTGGACGAAGCAACTTCAAGTATCGATACCAAGACCGAAAAGATGGTTCAAGCGGGGATGGACAACTTGCTTGCTGGACGAACTAGTTTCGTTATTGCCCACCGTTTGTCAACTATTGTTAACTCTGATTTGATCTTGGTTCTTGATCATGGTCATATTATTGAATCTGGTAACCATGAAGAACTCTTGAAGCAAAAGGGTTATTACTACGAACTCTACACTGGTAAGAAAGAAATTCAATAAAAGCGAAATAGAGCACAAGTTGCTCTATTTTTTGCATTTTTCTAAAAAATAGCTTTAATTTTCAGCCTTTTAGAGAAAAATAGTAAAATATAGACCATAGGATCTGCTACACTTATAATAGATAAATTTAAATAGACTATAACCAATTAGCAAAATAAAGAGAGGGGTTTTCTTTATGAAAATCTTAGTTGTTGATGATGACAAGGAAATCGTAGAATTATTAAGCATCTATCTGAAAAATGAAGGTTATGAACCAATTGCGGCATATAGCGGTAAAGAAGCAATTACTAAATTAACCACAACACCAGATATTGCTCTGATGATTTTGGACATAATGATGCCAAATATGTCAGGAATTGAAGTAATTAAAGAAGTTAGAAAAGATTCAGATATTCCAATTATTATTGTTTCAGCCAAAACTGGTGATATGGACAAGATCCAGGGGTTAATCACTGGTGCTGACGACTACGTATCTAAGCCATTTAATCCACTTGAAGTAATGGCTAGAGTTCGCTCACTTCTTCGTCGTAGTCAAAAACGAGTTAAAGATGATGAACCTGATGTTTTAGAGGTAGGCCCACTAGTTATTAATCGTGATTCACACGAAGTTAAAACTATTGATGGCAAGGCAATTCAATTAACTGCTCTTGAATTCGGCATTTTATATCTTCTTGCTAGTCACCCTAACCGAGTATTTTCAGCAGATGAAATCTTTGAACGTGTATGGCAACAAGAATCTATCGTTTCGGCTAAAACTGTAATGGTTCACGTTTCCCACTTGCGTGATAAGATTCAAAAAGCTACCGGCGGTGAAGACGTTATTCAAACTGTTTGGGGCGTAGGATATAAAGTCGAGGCATAGTTAATGAAAAAAGAACGCGTCAAGTTGACTGGCGCTGAGAAGAGTGAATTGTTTGCAGAAGGAATTGTCACGATTGTCCTTCTGCTTTTGTTAAATCTATCAATCATTATTTTGATTCACCTGGCTATTTTGCAAGATGAAAGCTTGGTCAACGGCATTTATTTCTTAAAAAAGACAATGACCTTTGCAGGTGGATATCATCTTTGGTCTTGGCAAAATACGTTTATTATTTTGATGGGTGTTGGCGATATCGTCGTTTTATACTGGCGCTTAATCAGACGCTACCATCAGATGCAGCTGCGCCACGTTATTTTGGAGTTGCACTATATCGCAAGTGGTCATTTTGATCACCGCATTAACTTCCGGGTACGCCCAGATTTGCAACGAGTGGTTGATTCAATTAATTCATTGGTTGATAGTACAGTTCATTCCATCAATGAGGAACGTGCAATTGAGCAATCAAAAGATGAACTGATTACCAACGTTTCGCATGATATTAGAACGCCGTTAACTTCAATTATTGGTTATTTAGGATTGTTGAAAAGTGGAGTGGCTTCGCCAGAAGATCAACAAAAATATGTCGATATTGCTTATACCAAGGCGGAGCAAATGAAGTCGCTGGCCAATGATTTATTTGAATATACTACGCTTAAGTCCACTAAGTTGAATTTGACTAGTCTGCATATTTATTCAATGCTAGAACAAGTTGCCGCTGGATTCGAACTGGAAGCGGAGAAAAAGGGCATAGAAATTAAAATTGAGGCTCGTCCTAAAGATTTAACTATCAGGGCAGATGCAGAAAAATTAGTTAGTGTCTATAACAATTTGATTTCTAATGCCTTTAAATACGGCATTGGTGCTACGCAAATTAAATTGGTAGCCAATCTAGTAAACAAGCGAGAAGTTGAATTACGTGTAGAAAATAATGGTGAGCCTATTCCAAAGAAATCATTGAAAAAGATATTTGACCGTTTTTACCGCGTAGAAACGTCGCGCAATACTAAAACTGGTGGTACAGGATTGGGGCTTTCTATCACCAAGGGTGTGGTCGATTTGCATCATGGTACTATCAGATGCGAATCGGATAAGAATTGGACAAGTTTTATTATTCGTCTGCCACTTAATCCTAAGAAGACAAACAGCAAGGGCTAGCTGTGTTATAATTTTGATTGAAATGTTTTAATACAACGAGGAGAAAGTTAATGAGTATTTCTTTAAATACCTGTATTTTAATTTTAAAAGAGCATCATTTACTTAAGTCGAGTGCAGTACAAGATACTGTTGCAACCAAGATGGAATACGTGTCATATGATTCACGTGATATCCAAACTAATACTTTATTCTTCTGTAAGGGTGCAGGTTTTAGACCAACATATTTATCAATGGCTAAGGATAATGGGGCAATCTGTTATGTCGCTGAACAACCTTATCCAGAAGGTAAAGGGATGCACGCTTTGATCGTGCGTGATGTGTCAAAGGCAATGGCACTACTTTCAGCTGCATTCTTCCGTTTCCCACAAGATGATTTGTATGTCGTAGCATTCACTGGAACTAAGGGTAAGACTACTTCTGCATACTTCTTGAAGGGGATGCTTGATCAAGCTAATGGTGGCAAGACTGCTTTAATTTCATCAGTTAATGATGTTATTGGACCAAAGCCAGAAGACAGCTTTAAGTCTAGTTTGACTACTCCAGAAAGTTTGGACTTGTTCCGTGATATGCGTACTGCTGTTGATAACGGAATGACTCATTTGGTAATGGAAGTTTCAAGTCAAGCATATAAGAAGAATCGTGTCTTTGGTTTAACTTATGATTTAGGTTTCTTCTTGAATATTAGTCCAGATCATATTGGACCGAATGAACACCCTAACTTTGCAGATTACTTACACTGCAAGTTGCAATTGTTGGTAAATTCACGTAAGTGTATTATCAATGCAGAAACAGCTCACTTCAATGAAGTTTACGCTGCAGCCACCACCACTACTAATCCTGATAGCATTTACTTATTTGCTAGAGAAGATTTTGAAAATCCAGATTTAAAGGTGCCAATTGACTTTAGATTTGCTTCTCAAGAATTGGATATGAAGGAGACTCGCTTCAAGCTATTCTGCGCTAGTGATAAAGCACGTAAGTTGCCAATCAACGGTGACTATACTTTGAAGATGCTTGGTGACTTTAACGAATCCAACGGTACTGCCGCAATTATTGGTGCTGGCCTTGCTGGTCTTAACCATGATCAATGTGCTAAGGGTATTCGTGATGTAACTATTCCAGGCCGTATGCAGACTGAAAGAACTAAGAATCACGGTATGGTTGTAGTTGATTATGCCCACAATAAGGCTTCAATGATGGCTTTGATGAACTTTATGCAAAGTGAATTCAATAATCCTAAGATTATTGTGGTTGTCGGTGCACCTGGGGACAAAGGCGTATCTCGTCGTCCAGGCTTTAGCGAAAGCTTGAGTGCATATGCAGATAAGGCATTCTTAACTACTGACGATCCAGGATTTGAAGATCCTAAGAGTATTGCCGAGGAAATAGATTCGGGTATCGATCACTCTAAATGTGACGTTACGATTGAATTAGACCGTAAGAAGGCAATTCATGATGCGATTGCTATGGCTGGCCCAGATGATGTAGTTTTAATCTGCGGTAAGGGTGCAGATGCATTCCAAAAGATTCGCGGTGTGAATACTCCATACCCATCAGATATCGTAGTTGCTCAAGAAGTGATCAATGAATTAGAAGGTCAAAAAGAGCATTTTAGAAAGTAGAAGATAAGATGAAACATTTCTTTAGTATTATTGGTGGAATGGGAACCATTGCCACTGAAAGTTATGTTCGTTTAATTAACCATCGAGTAAAAATTGCGCGAGACCAAGATTATTTAAACTATATTTTGGTTAATGATGCTCAAGTTCCTGATAGAACTGCTTATATTAAGGATCATTCTAAGCCTAACTTCTTTTATGACTTAAAAGATGATGTAGAAGGCCAGGATAAGCTAGGAACAGACTTTTTGGTTATGCCATGTAATACTGCGCACTATTTCTATGATGATTTGGCTGCACTTACCGATAAGCCATTTTTGCATATGATGCGGATTGCAGTGCATAATTTTATTGATAATTATCCTGATGAAAAGAAGATTGGCTTAATTGCTACAGAAGGGTCAATTTATGATCATTTATATGCTGATGAAATTCAAAAGGTTGGCAGAACGGTAGAATTAGGTGGTCCTGAGATTCAACCGATGGTCAATGAATTGATTTATTCTGATATTAAAGAAAAAGGCATTGTTGATCATGACTTGTATCACAAGATTCTGAAAACAATGCATGATAAGTATGGCTGTAACGTTATTTTGCTTGGCTGTACTGAATTATCTTTAGCTCAAGAAAAGGCGCCAGATCATCCTTATAACGTGATTGATCCGCAATCAATTATTGCTGACGTGTCAATTGAGGTTGCGCTTAAGATTCGTCACGGGATGGATCCTGAAGAAGCATGTAAGAAATATATGTATAAGTAAAAAATACCGAATCAGTATTAAGCTGGTT
This sequence comes from Lactobacillus helveticus, assembly GCF_046109915.1. Lineage (NCBI taxonomy): Bacteria > Bacillati > Bacillota > Bacilli > Lactobacillales > Lactobacillaceae > Lactobacillus > Lactobacillus helveticus. The sequence goes on along the minus strand of NZ_CP151471.1, from coordinate 1,415,018 downwards.
CGGTATTTTGTTTTCGCTTAATTTACAATATCGTAATGTTGTATATCGTAATTTACAATATTATAATGTTGTAAATCGTAATATTGTAAATGAAAGGGAGGCTAAGAATGAAGTTTGTTGGAAGAAAAAAAAATTAGCCAGCTTATATCAACATTATTAGACGAATGAACTACACCGGCACTGAAGTGCCGGGTTTCTGGGAACACTGAGTAGTGTTTAGGATCTTACATTGAACTAGTCAAATACCTAACTCACGGAACTCAGCTTGTTACCATGGCCAGTCCCTGACCAGTTGGCGTTGCTTTATGCAGGATATTAACTGCCGCATTAATATCTCGATCATGCTTGGTTTGACACTTAGGGCAAATCCATTCACGAATCTCTAATGGCTTAGCGCCACTGTTATAGCCACATTTTGAACAAATTCTGGAAGTGTTCTTGGGATCAACTGCAATTAGTTTCTTGCCATACCATTCGCATTTGTATTCTAGCATTTGTCTAAACATTCGCCATGAAGCATTGGCAATTGACTTAGCTAAGTGATGATTTTTCTGAAGATTCTTGGTTTTCAAATCTTCAATCGCAATTACATCATATTGCTTAACTAAATGCGTAGTTAGTTTATGCAGATAATCTCTGCGCTGATTAGCTGCTTTAGCTTGGCATTTGGCTTTTGACTTTTGCGCTTTTTGCCAATTAGCAAAGCTTTCTAAACTTCTAGGACAAAGCACCCTTTTATTCTTATTTTGTAAAACTAGTAATTTAACTAAATGTCTACGTCGAGAATACTTTTTCTGCCAAATTTTAGCTTTCTTTTCAAAATAAGAGCTATTAAAACTAGGATATTTTAGCCCATTAGACAGATCGCTAAATCAGCTACGCCAACATCAATTCCAACCTGTTTGTCAGTTAAGCTATACTTCTCTGGTTCAGGTATTTCAGCTTGTAGAGACAAATAATACTTGCCCGTTGGTTCAAGCAGAACAGTGTAGCGCTTAATCTTAGTGTTTTGCAAAACTCCAGTCTTGCTGGTTTTGACATAGCCTAATTTAGGAATCTTCAAGTATCTTTTACCTGCAGTTTTTATGATTGACTTGCCTGTATAAGACTTTTTCAGATACTTGCGTGAATGAAAACGAGGCTTGCCAATTTGACCAGTTTTATCTTGAAAGAAGTTCTTCCAAGATTGAGTTAGGAATTCATTAACTACCTGCAAGCTTGAAGAATCGCTGGTTTTCAAAAAAGGATATTCTTTTTTAAGCGGCTTAAGCAGATAATTCAGCTTGAACTTGCCTAAAAAAGGCAAAGCTTTATTATTCTGATAGCGCTCATTCATCATGGCCAGCATTTGATTCCAAACAAAACGATCATTGCCAAACATCTGCTCAAGCTGGTTTTGTTGTGTTCTATTAGGATAGAGTCTTAATTTGATCCCTTTTAGCACATTTGTTCCCTCCTTTCTTTTTAAGATTATATCAAACATATGTTTAAGAAAGAAGGGGGGAACAAGCAAAAAACTAAAAAAGGCCAGATTCATCACGGGATTGAAATTCCGTGTTTTCTCTGACAATTAATCAATAAATTTCAATTTGTAGTTATTTACGGTCGGCGCCGAATCGGTAAAACTGCCTTGATCAATGAATTTTTAAAAGACAAGAAAGCGATCTACTTTACTGCCATTGAAGAAAATAAAGAAGATAATTTGCGACTATTTTTGTCATTTGGCTTTTCGCTGATCAAATGTGATCAACATAAGGAAAAAGAATTAATTTTGAAGACTCATTTTGATTGTTTAGGGCTATAATAAGAGCAAAAAAATCAAAGAAGGTCTCAAAATGTATCAAGAAGATAAAAATGACTTGAAGATTTGGCTTTTGAATAATATTACTGAACTTATTAGTAGACGAAAATACTAAGCCAGAAGAACGCAAAGTTTTGCTCAATGCTAAGCATCAACTCGAAACTGGCGAATCAGCTAACTATGTTTGCAACTTGATTCGTGTAGGACTTGATCCGTTAAGCTGGCAGAGTAAGCTATCTAAAGGTGTAACTAAGTTTCACTATGAGATTGCAAACGGTGCTCGTCCTGTTTCTCATCAAGCGGGAGCACTTGGCGGTGCAACTTTGGGCTTAGCCTTTTCTGATATTGGTAGAAGATAAAACAAAAATTAAATATAAAAAAATTAGCTATCAGACTAGATTAGTTTGATAGCTATTTTTTGCGTATTAATACTAAATTATATTTTTACAGCATTTAATCATTGCAATACAATAATAGTATAAAGATATATGATGAGGCTAAAAATATGATTGAAGTAACCGTTGATTTTATGTTGTTAAAAAGAAAGATGAAATCAAAAGATTTGGCTAAGGCAATCGGTATTACACCAGCCAATTTATCTATTTTGAAAACAGGTAAGGCACATGGTGTTCGTTTTGATACGCTTAGCAAAATTTGTGAGGCATTAGATTGCCAACCCGGTGATCTGCTCAAGTATGTGCCAGATGATGAAGGTGAAAAAGATGAAAAATAAAAATGAATTTTCAGCTTTAAAGTTATTTATCTCAATGCTGATTGCCTGGGCAATAGTATTTGTAGGAGCCTGGGCTAGTAAAGGCTTCAGTGCAGACTTTTTCGCCATGCCACGTTTTACTATAGTGCTAGTTGTTTCTGTTGCCGGTGCAATCGTAATAGGGCCAGCGATTTATGGCTTTTTATATATCGGCAGGAGGCATGACAAGTAAAATCCGTTAGTGAAATTTTGAATTATATATTGACAAATCCATCAATATATATTAGTGTATTAGTTAAGTAGTACAGATACGGAAAGACGTGTAGACATGGTCATTACAATAAGTGCAATTATAGTTTTAGGTTATTTAGCCGTTTGTTTTTTAGTCAGTATGGCTAGAACAAGTGGAGCAAAGCGTGAAGAATGGCATGTCTACAATGGACAAGGCATGAGCTTTGGAGATGCCTTTGTGAGATATTTTATTGAAGATATCACGCTGGGGCATGTAACGATTTAGGAGGTGTACGTATGATGATGTACTTACTATATATTTTGATTGGTTTGTTGATTGTTTTAGGTGTTAATTTAGCAATCACTGCATTTTGGGCAGTGCATGATATGTACGTACACCGAGATCGAGAAGACCAAGATCTTACTACTTTCAAAAAATATTTTGTTAAAAATAATAATATTCCGACTAAAATGTCAGATATTTTCAATTAACGAAGCCGCCGCAAGGCGGTTTTTTTGCTGGAAAAAGTTTCGGATTCCCTGTTTTGAGTTAATCTGCAGCACTATTATGTTAAAATTGAAAGCGAATACAAGAAGGCTTGAATAGGGGAATCCTATGACTAATAAATTAATTAACTTTACTAAAGATGGACAAAAAATCATTTTAAATTATCAAGATCAACCGCTAGAGCTAACAATCTTAACTCCAGAGATTATTCGTGTGTTTCAAGATCGCGGCAACGCCAGCAATTCTTATGCTATTGAAGGCGATAAGAAAATCAAGACTGACTTTGATATTGAAGACAAAGGCGATCATACCGAAATAACGACTGAAAAGCTAATCGTCAAGGCATACGATGACGAAAAGATCGATGTCTACGATGAAAAGGGCGATCCATTAATCATGGATTATCGCGGCACTAGAACGCCAATCGATCGTCAGATGGATAAGGAGCACTTGAAGCTTGCTGAATCAGAAGGTCACGATGTTAAGAAATTGCTTGGCATGCATGACGAAAACTATTATGAAATTATCAAGACTTTAGCAAGCGATGAACAATTTTATGGCCTGGGTGATAAGACTGGTTTCTTAAACAAACGTCATTATGCTTATGACAACTGGAACACAGATAATCCTGACCCACAAGTAGAAAGTTTTACTCGACTTTATAAGTCAATTCCAATTTTGCTTGGTATTAAGAATGGGCATCCTTACGGTATCTTCTTTGATAATACTTACCGGAACCACATTGATCTAGGTAAAGAAAGCAACAATTACTATTACTACTCAGCAGTTGATGGTAATGTTGACTACTACATCATTGGTGGTGATTCACTTAAGGAAGTTATTACCAACTATACTTATTTGACTGGTCGTGTACCAATGCCACAAAAGTGGACATTAGGTTACCAACAATCACGTTGGGGCTATAGTGTCAGTCAGAAGCAAGTAGAAAAGATCGCAGAAAACTTGCGTAAATATGATTTACCATGTGATGTTTTGCATCTTGATATCGACTACATGGATGGCTACCGTGTCTTCACTTGGAGAAAAGATACTTATGAAGCTCCAGAAGATTTTATTAAAAAGATGCGCAAGCTCGGCTTCAGAATTATTACAATCATTGATCCTGGTGTAAAGAAGGATGACGACTACAAGATCTACCAAGAGGGTCTTGAGAAAGGCTACTTCGTTAAGGCACCAGATGGTACGGTTTATGTGAATGAAGTTTGGCCAGGGGATGCCGTCTTCCCAGACTTTGGTCGCAAACAAGTGCGCGAATGGTGGGCTAAGAACTGCAAGTACTTGGTTGACTTAGGCGTTTCAGGTATTTGGGACGATATGAACGAACCAGCTTCATTTAGAGGCGAAGTTCCAGAAGATGTTGTCTTCCATAACGAAGATGAAAAGACGACTCATAAGAAGATGCACAGCGTCTATGGTCATAACATGGCTAAGGCAACTTATGAGGGACTTAAGAAGTATTCAGGCAAGCGTCCATTTGTAATTACCCGTGCCGCATATGCTGGAACACAAAAGTTTTCCACAGTCTGGACTGGTGATAACCAAAGTTTGTGGACACATGTACAAATGATGATTCCGCAATTATGCAACTTAGGGATGAGTGGATTTAGTTTTGCTGGTACTGATATTGGTGGTTTTGGCGCTGATACTACTCCTGAACTTTTGACTCGTTGGATTGAAGGAGCTTTGTTTAGTCCACTTTACAGAAACCACGCGGCTCTAGGAACTCGTTCACAAGAGCCATGGGTATTTGGTGAACCAACATTATCAATCTATCGTAAATACTTGAAGTTGCGTTACCGCTTCGTGCCATACTTGTACGATGAATTTTATCGTGAAAGTAAAACTGGTTTGCCAATCATACGTCCACTTGTCTTGAATTATGAAAATGATCCACATGTGTATAACATGAATGACGAATACATGGTGGGCGAAGACATTTTGACAGCTCCAGTTGTTCAAGAAGGTCAAACGGAGCGTGCTGTTTACTTACCAGAAGGTGAATGGATCGACTTCTGGAATGGCGTTGAATATAGCGGCAAGAATACGATCCTGGCTGATGCTCCAATTGATAAATTACCATTGTTCATTAGAAAGAATGCTATTTTGCCATGGGGCAAGGAAGTTAGTCACATTTCTGATGAGCCAGATAAGACCATGACCTTCAGAGTCTTTGGTGACAAGGTCAAGTACACTCATTATCAAGATAATGGTCTGGACTTCAATTACCAAAATGGCGAATACAACTTATACGATGTGGAAGTTGCTGACGGCCATGTGAAAATTAAGTTGGCACATCATGGTTATGCACATGAATATCAACAGATTATAGTTAAGTTAGCTGATCGCGAAGTTGTCTTTGATTATTGCGACGGTGAATATGTAGAAAAATAGAAATGAATTTGTAGCCATCGATTAAATTCGGTGGCTATTTTTTGTGGGTGGAAAAATTGTAAAATTCAAGATGGAAAAATGTTAAAGTTGAATATTATAAGGCTTCAACTAGTGTATTTCATGAACTAGTTGGAGCTTTTTTGATACCAAATCAGTCTACTTTTTCTTCAAAATCGGTCCTTCTTTACATGTGAAGCTGTCGTTTTTATATAATCTCATGAAAGGGGATGAACGCAATGACCATGAGAATATGGAACAAAGTTTTAAGCATTGAATTAATTATCGGCATGGTGATCTCAATAGGTGTCGGAATAATAGTCGAAAACATTCCGCAGCTTTACTGGTCAAGAGTATGTTGGATTACGCTCGCAGTTTTAGCAATTATTTTTGCTTTGCAAATTTGGGGCAAAAATAATCATACAGTCAAGCATGTTAGTCAATGGCTTAGCAATTTGACACTGATTTTGATATTTAATTTCTTGATTTACACGGCTGTTTCTACTATTAATTTAACGAATAAATCGCTGGTTCTTGTTAGTTCAATTGTTGGATTATTGCTATTTCTAGTGGTTGATATTCCAGTAGTTGTAGTTAACTTCCCAGTAGTAAAAAATTGGTTCATGCGTTTATTCATGGTCTTCCTCTTGTATGTGAATGATATTTACAATGTTAATCGTTTTTTAGGGACTACCAATGAAGTTAAACTAATTTTGCATTCAGGCGTGGTAGATGCAATTGCATGCTTTATTTTGACATTCTTTATTGCCAGGGCGTGGAATTTTAGATTTAGCTGGAATTTAAAGTTGATTAAAACGAAGTATTTTCAGCTGTGGTTGCTTTGTTAGCAATAGTGATTTCCTTTATTGATTAATTGCCGGAGAAAACACGGGATTTCAATCCCGTGATGAATCCGGCCTTTTTTAGTTTTTTTGCTTGTTCCCCCCTTCTTTCTTAAACATATGTTTGATATAATCTTAAAAAGAAAGGAGGGAACAAATGTGCTAAAAGGGATCAAATTAAGACTCTATCCTAATAGAACACAACAAAACCAGTTTGAGCAGATGTTTGGCAATGATCGTTTTGTTTGGAATCAAATGCTGGCCATGATGAATGAGCGCTATCAGAATAATAAAGCTTTGCCTTTTTTAGGCAAGTTCAAGCTGAATTATCTGCTTAAGCCGCTAAAAAAAGAATATCCTTTTTTGAAAACCAGCGATTCTTCAAGCTTGCAGGTAGTTAATGAATTTCTAACTCAATCTTGGAAGAACTTCTTTCAAGATAAAACTGGTCAAATTGGCAAGCCTCGTTTTCATTCACGCAAGTATCTGAAAAAGTCTTATACAGGCAAGTCAATCATAAAAACTGCAGGTAAAAGGTACTTGAAGATTCCTAAATTAGGCTATGTCAAAACCAGCAAGAATGGAGTTTTGCAAAACACTAAGATTAAGCGTTATACGGTCGTACTTGAACCAACGGGCAAGTATTATTTGTCTCTACAAGCTGAAATACCTGAACCAGAGAAGTACAGCTTAACTGGCAAACAGGTTGGGATTGATGGTGGCGTGGCTGATTTAGCAATTCTGTCTAATGGGCTAAAATATCCTAGTTTTGACAGTTCTTATTTTGAAAAGAAAGCCAAAGTCTGGCAAAGAAAATATGCTCGTCGCAGACATTTAGCTAAATTATTAGTTTTGCAAGACAGTAATAAAAAGGTGCTTTGTCCTAGAAGCTTAGAAAGCTTTGCTAATTGGCAAAAAGCGCAAAAGTCAAAAGCCAGATACCAAGCAAAAATAGCTAATCAGCGCAGAGATTATCTGCATAAACTAACTACGCATTTAGTTAAGCAATATGATGTAATTGCGATTGAAGATTTGAAAACCAAGAATCTTCAGAAAAATCATCATTTTGCTAAGTCAATTGCCAATGCTTCATGGCGAATGTTTAGACAAATGCTAGAATACAAATGCGAATGGTATGGCAAGAAACTAATTGCAGTTGATCCCAAGAACACTTCCAGAATTTGTTCAAAATGTGGCTATAACAGTGGCGCTAAGCCATTAGAGATTCGTGAATGGACTTGTTCTAAGTGTCAAACCAAGCATGACCGAGATATTAATGCGGCAGTTAATATCTTGCATAAAGAAAGTAAAAAGCTAAGTGGTCAGGGACTGGCCATGGTAACAAGCTGAGTTCTGTGAGTTAGGTATTTGACTAGTTCAATGTAAGATCCTAAACACTACTCAGTGTTCCCAGAAACCCGGCACTTCAGTGCCGGTGTAGTTCATGTGGATCAGACGTATCTATCCAAAATTGATTTTACAAACCGATGATTTAGGTCCATGTCAAAACTTTAAGCGCGGTTTGCTTAATTAATGGGTGATAGATTATGGATTACAAAGATCAAACTTCGATGCAAAAAACACAACTAAGCATTTCCGTTGATGAAGATTTAGCTAAGGATGTCCAAGAAAATTAGAAATGCTAGGATTAGATCAAAGTGATTTTTTAATAGGTCTTTTGACTAATATAGCTAATAATAAAAAATTACCTTTTAGCAAGCTTACTAATGAAGAAGAGGAAAAAGCAATATTGGCTGCTAAATTAAGTGCATTAACAACGAGCTGGGGAAATATTCCTGAGTTAAAGAATTTACAACAGTTGAAAGAGTGGCTGAATGAAGAAAGAAACGATTAATATTCAATTGGACAAGGACATCGTTAATACGGCAAAAGCAATTCTAAAAGAAAATAATTTAGCCATAGATGATGCGGTTAAAATGTTGTATAGCCAATTTGTTTTAACTGGGCAGTTACCGTTTAAAATTGGTAAAGGGAAGAATTAATGTCAAAAATAATAGATTTCTTAATCACATACGTCATACTTTTGTGTTACTTTATATTGGATTCCAAAGGAATAAGTTTTCAAATATTCATCAAACCAGCAAGAAATAATCTTGTTGGTTTTTCTTCGTCATTTTTGCGGATTCTTCGTCAAATAGGGTAAAATGACTAAGAATAATTATGAGTGACTAAGAAAACAGATCATGTAAACACGCATGATCTGTTTTTTGCGTAAAAACTGCATAAAAATGAATTTTATTGAAGAAAAATTACTAAAAATGATTATTCTTGAATAAATATGATTGATTTTGAAAGAAAAAGCGGATACAATAATGATCGAGGTGAAAAAAAGAATGCTGACACAGGAACGCCAAAGCTTAATTGAAAACTACGTTAATCGGCACGAAGTGTGCCGCGTTAGTGAGTTATGCGACTTAACTGATACATCCGAATCTACTATCCGTCGAGATCTTATTCAGATGGAGAAGAACGGTATGCTTAAGCGCGTGCATGGCGGTGCTCAATCAGTAAAGAATTTCTCTCGTGATGTTTCCCAAAACGTCCGCTTTAATTTGAATCACGACGTTAAGATCGCGATTGCTAAATATGCAGCTCGCAACTTCGTTCAACCTGGTGATAATGTCTTTATCGATGCGGGAACGACCACATATGAATTAGTTCCATTTTTGGCCGATATTCCTAAGGTGAAGATCATTACTAATGGCGTTGAAACGGCGTTATGCAGCTTGAATCACGGCATCAAGACCATTTTAATTGGTGGCGAGGTCAAAGACGACACTCATGCGGTGATTGGTCAAACCGCACTTGCTCAAATTAGAGGGATGAATTTTTCAGTTAGCTTTGTTGGAGCCAACGGAATCGAAAAAAATGGTAATCTTACAACGCCAGATCCCGAAGAAGCTGCAATTAAGGCTGCCGAAATCAAACAGGCTAGACATGCTTATGTTTTAGCTGATTCATCCAAGATTGGTGAACGCAACTTTGCGGTTTTCGCCAACACTAAGGACGTTTACGTGGTAACAGATCAACTTAAAACCAGTCAAAAAGCGGCATTACCTGCCGATATCAACCTAGAGGAGGCAAAATAATGATCTATACAGTAACTGTTAACCCAGCGCTTGACTATGTTCTTCAATTAGAAAAAGTTAACCGCGGGGAAGTTAACAGAACTAATAATGATGCATTTTTAGCAGGTGGGAAAGGAATTAACGTTTCTCAAATTCTTAACCAATTAAGTGTTGATAACACTGCTTGGGGCTTTGTTGGTGGCTTCACTGGCAAGGAATTGGTTCGTCAATTGAACCAAAAGAGAATTGAAAGCGACTTTGTTACTATTTTAGACAACACTCGTGTGAACGTTAAGATTCACGCAGAAAAGGAAACTGAAATTAACGCAGCTGGTCCTAATATTACTGACCAAGAAATCACTGCTTTCAAGGATCGTTTGAACGACTTGAAGAAGGGCGACATTGTTGTCATGAGTGGTTCACTTACTCCAAGCTTGCCAACTGATTTCTATCAATCACTTCTTCCAACTATTAAGGAAGCTGGTGCAGAATTCGTAGTTGATACTACTGGTCAAGCTCTTCTTGATACTTTGGAATACAAGCCATTAGTAATTAAGCCTAACCACCATGAATTGGCTGACCTCTTTGGCGTAACCTTTGATTCTAGCGACGTTATGCTTGAATATGCACAAAAGTTGCTTGATATGGGTGCACAAAACGTAATGGTTTCAATGGCTGGTGAAGGTGGTTTCCTTTTGACCAAGGATCACGTATACCACGCTAAGGGTGCTGTTGGTACTGCTGTTAACTCAGTTGGTGCTGGTGACTCAATGATCGCTGGTTTCGTTGGTACTTACTACAAGACCCAAGATCCTAAGGAAGGCTTCAGAATTGGTATGGCTTGTGGTGCTGCTACTGCATTTACCAAGGATATTGCTGTAAAGAGTCAAATCGATGCAGTATTACCACAAATTAAGGTTGAACAAATTTCTTAATTTATAAGGGAGAAAGATAAAGATATATGAGAATTAAGGACATATTAAGTCCTGAGTCCATGATTATGGAACTCAAGGCTAAGAATAAAGAAGATGCCATTAAGGAAATGGCTGACCTTGAAGTTGCAACCGGCATCGTTAATGATGAAGATGCATTTATCAAGTTTATCTGGGACCGTGAAAATGAATCTACTACCGGTATTGGTGGAGGAATCGCAATGCCTCACGCACGTAACAAGTCAATTAACAAGGCTCGTGTATTGTTTGCTAAGAGTAAGGAAGGCATTGACTACAACTCACTTGATGGTCAACCAGTTCACTTATTCTTCATGATTACAGCACCAGCTGGTGCTGATAATACTCACCTTCAAGCTTTAGCTAAGCTTTCTGGTTTATTAATTGATCCAGAATTAGTTGAAAAACTTAAGGCTGCTAAGACTCCAGAAGAAGTTATCGACCTTTTTGAAAAGGCTGAAACTAAGAAGGACGAAGAAGACAAGAAAGCTGCTGAAGCTAAAAAGGCTAAAGAAGCTGCTAAGGCTCAAGGTAGTTCAGATGATGACAACAAGCCTTTAATTGTTGGTGTTACTGCATGTATCAACGGTATTGCCCACACTTACATGGCTCAAGAAGCCTTGATCAAGGAAGGTAAGAAGCGCGGTATCGAAGTTAGAATCGAAACTAACGGTTCTGAAGGTGTTAAGGATAAGTTAACCCCTGATGAAATTAAGCGCGCTAAGGGGGTTATTATCGCTTCTGACAAGAAGGTTGATATGCCACGTTTTGACGGCAAGCACTTAGTTAACCGTCCAGTTGTTGATGGTATCAACAAGCCAGGCGAATTAATCGATGACATTATGGATGACAAGGCAGATGTTTACCACGCAAGTGCAGCTGATAAATCAGCTGAATCATCAAGCACTGAAAAGCCAGGCTTATGGGCAGGCATTTACAAGAACTTGATGAACGGTATCAGCCACATGCTTCCATTCGTTATTGGTGGTGGTATCTTAATGGCCGTATCATTCATCGTAGAAAACTACATGGGTGGTCCTAAGACACCAGCATTCGTATTCTTAAACAATGCCGGTAACTTGGCCTTTGCCTTCATGGTTCCAGTTCTTGCTGCTTACATTGCCGAATCAATCGGTGATTTACCAGCCCTTATGCCAGGTTTCGTTGGTGGTTACATGGCTGCGATTGTTAACGGTCAATTCCAAGTTAACGTTCAAGCACACGCAACTTCACCAGCTGGATTCTTAGGTGGTATCGCTGCTGGTTTCATTGCAGGTTACTTAATGGTTGGCTTGAAGAAGCTATTTGCTAAATTACCTCACTCAGTTGAAGGTATGAAGCCAATGCTGTTCTACCCAATCTTGGGCTTGCTGTTAATTGCAGCTATTATGTTCTACATCATTAACCCAATCTTTAGTGGTATTAACTTTGCTATTACCCACTTCTTGAACGGTATGGGTACTGGTAACTTGGTACTTCTTACCACTATCTTGGCAGGTATGATGTCAATCGATATGGGTGGTCCTTTCAACAAGGCTGCTTACGTATTTGCTTCAGGTGCCTTTGCTAATGATCCACACTCAGCTACTGCTGCTATTTTGATGGCTGCCGTTATGGTTGGTGGTATGGTTCCTCCATTTGCTACAGCTATCGGTACTACATTCTTCAAGAATAAGTACACTTTGGAAGAACGTCGTGCAGGTGTTTCAAACTGGGTATTAGGATTCTCATTCATTACTGAAGGTGCTATTCCATTTGCAGCTGCTGACCCAGGTCGTGTAATTCCTTCATGTATCATTGGTTCAGCTGTCGGTGGTGCGTTAGTTGGTTTATGGCACGTTGGTGTTCCAGCTCCTCACGGTGGTCTTTGGGTATCACCACTTGCTGGTAATATTGGTGGACCAAGTCACATTTTGTTCTACTTCTTTGCAACTATTATCGGTTCTGTTGTAGCTGGTTTGGTTATGAGTTTCTGGAAGAAGAACGTTAAAGACGATCCTAACGAATAAAAAAGCGTAATTGAGTAAAATAATTTAAGTTATTAATCAAAAAATGCTCCATTATGTAAAAAACGTATTATAATATAAATATCTTGATGATCTCTACTTAAATCAAGATACTCTGTTATGTTGGCTCTTTGTCAAATCCTGTTGATAATGAGTAAATGAATAGAATCAGGCAACCATTAAAAGGCTGTTTGGTTCTTTTTCTTTGTACAGATCTTCTTCCAAACGAATTCTGGTTAAGAGATTGGTAAAATTGGAATAGCCAAAAGCTGTTCGTTCAATTTGTTTGATCTTGCGGTTGAACCCTTCAAGGCAGCCGTTAGAATAAGGCAGGGCTGCTCCGTTAAGCACAGCTGTTAGATTATGCTTAAAGGTTAATAGTGTTTTGTGCATTAAAGTTCCAATTTGATCTTGGCAGTTGATTAACGATTTGAGCTCATGCGTATTGCCAGTTTCAACGGCTTGAATAAAGCTTTGCATCAGGTTATATGAATTCTCTAAAGCAGTGCTGGTGTTAATGCCTTCTGTAACTACTTGTGCTTGAGTTAAGCAGTCTTTGTAATGCCAGTTGTAGCGAGGATGAACTTTTTCAAGCTCATCAAACTTCTTCAAGTATAATTTCCAGGGAGATTTGAGCAGCTGATACTGTCTGGATCTTTTATCAAAGGTCTTCATGACTTGGACTCTTAGTGAGTTGAAAGAACGCGTAAGCATTTGAATCATATGAAAACGATCGATGACAATCTGAGAGTTAGGAAAACAAGCTCTGACGATATCTTGATAGTAAAAATTAAGATCCATCGTGACCGTCTTAACGTTAGCTCTAGCTTGGGGCGAGAAACGACCAAAATACTTAAGCAGCGTCTTCTTGTAGCGAGTTCTAAGAATCTGCACGACTTGATGACTATCGCCGTCTAAGCAGATAAAGTGCAGCTGACGATCAACGCCTTTGAATTCATCGAAAGCCAAATGAGCTGGCAGATACTCATAGCTGTCAAGGAAACGGTGAGAGCAGCTGCCTAAAACTCTTTGAACAGTGTTGACAGAAACATTGTTTTCGCTGACAATGCTGGTCATCGAACGATCTTCAGTTAACGCAGACAAAATTTTTAGCTTAGAGGCATTAGAAATAGAACAGTATTTATTTACCAATTCAGACTGAGCCATAGACCAGCGCTCACAAGCGCGACATTTAACTCGTTGCTTAGCCAATCTGATAATGACCGGTAAACTTGCATTAGCTGTTAAATAGTGAATGTTGGTAATCAAATGGCCATTGTGTAAGAGATCTAGGGAGCCGCAGAAAGGACAAGCAGGTTGAAGCAATTCAGCTTCATAGATTTTGTGCTTTTTCATCTGGACCATTTTGTAGAAATAGTCTTTGAAAACAATATTTTTTTCTTTAATATCAAGATCAAATTTAATACAATTATTAAAAGAGGACATAGAAACACACCTTTATTTATAAAATGTTTAGTAGGATAGATTTTTTATTACAGGGGACTATGTCCTCCTTTTTTATGCAATAAAAAATCCTGTTAACAGCTTATCATATAGATAAGTCATCAACAGGAAAAATTATAGAGCCGTTATGTTTTGCGCTACCTTCGGGTAGCGCTTTTTTTTTTTGAGAAAATTAAAGGGATAAAATAAGCTAAAACTAGTAAGTAGGTGAAAAAGTTGAATGATCAAATTATCCGGATCACTAGGGCTCTCAATCATCCAATCCGTATTCAAATTCTTTATTATTTAAATGATCATCAAAAAAGCAGCGTAAATAATTTAGTTAAACAATTCGATGTTAGCCAGCCAGCTATTTCACGTCATCTTAGAATCTTAGAGGAAGCTAAGCTGGTTAAAAGTGAACGGGTTAAGCAAGAAAAATACTATAGTTTAGCTGATAACCATATTATTAAAATCTTGGATGTTTTACGTCAGCACGTCAAAGAATAGCTAAGTGTATAATTTTTTGCGGTAAGTTGAATAATTAATTAAAAAAGCTCAAATCCTTTGAAATTGGACTTGAGCTCAAACAAAAAGACCAGTAGTCTGATGTTAACGAAAAAAACACATTAGAAGCTGGTCTTTTATGGAATCTATTATAGCTGATATCGTAAAAATTATTAAGTCTGAAAATAATGTTATTGCCCGTGAAAAGGCATTAATGTGCTATTTCTTTGATCTGATTAGAGAATTGATGACAGCAGCACTAGAAGAAGTTGATGCTGGTCTAGTTGAAGAGACTAAAAAGCAAGGCTATCAGATCGAGAAGAAAAATAAGCGTTCAGTTGTGACTGCCTTTGGTGAAATCAGCTATTGGCGCAGAAGATATGCTTGTCCTGGCAAAAAGGCTAAATATCCACTGGATAAGCTGATGGGCTATGACAAATATAAGCGTTACAGTGTTTTGGCAGTGAAGGATATTTTGCAGGTTAGCGCCGTGGCAACTTACCGCAATACTGCTTTAGCTGTTAATACTCTCTCCTGTTTCAATATTAGCCATAGTCAAGTTGGCAAGCTGATTGTGCAAGCAGGCAAACAGATTAAAGCACAGCAGCAGTCTGAGGAAAGATACGATGGTATTGCTCAAAAGAAAAAGGTGCCAGTGCTTTATCTTGAAGGCGATGGCGTTGTGATCAAGGGCACCAAGAAGCGACTGGAATTTCATCGCTATCAAGTCTGCGAGGATATTATTAATTTAAGCAAGACGCGCAGAAAGAGAGTACAGGCCAAAGAGTTTGTTTCTTTAAGCCGCTTGGATGCTTTGCAAGAAATTAAAGCTTATTTAGCCAATACCTATGACTTAAGCGATACTTTAATCATCAGTAATGCCGATGGCGGTGCTGGCTATGCCAAGAAAGACTTTGATGAAATAGTTGGCTATTGCCGGCAGCACGAACACTTCTTGGATGTCTTTCACTTGAACAAAAAGATTAAAGATCGTCTAAGCTTCATGCCGGCCATGCAAGGCAAATTGATCAGTGCAGTTGAGTTTAAATATGACCGTCACTTGACTGACGTGATTTTAGACACGATTGAAAGCAATCTGATTGATGAGCTGAATACGCCAGAAAATCATGAGAATTTAAGGCGCCTGCGCAGCTATCTTCATCGTCGCTGGGTGGATATTAAGCCATTCAAAATGCGTCATTTGTCCGTAATTAAGGCAATTGGCTGCTGTGAAAGCAATCACCGTAAATATACTTATCGCGTCAAAGGGCAAGGAAAATACTGGTCAGAAGATGGTGCCGAAGGAATTCTGCGTGTACTGACTTGCATTAAAAACAAAGAGCTGGAATACTGGCTTAGCAGTGAATTTGCAGGTGGACAGCTCGATATTGGTGATCAGGAAGAATTGAAAGATGCAGTTCGTGCCAGCCTAAGAAAGACGCATGAAGCTCATCTGGGCATTCATCACGGCGCCATTGAAAGCTTAACAGCAGGACATAGCTATTTAAACGATTTTAGCAGAAAAATAAATCAAATAAATATTTAAGAAATTAAGGTCAGACTAATGGCTAATAGCCTACCGCAAAAATATTGACACTTACAAGAATAGTTTGAGTTTGACAAGCATATAAAAATATGTTTATATAATGATGTCATTCTAGAACAAAAGCATTTAAATAAAATTCAGCAAATTTTACATTTTAAGTATTTCTTATAATTTATAAGTTTTTATTGATAGCATCAGGTCTAAGCGACTCTGGTGCTATTTGTGTACGCTTAAAAATATTGACACGATTATCAAACTAGCTTATTCTAACTTTAAGTCAGAAAAGAATTGCTGAATAATTTTCTGATTTAAATGCTTTTTTTGTATGGAGAAACATATATTGAAAAAAATTAAATCTAGAATTACTAAGTCACTTTTTATTATGGGATTAATGGGCATGATTATGCTTCTAGCTTCTGCGTGCTCAAATAAAGACCAAGCTAAAACTAAGTCAGATAAAGTTTCTATTGTCACTACGACTAATGTTTATGCAGATATTGCCAAGAACGTTGCAGGTAAGTACGGCAGTGTTCAAGCAATTATTAAAAATAGTGCAACCGATCCGCACGATTTTGAACCAACTACTGCCGATGCTAAGAAGTTAACTAATGCCAATATTATTGTTGCCAATGGCTTAGGCTACGATAGCTGGATGAACAAGTTAGCTAGCTCAGTAAGCAAGAAGCCTGTCTTAGTAGGTGAAGACTTAATGGGGCTCAAGAAGGTCGACAACCCTCATATCTGGTATGATTTAGATATGCCAACCAAGTATGTTAACTACTTAGTTAAGCGTTTATCTAAGTTAGACAAAAAGCACGCAGCTTACTTTAAGGAAAATGGTGACAAGTACTTAGCTAAGATTGCTAAGGTTAAGCAAATTGCCAAGTCAGCTGATAAGAAGAACAATAAGCCCGTCTTTGTTAGTGAACCTGTTTTTGATTATGGTTTAGAAGAGGCAGGTTACAAGATTGGTGACAAGGAATTTGAAGAAGCTATCGAAAATGGTACTGATCCAAGTCCTAAGACCATCAACAAGATGACTAATGAAATTAAGGACAAGAAGATCGCATTCTTTGTTAATAACACTCAAGCAAGTAGTTCAACTGTGAAGACTTTCGTTAAGCTTGCTAAGGAAAACGGTGTACCAGTGCTCAATGTGTGCGAAACAATTCCAAATCATATGACTTACTTAGATTGGATGAGAGAAAATTACCAAAATTTAGCTAATATTAGCAAAAAATAGATAGAATTTAGCAAGTAAAGGGGATGCTAAATTGATTTTAGATGTGAATGATCTTTCGATGAGATTTGATACCAAGACCGTTTTTCAAGATATAAATTTTCATCTTGAAAAAGGATCGATGACTGCTCTACTGGGGCCAAATGGGACAGGAAAGACAACCTTAATTAAGATTTTGATGGGGATGCTTACACCAACTGATGGTAGCTATAATTTTTCATCAGATGTTAAGCTAGGATATGTGCCACAATTTAGAAATATTGATTCAGAATATCCACTTTCAATTCGTGCGTTTGTTGGTTTGAATGCACCACTTTTTAAAACCAAAAAGGTGAAGGATCAGATCGATCATCAATTGGTTGAAACTCACTTAGATCCAATTGAGGATACTCGAATGGGTGAAGCTTCAGGAGGGCAAAAGCAGCGTGCATATTTGGCACAAGCATTGCTGGATAATCCTAATATGATTATTCTGGATGAAGCCACAGCGAGCCTTGATCCGGCAGCTAAGGAAGAATTGATGGGGCTGATCAAACACCTTAATCAGGAACACAAGATTACGGTTTTGTTCGTCACTCATGATATTCCATTAGCTAAAAAATATATGACTGATTATCTCTATCTTAATAAGGGTTCAATCAGACAGGGAAAGATGAGTGAGTTTAAGGAGGATTTCGAATAATGTTTCAATATGAATTTATGCGTTATGCCTTCTTAGCAAGTACATTTATTGCGATTACCTGTGGGATTGTCGGAGTCTACGTTGTAGCACGCAGCTATGCCTTTTTAGCACATACCTTGTCAGAAATCGGTTTTGCGGGAGCAGCCTTTGCCGTGTTCATCGGTATTGCACCGTTATGGGGGATGTTGCTCTTTACGCTATTAGGTTCAATTGGTGTTGGTGAATTGTCCTTGCACAGTGATCAAAAAGAGTCTTCAATTAGTGCAATTTCTGCATTGTTCATTGGACTAGGTGTTTTATTTCTTGCCATCTCAGGGTCTAATAGCCGCTATGCAACGAATATTTTGTTCGGTAGTATCATCGGTGTAGACAAACAAGGCGTGATCCAACTGGTTGTTTTATCAGTCATTGTTTTGCTGATGATCTTGCTGGTTCAAAGAAACTTGAATTTCGATTCATTTGACCATATCGGTGCTATTGCGCACGGCGTGCATACTGGCTTCGTAGGAATTGTTTTCCTCATTTCTTTAGCTATGTCAGTTGCTATTGGTGCACAAATTGTTGGTTCATTGCTAGTATTTATCTTGCTAACATTGCCATCTTCAACTGCCCGTCATATCGGCCGAACGATTCCAGCAATGATTGCCTGGTCAGTCTTCTTCGCTCTAGTAGGTGTCTGGGCAGGTCTATATTTAGGCTTTATTACTAATTGGCCTGTCACATTCTTTATTGCAACGATTGAGGTAGTGATTTACCTAGTTGTTTATGGCATCCATGTAGTTAAACATCGCTAATAAAAATAAGAAGCAGGTTGAATCTCAACCTGTTTTTTCATTGGAAAAGAAAAAGAACTACTCCATTCCGAGGAGTAGTTCTTAAATGATGTGAGAAATTTTACTTTCCATTAATTGTTATATAGTTTGTTGGGCAAAGTTGCAAGCAAAAATTTTAATTTTTTTATTGACTTTAAGTAAGTAATTCTATATTATTACTTGTGAAAAGTAAGAAAGGAGTGAGCTAAATGTTTGTACGTCAAGAAAATTCTTGTTGTTGCATTTGTCAAAAAATTGACAATTTATTTGGCGTACAGTCATTTTCTCGCGCAAGGATTTTCTGTTTTCTATCATAAATAGGAACTTTTCATCTGTTACAAAGATTATCCAAGGAGTCATTGACAGTATGTGTCAATGACTCCTTTTGTTTGCTCAAAGTAATGCAAGGGGGATTTTATGCAAACATTTGTAGCGCTTATAGTAGCGATGGCTTTATTAGCTGGAATGATCTATCTTCATCATAAAAAGTGGGGATTTACTAAATTAGTATTTTTATCATTAGTTGTTGGAATTGTATATGGTATTGGTTTGCAACTGATATTTGGAGCAAAAAGTTTAGTAATTAGTCAAAGTATGGATTGGCTTTCTATAGTTGGGGATGGTTATATTTCGCTTCTTCAAATGTTAGTTATTCCATTGATTTTTGTTTCTTTAGTAGGTGCTTTTACTCAATTAAAAGTTACAGAAAAAATTCATAAGATTGCAGGAAACGTCTTAGTAGTTTTATTAGGAACAACAGCTGTAGCATCATTTATCGGTTTCATTAGTGTGGTTTTATTTCATTTACAAGGTGCCAATTTTGCACGTGGGTTAACTGCTACTTCGCAGGCGTTAACTTCAATTAGAGACCATCAAGAATCGCTTAAGAATGTAACTTTAGCACTACAAATCGTTTCATTCTTTCCCAAAAATATATTTGCAGATTTTGCAGGTATGCGAGCAGCAAGTACTATTGCAGTGGTAATTTTTTCATTATTTGTCGGGGTAGCATTCTTAAGTCTTAAGAAAGAAAAAACAAAATTAGCAGAGACCTTTGCACGTGGTATTCAAGCTTTGAGAGCTATTATTATGAAAATAGTAAAAATGGTCTTAGAGTTAACGCCTTATGGAATTTTTGCTTTGATTGCTCGTGCCGCCGCTACTAATAGTTTTACGACAATGGGTAAATTATTAATATTTATTATTGCTGCATACTTTGCAATTGGGGTAATGTTCCTAGTACACGCAGTTTTATTGATGATTAATGGAATTAATCCGATTACTTATTTTAAAAACGTTTGGCCAGTATTAGTTTTTGCTTTTACTTCTAGAACTAGTGGAGGAAGTCTTCCCTTAAATGTTAGAACACAAAAAAATCAGTTGGGTGTGAGTGATACAATTGCTGATTTTAGTGCTAGCTTTGGTTTATCCATAGGTCAAAATGGATGTGCTGGAATTTATCCATCAATGGTTGCCGCAATCAGTGCGTCTGTTGTAGGTGTAAATATTTTTTCATGGCAATTCATATTGACCTTGGTATTAATTGATGTGATTTCAAGTTTTGGCGTTGCCGGTGTTGGTGGAGGATCAACTTTTACTACTTTAATGGTTTTAGGTGCCTTAAATTTACCCGTTTCAGTGCTAGGAATTTTAATTGCGATTGATCCAATTGTAGATATGGCTAGAACAGCATTAAATGTTAATGATTCAATGCTTGCAGGGGTAATTACTGCCAAAAGATTAGGTGAATTAGATTTTAAAAAATTAAATAGTACTGCTCAAATTATGGATTATGAATAATAGATCTAAGTTTCATGACTAAAAAGTCCTAGATTGTTTATGTCTTTTACTGAATATTTAATATTAAATTTTGAAATTTGTAATAATTGATAAAGTTTACGTATTTGATTTTAACTTTTAGACACTGTCAAATAGTTTGTGTAAATAGATTTTTCTCGTAGATCGATTTTTTAATCTTTTATTTAGTCAAAATAGGATTCTAAGGTATCCTGAACCTGACCAAAACCTTTGTGGATTCGATTGCAATAGCATTGTTGCCAATCATTTGGTTAATTATTTCGCTTGGTGTGATGCGAATGCCAGCTGCACGTGCTTGTGTGATTGGATTAGTATTAACGATTGTACTTGCTATCGTTAGTTTTAAATAGCCGGTTTTAGATACTATGACAGGAGCCCTAGAAGGGATCATCATGGGTATTTGGCCAATCATGTTCGTAATCGTGATGGCGTTATTTGCGTACAATGTAACTACTGAATCGGGCGGAATGAAAATCATTCAGGACATGCTGGCTACGATTTCAACTGATAAGCGCATTATCGTGCTAATTATTGCTTGGGGCTTTGGTGGCTTTCTTGAATCAATTGCCGGTTTTGGTACAGCGGTCGCAATTGCGGCAGGTATTTTGATTGCCTTTGGGTTAGATCCAATTAGAGCGTCAGTAATTAGTCTGATTGCCAATACCACTGCAACAGCATTTGGTGCAATTGGATTGCCAATTTTAACATTGGCTGAAGTAACTAACTTGAAGCAAGAAAATTTATCCTTCATCGTAACTTTGCAATTATTCGTTTTGGTATTGCTAGTGCCATTTATTTTGGTAATTTTGACGGAAGGCAGCATTAAGGTTGTTAAAGGCGTTGGCTTGATTACCTTGATGTCGGACTTGGCATGGCTATTCCCCAGGTAATAGCCGCTAAATTTGTTGGTGCAGAATCACCTGCAATTGTAGGTTCACTTTGCACAATCACTATTACGGTTTTATTTACCAGATGGCATGAAGATGAAGAAGGACCTGATGTGGAGCGTCCAAGTACGAAGGAAATGCTTAAGGCATGTTCACCATTTATCTTGGTCTTTATCTTCGTCATTTTTGCATCATCATTGGTAGCGCCAGTGAATAATTTGCTCAGCAAGGCTACAACTAACTTGGTTATTTACACTGGCAAGAATCCTAATACCTTGGCTATTAATTGGTTAAATTCTCCAGGAACATTGCTTTTGATTTCCACATTAATTGGGGAACCATTCAAGGCGTTAGCTTTAAGAAAATGATGCAGATTTTAAGACAATGCATTAAGAGCGTGTGGAAGACCACGATTACGGTTTGCGCCATTGTAGGACTTGCTAAGGTGATGGTCTACGCTGGTATGACTGATGCATTAGCTATTGCCTTGGTAAGCTTGCTTGGACCTGTTTATCCATTGTTTGCACCGTTAATTGGAGCTCTTGGAAACATTCTTAACAGGCTCCGCTACTTCAGCTAACGTGCTCTTTGGTAACTTGCAACTGTCAGCTGCAACGGACTTAGGTGTAAGCAAGTACTGGGTTGTAGCGTCGAACATGACGGGTGCAACGGCAGGGATGCTGTCACCACAGAATATTGCGGTAGCAACCGGTGCGATTAATCGTGAAGGTGATGAAGGCGAGATCTTGAAGGAAACTGGCAAGTGGGGCAGTCTGTATCTCGTGATTTGTTGCGTCTTCTTGTATGTAGTTGGTTTAGTTGCAGGGATGATCTAATGGATGAAAAATTAAAATCTGTTCTGCTTAGTATGAAAACACAGCCAGATATTACTGGTGATGTTGAAGCAATGACAATAATTGATCATGCTTTAAGTGAAATAGAACAAGATATTGATCTAAATAAGGTTATTTTTAAGTTAAATCAGGAAATTGATAATTATTCATTGATGCATGATTTCAAGTTACCATCAACGTTAACTAAATTAAAAATTATGCTAGATGAAAATCCAAATAAGTGGACGGGAGCTGGCTTGACAGGTTCCATTTAAAAGCAAAAAGCTGATAATTCACGTGAAAGTGAGTTGTCAGCTTTTTTGTATGGGTATCTTTTTCAAGTCAGTGTCATTAAAAACTTATCGATATCAAATACGCTGAAATGATACCAAAAAAATGAGAGTTTGGAAAAAGTTTTATTTATTCTTGATGATTCTTATCAAATTCTTCCTGAGCTTTAAAATTACGCTCAAATATTTCGTAACGTTTTTGTTCAGTGGCTAGTTTCTTTTTGGCATATTCGGTAAGACTAACAACATCTTGATCAGCCTCGTAAGTAATGTATTGCGCTTTATCGTCTTTTTCGATGATTAAAGATGGCATTTCATTTTTAGCAAGTTCTAAGTTAATTAGCTCTCGACCAGTTATGCCATTTCCGTCTTCAAAGGGATGAATTCGTTCAAAATTAATATGTGCAGCCATCAGATTTTGGAGGAATTCATCTTTAGTTTGACTGTTTTCTAGACGATAATTGGTATTTTCTGCCCATTGTTTGACAGCAATAGGAGTCTCAGCTACGGAAGAAGTTTGGAAATCAGCACCTAAGATCATATTTTCATTTTGTTTGAATTTACCTGCAGTACCAATGGTATTTTTAGTTAATTCAAATTATTGTAATTTCAAAATATTATCAATGGTTAATTCCGCATTATTGTTAGTCATATTGAGCATTAGATAGAATGCATCTTTTTGATTACTGGCTTCGTAAATATCACGTAGCTTAACGCCTTTATTATTCACAAAAGTTACTCTGTCGTATAAAACAATGGCTTCCGTTTGCCCGAGCGATAATGAATTACCTTCAATTGCATTTGAGTGATAGGCAAAACGGACTAAAGCATCCCTAATATAATCTGGAGAATAAGCCTGCATGAATTACTTACCAATCAAACTCTCGAATTCGTTCAATCTCTTTTCAAAAGTCTTGAAAGCATCTTCCAAATAATCGGGCTTAGTCATGTCAACGCCGGCACGCTTCATGATCTCAGTAGGATAGTCACTAGAACCTGACTTAAGGTAGCCCAGGTATGCATCCCTATCAGCCTGACTACCATGCACAACCTTGTTAGCCAAAGCCGTTGCAGCCGCAAATCCAGTCGCATATTGATAAACGTAGAAGTTGTAGTAGAAGTGCGGAATTCGTGACCATTCAAGCGCAATATCGCCACCAGGTTCAACACTGTCGCCGTAGTAATGCTGGTTAATTTGACCATAAACATCATCCAAAATATCGGCAGTCAATGGTTCGCCCTTAGCATCTGCTTCGTGGATAAATTGTTCAAATACCGCAAATTGAGTTTGGCGGAACAATGTACCCTTGAATGAATCAAGGTAGTAGTTCAAGATGAATGCGCGCGTCTTAGGATCAGTAATATGGTCCAAGAAATATTCAGTCAAAATATTTTCATTAGTGGTTGAAGCAATTTCAGCCACGAAGATTGGGTAATCACCGTAGATATAAGGCTGACTGTGGCGGGTGTACCAAGAGTGAACTGAGTGTCCAGTTTCATGAACTAAAGTATAGAGTGAATCGATATTGTCTTCCCAGTTCAAAAGTTCATATGGATCGGTATCGTAAGCACCACCAGAGTAAGCACCAGTAACCTTGCCCTTAGATTCAACAGGGTCAATCACACGGTTGTTAAAAATATAATCAACATGCTTTAAGTAGTCTTCGCCAAGTGGCTTCAAGGCTCCTTTAGCTACCTTTTTAGCCTCTTCAAAGTTGTAAGACAAAGCAGGCTTACCAGTTAGCGGCACGTACATGTCCCACATTTGTAAGTCTTTAAGACCTAAAATTTTCTTGCGCAATGCGACATAACGGTGAAGCAAGTCAAGGTGTGAATCAACTTCTTTAATTAATGTGTCGTAAACTTCAACAGGTACGCCGTTATCAGCTAATGCGGCTTCACGAGCTGAATCATACTTGTGCATGCGTGCGTTGTAGTTATGTTTTTTCACAACGCCGGAGAGAGTAGAGGCAAGCGAGTTTTGGAATTGACCATAGCTGGCATAGAGAGTATTAAAAGCACCTTTACGCACGTCACGATTTTGGGACTGAATCAATAATGAATACAAGCCATTGGATAATTGCTCCATGTTGCCGTCTTCATCTTGCATATAGCCATATTCCATGTCAGAGTTGGTTAAAACGTTAAAGGTATTCTCTGACACGCTCATGGCATCCCCTGCGTCAGCGATAATTTTTTCTTCTTCTGCTGGCAAAGTGTGAGGACGCTTGTTAGTGATCATTTCCAAATAGTGGGCGTAATCAGCTAATCTTGGCTCGTCTTTTTTGAATTGCTCAAACTTTTCGGCAGGGATACTCAAAATTTCAGGATTAATAAAACTGGTTGCTGCTTCAAATTGATTGGACAAGCTTTGCACGCGGCTAACGTAGCCCAAATAATGTGAGTTAGAAGTATCAACATCGCTAGACATAGTGGCATAAACGTAAATATTTTCTACATCACGTTTAACTGCCAAAATCTTGGTCAAGCCTTCATACAAATCTTTGCCTGATTTAGCCAAGCTTCCCTTTAATTCACTTAGCTTAGCCACCTCATCTTTTGCCTTGTCAAAGGCATTTTCCCAGTCTTGGTCTGTTTTAAAGATGCGGGTTAAATCCCACTTCAAATCTTCTGGGACTTCGCTTCTTGTTGGAATCGCCATAAATTTTCCTCCATTAATTACATTTTGTATACATCATAATTCGATGTACAATGAAACACAAAAAATAAGTTATTATTAATTATAAGTAATTTTATTTCATCTAGCGATTAAAAGTGATACAAATGAACATGTATTAATTTTGAAGGGAAAAGATACAGATAATGGACCAAAATCCAAAACGAAGAGAAGAATACCGAGCAAGACAATCCTCGCTTAATCTCCACCGCAATCGTGCTTTTGCTGCAGAAAGTACCGTATATAAAAGTGGCAATATGTTTGCACGCTTTATTGGCGTAGTCGCATTAGTGGTCATTTGCTTTGGGGTAGCTTGGGCTGCGCACATGTATTTCACCATTCATAGTGCAGTTGATGGTAAAGGCGATAGCAATGTGCCAGCTTCAGCTAAGATTGCCAATAGACAACCGATTTCTGTTTTAGTTTTAGGTGTGGATCAAGGTATTGAAGGGCGTCATGATCGTGGTAATTCAGATACTATGATTTTAGCTACAGCTAATCCGCAAAAAAATTCTGCAACGATGACCTCGATTCCGCGTGATACCTTGGCTGATATTAAAGGCGATCCAGGAGACAAGTACTTCATGTTTAGGGTGAATTCTGCCTATGAAATTGGTGGCAGTCAATCAAGCATGAAGACCGTTTCGAGCATGTTAAATGTACCAATTGATTATTACCTAGAAGTAAATATGAAGGCGCTGCGTAGTTTGGTTAATGCGGTAGGCGGCGTAGATGTTAATGTGCCATTTGACTTTTCATATGACTGGTGTGATTTCCATAAAGGAAAGCAGCACTTGAATGGTCGTCATGCCGTGGCTTATGTCCGTATGAGAAAAGAAGACCCACGTGGTGACTACGGCCGTCAGCTTCGCCAGCGTCAGGTAATTGAAGCAATTATGACCAAGGCTATGTCAGTTAATACTATCAGCAATTACCGTAAGCTTATTGATATTTTCAATAAATATGTGAAGACTAATTTAACCTTTAACGATATGCTTAGCCTGGTTTTGAATTATCGTGGCTGTGCAAAGAACTTGAAGAGTGGTTATATTCAAGGGCATGATGCTTGGATTGATGGCTCTTCGATTCAGGTTGCTTCAACTAAAGAATTACAAAAGATTTCAAATAGAATTCGCAAGAATTTAGGTTTAGAAACTGAAACTTTAGATAATGAAGAGACACGGCAAAATGATTTGAATGACCAAAATAGTCATATCAAGTGGGACGATCCGCAAGCATTTACTAATTATCAGATCTATGATCAGAATTCAGATAAGCCTGCAAGTGGCTCTAGCTCTGGTTATGGCAAGAATCCTGATGCTTCGTCGTCAAGCAGTAGTAGTTCTAGTTCATCATCAAGTAGTGGCGGCTGGAAGTTTCAATGGTAAAAATTAACAGCATCCTGATATGGGATGCTGTTTTTTTTGCTGATGTAAAATAAACTGAGAGGTGAGGAATATGATTGGCACAATTGTAAATACATTAGCGTTATTAGTAGGAACGTCCATTGGTTGTTTAGTGAAAAAGGGGATTAACAAGCGTTACGAAGACGTTTTGTTTATCGCAATGGGGCTAGCCGCTCTAGGTATTGGCTGGGAAAACGTGACCAACACCATGCCTAAGAGCCACTATCCCGTTTTATTCATTGTCAGCCTAGCTCTAGGCGGCGTATGTGGGACCGCTCTGGACATTTCTGGGCGTTTTGATCGGTTGGTTGCAAAAGTGGGAAAATCCAATTTAGGTAAAGGCCTTGCAACTGAAATCTTGCTTTGCTGTATCGGGGCGCGCTCTCTATTGTAGGCCCTGTTATTGCGGCTGTAAAAGGCGACAACACCATGCTGTTCACTAATGCTACGCTGGATTTTGTAACGTCGATGGTTTTTGGTGCAAGCTTCGGCTGGGGGATGCTGGTTGTTGCTCCCGTTCTATTCTGCTGGCAAGGCAGCATTTATCTCGTTGCCAAATTTTTATCGGCAAGCTTTTTTACCTGTCCACTAGTAACAGAGATTTCCATTGTGGGCGGCTTCTTAATTGCCTGTTCAGGGTTAGCCCTGTTAAAAATTCGTGATGTTAAAACGCTGAACTTTTTACCATCACTACTTATACCAATCATCTTTTTCATTATTAAAGATGTAACAGGTCTATTTAATTGGAATTGATTTTTCTAAAAATTTTGCCAGCCATAGTGTGATGATGGATCAAATGTTGTTTTATTCCCATTAATTTAAAGTCGGCATTTTTGGCAACCCGTTCACTTTTACCATTTTCAACCGCGACGATTAAATCAACGTATTTAAGATTTAACTCGCTGAAGGCATACTTGCATACTTCAAGAACGCTTTTAGTCATAATACCGCGGCCTTGGTATTTGCTAGACAGCCAATAGCCGATTTCGCCTTTTTGGTTGGTGATTAAATTATGCAAATCGATCATGCCGCATGGTTCACCATTAACAAGAATGGTTAATACGATCATGCGCTCTTTGACCATGTCGGCTTGGATGGTTTTGATAAATTTGGCTTCGTCAGCTGAAGATTGCATGTTATAAGCCCAAGGCAGCCATTTACCCATGCTTTCTCGGTCATGCGCGATCGCTTGATAAAGATCAATTGCCTGCCAAGTTTGCGGCAACACTAAATGGATGCCTAAGTCATCGATTTGGAAGTGGATTAAAGAAAAATAGTAATGGACATTTTTTTTCATTTTATCGTCCCTTTCTAAATACAAATTGAGTTATTGCAAGTATACTTAATTCATATTCAAAAGTCATTGTAAAGTTGGCTAAATTTTGCTAAGTTCGTAAAAGTTACTGCTTTTGCGTTGAAAGGAGAAAATTATGCAAAAAAAAGAATCAATATTTCCAGTCATTTATGGCATAATTTCCGCAATAATTGCTTTTATTGCCGTATTTTTTATCTGCCTGCACACTTTTAGATTGAATTTGCAATTAGCGATTATACTGGCAGGTATTTTTGCAATTTTCTTTTTTGGTTTGTCTTATTTTAGAGGTCATGCTTCAGTTGAAATCAAGCGCATCGTTTATAAATATAAGTTAACGGATCAAGAAGTGGCTAATATTACGGGGATGAAGCCAAGCGACTTTCCAATTTATCATGATCGCTTGCAACTGATTCTGCCTAAGCGTTACTGGCCTCGCGTGCTTGATGCGCTGCAAAAGTATGAAAAAGAACAAGAATCTACAAATAATAGTTAGAGGGGAAAATGAGTTTATTAACTGTTAAAGACTTAAGTCAAAGTTTTATCGACAAGACTTTGTACGAAGATGCCAATTTTGTGTTGAATAAGGAAGACCACATGGGGGTTACTGGTCAAAATGGGGTAGGTAAATCTACCTTGATTAAGATCTTGACGGGTGAGATTATCCCAGATGAAGGTCAAGTTAAGTGGCAAAACAAGATTGATGTTGGCTATTTAGACCAGTATGCCAAGCTTGCACCTGGTGTAACTATCCGCGGCTTTTTGCGGACCGCTTTTGATGATCTTTTTAAGAAAGAACAAGAATTAAACGAGCTGTATACCAAGTATGCTGAAAATAGCGACGATAAGCTGCTAGAAAAAGCTGGCAAGATTCAAACATACTTGGAAGAAAATCACTTTTATGACATTGATACCGAGATCGAGCAAGTCGCAGCCGGATTGGGGCTAGCAGATCTAGGTTATGATCACGATGTTTCTAAGCTTTCAGGTGGGCAACGTTCTAAGATCATTTTAGCTAAGCTTCTTTTGCAAAGCCCTGATGTTTTAGTACTAGACGAACCAACTAACTACCTGGATGTATCGCATATTGACTGGCTGGTTGATTATCTGAACAACTTCTCTGGCGCCTTTATCGTAGTTAGTCACGACTACGACTTTTTAGGTCGTATTACCAATTGCATTATTGACATCGATTTTGGTACGATTACGCGTTATACCGGTACACTGAAGCAAGCGTTACGTCAAAAAGTGGCTAACCGTGAAACCTACCTTAAGGCTTATGCTAACCAGCAACGCAAGATTGCTAAGACTGAGGCATATATCCGCAAGAATAAGGCGGGTACTCGTGCTAAGAGTGCTAAATCTCGTGAAAAACAATTAGCAAGAATGGACGTTTTAACACCGCCGAAGAACAACCGGCGGGCTAAGTTTGAATTCCCATATGTAGCTACGGCTTCTAACTTGCTTTTGCAAGCGCAAGACTTGGTTATTGGTTATGATCATGCGTTAGTTAAGTCCGCCTTTAATTTCTCCGTTGGTGGGGATGAAAAAGTAGCGATCACTGGTTTTAACGGAATTGGTAAGACCACGTTGCTTAAGACTTTATTGGGCCAATTGAAGCCAATTTATGGCTCATATGAATTATCTGTAACGGCAAAACTGGCTTACTTTAAGCAGGACTTAGCTTGGCCTAACAACAATATGACGCCGCTACAATATTTGCAGGAAGAATTTGAACGCAAAAAGCCAAAGGAATTACGACAAGCGCTCGCACGGATGGGCTTGACTGCACAGCAAGCCATGAGTCCATTAAAAGAATTATCTGGTGGGGAACAGGAAAAGGTGAAATTAGCCAAAATGCAGTTTGAACCTGCTAATTTGCTTTTCCTTGATGAACCGACTAACCACCTAGATAACGATACTAAGGATGCGTTAAGAAAAGCCATTGTCAATTTCCCAGGTGGAGTAATTATTGTTAGTCACGAACGCGACTTCTTCCGTGGTGATTGGGTAGATAAAACAATAGATATTGAAACAATGAATTGAGGATAAAACTATGTCCGATAAGCACGATGGTGAATTTTATCAGGAAATATTGGATATTTGTTTAACCGCTGGACGTTTGATGATTGAAGGCGGCAGTGAAATGTATCGGGTTGAGGATACAATGCTAAGAATTGCTCGCAATGCAGGGGCAGAAGATCCTCGTGTTTTTGCCACGCCTACCTGTGTGTTTATGAGCTTGAATCATGGCAATCTCTCTCAAATGAAGCAAGTGCGCGATCGTAACATTGATTTGGAGTTAGTAGATCGTGTTAATGCATTGTCACGTCAATTTGCAGTTAAGCAAATTGATTTGCCTCAGTTGAAAGAAAAGATAGCCAAAGTAGCCGATGCGCCGTTCTTTCCAATGTGGATGCAAATCATCGGTGCGGCAGTCCTTAGTGCAACCTTGATGGTTTTGTTTATGGACAATTATGACTGGGTTGATTTCCCAGGTGCAGCCATAGTTGGGGGCCTCGGTTTTTGGGCATATTGCGAGTTTAAAAAGTATACTAAGGTCCGCTTTTTATCAGAACTAATTGCGGCAATGGTGATGGGCTTTTTAGCCATAGGACTGAATTGGCTGGATTCACAGATGATTGTGGGCAACATTTTGGTTGGAGCGCTGATGACTTTGGTCCCAGGACTGGCTTTGACAAATGCTTTGCGCGATTTGTTCATGGGGGATCTGCTGTCTGGCATCGTAAGAATGTGTGAGGCCGTTTTAAGTGCACTAGCTTTAGGTGGCGGCGTCGCCATTGTCTTGAAGTTCATGGGGGTCTAGGTATGCCTTTTTGGTTAGAGATAGTAATAAATGTAGCTTTTTCTTATATTGCTTCTGTGGGTTTTGCTATCACGATTAATGTTCCGCATCGTGCCCTTAATTCATTGGGGATTAGTGGTGCCGTTGGCTGGATGGCTTATTGGTTTTGTTTTCATTTAGGCATGGGTAGAATGGTTTCTAACCTGATTGGGGCCTTTTTGATCGGAATTTTGGGACTGTTTTTTGCTAGGAGAAAAAAGTGTCCTGCAACGGTCTTTAACATTCCTGCATTGGTGCCGCTGGTGCCGGGGATGCCAGCATATCAGGCCGTTCGTGCCCTTGTAGCCGATAATTATACGCTGGGTCAAGAACTCATTTTGCGGGTGGCGATCGTCACGGTCGCAATTGGGTTAGGATTTCTATTTTCTACAATGTGCATTGAAGCATTCTATAGGATAAAATATCGGCACTTAAAGAAGATAATGCTGTACATGAAACGTAAAAGATAGTACAATACGTAGCTGACGAGTCGATTAGTTAACGCGAGATGCGTATATTTATGAGATAGAGGACATCCGCCTTAAGTGGCAAGCACGGGAAGTGCTGATGTTGGACACACTGATGTGAACAGTTTGCATGTCCACATATGCTTATGCATGTGCCTTGAGTTAAAAAGGACAAGCTTTACATGAGCTTGTCCTTTTTGTTTTGCTTAATTTATTGATTAATTGCCGGAGAAAACACGGGATTTCAATCCCGTGATGAATCCGGCCTTTTTTAGTTTTTTTGCTTGTTCCCCCCTTCTTTCTTAAACATATGTTTGATATAATCTTAAAAAGAAAGGAGGGAACAAATGTGCTAAAAGGGATCAAATTAAGACTCTATCCTAATAGAACACAACAAAACCAGCTTGAGCAGATGTTTGGCAATGATCGTTTTGTTTGGAATCAAATGCTGGCCATGATGAATGAGCGCTATCAGAATAATAAAGATTTGCCTTTTTTAGGCAAGTTCAAGCTGAATTATCTGCTTAAGCCGCTTAAAAAAGAATATCCTTTTTTGAAAAACAGCGATTCTTCAAGCTTGCAGGTAGTTAATGAATTCCTAACTCAATCTTGGAAGAACTTCTTTCAAGATAAAACTGGCCAAGTAGGCAAGCCTCGTTTTCATTCACGCAAGTATCTGAAAAAGTCTTATACAGGCAAGTCAATCATAAAAACTGCAGGTAAAAGGTACTTGAAGATTACCAAATTGGGCTATGTCAAAACCAGCAAGAATGGAGTTTTGCAAAACACTAAGATTAAGCGCTACACTGTTCTGCTTGAACCAACAGGAAAATATTATTTGTCTCTACAGGTAGAAATATCTGAACCAGAGAAGTACAGCTTAACTGGCAAACGAGTTGGGATTGATGTTGGCGTGGCTGATTTAGCGATTCTGTCTAATGGGCTAAAATATCCTAGTTTTAATAGCTCTTATTTTGAAAAGAAAGCTAAAATTTGGCAGAAAAAGTATTCTCGACGTAGACATTTAGCTAAATTATTAGTTTTGCAAGACAGGAATAAAAAGGTGCTTTGTCCTAGAAGCTTAGAAAGCTTCACTAATTGGCAAAAAGCGCAAAAGTCAAAAGCCAAATACCAAGCTAAAGCAGCTAATCAGCGCAGAGATTATCTGCATAAACTAACTACGCATTTAGTTAAGCAATATGATGTAATTGCGATTGAAGATTTGAAAACCAAGAATCTTCAGAAAAATCATCATTTGGCTAAGTCAATTGCCAATGCTTCATGGCGAATGTTTAGACAAATGCTAGAATACAAATGCGAATGGTATGGCAAGAAACTAATTGCAGTTGATCCCAAGAACACTTCCAGAATTTGTTCAAAATGTGGCTATAACAGTGGCGCTAAGCCATTAGAGATTCGTGAATGGACTTGTTCTAAGTGTCAAACCAAGCATGACCGAGATATTAATGCGGCAGTTAATATCCTGCATAAAGGAAGTACAAAGCTAAGTGGTCAGGGACTGGCCATGGTAACAAGCTGAGTTCTGTGAGTTAGGTATTTGACTAGTTCAATGTAAGATCCTAAACACTACTCAGTGTTCCCAGAAACCCGGCACTTCAGTGCCGGTGTAGTTCATATAAAGAGCCTGCCGACCTTGTTGGTCGTAGCTTTGTTCTAGTTTGTGCCAGTTGACTGCTTGATTTTTAAAACCATAAGGATTGTTGAGGTAGACAATCTTCTTTTTCTTGTTGTAACCTGTAATTACGCAAGCATGCGATGACGGGGTAACGTTCACCTTACCAGCGTTGGTTTCCCACGTCTGCATGTTGTTGACGCGGCTAAAGGTTGTAGTGGTAATAATTAAAACGGGATGGCCATCAGAGACCAGTTTTAATACCTTCAGGAAGTTGCTGTCAGAGGCATTGACGATATGATTGGTGTATTTACGCGCAACGTTATAAAGCGGCCCGTTATAAACGCACCAGCCGGCATTAGCTACGGTCATATGACCAACGAAGCCTTGATTAGGGTTACCGCGATATTTTCCATTATCCGTAAAAGAATCAACGTGTTGAATGTTTTGAGCTAATTCATTTTTTGATACTTTAATGCCATAATAGTTCATGAGCATAGCTAAGCTAGTTACCTCACAGCCGTTGGGCAAATCAGGTAATTGATTATCTAGAGGAACATTTAACTTTTGTTTCTCTTTCATCGTCATCCAATTAAGTTCATCATCAATTTGATTTTTATTGGTCAAGTAGGTTAGACTAAGCACAAAAATTAATCCAATTGGGATAATTAAAAATAAGTACTTTAAATTAATTTTTTTATTTTTCATTGATAAACTTTGGGACTGATTAAGCAAGGATACCCCCCATTTTAATGCGGGGAGGAATTGCGCTTTCAGTCCCTTTTTCTTTCTATTTATAATTCACTATTTAGGTTATGATATAATATTTAATGAATACAGCTAAGGAGGTGAAATTATTTGGATCAATCAGTTGTTATTAAAGCTCAATTACTCAATATTGATGATGAAACAGCCCAAGCTTTTTCAAATACCATGTTCAAATATCGTGATGCCTGCAACTTTATCTCGCAGTATATTTTTGAACATGCTTTTGAATTAAAACAGTCCAAGTTAAACAAAGCTCTGTATCATGATTTGCGTGATAAGTTTGAACTTAAGAGTCAAATGGCACAGTCAGCCATTAAAACTGTTATAGCTCGCTATAAGACAGTTAAGACACAGCTCTTTCAACATCCTTTTCGTTACGATACTGGCAAGAAAGATGGCAAAGGTCGTGGTATTTGGGCACAGATCTATCGTGATTTAACTTGGCTTTGGCAACCGATTAATTTCAAACGCCCTCAGCTTGATTTACAGCGTGGTCGAGATTGGTCTTACCTATCTACTACTAACCAGCTATCATTAAATACCTTGAATGGCAGAAGGAAAGTAGATTTTGTGTGCAAAGGCTTTGACCAGTATCTTGATCAGACTAAATGGAAGTTTGGTTCACTTAAAATGCTTCAATTAAGAGGTAAATGGTATATTCACCTTAGCGCTACCACAGCTATACCGGAGTTTGAAGCTGAACAGGCAGTGCATGTTGTGGGGATTGATCGCGGCTTGCGGTTTTTAGCCGCTTGTTATGATGAAAAGGGCAAATCAATCCTTTTTAGTGGTCAAAAGATATTGCGCAAAAGGCGCAAATATAAGAAGCTAAGAGCGGAGTTACAAGCTAAAGGAACTAAATCTGCTAAGCGTAGATTAAAGAAGATTGGTCAACGAGAGAACCGTTGGATGAGCGATGTCAATCATCGTTTAACTAAGACACTCATTGACCATTATGGCTCTAACACGATCTATGCCTTGGAAGATTTAACTGACGTGCGTTTTGCCACGGAAAAGTCGCCAAAGGATCAGCGCTATGAAATGTTGTCATGGGCTTTTTACCAATTTGAGCAATTCTTGACTTATAAAGCTAATTTGAACTCTTCTGCAGTAGTAAAAGTGCCAGCTAAGTATACCAGTCAGCGCTGTCCTAAATGTGGACGTATCCACAAAGATAACCGAGATTATGAACTGCATCTCTATACTTGCGATAAATGTGGCTACAAGTCCAATGATGATCGTTTAGCAGCCATGAATATCCAATTTTTAGGCACGCTTTACCGCAGTGGTGAAGAAGCACCTCAATTTAACAAACAAGCATCTGTCGAGTAGTACTTGATGGATAAACGGGCATCGTCAACTGCCCGATGATGTAGTCTCTTTAGGTGGGAGTCGCAAGACGCTATTACCACAATTCTGAAAAGAATGAGAACTACAAACCTCGGAATTTATTTCGGGGTAGTTGATAGAAACTATTTTAGCAAAATCTTATTATGAATTCTAAAAATGGATGACAAAAAAATTTTTTGTAGTATGTTAGTGAGTAGAATTAACAAAAAGGAAAGTTTATTTTGAAGATTAATTTAGAAGATTTAAATGATAAAATTGAAAATCAAGATTACATTCAAGATCTTGAAACAGTAAAATATGGCGATATCAGCAAGTCTAAGAGCAAAATTAAGCCCTATGCAGAGAAGATGGTTAAGGAGGTTGCTGCTGCGTTTAAGCACGATTCATTAGTGCAAACTCAATTAGCGGTAACAGGCCAGCGACCAGTTACCTTTGCTTTAGAGACTAACATTATCAACTTGCCTTACAGCAATTATAAGAAGATTGCCAACTTTTTTGAGGAAGGACAAGAATATCCGCTTAATGTTTATTTTGAAACGCGGTCTGATTATGTCAATGTTTCGCACTTTAGAATTGATCAATTGGCAACTGAAGAAGAAGTTGAAAAAGATACTGATAAGGTTGTAGATCAACTAGTAGAGGCAATTATTGAAAAATTGAAAGTTGTGCGCGAATACCAGGTTCCAGAAAAGGCAACGGCTAAAAAGAAAGAAACCAAGAAAAGCAAAACTACTAATATAATGTAGAGCAAGGAGGACGAGACATGTTTAGCTGGAATATTATTGGTATCTTAATCTGGGTTGCCATCATACTTTATTTAGTATTTATTATCCAAAATATTCGTAGCAGACGAATTAAAATGATTATCAAACAGCATAAGCACTTTAGTTGGCCTAACTTTATCTTGACTGTAGTTGAAGTTGTCGTTTTGTTAGTGGCAGCTGGCTGGATGTTTAATCAGACCTTTATGGATAATCCAGATTTGGAAGATGCGAGTCGAATTACTTCAAGCGTTAAATATGAACCGCTGATAATGAAGACAGGGGTTGGCAATTCAAGCTATGTCACGATTAATTCAGCTAAGAAGAGATACGGTTCTCAATCATATACATTTTATAAGGCAGGAAGCAAAATTACAGCGTCTAGCGATTATGCATCGATTGCATATGGTGATACGGCATTAGATGTTAATGCGGAAAAGATTCCATATGTTAAAAAGACGCTCAAGAAGATGGATAAGAGATATCAACGTGCTTATGTAGCCATTTATACGGCCACATATAAGAAGAACTGGCAAAACGGTATTGGAATGCACGCGGGGCATTTGGCAACGCGTTACTACTTGATCCGGGTGCCAGATCAAAGTTTTATCAAGCAAGGAAAATAAGCAAAGAAAATCCCCATTCAAAGACGAATGAGGATTTTTTTATTGATTAATTGACAGAGAAAACACGGGATTTTAATCCCGTGATGAATCCGGCTTTTTTCTTTTGTTTTTTTGCTTATTCTCCCTTCTTTCTTAAACGTATGTTTGATATAATCTTAAAAAGAAAGGAGGGAACAAATGTGCTAAAAGGGATCAAATTAAGACTCTATCCTAATAGAACACAACAAAACCAGCTTGAGCAGATGTTTGGCAATGATCGTTTTGTTTGGAATCAAATGCTGGCCATGATGAATGAGCGCTATCAGAATAATAAAGATTTGCCTTTTTTAGGCAAGTTCAAGCTGAATTATCTGCTTAAGCCGCTTAAAAAAGAATATCCTTTTTTGAAAAACAGCGATTCTTCAAGCTTGCAGGTAGTTAATGAATTCCTAACTCAATCTTGGAAGAACTTCTTTCAAGATAAAACTGGTCAAATTGGCAAGCCTCGTTTTCATTCACGCAAGTATCTGAAAAAGTCTTATACAGGCAAGTCAATCATAAAAACTGCAGGTAAAAGGTACTTGAAGATTACCAAATTGGGCTATGTCAAAACCAGCAAGAATGGAGTTTTGCAAAACACTAAGATTAAGCGCTACACTGTTCTGCTTGAACCAACAGGAAAATATTATTTGTCTCTACAGGTAGAAATATCTGAACCAGAGAAGTACAGCTTAACTGGCAAACGAGTTGGGATTGATGTTGGCGTGGCTGATTTAGCGATTCTGTCTAATGGGCTAAAATATCCTAGTTTTAATAGCTCTTATTTTGAAAAGAAAGCTAAAATTTGGCAGAAAAAGTATTCTCGACGTAGACATTTAGCTAAATTATTAGTTTTGCAAGACAGGAATAAAAAGGTGCTTTGTCCTAGAAGCTTAGAAAGCTTCACTAATTGGCAAAAAGCGCAAAAGTCAAAAGCCAAATACCAAGCTAAAGCAGCTAATCAGCGCAGAGATTATCTGCATAAACTAACTACGCATTTAGTTAAGCAATATGATGTAA
This sequence comes from Lactobacillus helveticus, assembly GCF_046109915.1. NCBI lineage: Bacteria > Bacillati > Bacillota > Bacilli > Lactobacillales > Lactobacillaceae > Lactobacillus > Lactobacillus helveticus. The sequence continues at coordinate 1,377,529 of NZ_CP151471.1, read as the reverse complement.
TTGCGATTGAAGATTTGAAAACCAAGAATCTTCAGAAAAATCATCACTTAGCTAAATCGATTGCCAATGCTTCATGGCGAATGTTTAGACAAATGCTAGAATACAAATGCGAATGGTATGGCAAGAAACTAATTGCAGTTGATCCCAAGAACACTTCCAGAATTTGTTCAAAATGTGGCTATAATAGTGGCGCTAAGCCATTAGAGATTCGTGAATGGATTTGTTCTAAGTGTCAAACCAAGCATGACCGAGATATTAATGCGGCAGTTAATATCTTGCATAAAGAAAGTAAAAAGCTAAGTGGTCAGGGACTGGCCATGGTAACAAGCTGAGTTCTGTGAGTTAGGTATTTGACTAGTTCAATGTAAGATCCTAAACACTACTCAGTGTTCCCAGAAACCCGGCACTTTAGTGCCGGTGTAGTTCATCTTTAATTTCAACTAATAATCCACCTTCAACGAAGGCCAAGATGAAGCTAGCAGTTAGGAAGTCCATGACATTGCCTGATGAAAATGCTGCAAACAGCATAAAGGCAATTGAAAGCAGCATCGAACTGATCAGGTAGGTGTGCTTCTTCTTATTCATTAGCCATTTAACAAAAGCGTACAGCATGATTGCTACATATGGTCCAACAAACAGCAGCATCCCGATCCAGCCTAATGAATAAATTTGGCTGGTGAAGTCACGTTCTAGGTTAAAAATGTTGGTTTCACGTGTGTATGAGATACCTAAGAACTTGTCTAACTTATTATTGTTAGTTTTAACCACTTGATCTAGCATAGCCTTTTCAACGTGACGGTTTTGCATTCGCGCAGTTCCCGACTCATTCATGATCTTAAGCCAAAACTTCGGATCATATTTATAAGGGTAGCTCTTAGTGACGAACTTTTTGTTTAGGGCATAATCTTGATAATGCTCTTCGATAAATTCAGTTAAAAATTGCTTGCGCTTCTTGCCACTTGGGTATTTTTTGAGACCAGCGGCCAATTCTTTTTTAGCGACAGTTAAACTATTATCTGATTGTTGTGCTAAAAACTTTTCGTAATTGTAACGCTGGATTGCTGGGCCAAAGGGGATGATCGCCATCGCGCCGATTTCGATTAGCAATGCGACTAAGATTGCCTTGACATTCTTGGTGACATCTTTGACGATGAACAAGTGAAAAACGTAAAGCAAAATGCCGATGATAATGCCGCCGATTAAACCGATCAGGGCAACTTTGGTTCCAAGCTCAATCATGGCAAGAGCTTGCACAATATTCAAAGTAACGGTTTTCCAATTAAAATGGCTAAACATGAAGTAGAGCATTAGCGGTACTAACATGAATAGGACGGCCGAAACCATATTAGCGAAGTTGAAGAATCCCTTGGATGCCATGTGAGAATAGCCGATATTAGGATTGAAGAACCATTCAAAAATGTTGGCACTGATTGGCCCCGTTTCGTAACTTCTAAGTGAAATCACGAAGAGATTACTGATTACAATAGTGAATGAAAATAGTCCGCTGATTCCTTCAATTACATGCCAGAATTGGTCACGGGTGAAATCCAATTCGGTAGTAAAGAAAATTACCAGCAGCGGCAAAATCATTCTAATGAGGTAGAAGATCTCACTGACAGTAGAATAGTTGTAATCATTTGGATTCACACTATTGAAATATTTCACGTGTAACAAGTGCAATGCTGAGTAAATAATTAATAAAGCTAGGTAAAATAGCAGCCACTTGTTTTTACCCAATTTTTGCCAATTCTGTTTTTGGCTGAAAAACATGCAAAAGATGACAAAGACAGCCAAAATTCTGATGATCGTAGGCAAAGTAAATGGCAAAACGTCAGCCAATTTGCCGTGATAAAACCAATAAAGGTCCAAAAATGGCTGAATAAGGATGAACCAAAATAAAACTGTTCGAGTTTTCTCTTTCATAAAAAATCTCCCTAAATTAAATCGATATTGTATTAATTTTAGGCAAAAAAAGATCCTGCGTAAATATTACCCAGGATCTTTTTGAATTTGTTTTACTTTTTGCTGTCCTTGTCGGCCTTTTTAGTTTTAGCAACCTTTTCAACTTTAACTTCGTTAGTTGAAGCAGTCTTAATATTTTTAGCGGCACGAGCAGCATTTAAGTTCTTGAAGTTGACTACGATCTTGTTGTTCAAGTCACTGATTGCACTGGCATCAACTGGATCGTATGAAGTGATGGCTAAGAGAGCAGAATTTTCATAAATTTTTTCTACCTTACCTAGGAATGGCTTCTTAAGTTCTTCTTCTGACTTGGCACCAACGATTGCGCCAACTTTTACATCTGCTTTTTTCATAGAGTTATCTCCTCTCTTGATAAAAAATCTTGGTCTTTTGTAACATTGGAATGTTAATATAGATGAGCAACATTTTCAAGTGGGGGACTTTCTTTTGAAGAAAATAATTTTAATCGCGGGCCCGAGCGGTGCCGGAAAGACAACGATTTCTGATTATTTAAATGAAAAATATGGTATACCGCGTGTCTTGACACATACGACGCGTCCAATGAGACCAGGGGAAAAGCAGAATTTCTCCTATCATTTTGAAACGGATGAAAGCTTCAAGACACTGCACTTTTTTGAACATATTAGATATGGGTCTTATCAATATGGTTCAAGTCGTGAAGCCTTAAACCTCGCTTGGAAAAAAAGTGATCTCGTTTCTTTAATTGTCGATATTAAAGGTGTTTACACTTATCTAAAACAATTAGGTAATAAAGTTTATTTCCTTTATGTGACAACTTCGACGAAGGAAGAGCTAAAAGAGCGCCTTTTAAAGCGGGGAGACGATCCCGAAAAAATCAAAGAGCGACTCAGCGGCAGTGAATTAAACTTATTGCCGGAAGACTTGAAAGAATACGCTCACATATTAGTTAATGATAATCTATCAGAAACTAAGAGTAAGCTGGATTCAATCTTATCAAGGCTTGAAGAGTGATTTGAAAGCCCTTAAATTTACAAGATTTTTTTTAAATATGCAATGTTTCTTAACGTGATGGTAGTTCTTTTGAAACAATTATGTAACATTCAGAAGGTATTATATTAACCGTCAGCTGATTTAAGAAATCAGTCAAAAACGAAACAAATATTAAATAAAAGAAATCTATAATTTAAGGGAGACTATTAATTTTGAATTTTAAACGTACTTTATTTAAATACACTGCAGCTTTATCAATTTTCTTTACAGGTATCTCAGCTATTAACGTTCCAGCTACTGTTCACGCTGACGAAGTTTCAACTAGCACTGTAAATACTGACAACTCAATGTCAGACATCGAAACTTCAACTCCAGCAGCAACTACTGTTAAGAAGACTTCAGCTGTTACTAAGAAGCGTAACGCAATCGTTAAGCTTGCTAAGAAGGAAATTGGTAAACCTTACGTTTACGGTGCTTCAGGTCCTTCAGCATTTGACTGCTCAGGTTTAATTTCATACGTTTACAAGAACGCTGCTAACAAGACTTTGCCAAGAACTACTTACGGTCAAATCACTCTTGGTAAGACTGTTTCAGTTTCAACTAAGAAGCTTAAGAAGGGTGACTTGTTATTCTGGGGTAACTACCACGTAGGTATCTACATTGGCAGTGGCAAGTTCGTTCACGCTCCAGCTCCTGGTCAAAATGTTAAGACACAAACCTTAGCATCATTCTTCCCATCATCAGCTAAGCGTGTTATCGACTAATCACATTTAAAATTACGTCTTTCTAAAAATTATTAGCAAAAAGAGCTAGGTGAATTTCACCTAGCTCTTTTGTGCCTAAAAATATTAAAAATTATGCTTACGAAGATTATTGAGGTAGTGCTTAAATTCGAAAATCCTGATTTTTCAGGCAGTGCTAGCTTTGCTAGTTTTGACGATTTACTAGATGAAATTGGCAAAATTGCGCAAAAGCAGCAAGTCGTTTTTGTAATTGATGAATATCCTTATTTAGCAGAGTCTTATCCTGGTTTTAGCTCATTATTGCAAAAATACATTGATCGTAATTTTCTACATAGCAAATTGTTTCTAGTTCTGTGTGGTTCGTCTATGTCATTTATTGATTAATTGCCGAAGAAATCACGGGATTTCAATCCCGTGATGAATCCGGCCTTTTTTAGTTTTTTTGCTTGTTTCCCCCTTCTTTCTTAAACATATGTTTGATATAATCTTAAAAAAGAAAGGAGGGAACAAATGTGCTAAAAGGGATCAAATTAAGACTCTATCCTAATAAAATTCAACAAAACCAGCTTGAGCAAATGTTTGGCAATGATCGCTTTGTTTGGAATCAAATGCTGGCTATGATGAATGAGCGCTATCAGAATAATAAAGCTTTGCCTTTTTTAGGCAAGTTCAAGCTGAATTATCTGCTTAAGCCGCTTAAAAAAGAATATCCTTTTTTGAAAACCAGCGATTCTTCAAGCTTGCAGGTAGTTAATGAATTTCTAACTCAGTCTTGGAAGAACTTCTTTCAAGATAAAACTGGCCAAGTAGGCAAGCCTCGTTTTCATTCACGCAAGTATCTGAAAAAGTCTTATACGGGCAAGTCAATCATAAAAACTGCAGGTAAAAGGTACTTGAAGATTCCTAAATTAGGCTATGTTGGAGTTTTGCAAGATGTTAAGATTAAGCGCTACACTGTTCTGCTTGAACCAACAGGAAAATATTATTTGTCTCTACAGGTAGAAATATCTGAACCAGAGAAGTACAGCTTAACTGGCAAACAGGTTGGGATTGATGTTGGCGTAGCTGATTTAGCAATTCTGTCTAATGGGCTAAAATATCCTAGTTTTGACAGTTCTTATTTTGAAAAGAAAGCCAAAGTCTGGCAAAGAAAATATGCTCGTCGCAGACATTTAGCTAAATTATTAGTTTTGCAAGACAGGAATAAAAAGGTGCTTTGTCCTAGAAGCTTAGAAAGCTTTACTAATTGGCAAAAAGCGCAAAAGTCAAAAGCTAAGTGCCAAGCTAAAGTAGCTAATCAGCGCAGAGATTACCTGCATAAATTAACTACGCATTTAGTTAAACAATATGATGTAATTATCATTGAAGATTTGAAAACCAAGAATCTTCAGAAAAATCATCACTTAGCTAAGTCAATTGCCAATGCTTCATGGCGGATATTCAGACAAATGCTAGAATACAAATGCGAATGGTATGGAAAAAAGCTAATTGCAGTTGATCCTAAGAATACTTCCAGAATTTGTTCAAAATGTGGCTATAATAGTGGCGCTAAGCCATTAGAAATTCGTGAATGGACCTGTTCTAAGTGTCAAACCAAGCATGACCGAGATATTAATGCGGCAGTTAATATCCTGCATAAAGGAAGTACAAAGCTAAATGGTCAGGGACTGACCATGGTAACAAGCTGAGTTCCGTGAGTTAGGTATTTGACTAGTTCAATGTAAGATCCTAAACACTACTCAGTGTTCCCAGAAACCCGGCACTTCAGTGTCGGTGTAGTTCATGGAAAAGCAAGTATTGGGTTATCAAAGTCCGTTATATGGCAGAAGAACAATGCAATTGAAGATAGAACCATTTAATTTTCATGAAGCACAAGAAATGTTACCCAGCATAGATAAGAAATCGGCTTTTGCACTATATGCTATTTCAGGTGGTATTCCGCAATATTTGAGCTATTTTTCAAAAGCAAAAGCATTAAAGAGGCTATTGTAGATAATTTTTTACAAAAAGATGGCCGTCTTTTTGAGGAACCAAATAATTTGATCAAACAGGAATTGAGAGATCCGGCAAATTATAATTCGGTCATCGCTGCAGTGGCTCAAGATCATTCTCGTCTTAATGAAATTGCGACAGCGACAAAGATTAAGGCTACTTCTTTAAGAAGCTTTTTAAATAATTTGATTGAATTAGAGATTGTTGAAAGAGTTGTCCCAATTACAGAGGATCCTAATAAAAGCAAAAAGTCCGTTTATAAAATCAAAGATGGCATGTACCGTTTTTGGTATCGTTTCATTCCAATGCGATTAACTTTGATCGAAAGAGGGTTATCAGCAGTTAACAAAATAAATACTAAAAAGTGATATTATCTGTTAATTGATGCCAATAACTGATATAATATCCTTAACGAAAGTTGAGGAGTTTTTTTATGGCATCCAATAAACAATTACCCAAGTATTTATCTATCGGACAAGCTTCTAAATATTTAAATATCGCAATTCCTACTCTAAGGCTGTGGGAAAGAAAAGGAATTATTAAGCCAATCAGAACTGCTGGAAATCAAAGAAGATATACCCCGCAAATGCTGGATGATGCACTAGCAGGGAAAAAGCCGGCCAAGCCAGTATCCAAAGATAAATTGATAATTGGCTATTGTCGTGTCTCTTCTGCCGGACAAAAAAACGATTTAAAGCGTCAAATAGCAGTAGTTACTAATTTCTGTGAAATGCAAGGCAAGCCGTTTAAAATTATTTCTGATATTGGTTCAGGGCTTCATTATCACAAAAAAGGCTTAAAAGAGCTGATTCATCTGATCTGCACCCAGCAATGCAGTCAAGTAGTAGTCAATTATCAGGATCGTTTAGTTAGATTTGGTTTTGAATTAATTGAGGACATATGCCAAGAAAACGATGTTGAAATAACAGTTATTAATCAAACCAAAGCCGAAAGCTCTAATGAAGAGCTAGTAGACGATGTGCTTTCAGTTATTACTGTTTATTCTGCTAAGCTTTATGGAAAGAGAAGCCATCATAATGAAAAGATCATCAAAACCAATCAAGAGCTATTCAAAGACCGTTAGAGCATACTCGCTTAAGCTTGATGAAGATACTTATACTAAATTAGATCAGCTTTTTATAAATTATGGCAAATGTCGCAATATGTTTCTAAATCAATATTGTGGCATCAGTCATATGCTTGATGTTAAGCAGTATCGCAAATTACGTGATCAAATTAAAGGCTCTAAGCAAAACAAAAAGTATGTAGCCAAATACAATTTCTTAGATAAACATTGGTGTTACGCATTAAGCGATGCTTGTGCCAACATCAATTCGATGTGGAGTAATTTAGCTAACCAAATTCGTAGAGTCGTGCAAGCAAATGAGGCAATAGATAAAGATGAAAGACACTTGATCTACTATCTGCTTTCCATTAGAGAGTTGTGGTATTATGCCTTAACCAACAATCAAGCAGTACTTTTAGATTTGTCTCACGGATTGCAAAAGCACCTAGCAGAATTAGAAGAAGCTGTTACGCCTAAACAAAGAAAACATGCTTATTCATATTTAAGCAGATTAACTAGACGCTATAAATATACTCCTCGAAAGCATCATAGCTTAAATAAATCTATGACTTATGATGAAAGCATGTACAAGTTTACCGGCAATCAGCTAGAAGAGCTTGCCATTTCATCGCCTGTATCAAGAAAGAGATTTAGTTTAAAGCTGACAAGTCCATGGCATTATCGTTTAAATGGCAATTTACAAATTATCTTAGATCGCGATAAAAAGCGGCTTGAAATTCATAAGGTAATTAAAGTTAGACAAAAGAAAGAATATCAAGCAGGCACTAAACTCGGTATTGATAAAGGGCTTGCCACGCTGGTTTCTTGCAGTAGTGGTCGTGAATATGGCAAAGGTTTTAGCCAGTTTACTAGACCTGAAATTGAACAGGAAAGCCAATACTTAGCTAGACGCAATCCTTATTACGGTTATCGCTATCAATTAAAGAAAAAGCTTAATCAGCTAAAAAACGCCAATATACCTAAACAAATTATCAAGAAAAAGCAATTAACTAGGCAATTAAACAAGTTGAACGCTAATAATATTGGTCATAAGCGCAAAGATAAGCGCCACGCATCTTATCATGCTTGTCTTGAAAGTAAAATTAACCATGCAATTAAAACAATGATTAAGCTGGAAACACCAAGTTTGATTGTTAAAGAAGATTTGACCTTTACTAAGGAAAAAATAGCTAAGAAAGGCAGTAAATATGAACGCCAAGTTAGACGCAATCTTTCATCATGGACTAAAGGAATATTAAATGAACGTTTAGAGTATTATTGCCAGCAATATGGCATTGACTTTAAAGACGTTAACCCAGCCTACACTTCCCAATATTGTCCAAATTGCGGACGGCACTTTATCGTAAGATTTGGCAAGCACAATGAAAAGACCTTATGTCCTAATTGTGGAGAAATGGACTGTAATATCGCCGCATCAAAGAATATTCTAGCAAGAGCCACAGATAAAGAAATTACGCTTTATAAGCCATATAAAAAAGTAAAAGCAATTCTTGATCAAAGAATTGCCAGTTAAGAAGAATTATTAAATAAGTCGACTGCCACAAAGCGAAAGGCGGAATGCCTCTCCTTTTATCAGCTAAGCTGAGGACATGTCGCAAAGGACTTTAAGTCCATTCTTAGAGCTAGGGAATGTTCCTAGGCTAAAGAAAAACAAGAATCGAAGAACCTTCATGTGGGGCAGATCAAAGCCAGTCCCTATTAATAGGGTAATAGAAATATTAACCGCGCCGCGTTCAACCGTACCCACAGAGCTTAACGCTTAAAAAAATCGCTCTAGCAAAAGCTAGAGTGAGTGAGACATGATAAAAGCTATTAGGAATATTAGTTTTTGTTAGGTTTTATAATTCGGATGAGTGAAATGGCATGGCAAGGGATTGAGCCTAAGTTAAACAATTTCTTGGGACCTGCTTTTGAAAAATTGTCACAGGATTACTTGTGGGAACATTACGATATTGAAAAAATGCCGTTTACTAAACTTGGAAATTGGTGGGGACCTGACTCAAGAACTCATAGGCAAGTGGAATTGGATATTTTAGGTTTTTCTACAGAAGATTCTAGTTTTGCAGTATTTGGCGAATGCAAATGGCGCAACGAAAAAATTAGCAGACAAATATTAGAAAAATTGATTTTTAATAGTGCGCTGTTTAATTATCCCAAAAAAGAATATTATTTTTTTCAAAAACCGGCTTTACCGATGAATGTCAGAAATTAGCCAAAGATGTGGGATATAATCTGATTGTTTTTGAAGAAATGTAAGCCGTTTAATATTTATTAAATTAGTATTACTTTTGTAACATTCCTGTAACATAAGGCACTTATTATAGAGACTGTTGAATAGTTAATTAAGTTTAAAGATTTTCCGATAAAATAAATTTTTGTTACCAAAATCTAATAACTTGTGATATAGGTAAACATAATAGGAGAATTTGATGAATATTAAAAGTAACTTTGTAAAAGTTACTGCAGCTGCTGCTTTAACTCTGACCGGTGTAGCTACAGTAAGTGCTGTTAAGCCAGATTCAACTACTGCTAATGTTCAAGCTGCTACTACTAAAGTAAAGATCAATTATGTTCCAGGTTACGGTATTAACATCTGGGATAACTACAACCATGGTCACTTCACTGGCCAACATGCACCTCATGGCACTACTTGGAATGTTATTAACCAAGCAACTGACAAAAAAGGCCGCACTTGGTACCAAGTTGGTGAAGGTCAATGGATCATGGCTCAATACACTGTGCCAGCTAATTCCAAGAAGGCTAAGAAGGTAGTTAAGACTACTAAGACCACCACTAATGCAACTGCTACAACTACTAAGAAAGCTAAGAAGTCAGTTCAAGCAACTGGTGATGCTTCTGCAGTTATCACCTTAGCTTCTGCACAGCTTGGCAAGGCTTATGTCTGGGGCGGCAACGGCGGCAATGGCTTTGACTGTTCAGGTCTTACCTCATACGTTTACTCAAAGGCAGCTGGCGTTAACTTAGGTAGAACTACTTATGATCAAGTTAAGCAAGGTTCAACTGTTTCTATGGATAACCTTCAACCTGGTGATTTGCTTTTCTGGGGTTCAGCTTCAGCTCCATATCACGTAGGTATTTACGTTGGTAACAATCAATACATTCACGCAGCTACACCTGGTCAAGGTGTTATCAAGCAAACTTTGAGTAGTTACTTCTACCCAAGCGTTGCTAAGCGTGTTTTATAAAAAAGAGATTATCAAACTAAAGTGGGCTATGTATTAGCTCACTTTTTTCTTTTCATAATTATAATTGCTAAGTGTATAATTTTTTGCGGTAAGTTGAATAATTAATTAAAAAAGCTCAAGTCCTTTGAATTTGGACTTGAGCTCAAACAAAAAGACCAGTAGTCTGATGTTAAGAACAAAAAACACATTAGAAGCTGGTCTTTTATGGAATCTATTATAGCTGATATCGTGAAAATTATTAAGTCTGAAAATAATGTTATTGCCCGTGAAAAGGCATTAATGTGCTATTTCTTTGATCTGATTAGAGAATTGATGACAGCAGCACTAGAAGAAGTTGATGCCGGCTTAGTTGAAGAAACTAAAAAGCAGGGCTATCAGATTGAAAAGAAAAATAAGCGCCCAGTTGTGACTGCCTTTGGTGAGATTAGCTATTGGCGCAGAAGATATGTCTGTCCAGGCAAGAAGGCCCAATACCCACTGGATAAGCTAATGGGTTATGACAAATACAAGCGTTACAGTGTTTTGGCAGTAAAAGATGTTTTGCAGGTTAGTGCTGTGGCTACTTACCGCAATACCGCTCTAGCAGTTAATACCCTTTCTTGTTTTAAGATTAGTCACAGCCAAGTTGGCAAGCTGATTGTGCAAACAGGCAAACAGATTAAAGCACAGCAGCAGTCTGCTGGAATACTGGCTTAGCAGTGAATTTGCAGGTGGACAGCTGAACATTGATGATCAAAAAGACCTGAAAGGAGCGGTTCGTGCCAGCCTAAGAAAGACGCATGAAGCTCATCTGGGCATTCATCACGGCGCCATTGAAAGCTTAACAGCAGGACATAGCTATTTAAACGATTTTAGCAGAAAAATAAATCAAATAAATATTTAAGAAATTAAGGTCAGACTAATGGTTAATAGCCTACCGCAAAAATATTGACACTTACTAGGATGAATTAGAAATTGCCGAGTGACTTAATATCGGGTATGATAAATGCAATTAATAATAGATAACCAAACTCACGGAATTTGAAAGGATGCAAACAATGAAAGCAGTTATTACAGTGATTGGCCATGATCAAATTGGCATTGTGGCAAAAGTTTCTCAACGGTTGGCAACTTTGAAAGTTAACATTACCGATATTTCCCAGACGCTGATGCATGGTGATTTTACCATGATGCTCATGGGCGAATGGAACGATGATGATGTGCAGTTTGAAGTTGTCAAACAGGGCTTACAGGATTTGGCAAATGAGACCGGCCTATCGATTAATATTCAGCGTCAAGAATTATTCGACGCGATTCAAAAGCTGTAGGAGGTCGCCAAAATGGAAACCAAACAAATTTTAGAGACCATTCAGATGATTTCTGAAGAAAAACTTGATATTCGAACCATCACAATGGGAATCTCGCTATTTGACTGTATCGATAGCGATGGTGTTAAGGCCCGGCAAAAGATTTATGATAAATTGACGACCAGTGCCAAAGATTTGGTGAAGGTTGCTGATCGAATTGAATCAGAGTATGGCATTCCCATTGTGAATAAACGGATTTCTGTGACCCCGATTTCAATGATTGCTGCCGCGTGTCACGATGATAATTATGTTGCCTATGCGCAGACAATGGAAAAGGCTGCTGAAACCCTGGGGGTTGATTTGATCGGCGGCTTCTCCGCGTTGGTTCAAAAAGGCTACCAATCAGGTGATCGAAAATTGATTGCTTCGATGCCGGAAGCCCTGAGTGAGACACAACGGGTTTGTGGCTCGGTTAATGTGGGTTCAACAAGAGCCGGGATTAACATGGATGCCGTCAAACAAATGGGCCAAGTGGTTAAAGATTTGTCTGAAATCGATCCGGTCAGCTGTATGAGTCTGGTGGTCTTTTCCAACGCGGTTGAAGACAATCCGTTCATGGCCGGCGCCTTTCATGGCGTTGGTGAAGCTGATAAAGTCATTAACGTTGGGATTAGTGGTCCGGGCGTTGTTAAACGGGCGCTCGAACAGGTCAAGGGGGAATCAATTGACACGGTTTCCGAAACGATCAAAAAAACGGCCTTCAAAGTCACGCGAATGGGCCAGTTTGTCGGTAATGTGGCTGCTAAAGCGCTGAACGTGCCGTTTGGAATCGTTGATTTGTCGCTGGCGCCAACGCCAAGTCAAGGGGACTCGGTCGCCGAAATTCTTGAAGAAATCGGTTTGGAAAGTGTGGGTGCCCCGGGAACGACGGCTGCTTTGGCATTGTTGAATGATGCAGTCAAGAAGGGTGGCGTGATGGCTTGTGAACATGTTGGCGGGCTGTCAGGTGCCTTTATCCCCGTGTCAGAGGACAGTGGGATGATCAAAGCTGTTGAGCACGGTAATTTGAATTTGGAAAAATTGGAAGCAATGACTGCTGTTTGTTCGGTGGGATTGGACATGGTGGCTGTTCCGGGAGATACGCCGGCTGAAACAATCAGTGGGATGATCGCGGACGAAGCAGCTATTGGTGTGATTAATAATAAGACAACGGCGGTGCGGTTGATCCCGGCCAAGGGCAAGCAAGTCGGAGAGCAAATTGACTTCGGCGGCATATTCGGCTATGCGCCGGTAATGCCGGTAAACACCAATAGTCCAGCGAAGTTCGTTCAAAGGGGCGGAAGAATCCCGGCACCGATTCATTCGTTTAAAAACTAAGAGCGCGACGAGCCCCGGTTGACCCCGGTATATAAGTCAAAGACAGCCCTGATGAACGTTTTTTGTTCATCAGGGCTGTCTTTGACTTATATATTAGGGTCGGGGGTCGTCGGAGCATATCTCAAAGGCCGAAAGGAGCAGTAAATAAAATAAGCACCACAAAGCCCGGAGACTACAAATCCTTCTCCACCACAACACAAGGCACGCCATCCTCATAAAACACATCGGACGTGATCTCATAAGAAACTGTTTAGTATCTTTTGAGAAGTAACCTGATAAAAGCTAACGAAACCATCATGAGACTAGTGTTGAGCTTACGCTCACAGTTACGCCATAAACGATGATAATTTCCCAACCAACTAAATGAACGTTCAATGAGCCACCGTTAGGGGATAACCGAAAATTGGTGTAACTCATTTCTTTTAACGACGATTACCTTGGCTGAGGTTAAACTGCTAATCTCATTGGCAAAATTTTGGCCGGTATAACCACTATCAACCATCATGGTTCGAACCAATTTAAACTGCTCTAAATTAAGGGTGACGAGTGCAATCGCCCCGTCACGATCAGTGATGTTAGCCCGTTTAATATGGATAGCTTGCGGGAATCCATATTAAACGGGCTAAATGGCGCTTAATGCCGGAAATTTTCTTGCCACCATCGTAACCCTTATTTTCAGCGGTAGCGGTGTTCTTAATGCTTTGGGCATCTAAAATGACGAACGAAGTTCGGGCTGACTGCCCTTGCCTTAATCGTCGATCAGCGACAATTTTTTTAAAACCTGAGTTAATAAAGCTGGTTTATCAGGGGTGGGGGCTTTTGACCAACTCATCCAATAGTAGTAAACGGTGGACCACTTTGGATAATCAGCCGGCAAATCACGCCAAGTACAGCCATTTTTAAGGACATAGAGCGTGGCACAGAAGATATCATAAGGATCAATGTGTTTTGGGTGAGTTCGTTTTCTTGAAGCTTCCAGATCCTGACGGATCAAATCGAATTGTTGCCGAGAAATATCGCTTTGGTAATGATGACTAAAATGTTGCATATGATCACCAAGATTTTTGAATCCAGTAATAATGGCGTCTTTTTCCAAGCTATTCAACCATAGCCGTTTAATGGTCTTCTTTTTAACGTCAATCTGGGCTTGGCTCATGATTGACCAGGCAATATTGGAGCCTTCCCGACCACTATCGGTGGCAACAATAATGGTATCGGCCTTCGTTAACAGGTCTTTGACGACCTTGAATTGATCTTTTTTACTAGCTGACACCTAAGTGTATAATTTTTTGCGGTAAGTTGAATAATTAATTAAAAAAGCTCAAATCCTTTGAAATTGGACTTGAGCTCAAACAAAAAGACCAGTAGTCTGATGTTAACGAAAAAACACATTAGAAGCTGGTCTTTTATGGAATCTATTATAGCTGATATCGTAAAAATTATTAAGTCTGAAAATAATGTTATTGCCCGTGAAAAGGCATTAATGTGCTATTTCTTTGATCTGATTAGAGAATTGATGACAGCAGCACTAGAAGAAGTTGATGCTGGTCTAGTTGAAGAGACTAAAAAGCAAGGCTATCAGATCGAGAAGAAAAATAAGCGTTCAGTTGTGACTGCCTTTGGTGAAATCAGCTATTGGCGCAGAAGATATGCTTGTCCTGGCAAAAAGGCTAAATATCCACTGGATAAGCTGATGGGCTATGACAAATATAAGCGTTACAGTGTTTTGGCAGTGAAGGATATTTTGCAGGTTAGCGCCGTGGCCACTTACCGCAATACTGCTTTAGCTGTTAATACTCTCTCCTGTTTCAAGATTAGCCATAGTAAAGTTGGCAAGCTGATTGTGCAAACAGGCAAACAGATTAAAGCACAGCAGCAGTCTGCTGGAATACTGGCTTAGCAGTGAATTTGCAGGTGGACAGCTGAACATTGATGATCAAAAAGACCTGAAAGGAGCGGTTCGTGCCAGCCTAAGAAAGACGCATGAAGCTCATCTGGGCATTCATCACGGCGCCATTGAAAGCTTAACAGCAGGACATAGCTATTTAAACGATTTTAGCAGAAAAATAAATCAAATAAATATTTAAGAAATTAAGGTCAGACTAATGGTTAATAGCCTACCGCAAAAATATTGACACTTACGGACTTCGTAGCCCCATTCTAAACAAACGCGCGCCATGCTATAATGATTAATGCAAAAAAGTATAATGAACCGGAAAAAGGTGAAAAGCCTTTACAGCCCCTTCGCTACTGTAAGATTGACTGAAATGTCGCAACTCACTGGCTAAAGCCGGGAAGAATACATTTGGGGATGAGATCAAGTCAGGAGACGCTTATTATACTGATTGCAAAGTTTCTTAGGGTCGACTTTGTCAATTAATAATAAACTTTCCTGGGATTAGTCTGCCCAAAAATGTCGGATGTTAGTTATTAATGATGGAAGATGGCTCTAGCTAGGCTTTTTTGTGTTACAGAAAAGTCTAACCAGTCCAGTATTAATAGCGGTTAACGACCGTTAAATTTGTTTTGAGGAGTGTTCAGTAGTGAAAAGAAAACAATTTCTATATTGGTTTTCAATTGTATTAGGGATTTTTCTGATATTTTTCAGTGGTGGTAATTCATCCAGGGCTGATGCAGCATCAGACTTCAGTTCGGCAATTTCCACTGGGTTAACAGAGATCGCGCAACAAGGGTCCCAAATTGATTCCGGGGCTGATACAGCATCAGACGTCGATTCGGCAATTTCCGCTGGGTTAGCGGAGATCATCGCGCAAAAAGGGTCCAAAATTGATGCTTGGGATGCCACATGTTTAGTGTTTGGGGACAGAATTACTGATTTGCAGGCTCAATATGCTTACAAATCAATTCTTAATAATAACGACTTTCTCAGTGGTGGCAGTCAAGGGTTAAACGGGATCTCTGATGTTTCTGCCGTCAATGGTTTGGTGGCAATCGGCAAAGATCCAACTAATGTGAATGGTAAGAATTTAGTTGCTAACATTGTAAAGGATGCAAATAATCCTGCCAGTGATTATTCAATTGTTAATGATTTGGAAGCTTTGAGTACTGGTAGTTATGGTCAGGCAAGCGAAACTGCCCGAACTTCTTTAACCAAGAAGTTAATTGGGATGCAAGATCAAAAAACAGGTTTGTGGAACGGGTTTGATAAAGTTGATTATACCGCTCGGGCAATATTAGCATTATCGATGAATACGAATCAACCAGGGGCTGCAGATGCTTTAAACACGGCAGTTAAAGCGGTAAGTAATCATTTTTATCAAGAAAATGGCGGATTTGCTGATAGTAGTAACACAATGTATGGCGCTGAAAATGTCTACAATGATGTAACAATGACTAATGCCCTTGCCTCTGCCGGCGTAAATGTTTATGTACCATTAAAAGAGAAAACTGATTATATTGCCCCTGTTCAAAGAGTTCTCGATCAACATCCGGTTTCCGCTGGGAATTCCGCAATGCTGATTCAACAGGCAACCTTGGCATTTGAACAGGCCCGATTCACCAGAAATGGTGGTAAAGGATCCATCTTCGCTTTCAATCAAACGGATGCGGCGAAATATGGTGAGATTGTCAGTATAAAGGCGGCCGCAATTACCAAAAAGTGGTCAATCATCAATGATCCTCAGGCAACGGCCGCTGCCAAGAGTGACGCCCTTAACCTGGTAGATCAAATACTAGCGACGTATGTTTCGAAGTTAAGCGCTGATTCAACCAGCAGTGCTGCAATCGCCGATCGAGCAGCTGGGGTTACGGCTATTAATCATGTAACCGTTTCTCATGCCGCACCAGCAACGCCCGTAACGCCACCAACTGTTACGAACAATAACGTAACGGTTGTCAACAATCCGGCCAGCTCTTCCAGTGCATCGAGTTCATCAGCAGCAACATCCACTTCTTCATCTAGTAGTGTGCCAATAAGTACGCCGACTGTTTCCGGGAAGCCTGTTAAAAAAGCAAGTCATCGTTCCATCGTATATGCACTGACAACTGTCAAACTATATAGAAGTTCGAACTTTACTAAATCGAATCTGACGAAGACCTATAAGAAACGTGCCCGGATTAACCGCCCAATGTTCCTGGTTATCAGCCAGCAAACGAACAAACAGGGCCATGCGATCTATCGAGTAAAGGACATGAATTTAGGCAAAACCGGTTATACGCTTTCTGGTTCAAAGTATTTTGCCCACGCCTACTATTCCGCAAAGGTGACCCGCATTAAAGTCATCTATCCTAAGGGAATCAACGAGTATGGTAAGGTTAACTTAACGAGCAAGAAGCGCCACGTTAAAAAGAATGCGTCATTAAGCGTCAGAAAAGTTGTTAACTATGGGCTTTCCAACCGGATCCAACTTACAAATGGCCGCTACATCACTGCTAACAAGAAGTTCATCTTGGCTACTAAGATCAAGAAGAGCTCCCAAAATACTCGTCCAAGCACACCTACGGCCACAACCACAGGGACGTCAACGAGTACCCCACCGACTAACTCAGGGTCAACAGCGACTACGACAACGACGACAAGCTCTAAGCCGACGGCAACGACGGGGACAACCACAACTACTAATAATTCACCTAGTGCCACGCCAACTTTGCCAGTGGCACCCACAAATCCTGTTACGCCATCAAACGATGCTAAAACCATCACAACCACTATTAGTATTCATGCCGATGGGGCGACCATCGCAAGTGGCAGTATCAAGGTTAACAGTGGGGCCAGCGCATTGGATGCCTTGCAGGCATTTGCCCAGCAACAAGGATTGGCTTTAACTTATAAAGGATCGGGGGCTACTGCATACGTTACCGGGATTAATGGTTACAATGCTGGGCCAGCCGGGACAATGACTGGATGGCTTTATTCAGTTAATGGCACCGAACCTGGTTCATCGATGGGTGCTTATACTTTGAAAGATGGCGATTCAATTTTGATGACCTACAATAAGTAATTCTTCATCTAACAATCAAATATCAAAGTGGTTGGGGGAAAATGAGGCCCCAGCCACTTTTATGCATTATCTAAAGAGATCACACCTATGAATAAATATATAAAATCAGTCTTGACTTCTGCAACTTTGGTTATCGCCGCTTTGACGCTCTCAACAACTACCAACGCCGCATCAATTAGGAAGGCTAGTACCGGCACCATTCACAGCAGAATTGCCCGTACTTATTCCTATGCCAAAAAGATGATTAAAGAAAATAAGACCGGACTTTCCGGTCAAAGCAGTTCTATTTTTAGTAAGAAACTCAATCCTGATACTGGTGCGACTGCAGGGTACTCTGACTTTCTGTTAGGGCTCAAGGGAAACGGTTATAAATTTAATACCAAGGAAAAAACGTTGCTGCGAAAAAACTTGGTAATCAAAAAGACAACCCCTGCTGGAACAATGGCCAATGCCGTGATGGCCGTTCAGGCGATGGGGCTCAACGCTAGAGATTATAAGCCATATGGCCACAAAAAGGGAATCAATCTGGTAACCAAGTTGTACCGGACAAGTGTTTCCAAACAAACGACAAGTGCCCAGGCACAAGTGCTGATTGCCATTTCGATGAGCTCAAAGTTCAAGCAGCCAAAGGGAGCGAAGTTTAGCAAAGCAAGCTTGAGTGCTCGGCTAGTGAAAGCTCAATTAAATAATCACGGTTGGACGTATAATAACCAACAAGGAGTTAGGGATGCCGACACGACCAGCATGGTTCTAACCGGTCTGGCTCGAGGAAAGGTTAATACAACTAACGTCAAGAACAGCTTGCTGAAGGGGCAAAAATTTCTTACTGGTATTGTGCAGCCCAGTGGTGCATTTGGCTACACGTTTAATGGCAAAACAACGCCAAATGCCAATTCAACCGCTGAAGCAATTATTGCCCTATCAAATGATTTTGGCATGAAGCAATATGTGAATAACACGGCGATGAAAACAAGTCAAACTAGGACGCCGCTTTATGCAATGCTGACCTATGTCAATAAATCCGGTTCAATTAAAAACGCAGCTACTCAGCTCTATGGTGTCGGTCAGGTAAATTTAGCGGTTGCCGCTTATAAAGCTGCTTTAAAGAATCGTTCAGTTTACACAATTAATTAATCGCCAAATTTTGAGTGAGAGGTGACAAAACAATATGAAAAAAGCAATTAGCTTCATTCTTTCGTTCATTCTCACAATTGGAATCGCTTTTGGTGCCCAACAGGTGATTTCATCGAGAGACGCAGCCCCTAAGCCGACAACTTCTAAACAAGTGACTTCTTCAAGTTCAAGTTCGACCAGTTCAAGTCATCTTAAACAGCCAAGTCACCAGCAAAAAGCAAAGGGTGCAAGCAAAGCAAAACCAAAAGCAGATAGGCGGGCTCAAAAAACAGACAACAAGCCCCAAACTGCTAGTTCTCAATCAAGCACAAGCCCTAATCGGACAACCGGATCCAGTGCAAAGGCAAGTCCTAACAAGGTCGCTAAAACTAAGCGGTCAAATGCCCCTAAATCTGATAAGCTGGGTAAAATTAACCACAAAGCAGAAACCAAGGTGTTTCAGGATACGCATCATGCGGCTAAAAAGCCGTCTAATGCTAAGAATACAATTCAAATCCATTTAACGGTTGATGGATACAAAAAAGTTTTCTATTCGAAGCGGATGCGCGTTAAAAAGGGCGCCAACGCGTTTTCGATTTTAAAGCAAACGAACCTGAAGATTAGTTATATTCCGGGCCCCTCCGTTTACGTGAACGGCATTAACGGCCTCAAGGAAAATGACGTTAAGGCCGGTTCCGGTTGGATGTTCAGTGTTAACAAGAAATTTATTGACCATGCTTCAAACTTAACGAAGCTTAAGAGTGGGGACAACGTTCGTTGGTATTTTACAACGGAGGGGTATTAACTTATTAGATCCCGCTAATATTGATTCAAACAAAGCGACTGCTGCCAAAGGGAGGGATATATTCCTTTGGCGGTGGCCGCTTTTAATGATTATTCTCTTTTAGAGCTTTCTCCAAAAAATGCCGAAAAATTTTGGACAATTCTCCAAACATAAATGGCGAAAAAGAGGTTATATTCCTTTGATAAGGGATCACTCGATAATCCGGGGGAATTTTTGAGTGGTAACCAAGCTATTTTTCTAGAGGGAGTTGTTTTTTATGAATAAATTGAATCAATTACTAATAATTGCAGCGGCTTCAGTGGGGGCTTCATTTTTATTATTGACAGGGGTTCTAATGCCAGCTTTTGCTGCCACCAGCCCCACTTCCACGACCCAAACATCACCGATCACAACTATTGCCACTCAAGACCAAGCAGAGGACAATAACAGCGGCACCCTTGACGGAGGTGTCACTTGGCAAATTGCGAACGATACCTTGACGATTAGTGGTGGAACCATTGGGTCTAGAATTTTTGGTGTTGGAAAGTATTTCCATTCCAAAAGTACTAGGCCCTTTTTGATAACAAAAAAAGGCATCTCAGCCTCCCTAGTGCTATGCTTTAAGCGACGAAACTCAAGATAAGCGGGGTAGGAATAGATGTCTCAACTAGATAATACACTTAAATTACTGGGAATTACAGACACAAACATTCAGGTGTTCGGTACTCGTGAGGAATTTCATGGTCGGGGCTCGGGTCGCAAAAAGTATTTGGTCATCCAGGCAGAGCTTACCTACACACTCAGGCGCTGTCCCAGCTGTGGATACAATATGTTGCACCCTAACGGACACAAGCTCCACATTGCAGGACCCATGGACCGGCCCGTAATTCTAGAGCTAAACAAGCAACGCTGGCATTGTAGTAACTGCCATAGCACTTGTACGGCCACCACTCCAGTGGTATCAACCAATCGCTCCGATAAACATTGCCTTTTTCACTGATCTTTCCCCAAAATTAATTACTTATCACTTCGCGTTATTTAACCGTATAAACCGAATGCCCCTTCAAAGCCTGCCGATAAGCAGCCGTTGCCAGGTTCACCTGACCGACGCCGATCAATTGACTGGTAGCACCCTTAATTGAACCGGTCTTGTTAACGTAGCCGAGCATTGCCCGCAGTGGGGAGGCGGCTTGCTTGGTGGTGAAGTAGCCATTGGCGTACTTGACGGTTGCTTGCTTTGATGACAGGGCAATGATTGCTTCGGCTGTTGAGTTAGCGTTAGCGACGGTCTTGCCATTGAAGACGTAGCCATAAGCACCTGAAGCGGTGATGTTACTCTTTAAGTAGGACTGGCCCTTCACCAATGCGGTTTTAACGGCACTCAGTGAGGATTTGCTGTGGGCCAGCGCGGCGATTGCCATTGAAGTGGTATCACTATCAACGCTGGCAGCGGTGTTGTTGTAAGCCCAGCCATTATTACTTTGCTGGTCCTTAACCAATGATTTTGCCAAACTGGTCTTGGAGAACTTGGCGTTTGATGGGCGTTTAAACGTTGATGACATGGTCAGGGCAAGCAGAACCTGGCTCTTGACGTTTGGTGTTTGCTTGCTCATTGACTTGGCGGTACAGCCCAGATACCAGGTTGACGGCCTTCTTGGCGCCGGCTGGCTTAAACTTGGTTGGGTTTAGGCCAACGGCTTTTAGCCCCTGAATTGCGTTGGCGTAGTCGGCAGCAGTGCTCTTCGAATTGATCACCAGATTGGCCGCGATGCGCTTCTTCTGGGTGGTCGTAAATTTGTACCCCCAGCCCTTTAAGCCAACCAGCAAATCGGCGTAACCGCTAGCGGCACCGATGGTTGGGTTGGCTTTTTTACTAAACAGAGCGGTCGTCTTGCCTGACAATCCGGTCTTGTTTTTAATCATCAGATTCTTCGCGTAACGGTAGTTGGCTTTGATCTTGCTATTTTGATAAGACCGCCAAATCCTAATAGGGTTGAAGCAGAGATCATGAGTAGCTTTGATGTTAATTTCATTGATTAATCCATCCTTTTTCTATTGGTTTTTATCCGGTAAAATATTGTATTTGGTGACTAAGCGGTGAAACAGCTTCTCCCATGGTTTGTAAAATAGCGCGATGAGAAAGGCATTGGATGCTGCGTGGAACGTGTCAAATGGAAAGAAACTGGCCGCAAAAGCCAAGATAAAACTCTTGATGGTCAGCGGTGATACGTAGGCCAGGGCGTACCAGAGGTCCATGATCCAGCCAAACAAATAGCCCCAGACGCAGGCAAACACGATCATAAAAATCAGACTATGGGACAATCGGGCCTTCATGAAGAGGCCAGCGGTTAACCCCATTAAGCCCCAGGCGACCATCTGCCAAGGCGTCCATGGTCCTTGACCCATAAACATGTTGGAAACCAGTGCCGTGGTAGATCCTGTGATAAAGCCCAGTTCCGGGCCGAGACTGATACCGCTTAGAATTACGACGAAGCTGGCTCCCTGCACACCAGGAATGGCGCCCAGTGGGACCCGGGTGGCAACCGCCAACGCGATCAAAACGGCGACAAACATCAACGTTTGGGTGCTGATTGGATCGTGTTCGAAGCGCCAGTACGCGGGTAAAAGGCTACAGATTAGGCACATAAAGCTAAATAATAGGTAGTGCTTTCCCTTCAATAAGACAATGAATAGCAGAAAAATAAACATTAACAGTAACGCAATTAATAACCGATACCGGTTGAGTAACGAAGATTGTTTCAAGTAACACTCACCCCCTTTCTGGATGGTTCGCCAGCTTCAGATCGACTGGCAGTAGGGCGTCCTTAACCTGATCACGGGCAATCCGGTTAATTGGCGTGGTGAAGAAAAAGTTATCGGAAAAAAATGATTGCGTGGCAAGCAGCGTGTTGAGATGGCCATCAAACATAAACGTGCATTTGTCGGCAAATTTAGCACAGAATTCCATGTCGTGGCTGGCAATCACAATGGTCATACCGGCTTGTTGGTACTGTTTTAGCAGGTTGCCCACCTGAATTTTGGTGTAGGGATCCAGTCCCTTGGTTGGCTCGTCCAGAACCAACAGATCAGGGGTCGCCATCAGTGCGATTGCTAATCCAACCAGCTGTTGTTGGCCGCCACTAATGTCAAATGGATTTTGTTTCTCAATACGGTTCAAATGAAATTGATTAATCATATGGTCAACTTGGGCCTTAGCGTCTGGCAACCGTAATTCAGCCGCCTGAACTTCCAGCTCCTCACGAACGGTATCGGCTGTAAATTGGAGACGGGGAGTTTGCGACAGAAATGCCAGTTTGGCCATTCGCTGGTTAATGGCCATTTTCCAAACTAACTGGTGGACGAAACGAATTTTGCCGTGCTGCGGCGTCATTAGTCCACAAATCAGCGTTAACAGGGTTGATTTGCCGGAGCCGTTTTTGCCGATAATTGCCAACCACGTACCGGGATTAATCGCCAGGTTCAGGTGATGGAGGACGTTATGTTGGCCGTCGAAGCTAAAGGAAATGTTATTGACGGTTAGAATTGGTTTTTCGGCTGGGGGTAATTGCGCAACCTTGCCGCCGGTCGTCACTGATTGAAATTGAAGATGGTGAGTCCGAATCGCCGACTGGGCATCGGCTACTGAAATCGGCAATTGGGAGGTTCGAATCTGTTGATCTAAGAAGAGCTTGGGAATTGACGGTACGAAATAGGTCAAGTGGGCATCAGTGGCCATTTTTGCCAAGCCGCTGTGGGGATCACCGTCAAAGGTCAGGTGGTGATCCTGCAGGAGAATCATCCGGTTGGCCATGGCTGCTACCGTGCTCAGCCGGTGTTCAGTCAACATAATTGTAATCCCTAATTCTTGATTAATCCGCCCTAAAACGGTGAGAAAATGCTGAGCGGTCAGCGGATCCAACTGGGACGTGGGTTCGTCCAGTAAAATTAATTTTGGGCGCAAGATGAGAACCGAAGCCAGGTTTACCAACTGAAGCTGGCCGCCGGATAATTGATGTATTTGGCGATCGAGGTTTTGATCCAAACCTAAGAAATTTGCCAGTTCGGTAATCCGGCGTTCGATTTCATTGCTGGGACAGCCAATATTTTCTAATGGGAAGGCCAGTTCTTCGATCACCGTTGCCATCACCGGCTGGGTTTGTGGATCTTGGGCCACATAGCCGACGGTTTGGGCACTCACCAACTTCGGCATGTCAGCAACCGGTGTTTCGGCAATTTGAACGTCACCAGTTCGGGCTCCTTTGGGCATGAGCTCCTTTTTCAAATGGTTAAGCAGGGTCGTCTTGCCACTGCCGGTATTACCGGCAATCACAATAAAATCGCCGGGGTCAATGGTGAAGTTGATGTCGTCCAGAACGGGGGTTGATTGATCGGGATAGGTGAACGTGAGATGGGTCACGGTAGCTAATTTTTGCATGAACGATAGACCCCCTCTGAGATTAATGGTAGTAAGAATAGGAGTGCCGTGACGACGATGGGCCAAGTATCGCCCAGCGTAAAAATGGTGGTGAAATTGGCGACTGAACGACTGGTGCCCATTGAAAGAATCCGGACGCCGATAGTTGCAACTAGCATGACGGTGGCAATCGTGATGAACAGCAGGTCACTAAACTGCCAGTGATACGAGCGGTAGTGGGTCCGCTTGGCGGCGCCAAATCCGCGGGCGTCCATTAAATTGGCGGTTTCCATCGCAGAAGACAGTGCGTCCTGCAGAAGAATTTCGAAGATGTGGAGCGTCTTTTGGGTGCGGGTCTTCAATGATCCATTAACCACGTCGACGTTGCGGGTTTTTTGCAGGCGCAAAATCCGTTTGAGACTATCGGTGAAGCTGGTGACCAGCGTAAACGAAATGGTGACCAGTATTGCCAGCCGGGGCGCAATCGGCGAGAACACGTAGATCAGCTTGCTGGGGGTCAGAACCGCGTTTAGGACTAAAAAAACAAACAGCATTGCGATCAGGACAATTGCCATCGCAATGCCGTACAGAAATGCCGGATACGAAAATTTGAACGTCAGAATGCCCCATTTGAAATGCCAAAGAATCGGCGGAAACTTTTGATTGAGGAGCGTATTGAAAAATAGAATCATTAATAGAAATGAAACGGCGTATTTCAGTTGGCGCGCCGTCTTTCGGCCGCCAAGGTAGTAGGTGGCCGTGATCGTGAGCGCGATGAACTCAGCCACCGCGACTGCCACGTGATTAAACAGCAGGAGGCAGACGATCAGCTCAGTAAAGTACAGCGTGAGCGCTACTGGATGAAGCTGCGAAAAAAACGTCATCTTGATTGGGGTGTGTGTCATGGAAAATCCCGACTTTCTAAGGGTTAGTAAGTCCTTCTAGCAGTATATCATCGTTGCCAAGGGTGGTAAACGACATATCTTGTGTGGTGGCTAGTATTATTTTGAGGCGTTTTTAAATGGTGAAATTTGCGAACTGATTTATCACCTTTTGGATATTATGTACAGCCTTTTTACACCATTTTTACACTAAATTTACCGTGACCTGCTAAGCTGTCATTTATACGGGTTCATCCGAACAAGCGAGGTGGTTAACACGTAAATAACTTTCTGAAAATCATTGAAAGCAAAAGCTGCAACATCCTTCAAGCAACATCCCGAGGCGGAAAAAGTCATCCGTGTCGGGGCTTTGCTTTGGTAAATTTTATAAGCATATTACTATCTCCCTGGTCGACAGTAGCGCTCTACTACTTAGTAGAGAGAAAATTGATAAGCTTCATAGAATTGACCAAGGAGGAATGTTTTATGCCAAAGACTTTGAAGAATTTATTTGCAAGAACCACTGAAAGAAAGAATCGCCGTTCAGGAACCTTGAAAGATGATTTGAATTCACGTCTTTTCTGGAATTCGGTATTGAAAGGCCAACAGAAGTAATCATGGTTAAATTAATAAGTTTTGCGTGACGATCCTCATCAGTTTTCGGACTGAATGGGGATTTTTTGTATGGTGGCTAATACCAAGTGCTAAGTGTATAATTTTTTGCGGTAAGTTGAATAAATAATTAAAAAAGCTCAAATCCTTTGAAATTGGACTTGAGCTCAAACAAAAAGACCAGTAGTCTGATGTTAACGAAAAAACACATTAGAAGCTGGTCTTTTATGGAATCTATTATAGCTGATATCGTAAAAATTATTAAGTCTGAAAATAATGTTATTGCCCGTGAAAAGGCATTAATGTGCTATTTCTTTGATCTGATTAGAGAATTGATGACAGCAGCACTAGAAGAAGTTGATGCTGGTCTAGTTGAAGAGACTAAAAAGCAAGGCTATCAGATCGAGAAGAAAAATAAGCGTTCAGTTGTGACTGCCTTTGGTGAAATCAGCTATTGGCGCAGAAGATATGCTTGTCCTGGCAAAAAGGCTAAATATCCACTGGATAAGCTGATGGGCTATGACAAATATAAGCGTTACAGTGTTTTGGCAGTGAAGGATATTTTGCAGGTTAGCGCCGTGGCCACTTACCGCAATACTGCTTTAGCTGTTAATACTCTCTCCTGTTTCAAGATTAGCCATAGTAAAGTTGGCAAGCTGATTGTGCAAACAGGCAAACAGATTAAAGCACAGCAGCAGTCTGCTGGAATACTGGCTTAGCAGTGAATTTGCAGGTGGACAGCTGAACATTGATGATCAAAAAGACCTGAAAGGAGCGGTTCGTGCCAGCCTAAGAAAGACGCATGAAGCTCATCTGGGCATTCATCACGGCGCCATTGAAAGCTTAACAGCAGGACATAGCTATTTAAACGATTTTAGCAGAAAAATAAATCAAATAAATATTTAAGAAATTAAGGTCAGACTAATGGTTAATAGCCTACCGCAAAAATATTGACACTTACTTATAATTGTTGTTATTTGCTCTTTTTCTGCGTAAATGCAATAATGAATTCGTTAGTTATAAGTAGTAAGTTTTGCTACTAAGGGGATTGAAGAATGACTAAGCATAAATTATTTAAGTTGGGAGCAGCTGCGGCACTCACTGTCACAGGTGTCTCTGCAATTACGTCGCTGAAAACGGCCCGTGCAGCCAATTTTACTGCGATTAAGAGGGTAAAGATTAATTATTTACCCGGTAAGGGCTTAAACATTTGGACTAATTATAATAAGGGTAAGTTTATGGGTTACCGTGCAAAGGACGGTACTATTTGGAACGTTGCCGAAACTGCTGTAGATAAGAAAGGTAACCTTTGGTATAAGGTAGGTACGCGTGAATGGATTGAAGCGCGTTACACTGTTGATGTCGGGATGGATACGCCGGCTTCTACCAATGCCAAAACTAAGAAGTCAACTGCTAAAAATGGCGTTAACAATGTGATTTCTTTGGGTACTGTAACTAAGAAGAGTACTAAGAAATCTAAGGCCACTAAAGCTAAAGCAGCTAAGGTGAAGAAGGCTAAGCAAATTGTTGATGCGGCAGTGAAAAAGACGAGCAAGAAGTCGACTACGAAGAAGGTTGCATCAACGCAGGCTCCAAGTAAGGCCGGTGCCATCGTTGCGTTAGCTAAGCAACAAGTAGGTAAGCCTTATGCTTGGGGCGCTAATGGTCCAGACAGCTTTGACTGTTCTAGCTTGGTGCAATATGTCTTTAAGAATGCAGCTGGCATGAACTTGCCTCGTACTACCTACGATCAAGTTAAGGTTGGTCAAACAGTTTACCAAAAGAGTCAGGCTAATGGTCAACCTGTTTCTGCGAACAATTTGCAAGTAGGAGACTTGTTGTTCTGGGGCTCAGAAAGCTCACCATATCACGTTGCTATTTACATTGGTAACAATCAATATGTCAACGCTGCAACGCCTGAACAAGGTACTATTTTGCAGACAATGACCAGTTACTTTGCACCGACGATTGTTAAACGAGTATTATAATAATGGCACAGCAACAAGTTCCTAATGAGCGGTCGGCTCATGGTCAATCTGATACTTCAATAGGACGTAAGGGCCAAGCAAGTGGCAGACACCAGAACTAAACCGACCATGATGAGTTCGCACATTATGTGTGGGCTTATTTTTTTGGAGAGAATAATGCAAAAAATCTCAGAAAGACTAAATGTATATCTTTCATTTACATAGACATTTCTATTTCAAATGACCTTTCTGTCTGAAAAATCTAAAAGTATAAGTATAATACTTGCCGATCTTTACCTTATACTTGTGAGTGGTGACCAACTTAGTCTTACCCGGTTGGTAAGTGATCGTCGTAGTGTAGCCGTCGCCATAAAAGGTCGTGCCAAAATTACGGACCTGCGTTGCGCGATAGCGTTTCTTAGTCGTCATATCGGTGATATAAATCTTAGGCGTTCCTGTGATTTTCTTCGTTGTGGAGAAAGACCAGGGCGTTTTTTTACCAACTAATTCATAAGGAAAGACGCGGCGAGATGGATAAACCATGGTGTCTACAACTGGATCGCGCAGAATATCATCGGCGAACCAGCCGTTTTGCACCGAATAGAGCACGTTGTTGCTGACGCCATTACCGTAAGCGGCACCGATGCCCATCCGAGTTGCACGAGCTGACAAAATCAAGGCCCGGTGGCCGATGTTGCCCTTGCCCGCGATGTTGTTGTCTTCGCGAATCAGGTCCGTGACAATATCACCCGCTGTAGCGCCGTTATTAGATTCCAAGAAGTTGACGTTGCCTAAAGTCGAGTTCTCAGCGGTGTTCCAGTCATCTTCATTGAAGTAAAACGGTCGCGTGTAACCCAATAGTCCGTGCACCTTCAAGTCCTTGGTCGCATTCACGGCAGCTAATGCAGCAACACCGATTTGGGCGTGCGTATTATCGTCGGCGTGGTTCAACTCCGCAGGCAAGCCTGCTAGTGAACGGTAATAATTGACGTAGTCCATCGTGTCAGGGATGTATGTCGGATTCAAAACCCCAGCTGAAAATGGCAAGCCAAAGTTTGGCTGCTGTTGATAAATGTTTTGTTTAGTATATTTAATCTTGCTTAAAGAGTAATACTGGCGCTGGAACTGCCGCAGCTTCAGTCTTAGAATATTTGGCAGCATGGACAGTCGTCGTATTGATGCCAAAAGCGGCAATGATTGCAGTCGCAGCGACCAGCAATTTATGTTTGATCTTCATTTTTCTTGATTCCCAGTCTAGCTAGACCAAATATTGTTTGAAGCGTCCTTGGTCGTCGGGGGCGATGTTGGCCTTGAGGTGCACGCCGTCATCTTCGTAGTCTTCGCTTAAGACTTGGGCGTTTTCGTGCAGGTAGGCCAGCTCTTTACCAGCAGAGAGCGGCAAGAGCAAGCTGAATTCTTCATAATTGGAGAAGACACGCTTGGTGATTAAATCGGCCAGCATCTTGATCGACTTCGGATCGATGGCTGAATAAAGAATGTCGTCACCTTCGATCTGTGGGTAGTTGCGGTCAGTCTTGTCGGCCTTGTTGTAGGCAGTGATCATCGGGATGCCCTTGACGCCGATTTCATCCAAAACATTTTGCGTAGTGCGAATCATTTGGACCATGTTCGGGTCGGAAGCGTCAACCACGTTGATTAAAAGATCGGCATCCTTGGTTTCTTGCAGGGTTGCCTTGAATGATTCAACTAAGTTGTGCGGCAATTTTGAGATAAAACCGACGGTATCAGACAAGATGAAGCTGAAGTTATCCTTGAGATCAATGCGGCGCACGCTAGTGTCCAGTGTGGCAAAGAGCATATTTTTGACAAAAACTTCCTTATTAGTACCTTCAGCTGAAAATTCCTTGAGCAGGCCATTCATCGTGGTCGACTTGCCGGCGTTGGTGTAGCCGACTAAGGCAACTTTAGGGATGCGGCTCTGGTTGCGGCAAGCTGACTTGATCTCTTCTTGGCTGGCAACAGCCTTGAGTTCCTTCTTGATGGCTGAAATTTGCTTGCCGATTGTCCGGCGGTTCATTTCCAGCTTACTTTCACCGGCACCACGGTTGGAGTAGCCACCACCACGCTGCTGGTCCAAGTTGTTTTCAGAAGGGTGCAGGCGTGGCAATTCGTATTGCAGGCGAGCAAGTTGAACTTGCAACTTGGCTTGCTTGGTACGGGCACGACTGGCGAAAATTTCAAGAATTAATTCGGTGCGGTCAATGACGCGCAATTTAGTCAATTTTTCCAAGTTGCGGATTTGTACCGGCGTTAATTCATCGTTTAAAACTAAAACTTTAGCCTTGAGGCCGTGAGCCATCGCCTTGATCTCGTTGATCTTGCCTAAACCAAAGTAGGTTCCAGCAACGATTGATTCGGCATTTTGGTAGCTTTGACCAACGACTTCCATGTTGTTAGCTTCGGTTAAGTTGGCTAGTTCTGTCATGTAGTAGTCGAAGTTGGGGTCGTTCAAGTTGACGCCAGCTATGTAAGCTTTTATTTTTTTAGGTTGATTATCGATCATAAGTCCACCTCGTTATCTAGTTTGTGTATATCTATATTGTATTACAGTTAGTTATAATAAGGAAAAAAGGTGAATGAAGGATCGACTAGAAAAAAAGGTTTGCTAGATGGTACACTAATCACGTAACAGTAGTAGAATCCATAGATTCACGAAAAATAACACAAAAAAATCGTTACTCTAAACCGGAAAATGAGAGTAGCGATTTTTCTATTTCATTATTTTTTTACCAGTAATTATTTAAAAAAATAGAAATTACAAATATGTTCCATAGATGTTTTGCTTGTATCAACTCAACAGTTTTAAATTAAAGCTTATTAAATCGATTAGAATTCTAAAAAAGCAGCAAAACACCGCCATTATTCACCGAAAAATATGCCAAATTCCCCATTATTTTGATTTGTAACCCTTTTCCACCTAGTAAAAACGCAGTTTATGAGTATATAATAGAAGGGATTTGTAAGATTATAAAAGGGGACAAACATGACAGATAATAATGATCAAAGTCAAAAACCGATGCATCATCATCACCGTCACCACCATCATCGCCATCACCACCGCAAGTTTTGGCGAGGATTTTGGATTGTAATTGGTGTGATTATTGTCATCGGACTTTTTGTTTGTGGTTACATTTATAAGAATTTGCGTGATACCACACAAAACATGTATACGCCTGTTGCTAAACAAACCAAGAGTAATAAGGGACGTAATTTAGATACGCTATTAAATGAAAAGAAGCCAATCAATATTTTGCTTCTTGGTACAGATACCGGGGCTATGGGACGTCATTGGAAAGGTAGAACTGATACCATGATGATGATGACCATTAATCCAAAGAAGAATAGCACGACTATTATTTCTATTCCACGTGACTCTAATGCAATCTTCCCAGATTACCCAGAATATGGGGTAACGAAGATGAACTCAGCTTACACTTTGGGTGGGGTAGCTGAGACTGTAAAAACTCTTGATAAATATTACAGCGTGCCAATTGACGGCTACATCATGATTAACATGGGCGGCTTGAAGAAGGCAATCGATCAAGTCGGTGGTATAGATGTAACTTCACCACTTACGTTCAATAATATGGGCTACCACTTCGAAGAAGGCAAGACTTATCATATGAATGGTAAAAAAGCATTAGCCTTTGCTCAACTTCGTCACGGAGATCCGCGTCAAGACTACGGTCGTCAAGATCGTGATCGCCGCGTAATTATGGCGCTTCTTAAGAAGGCTGTTTCACCAACAACATTGTTGAATTCTAAGTTCTTGAATTCAATTTCTGATGAAATGCAGACTGACTTGACCATGAATCAAATGTACAAGATTGGTATGGATTACCGCAAGGCCACTGATAACTTGAGCCAAGACCATGCTCAAGGTGTAAGTAAGCAAACTATGAATCCTAAGTTTGGCTTGATGGAAATCGAAGTCGTAAGTAAGGAAGAAAGACAAAGAGTATCTGATAAGATTAGGGATGCTCTCGAATTGCCAAAGACTAAGGTAGCTGCTAATAAAGCAAGTTACGTTATGAATCATAATTAAAGGAAAGACAGATGGAACAAGAACAAAAGCAAACTGATAATACAATTGATCTTACTCAATTGCTTCAACTTTGTCGCAGACATATCTGGGCATTGATTCTTTGGAGTATTGGATTAGCATTAGTAGGTTGGGGAATTGCTAACTTTGTCATTTCACCCAAGTATACTTCTAGTGCACAAATCTTAGTTAACCAAAAATCCAATAAGAATGATCCTAATACAGCATATATAACCCAACAAGCTAACATGCAGTTAGTTAATACCTATAAAGATATTGTAACTAGTCATGTAATCTTGCAGGATGCTTCTGATCGTTTGGCTAACCCGGTTAGAGTGGTTAAGAAGGCTAAGCCAGCTAAGTATAGAACCAATGCTGACGGAAGAAGAGTCTTAGTGAGAAAGGCTCAACCAGCAGTGATTGAACGTGACGGTAAGTCTTACAGCGTTTCAGCTGCACAATTAGCTAAGAATATTTCTGTTAATACGCAACAACAATCACAGATATTCTCAGTTTCTGCTACGGCTGATACTCCTGAAAAGGCTAAGGCTGAAGCTAATGCAGTTGCTAGATCATTCAGAGATCAAATTCCTAATATCATGAATATCGATAACGTTACGATCGTTGCACCAGCTACTAATGGTGTTCAATCATCACCTAACGTTAAGATGTTTACTTTAGCAGGATTTGTTATTGGCTTAGTATTAACCTTTGCAATGATCTTAATTCGTGAAATGACTAATACCACTGTTCGTGATGATACTTACTTAACTCAAGATTTGGGTTTGACCAACTTAGGATATGTATCTCACTTCCATGTATCTTCATCATTTAAGTTGATTAAGAAGAATAATAATAAGCCAGCTGCTAAGCGTGAACAACGCAAGAGACGCAGAGTATAGGAGGTAACTGATGTCACTTTTTAAGAAAAAACGTGGTACAGATGAAACCATTAAAAAGGGTGCTAAGTTAATTACTGTTGCTGATCCTAAGAGTCCAGTAACTGAACAGTTCCGTACCATTCGTACCAACATTAACTTCATGGCAGTTGACCATAATATCAAATCTGTTGCTTTTACTTCTGCTAATATCAGTGAAGGTAAGTCAACCGTTGCAGCTAACGTTGCTGTAACCTATGCTCAAGCGGGCCGTAAGGTATTGTTGATTGATGCCGACTTACGTCGTCCTACTGTTCACAGAACATTTAACTTAAGCAATCATGTAGGATTAAGTACAGTTATCTCTTCTACTGCAAAAGAAGTAGATCTAGATGAAGTAGTCCAAGAAAGTGGGATCGATGATTTAGCCATTTTAACCGCTGGTCCTACACCACCTAACCCATCAGAATTGATTGGATCTAAGAGAATGCAAGACTTCATCAGCTTAGTTGAAGATCACTATGACATGGTAATCATCGACTTGGCACCAGTGCTTGAAGTATCTGATACGCAAGAATTAGCTCGTCGCTTAGACGGTATTATCTTAGTAGTACGTCAAGGAAAAACACAAAAGGCTGCTATTAAACGTGCTGTTGAAATACTTAACTTCTCTAAGGCCAAGGTATTAGGCTTCATTATGAACGATATTAGTTCTGATAATGCCGGCTACGGTTATGGCTATGGCTATGGTTATGGTTATGGATATGGCTACGGTTACGGCGAAGAAGATAAAAAGAAAAAAGGTTTCTTTTCAAGACGTAAGAAATAATGGTTTTAGTTGATATTCACTGTCATATCTTGCCAGGCGTTGATGATGGTGCCAAGGATTGGCAAACGTCAATTAAGTTAGCTAGAGAAGCAGTTGCCGATGGTGTAACTCATGCAGTTTGCACTCCGCACATGCTTAATGGCAAGTATATCAATCATAAGAAAGACGTTATTCGTTTAACAGAAAACTTTCAGGATATGTTAGACGATGCCAAGATTCCGTTAACGGTGTTTCCTGGGCAAGAGGTCAGAATTTCTGGAGACTTGCCTAAGGCATTAGATGATGACGATATTCTTTTCTTAGATGAAGATGGACAATACATGCTCTTGGAATTTCCAAGTGACGATGTACCAGCTTATACGCGAGATATGGTCTTTGAATTAATGCAGCGCGGGATTACACCAATTGTGGTTCACCCAGAGCGTAACAAAAAGATTCTGGAAGAGCCAACTATCTTGCAAGAATTAATTGAGCAGGGATGCTTAGTGCAAATTACTGCTAGTTCTTACATGGGAACTTTTGGCAAGAAAATTGAAGAAATGTCACGCAAGTTTATCGAAACAGGCCAATGTGCCTGCTTCGCTTCGGATGCGCACGATTTGCCAAAAAGGCAATACCAATATAGTGAAGCATTAAAAAAGCTAAGCAAGGAGTTCGGGAGTGATCTTGCTCAGCAGTATCAAGATAATGCTCGTGCATTTGTAAATGGGGACAATGTGCAGCTAGATTGGCAGCCACTTGGCAAAAAGAAAAAATTCTGGCTATTTTAATCTGCAAATCTGCAGATTTATGCCATTAGCTGAATATTTGTGCTATATTGACTAAAAAGAGTGTTTATTTTAAAGAGAAGTACTAAAATATATGACATTGAGGGTAAGAGGAAAAATGATGGTAATGGAGAAACTAAAAGTTAATCCGGCCAAAGTGCATGGGCGGTACGTTTATCACGCAGTGAAAAGATTGTTTGACATTGTTGCTAGTGCGGTCGGATTGATTCTACTGTCTCCATTATTTTTATTTTTAATAATAAAAATAAGACATGAAGACGGTGGACCATCATTCTATTCACAAGAGAGAATTGGTAAAGATGAAAAACCATTTAAGATGTGGAAGTTTCGTTCAATGGTTGTCAATGCAGATCAAATGATTGATCAACTGGAAGATCAGAACGAAATTAATGGTGCGGTTTTCAAGATAAAGGATGATCCAAGAATAACTAAGATTGGGCATACTATTAGAAAGCACAGTCTTGATGAATTGCCACAATTATGGAATGTCCTAATCGGTGATATGTCACTAGTTGGACCACGCCCGCCTCTACCATCAGAAGTAGAAGAGTATACCGATTATGACAAGCAGAGATTGCTTGTCATGCCAGGTTGTACAGGATTGTGGCAAGTTACTAAGCGTAACGAAGCTGACTTTGATGAAATGGTTTGGCTTGATATTGTATATATCAATCATTCCGGAATATTGGAAGATTTGAAGTTGATTATTAAGACTATTGGGGTGGTTATTCATCCTAATGGAGCGTATTAAGGAGTACATCTTTTATGAAAGTTTGTTTAGTTGGGTCTAGTGGTGGACACTTAACGCATTTATACATGTTAAAACCTTTCTGGCAAAATAAAGATCGGTTTTGGGTAACTTTTGACAAGGAGGATGCTCGAAGCAAACTTAAAGGTGAGAAGATGTATGGATGTCATTATCCTACTAATCGTAATCTGAAGAATCTAATTAAAAATACTTTCTTAGCTATTAAAGTACTCCGTAAAGAACGTCCTGATGTTATTATTTCAAGTGGAGCTGCAGTAGCAGTTCCATTTTTTTATATCGGCAAACTAATGGGAGCAAAAACAATTTATATTGAAGTATTTGATCGTTATGATAAGCCAACTTTAACTGGCAAATTAGTATATCCTATTACTGATCGTTTTATTGTTGAATGGGAAGAAATGAAAAAAGTTTATCCTAAGGCAATTAATCTAGGTAGTATTTTTTAGTTAGGTGATTTAATGATATTTGTTACAGTTGGTACACATGAACAACCATTCAATCGATTAGTTAAAAAAGTCGATGAGTTAGTTGCTAATGGCGATATTAAAGAAAAGGTTATCGTTCAGACTGGATTCAGTACCTATGTACCCCAGAATTGTGAAGCTCATAAAATGATGTCATTTGATGATATGCAAGCAGCTTTAAAAAAAGCTAGGATTGTAATTACGCATGGTGGTCCATCTAGTTTCATTGAAGCTCTGCAATTTGGAAAGGTCCCTATTGTAGTATCAAGACAAGAAAAGTTTCATGAGCATGTTAATAATCATCAAGTTGAATTTACAGAATTAATAGCTAAACGGATGAATAATATTATTCCTGTCTATGATATCGATGATTTAAAGAAAACGATTGATAATTATGATGAAATTGCTAAAACAAAAAATGCTGGTGAAAGCAGTAATAATAAACAATTTAATGAGAAATTAGGGAATATCGTAACTGATTTATTAAAGCAGTGAATACTATAATGAGCAAACTAAAACAACAAATCAAAAATCAAATTAATTCGGGTAAGTTACCTCGTACTCAAAAGTTATTTAATAAAGTTGAAAACTACAAAGTGGTTTCGTTTGATATTTTTGATACTTTATTAAAAAGAAGAGTTAATAAACCTGAAGATGTATTTCAATTAATGCAATTAGATATAGGAAAAGAAGTGCCTAATTTTAAAGATAGACGAATTAATGCAGAAAGAAAGGCACGATTTTCTAGTAATCCTAAGGAAATAACACTGGATGATATTTACAATAACTTCTTTGGTTTGAGTAACCAACAAAGAGATTATTGTAAAAAAATAGAATTAAAGTATGAAAAAGAAGTGTTAGTCCCAAATCGACCTATAGTAGATTTATTCAACGAATGCATAAGAAGTGGGAAAAAAGTTTTTATTATTTCTGATATGTATTTACCACTATCATTTGTTGAAAATATTCTAAATGACTTAAATATTAAGGGTTATACTAAATTATATCTTTCAAGTGATAAGCACTTAACTAAGCGCTCGGGATTATTATTTGATTTGTATTTAAAAGAAAATAACTTAGATGGAAAAAATTGTATCCATATTGGAGATTCATGGAAATCCGATTATAAGAATCCTAAGTCTAGAAATATTTCTGCAATTCATATTCCAAAAGTTAATAATAATTCATCCAAGAAGCATTTAGGTGAGCAATATTTAGATAATTTTATTTATTTGAATGAAGTTAATGAGAATATGCCTGATCCATATTATAAATTTGGATATGAAAAATTCGGTCCGTTCTTATGGGGATATGTTAAATGGCTTCATTTAAATTTTAAAAAAGAAAATATTAAAAAAGTGTTTTTCTTTTCTCGTGATGGATATATTATGAAAAAAGCTTATGATCTTTTATATCATGATGATATAAAAGATATGTATCTTGAAGTATCAAGAAGAAGCTTGAGAGTTCCAGTCTTATGGTTGAATTCCAATTTTGAGAATTATATTAATATGATTTCTCCATCGAAACTTATTACTATTCAATCGATTTTTGATGGAGCAGGTTTAGATATCAATAACTATAAACAATTATTAATAAAATATAATTTTACTGAAAAAAGTAATTTTGATAGAGATGAGATATTAGAAAATAGTCAACTTAAGGAATTATATACTGAACTTCTACCAGAAATATTAAAAAAGTCAAAGTCAGAGTATAAATTATTACAACAATACTTAAATCAACAAGGTGTAAGTGGGAAATTTGCTATAGTAGATATTGGTTGGGGTGGTAGTATGGAAAGATATCTAACACAAACGTTAAACACTTTACAAATTCCACATGATATCTATGGTTATTATATTGGCGTTGCAGATTATTATAAAAAAAATATAAAGGAATTTCCTTTAAAAATGAAAGGATATCTTTTTGATTTTAAGAATGATAGTAATGCTATAGATAAACGAAGTAGTTTTGTAGGGTTGTTTGAATCTTTGTTTTTGGAGCAGGCTGGCTCTGTTGAAAATTATAAACGTGAAAGTAATGGCAAAGTAGTGTCAAACAGATATCCATATGAATATCTTGATAATAATAAACCTACTTTTGAATTAATAAGTGTCAAAAAAATTCAAAAAGGAGCCATCGATTTCATTAAAGATGTTCAACGTGATTTTGTTCTATCAAATGTACTGAAATTTGATTCTGATGAACTGTATCAAGGAATAGAACAAACAGGGATGCAACCTAATAAGGAAGATCTTAATTTATTTGCTAACTTTCATTTTTATGATGAAGGCAGAGACGATAGGCTAGCTGCACCTGCCGGATTATTCTCTTATATAGAACATCCTAAAAAACTAAAAGAAGATTTTCTAGTTTCTCGATGGAAAATAGGATTTATGAAAAAGATGCTTAAATTACCATTACCTTATCAAAAAATGTATGAACAAATGCGTAAGTTAAAGTGATTAGTATGAAAAAAAGAATTCTAGTAATAGGATTAACAGAGAGAATGGGTGGAGTAGAGACATTCATTTATAACACCACTCGTTTTTCTGATAAAAACAAATACAAATATGATTTTTTAGTACACGGAACAGATCACACTGTTTTTCAAAAAGAAATTACAGATTTCTATAATGATGGAGAAGATCATTTCTTTTTCGTCCCTAGTATAAAAAAGCATCCAGTGTCTTCTTTAAGAGCTTTGTCAAGATTCTATAAGAATAATGCTTCGAAATATGATTATATTCATTTGGAAACTGGTGCTACTTCAGAAATAATGTATGTTTATCCATTTATCAAAAAATATAGTTTGAAGGTTATAACACACAGTCACAATGGTAATGGATATACTCCAGTTGTTAATGCTATATTTAGGCCATTGGTTAATAAGGCTTCTTTAAAAGAATTATCTTGCTCAGATGAGGCCACGAATTGGTTATTTGGTGAAAAAAGACAAAAAAGTGTCATCACTGTAAATAATGGAATAGATGTAGAAAGATTTACTTTTAATGCTCAGGCTAGAAAAGAAATTAGAAATAAGTACCATATTTCAGATGATGCTCTAGTTATTGGACATATTGGCAGATTTTCGGAGCAAAAGAATCATAAATTTATTTTAAAAGTATTTAAACAAGTGTTGAATCAAAGACCAGATGCCATCCTTATGTTGGTGGGAACAGGTGAACTTAAAGATGAAATTAAAAAGCAAATAAGCAACCTTAATTTGCAGCAAAAGGTAATCTTGTGTGGTTTACAAGCTAGAACTGAGGACTTCTATAGTGCATTTGATATATTTTTGATGCCATCTTTGTATGAAGGACTACCTGTGGTGGGAGTAGAAGCACAATGCGAAGGGCTACCTTGCTTCTTTTCAAATAATATTTCAAAAGAAATTAAGATTACCGATCTTAGTTTTTTTATTTCTTTAGATGAATCACCAGTTGAGTGGAGTAAGAAGATATTAGCTCAAACATTAACTGATCGAAAAAAATATCCTGCAATCGTGGATAAAGAGAATTTTTCAATTAAATCTACTGTGAAAGAATTAGAGTCAATATATGGAGTCAGATAAAGTCAAAATCAGCGTTATAGTGCCAGTTTATAACGTTGAACATTATTTAAGTAGATGTGTGAAAAGCATTATTTCGCAAACATATAGTAATTTAGAGATTATTTTAGTAGATGATGGATCTACAGATAAAAGTGGCAAATTATGTGAGGGATTTAAAGATACTAGAATAAAAGTCATACATAAGAAAAACGAAGGTTTAGGAAAAGCACGAAATACAGGAATAAAGTATGCTACTGGTAAATATATTATGTTTGTTGACAGTGATGATTACGTTGACAGAACAATGGTAGCAAATTTGTATAATTCTTTAAGAAAAAATAATGCAGATACCTGTATTGGAGGATTTAAAAGAGTTTTTTCAAATAAGACTGAGGTATATAAAAATAAATATTCTAATCAGACTTTTTATGGTAAAGAAGTATTAACAAATGTTTTAGTAAAAATGTTTGGAAAAAGTTCAAAAAAAGATGATCATATAGAAATGTCTGCTTGGAAAGTTTTGTTTAATAGTGATATTATAAAGAAATATAATATTTTATTTCCGTCAGAAAGAAAATTTATAAGTGAAGATATTATATTTGATACCGAATATTTTCCTAGAGCACATGTTGTAACAATGAGTGATGATATTGGTTACAATTATTGTGATAATGATAATTCTTTAACGACAAAATATAATCCCACTAGATTTAATTTGCAAAAATTATTGTTTAAAGAATTAGTTAAAAGAAGTAAAAATTTGGGTATTTTTGACTTATCATATCAAAGGATATTAGATACATTTATTGCAAATGTAAGGTATTGTGTAAAATTAGATCAAAAGTATCTATCAAGAAAAGATGCTAAATCCAAAATATTAAGTATCTGTCAGGATAATACTGTTCAAGTAGCGTTAGAAAAGCATCGAGTTAATGATGGTATTAAATCGAATTTTGTTAATTTTTTGGTAATGAAGAAAAAAGTTAATTTTTTATTACTAATAATGCAATTAAAAAATAAATTGGGAGTATAAATGATACCAAAAGTAATTAATTATGTTTGGGTTGGTGGAAAAGAACTGCCTTCATCCACGAAGATGGTGATTAATACTTGGCGAAGAAATTTACCAGATTATAAAATTATTCAATGGAATGAAAAAAATTTACCAATCAACCAATTAAAAAAAGATAATAAATTTTTTAGAAAATGTTGTGAGTACAAGCTATATGCATTTATGTCCGATTATTTAAGATTATGGATACTTTTTAATTATGGGGGAATATATTTAGATACGGATGTAGAAGTTCTAAAAAAATTTGATCCACTATTAAAAAATGAAGGCTTTATTGGTTTTGAAGCTGGGGATAAAAAAATTGGTGAGTATATTGGTTCAGGAATTATAGGAGCACAAAAAGGTAATGAGACAATAAAGAAATTGCTGGATTTCTATAAAGAGGAAATTTGGAATAGTCAAGAATATGTGAATACTATAATCTATAAAAAAATATATTTAAGGGACAATAATATTTTTAAGAATATGACAATATATCCAAGAAATTATTTTGCCCCCTATTCACCTTGTGAAACTCAGGCCACTATTAATCATGTAGTAGAAAATAAGGATTCTTATACAATACATTGGTTTAATGCAAATTGGAATCTTTCACGCAAAGGATATATTTTTATAACTACAAAATATATTAATAATCCTATTTTAAAGGCATTAATAAAAGTTAAAAGATATTTAGGATATAAAAAATGAACTTTTTTAAGGAACAAATAAAGAAAATGGTTTTTAAGGAAAAG
Source organism: Lactobacillus helveticus (assembly GCF_046109915.1). Classification (NCBI taxonomy): domain Bacteria; kingdom Bacillati; phylum Bacillota; class Bacilli; order Lactobacillales; family Lactobacillaceae; genus Lactobacillus; species Lactobacillus helveticus. The sequence continues at coordinate 1,337,019 of NZ_CP151471.1, read as the reverse complement.
TATTATTCTTCTGAATCTTATATAAATTTCCTAAGAAAAAAAGGTGCAACTATAGGACATAACTGTACTATATACTATCCCAGAAATACAATTATTGATTATCAAAATACCTTTATGATTAATATTGGTAATAATGTAAAAATAGCTGATGGGGTTAGAATTTTAACACATGATTTTTCTTTATCAGTTATTGCTAATACATATGATGAAATTATCGGAAGTGTTAGAAAAGTAACTATAGGTAATAATGTATTTATTGGTATGAATGCAACTATATTGGCCGGAACTGTTATAGAAGATAACGTAATAATTGGAGCCGGAGCAGTAGTATCTGGAAAATGTAAAAATAATTCTGTCTATGCTGGTAATCCAGCCAAAAAAATAGGGTCAATTGACGAATTATATAAAAAAAGAAAAAATAAGGAAATTGAAAATGCAAAGGAATTAGCTCGAACTTATTATATAAAAACTGGTAAGATTCCTACGAGTGATGTGTTACGTGAGTATTCTATGCTCTTTTTAGATAAAAGTCAGAAAATCCCAGGTAATTTAAGAAAAATAATGATTGCAGCAGGAGCTTTAGAAAATATTCAAGAGAATATTAGCAAGAAAAACATACCATTTAAAGATATTAATGATTTTATTGAACATTGTAATCTGAAATAGAAGGAAGATAGTAAACGATGAAAGTAAAAATAGATTCAAGAATATTCGCTATATTTTTCTTCATTCTGATTGAAACAATGTATGGATTCGAATTAACGTTTATTAGAATTCCAAATGATATATATACTGTCCTTTTATATGCTAGTGTATTTTGTTTTTTATGTGCAATTTCTATGACTAAATGGACAGTTTCAGAAGCCACACGTGCTATCTGTATGTTAGTAATCGCTTTAGCTGTATATATTTCTTCAAAAGAATCATTATATTTTCTTTTGATGTTTGCAGGGATAATTATGCATTGCATAAATTATAAAGATGCCTTGATTACAATTTTCATTACACGATTATTTATTTTATTTTGGATCATTTTATTATCTTTGTTTAATGTAATACCTATAAATGAAATGAGTGTTTCTAAAGGCGTATCGGGATTTGCAGTAGGATACGGTTTAGGCTTTATACATCCAAATGATTTAGCTCAAGCTATTTTTATTTTGTGTATTATTTATTTGTGTATTAGAAGAAATAAAATAGATATAAAGGATAAGATACTTTTCTTTTTAGTAACGGTAATTAATTATTCAATTACAAAGTCTAGAACTATTTTTATTATTTCTATTTTTATTTTGTTCATTTTGATAATAAATAATTTTAATCTTGGAAATAAAATGCTAATTTATAGTGCTATTCCTATTTACATAGTAGCCGTTTTGATATCCTTGGTTATTCCCTATTTATATAATGAATCAACGGGAATTTTAAGAAATATTGCATTTATTGCTAATGGTATATTAAGTGGTAGATTTTCAAACGCTAGTATGTTGTTTCAAAATTTTCCAGTAACTCTCTTTGGCAAAATAGTAAATACTGATATATTGCAATCTATTTATGGATACGATGTAATTGATAATGGATATGTGTTTTTACTATTTAATTATGGAATTATTGGTAGTCTAACAATTCTAATCTTATACTTTTATGTAATAAAGAAATTAATTAAAAGAAAAGAAATAGTTTACCTTATTATGGTATTGGCATTTTTGTTACTTGGAACGATGGAAAATGTAATTAGATCAGTAGCTGTTAATTTCACTATGATTTTTTGGTATGAATTTATTAGGGACTCAAAAAATAATATAGGACTATGAAAAAAAAATCTATAGGAGTAAATGCTTTTTTAAATAGCATAAGAAACATACTAAATATAATCTTTCCGCTAATTACATTTCCTTATGTATCTAGAGTTTTACAAGTAAATGGTATAGGAAAGTATAATTTCTCTCAGTCAGTAATTAGTTACTTTGTTTTGATAGCTGAACTTGGAATAATGCCATACGCTATTAGAGAAGGAGCACGATATAGAGATAATCAGGAACAAATAAACAATTTTTGTTCTCAAATATTCTCTATAAATATCATATCTACAGTTATTGCTTATATTCTTCTATTTTTTTGCCTTTTTTTATTTAAAAATTTAAAAAATTATATATTATGTATTTTTATTTTTAGTCTTCAGATATTTTTTACTACCCTGGGAACAGAATGGATATATTCTATTTATGAAGATTATGCTTATATAACCTTTAGGAGTATCTTATTTCAAATAATTTCTATAATACTTTTGTTTATATTTGTTAGAAATAAAGGCGATTATTTAAATTATGCATTAATTACAGTTTTTTCTTCGGTTGGAGCCAATCTTTTAAACTTCTTTAATGCAAGAAAATATTGCGTAATAAGGTTTACAACGCACATAGAATGGAATAAGCATTTAAAACCAATTTTGTTAATATTTGCTTCTTTAGTAACAGCAACGATATATATCAATTCTGATATTACTCTGTTAGGCATTATAAAGAACGATTACATTGTTGGACTGTATAGTGTCTCGTCAAAAATTTATTCCATAATAAAAACTTTATTAACATCGGTTTATATTGTGGCTGTCCCCAGACTATCTTTATATTTAGGTAAGGGCAAAAAGGATAATTATTTACAACTATTATCAAGTATTACGATTAATTTGCTATTACTCATTTTGCCAGCAATGATTGGCTTATTCATGCTTAGTAGAAATATATTATTAATTTTATCAGGTAAATCATATCTTGCGGGTACCACTTCTTTACAGATACTTTGTTTTGCATTAATTTTTGCTATGCTGTCAGGGGATTTATATGAATGTGTGTTAATTCCCTCGAGGCGAGAAAAATATATATTGATTGGTGCTACTGTTAGTTCAACAGTTAATTTGATCTTAAATATTATTTTAATACCATTATGGGGGCAGAATGCTGCAGCATTATCTACGGTAGTTGCTGAATTTATTACTTGTTTAATTGATGGGTATTTCTCCAAGGATTTAATAAGTAACATAGTCAAATCAAAAAAGTTATTTAAAAATATTATTCAATCATTAATTGGATGCATAGGAATAATAGTTATGTGTATATTATGTGATGCATATATTAATCCTCTAGTCTTGAAAACTATTTTTTCCGTTCTTTTCTCAGTAATAATATATGTAATTATCTTATTAATTGAGAAAAATGAAGTAGTAATGTATCTATTTGGAAAGTTAAAAAATAAGTTTTAATTATATAACTTCTTATTTCGTAATGTTTTTATAGATATTATGGAAAAGATGATGGGATAATTTTTTTAAGGAATATCTTCATAATAAGAAATTTAGAATATTGGTAGCAATAAGGCCGAGCAATCAAAAAATATTAGTTCATCTTTTATAAGACAAATCGGAACAAAAGAAATATAACAATTCTATTGAAACCTAAGATTGGTTATGGCATATATCGATCATAATGAAGAACAAGCCGCTACTATAGGAGACAATGTCTATATAGGTCCAAGTGTATGCGTAGTGGAAGATGTTAAAATAGGCAATAATGTTACTATCGGCGTTGGTAATGTGGTGACTAAAGATATTCCTGATAATGCAACGGCTGTAAGAAATTATGCTCGCGTTTTAAACTATCGAAATTCAGGTAGATATATTGGTAATAAGTGGGAAACAAAGTAGATTCTTATAAATATGATCTAAGCCATAATCTTGGCTCTTTGTCAAATCCTGTTGATAGAGAGTAAATGAATAGAATCAGGCAGTCATTAAAAGGCTGTTTGGTTCTTTTTCTTTGTACAAATCTTCTTCCAAACGAATTCTGGTTAAGAGATTGGTAAAATTGAAATAGCCAAAAGCTGTTCGTTCGATTTGTTTGATTTTGCAATTGAAGCCTTCAAGACAGCCGTTAGAATAAGGCAGAGCTGCTCCGTTAAGCACAGCTGTTAGATTATGCTTAAAGGTTAATAGTGTTTTGTGCATTAAAGTTCCAATTTGATCTTGGCAGTTGATTAACGATTTGAGCTCATGCGTATTGCCAGTTTCAACGGCTTGAATAAAGCTTTGCATCAGGTTATATGAATTCTCTAAAGTAGTGCTGGTGTTAATGCCTTCTGTAACTGCTTGTGCTTGAGTTAAGCAGTCTTTGTAATGCCAGTTGTAGCGAGGATGAACTTTTTCAAGCTCATCAAACTTCTTCAAGTATAATTTCCAGGGAGATTTGAGCAGCTGATACTGTCTGGATCTTTTATCAAAGGTCTTCATGACTTGGACTCTCAGTGAGTTGAAAGAACGCGTAAGCATTTGAATCATATGAAAACGATCGATGACAATCTGAGCGTTAGGAAAACAAGCTCTGACGATATCTTGATAGTAAAAATTAAGATCCATCGTGACCGTCTTAACGTTAGCTCTAGCTTGGGGCGAGAAACGACCAAAATACTTAAGCAGCGTCTTCTTGTAGCGAGTTCTAAGAATCTGAACGACCTGATGATTATCGCCATCCAAGCAGATAAAGTGCAGCTGGCGGTCGACTCCTTTGAACTCATCAAAAGCTAGATGAGCTGGCAAATATTCGTAGCTGTCAATAAATCGGTGTGAACAGTTGCCCAGCACTCTCTGGACGGTATTGATCGAAACATTGTTTTCGCTGGCAATGCTGGTCATAGATCGGTCTTCAGTTAAAGCTGATAATACTTTAAGCTTGGAAGCATTAGAAATAGAACAGTATTTGTTTACTAATTCAGATTGAGCCATGGACCAGTGATCACAATCGCGACATTTAACTCGTTGCTTAGCCAATCTGATAATGACAGGCAAACTTGCATTAGCTGTTGGATAGCGAATGTTGGTAATCAAATGGCCATTGTGTAAAAGATCCAAAGAGCCGCAGAAAGGACAAGCAGGCTGAATTAATTCAGCTTCATAGATTTTGTGCTTTTTCATCTGGACCATTTTGTAGAAATAGTCTTTGAAAACAATATTTTTTTCTTTAATATCAAGATCAAATTTAGTACAATTATTAAAAGAGGACATAGAAACACACCTTTATTTATAAAATATTTAGTAGGATAGATTTTTTATTTCCTCCTTTTTAATGCAATAAAAAACCTGTTAACAGCTTATCATATAGATAAGTCATCAACAGGAAAAATTATAGAGCCGTAAATCCTGGTGTAGGATTGGCAGCTGAAAAGGGAATGGATATATAAGGAAATTTTAAATTATTATGAGGGACAGCATTTTTTAAATTCGGATGGTAGCGTTAATTATACAACTGTAGTAGAGAGAGTTACAGAAATTCTAAGGAAAAATGGCTTAGTTCCTAATGGAAAAATGCAAAAAGTAAAGGGAATTACAATTTATCCTTCGGACTATTTTTGTCCACTTAATCATATGACTGGTAAATTAAATATTACTGCTAATACACGCTCTATACATCTTTACACTGCTTCTTGGCAATCTAAGAGTGCAAGATTTAAAGGTCGAATTAGAAGATGGCTGCCACCGTTTATTTTGAATTTGGTTTTAAGGGAAAAACATCATGAATAATATTTATATTTCTACTTTTGGGAAAAAAACAATTAAAGTAAAAAATGAAATTCCGATTGAAGTGGGTTCTGCTAATAGAAATAATTTTTTGTATTCTGTCCGAGATGATACAGGAATAAATATTTCTAATGAAAATAAATATTATGGTGAATTAACGGGTCTATATTGGGTTTGGAAAAATCAAGCGATACAAAATGATGAGTTAATTGGATTTGGACATTACAATAAAACGTTAAATGTTAGCTTTAAAAAAGCTTATGAACTTTTAGTAAATGAAAAGAAATATAATTTTTTAATTGCTGAAAAAACATATATTACCCCACATGCGCAAAAAGATGAATTGAATGCTATAACTGCAATATTGAAAAAGTATTATCCAAGATATTATGAGTCATGGACTAAAATTTATAATGTTGATGGTTCTAGTAATCAATGTAACAATGCGCAGTTGTTTATAACTACGGGAAAATATTTTAACCTATACTGTAACTTTTTATTTGACGTCCTAAAAAGAATGCGAATTATTATTGGAGATAAAAAAGGTAGTCCGTATGATGTAAGATATTGTGCTTTTATGGGTGAACGCTTACTTACTGTTTTTATAGTTGCAAATAATTTATCTTATAAAGAATATTCTATTAAGTATGCAAATTTAATTAATATAGGACGCAAAGTCGCTAAAATATTACATGTAAATAAAAAGTCAAGACTATATAAAAATTTGAAATTAAAGTTTGGTGTAAAATCATCGTATAAAAAATAGTAGGAATTGTTTTGTTTAATTCGGATATAAAACGACTGATTGAGAATATAAATACTGTAAGACTACAAGCTGATAGAAAGATATAAGAAGCACATGAATTTGCCTAGAATAGGTCAACTATGCTATATATTTAAAGATAGAAATTTAAGAGTAAAATGGGATATTTCTAGTGGTGTTAAAAAAACTAATTTTTGTATAACTTCTTCAGCTTTGGTTAATTTAAAGGCGTGGAAAGAAGTAGGTGGATTTGATGAATCACTGTTTATCGATGCAGTAGATAATGATTTTTGCGCTGCATTAATGAGAAAAGGTTATTTTAATTATCAAATTAATTTTGTGGGTTTTATACAAGAAATTGGACATGCAACCAAGCATCATTTTATATATAAGGATGTATATACTTTGAATCATAGTGCATTTTGCCGATATTATATAGCTAGAAATAATATGTTGATTGCAAGACGGTATGGAGCGGAAACAAACAGTGTTTTACGTGAACTAATGTATCGATGTAGAGAAATAATTATAATAATTTTGTTTAAAAAAAATAAAATGGCTAAATTAAATAATTATTTTAGAGGGATTATAGATGGTATGACAAAAAATACTGTTAGACGAAATTATTTAAAAAATCTAAGGTAATTATTTATTTTAAATAGCAGTAGTTGATAGAGAGTAAATGAATAGAATCAGGCAGTCATTAAAAGGCTGTTTGGTTCTTTTTCTTTATATTGATTTTCCTCTAAACGAATTCTGGTTAATAGATTGATAAAATTAGAATAGCCGAAAGCTGTTCGTTCGATTTGCTTGATTTTGCGGTTGAAGCCTTCAAGACAGCCATTAGAATAAGGCAGCGCCGCACCGTTAAGCACCGCTTTTAGATTGTATTTAAAAGTTAGCAGCGTCTTATGCATTAGGGTTCCAATTGAATCTTTGCTGGTAATCAATGATTTAAGCTCTTGAGTGTTGTTTGTTTCAATTGCTTGAATAAAACTCTGCATCAGGTTATATGAGTTCTCTAAAGCAGTATTGGCGCTGATGCCTTCCATGACTACTTGAGCTTGTGTTAAGCAGTCTTTATAGTGCCAGTTGTAGCGAGGATGAATTTTTTCCAATTCATCATATTTCTTCAAGTATAGCTTCCAGGGAGATTTGAGCAGCTGATACTGTCTGGATCTTTTATCAAAGGTCCTCATGACTTTAACTCTGAGCGAGTTAAAAGAACGAGTAAGCATTTGAATCATGTGAAAGCGATCGATGACAATCTGAGCATTAGGGAAACAGGCTCTGACAATGTCCTGATAGTAAAAGTTGAGATCCATCGTAACGGTTCTAACGTTGGCTCTGGCTTGAGGCGAAAAACGTCCAAAATACTTAAGCAGATTCTTCTTATAACGCGTTCTAAGAATCTGCACGACTTGATGACTATCGCCGTCTAAGCAGATAAAGTGCAGCTGACGATCAACGCCTTTGAATTCATCGAAAGCCAAATGAGCTGGCAGATACTCATAGCTGTCAAGGAAACGGTGAGAGCAGCTGCCTAAAACTCTTTGAACAGTGTTGACAGAAACATTGTTTTCGCTGGCAATGCTGGTCATCGAACGATCTTCAGTTAACGCAGACAAAATTTTTAGCTTAGAGGCATTAGAAATAGAACAGTACTTGCTTGCCAATTCTGATTGGGCCATTGACCAGCGACTGCAATCACGGCATCTAACTCGCTGCTTAGCCAGTCTAATAGTTACTGGATGGCTGGCATTAGCTGTTAAATAGCGAATGTTGGTAATCAGATGTCCATTATGCAGGAGAGCCAAGGAGCCACAATAAGGACAAGCAGGCTGAATCAATTCTGCTTCATAGATTTTATGCTTTTGTAGTTTGATCGATTTATAAAAATAATCTTTAAAAACAATATTTTCGTCTTTAACATCAAGCTCGAATTTAATACAATGATTAAGAGAGGACATAGAAATCACCTTTATTTATAAGAATTTGTGTGGAAACGATTTTTATTAAAGAGGACTATGTCCTCCTTTTTTAATGCAATAAAAAACCTGTTAACAGCTTATCATATAGATAAGTCATCAACAGGAAAAATTATAGAGCCATATTTTTCAGTCGCATCTCTTTTGTGGAGGTGCGATTTTTTTAGTTATCGTGCGCATATAAAAATGTGTTATTTTATATATTTATCGCTGGTTCTATCTAAGAAACGAAAACCGTAAAATAGTTTGTGTAAGGTGATTCCTTAAATTAATTTCTGAAAACATTAGAAAAAGGAGTTCCTTTCTCGTATGATTTGATTGAACAAAAAAACAACATACAGAAAGAAGAACTCCTTCATGACTAACTAACTTGTTTTACAATGTATTTAAAAGAAAAAATTTTAAATTAAGCAGTTGCCAGATATCTTTATTGGCAATGGACTATAATGATTGTTACTTCCAACGCATTAGGGCAGGCAAAAACTACTTTAAGATAAAATTACTAGATGATCTATTTACATAGCTATTTGACAGGTTCACATTGAAATTACTGAAACTATTTTGTGATATAGAATAAAGCCAAAGATATATCTTGAGGAGATAAAAATGAGTCTGAGTGAAGCAGAAGTAAAAGAAAAGATGGGTATAGATACTTTCAGTCAAATATCACAGTTGAAGAAATATCATCTATCATATAATGAAAAATATAGATTATTTTTGATAAAGGAAAATAGTCATTGGAAGAATAATAGTAGAATAGAAAACGGCTTTGCTGCTTATTTAAAACCTGCAATTGGTAGAAATAAATATAAGAAGCAACGTAAACCTTCAAAAGATGGTTATCAACAAGGACATATATTTGGAGTTGAATTAATTCAACATATTTCAAAACTAAAAACACCAGAATTTGAAAATTTTAAAGGTAAAGATAAACTGCCAAATAATTTTTTAGAAAACAGATTAGTTAAAACATATAATGCTGGCTTTAAAAATATATTTCGACAGACTGAACAAGCTAATGGGTATGGTAAAAAGAAAAGTAGTAAAGAATATATTGGTCAAGCCAAATTTGAGCAACAAGTGAATAACTTTTTGAAGCATAATGAATCTACTAATTCAAATATACAGGTTTATTATGAAGCGGAAGCCATTTATAATGACTCAGAAATTTCAGTAATAGGTACTAGATTGTATGCACGGGTGGTCGGAGATGAAAAACATCCGTTAAATAAAATTGTTGATTCTAAAAAGAAAGAAGCGAAGCCATATATTCCATTCCATGTTTTCATACCCAATGTTGAGGAATAGAAATATAGTGTGATGAAGTTGAAAAGGTATTTTTAAACATACTATTATGAATTTGAGATATAAAAGTTAGACAATTTAATAAACTAATTTATTAAGGAGTGATTTCAATAGTTGGTTGGAGTCAGTCCTTTTTCTATATTGTAGAAGTTGGTATGTTTTAAGAGTTTCAATTAGAAGGATAACCTTTTTAGAGACTGTAAAATAGTTTGTGTAAGGATGAATGATTCCTTAAATTAATTTCTTAAAATATTAGAAAAAGGAGTTCCTTTCTCGGATGATTGGTTTGAACAAAAAACACATACAGAAAGAAGAACTCCTTCATGAATGATTTTACCAAAAATATGGCTCAAGCTCTATTCAATCAAGACAAAATTAATGATTTATTGCGTAAAGAATTACAACAAGCAGTTAATGACTTGTTAGAAGCTGAATTAACTGCCTTTTTAGGTTATAATCCTTATGCAAGAGACGGCTGGAATACCGGCAATTCTAGGAACGGTGCCTACTTTCGCAAGGTGGATACGCAGTTTGGCAAAATTGAAATCCAGGTGCCACGAGACCGCAACGGCCTGTTTCATCAGCACACGCTGCCTGACTACAAGCAGCACTCCGATGTCTTGGAAAACATGATCATCAAGCTTTACTCTAAAGACGTAACTACCAGAGAGATAGCTGATTTGATTGAAAAAATGTATGGCAGCCATTACAGCCCCGCTCAAGTATCCAATATTTCTAAGCAGATGATCCCCAAGGTAGAGGCCTATCACACGCGTAAGCTGAGCGATAAGTTCTTCTGCGTTTATCTAGACGCTGCCTACGTTCCTCTGCGCCGAGAAACTTTTGAACGAGAAGCTGTCTATATTGCCATTGGCATCAAACCTAATGGCCACAAGGAAGTTATCGACTACTGCATTGCGCCCAATGAAAACATTGAAGTCTGGACGGAGCTGCTCCAAAGCATGAAGTCTCGCGGCTTAGAGCAAGCAGAGCTTTTTCTTTCAGATGGCGTTGTGGGCATGAAGACAGCACTGGCAAAGACCTATCCTCAAGCTCATTTCCAGCGTTGCTTGGTTCATGTCATGCGTAATATCTGCGCTAAAGTACGCGTAGAGGATCGCGAGGCAATTATGAACGAATTCAAGCAGATTCACCAGCAAGCCAATAAAGCAGCTGCTGTTGATGTATTGCATGCCTTCTATGCCATAATCATGTCATAAGAAACCTGAAAGACATCGAGCCGGACCTGCTGGTCTTCTATAATTATCCTAAGCAGATCAGAGCTTCAATTTACTCTACCAACATGATTGAATCTTTTAACAACGTCATTAAGCGCAAGGCTAAGCCTAAAGCAGAGTTTCCGACTGAACAGTCATTAGATACTTTTATTGGCATTCAAGCAATGAGTTACAATGACCGCTACTTCAACCGAATTCATAAAGGCTTTGGTCAGGTTCAGGACACCTTAGAATCTTACTTTGATTAAATAAATAATAAAAAATCAATCTATGAGAAAGATCTATTTACACAAAAGATTTGACAGTTTCGATGAGTTAGATAAAAATAGTATTTTTAAATTTCAAATTGATCAAATTAAAGAAGGAAGTTATGAGTATAGATATTTAGGTTTTATACCGTGGAGAAAGTTAAAAAAACTTAAACATCAAAATCAAAAGGATATCCCTTTTAAATTATTAAAAGAGATGAATAAAACATACTGTATTAAAATTAGTAACTTTATTAATAAATACAAGTCACCTTTTGGGTTAACAGAAAATATGTTTTTTATAGTATTTGAATATAAGGAAGACAAAAAAGAAAAAACAAATTATCTTGTTGAAAGTATATTATTAATTAACGAATCTAGTCAACAGGAAAGTAGTAGCATTCAAGGTGAAGAAGATAACTCATATATAACTTTGAATAACTGGCTTTTATCTCAGATGATAATACCCTTCGTATATTCAGCTGGTTTAAGTTTTTTATAACAGCAATATATTTAGCTTTTCATAAATGGCTGGAATTTAAATTATTACAATTATCAGAATTACAAATATGTTTAGATTTAAAAGATTCAAGTGAATCTAATACAGTATACAGGTTTATAATAATTGGTTTTGTATGTATTTATGCAGGTCTATTGTTGAAATATGTTCTGCAAATGATTAGCTTAAAGGATGGATTAACACGAGAACAAGAGTACCATAACTGTATTTTGAAATTTATTGAAGGGGTGCTTTTAGTTTTACCTATATTACTGTTACAAGATCAAACGTTAACTTTTGCTTCGGATGGTTATTTGCAGCTGAATTCTAATTTGATACTAAGTATTTGGATAATAGTAGCATGGTTACTTTTTAATATTATTAAAGGTATATCTCTTTTAAAGAGGTGGATAACAAAAGACAAGGATAGCGGTGAGAAATATCCACGTACATATTTACTACTTGCAATTATTACATTTTTAGTTGGTTTGCTTTTTAGAGGAAAATAAACAAAACCTTATTTTTATATGGCCTATTTTATAGCATAATAATCAGTAATATTAAGATAGAACTGAGTATCTTTTGTTAATATTGATGCTGGAGTTTATTTTGTTGTAATTGGGAAAAACAAGAAATATGAAAAAAATTAAGCACTTTAAATCAACAAATATATCAGATACACAACTTTGGGTAGAATCGATAAGGCATATGAGAATATCACACTGCTTTTATCCTGGATGCAAGAATAAGAATATTATAAAATCTCATACTCTTCAGAATAATGGGGTGATTTCGAAATTAGCATTAAAAAATCAAGTTTGTATGCCCAGAGTTTCGAGAGATAGTATGGGTCCTTTAGATAAAAAGATGGGGCTGGAACTAAGAAAAGTTGGCAAAAACATTGCTACCACATTTACAGGTTTTTGTAAAGAACATGATGATAAGCTTTTTGCAGATATAGAAAAAACAAAATGGCAGATTAATGATAAAACTGCCTTTTTGTTTACGTATCGTACTATTTGTTCAGAATTACAAACTAAGCAAGAATTTATAAAAAGAATAGATTATATAGTTAATAAGAAATTTTGGAAGATTAGTAATTTACCGGAGTATACGCAAGCTGATTATCAATTGAATAAATTGGCTGTATCAGATCTGAAACGAGTAAAGAACCAGTGTGATCACTATTTAGAAAAATCTGAGGATAAAGAAATTCCAATATTAGGAATTGCATTAGATATGCCCCAGGCTAAGTTCGCTATTAGTGGTTATTATATTCCTTATTATGATTTCAACGGTAAACTTATGAATAGGAGATTTGGAGAAGTTGACTTCCCAGTCTTTGTAAATATTATTCCATATGGCAATAAGACTATAGCTTTTTTAACGGCATCAAGAGATGATTATGAAAAATTTTATAAGGATTTTTTTGCAGAGATTAATGATCTTTCTTTAGTTAAAAAGGAAATTTTTTTGACCAATATATCAATTAAAAGCTCAGATAATTTAGTAATCAGTCCTGAAGCTGCCAAAAATTTAACCAGAGATCAAGTTAAGTTAATTGAAGGGGAAAATAATAGTGATTATGTAGCGTTAGAAACTATTGCTGAGTCAGGAAGACTTGATCTTATAGATAAAGGCTTAAATTTATTTAAAATATAAAGGAAATCTTTTATGCCTCAATACTACACAAGTGGCGAGTTTGCGAAGAAAGCACATGTCTCGATTCGCACGATTCGCTATTATGACCAAAAAAATTTATTAAAACCAGCAGCCCGCACTAAAGGTGGCGCACGGCGTTATACTGACCAAGATTTTGCCAAGCTGCAACAGATTTTGCTTTTGAAATACTTGGGCTTTTCACTCAGCGACATTCGTGAAATGACGATTGGCTCAGGGGATGCACAATTTTTGCTAAATTCTTTGCAAATTCAGAAGCGTCTAGCTGAAGAACGCCTAGAAGAAATGAAAAACGTGATTGCAGCAATTGATTCAACTAGTCAGGCATTAGAATCTCACGAACAGGTTGATTGGAGCAAGATGCTTAATCTGATTCATCTGACTTCAATCAATCAATCATTAAGCATGCAATACAAGAATGCTACGAATATTTCTGCGCGGATTCGTTTGCATCGAGACTATTCTGTTAATAAGGAAGGCTGGTTCCCGTGGTTGTTTAGCAATTTGCACTTAAAGCCAGGGATGAAAGTATTGGAATTGGGTGCTGGCAATGGGGCGTTATGGTCGCAGAACATCGACAAGGTGCCAGCCGGTGTAACGGTAGTTTTAACTGATATTTCCGAGGGAATGCTTGCCGATGCTAAAAAGGCAATAGGTGATCATTCGCAGTTTCAATATGCGGTGTTTGATGCGCAAAAGATTCCATTTGCAGATAACACTTTTGATTTGGTGATTGCCAATCACATGCTTTTTTACTGTGATGATATTTCCAAGACATTGAAAGAAGTGCGACGGGTGTTAAAGCCAGGAGCATCATTTGTTTGCAGCACATATTCTAAAAGACACATGCATGAGATTACAGATCTGGTTCAAAGCTACAATTCCAATATTGTTCTATCTTCGACTAATTTATATGAACGTTTTGGTTTGGATAATGGTAAACAGATTTTGCAGCCATTTTTTGAAGATGTAACTTGTCACAAGTATCAAGACGCAATTGAATTGTCTGAATCAATGCCGATCATTTCCTATATTTTGTCTTGTCATGGTAATCAAAACTCAATTTTGCTAGATCATTATCAAGATTTTAAGCAATATGTTGATCGCAAGGTTAAGAATGGCTTCTATATTACTAAGGACGCTGGGTATTTTAGTTGTAAAAAAGCTTAACTTTTTTTTATTTACCCTTGAAGGTGACGTAACGTAATGTTATATACTTCGTATGAAATATGATTTTTCAAAGCGGAGGATTAATATGAAAGTTATTGTTACTGGTGGTGCCGGCTTTATCGGCTCAAACTTCATTTTTTATATGATGAAGAAGCATCCCGATTACGAAATTATTTGTTTAGACAAGTTAACCTATGCAGGTAACTTATCAACTTTGAAGAGCGTTTTAGACAAGCCTAACTTCAAGTTTGTTAAGCTTGATATTTGCGATCGCGATGGTGTTTACAAGTTATTTGAAGAAGAAAAGCCTGACGTTGTAGTTAACTTTGCTGCTGAAAGCCACGTTGACCGTTCTATCGAAAATCCAGAAATTTTCTTGGAAACCAACATTATTGGTACTTCAGTTTTGATGGATGCATGTCGTAAGTATGGCATCAAGCGTTTCCACCAAGTTTCAACTGACGAAGTTTATGGTGATTTACCACTTGATCGTCCAGACTTGTTCTTCCACGAAGATACCCCACTTCACACTTCTAGCCCATACTCATCAAGTAAGGCTAGTGCAGACTTGTTAGTTGGTGCATATGGCAGAACTTACAACTTGCCCGTAACAATTTCACGTTGTTCAAACAACTACGGTCCATATCAATTCCCAGAAAAATTGATCCCATTGATGATTCAACGTGCCTTGAATAATGAAAAGTTGCCTGTTTATGGTGATGGTGAAAACGTTCGTGACTGGCTTTACGTTGAAGATCACTGCAAGGCTATTGATTTGATCCTTGAAAAGGGTACTCCAGGCGAAGTTTACAACATTGGTGGTCACAATGAAATGCACAACATCGATATTGTTAAGTTAATCTGTGACTACTTAGATAAGCCTTACTCATTAATTGAACACGTTACTGACCGTAAGGGTCACGACCGCCGTTACGCTATTGATCCAGAAAAGATCCACAACGAATTAGGCTGGCTTCCAGAAACCATGTTTAAAGATGGTATTAAGAAGACTATTCAATGGTACTTGGACAACAAGGAATGGTGGGAAAACATCATTTCTGGCGACTACCAAAACTACTACAAAGAAATGTACGGCGGCAGAAAGGTTTTAGACAAGGACTAATACGATGAAAGGCATTATTTTAGCAGGTGGCTCGGGCACCCGACTTTATCCTTTGACTTTGGTAACTAGCAAGCAATTGTTGCCTGTTTATGATAAGCCAATGATTTATTACCCATTATCAACTTTGATGTTAGCTGGCATTAACGATATTTTGGTAATTTCAACACCAGCAGATACGCCTCGCTTTAAGGAATTATTAGGTGATGGTTCAGAATTTGGTGTTAAGTTGAGCTATAAGGTACAACCAAGTCCAGATGGTTTGGCTCAAGCCTTTACTTTAGGTAAGGACTTCATCAATGGTGAACCTTGTGCCATGATTTTGGGCGATAACATTTTCTACGGCAACGGTTTTACTGAATTGCTTAAGAATGCAACTGCTGATGCACAACAAGGCAAGGCTACTGTCTTTGGTTATTACGTTAATGATCCTGAGCGCTTCGGTGTGGTTGATTTTGATAAGAATGGCAAGGCAATCTCTATTGAAGAAAAGCCAGTACATCCTAAGAGCAACTATGCTGTAACTGGTCTTTACTTCTACCCAGCTGGTGTTAGTGAAAAGGCTGCACAAGTTAAGCCGAGTGCTCGTGGTGAAGTAGAAATCACCAGCTTGAATGAAATGTACTTGAATGAAGATAACTTGAACGTTCAACTTCTTGGTCGTGGTTATGCTTGGCTTGATACTGGCACAATGCAAAGCTTGGTAGATGCAAGCAACTTTGTTAAGATGACTGAAGAACGTCAAAGTGTAGCAATTTCAGCTCCTGAAGAAATTGCATATATCCACAAGTGGATTGATAAGGATCAATTGCTTGCAGCTGCAAAGCACTATGGCAAGAGTCCATATGGACAACACTTGAAGTCAGTTGCAGAAGGTAAATTACGTTATTAATTTTTGTAAAGGAGAAAAATAATGGTACAAATTAAAGTTGAAAAAAATGTCGGCGGTATTGAAGGTTTAGCTGTTATCACCCCAACTGTTCACGGTGATGATCGTGGTTACTTCATGGAAACTTTTAACCAAAGAGACATGATGGATGCCGGTTTCAGCATTAACTTCGTACAAGACAACCAATCAAGTTCAACCAAGGGTGTGCTTCGTGGCTTACACTTCCAAAAGCATTATCCACAAGTTAAGTTGGTTCGTGCTGTTCGTGGTTCAGTATTTGACGTTGCTGTTGACCTTCGTAGTGAATCAAAGACTTATGGTAAGTGGTATGGTGTTGAATTAACTGCAGAAAACAAGAAGCAATTCTTGATTCCACAAGGTTTTGCACATGGTTTCTTAGTATTAAGTGACGTTGCTGAATTTTGTTACAAGGTTAATGACTTCTGGCACCCTAATGATGAAGGTGGTATGGCTTGGAACGATCCTGAAATTGGTATTAAGTGGCCACACGTTAAGGGTGATTACCCAGGCAGTGCTAGTGCTGAAGGCTACACTTTAGATGACGGCACCAAGTTGAACTTGGCAGAACGTGACCAAGAATGGGTTGGTTTAAAGGATACTTTCAAGTTTTAATTAGTGAGGTAAATAATGAAAGTTTTTGTAACTGGCGTTAATGGTCAACTTGGCCATGACGTGATGAATGAACTTGCTAAGCGCGGTTACGAGGGCGTTGGTTCAGACTTAGCTCCTGAATATGCTGGTGTTAATGATGGCACAGCAGTTACCAAGGCACCTTACTTGTCTTTGGACATCACTGATGCCGATGCTGTGGATAAAGTAATTACTGAAGTTAACCCAGACGTAATTATTCACTGTGCAGCATGGACAGCTGTGGATATGGCTGAAGATGATGACAAAGTTGCCGCAGTTCGCAAAGTTAATGTTGGTGGTACGCAAAATATTGCCAACGTTGCCAAGAAGTTAGACGTGCCAATGGTTTACCTTTCAACCGACTATGTATTTGACGGTCAAGGCACTGAACCATGGGAGCCCGACTTCAAGGGTTACAAGCCATTGAATGTTTACGGTGAAACCAAGTTAGGCGGCGAAAAGGCTGTTGCCGACACTTTGGACAAGTACTTCATCGTTCGTATTGCTTGGGTATTTGGCATTAACGGCCACAACTTTATCAAGACCATGCTTAAAGTTGGTTCTACCCACGATGAAGTTAAGGTTGTCGATGACCAAATCGGTACGCCAACTTACACCCTTGATTTGGCTCGCTTGCTAGTCGACATGATCGAAACCGACAAGTACGGTTACTACCACGCAACCAATTCAGAATTGCCTGATACGGCTAGCGGCTATGACAAAAACGGCACCAAGACTGGTTACATTTCTTGGTACGATTTCACCAAGGAAATTTACCGCCAAGCCGGTTACGACACCAAGGTAACGCCAGTTACCACCGCAGAATACGGTTTGTCTAAGGCAGTTCGCCCATTTAATTCACGTCTCGATAAGAGCAAGTTGGTAGAGAACGGCTTTAAGCCATTGCCTGTATGGCCCGATGCGGTTAGACGATATCTTGAGATTTTGAAGAAGCAAGGCTTCTTTGAGGAATTGGGTAAGTAATTGGATAGATGAAGGAAGCGCCCCTGTTTGGGGCGCTTTTTTGTCTTTCATGCTTTTAAAATTAATTTCGATTTTTTGTATATTTTTAAGTAATATGAATAATGTAATAGTAGAGTAGAAATAATCAAGGTGAGGAATTTATATGTGGATTGAAAAATTAGAAATTAAAGACTATAGAGCTTTCCAGAAAAGTACAAAACTAAATTTGAGTAAAAACTTAACTGCAATTTCTGGAATGAATGGCGTAGGTAAATCGACTATATTAGCTATTCTTACTAATGTAGGTGAAATTTCTCCCAAATATAAAACAATTAGTGGTACGCAATTTAGAGGTGAATTCAGTAATGTAATTATGTATGATGAAGATTTTGATAAGCCTGGAGATAAAGTTAGTATAACTTTTAGTGATTTGCCTGAAAATAGTGAAAAATATAATGTAGTTAAAGATTTAGAGTTTAGAGCTACAAGGCAAAAAAGTATTAAAAGACATTATAAGTATCATAAGATTTTAGGAACGGAGAATTATAAAAGAATAGAAGATAAAGAATTTGTTACTAGGTATAGATTGATTCCTAAAAAAGTGGAAGGACATAATAATGAAAAAAAGATTGAATGGCCTTCTTTATATTTAGGATTATCCAGATTGGTTCCTTTAGGTGAATATGATATAGCAGTCCCTAAGAAAATATCTCCCAAAATAATTCCAGAGATTATTCAAGCTCATTCTGAAATTTTAGGAGAAAATTTGGATGAGAATACAAAATTTGCCAATTTAGATATTGGTGTATCTCATTTAAAATCAGAAGTAAATACAAATTATTATGGTTTTAAATCAAATTCAAGTGGTCAAGATAATACAGGTCAAATTATAGAGGCAGTTTTATCTTTTAAAATTTTGAAGAATGAATTAAAAGAAAAATATATAGGTGGAATTCTAGCTATTGACGAAATTGATGCAACTCTACATCCAGCGGCTCAAAATAGACTTATAGATTGGTTGTTAAAAAAGTCAGAGGAATTAAATATTCAAATTGTTTTTACAACACATAGTTTAACTTTATTAGAACATTTGAAACTGTCAAATCTTTTGTGTAAATAGATCTTTCTCATAGATTGATTTTTTATTCTTTATTTAATCAAAGTAAGATTCTAAGGTGTCCTGAACCTGACCAAAGCCTTTGTGAATTCGGTTGAAGTAGCGGTCATTGTAACTCATTACTTGGATGCCAATGAAAGTATCAAGCGACTGTTCAGTCGGAAACTCTGCTTTAGGCTTAGCCTTGCGCTTAATGACGTTGTTAAAAGATTCAATCATGTTGGTAGAGTAAATTGAAGCTCTGATCTGCTTAGGATAATTATAGAAGACCAGCAGGTCCGGCTCGATGTCTTTCAGGTTTCTTATGACATGATTATAACTCTTGTCCCATTTGGCATAGAAGGCATGCAATACATCAACAGCAGCTGCTTTATTGGCTTGCTGGTGAATCTGCTTGAATTCGTTCATAATTGCCTCGCGATCCTCCACGCGTACTTTAGCGCAGATATTACGCATGACATGAACCAAGCAACGCTGGAAATGAGCTTGAGGATAGGTCTTTGCCAGTGCTGTCTTCATGCCCACAACGCCATCTGAAAGAAAAAGCTCTACTTGCTCTAAGCCGCGAGACTTCATGCTTTGGAGCAGCTCCGTCCAGACTTCAATGTTTTCATTGGGCGCAATGCAGTAGTCGATAACTTCCTTGTGGCCATTAGGTTTGATACCAATGGCAATATAGACAGCTTCACGTTCAAAAGTTTCTCGGCGCAGAGGAACGTAGGTAGCGTCTAGATAAACGCAGAAGAACTTATCGCTCAGCTTACGCTTGTGATAGGCCTCTACCTTGGGGATCATCTGCTTAGAAATATTGGATACTTGAGCGGGGCTGTAATGGCTGCCATACATTTTTTCAATCAAATCAGCTATCTCTCTGGTAGTTACACCTTTAGAGTAAAGCTTGATGATCATGTTTTCCAAGACATCGGAGTGCTGCTTGTAGTCAGGCAGCGTGTGCTGATGAAACAGGCCGTTGCGGTCTCGTGGCACCTGGATTTCAATTTTGCCAAACTGCGTATCCACCTTGCGAAAGTAGGCACCGTTCCTAGAATTGCCGGTATTCCAGCCGTCTCTTGCATAAGGATTATAACCTAAAAAGGCAGTTAATTCAGCTTCTAACAAGTCATTAACTGCTTGTTGTAATTCTTTACGCAATAAATCATTAATTTTGTCTTGATTGAATAGAGCTTGAGCCATATTTTTGGTAAAATCATTCATGAAGGAGTTCTTCTTTCTGTATGTGTTTTTTGTTCAAACCAATCATACGAGAAAGGAACTCCTTTTTCTAATATTTTAAGAAATTAATTTAAGGAATCATTCATCCTTACACAAACTATTTTACAGTCTCTACCTTTAAGTCTCAGATTATAATTATTAGTGTAAATAAAATTGATAATAAATAATTAAATATGAAAGTGGTGGATAACTTTGGATTTAGGACCATTACATGATTTAAAAGATGTTTTACCAGAGTCTACTTTAGAAGCTTTATTAAATCCTGCTGCTAAGTCAATTGGGACAGCAGTAGGAGGCTTGAGCGATTTTATATTTTACCCATTACATAAATTAGGTATATATACTGAACAAAAGCTAAAGGAATATAGTGACAAGATAAAACAAAAGACAAATGATATTCCAATCGAAAATAGAGATGCTAGTAAATTAAATCTAGTGTTTAAAGCATTGGAAGATTCTAAATATCAAGTAAATGAAGAAGAATTGCAAGAAGCTTTTGCCAATCTTATAGCTTCTACCATAGATAATAGAGTTAATAAATTTATTACACCAAGATTTTCAACAGCATTAGCTGAATTAGGCCCTGAAGATGCTCAATTAATAAATATAATTGCCAAGCAACCTAATTTTCAAATGGTATGTGGAGATTTGATAGTAATGTATAAAAAAGATGGAAGTTCAAAACCAATTTCTGATCTCTGGATGTCTACCATTGATAGTGTAGTATTTAGTATGCCAGATTCAGTAGATACACTGGATGCATTAAAAATAATATCAGTAACTAGAAATGAGTGGTTTTTAGCTGATGCTTATCAAACCAATTACAAGATTATGGAAAATGCTTTAAAAACTAAATATCATATGTCAAATTTAAAGGAGAATGAAGAAGTTCAACTTAGAAAGGGATGCCTAAGAACTACTACATTTGGAAAACATTTTATTTCTTGTGTAACAGGTAATAAAATGAAATAGTTATATTACTTAAAATTATTTTATTCAAAGTATTATTTGTCGAGTGCTTTTTATGATCGAAGTAAGGTAATACTGTTCTTGTATTAAATATAGATTCCTTCAAATATTTAAGAAGGAATTCACTAAACCAAATATCGCTAATTCATACTGGGAAGATGCCAATAATTTATCATTTATGAAGCATGCTAATGCATACGTAGCACAGCTCATTGCTCTTTATCGATTGGCTTTGGTCGAATATATCAAGGCTAATAAGGATGCTCTTGATGAAATACAAACGAAAATGAAAGATACGGTATTACGTAACGCTATTGTGTGGAGTAATACTTCGCCTCAAGCTGTGCCAAATGCTATGAAGCAGAATAACTTTACGTTGCATCCATAGTAGCGTTGCCAGATTTATTTCGTTTTTATAGGACATTAGAGAAAGAGAATATAGTTAAAATTGAGTAATGACGAAAAATTGCTATAATTTAGATATTTGTTAAGTTTCAGCTTCAATAATTTTATAGTTTGAGGTTATTGGAGTTTTTTTATGTGATATAGATGAATAGAAAAATGGATAAGATTAAATACTTAACACGTCCTCAAATTTGTAAAATTACAAAAGAATTTTTAGTTCATTGCAAGAAAAATGTTCGTTCTATTACTCCTTTAACAAATAAAAACGAAATGTTTCTTTGGAATAGAGATAAGACACTATATGTACAAAAAGACGAATATGAGATGCAAGTCCAATCAGATATTTTTTATTCAGTTTTAAAAAGAATAAATCCCGATTTAAAAGATAGATATACTAAGGATGACATAAGTAATAATTTTTTAGGCGTTTTTTATCATTATGTATTTGATGAGAAAAAGGTTTTAACCGTTGATGAATGGGTATATGATTGGACAAATAGAAAGAAAATTTATACTACTTATTGTTTTAAAATTGCAAATATCCCTGTCTTAGAAAGGCGAGTAAGATTTAATTCAAATATATTTATTGATAAGGTACAAAGAATCAAACTTTTTAAGCCGTATTTACAAGATAAAGAAAAATTTAAGAAGGAGAAAAATGAATTAGTATATTCAACAGTCGAAGATGAGGATACTGCATTAGCAATAAGGGTACATGGTTGTGAATCAAAAAAGACATATAAGAAAGCTAATGATATA
Organism: Lactobacillus helveticus; assembly: GCF_046109915.1. Taxonomy (NCBI): domain Bacteria; kingdom Bacillati; phylum Bacillota; class Bacilli; order Lactobacillales; family Lactobacillaceae; genus Lactobacillus; species Lactobacillus helveticus. Next base: position 1,314,453 of record NZ_CP151471.1, on the reverse strand, counting down.
GCTCAAAAAGTGATCGATTGCATAAACGTTGCATATAGCTTATTTAAATATCCATTGCAGATAAAAAACTGGAATATTAAAGAACAAGAAAGCCATGTATTTCCCAAATTCTATGAAACGGATGCTATCTCTGTCTTTATAAACAATTGTAAAAAAATCGAAGCACTATCTTTTGAACCACATCCTAATTTGCAATTTGTAACTCAAAGTGATTTAAGGAATATAAAAATTTTTATTAATGGAATGATTAATTTGCCTAGTCTTTTATCTGAAAATATATTGATGAAAAGATATCAAATTGCCTTTAATTGGTTGGGGCAAGCAATAAGAGATCCATTACAATATAGAGGCTTTTTACAAGGAATGATATCTCTCGATACATTTTTAAGTAGAGAAAAATCAGAAATAAAAAATCAGAAGATTCTGACTTCAACTGGACAGAAAATAAAACTTTTTACATCTAGTAAGAGAAAAAGCAAAGAAGTGGATAGATTAAGTTGGAAAAAAGTACAGATTGCAGATGTTGTTGCATTTATTAATAAGGATATGTCATTCTCACGACAAGAGATTCGGGATAAATTTTTGTATTATGGTGATTTAAGAGATGAAATAGTTCATGATGGTTTAACCACGATTGATGAAAATGAATACAAGACATTTTTTATAATAACAGTTGGATTTTTCATGAATGTGTTCATAAAAATCGTTAAAAATAATCTGTCTTCGGCTGAAGATTTATGGAAGTATTGCCATCCTGAAATAATTAATAAACGCTTGGAAAGTATAGAATAGAATTTAAATTTTGATAATATTTTACTTTTTATAATCTATAGATCATTTTTAATAGTAGAAAAAGTAGAGAATTAAGAATACAAAAAATAGGGAGGTCCTAAGCGGATTTCCCTATTTTTTTATGTTTCTTTGATGTAGATTCGACTCGGCAAGCCAATCACATATTCTTGTTCAAGCAGGCCGTACATGATTAGTTTTTTCTTAATGTGAATTACTGAGGATTAGCATTGCTGCAATAGTTCCATTAATTTGCGAATGGTGAACTCACAGTAGACATTGCCCGTCTCATCTTTTAATTTGGATTTCTTAAAGCGATCAATAGATGAGGACATAGGCAAGTTTAGCTTCGCCTCGCAATTTCTTAAAGTGCGGATCCTTGAGAAGCAGTTCCGGAATGAAGAAGTTGAGATCTAATGCGTCTGGTTTTTTGAATAATGTAATCATAGTAGTTCCTCCTTGGATATGAAATATAAATTATTGATTACACTATTACTAACGAATAAGCGACGGAAAATGTGCCAAATTTTTTAAAAAATTAAAGTTTGTGAAATCACGAGTTGAGAGAAAGTTATACAAACTAGTATTCAAGTTTAAAATCCTTTGATAAAATAGAACATATATTCAGTAAATAATAATTATTAATTGACTTAATAATAAAATCTAGTAGAATAAAGGTTAAATGGAAGAGCGGTAGATACTCTACGGAGCCTATTGCGGGAAATACACCTTTATTCTTAAGAATAAAGGTGTATTTTTTTGCAAAAACCATTTAAGACTTTAGACGAACAGATTGAAATTTTAAAAAATCGACACTTACTGGTACCTGATGAGGAGAAAACGAAGAAATACTTACTTTCAACAAATTATTACAATATTATAAACGGATATAGTAAACCATTTTTAAAACAAAAAAACTTATATTTAGATGGTACGACTTTTGATGAAATAAAAAGTTTATATTTTTTTGATAAAGAATGTAAACAGACTTTGTTTAATGCGATTTTAGATGCAGAGCATCATTTAAAATCAAGTTTTGCTTATCATTTTGGTGAAGCGCATAAGGATAATCCTGAGGCATATCTTGATGTTAATGCCTACAATCATGAATATAGCCTTGACATTGCTTATATTATTACAAAATTGCATCGAATTATTAGTGCTAATAAGCGATATCCTAACAATTCTATTTATCATTACTGTAATGATTATGATAATTTGCCAATTTGGATATTAGTAGATTATTTAGATTTCGGAGATTTGTATACTCTAATCAAGATAAGTCCAGTAAAAATTCAAAATGAAATAGCACGTGATATGTCAGATTTTATTCGTAAAAACAATCCAACCTTTCATAATAATTTTCAACCGGCTATTATGCTTTCATTTATTAAGAATATTCATGAAGTTAGAAATTTGTGTGCCCATAATAAGCGACTAATATATTTTAAATGTAGATCAGACTCAATGTATTTTCCCTTCATTCATGATCAGTATCATATTAATGCTGAGGACAATAGGAAAAATATCTACACTACGTTTATCAGTTTACAATGTTTTATTAGTAACACAGAATACTCTAAGTTGAACAATACTTTAAGAAAACGAATGAAAAAAATTTTGTTTAATCATATACATACAATTAATCCAAATGATATTTTAGGTAAACTTGGATTTCCAACGAATTGGCAAGAATTACCACCATTACCACAAGAATAGATATTAAGAGGCAGTGAAATTCATATCTCAGTACTACACCAGCAGTGAATTTGCGGAAAAAGCGCATGTTTCAATTTTATATGAATATGTGCCAATGGTTTACCTTTCAACTGACTATGTCTTTGACGGTCAAGGAACCAAGCCATGGGAACCAGACTTCAAGGGTTACAAGCCTTTGAACGTTTACGGTGAAACCAAGCTCGGTGGTGAAAAAGCTGTTAGCGATACTTTAGATAAGTACTTTATCGTTCGTATTGCTTGGGTATTTGGCATTAATGGCCATAACTTTATCAAGACCATGCTTAAAGTTGGTGCCAATCATGATGAAGTTAAGGTTGTTGATGATCAAATTGGTACTCCAACTTATACCTTTGACTTGGCACGTTTGCTTGTCGACATGATCGGAACCGACAAGTACGGTTACTACCACGCGACCAACTCAGAATTGCCTGATACGGCTAGCGGCTATGGTGAAAATGGTACCAAGACTGGCTACATTTCCTGGTACGATTTCACCAAGGAAATCTACCGCCAAGCCGGTTACGACACCAAGGTAACGCCAGTCACCACTGCCGAATATGGCTTGTCCAAGGCAGTTCGCCCATTCAACTCACGCCTCGATAAGAGCAAGTTAGTGGAGAACGGCTTTAAGCCATTGCCTGTTTGGCCTGATGCGGTTAGACGATATCTTGAAATTTTGAAGAAGCAAGGCTTCTTTGATGAGTTGGGGAAGTAATTGGATAGATGAGGAAGGAAGCATCCCTGTGGGGGATGCTTTTTTGATACATAAAAATATATGATATTGATATAATTAAATTGCTATAAATGTTGTAAAACTCCGTTAATCTCTGAGTGAGGTTAATGGAGTTTTTTAGTGACCAAGATATAGAGAGCGGAAAATGGAAGATACTACAAACTATTTATTTCATATTTCTAAAAAGGTTTGGAAGGATACATGTAACATGTATTTTAAGATTAGTTCGGGATCATTAAGAAATTACTTACAACTTTATCCATTTTCTAAAATGACTTGGAATGATAAGCAATATCTCATGAATGATAAATTTTATAGTAAATATATAAAAAATGGAGCAATAGTACAATTTACTGATGTTATGAGGATTACAGATAACTATCTCTTAAAAAAGGATGGTAGTTTTCGGGATTCAACACTATTATCACCAATATTATTCTTAGTTCTTCAAGCTATAGGAAAAGAAATTTCGTTGAAATATCAAAATACTAGGAGTACTCAGATTGCAACTTATTATTCAGGTAATTACAGTTCAATGAATGCCAAATATAGTAAAGAATATAGTTATTTTTATCGTGAATGTAAAAGATGTGCGACAAAATATGATTATTTCATAAAAACAGATATTTCTAGTTTTTTTGTTAATATTAACGTTGATAAATTGATAGAAAAAATAAAAGTGAATTGTAATGATAGTGTTCAATTAAATCAACTAAAAATATATAAAGAATTTTTACAATATTGTGGAAAGGGAAAATTTCCATTAGTTGAAAATAGTATTGCAAGTTCCTATTTGGCAACAGTCGTTTATTTAAATGATAGTGATAATAGACTTATAGATTATTTAACTAACAATTTAAATATTGCAGATTTTAAAATAGTACGATATGTTGATGATTTATATATTTTTTCAAATGAATTTGATATAAGAAGCTTTCATAAAATTAGAAATAAATATTCTTCATATTTAAAGAAAGAGGATTTAGCAATAAATAGTGAGAAAACTAAATTTTTACGATCAGATGAATTAGAAAATGAAATTAAAACCTCTTTTTATGGTGAAGATCAAATTAAAATTGTTGATGATTCTGATTTGAACTTAAATAATATTAGAGACAGATTTCTTCAATTTTTAAAATCTTTGAATGATCTTTTAGCTGATAATGAATTAGATTATAAAGAATATAAAAAGATAATTGATAGTTCATTTAAAAGTGATAGTAATTTAGTTCCAGATGAGTTGTTTAATAAAATAATTTACGATAAAAAGATAAATTCAGGGGCAACTTCTGTATATCAAGATCCTTATATATTAAGTGAACTTTCAAAGTTGATAGCATATGATGACTTCTTTTGGGTAGATCCCAAAAGATTATTCATTATGTTCTTGAATACTAAGGACGGTAAACTAATAAAGCCTATTTTAAGTATGTTAGGGAAGAAAAAAGCTGAAGAATGGACATTTTATGATTTAGTTATGGCAATAACTTATTTGACTCATAGAAGAACCTCATTTAGAAACTTTTACTCGCATATTTACAATATTGATCATAATTTGGCTACCTACTTAGATTATGATTATACTGGTAATTTTAAATCCCAGTTTGAAAGTGTTGCTATAAATAATTTAATTACAGTTACTGACGCCGATATTACTTCAGGTTGGATCTCCTACTATTTGTATTTTGAATCGATAATAGAATATTCTAAGAACAACATACTAACAAGTTATGCATTTTTTAAAAATTATTTTGATAGAACAACTGCAAATATTGATTTCTATTTTGATGAGAATAAAAGAAAAAGAATGAAGAGGAGAGGAAGAAAAGGAAAAGGATCTATTTATAGTGGGTATTATAAGAAACAGCAACTGCAAAAAGTTTATCGTATTTTGAATAAGCAAAATGAAACAGATGAGATAATCTCAAAGGCGAATGACCTAAGAAACAATAATCCACTTTCTCATGCAGCAGCTCAGTTATTGCTTGATATTGATAATCCAAGTGAACCCAAAACGGAAGAGCTAATTGCTACCATGCGATCATTGTTTAAATTATTAGTGGAGTTATGCAACTATTACATAAATAAGCGGTATAACTGAGATAAAGAGAAGTTTGAAAACTATAGCAAATTGCTAAGAATCTTTTTACCAATTCAGGATTTGTATCGAACATATCGAAATGTGAATTTACAATTTTCTTTATTACAAGACTTAACAGCACAATATGATGCTAGGAAAATAGATCCTAACACTGTTTTCAACTTAACAGAAAGCAGTATAACAGCTTACATACTTATGCATAGAATGTTTGTAGAGAATTGTAAAAGCTTTCAACGTAATCATGAGAATGCGAATATTTCGGCTTTGATTATCGATTTACAAAATAAAGATACGGAAAAGAATATGAAAGTTCTTCGAGACTATGCTATGCATACTAGCATTCCAATGTCAGGAGTGAAAATGCATACGGATGTAAATGATGAAGCTAATCTCCGACAAAGATTTCATTCTACTCTTCATGTAAAAATTGATGCTGATGAGATGGATACTCATGAGTTAAGTCGCCAGAATATAGAGAGAATTAATGAGTGGGGATATGAACTAGATATAACTGAAGAAATAAAAACTGCATGGAACAATTTAAAGGATTTTGCCAAAAAAGTATTTAAAAATTACTTGGACACATATGTTGATGAGAACTTACGTAAAGTGGTAATTTCTGATAAGAAATTATGGCAGGAGAGACTAATACCTTTAAAAACTACTGGAGTTACATATCAACCTAAAAATAGTATCCCTCAGGATACTGTTTTTATGGATTATGATGCATTGGCATATTGTGTTAATTGTATGTTAGATGAGTAACATTATGATAAATGAAAATCACAACGCAATGCTTTTTATGATCGAACTAAGATAAATACTGTTCGTGTATTAAATATAGATTCCTTTAAAGATTTTAAGAAGGAATTCGCTAAAGCAAATATCACTGATTCATACTGGGAAGATGCCAATAATTTATCATTTATGAAGCATGCTAATGTATACGTAGCACAGCTCATTGCTCTTTATCAATTGGCTTTGGCCGAATATATCAAGGCTAATAAGGATACTCTTGATGAACTACAAGCGAAAATGAAAGATACGGTATTGCGCAACGCTATTGTGTGGAGTAATACTTTGCCTCAAGATGTACCAAATACTAAGAAGCAGAATAACTTCACGCTGCATCCCATAGTAACGCTGCCAGATCTGTAGGACGCTGGAGGCGGAGAAGATAGTTGAATTTGAGCACTAAGTGTATAATTTTTTGCGGTAAGCTGAATAAAGGATTAAAAAAAGCTCAAGTCCGTTGAATTTGGACTTGAGCTAAAACAAAAAGACCAGTAGTCTGATGTTAACCAAAAAAACACATTAGAAGCTGGTCTTTTATGGAATCTATTATAACTGATATCGTGAAAATTATTAAGTCTGAAAATAATGTTCTTGCCCGTGAAAAAGCATTAATGTGCTATTTCTTTGATCTGATTGGAGAGTTGATGAAGCTGGCACTAGAGGAAGTTGATGTTGGTTTAGTTGATGAAACTAAAAAGCAAGGCTATCAGATTGAAAAGAAAAATAAGCGTTCAGTGGTGACAGTTTTTGGCGAAATCAGTTACTGGCGCAGAAGATATGTCTGTCCAGGCAGGAAGGCAAAATACCCGTTGGATCAATTGATGGGCTATGACAAGTATAAGCGCTATAGTGTTTTAGCAGTTAAAAATATTTTGCAGGTTAGTGCTGTATCAACTTACCGCAATACTGCCTTAGCTGTTAATACCCTGTCTAGCTTTAACATTAGTCATAGTCAAGTTGGTAAGCTGATTGTTCAAGCGGGCAAGCAAATCAAGGCACAGCAACAGTCTGAAGAAAGGTACGATGGCATTACCCAAAAGAAAAAAGTACCAGTGCTTTATCTTGAAGGCGATGGCGTTGTAATTAAAGGGACCAAAAAGCGGCTGGAGTTTCACCGCTATCAAGTCTGTGAAGATATTATTAATGTGAGCAAGACGCGCAGAAAGAGAGTTCAAGCCAAAGAGTTCGTTTCTTTAAGCCGCTTGAATGCCTTGCAAGAAATCAAAGCTTATTTAGCTAATACCTATGACTTAAGCGATACTTTGATCATCAGTAATGCCGATGGCGGCGCTGGCTATGCCAAAAAAGATTTTGATGAAATAGTCGGTCGCTGCAAGCAGCACGAACACTTCTTGGATGTCTTTCACTTGAATAAAAAGATCAAGGACCGTTTAGGCTTTATGCCGGCTATGCCAAGCAAATTGAAAGGTGCAGTTCGTGCCAGCCTAAGAAAGACGCATGAAGCTCATCTGGGCATTCATCATGGAGCAATCGAAAGCTTAACAGAAGGACATAGCTATTTAAACGATTTTAGCAGAAAATTAAGTCAAATAAATATTTAAGAAATCAAGGTCAGACTAATGGTTAATAGCCTACCGCAAAAATATTGACACTTACGTTAACTTTTATCAATTTGGGTGATTTTAGATTTCAAGGTATAATTATTAAAGTTATAAATTATATCGCGGCTCTTGCAATGCACAAAATAATACAAATGTCAATACTTTTCTTTTTCTTTTTTTGTGAAGATAAAACTAACTTGAAATGTTGATATAACAGTATTTCTTTCTTTTTTCTTTCTTTTACTTACAGGTGAATTTATGGATTTTATTAATTTTGTTAAAGACGTAGATGCAATTGAATTTACAACTCCAAAAGAGAGTTTACATTTAGAGTTCAAAAAGGCTAGTTGGAAATTGCCTAAAAGTATATGGGAAACAATAAGCTCGTTTTCTAATACAGATGGTGGTCTTATTGTATTAGGTGTAGATGAACCGATACCACATCATTATAAAATTGTAGGTGTTGATCAACCTGATGATGTAATAAAAGAATTGTTTAACGATAATAGTAATTCTACTGTAATCAATAAGCCTGTAATTCAAAATTCTGATGTTAAAATAACTACATTTAAGGGTAAAAGATTAATTCAAATTAAAATATTTCCTGCTCAGTTTTCTGATAAGCCCATTAATGCTAAGGGTAAAACTTATATGAGGACTGATGATGGTGATCGCTTAGCCACTCATGATCAATTGAAGTATTTATATGCTGAAAGCCAAGATCAGGTAGATACTAGATTGCTTGAGAATTTTGATTGGGATAGTGACTTAAATCTAGAGGATCTTAGTGATTATCGCAAAAAGCTAGAAAAATTAGAAGATGCAGATAGTGTATCTAAATTAGATCGTGAACTTTTGATAGATATCGGAGTATTAAGACGTGATAGGCGTTCCTCAAATAGAAATTATAAAATGACAGAAGGCGGTCTGTTGTTTTTCGGTAAATTTATGTCGATAATGGACCGATTTCCTAGATTTCAATTAGACTATACAAGATATGCTAAAGATGGTGATACTGATTGGATTGATCGTGTTTCAGCAGGTGATATGAACTATCCGGAAATGAATATTTATTCGTTTTATAATGTAGTCTTACCTAGAATAGCGTCTAATATTAATGACAAATATACTCAAGATGAAGATTTGACAAGAGGCAGTTATGTTGCTGATTTAAGATCTGCAGCCAAGGAAGCATTAGTTAATTGTTTAATGCATGCTTATTATGATGGTACGATAGCAATTCAAATTGAGGATCGCCCAAGTTATTGGGAATTTACTAATCCAGGCGACATGAGAGTCAGTAGAGAATCGTTTTTACGTGGTCAAAAGTCTGAAGTAAGAAATTCAGAGATCGCTACTTTATTTAGAAGAATTGGTATTTCAGAAAAGAAGGCCAGCGGAGGACCTAGAATTTTAAGGGCTGCAAGTAGAAACCATTTGATGGAACCTGAAATAGAAATTGATTCAACCAATAAGATTACAAAGATAAGGATTTGGAAAATAGATATTCGAACTAAAATTGATGATGAAATGGTTTTGGATCCAACTGAAAAATTTATCATTGATTATGCCATTCAAAAATCTAAATTTAGCTTTTCTCAAATGTTTAAAGATATGAATGATAAATTTGGAAGTAACAGTACTGTAAGAAAAAGATTTAATCACTTGTTGGACGAGAAGCTTTTAGTTTCAGAAGGAAACGGTAAGTCTACTGTATATAAGTTAGAAAAGACCAGTGAACAAGAACAAGTAGATAGAATAATGAGATTGAAAAATATGGAAAAGAATTTATAATGATTTGAACCTTTCTTCTCATAGGGCTTGTTGTTAAGTATAAAGGTAGGCAGGAACATGGCATTGTTTTTGTCTATCTTTTTTTGGAATAATTAATTATATGACAAGATTGGAAAAATTTTGTCATGTATATTCGGATGAGTGATAGATCTGCAGTCAATATAGTTTCTTATCTTATCAAAGAGCCATAAAATTTAGATAATAACGTGAATTTAGTAAAAGCGAAAGTTATGCAATTTTAATTGATAAAGAATAAAATGAAAATGTATTATAGTTAGCTTATTGAAGTAGATAAGAGATGTAGGCTAAATGAAAAAATTTTCTAGAGGCCGATTGTAAAATTAAGTTGAACACTTTGTAAAAAATAAAAGTCCATCTGGACCTGTTTGATAGAATGTTAATAACCACAAAAACATCTATTGGAGGTCACAAATGGACTCTTTACATTCTACCATGAATCAGCACGTTAAAGGCAAGCACTTGTCATTTGAAGAACGGGTTATTATCCAAACTCGCTTAAAAGATGGCTGCTCTATTAGAGCAATTGCTCGCAAACTGGGCTCTCCTTCTACGATCAGCTATGAAGTCAGACGGGGCACTGTTTCTCTCTATCACGGCAAGCAGAAGCGCTACAAGGCTGATCAGGGCCAAAGCGTTTATCAAATAAATCGGTGCCACTGTGGCCGAAAATCAGATTTCTTGAAGAAGGCTGGCTTTATCAATTATGTCATTAAGCATTTCTTTGAAGACGGCTGGTCGCTTGACGTTTGTGCCAACCGTAGTTTAGCTACCGGGGAATTCTCGCATTATCAAACAGTCTGCACCAGAACTCTGTACAACTACGTTGATCAAGGACTGATGACCATCAAAAACTATAACTTGCCCGAAAAGCTCAAGCGCAATACCAAGCTTCATCATGTTCGCCAAAACAAGAAGAAGCTGGGACGAAGCATCGAAGAGCGGCCTAAAGAGATTGAGCAGCGCAGCGAATTTGGTCATTGGGAATGCGATCTTGTCTTGGGTCATAAGACCAAGGACGATCAGGTTCTGTTAACTCTTTCCGAGCGCATGAGCCGCGAATTCCTGATTATTCGTATACCTGACAAGACCTCTGCCAGCGTCATGCAGGCTTTTCAAATGCTTCAAAAACAGTACAGCGAGCATTGGAACGATATCTTTAAGACAATTACTACTGATAATGGTTCAGAGTTTGCGGATCTAGCTAATCTGGAACAAGTCTCTAAAACGCTTATTTATTATGCTCATCCTTATACTTCTTGTGATAAAGGAACTGTTGAAAGACATAATGGCCTGATCCGCAGATTTATTCCTAAAGGAGACTGCATCAATAACTATTCTCTCCAACAAATCATGATATTGAAACCTGGTGCAACTCTTTGCCCAGAAAGATCCTGGCATATCACACGCCAGATGAAATCTTTGAGAGAGAATTAGATCAAATCTATCAAGCAGCTTAAGCGTTCAATTTATTATTGCAATTTGCGAGCATTTATCATTCGAGGAAAGAGTTATTATTCAATTGCGTTTGAAAGATGGCTATTCTTTGCGTGCCATCGCCCGTGAATTAAACTGTTCTCCTTCTACTATCAGCTATGAGGTTAAGCGCGGTACTGTAGAACTGGTATCATGGCAAAGTCAAAAGATATAAGGCTACTCAAGGGCATGATGCATATCAAGCTCATCGTAAAAATTGTGGGCGCAAATCAGACTTTCTCAGGGAAACTCAATTCATGCGCTATGTCCACAAGCATTTCTTTAAAGACGGCTGGTCGCTTGATGTGTGCAGTAATCGTGCCACTGCTGTTGGCGCATTTAGCAGCAGAGATGTTGTCTGTACTAAGACTCTTTACAATTATGTCGACCAAGGTCTATTAGATATACATAATTACGACTTGCCAGAGAAGCTTAAACGCAATACCAAGCTTTATCGTATTCGCAAAAATAAGAAAAAACTTGGCAGAAGCATTGAAGAACGTCCTAAAGAGATCAATAAACGTAATGAATTCGGTCCTTGGGAATGCGATTTAGTTCTCGGACATAAGAGCAAAGATGATGAGGTGCTGCTAGCCTTATCTGAGCGTATGAGTCGTGAGTTTTTAATTCTTCGTATTCCTGACAAGACTTCTGTCAGTGTCATGCAGGCCTTTAAAGAACTCCAAAGGCAATACAGCGAACATTGGAATGATATTTTTAAAACCATTACCACTGATAATGGCTCAGAGTTTGCAGATCTTTCCAACCTAGAAAAAGCATCCAATACACTGGTTTACTATGCCCATCCTTACACTTCTTGTGATAAGGGAACAGTTGAAAGACACAATGGTCTTATTCGCAGATTCATTCCTAAAGGAGAAGCAATAGCTAACTATTCTTTACAAGACATCATTAATATTGAAACCTGGTGCAATTCTTTGCCAAGAAAGATACTGGCCTATCATACACCAGATGAAATCTTTGAAAGAGAATTAGATCTAATCTATCAAGCAGCTTAACTAAAAGTGTTCAATTTATTATTGCAATTTGCGGAAATATTCTTTTGTTTGTGTATTTAGAATATAGGCTCGTAATGATAAGTTTGGTAAGTGATCATAATTAGTATAGTAAAAAAATAATGGCAACTATAAATAGTTGCATAGAGGACGAGATATTATTATAATCATGGGGCATAAACAAACAATAAGGAAATTAAAAAGTAGGTCAAATAGTATTACTTTTAGTGAACTGGCATCATTGTTAGAAAGTTTAGGTTTTCACCAAGATAATAAGGGAAGAACGAGCGGATCTCGAGTTAAATTTCTTAATAAAAACGGTGTGCCAATCTATTTGCATAAGCCGCATCCAAGAAAAACTCTTTTAGCATATCAAGTTAAAGAAGTTGTTGAAATTTTGAAAGAAGAGAACATCCTATGAAAATGCTACATTATAAAGATTACTATGGAACAGTTAATATTTCCGAAGAGGATAACGTCTTGTATGGGAAGGTAATTGGCATCAAGGGATTATTGTCATATGAGGGCGAAACCGTTGAAGAACTGAAGCAAGATTTTCACAATGTCGTTGATGAATATATTGCTGATTGCAAACGAAATAATATTAAGCCGCAAGTTTCTTACAAAGGAACGTTTAATGTGCGTATTACTCCAGAGCTGCATAAGGATTTAGTTGAATATGCGGAAGCTAATAATGAAAGTCTAAATTCAGCGGTAACTACTGCGATTGAAAGATTAGTATTGAGGTAATATAAGATTGTGATTTTCGTGCCATCGTCTCTGTTTGAGTGATGGTTTTTTCATATACAACAGTTTTTGTTAAAACAAAATTGACTTCTTACTAAATTGACCAGTAAAATTAAAGCAGGCTTTCTACAACGGTTAGCTACCGCGAAAGCTTAGTAACTTAGTGCTGACTCCACACCCTTCACAAATCCTGATGTTACGGAGGTGATGAGTCATGCCGAATTGGATAGACTGGAGAGTGCGAAAACCGCGTGATAGCTTGGTCTATTGCAATAAGTATAACGCTAGGTGCAATTGGCAAGTTAGCCATCAGTCTAGCAAAAGCTTACGCGATAATAAAAAAAGCTAACCACAAGGGTTAGCACAAACCGTCACCTGAGTTACGATTGGAGTTAGCAACTTGCCCTTGCTAGCTCCTTTTCTTTTATTATTATATGAAAGAAAGGCAAAAACTGCAATTATTTAAATTAAGTAATAGATTCTATTAATAATTTAGTAGAAAGATTTTAATAAAAACAGGAAGGTCTCGATCTACTAAATATTCTGTCCCTGTGACTCCCACACAGTTATTGGTACAAATGGAGGCAATGCCTCAACTATATAAAAGGAAATAATGAAGAAAGAGAGTTAATGATATTAATTATTTCGTCATATTTGCGTTCCTTTTCCCCCGTATTATAAGCTGAAAATATAATCTCTAGACGTTCTTGAAGTTCACTAAACTTGAGATTCTCCATATAAATAAGGAGATTTTATTCATGAAAAAGAAGTTTTTTAATCCTGAGCTTAATCAATATGATTACTATACTGAAGTTTGGCTACCAGAAACGGTAACAGTCAAAGATGAAAAAGATATATTAGTAATTAATCACTATTGGAAAGATAAAGATGGGGAACTCTGGGGAGATTTTGATAATCCAATGGAAAATGTGTATCGTAGTTTTGTGGAATATCGACAAAAGAAAGGTTTTTAACACCTGAACAGATAAGAGAATTACGAACAGATTTAAATATGTCTGTACGAGAATTTGCCAATTCATTAGGTATTAGTTCTTCTGCTTTAACCAAAATAGAAAATAGAGACCGTAAAATAGTTTGTGTAAGGATGAATGATTCCTTAAATTAATTTCTGAAAACATTAGAAAAAGGAGTTCCTTTCTCGTATGATTGGATTGAACAAAAAAACAACATACAGAAAGAAGAACTCCTTCATGAATGATTTTACCAAAAATATGGCTCAAGCACTATTCAATCAAGACAAAGTTAATGATTTTTTGCGCAAGGAAATTCAAACTGCAGTTAATCAATTGCTTGAAGCTGAATTGACTGCCTTTTTAGGCTATGATCCTTATGCAAAAAGCGGATGGAACTCTGGCAATTCCAGAAACGGCATCTATTATCGCAAGGTTGATACGCAGTTTGGCCAGATCGAAATTCAGGTTCCCAGAGACAGAAACGGCGAATTTCATCAGCACACTCTGCCTGACTACAAGCAGCACTCGGACGTCCTGGAAAGCATGATTATCAAGCTTTATGCCAAAGGCGTCACTACCAGAGAAATAGCCGATCTGATTGAAAAGATGTACGGCAGCCATTACAGTCCGGCTCAGGTATCAAATATTTCCAAGCAAATGATTCCAAAGGTTGAAGCCTATCACAAACGCAAGCTTAGCGACAGGTTCTTTTGCGTTTATCTTGACGCAACGTATCTTCCGCTGTGCCGAGAAACGTTTGAGCGTGAAGCCGTCTATATTGCCATCGGCATCAGGCCCAATGGCCATAAAGAAGTAATCGACTACTGCATAGCACCCAGCGAAAACGTCGAAGTTTGGACTGAAATGCTTCAAAACATGAGATCGCGGGGTTTGAAGCAAGTCGAGCTTTTCTTGTCTGACGGTGTTGTCGGCATGAAAACAGCTCTGGCAAAGACTTATCCCAAAGCACATTTTCAGCGCTGCCTGGTTCATGTCATGCGCAATATTTGCAATAAAGTGCGTGTTGACGATCGTGAGACAATCATGAACGATTTCAAGCAGAGATTCATAGGCAGCCTAACAAGACAGCCGCTGTACAAACTCTTCATGCATTCTATGACAAATGGAACAAGGCATACAATCATGTCATTAGGAATCTAAAAGACATTGAGCCTGATCTATTGGTCTTTTACAACTATCCCAAACAGATCAGACCCTCAATCTATTCCACCAACATGATTGAATCCTTTAACAATGTCGTTAAACGCAAGGCAAAGCCCAAAGCAGAGTTTCCAAGCGAGCAGTCGCTTGATACTTTCATTGGCATTCAGGCAATAAGCTACAATGATCGCTACTTCAACCGAATCCATAAAGGCTTCGGCCAAGTGCAGGATACATTGGAATCCTACTTTGACTAAGAAAAAATTAAAAAATCAATTTACGAGAAAGATCTATTTACACAAACTATTTGACAGTTTCAGAAAATAATCATCGCATTCAAACTAAATATCAGGATATGCTATTTAGATTAGTTATGCTGAACAAGAGTGACTTTAAAAAAGAGCTAGCCAATAATGATAAAAAAACTTGGCTTGATAATTTAAATCAAATGATTGATAAAAAATATCAAAGGTCAGATTCATATTATGTAGTTTCTGATAATAATATTGTATTTAAAAGTAGTGTAGAAAGAGGGAGTATAGCGTAATGCCTATTTTAGAATTTCGTGATTATGTAGTAGATGATATGAAATATATCAAAAATAAGAATTTTAGATCAAAAAAAGATGACATAGACTTAAAGCCAAAAGTAGATGTCAAATTGGAAGCCGATGTCAATTTTTGCACTAATTGTGGGACCGACATCCGCAATGTTCAAGTTGAAGTAAAACAACCGGTGCAAGAGGCAGCTCAAGAAAATGCAATGCCTACTCGCAAAAGTCAAAGAGTTAATTCAAACCAAGACCAATCTCAAAATGCAAGTCTTGGACAAGATTTTGCTCAATCAATGAGAACCTTTGACGTGCATAATATGTGGGAATGGTTTGTTAATTCATGGAAACATCCCTTTGCGGAACAAAATGCGGATAAATGGTATGGCTGGATTACTTTATTGGCAGAAGACATATTAGTTGGATTAGGTTTATTCTTTGGTGCGCAAAGAGCAACTAGTTCCGTGTTAGGCTCAGATATTGCTAGCAGCACGTCTAACTTTACCTTTGGCATGGCAATTGAATTAATCTTTTTCCTTTTAGTAGCACAAGTTGCTTGGATTGGTTCAGCTTATTTAGCTTATAAAGTTATCTACAATAAGAATAAAGACTTTTTACAATTAACTAATCATATTGTTCAAACTAGCAACTTGTCAGTAATCTTCATCGTAATTTTCCTTATTTTTATGATTCTTGCTGGCCCTAGTGGAGTTGTGATGGCATCTTTGATGTTGTGGTTATCCGCAATTTTCTTCGGCATGGTATTAACCGTAGTAGTTTTAGGTGATCCTAACCCAGTACATGATAATTTTTATGGCTATCTTTTATTCATCGTTTTGCAAGCAATTACTGGGGTAATCATCTTCATGTTAATTTCAAGCATGATTATTGGGCAGATTGGTTCATCATTTTTAAATCTTATATAATGATTGAAGGCTAGGTATTGCTAAAATGCCTAGCTTCTAATCTGCAAATCTGCAGAAAACGAGCAAAATTTTAAAAAATATTTTAAAATATAGATGTTTGATTATAATCTTTGGAGAAGGTATAGAAAGTATGAAAGTAAGAAAAGCGATTATCCCAGCAGCAGGATTAGGTACTAGATTTTTGCCAGCAACTAAGGCATTGCCTAAGGAAATGTTGCCAATTGTTGACAAGCCAACGATTCAATTTATCGTGGAAGAAGCTAAGGCTTCAGGAATCGAAGATATTTTAATCGTTACCGGTAAAAACAAGCGTGCGATTGAAAACCACTTCGACTCTAACCCTGAATTGGAGCAAGACTTGGAAAAGACCGGTAAATCTGGTTTGCTCAAGTTAACCCAAGAAATTACTGATTTAGGTGTGAACTTGTACTATACTCGTCAACCATACCCAGCTGGCTTGGGGGATGCCGTCTACCGCGCACGTAGCTTCGTAGCTGGTGAACCATTCGTGATTATGCTTGGCGATGATTTAATGAAGGATAAAGTTCCTTTGACTAAGCAATTGATCAACGATTACGACAAGACTCATGCATCAACCATTGCCGTTATGAAGGTGCCACACAAGGAAGTTTCCAAGTACGGTGTAATCGCACCAGATGGCAATATCGCACCTGATTTATACAATGTTAAAAACTTTGTGGAAAAGCCAGCCGTAGACAAGGCTCCAAGTGATTTGGCAATTATCGGTCGTTACTTGTTGACACCTGAAATTTTCGACATTCTGGAACATCAAAAATCAGGTCGTGGTGGTGAAATTCAATTGACTGATGCAATTGATACCATGAACAAGACACAACGTGTATTTGCCCATGTATTTAAGGGAGAACGCTTTGACGTGGGTAACAAGGAAGGCTACCTTGAGACTTCTATCCAATACGGTTTAATCCACCCAGAAACACGCGATGCTCTTCGCAAGTACATCAAGGAATTAGGTAAGAAGTTATAAAATTAGCCGATATTATTAAAGCCAGCGCAATTTGACGCTGGTTTTTCTGTTAGTTTCATATGGCGTGATTGGGGGAGAAAAATGAAAAAGAAGATCACACTTGGCCTGTTTCTAGCATATATTTTATTCTGCGGCTTTCTTTTTATCAAAACTAGGTTCACTACTCCCGATCAACAACCTGTATTGCAATCAGAAAAAGCACAAAAATATAAAAAGCTGCTGGATAATGCCGGTCTTAAAGGTAATATGACGATATATAAAAACAAACAGCGGATGTGGCAGTATACAACGGCGGGCGATGCTAATTCTTCTTATTTAATTAATTCTGTGCAAAAGGAACTGACGGCCGGATTAATTATGCGGGCGATAAGTGAGAATAAGTTTAGCTTAGATGATAAAGTAGCTAAATTTTATTGATTAATTGCCGAAGAAAACACGGGATTTTAATCCCGTGATGAATCCGGCCTTTTTCTTTTGTTTTTTTGCTTGTTCCCCCCTTCTTTCTTAAACATATGTTTGATATAATCTTAAAAAGAAAGGAGGGAACAAATGTGCTAAAAGGGATCAAATTAAGACTCTATCCTAATAGAACACAACAAAACCAGCTTGAGCAGATGTTTGGCAATGATCGTTTTGTTTGGAATCAAATGCTGGCCATGATGAATGAGCGCTATCAGAATAATAAAGATTTGCCTTTTTTAGGCAAGTTCAAGCTGAATTATCTGCTTAAGCCGCTTAAAAAAGAATATCCTTTTTTGAAAACCAGCGATTCTTCAAGCTTGCAGGTAGTTAATGAATTCCTAACTCAATCTTGGAAGAACTTCTTTCAAGATAAAACTGGTCAAATTTGCAAGCCTCGTTTTCATTCACGCAAGTATCTGAAAAAGTCTTATACAGGCAAGTCAATCATAAAAACTGCAGGTAAAAGATACTTGAAGATTCCTAAATTAGGCTATGTCAAAACCAGCAAGACTGGAGTTTTGCAAAACACTAAGATTAAGCGCTACACTGTTCTGCTTGAACCAACGGGCAAGTATTATTTGTCTCTACAGGTAGAAATATCTGAACCAGAGAAGTACAGCTTAACCGGCAAACGAGTTAGGATTGATGTTGGCGTGGCTGATTTAGCGATTCTGTCTAATGGGCTAAAATATCCTAGTTTTAATAGCTCTTATTTTGAAAAGAAAGCTAAAATTTGGCAGAAAAAGTATTCTCGACGTAGACATTTAGCTAAACTATTAGCTTTACAAGACAGGAATAAAAAGGTGCTTTGTCCTAGAAGTTTAGAAAGCTTTGCTAATTGGCAAAAAGCGCAAAAGTCAAAAGCCAAATACCAAGCTAAAGCAGCTAATCAGCGCAGAGATTATCTGCATAAACTAACTACGCATATGATTAAGCAATATGATGTAATTGCAATTGAAGATTTGAAAGCCAAGAATCTTCAGAAAAATCATCACTTAGCCAAATCAATTGCCAATGCTTCATGGCGAATGTTTAGACAAATGCTAGAATACAAATGCGAATGGTATGGCAAGAAACTAATTGCAGTTGATCCTAAGAATACTTCCAGAATTTGTTCAAAATGTGGCTATAATAGTGGCGCTAAGCCATTAGAAATTCGTGAATGGACCTGTTCTAAGTGTCAAACCAAGCATGATCGAGATATATTAATGCGGCAGTTAATATCTTGCATAAAGAAAGTAAAAAGCTAAGTGGTCAGGGACTGGCCATGGTAACAAGCTGAGTTCTGTGAGTTAGGTATTTGACTAGTTCAATGTAAGATCCTAAACACTACTCAGTGTTCCCAGAAACCCGGCACTTCAGTGCCGGTGTAGTTCATCCGAATGTTCCAAATGCTCAGAATATTAGTGTGCTGAATCTGCTGGACATGACTAGTGGTCTGGATCCTACTGGGCCGATGGGGGATGCGCCATACAATAATGACGATGCCAATGCCCAGAAGATGATTCAAGATACGCATTATAATGAACAGAATTTTGGCAAGTGGGATTATCAAGATCTAGATTATATTTTGCTGAGTCATATTTTGGAAAAGGTCAACGGTCAAAGCTATGAAACACTGTTTAACGATATGTATGTTTATCCACTAAAATTAAAGCATACTGACTTTGTCTGGGCTGACCAGCAGAAGCTAAAAGAGATAGATTTTCTTTTTAATGGTCAAAACGTTGATATGAATGCGATACATGGCTTGCTAGGTGCGGGTAGTGTTGCCATGTCGAATGATGATTTGTACAAGACAAGTTTAGATTTGCTTAATGGTAAGCTGTTATCGGAGCAAAATAAAGACATCATCTATGCTCCTGGGAATAATGCTTTGCATTATCGTGGCGGGCTGTATACTAAAAATAATCACTACGAATCTAACGGTAATGGTTATGGCTATTGTAACTTTTTACGCATATCTAAAGACGGAAAGAATGCTGTTGTGTTGCAGAGTGCAGATAGTAGTCATTATGGCGATTTGAGTAATAGCGCTAATAAAATTTATACGGATTTATTTGAAAAATAAAAAAGAGAGGACTACAACTGTAATCCTCTCTTTAATATCCAAGACACGAATCAAGCACCTTTACGCATGACTCCTGGCTTGATGGTTGTCTTTAGACATGTGGTATTTCATATTTTCATTGAAGGAAAACCAATCAATTTCAGTATTTGATATCACAACAACACCCATTTCTAAAATATATATTGAAGTAAGCGCTTACTCTATCTACTTATAATATACCATATAAGTTTAAAAATGATAGTTTTTGTTGTAATGAAGATGAGGCTTATACTAGATAGTAATAAGTTAAATAGGAAAGGGACCAGTGATGATTAGAAGAGCGAGAAAAACAGATTTTCCATTTATATATCCAATTTTAAAACAGATTTTTGATGAAATGCAGATGGAGGCGATTGAAAAGCTACCCGAAGATCAATTTTATAGCTTGATGAAGTTAGGCTTCATTTCGGAGGATTATCGTTACTCATACCGTCGTATTTGGGTAAGTGAGAAAGCTGGCAAGGTGGTAGGCATTCTCGATATGTATCCATATAAAGATCAAAAGATTATTGATATCGTCTTGCGTCATGATTATGCCAAAACTGGTTTGCCAATCTCAACGGTGATCTTCTCAGATCAAGAAGCTTGGCCACATGAATGGTACATCGATGCATTGGCAGTCGATCCAGATCATTGGGGTGAAAAGATTGCCAGTCACTTGCTTGATAAGGCTGAAGTGGTAGCTGCTAAGCAAGGCTACCATATTTTAAGTTTAAATGTAGACCAGGAAAATCCTCGAGCACAGCGCTTGTATGAGCACAAAGGCTATCAAACAGAAAAGACGATGACGATCGGGGATCGGACATACGACCACATGATTAAAAGAATATAGCAAAAAAGGCTACTGGTTAGCAGTCTTTTTGTTTAGGCAAAATAATTGCGACATCAGTATAAACGTCGAGCACATGGGCATCGCAACCGTGATCAATCCAATTGGTGATATGGGCAAGCAGAATATTGGTCATGCTCTTAATATGCTTATTGGAGTAATCACTGTTAAAAAGATGTTTTTGCATTTCTGTAAAAAGCGTGCGATTAATCTGATCGCAGATGTGAGTAGTATGCTTTTTGCGAGTTAGACGATAAATATTAGTGTAGAAAAGGCGATCATTGCCAATTTGTCTAAGAAAAGCAAAGATCAATTTATTAGACTGACAGTCACCATATTCGCGGAAATGAGTTTTAATTTCTGCTTGAATACTTTTACAAAATAGATCGGTTAATCCAGTATAAGTATTATAAAAAACGCCGCGGCTCATACCAGTGGCCTTGCAAAATTGGGTAACAGAGTATTTAGTAATAATACCTCTAGTTAATTCTTCGCGTAAAATCTCATAAGTTGTAAGTTTTCTCATTAGATTCATCCCTTTCAATAACAACTCCAAGTAAGTTTGAATATTTTTGTTAAAAATTATTTTTATAAAATATACCAAGCGTGCATCAATATAGCAATAGCTATTTTTAATAATAATTGGTTTATGGCTTGATGTAAGCATGATTTAAGCAGATTAGCTATAAATAGATATCTCAAAAAAATTTTAAAAAAATAAAAAAACAAGAACTAAAATTTATAACTTATAGTTGCTGAAAATGCTTGAAACGTTGATATATCAACATTCTTGCTCAAAAAGTGATAAGACCGGGCATTTCAATACTTACTTTTAATTATTAATCTTGCCTAATATAGAGTACAAAAAGACCAAATTGTCTGAAAATACAGAGCAATCTGGCCTTTTTTGAGTAAATTAAAAGAGCTCAAATAGGTGACCAAACCATCTGAACTCTTGGATTAGGAACATTATTAAGTTTTAAACTACAACGTCAATATTAACGGTTAAATTTCTTGTAGTTTTGGATGTAACGCTTAGCAACGCCCATCATGTGAACACTAATCTTGCTTGAATCGCCCTTTAAGCCGCTGAAGCTGATACCAAAGTATTTAGTCTTAGCATCATAATGCTTTGTACGACAACCAAGCAAGTCACCAGCGTGTTCCCATTCAGTGTATCTTGAAGAATCATTCATTTGACTGTCTGAGCCATAGAAACCACCGAAAAGCATTCTTGCTAAATCTCGTCCTTTTATCATAGTAGAAACTGATTAAATAATCAAAGTCCGATTTTGAAATACATTTTGCAATAACAAGGACATGTTTTAGCTATTATTATACTAAAACTATATGTGAATAGACAATGATAAACCAAAATATATTTCACTATTTGAAATGAGGTTCAACTGACGAAACAAAGTCTGAAGCCATTGAAAACGAATACATTCTAAAAGAAAAATGTTATAAATATATGCGTAAGGTAATTAAGCAATTCCCAAAAGATGAAAACTTACGAAAAGGAGAGTAAAGAACTATGGATGGTAAAAAATATTCAGTAGTTATTGCCGGTGGTGGTAGTACTTTTACACCAGGATTTGTTTTGGACTTAATTAAGAGTCAAGATAAATTCCCAATGAGACAATTGAAGTTCTACGATAACGATGCAGAACGTCAAAAGAAGATTGGTGAAGCTGTTAAGATCATAATGAAGGAAAGAGCTCCACAAATTAAGTTCTCATACACCACTGATCCAAAGGAAGCCTTTACTGACGTAGACTTTGTAATGGGTTCAATTCGTGTTGGTAAGTACCACATGAGAAGCTTAGATGAAAAAATCCCATTAAAATATGGTGTAAATGGTCAGGAAACTACAGGACCCGGAGGTATGGCTTATGGTCTTCGTTCAATTCCTGCAATTTTGCAAATCATTGATTGGATGCAAGAATATTCACCAAATGCTTGGATGATCAACTACTCCAACACTATTGCTATTGTTGCTGAAGCTTGTCGTCGCCTTCGTCCAGGTGCAAAGGTTATCAACATCTGTGATATGCCAATTGATGACATGGACAGAATGGCTGCTATCTGCGGTTTAAACAGCTGGCACGACATTGACTTCAACTACTACGGCTTAAACCACTTCGGCTGGTGGAAAGAAGTTAGAAACAAGAAGACCGGTGAAGACTTGATGCCTAAGCTTAAGGAATACGTCAAGGATCACGGCTACTGGGTAGGCGGCGACTACGACAAAGATACTGAAGCTTCATGGAAAACTACCTTTAAGAAGGTTGCTGACGACTACAAGATGGATCCAGAAACCTTGCCAAACAACTACATGCAATACTACTACTTCCCACAATATGAAGTAGCAAACGCCGATCCAAAGCACACTCGTACTGATGAAATTCGTGAACACCGTCAAAAGATCGTCTTCGGTGAATGTGAAAGAATCGTTAAGGCAGGTACTGCTAAGGACAATATTTGGGACATTTCAGGTTTGCACTCAGAATATATCGTAGATATTATTCACGCTATTGCTTACAACACCCACGAGAAGTTCTTGGCTAACTGTGAAAACAACGGTGCCATTGCCAACATGGATCCAGATTCAATCGTTGAAGTTCCAGCATTGTTTGGTGCTGATGGTATTCAACCAATGGCAACTGGTAAGGCTGGCCGTTTCCAAAGAGGTTTGATGATGGAACAACAAACCTGTGAAAAGTTGGTTGTTGATGCTTATGTAGAACACTCATACCAAAAGATGCTCCAAGCCTTCGCTTTGAACAAGACTGTTCCAGATGCATCTGTAGCTAAGAAGATTTTGGATGACATGATTCCAGTTAACGCTCCATATTGGCCAGAACTTAAATAACAATTTTGACAAGTCATAACAAATAAGGAAAAGGTAACTATTCTATAATTGAATAGCTACCTTTTTTGTGTTGATCATGATATTCTGAACTTGTTATTAAGTTAATGACGGAAAGGACATAGAAATGGATTTAGAAACAGTAGTAATGAAGAAAAAGGAAAGCTTCAATGATACTGACAAGGCAATAGTCAGTTACTTGCTTAAGTATCCTAAGGAAGCTAGCAAGTTGAGCTTAATGGAATTAGCGCAGAAGTTATATGTTTCTAAATCTGCCATTTTTCGTTTGAGTAAAAAATTAGGCTTAAGTGGCTTTAGCGAGCTTAAATTTGAACTATCTGAATTGATTGCTAGAAAAGAGCAATATGCCAAGCATGCTCAAGAATTAGATTTTGACGATAATTTGCAAAAAATCATCAATGACACCTTTAAATATTTTAAAGGACTGGATTTACATGACTTATGTGCGGATTTAGATCAAGCTGAAACTATCTACATTTATTCCACAGGTTGGCAACAACAGATTATTGCGGAATATTTAGCGCATTCCTTTTATTTAATAGGTAAAAATGCAATTATTTTGCCAAGTGCGCGGGATGAAGTTTCAATGCTTGGCCAAGCTGCCAAAGAAAATGATATGCTATTTGTGATTTCGTTTGGCGGCTTTAATAAGACAATTATTGAAGAGTTAAAGAAAATTGATGTAATCAATAATAAGCTAAAGCTGGTTTCGCTAACGAGTTGGCAGCCAGGAAAATTGGCTTCTCTTAGTGATTACAGCTTTTTCTTTAAAACTACGCCATTTCAGTTTAGTAAAAAGGTTGAGACTTTTAGTTCAGCCTATGTTTTAATTGATTTAATAATTAATGAATATGCAAAACAGCGTAAATTGCAAAAGTAGAGGAAACAAAGATGGAAAAGAAAAAGTTATTATTGCTTTCAACTGGTGGGACGATTGCGTCAGTTGCTTCTGATGCGGGCTTAGTGCCAAAAGAGAGTGGCGAAGAATTGATTAAAATGCTGGGTAAGTTGCCATATGATATCGACGTTCAAGATATTTTGCAGCTTGATTCTTCCAATATTCAACCAGAAGAATGGAAGATTATTGCAGAAAATATTTATAAATATCGCGACGATTATGATGGCATTGTCGTTTCACACGGTACCGATACGATGGCTTACACCGCGTCAATGCTTGCTTTTATGTTGAAGAACATTAATATTCCAGTTGTTTTAACTGGAAGTCAGGTGCCAATCAATGTCGTTTTAAGTGACGCTCACGATAATTTGCGTTTAGCCTTTGCGGCAGCGGCTACTTGTCCGCCTGATATTTATTTGGCTTTCCATAATAAAATCATGCTTGGCTGCAGAGCCGTTAAGGTTAGAACAACCAACTTCGATGCCTTTGAGAGCGTGAACGTTCCACCTATCGCAACTGTTTCGTCTGATGGCTTAGTATTCAATAAGGACTACCAACCTAGAGAAAAGACGGGTGCACCTAGTTTAAACACCGATATTGATTCGAATGTTTCATTAGTAAAATTATTCCCAGGTTTTGATCCTAAATTATTATTTGCGATGGTAGATAGTGGCTGCCAAGGAATTGTTATTGAAGCCTACGGGTTAGGTGGGATGAACTTTATTCGCCGTAACATGGTTGCCGCAATTGGTAAGTTGATCAGACAGGACATCCCTGTAATTGCCAGCAGCCAATGTTTATATGAACGTAGCGACTTAACCAAGTATGAAGTTGGACGTGAGGCCTTGCTAGAAGGTGCGATCAGTGCGTGCGACATGACTTCTGAGAGTGCCATTACCAAATTGATGTGGGCCCTTGGTCAAGGCATGAACGTACATGAAGTGGCAGATTTCTTCAATACAGATGTGGCTGGTGAAGTAACTCTTAAAACTAATTAAAGAATGTTACAATTTTATTAATTGTAAGCGCAGACAATGCTAATGCACTAATGCTTTTTGTATAATAGAGGCAAAAGGAGTGCATATAATATGAAAAGTAAACTATTAGGAAAAGTCTGGCTTACTTTAGCGGCAGTAGGAATTGGGGTTTCACTTTTTGCTAATAATTCAAATCAGTTGATTGAATCTAATGCGCAAACATTTTCTAGTGCAATCGTTAAAAAGTAAACTAAAACAGTCACTACAATGTGATCTTGAATGACTACACTTTCTTGAATTAGGATAGCAAGGCAACGTAGCCTTGCTATTTTCTTTTGTGGAAAAGTTTGGTGAACCAATTTTGTTTTGTAGGTTGTGTATGTTCATGTTTTTCAGCAGGCTTGTCCACAGTTTTTGCACTAGAGAAATGTTTCGCCTTTTTTAAGTTAGTGTGTGAATGATTTTTTCCTACTTTTTTAGTTTGATGATCCTTGAGCTTGATGTGTGGCTTAGTATTTTTCATGCGGGAATGAAATTGCTTAGAAGTCTGAGCCTCCATGGCAATGTCGGGTCGAATATAATACAGATCTTGCCTATCGTAGCTATTGATTAAGAAGACTAGAATATCGTGCAAATCACAGATGCAGCGCCAGGCCTGCTTTTTGTCAGGTTCGATTTTACTATCGTGGATTGCCGCATTTCCCATTCGGCGGACTTCATCGAATAAATCCATGATGCTTAAAGGATAATCGAGTTCACTGCGTAAATAATGCGTATCATTGCGCAGATTGCGATATTCGCCATCAGGTACATGATAATAGGCATTCAGGTTTTCTAATTTAAAAAGTTTCTTAGTAAGTGTTTCAAGCAGCAGTCGGGAGTTGCTGATGACATCGCGATAATCATCAATTGTGTA
Source organism: Lactobacillus helveticus (assembly GCF_046109915.1). NCBI lineage: Bacteria > Bacillati > Bacillota > Bacilli > Lactobacillales > Lactobacillaceae > Lactobacillus > Lactobacillus helveticus. The sequence goes on along the minus strand of NZ_CP151471.1, from coordinate 1,287,983 downwards.
TAACTTGTGAATTTTTTCAGCAGCAGAATCTTGCTCACTAAATGTTGGACTATTTTTGACAAAATTAAAATTAATTTCCATAATTTTCCTCACAAAAATGAAGATAGTTGCTATTTTGGCTCAACCTGTTAATCTAAATTTAAAGTATTAATTTGGTGGGTTTTAAGTATGAAAAAATGTAAAACTATTTGGATATTTGGAATTATTGTAATTTTAGTTGGCGGATTAATTACCGCTGGCAATTTTTATTATACAAAAGATCGGCAGATTAGCCGCATTGTTGCTAACTTAAAAGATCCCAAGACAGGGATGGCACAATACGTGGTTGCTTCAACGCCTGATATGAAGGTAACTGATGACAGTTTAAAGCCATTGCAGAATTATTTTAAAAATCACACAGCGGCTGTGAAAAAATTGGATTCCAACTTACGAAGCGGTCGCGATGATGGTGAAATTCAATTGATTGAGGACGGTAGGTATTTTCTGTTCTTCAGTAAATATAAATTGAGAGTGCAATGCTACCGTCCGCAAGTTCAAACCAATCATGCCAATTCCACTTTATTTGTCAATGGTGAAGATTATGGCAAAATGAACGGCGGCAACCAGAACTATTATCAAGATCTAGGATTGGTCTTCCCAGGTCGCTATCATATTTTAGTTAAATCTAAAGTCAATGGTAGAAAGCTGGATGCTGACTCGATTGTAAATATTTGGTCAAATAAGACGGTCAATATGAAAATTAAGACCGCCACTTTCCAGATTCGCAGCGTTCCTAATGGCGTGGTCTATATTAATGATCACAAGGCAGCTACTCTTAATAAAAAGGGACATTATACCTTTAAAGATTATCCGCTTGCTAAAAGAATGGAAATTTATGTTAAAAGCAAGGCAGATGGCAAAACTATTAAGTCTGAAAGAGTGACGGACTTGTCGCAGTCAATCAGCGCTGAATTTAGCGATAGCGAAGACGATGTGACTGATTATGATGGCGCAGCAGATTACCAAGGCAATGGTGAAAAGGATGTTTACCAAGATGCTGAAGGTGATTATATTGTTAATCCAATTTGGCCAGGTCTAATTAAAGTTGAGGATGCTGCAAGCATGCTATATACCAACTTTAAGAAGCCAATGGTAACCAATTTTGAAAATGGCAAAGAAAACGCCGATTACAAGAAGATTGAGCAGCAAATCAAGAAGTGGAAAAAAGATAAAAAACTTAAGAAGTTCAATGTCGAAGTAAAAGTCTTATCTGTTTTGCCGGGCAAGCGTAATTACAGCAAGATAGATTACGAGGTAACTTTTATCAAAAAGTATAAAGATAAGAGCAAAAAGAAAGAAAAACTGTTATACCAGGATGCAGTTTTGCATCTAGTAAACGGTCATCAAGAGATTCAAACATTAGGAAAATGCAAATTAATTAAAACAAAAACCAGCAACTAAATGCTGTTAAATCAGGGTTCTTCACGTATTTAAAAGTGAAGAGCTCTTTTTTGCGCAAAAATAGATTGACAAAAGCTGAATATCATATTGGTGTATTAAGTTAATAACACAGTAAAACAAATTAACGGAGAAAGAGGAACATAAAATGAACGAAATTCTTGTGGTTGACAACGTCACCAAAACTTATGGTAAAAAAGGCGAAAAACAATACCAAGCTTTATGGGTGTAAAGTGGTTTTGTTAGGCTGCACCGAATTATTCTTAGCCAATAAAAAAGCACCCGATCCTGACGTTGCAGTAATTGACCCCCAATCAATTATCGCTGACGTTTCCACTGAACTAGAAGAAAAGATTAGAAATGGAATGGATCCAAAAGAAGCAGTTAAGAAATATATGTATGATTAGATTAAATAAATACCCACAAACTAAATAGCGTAGTAATAATATAGCGTTCATCTAAAAAAGAGAAGCCTAGATCAAGTTGATCTAAGCTTCTTTTTGTATATGTTCATAAGTGCATTTCATTCCAAATAGGAATCTTGATGTCGCCTTTATCGCTCATGGTCATCACGGTAATTGAGGCATTCTTTGGACCGGGTACAAGAGGGATGTTATCGCCGTAACGGTACCACAAGCTTCTAATAGTAAAACCATGGGTAACCAACAAGATGTTTTCAGCTCCATCAAGTTCGCTGATCATCTTTAAACCATTTTCCATACGAGACCAATATTCTTCAGCATCTTCTGCTTGATGGTATGGGTCAGCTTCTTTGATCCAATCTTTAATGGTATCGATACTTTCATGTTTAAACATTTCTTGTCTAGTAGCGTAGCCATGACTGCCACCGATCATGCGCCAAGCCATTTCAGAATCCATTCCTTCAAAGTAGCCGTAGAATTGTTCTCTGAAAAATGGACTAGCAATATGTTGCAATTCATCCTTGTTGACGTTGTATTTCATGATAGTTTCGCAGGTATCGCTAGCTCTTTTTAAATCACTAGAAAGGGCAATATCAAAAGGAACGTCGTGCAATGCCTTGCCGGCTTCTTCGGCACCTTCGATTCCTGCGGTAGTTAAAGGCGTATCACACCAGCCCTGCATCTTGTTATAACGATTAATATAAGTCTGTCCGTGACGAACAATATAGATTCTTTTCATAAATTTCTCCTCATCAAAAAACTCCTCTCTATTTTAGAAAAAAGAGAGGAGTAATTAAAGTTAATTGTTTTCGTGGTAGAGCTTACGCACATTTTTGATATCTTGTGGCTGAATGGTGTAAATTGATCCCTTAGGATACATGACTGAAACGCTATTGGTGTGATTTAAACCGATCGCGTGACCTAATTCATGCTCAGCGGTATTGATAATACGATTATTGCTGTAACCATACCATTCATTTTGCAAGTAGTAACGATTGAGATGAACTTCTGCTTTTAGCAAATGTCCTGTTGCTGGATTGTAGGTTGTGGCCGTTTCACCAGCGGCGTTTGTATCGCTATTATCCACAATGTTGATAACTATTTGTGCCTTCTTTTTGTTAGCAATTTGATGAAAAGTGAAGGCTCCGGTCCGATTCCAAGCATTCATGGCATCTATTGCAGCTGAACGTAATTGAATATTGTTTTTAATATCTACGTAAACATTCGCTTCCGGCTTTGACCAAGTCCGGTTGTCAGAAGTATCGTCATCTTTTGTTTTGTCGGTTTTGGTGGAAATGTCTTTATCGCCTAGCTTAGGTGGCGTGGCAGTTCCGGTTTCTAATAACTGCTGGATGCGATAATTCAATGTAGTCAGAGAATCTTGCGTAGCCATGCGCATGTTAGGGTCATTTTTATAAGTCCAAACAGCAAAGGCAAGTAATGCAAGCAAGAAAATATTTCTGATGAATCTAAAAAATGTTCTCATTTTTTTCAACTCCAATGTTGAAATTATAATCTTCAATTCTTAAGTTTTCACCTATTTTTGCTTATATTTTGTCTATGAGCATGTGGACTATTATGAAAGCGTTATTCATGATAAAATATAATGCGAGTTTTTAAAGAAAAGGTGATTAAATGACCACAGCAAAAAGTGAAAATAGTGAAGAAACACTTGAACAAAAACACCTTGATAATATTATGAAACAAATCAAGGAACGTGAAAAATCTTTAAAAAAGTCAATTAAATCAGCTGAAGGCGAAGCTAGAGATCTTAATTCACATTTCTTTGATGATGTTAAATTAGACTATGATGGCTATTCGACTTCAATGGAAACTGCCTTGTCGATTCATCAACAGCAGCAATTATTAAGTGAGCGTGAGCATACTTGGCAACATTCAGCTAAGCAGTTGGATACTGTCGAAAGACTGGAAAAGCGGCCATATTTTGCTCGAGTTGATTTTAAGGAACAAGGGGAAAAGAAGCCTGAAACTATCTATATTGGTCTGGGTTCTTTTGCTGATAAAGATGATCATTTCTTGATTTATGACTGGCGTGCGCCTATTTCTTCAATTTATTATGATGGCAAGTTAGGCGAAGTATCTTATAATTCGCCAGAAGGTAAGATTACCGTCGACATGACGAAGAAGCGCCAATTCATGATTGAAGATGGCAAGATCGTCAACATGTTTGACACTAATGAATCAATCGGTGATCAAATGCTTCTAGAGGTTTTATCTGAAAAGTCATCAACTCAGATGAAATCAATCGTAACCACGATTCAACAAGAACAAAATAAGATTATTAGAAATACCAGCGCTGACTTGCTCTTCGTGCAAGGTGCTGCAGGTTCAGGAAAGACTAGTGCGATTTTGCAAAGAATTGCATACTTGCTTTACCGCTACCGTGGTAATTTAACTTCTAGTGACGTTATCATGTTCAGTCCTAACCAATTGTTCAATGATTACATTAAAAATGTTTTGCCTGAAATGGGTGAACAAAACATGGTGCAGATGACTTATTGGCAATTTGTGGCACGGCGACTTCCAGGGATGAATGTGGAAAACTTGTTTAAACAATTTGAAGATCAGAATTCTGATACTGATATCAGCAAGCTCAAGGGTTCAGTCAATTTCTTCAATTTGTTAACGCGCTATGCTAAACACTTGAATAAACGGGGCGTAATTTTCAAGAATATCTATTTCCGTGATAAGAAGGAGCCTTATTTTGATAAGGAAAAGATCAAGGAAATTTATTACTCATATAATGAAAACTACAATTTAGCTAATAGAATTGATGCAACGCGCGAAGAGCTTATTAAGATGCTTAATCGCAAGATTACACCAGAAGCTAAAAAGGCCTGGGTTGCTCGCACCATTGAAGGGATGAGTCAATCAGAGTTAAATGAATTGTATGATCGCCCTGATCAAGAATTTGAATCAGAAGCTAAGGAAGAAGCTTTCTTAGGCAGAAAGATTGTTTTGAAAGCTTTAAAGGGCGTGCACAAGCGCATTTTGCACAATCACTTTATCAACATGCGTGCACAATACTTGAGCTTCTTGCGTGCCGTACCTAAGATGGTTGATTTAGCTAAGTGGGACATTACAGAAGATGATTGGTTGCATCATATTGATGAAGTTAAGGAGAACTTCAAGAAACATGATATTGCTATCACTGATGTTTCTGCCTATCTTTACTTGTATGATTTGATCACTGGTCGCAGAACCGATTATGAAATGCGTTATGCATTTATTGATGAAATTCAAGATTATACGCCATTCCAATTGGCTTACCTTAAGTACAATTTCCCACGTGCTAAGTTTACGATGCTCGGTGATTTGAATCAGGCCATCTTTACTAAGGATGAGAGTCGCAGCTTGCTTAAGCAGATTTCTGGTTTGTTTGATCCAGAAAAAACTGATGTGGTTCAGCTTACTAAGTCCTATCGTTCAACTAAGCAATTGACTAATTTTACCAAGCAGATTTTGCGTCAAGGTGAAAAGATCGAAGCCTTCAACCGTCAAGGTCCAAAACCTGTGATTTGGGGAAGAGATAATGATGAGAAGGCAATTGATGTCTTAGTCGATGTTTTGCGCGATAATGAAAAGCGTAAGATGACTACAGTCATCATTACCAAGGATTTGGCTAGTGCTAAATTTGTGCATGAAGAATTGAGCAAGAAGAAGGAACCAACCACTTTGATTGCGACAGCTAACCAGCGTTTAGTTGATGGTACCTTGGTAATTCCTTCATACCTTGCCAAAGGATTAGAGTTTGATGCCGTAGTTATGTGGGGCGCAAACAAAGAAAATTATCATCAATTGGATGAAACCCAGTTAGTTTACACGATTACATCTCGTGCAATGTACAAGTTAGATGTGATTTATACAGGTGAAAAGAGTCCACTTTTAGATGTAGATCCAGCTACTTATGAAGAAAAATGAAAAAGAAATAATTGACAAATATTTGTTAATCCTATAAGATTTATAGCAACATTAAAAACAACTTAGAACAGAAGCAGTAAGGTTAGCTGCGGTAATAGAGAGTTTCTGATGGTGGAAATGAAACACGAGCTAATCTGAAGTCACATCTGTGAGTTGATTTTCTGAATTAAGTAGGAAGACCCGGGATAGCCCGTTACAGCTAAAGGTTGATTATTAACTTATTGAGGCAGGTTATGCGAATAGCCTGTGAACATGAGGTGGAACCGCGATTTCATTCGCCCTCGTAGCCAATTGGCTATGGGGGCTTTTTCTTTAAGATAATCAATCTAGTGAGGCATTTTGCGTGAGCAGATGCGAAGATGAGGTGGAAACACGATCAGTTCGTTCTCTTAGGTTAGTCCTAAGGGGACTTTTTTATTAGAAAAATGCAGGTGAGGATATGTCATTAAAATATATTGGAGAAATTTTACCGGCCCTTTTTAGCGGCGCAACGATGACGCTTAGTATTTTCTTTTGGACTATTATTTTGGCAACACCGCTCGGAATTTTAGTTTCATTGGGAGAAATGAGCAAAATTAAGCCAATTAAATGGCTGGTTAACTTTTATGTCTGGATTATGCGAGGAACACCGCTGCTCTTACAATTGATTTTTGTGTTTTATGGTTTACCAATTATCCATATTGTGTTTCCGCGTTATCAGGCAGCACTCTTGGCATTTGTCTTAAATTATGCGGCATATTTTGCGGAAATTTTCCGGGGCGGATTTCAATCAATTGATGAAGGACAATTTGAAGCCGCAAAAGTTTTGCGTTTAAGCCGCTGGCAAACAATGACCAAGATAGTTATTCCCCAGGTAATTAAGATTGTCTTACCTTCAATTGGTAATGAAGTAATCAACTTGGTTAAGGATTCGTCACTTGTTTATGTAATCGGCTTGGGCGACTTGCTTAGAGCCGGTAACGTGGCCATGGCGCGCGATGTAACGCTGGTTCCATTAGTTTTAGTTGGCGTGATTTATCTACTTTTGATTAGTATTTGTGCTTTTGTTTTGAAAAAGTTGGAAAAGCACGTCTCTTATTACAGATAGTGGCAGGTGGATTAAATGTTAGAAGTAAAAAACTTATACAAGGAATTTAATAATCGACCAATTTTAAAAGATATCTCGTTTACCCTAAACGATGGTGAGATCATGACTATTGTTGGTCCATCTGGTGCGGGGAAAACCACGCTTCTAAGAATCATTGCTGGCCTTGAAACAAAAGATAGCGGCGAGATTTTGATTGAGGGCCAAGCCTATGATTCAGGTAAAGTGGGCGTTGTATTTCAGGATTATAATCTTTTCCCTAACTTAAATGTGTTGCAAAATATCACTTTGGCACCAACGCTGGTACTTAAAGAAAGCAAGGAAGAGGCTAATAAAGAAGCTTATGAGCTGCTCAATCGTTTACAAATGAATGGTCGAGAAAAGCAATATCCTTATGAACTGTCTGGTGGTCAAAAGCAGCGTGTCGCAATTGCGCGAGCTTTGGCAATGAAACCACGTATTCTCTGTTATGATGAGCCAACTTCAGCGCTTGATCCTAACTTACGTAAAGAAGTTGAGAAGATGATTTTAGGCCTGAAGAAGTCTGGTTTAACACAATTAATTATCACGCACGATTTGCAATTTGCAGAGAATGTGGCAGATCAGATGTTAAAGGTGCAACCATTAAGTGAGGGTTAGCCTATGAAAAAATGGATAATAGCAATTATTGGAATTCTAGCACTAACTTTAACTGGCTGTGCTAAATCTAATAATCCGGACAGCTGGCAAACAATCGAAAAGAATAAACAGGTAGTTATTGGCCTAGACGACAGCTTTGTGCCGATGGGCTTTGAGAAGAAAAATGGTCAGCTCACGGGTTACGATATTGATTTAGCAAGGGCCGTTTTTAAGGAATACGGGATTAAAGTCAGTTTTCAAACGATCGACTGGTCGATGAACGTAACGGAATTGCGTAACGGTACCATCGATTTAATCTGGAACGGCTATAGCATTACGCCTGAGCGAAAGAAAAAAGTAGCTTTTAGTCGACCATATTTGCGCAATCGTCAGGTTTTAGTAGTAAAGAAGAATAGCGGCATTGACAGTGTTGCACAGATGAAAAAATATGAGCTGGGGATGCAAACTGGGTCAACAGCTGAACAATGGTATGAGACCAAGCAGAACGTTTTGCATGCTAAGAAGACTATTTTGTACGACACCATTTCTAATTCATTCTTAGATTTAAACTCTGGCAGAATTCAAGGGATTTTACTAGACGAAGTATATGCCGACTATTACATTGCACACATGGTTAAAAGCAGCGAATATAAGGTGATTCAGAATGATCGCGTACCATTCGATGAATTTGCTGTAGGGATGCGTAAAGGCGACAAGACTTTGCAAAAAAAGCTCAACGAAGGATTGGCCAGATTGCAGAAGAATGGCAAATTGCGTCAAATTAATGAAAAATGGTTTGGTAAAGATAGTAATTATTTAGGTAAATAAACGATGAATAATAATTTTTCTTTTAAAAAGATTGATGAAATGACAAGCAGAGAAATGTTTGCGGTGGCTCGCTTACGCAATGAAACTTTTGTAGCTGAGCAAAAAATTACTGTGCCGGATTTGGATGATCAAGATTTAACAGCTATTCAAGTTTTTTTGTTAAATGAAAAACAGACGGATGCCCTTGCGACATGTCGTCTGTTTGTGGAAAAAGATAAGTGGATGCTAGGCCGTGTTGCAGTATCAAAGAAAAGTCGCGGTCAAAGCTTAGGCAAGAAAATGCTGTTAGCTGTGCATAATTATTTAAAAAAGCAAAATGCTTCAGCTTTGTATTGTCATGCCCAAATGCATGTTAAGCCATTTTATGAAAAAGTAGGTTATCAAACCTGTGGTGAACCTTTTGAGGAAGCTGGCGTTGAGCATATTATGATGAAGAAGGACTTGAATTAATCAAGTTCTTTTTTGATTGCTGGCAGAATTTGATTAACTAAAAATTCATTGCCCTTATCTGTTAGATGCTGGCCATCTTTTTGATAGTATGTCGAAATGTCCGTGAGTTTTCTAAAAGCAGGTAAGATATCCACAAACTGTGCACTGTGCTTAGCTGCAACTCTTTTAGCAATATCGTTAAAAAGATCTAGTCTCTTATCGCCATAAAATTGGTTAATTTCGCTGTTAGTAGGATCAGGATAACAAAGACCAACGACTATGGCTTTGCCTATTTTAGTGAGGATTTCGTTTAGATTTTGCTCATAGCGTTCTGGTCGAATGCCCCAGCCAGTTGCGGCATCATTATTGCCATATTCGACTACAACTAAATCTCTTTTTTGAGGAATTAGATGCAAATAGTCCAATGCTTCGACAGTCGTAGCACCACTTTTAGATATGTTTTCCACCTGTGCATAATCTTTTAGTCCTTTTTGAAATAGGTTAGTAACTAAATCTGTGTCTTGGCCATTGCGAAAACCGTTGAAAATAGAATCACCGAATAAAATTATTTTTTTCATAATTAATGCCTTTCAATTATAATTAGTAAGTGTAGATATAAGAAAAATGGATATTATCATGAGAAATTATACAAGTTTTAAAAGAAATGAATGGGCTAAATTAGCTCCAAAAAATAAAGCAAATATTACAAAAGAAGAATTAGCGCAAATCAAGTCACTGGGTGATGTAGTTGATTTAACCGATGTTCATGAGATTTATACTAGTTTAATTAGCTACTTACATTTAGTCTATCAGGATAAGCAACAAGCGCGTCAAGCACAGATTAAATTTTTGCATAAATCATTTGAACCAGCTCCGTTCATCATTGGTATTTCAGGTTCCGTAGCGGTAGGCAAATCAACTACGGCGCGCCTTTTGCAGTTGCTTTTGCAAAGAACCTATCCAGATTTGAAAGTACATTTAATGACCACTGATGGCTTTATTTATCCAAATAAGGAACTAGAGCGCCAAGGCTTAATGTCACGCAAAGGCTTCCCTGAAAGTTACAATATGGCTTTATTAAGCGATTTTTTGCGGGATGTTTTAAGTGGTAAAAAAGATATTGTTTACCCACTTTATTCACAAGAATTAAGCGACATTGTCCCTGGAAAATATGGTCATGTGAAGAATCCTGATATTTTGATTATTGAAGGAATTAATACCTTGCAACTCCCAGAAAGTGGACAAGTTGTGACTAGTGACTTTTTTGACTTTTCAATTTATATCGATGCAGAAGAAGATTTGATTGAAAAATGGTATATGCAACGTTTCCAAAAGATATTGAAGCTAAATAAAAACAAACCCGATAACTTTTATTATCAAATGGCAAATGGTCCGTTGGATCAAGCGATGCAGTTTGCGGAAGAAGTATGGCAAATGGTAAATTTAGTAAACCTACGTGAATATATTGCTCCAACTAAGGAACGTGCAAGCTTAATTTTGCATAAGACTGATGGACATTTAATTGATAAGATTTATTTGAGACATATTTAGTTTGTTATAATCTAATTAGATAAGGAGATTTTTTATGCAAGCAATTAATTTGAAAAAAGGTATGATTTTTAGCCAAGATGGTAAGTTGATTAAGGTTTTAAAGGCTAACCACCATAAGCCAGGTAAGGGTAACACCGTTATGCAAATGGATTTGCGTGACGTTAAGAGCGGCGCCGTTGTCCACAAGACTATGCGTCCAACTGAAAAGGTTGATTTAGTTAATGTAAATAAAAGAACTGCACAATACCTTTATGGTGAAGGTGATGTTTACACCTTTATGGATACTGAAACTTATGACCAATACGAAATTTCAGCTGATCAATTGGGTGATGATGTTAAGTTTTTGATGCCTAACATCATGGTAGATATGGAATTCACTGGTGACAACAAGATCATTGGTATTGAATTGCCAACAACTGTTGAAATGACTGTTAAGGAAACCCAACCAGAAATTAAGGGTGCTACTGTTGCCGGGGGTGGTAAACCAGCTACCATGGAAACAGGCTTGGTTGTTCAAGTTCCTGACTTCATTAAGGAAGGCGAAAAGTTGATTATCGGTACCGAAAATGGTGATTACAAGTCACGTGCTGATAGCCAACCTAGATAAAAATAAGTAAAATAAAAGGGCTCTCTTTGGAGAGTCCTTTTTAAGTTGCAATTTATTGCTTCCAAGCAGCATCAAATTTTTGTTTGCCATTGTCAATTTGGCTATTAACATTTTGTCCCTTTTGAGCTGCTGACAAGATGTTTTGCATAATGCTGTTTAATTGGTTGTAAGCTGCGTTAGAATTCTTTTCAGCTGGAACACTGTAGAGGTGCTTCGTTGCGCTCTTTAACTTAGTAGGCATCTTGATGTTCTTGTTATCAAGGAATTCCTTGTCGTCAAGTACGCCGTTGTTAACTGGAATGTAACCAGTAGCATTTGCCCACTTAAGTTGTGAAGATTCAGAAGTTAAGAATTTCATGTACTTAAAGGCAGCTGCTCTTTGTATTGATGAAGCTTCTTTAAACATGTAGATATCAGTACCTTGTTGCATGGTGTATTTGCCTGGACGAGGAGCAACATCATAAGTGAACTTGTTGCCCACACCTTGTTTTACGAAGCCTTCACCTGCAGAAGTACCGATGAACATTGCAACTTTTTCATTAGCAAATGGACCAGATAAGTAGTGTTCAGAACCGGCTACACGGAAGTAACCCTTTTTTACGCCTTCTGCGTAGTAGTTAATTACTTTCTTAGAAGCAGCACCAGTGAAGTTGATTTTATCAGTAAAGTTAAAGCCTTCATCCTTCATGCCAAGGGTGTAGTAGTTAGCTAATGAATCAAAACCGGCACCAACAACTTTGTGGTTACTCTTCTTGTAGATGGTTTCAGAAACTTGCTTAAGTTCTTCCATTGTTGAAGGAACTTTTTTAATGCCATATTTCTTGAACATGGTCTTGTTGTAAGTCAAAGATTCGATAGATTTGTTAAATGGAATACCATATTGGGTACCCTTAATTTGAGCACCATCTAACAATTCAGTTCTAATATCAGAAGCCTTAGCACTGCCCCAACCAACGTTCTTATTGTTGATGTAAGGAGTTAAATCAACCAACATCTTGTTTTGAGCGGCATTATATAACCAGCCAGGGTAAGCTTGAGTAATTGTTGGCAAGTTCTTTGGTGATTGCATGGTAGAGTTGATCTTACCTTGCAAGTCAATGTAAGAACCTTGGTTTTCAAGCTTGATTTTGATGTTAGGGTTCTTCTTTTCAAAATCACTAGTCAATTGCTTGAGAGTATTTTCTTGTGCACCATGCATCCCGTGCCAAAATACTACAGTAGTCTTTTTAGTGATTTTTGATGGAATCTTAGCATCATTTGAAGATGAATTGTTTTTACCATTGGAACAAGCAGCTGTACCAACTAAGGCAAGGCCAGCTACAGCAAAAGTGATTAATTTTTTACCTAGTCTCATAAATAATCCTCCGATAAATATAATAGATAAATATAATATCAAGCGCTAGATATTGTAACATATAAATTATTGACTACAAGATCTTGTATTTTAGCTAAAATGTGTTATAAGGATGGGAGAATTGATTTTGATCGTATATAACAAAAGCCGATTACAATGCTAAGTTGCAATCGGCTTTTTTGATTAAATAATATTTTTATTTAAAGCATCGATTTTTAATTCACGCTTTTGGTTTTGATAAATCAAATTAATTTTTCAAATGGCTTTACTATTTTCGTCAGTTAATTCCCAAAGAATTGTGGTGGCGCCACGCAAATCTCTAAGTGCGATTTCATTTGCTTCTTGTCTTGAAATAGTCTTTTTAAGATTTAAAGCCTCTTCTTTGACATAGTCGTAATCCAAAATTTGAGTAGATTGACCAATGATTTTATTATTAGTGGCATCGATTTGAATGGTGCAATCTTTTACAGAGTCAAAGCCCACGATCGTATAAACGTAAATATCATTTCGTAAAGCCAAAGTAATTGATTTAATTGCTGCATTTGAATACAAGGACTTGAATCTTTGGATCGCAGAAGCTTGATTCATTCTGATTTGTGGCAATTTATTGCTAGATAACTCACGTTTTTAGGAACAACGTTTTTATTGATAATAGAAAAATTAATGGGTTTTTGTGGTTGGTGTTTAGTCCAGAAAATAGTCGAAAATATACCGATCAAAATGCCGATAACACCAATTAAAAAGGGGTTGATAATTTTTTTCATAGTAGTCCTCTGTTATATCATTGCTATATGCAACAGTACCGATAGCTAAAGCTCCGATAAGAGCAGCACCAGCAGTTAATTTAGTTAATTTATTCATACGCATTCTCCTTGACACATTTACATCAATATCATTCTCTATATCATGATATTAATTATACGCGCTTACCCAAAATAAGTATGGTTAAAAATGACATTTTGTCACCTACTTATGTATTTCTTAATGAAATTAAGAAATTGCTTATTGATATTAATAGATACCGTAACCGCGAACTGGATTAGAAGGACATTCGTTGAAGTTATAATCAGCTAGTTTTTCAAATTCAGTATTGCCATCAATGATGGTGGTTACGCCTTGTGCGATCATCAGGTTCATTTTCTTTTCTTTTTCGGGATGCTCAGTGAATGGCACCAAGATCACCGGCTTATGCATCGCACGCATGAAGCCAATTTCAAAGGCAGAGCCGTCATCTAATTGATCCATATCATATAAGAAGACGCCACAAGTGGCATTCGAAATACCAGTTAAATCATTTTGGTAAGTTGCATCCCGCCAAACCATGCTTCTGATGCCGCCAATTTCAGGATTCTTTTCATCAGGATCGGTGAAACCATCATCAAAGGGGAAGAAGACGTGCGCGATGCTTGGATTTTTTGCTAACAACTCTTTTGCCTTAGCTGCTCTTTCTCTTTGAGCATCGCTGTAAAATGGTGAGCCTAAATAAATTTTTCCTGTTGGAACTACTGCTTTCATAATTTTCCTCCGTATATAATTTAAAAATTAGTTTGATTTTAGCATACTTAGATTAAAGATAATAAACGACTTTTTTCTTGTTCTGAACAAAATGCGGCATTAACTGCGTTTAAATAGAGCTGTTTTTCATCGCTACTAGTTAAACCAGTTTTATCCTCTAATAATTTGTATTCATGAGGTAGGTCGATATTAGAAATGGTCATGTCATCGGTGTTAAGCGTGACGTTGACTCCCTGATGCAGCAATTTTTTGACAGGGTAGTGGTCGATCTGGCTGAAAGCCTTGGTGTTCAGATTCGAAGTGGCGCAACATTCTAGCGTGATCCTATTTTGGATAATGTCTGCTACTAGCTGCTTGTCCTCAACGCAGCGAATGCCGTGACCGATCCGCTTGGCCCCTAAATCTAGCGCTTGATAAATGGATTCGGGTCCCATAGCTTCACCTGCATGAATGGTGAAGGGGATGCTTTCTCTACTAGCCAGACTAAATAAAGAAGCATAATTGCTGATGGAAAATGCGGGCGTTTCAGCTCCGGCTAGATCTAGTCCACTGACGCCGCGGTCTAGGAAATGCTTGGCCGTTTCAACGGTTTCTAAGTTTTGCTCATAATTATCCTTAAGCCGCATTAGACACAGCAATAAATTTGCATGTAGTTCTGGTTGATCAGTCGGATTATCTTTTTGCCAATTAAAAAACTGGTTTAAGCCGGCAATCGCTGCGCGCACTACTTCCTCTTGAGTCAAACTTTGCTCAGTATGAAGCTGGGGCGCAAAACGAATTTCGACGTAAACCAGTCCTTGTTTCTTTAAATTTTTTAGCAGACTAAAAACGATCAGTTGTAGATCAGCTGCCGTTTGCATTAAATGAACGGAAAAAGCAAACTTCTCCAGGAATTCATTTAAATCACGGCAGTCAGGACCCACTGATAATTTTTGCCGCAGAATTTGATCATCAATGGTAGGTAAACCATGGATGTTCATTAATTTTTTAATTGTGGTAAATGGTACGGAACCATCTAGGTGAAGGTGTAAATCAATTAGTTTTCTCATATTGCCATCCCCTTAAAATATGTTAAATTGTTCTAATTCTAGCATATTAGGGAGAAAAAAGAAGCCCTAATTGGACTTCTTTTCAATCTTTATTCACCTTTAAAAGTGCCGTTTTCAACTTCACGAATGAAATCAGCTAAGTGCTTATAGTAGACGTCCGGGTTATCGACCATGTGGTGGTGACCACCATCTGGAGTAGTAACCAAGCGTGAGTTAGGAATTTCCTTTTGCATGATCTTAGCAGTAGAAATTGGCATAGTTTCATTTTCACCGAAGGTAAGCAAAGTAGGAACCTTGATGTTTTTCAATTGATCTCTAAAGTGCCAATCTTTCAACTTACCAGTAATGACGAATTCGTTGTCGCCTTGGAATGCGTGGTAAACAGCGCTGCCACCGATGTCCTTCAAATGGTAAAGCTTAGAAGGTTGCTTACGGTCAACGAAGTTGATGTTCAAGATTTGAACGTCATCTTGGTAACGTTGGTTGTCGTAGTCATTGTTTTTTTCGCATTCGTGCATAAAGTCGATCTCAGTCTGTGGCAAAACTTCCTGACGTCTTCTGTTAACTGAAGCAACATATTCATCAATTTCATCAACCATGGATGAAATGATGGCACCCTTTAAATGTTGACCATATTTAACTGCGTATTCTTGAACAAGAAGTCCGCCCCAGCTTTGACCGATTAAGTAAAAGTTATCAAGGCCAAGCTTTTCACGCACTTCATCAACTTCGTCTAAGAAGTATTCATAAGTTAAATACTTCTTAGCAATTTCTGGATCAGAATAATCAGGTTGATCTGAATAAAGAGAACCAAGTTGGTCATACATGGTAACTTGAACGTTAAGACCTTGCTTCTTCAATTGTTCAGCAGTGTCTTCCCAGTATTCGTGATTGCCGCCGGGACCACCATGAAGTGCTAATAAGTGGATATCACCTTCGCCTTGAGTGTTAGTCCACAAGTGATAACCGTTGTCTAAAGTAATGATTTTAGTACCAGTTTTCATTAAAAAATCCTTTCTTTTCTATGTTTAAAAATAATGTTAAGATACTTTAATTATTGTATCAGATTGAGAAAAAGGCAAGATAGCGGGTATAATGATTTTAATAAAAAGAAAAGGGGTCTATATGAGTCTTAAATACGCTAAGAAAAGCCAACTGATTACTTACACCATTTTAGCTGCAATTAAAGCCTGCAACATTGTCTTTGTTGCCTATATGATTGAAATCATGTTGAACGTTGCTTCGTCTGGTTCTCATGATTACATGCATTTAGTTAGATTAGCTTTATTGACTGCTCTGGGACAAATGTGTTTTATGGCCAGCAACTTTGTGTATGAAACGGTTAAGATGGGAATCATTCGTGATGTGAACATGACTTTGAAGAGAGCAAATCTTCGATATCTGGTTGATCAGGGGGACCCAGATATTAAAAGTGGTTTGTCACTGATGACGAATGATTTGAAGCAGATTGAAACTAACCGTGTTACTGCTCAATTAGACATGATTTTTCAAGGTTTGTCATTTATTGGTGCGATTGGTTTTGCCTTTTACAGTTCATGGCAGATGACATTAGTATTTGTTGTAGCAACGATTGCACCAGCAGTTGTGCAAATTATTACTAGCCCAATCATTACGAAAAAGTCTAAGATCTGGGCCCAGACTAATGCTAACTATACTCAGCATGTTTCTGATTCATTAAATGGTGCGCAAGCAACTAAACTGTATAACGTGCGCACAAATATCATTACGCGTGCAGCAAATGCGGCCCAACAAATGGAAAACGCTTTGAGAAACATGACTTTAACCCAAGCTTGGGCATTGGAATTGATCTATTCTGCAGCAGAGCTTTTCTGTTTCATTATTCCATGTACCATTGGTGGTATATTGATGATGCAAGGCAATTTAAAGGTTGGTACCTTGGTCATGATGGTTGATTTGGCGATGAACTTTATCACGCCAGTTGTTACGCTTTTTAACGAATTCAACCAAGTTAAGTCGACCGTTCCAATGTGGGAAAAGACACAAGTTGCCTTGAAGCATGTCATGAAGAATGACAAGCAGAAGATCGATCATTTTGAAGGCATGGAAGTTAATGACCTGTCTTATGTAACTGGCAGTGATCATAAACAGATTTTTGATGGGGTAAGTCTGCAGATTAAGCCTGGTGAAAAAGTTTTGCTTATGGCTCCAAGTGGCTGGGGTAAGACGACTTTGCTTAGATTGCTCTTAGGATTGAAGCAGCCGAAGAAGGGTAAGATTTTACTGAATGGCAAAAACGTAACGGGTAATTGGGACGCAGCCCATAACTACTATTCATACGTTAACCAAAAGCCGTTTATGTTTGATGATACGCTTCGTTTTAATATCACCTTAGGAAGACAAGTTAGTGATGAGCAATTGAAGCAAGTGATTCATGAGGCAGGACTTGATGAGCTGGTTAAAGAACAAGGCTTAGACAAGCAAGTTGGTGAAAACGGTAGCGAACTTTCTGGTGGTCAGATTCAGAGAGTAGAAATTGCGCGTGCGCTTTTGTCTGGCAGACCAATTTTGCTAGCAGATGAAGCAACGAGTGCGCTTGATCCTAAATTGTCATTGGATATTCATGAGACGTTGCTTAAGAATCCGAAGGTAGCAGTGCTAGAAGTAGCCCACAAGATTTCTCCAGAAGAAAAGGCTATGTTTGATGTGATTATTCATTTGGATAAGCATACGGTTGAAACTAAGATGTAAGGGATGAAAATCCCTTATTTTCATGCATTTAATTATATGAATTAATATATAATATTCATACGAAGAATATTCCTATAAATAATATCAATTAATTGGAATGAAAGAGCTTACAAGATATAATCAACATGTATAAAAGATAGTTCTTTAGGGGGATACAATTATGGCTGAACCTAAATGGTTACAAAATATGAATTCTGACGAATACTTAAAAGAAGATTTTGATGCAAAAGGTAAATCAAAATATACGATTGAAGGCATTGATAAAAATGACCCAGATTGGTTAGACAAAGCTGCTAAAAAAGTTCATGCGGCAGAAGGCGACGATTACGTTAAGCTTGATTCAGGTCTTTTAACAGTAAATCAACTTAATTGGATGTTTCGCAATACTCTTGGTGAAATGACCTTCGTTGACGATAACAATCAATTCTTGTGGTATAACCGTCCAGTTGATCCAAATTACAAGATGAAGGCAAAGCGTACGCCTGATCAAGTAGGTGACACGATGAAGGCAGTTCACCCAGATATTAGGGAAGTTATTCCTACTGCTAAGAAAGTTGTTCATGCATTGCGTGAAAAGCAGGATGGTCATGACGATGTTTATATGCCAGTGCCAAATGGTAATTTGAAGAAGCTTATTTTACACTACTATAAGCGTGTTGAAGATGATAATGGCAATTATGCCGGTATTTACGAATGGGTACAAGACTTGTATCCATTGGTTAAATATTTCTGCGAGACTACTGGACAAAAGCTGGTAGTTGACGATGATGCAACGACTGGCGCAACTTATCGTAGAAATTCTGATCCAGATGCGGTCAGTGGTGCTTCTAAGAAAAAGGCTCCAGAAGAGAAGAAAGAAGAAAAGCCAGATACATCAACTGGTGCTTCTGAACACTAATAGCAAAATAAAAACGGCTCAAGTTGAGCCGCTTTTTTAGTAGATTGGTTTGACTGCGATCATGATTTCGTCAGGAATATTATTTAGAGTAACGTCTTCTTCTGGATAAGCAAAGTATGGCATGATTTTATAATATTGAGGAATATGCGAATCAATTAATATTCTTAAGGCATCCTTGGTGATAACCCAATTGTCTTTAACTAGATTAAGAGAATGAGAACCGACTTTATTTCATTCAGCATCGTAATAATTAATCGTAATTTGTTTGGTAGGTACAGAAGGGGAACTAAATGATAAGAGTAATGAAGTAGTACATTTAACTACTTTGTTTAGGAATACTTGTTATGTTTGATCTCAATATATTCAGCCTCGCTTCTAAAATTCGTTTTATTAATCGTACCAAGATTTTAGTCGTTTATAAATAACATAGTGTCACTGCTCAAAAATAATTAAAAAACGACTCGTTAAGAGCCGTTTTTGTAATTAGTTCTTCTTCTTGATGATAAGACCAAGAGAAAGAATAGCTGTTGCAACTGCACTCATCATAGCACCGATGGAGATAAGTTTGTTTTGTTTTTCACCAGTTTCTGGCAAAGCAATCTCTTTTTCAGTTTAAGTTTCAACAACTGTACTTGTGCTTGTTTGAGGGGTTGCCTTTTCTTGTGTTGCTTGTTCTTGAACCTTGTTTGTTGTAGATTTAACTACATTTTCAGGAAGTGGACGAACGAAATCTTCTTCGCTAGGAGGAAGTTCCTCATCTGTAGGAGGTGTGGTTGGGTCCTCTGGTTGAGGTTCAGGGTCTGGAGTAGGCTTCTCCGGTTCTTCCGGAATGTGAATTTCTTCCATTGGTGGAACTAAGTCCCAACGGTGGCTTTCACCCTTAATAGTAACCTTGTCCCCAATAATATTACCGTCCATAGTTACGTTAGTAGTAATATGTGCGTTCGAAGCTAAAATACTTCCCAAGTGGTAGTCACCCGCAATGTTTAATGAGTTAAGGTTTGTACCGAAGTTCCACAATAACTTGTTAGCTTGGTCGTGCTTTTCACTAGAACCATTTACATTGTTTTGGTCTGAGTATTCTAAAACAAGATGTATCTTTACAGTCAAGTCACCGTTTTGAACATTAGTAACGTTCAAAATAATGATCGGAGCGTCTTCGCCAGCGGGGATGCCCTTGATAGTGATGTTGCGCTTGTTATCACCTGAAATGTGACTAGCGTCGACTGTTACATAAATAGGTTCTTTGCTGTCGCCAGCGTTTTTGATAGCTTCAGAAACATCAATCAAACTGTTGTTGTGGTCAGTGAAGTCAGCCTTAACGCCTTCAGTTTGACTTGGGCTTGCCCAGTTATCTGACTTCTCACCTAATTTGTCCAATTCACCTTGAATGTCTAAAGGTTTGTCAGCTTGAATAATGTGGCTGTGCTTGATGTCAACTTTTTGCCACTTAGGTTCATCCTTAGTACCAAAGTTAACTTGAATGGCACCACCATTTTCATAAGTACGGTATTCAATGTCTGGGGCAAAGATAACTAACTTGTTGTCACCATTAATTTTGTTGAAGTGGTCAATGCTGCCAATGTAGTGGATGTCGCCATTAGTTAAGTTGCTAGTAGCACCTGAATTAGTGCCGAAGTCACCAGCGCCAACTTTATCTGCGGCAATATTACAAGCGATGTGCACTTGACCATCTACTTCGTTACCAAAAATGTGGAAGATGCCTGCGATTCCCAATGGGTGTTTTGCAGCTACTTCTTCGATGTATTTTTTGATATCTTCTAATTTCTTTGTTTCTTCTTCATCTTCTTGTTCTACTTTTTCAGTGTCAACGTTAATGGTTGGCTTCTTAGTAGTTGTTGATTCTGTTTGATCTGTGTTTTCTGGAGAAGAAGTTTCAGTTTTATCAGTAGTAGGTTGATCTTTATCAGTGGTTACATCATTAGTAGTTGCATCTTCTACTGTAGTTTCTTGCTTGTCTGTATTTTCAGTTTTGTTGATCTCAGTGGCAGTTTCAACTTGAGTATTTTCAGAAACTGATTCTGCATTTTGAGTAGTTTCTGAGTTTACTGGAGTTGATTGATCATTGTTTGCTGTTTCAACTTCAGTTGATTGTTCAATATTTGAAGCTTGAACATCAGTAGTAGATTCAGGAGCAGTTTCGCTTGTTAACTCTGCTTCAATAGAATTTTGAGTACTTGCGTTATTTTCAATTTGAGTAGTATTTACATCGCTACTTTCATTTACTGCAGCTGACACAATACCAGAAGTAGTGTTAGCAAAAATACCAAAAGTCAATAAAACCGCACCAGCACCTTGTGTTAATTTTCTAATTGCAAATTGTGATTTTGTTGATTTAAACATGATTTTACTTCTTATTGCACAAATGTGACATTATGTCACTTGACTATATTTATATTATATGATGGAGCGTCACTTTAGAATAGTGTTTTTTTCTTACCTTTATAGATTCTTAAGTATTTGAATCGTTATTTTGTATAGATATGACCGAAGCTGATAAAAATATCAAAAACACAACATATAGATAAATTTTCATGCTATTAGCACAATATTTTGTAAGATTCAAGATTGTATAAAATTCTTAATTAGATTACGATATATATCGATGCTTTTATTAGGGAAAAGCGGACAAGACACAAAATGTTGTATTTGTGAACCTAAATTCAAAAGGGAGTTTGTATAGATGGAAAGAGAACACGAGAATTATTTTGTTTGGCTATTTAATCAATTAAAAGGGTGGCCAGTACAAAATTATTGTTTATGGTTTTTTGCGTTTGGTTTTCAATTGGCATTGCTTATTCAAGCTAAGGTTACCAGCGTAACTTTAATTACTTTTATTGGTACATTGTTGGGTACGCTTTGCGTATTGGCAATTAATGCTACCAAGGCAATTAATGGATGGTTAGGATTAGTTTCTGCCGCTTGCTTCATTTATGCAGGTTGGTCTGCTAAGAATTATCTTTCCATCTTTGAACAAATTGCTTATATTGCAACTTTGGACTTGCCAGTCATTTTGTCAGTGAAGTCATGGAATGATGATACTAAAAACCACTTAAAAAAATTTGGCTCTAAGGAATGGCTCATTGCTATCGTTGGTACCTTGCTTGTTTATGTGATTTCTGGTTACTTGATTGGCAAGTTTACTAATGATCCTCGTCCTTGGGTCGATGCAATTAGTTTTGCCATTTCATTGACTGCCGGAATTATGTGCTTCATGCGTTACAACAATCAATACTTCTGGTGGACTGCAAGTGGCGTTTTCCAATTGATTCTTTGGGGCATTACTTATGCACAAGGGGATGCTAACTTGGCAATGGCAATCAATTCATTGATTTATGTTGTAAATGATATTTTGGCATTTACGGTTTCACCATGGTTTAATATGGGACGTCGTCATGCTGGACTTAAGGAAATTTCAAAATAAAAAGTTGAATAATAAGATTTAAAAAGCAGCGATTTCGCTGCTTTTTTCGTATGGTAAAATGTAGCAAAAAACAGAGGGATGAGAGAATGACATTTTACACGTTGAAATATATTCAAAATAACCAAAATGCAGACAAAGCAATCCTTTACGGTTTAATGCTCGTTGCAGCATTTGCTATGATCATCTTCACATTGCTATATTTGCATAATCGTTTTGCTACAAGATATCGTGATTTAGGCATCATTGCACTGCTTTTTCTAATGTTGTTTGCCGGCACTCAATATGAAAAATATACTCAAATAAATACGCAAAAGTCGCAGGCAACGCAAATTATTCCTTTCATTAAATCAGTGGCAAAAGATGAAGGCGTTAAAGACTCTGATGTTTTAGTTAACTCCACCAATTTAGTAGATGGCATGATTATCAGAATCGATTCAAAAGATAGTGACTATCAATTGAACTTAAATGATGATCGCAATACTTATACGCTAACGCAGGCCCATGTAATTGATCATAAAGTAGAGGTGAAAAATTAAAATGCAGCTGGATTATACACAACTTTTCATTAAATTAGCTCTAGGTATCTTAACTTTAATTATTCAGATCAATCTTTTCGGAAAAACAAATTTGGCGCCAACCACTGCACTCGATCAACTGCAGAATTATGTTCTTGGTGCGATTATTGGTGGAATTATCTATAATCCTAGTATCACCGTTTTGCAGTTTTTCTTAGTATTGATTATTTGGACCTTAGTCGTTTTCATTTTAAAGTTCAGTAGAGACCACAATAGCTGGATTCGAGGAGTAATTGATGGCAAGCCTGTTCAAGTAATCAAAAATGGACAAGTTCTGGTAGCAAACTGTATGAAGGCCGGAATTTCTGCTAATGAATTAATGTTCAAATTGCGTAGTCGTGGTATTTATTCCGTTGAAAAAGTGAAAAACTGTATTTTTGAACAAAATGGTCAATTAACTATCATCGAAAACGATGAAGTCAATATTCGCTTTCCAATTATTAGCGATGGTCAAGTAAATGAAGATGTTTTGGAATTAATTCATAAAAGCGAGGCATGGCTTGAGCAAGAAGTTAAAGCCGCAGGTTATAATGGAATTAATGATGTATTCTTAGGTGAATACATTGATGGACAATTACGTTTGACCGGTTATTCTAAGTAGGAAAAGAGATAAAAATGGCAGATTTTACTAAGGTAAAAGAATGGATTAAAGATGCAGATGCAGTGATCGTTACTGCAGGTAATGGCATGGCTAAGGAAGAGGGGCTGGACATCTTAAGTGAAGAAAACTTCGATGACCAGTTTGGCAAAATTGCTGATAAATACGATGTGCATACAATTGGGGATGCGTTAGACAAAAAGTTTGATTCTTGGAGTGAGCAATGGAGCTTCTGGAGTGAATTGGTTAATGAATATTCACTGCAATATGAACCAAGTGAAACCATGCAAGCTTTAAAGCAAATTTTGCAAGATAAAGACTACTTTATTGCTACAAGTACATTTGCTCATTTCTTTGAAAATGCAGGTTTTAAAGAAAATAGAATTTTTGATGCCTTCGGCGATTGGACTAAAATGCAATGTTCTAGTGGCATTAACCATGGGCAAAAAGATGATCGTGAAGTAGTCAAACGCTTTTTAAAGGCTATTGAAGAAAACAACGTAACCGAAGATTTAGTGCCAAAATGTGAAGATTGCAATAGCCCAATGGAATTGCACATGCCACTTAATGCCAACTTCTTCCCTGATACTGATGCTAACACTCGTTTTCGTTGGTTCTTAACAGGCAATGAAGATAAAAAGGTAGTCGTACTTGAATTAGGTGTTGATGAAACCAGTCCGCAACTACTGGATCCAATGGTTAAGTTAGTTGAACAACTCCCTAACTGGAAGTATGTTGCAGCAGATTTGGCAGATGAAGATATGCCAGATGATCTTAAAAAGAGAGCAGCTGGTTTTGCCACTAATTCACATGATGTATTAATGAATTTGACTAAATAGGGTGAATAATGAGTATTTACGTAAAAAATGGGATTTTACATGTAGACGGAGCGCAAGATAAGTTACGCCAAAAAGGTCAGGAAAAGCCAGATTTTTTATCTAACTACACGATGCTTGATATTGAAACGACTGGCCTTAGCCCTTTCCGTGATCGCATTACCGAACTTGGCGGAGTCAAGGTTAGAAATGGTCAAATTGTCGATCAATACACTAATTTGGTAAAGTTCCCTAAAAATAATAAGGTTCCAGCTTTCATTACTAAATTGAATGGGATCACTGAAGAGCAGCTTACTAATGAAGGAATTCCCGCTGAACAAGCAATCAAGGAATTTCGTGAGTTCATTGGTGATGACACTATTATTGGCTACAACGTCAATTTTGACTTGAACTTTTTGTATGACCTTAGTCAAAAATATAATTTGCCGGTGCTAAATAATGATTATGTCGACGTGCTCCGCTTGGCCAGAGTCTATTATCCACGCCAACATAATCGTTTGATTGATTGCATGCAGCGTGCTGGAATTGCTCAAGTAGAGCAGCACCACGGATTGGCCGATTCACTGGATACTATTAAGGTTTATAACGACTTTAATCAGCATTTTACAGAGGATCTGTTAGAGCAAGCCATTGGCAATATTAAGAATGTCGATTTGACTGGAGATGAAGTTGATTACTATCAGCTTGGTTTCCGCAATCCTGTTCAAGATAAAAATATTGTTTTGTCTGGCAATCTCCACATGGATCAGCGCGATGCCGGAAAAATGATCAACAATATGGGCGGTCAACTTGATCAAAATGTAGAAAATACTACGAATTATTTGATCATGGGTGATCATGATTTCTTCAGAAAAAATAATGAAGATTTAAATAGAGCTTGTCTTTTGATTAAAGATGGTGCGAAAATTAAGCGTTTATCAGAGAGCTTCTTTTTATCGATGCTTGATGACTGGGCTCGCAGCTAAAAGTTGTCTTGAAAAAGGCAACTTTTTCTTTTGTACTATTGCAAACTAATGTTTGGACTAGTATCATATCTTAAATAATGGAGGATTTTTATGGCAAGAAGAAGACGCAAAAAACAAGGAACAGTCTTTTCATCAGTTATCGTTTTGGTAGCAATTGCCTGGGGAATTTTTACTAAAGCAGGCAGTGATCCAAGTGGCAGTCAATTTTTAAAAGACTTTACTGGCAATCATGATGAACATGTTACTAATACGATTGGGGATGCTACTAAGGCGAATAAGGCCTATGGCGGTTTGTCTGATGCTGATTATAAGAAGCTCGCTAATTTAAACTTTAAAAACGGTGGCAAGGCTTTTACTGAAGTGAACCATAATCAATCAACTTTAGTGAAAAATTCATGGAAGGTTAATCGAGTAATTTATTCTAATCTTGATTCGCTCAACCGGACATCTCGTCCTAACACTGCATTTTTAGAAAAGCGCAATGTGGCTAATGATAGTTTACGTGTGCGGCAATTTGTGGAACCAACTGGTTGGCATTATAACCGCAGAAATGGCACGCAAATTTATAATCGAGGCCATTTGATTGCTTATTCTGTTTCTGCAGGGATTGATCAAAGCGGTAATTATGATCCACGCAATCAGTCAGGTGATCAGAATAATCCTAAGAATTTATTTACTCAGTCTGCCTTTTCTAATCAAAAAATTCAAACGATCTTTGAAGCCAAGGTTCGTAAGGCTTTACGGCAAAATAAGCGCGTAATATATCAAGCAACTGCGATCTTTAGAGGCAATGAATTAATGGCTCGTGGAGTAAATCTGCAGGCTGTTTCAACTGATGGCACATTAAACTTCAATGTTTATCTTTATAACGTGCAACCTGGTTATGAATTCAATTATAATAATGGTAGGGCTAAAGTTAATCACCAAATACAGGTTAATGAATAGCAGAATATAATATAGATAAAACAAAAAAGGAAGTACATGCATGAAAAAAGATAACTGTACCGCGATGCTTGTTGGTAAAGACGCTTCAATTGATGGCTCAACTATGATTGCTCGTGACGAAGATGGTTACGGCGGCATCAATGAAAAGCTTTTTGTTGTTAACAAAGCACGCCACTATGATGAAGACTATGTTTCAAAATACAACGGCTTCAAGATGCACCTTGAAGGCGATGGTTGCAAGTGGACGGCTGCTCCAACTGCTGATGATTCAGAAGGTCGCTGGGATGAACAAGGCATTAACGAATATAACGTTGCCATGTCAGCTACTGAAACTGAAGCAACTAATGCACGTTGCTTAGGTCATGATCCGCTTGTTGAAGATGGTATCAATGAAGATTCAATGGTTTACATCACCTTGCCATTTGTTAAGACTGCGCGTGAAGGGGTACTCCGCTTAGGTCGCTTAATTGAAAAATATGGTACTGGTGAAACTAACGGTATTGCTTTTTCAGATAATAAGGAAGTTTGGTACCTTGAAACTGGTGCAGGTCACCAATGGGTAGCTGCTCGTGTGCCAGATGATTCTTATGCAATTTGTCCTAATATTATGGTGATTCAACACGTTGATTTTGATGATCCTGATAACTTCATGTATTCAGAAGGTATTCAAGAATTCGTTGAAAAGAATCATTTGAACAATAGTACAGATGGCAGCTTCTCATTTAGAGATATTTTTGGTACTAAAGACGAAGCTGATGCTTTCTACAACACCCCAAGAACTTGGTATGGACAAAAATTGTTCAATCCAAGTATTGAGCAAGACCCAACTAGTCAAGAGATGCCATTTACTCGTGTACCTGAAAAGAAGATTGGCGTTGAGGATGTGCAAAAGTTTTTATCAAGTCACTATAATGGCACTCCATATGATCCAATGCATACCTTCTCATCCGGCAGCGAAAAAGAGCAAAAGATGTTCCGTTCTATTGCCTTAGACAGAAACCAAGAATCAAGTATTTTGCAAATTAGAAACGATGTTCCTGCTAAGATGGCCGCAATTCAATGGATTAACATGGGCTTTTACGCATATTCACCATATGTTCCTTTCTACACAAATATTGAAGATACCCCACTTAACTACAAGGTCGCTGAACACACAGTTGATCCTGATAGCAGTGCTTACTGGCTTTACAAGACTTTGCAAGTAATTGTTGAGCCACGTTATCACCAATACATTTATGAAGTAAATGCATATCGTGATGATTGCCAAAGCTATGCTATCAGCCGAGTTGATGCTATTGACGAAAAGGCTAAAGATCTTGATGATGTAGAATTGATCAAATATTTGACTAATGCAAATGATGAGACTGCTGGCGTAATTACTAAGAAGACTAAGAACTTAATGAGCAATTTAGTAAGACAAGCATTAAACAGTTCTAAATATCAATTCGAACGCGGAGATAATTTATAAAAAAGAGGTCATGTTCAACCATGACTTTTTTTGGTGCGTACCACAACATTTAGAAAATACGAACAAAAATATAGGATATTTAGTATAAGACATTAAAATTCAAATTGAACCCGAATACTGGATGAAATATATTTCATTACTACGTAGAAAATCCGAATTTTTTGTTAAATCATTTGTTATTTTAGTGTCTTTATCTTAGAATTAATAGAGAAATTTATAAAATAAAATCAATATATAGTGGTGTGTGAAACTTATGAATGATGAACGATTCGTGGAAGTAAAGAACCTCAAGAAGGTATACGACAACGGTCATGAAGCAATTAAAGATGTTAGCTTTTCAGTTAAGAAAGGCGACCTTGTTTGTTTGCTTGGACCATCTGGTTGTGGTAAGACAACCATTTTGAACATGTTAGCAGGATTACTCAATCCTACTAGTGGAGATATTCTTTTTAATGGAAAGTCTGTTGTTAACGTAGCTCCAAAAGACCGACAAATTGGCTACGTTTTCCAGAACTATGCTTTATATCCACACATGACAGTATTACAAAATGTTATGTTTCCTTTAACTGTAGGTAAACAAAAGATGCCTAAGGATAAAGCTAAGGAAATTGCGGAAAAGTACATGAAGACTACTCAAATTATGGAATTGGCTGACCAAAAGCCAGGTAATTTGTCAGGTGGTCAACAACAGCGTGTTGCTATTGCACGTGCTTTGGTTCAACAACCTAAGATTTTGTTAATGGACGAACCTTTGAGTAACCTTGATGCAAGATTGCGTTTGAAGATTCGTGAAGAAATTCGTACTTTGGTAAAGAAGGTAGGCATTACTACTTTATTCGTTACCCACGATCAAGAAGAAGCATTGTCCATTGGTGACAAGATTATCCTCTTCAACAATGGGGTAATTCAACAAGATGATTTAGGTCAAAACTTCTATCTTGAACCAAATAATTACTTCGTTGCCAACTTTGTTGGTAATCCAGTTATTGATAACTTTAAAGTTCAAGTTAATAACGGCAAGATCGTAGGTAGTGATTTTGAAATTAACGTTGATGACTTAGATAAAAGTCGTTTTAAGCGTGACTTAACTGATGGCGAATATGCTTTATCTGTTCGTCCAGAAAATATTTTGCCAGGTGATCATGGTGAGGTTTCAGCTAAGGTCGATGATGTTGAATTGATCGGACGTGAACGTATTTTGAAATTCACTCATGATGGCGTTCAAGCTCGTTCACTTGTAGATCTTGAAACTCCTATTAAGCCTGGTGACAATATTAATTTGAAGATGCGACTCAATCGAGTATTCCTGTTTACTAAGGAAGGAGAACGTATCTACTAATGAAAACTAATCAGAAAAAAGCGTGGCTCTTTTTAGCGCCAACGATCATTTTTGTTACTTTCTTTAGTATTTATCCAATCTTGCGGGCGTTTGTAATGAGTTTTCAGAGCGGTTCTTTGATCAATATGAACTGGACCGGGCTGAGCAACTATCAATACATTTTTCATGATCCGGAATTTTGGCGTGCTATTAGAAATACCATTCTTTATGCATTGATCTCTGTGCCAGTTGCTTTGGCTATTTCAATCATGTTAGCTTGGTTTATGTTTAGTAAGGTAAAGCATAAGTCATTCTTTGAAACGACTTTCTTTATGCCTTATGTAACATCAACTATCGCAATTGGTATTGTTTTCCGTTATATCTTTAATGGTGAATATGGTTTGCTTAACTTCTTGTTAAGAGCACTTCATTTGCCAGCTCCAAACTGGATTGATGATCCGGCAATGTCGCTTACAACCATCATTATCTTTGGTGTATGGACTTCATTAGCCTTTAACATCGTTATCTTGATGGGAGCATTGCGTAATATTGATCCTAACTATTACACTATTGCAGATATGTATGGTGCTAGCGGTACAGAAAAATTCTGGCGCATTACAATGCCACAATTGGTACCAACTATTGCCTTCTTGCTTACGATGAACATTATTGCAGCGTTTAAGATTTATACTTCAGTATATGCATTGTTCAACGACCAAGCAGGTGTTGGTAACTCCGCTACAACGGCAGTGTTCTACATTTATAACAAGTTCCAAATTGTAGGTACGCCAGGTGTTGCGATGGCCGCAACGGTTGTATTGTTTATCATTATTATGTTTGTAACGTTCTTGCAACGTAAGATGATGAAAAAGATTGGAGGACGGTAAAGAATGAAGAAAATTCGTTGGGGTACTTTGATTGCATATATTGTGTTAGCAATTTTCGCAATTATTACCGTCTTTCCATTTATCTACATGATTTTAGGCGGGTTAATGAGTTTTAGGGAAACTACTACTATTCCGCCAACAATTATTCCTAAACATTTTGAATGGGCTAACTATACTAAGGTCTTTGCACAAGCTCCATTTGGTCGCTACTTCTTAAACACCTTTATTACTGCTAGTGTTACTACAATAGTAAGTTTGTTTAACGCCTTGCTTGGTGCTTTTGCCATGGTTAACTTGAAGTTTAAGGGCAAAGGCGTAGTGCAAATTGTTCTTTTGTCATTGTTAATGGTGCCGGGTGAAGCAATTATCTTTACCAACTACAACACTATTGCTCAAATGGGCTTGCTTAACACCTACATCGGTTTGGTATTGCCATTCTTGACTTCAATTTTCTACATGTATTACTTACAAAGCTACTTTGGCTCTATTTCACAAACTATTTATAAGACTGCGATGATTAACGGAGCAAGTGACTGGGAATACATTTGGAGAATTTTGGTTCCAATGTCTAAAGGTGGTTTGTTCACTGTAGCATTGTTGAGTTTCATTTCTGGTTGGAATTCATTCCTATGGCCATTATTGGTAACTAATGAAGACAGCATGAGACTTTTGAACAACGGTTTAACTTCATTTGCTTCAGATGCAGGTAGTGAGACACAGTTGCAACTTGCAGCCGCAACGCTGACTGTTTTGCCAATCTTGATCTTGTACTTCATCTTTAGAAAGCAAATTATTCGAGGGGTGGTACGTAATGACCTTAAAGGATAAGACAACAGTTACTTTTTATAATGGTTTAACTACCATTGGCGGACCAATGATTGAAGTGGCTTATAACAAGTCACACGTTTTATTTGATCTTGGGGAAGTATATCGCCCTGAGCTTAAATTGCCTGATGAAAGTTATCAAACTTTGATTAAGAATGAATTGATCGGGGATGTGCCTAACTTCTATGATCCTAAGATTACGGGTAAGGCAATTGATACTGATCGCTGGGAACATGCGGCAGCATATATTTCTCACTTGCATCTTGATCATAGTAAAGCAATGAATTTGCTGGCTCCGGAAATTCCGCTTTATGCTGGATCAATTACCGCTCATTTGTTGCCAGCATTAAATGAAAAAGGCGACTTTTTATTGCCAGCTGCTGGTCATGATAAGAGCTATACTCGTCCGATTATTGCGGCTGAATATAAGAAGCCAATTCAAGTCGGTGATATTACCCTGAAAATATATCCTAGTGATCACGATGCTTATGGCGCTACAGGTTTGATTGTTAGAACGCCTGATAAGCAAATTGCCTACACTGGTGATATTCGTCTTCATGGTTATCATCCTGATTGGGTGCGTGAATTTATGAAGGCATCCAAGGGTAGTGATATGCTGATTATTGAAGGTACAGGAGTTTCTTGGCCAGAAGAAAAGCATGATGAAAATAGTGAAGAATTTACTGGCCCTAAGAATGAGGTTGAATTAACCGAAGAAATCGTTCGCTTGCAAAATGAAAATCCTGAACGTCAAATCACTTTTAACACTTATCCAACTAATGTGGAAAGAATGTTAAGAATTATTGCTGATTCACCAAGAAAAGTTGTTTTGCATGCAGAACGTGCCCACTTGATTAAGGAAAGCTTGGATGAGGATTATCCTTACTATTACTTGCCACAAGATAAGAAGTATTCTGACTTAAATCCAGAACTTGAAGTAAGTTATGATGAGCTTTTAAAAGATAATCATAAATACTTGTGGCAAGTTGTCACCGATTATGATAAGCTTCGAGAAGGCGGTTTATACATCCACTCTAATGCAGAACCGCTCGGTGATTTTGATCCTGCCTACAAACCATTTGTAGAGCAGTTTGCTAAAAATAATATAGAGTTCAAAGCATTGCGTTGTTCAGGACACGCCGATGAAAAAGAACTCAAGGAAATAATTGCCGGGATTCAGCCAGCTATTTTGGTACCGGTGCACACATTGCATCCGGAGCTGGAAGAGAATCCATTTGGAGAACGGATTTTACCTAAACGTGGTCAAACAGTCACGCTTTAGTGAATCAAAAAATATTGTTGTTTAGTTTTACTTTTTAGGAGGATTATCTAATGAAGTTTAGTAAGAAACTTGCTATGGCTGCCGTTGCTGCTTTAGCCTTAGTTGGAACTGCTGCTTGTTCAAATGGCAACAAGAATTCGTCATCAAGCTCAGAGAAGATTCCATCAAAGATTACCAAGAAGACAACAGTTGTGTTCTGGAATTCAATGACTGGTGTTCAACAAACTACCCTGAAGCAATTGACCAAGGATTTTGAAAAGAAGAATCCTAAGATCACTATCAAGCTTGAAAACCAAGGTGCATATAACGATTTGCAAGCTAAGATCAACTCAACCTTGCAATCACCAAACAACTTGCCAACTATTACTCAAGCATACCCAGGTTGGCTTTGGAACGCCGCACAAAACAAGATGCTTGTTAACTTAACTCCATACATCAACAACAAGAATGTTGGTTGGGGCAGTGCTAAGGCTTCTGACATTACCCCTGATCTTCTTGATGGTGCTAAGATCAAGGGTACTCAATACGGTATTCCATTTAACAAGTCAATTGAAACTTTGACTTACAACAAGACCATGTTTGAAAAATATGGTATTAAGAAGGTTCCAAGTACTTGGAAAGAATTCAAAGATGTTGCAGAAACTATCTACAAGAAGAGTAATCACAAGGTTGTAGGTGCTGGCTTTGACTCATTGCCAAACTACTACACTATTGGTATGAAGGATGAAGGCGTAAACTTCTCAGACAAGATTAACTTCAGTGGTGCAACTTCAAAGAAAGTTATTAACTACTACGCAGATGGTATCAAGAAGGGCTACTTCAGAACTGCTGGTTCAGAACACTACCTTTCAGGTCCATTTGCTAACCAAAAGGTTGCAATGTTTGTAGGTACTTCTGCAGGTGAAGGTTTTGTTAAGCAAGGTGTAGGCGACAAGTTCACTTACGATGTTGCTCCACGTCCTGGCAAGTACACTTTGCAACAAGGTACTGACATTTACATGTTCAACCACGCTAGTGCAGAACAAAAGGCTGCTGCATTCAAGTACATTAAGTTCTTGGTATCACAATCAAGCCAACTTAAGTGGGCTAACGCTACTGGTTACATCCCAGTTAACGAAAAGACCATTGAATCAAAGGCTTACAAGGCCAACAAGAGCATCAAGCTTCCTGCTAAGCTTCAAGATGCTATGAAGCACCTTTACAGTGTTCCAGTTGCTAAGAACTCAAACGCTGCATACCAACAATTGGACAGTATTCAACAAAACATCTACGCAGCTGCAGAAAAGGGACAAAACATTAACAGTCAAATTGAAGCTGGTAAGCAAAAGTTTGACGCTGCTTGGAAGCAATAAAACTAAATAGCAATTAATTTCAAAAGACAGACCGTGCTGGGTCTGCCTTTTTTGATGGAAATAATAAGTTTGCGGTTCCTATGTGCTTCGAAAAAATGGTACTATTTATTAGGTAATAAAAAAGCAGAGGTGAGTTAGTTGATTAGACAACAAAATTTCCCCGTACCCACAAAATATAAGTGGTACGACATCAACAACTTAAGTGAAGAGGACAGTGAGAAATTGCAAAAAGATTTCAATTTCACACCGGATATCATTTCATATATTTCCGACCGTCACGAACGTCCTCACTACGACTACGATTTACACACGCATAGTCACCTGTTAGTTTATGATGTTCCTATTTGGCCAACCAATACGATTAAGCATTTTACCTCACAACCAATTACTTTCTTAGTTGTTGGTGAAAATGTCTTTACTTTCCATACGGAATCAACTAGCTATGTTTTTGATGAATTTAATGATGAGTATATGCGTGAGCGACTTTCTGAGGCCAAAGATGTAACAGAGTTGTTGATGCTCTTCTTCCTTTATTCATCACAATATTTCCAGCGTGCTGTAACTCAGCTCGACGTTGAGCGTAATAGCTTGGATCAAAAATTATCTGATGATATTAACAACAAGGATCTAGTTGAATTGTCCAATATTGAAAAAAGTTTGGTTTATTTATCTAGTTCAATTCAAACAGATTTGATGATGCTTCACAGTTTGGATCATAGCAAGTTGGACTTCACTAAGGATGCGCGTGAGCGACTTGATGACGTTCTCATTGAATCAAGCCAGTCTGCAGAAATGGTTCAGATTTCTCGACAAGTAACCAAGACGCTGTCGGCTACCTCGAATAACATGATGAACAATAACTTGAACGATACCATGCAATTTTTGACAGGGTGGTCACTAGTGTTAACTATTCCAACTATTTTGACAGGGTTTTATGGAATGAATGTTAGCCTGCCTATTTTAAAAAATTCATTTGACTGGATTTTGATTACTGTTTTGATGGTAGTCTTAATGGTTTGGCTGGTCGTTTTAATGAAAAAGCATCACTTCTTTTAAAGAGGAAATCTTATGAAACATAAAATATTTATAGGCTCTATTATTTCTACTTTGTTAGCATTTATCTTATATACAAGCAATATGAGACGAGTTGAAAATGCGCAGCTCAAGATTGTAGGACCTACAACTAGCAAAGTTAAGAAAAGCAAGAAGAAGGTTAAAGAGCACAAGATTAAGAAGGTTAAGGAACCTAAAGTTAATTCAATTGAGTATTCTAATCACGTTAAGGCAAAAAGCGGCAGTAATAAGCAACTAGTTAAAATGATCAAAAAGGTAATGGGACTTGATGACAGTTATCAAGTTGCTGTCCAAGATTTAAACAATTCTAGTCGTTATGCAGTTGTATCAAATACTGCCAAAGCGCATGACGCTAAAGACGTGATGAAGCTCTTCTTGTTAATTGCATTTTATGAACAAGAACAGAAGGGCAAAATAGGTTCTAAAACAGCGATTAAAATTAAAAAGGCTGATAAGGTCAAAGGCGATGGCATGTTCCAAGTCAACATGGCTTATGGTGTTGCCTATTTGCGTGAAGCAATGTTGAAGAACAATAAGACTGCTTCCAATGCATTGATTAGAAAAATTGGCATTAAGAATATTGAATCAGTTGCCAAAAGAATGGGAGCTGATCAAACTACTATAGCCAAGCGCTTTACTGGTGATGCTTATGGCAAAGCTACTGCTAATGATCTAGCTAAAACTATGATCGGTCTTTATCAAGGAAGAGTTTTGAATCGACAATATGCCGGCAAGGTCTTGAGTGCTTTAGCTAAGTCAAAAGAACGAATCAAGATGGTTAAGGGCATCAATGGTGGCGTTTATGCTACAGGTGATGATGCTTTTGCTACAGCAATTGTTCAAGGTAAAGGAAATTACTGTATAGCAGTGTGGAGCAGCAATAATAAGAACTTTAATAAGTTAGCCAAGAATGTTAACACTTGGTTCGATAAGAAACATAAATAAGAGATGAAGATAATGAAGCTTGAAAAGGGCTTCATTATTTTTTTATTAGAAAAAGCAATTATTTACAAATTGTAGATTGTAATCTTCAAATTGTAGTGATATATTATCTAGTATGCTAGGAAAAGGAGGGACGTTATGGCACAGAAGAGAAATCTTGATCTAGATAAGATAATTGATCAAGCAACTAAGATGATTAGTGAGAAGGGGTTGAGTGCGACAACTTTGCCGGCTTTGGCCAAAGCATTGAATGTGCGCTCGCAGTCACTATATCATTATGTATCTGGTCGCAAGCAATTATTATCTTTGGTTGGTGCAAGGGAGATCAGAATCTTGCGGCATCAATTAATGGATGATTTGATTGGCTTGTCTGGCAGGGAAGCATTGCTTAAGTTTGCTGATACGGTGCGGGATTTTTTGTTAGGCGATCAGGCTTTATCAAGCATTTTGTATCACTTGAATGAATATCCTAAGGATGCGGCAATTAGTCAAGAGATTTTGAATCTGATCAAATTGGGCGAAAGGCTTAATTTTAGAAAAGAGAGTGCCATTTCGTTCCATGCTTTAATTGGCGCTGTATTGGGTTACGTTTTTTTGGATAATTCTTCTTCATTTGTTGATGAAACAAAGGATGAATCTAATCGTAATTATCATGAGATGATTCTGCGACTTGTAGAACCAGTACCTGATTTACAAATAGGGAGGAAATAGGAAAGTGCAGAAATTTCTGAAAAACCATGTTTTTTCTTTAATTGCATGGATTTTGATATTGATAATTTCCATCTTTGCTTTGCCTAATATTAAGGAGCTGACTAATGCCCACTCGGACATTACGCTTCCAAGTAATGTGCAAAGCAATGTGGCACAATCTATCAAAAACAATTGGGGTGCAAAAAAGAAAAACACCTATGAAGTAGCACTTGTTTTTAACAAGAAACATGGCAAGCTGACGGAGGCTGATAAAGCAGCTATCAATAATACGCTTGACAAGTTTACTAATGATAAACACAAGTATGGAATTAAGGATTCACTTCTTCCAGATTCTAATATTGCTACAAGAAAGAAGCTTCAATCAAAAGATGGTACGACTTGGGTAGCACAATTTAATATTGCTAAGAGTCATGGCACTATTGAAGAAGTTTATAACCAAATGAACAGGGATGCCAAGACGCAAGGTCTTCGCACTTATGTAACTGGTGCTGATATTTTGCAGCATGACTTCTCTGCTTCAATTCAAGAAGGAATTAAGAAGACTGAAGCTATTACCGTTGTATTTATTTTCATTGTTTTGGTAATCGTCTTTAAGTCACCAATTGTTCCATTAATTTCATTATTGACAGTTGGGGTATCATTCCTTACTTCCTTCTCAATCGTTACAAACTTAGTTGAACATGCTAACTTTCCATTCTCTAACTTTACACAAGTGTTCATGGTTATCGTCCTCTTTGGTATTGGTACCGACTACAACATCTTGCTGTATGACAAGTTTAAAGAGAATCTGGGGAAAGGGATGGACAAGTACGAGGCCTTACATGATGCGCTTTTAAAAGCTGGTAAGACAATCTTGTACTCCGGTTTATCAATCTTAATCGGATTTACTGCATTAAGTTTAGCTAAGTTCTCAGTTTACCAATCAGCCGTTGGTGTTGCGGTTGGTGTTGCGGTACTTTTGGTAGTGCTTTTAACACTCAACCAATTCTTCATGGCAGTTCTTGGTAAGAAAATGTTCTGGCCAGTTAAGAAATTTACTGGTGAAAGCGATGATAAACTTTGGCATGGAATTTCCGCTTCAACTTTAAAACACCCAATTATTTACTTGGTTGTTTTGGCTGTAGTTACTATTCCATTCATGCTAATGTATTCAGGTCACTTGAATTACGATGATACTGATGAAATTGCTGATTCAGTTCCATCTAAGCAAGGTTTATTGGTAGTTCAAAAACACTTCTCAGAAGGCATGGCTGAACCATCATACTTGTACATTAAGAGTAAGCATCGTTTAGACAATGAAGAAAACCTGAAGTTAATTGATCAATTGACCAAGCAACTTCAAAACTCAAAGGATGTTTCATTTGCAACATCTGTAACCGAGCCATATGGTGAGCCAATTGATATGCTTTATGTGAATAATCAATTGAACACTGTTAATGACGGTGTTGACCAAGCTCGTTCTGGTTTGGGTAAGTTAAGCAAAGGTTCTAACAAGGTGGCTAATGGTGCCAACAGCTTGAAGGATGGTGCAGATCAACTTCAAGATGGTACTAGTCGTCTTCAAAGTGGTGCGCAACAATTAGTTGGTGGTACTAGTCGTTTGCAAAACGGTGCACAACAATTACAAAGTGGTGCCGTTCGGTTACAAAACGGTTCAAATCAATTAGTTAGTGGTGTAGCTCGTCTTGAAACTGGTGCTGGTCGTTTGGCTAGTGGTACTCATGCACTTCAAAGTGGTGCAAGCAGTTTACAAAGCGGTGCTAACAAGTTGCAAAATGGTGCTAACAGCTTACAAGCTGGTACCAAGACTTTGCAAAACGGTACCCAACAAATGGCTAACCAATTGCAACAATTGAGTTCACAACTTTCAAACCAATTAAGTGGTTCGAACAAGCAACAACTTGCTGCATTGCAAACTGCTTTGCCACAAATTAACAGTGGTATTCAACAATTGAATGCTGCTTTAGGCAATTCTGTTGATGTTTCATCTGCAACTAGTGGTTTAGCTGCTGTACAAAAACAAGCAGCTCAATTGGAAAGCAGCTTGAAGGAATTGCAAAGTGCTGCTGGTAGTGTCGGTTCATCTGTAAGTCAGGCAGATGTTCAATCAGCAATTAGTGCTGCAGTTCAATCAGCTGTGAAAGATGTTCCAAATGATCAAAAACAAGCAGCTCAACAAGCAGCAACTGCAGCTGCAACCCAAGCGGTACAATCAGTAGTTCAAAAAGCTCAAGCTGGTGCTAATACTGACAAGTTAAAGTCAGCTATGCAAAATGCAACTCAAGCTGCTCAAGGATTACAAGGCTCAATGGCTGCAATGCAACAAAGTGATTTGATGACACAACTTCAAAGTTTGAAGACTCAAGTGAATACTTTAGCTCAAGCCTCAAACCAAGCACTTCCAGGTGCTGCCACTGCTTTGAACCAATTAAGCTCAGGCTTAAGTCAAGTTCAATCAGCTGCTAGCGCAGGTGTTGCCGGTGCAAACAAGCTTAACTCAGGTGCCGTAGCTCTTAACAGCGGTGCAGGTCGCTTGAGTACTGGTCTTGGCAGTCTTGCAAGTGGTGCTGGTCGTCTTAATGCTGGTGTTGGTCAACTCAACAGTGGTGCTGGCCAACTTCAATCTGGGTTAGGTACTCTTGCCAATGGTGCAGGTACTCTTAACACTGGTCTTGGCACCCTTGCAAATGGTGCCGGTCAACTTAACTCAGGTGTTGGTCAATTAGCAAGCCAAGCTCCAGCCCTTATCTCAGGTATTGGTCAACTTAATAGCGGTGCAAGTCAACTCAGCATGGGTGCTGGCAAGTTAGCTGCTAAGGTTCCAGAACTTACTACTGGTATTGACACTGTAAACAGTGGTTTAGGCCAAGGTGAAACTTACTTGAAGGGCTTAGGTTCATCTGCAGCTGCAGATACCTTCTACATTCCAAAGGAATTCTTGAAGAATGAAATGTTCAAGAAGTCAATGGATGTATACCTTAGCCCTGACAAGAAGTCAGCTCAAATCATCTTAGTCTTCGATTCAAACCCAAGTGCAACCGAAGCTACTAACGAATCACAAGAATTGAGCGCAATGGCTAAGAAGACCTTCCAAGGTACTGCTCTTAAGAATGCTACTGTTGCTATGGGTGGTCAAAGTTCAAAGATTAAGGATACTAAGACAGTTGCCAGCGGCGACTTCCTTAGAACTGCCGCAATCATGTTAATTGGTATCGGTATTGCCTTAATGTTTGTAACTCGTTCACTTCTTCAACCAGTTTACATTCTTGGTACTTTGCTTATCGCATACCTTTGCTCACTTTCAATCAACCAATGGATTGTTAAGGCTGTTCTTGGTAGAAGCATGCTTTCATGGAACACACCATTCTTCAGCTTTATCATGTTGATTACCTTAGGTGTTGATTACAGTATCTTCCTCATGACTCGTTATCGTGAACTTGAGACTGAAGGTTACACAACTCCAAGTTCAAGAATCTTGAAGGCATGTGCTATTATCGGTATTGTTGTTGTTTCAGCTGCAATTATCTTGGGTGGTACTTTTGCAGCCTTGATCCCATCAGGCATCCCAACCTTGATTGAAGTTGCTTTGACTGTGGATGTTGGTTTGTTAATCTTGGTATTTATCTTGCCAATTACTTTATCAGTTGCAGTTAAATTAACTTATGAAGGTGTCAACTTCGGTAGGTTGTTTAAGAAAAACAATAAATAATAATTAACTCAAAAGACTCTACAATTGCTGTAGAGCCTTTTTTGTATAATTTAATTGATTACTAATAAAATCCGCTCATGTCGTCACTATTTGCCTTCATCTGCATGTTATAATTATTGATAAAGAAGCAATAAGAGAGGGCTTTATATGACTACGTGTCCAAATTGTGGTCAAGCAATTAATGAAAAGGACGATATTTGTCCAAATTGTGGTTTTAATCTAAAGAAATACCGTGACAACTTTTTCACAGATCAGCATATTAAGACTAAGTATGAATCTGATAATGAGGGGCAACAAATTATCAGCCGTGCTGCATATCGGGCAGAATTTTATCCCGAAAAGCAAAATTCCACTGTTCAACGCATGATTGCTTGGATCAGAAAAAATGCCACTTTAGTTTTTCTATTAGGTGTTTTTCTGTTAATTCTGATGAGCTTTTCAAGAGCAGCAGGTTGGATTAGTTTTTTGGTTTTGATGATTTGGCTTTATATTGTTTGTGATCGACAAAAGAAGATTGAACAATATACAGTTGATAAACGATTAACTCAAAAAATTAACCAAATGGGATCTAAAATCTTCAATCGAGTTGATGAGCGCGAAGACAAAATAAAAAAGCGTAATGCAGATTTTGAACAAAGTCATCCGCGTGTTGAAAAACAGGTGCGTGAAATAAAGAAGCAAAGACAAAGTCGCTTTAACTACGTTCAATTATCAGTCATTTTAACAGCGCTAATTAGTTTAATCGTTCTCTTTACCGATTCAGGTGCGGCCGTTTCAGCTGTGAGCTACACGCAGAGAATGTCGATCTCCAATGTGATTTTCAGTTTGGCAGTCAGATTACTAGCATCTGGAGCCACTTCTGTTTATTCGATTGTGCTTTATCTTGTCTGGCTGTTTTTATTCCTTTTCCCAATATTTATCATTTACAATATATTGAAAAATACACGATCCAGTCAGGTTTTAGCTTTTGTTTTGTCACTAATTGAAACGATCTTTTTAATTTATTTAATCTATAAATTATCTAGTTCTAGTCGTGTTGCAACTGGCGTTATGAGTCAATTGACCAGTCAGTTGATTACTTATGCTGTATCATTAGGTGCATCTGCTTATTTCTTGATTTTATCTAGTGCACTTACTACGGTTTTATCAGGTTATAATTTATTTAAGAAAAAAGAAAATTAGAGCATAAAAAAGGAGCAAATCTGCTCCTTTTTTCGTATAGTCAATTATTGATTATTTTTAGTAACATCAATAACTAGATGTTCGTTAACAAATGCCATCATGCCTAAGTCGCTTAATTCACGGCCATAGCCGGATTTCTTAACTCCGCCAAATGGAAGTTCACCTGAGGTGATCCAGCGGCCGTTGATGACTGTCATTCCCGTTTCAATTTGTGCGGCAACCTTTTTAGCGCGATCAATATCACGGCTAATAACTGATGAACCAAGGCCATAGCTTGAATCGTTAGCTAATTGAATAGCTTCATCGTCATCTTGAACCACATAGACTTCAGCGACTGGTCCAAAGAGTTCTTCATCGAAGATTGGGTTGTTTTTATCAATATTAGTTAAAACTGTAGGTCTAAAGAATGCACCTTTGGAATCAATTTCAGGATATTGATAGAAGACTTTAGCTCCTGCCTCAGTTGCTGCTTGAACTTGTTTTTCTAATTTCTCTTTAGCTCTTTCTGAGTTCATTGGTGGCAAAGTAGTATCTGCTTCAAGCGGATCACCAGCCTTTAACTCTGAGAAGACGTTTCTAAGTTCATGCAAAACTTCGTCATAACGTGATTTTTCGACAATAATTCGCTTAGATGAAGTACATACCTGTCCACCGTTATAGGTTCTGGCATCGTTTAAAACGTTGCGCAATAATTGCGGATCGGCATCGTCTAATACTATAAAGGCATCATTGCCGCCAAGTTCCATGGTAGACTTCTTTAGATTTTTACCAGCAGCTTCAGCAACAGAACTACCGCCACGCTCTGATCCGGTTAATGCCACGCCTTGAATCCGTGGATCAGCAATAACGTCTGCTAATTGGTCATAGCTGAGGTAAAGATTGAGCAGACAGCCTTCAGGTGCTCCAGATCTCTTGATAATTTTAGCGATTAAGGCTGCTGAACCTGGTACGTTGTGAGCGTGCTTAAGCAAAACAGGATTACCTACGATGAAGTTAGGCGCAAATACGCGAACTACTTGATAGAGTGGGAAGTTCCATGGTTCGCAAGCCATGATTACACCTGTGGATTGCTTTAAGTAATAAGCATCGCCCAATTTGCTTTTAATAGGCGTAGGTTTTAACATTGCTGCACCATTTTCTGCGTAATAATCACAAATAGAAGCACATAATTCAACTTCTTCTTTTGATTCACGCAATAATTTTCCCATCTCTAGGGTCATCATTTTAGCTAATTCATCTTCATGCTCACGAAAGGCATCTGCAATTTTGTGCAAAAGTTCTGCACGACTGCTTGGATCTTCATGACGCAATTTTTTATATAGCATGTGCGCTAAATTGATTGCCTCATCGATTTGTTGGGATGTTGGATTATTATAGCTAGCGAATTCTTCGTTGGTGTATGGATTAATTGATTGATATTTGGACAATTTCTTTCCCCCGTTCAGTAAGTTTTATCTCTATAAAGTTATGCTTATATTATAAAGCGTTTGCAAATAAAACACAGCTATTTTCATTCATTTAATTGTTTAAGCAGTTTTCGAGCCTTGTTCAAGGTGATGCGATTGCGGTTGATACGAGCAAACGCACAGGCATCATGCAAGTGCTGACTAATAATTGTTTTATCTTTATTTTGCGCTATGTCATTAATGCCTTGCTGCAGGAGAATGCGAGCCATGTAAAAGATGACATGCTTTTCAGTACCGATCTTGTAGGCGTAACGCAAAAGTGAATTGGATTCTTTGTACATTTCGCGTTGACCATAAAATTCACTAGCATCGCATAAAATAGCTAGAGCATGCAAGGTTGTAAGTGGGTTGTTGATTTCAACGTCTTTAATATTTTTGAGAACTTGGCTGTAATAATGCTCTGCCTTTTTCGTCTCACCTTGCTTAGCATAAATCTGACTGCAGCCATTGAGTGCGAGCAAACGATAGATATCGTTTTTAGGCAAATCTTTAGTTGTCAAAATATTATTGAAATAAAACAAGGCACTCATTTCATTGCGGTCGCTTTTAAGTGCGTATTGTCCTCGTAAAAATTGATAGTGCACCTGATCTGTTTTACGTTTGAGAGTATCTTCGTTAACTTCAGACAGCAAGTTCAAGATTTTTGTGTAGTAATAATTAATAAATGAAAAGTCTGCATCAAATAGCAGATGAGCAATTCGTTGCTCATCACTGCAATTAATAATATCGCCAACTTCGATATGCAAGCGATCGCATAGCTAATTAAGAATTTTTAAGGAGGGTACTTGACCGTTATTTTCAAATTTACCTAAAGTTGATTGTGTACAGATACCATCACAAAGTTCCGTTTGCGATAGTTTCTGTTTTTTACGTATTTGAACGAATTTTTTGATATCGATAATCACTGTTTTTGTCTCTTAATTGTTTGATATAAAAAGTCCAGGGATTCATCAATATAATCCTGACTATAATCCATAGCGTGGCCGTGTCCTGGAATTACTAATAATTGCACGCCGTGATTTTCTTTAGCTAAGAATTTAATAAAATCTAGTGTAGTGGATAACGGTGTTAGTTCATCAGTAGAGTTAAGCATCATTAATTTGCCCAATTTAGAAAAATCATATGATTGAGCATCAAGCTTTTGTAAAACATCAGCTTTTTCTGAGCCGGCATAAGCTAGAGTGAAGTACTTGTAAAAGGATGCTCTGATTTGTGCAGAATCAGTGATGCCGAAGTCTTGCTTGGCTTGTGGGGATGCATTAACATCTTGATGCTGCTTAATCCAGTTGGCATATTCAACAGGGGCAGACCAAGTTACAGTTGGAAAACCGTACTTACCGGCCACGTATAAAGCCATTGTGCCACCAACGCTGGCACCGATTTGAACGATATTCTTGATGTCATCATGATCGGTATAATCGGAATTTAACAGCCACTCGACAAAATGAAGTGCATCATCATGAGCAGCTGGAAAATGGTTTGCTGGAGCTAAGCTGTAGTTAGGGATAAAAGTCATGAATCCGGCATTAGCAAAATCTACGCCTACTTTTTTAACGTCTTTTTTGTCTCCGCGAAGCCAGCCGCCACCATGCCAAAAGATTAAAATTTTAGTCTCAGAAGTTGTATCATTTGGATAGTAGATATCAGCTCCTAGTTCTTTATTCTCGTCATAAATAATATTATTTTTAATGACTACCATAATCTGTGTTCCTTTCATTTCTACTGTTAAGAATATTATATATTAACTAAAAAGCAGATAAGTTAATAAAGACTTGCTAAGTTTTTTGATAGAATTAGTGTATTAAATTTATGAAAGAAGGCGAAAAAGATGCATCATTTGTCAGCTAAGGCCAGTCGTAAACTAATCAATATTGCGACGGTGGTCTGTGGATTAGTAATTATTTTGTTGGTTATTTATTGGTATCAATTAGGGATATTTACTGATCAAACGAAGATGCGCGCTTATTTAGCCAATAAACAAATCGTTGGGCCAATCATTTTCGTATTGATCCAGATTGTCCAGGTAGTAATCCCAATTATTCCAGGTGGTGTTTCTTTGTTAGGTGGGGTGGTCTTTTTTGGACCAGTCGCCGGATTCATCTATAATTACGTCGGAATTTGCATCGGCTCAATTATCAACTTCTT
This sequence comes from Lactobacillus helveticus, assembly GCF_046109915.1. NCBI lineage: Bacteria > Bacillati > Bacillota > Bacilli > Lactobacillales > Lactobacillaceae > Lactobacillus > Lactobacillus helveticus. The sequence goes on along the minus strand of NZ_CP151471.1, from coordinate 1,243,794 downwards.
TTTGGCTAGGCATTATGGGCGTTCATTTATTTTGCACATTGTTTCAGAAAAAACGCTGGACAAATATATGAAGTGGACCGAGAATCAAAAGAAGTTTAATTGGTTTTTCGCCATCTGTATTGTTGCGCCTGCTGCGCCTGATGATGTGCTTTGTTTGCTTGCCGGCTTAACCAAGATGAAGTTTTGGACTTACTTTTGGATAATTATTTTATGTAAGCCATGGACAATTATTGCTTACAGCTTTGGCTTGCAGTACGGTGCCGAATGGCTTCTGAAGTTGATGGGTAAATAATGCTAGAATCAAAAAGAATATATTTAAGAAGATTTGAAGAAAAAGATGCAGAACAGCTATTGAAGTGGGGAAAGAATGCTCGCTACCATAATTTAGCTGCTTTTGAAAATTACCAAAATATAGATGAGGCTCGCCGCGGCGTCCAGCAATACATGGCACGTCCAGAGAGTTATATTATTTGTCTGCGACAAAATGATCAGACAATTGGCTTGATTGAACTATATGAACGCGGTTTAGATGAACAAAGTGGCTTGTTAAAAACAAAAGAAGTAGGCTTTTTGCTAGATCAAGTATTTGAAGGCCATGGCTATATGACTGAAGCGCTCCGTTTAATTTTGAATTATGCTTTTAAAAAGAAGCGTCAAAAAGAAATTTGGGCAGGAACTTTTGTAAATAATGAAAAATCGCAGAAATTATTGAAAAAATTAGGTTTTCAGTATGTTTATACCGTAGATTATTCCCAAATTAGTACACTTTTTTCGTATCAAGAAAAATATTATTTGCTCAAACAAGCAGAATGGCTTAAAATAGACGCAAACATGAAATCTTAAGACTACTTCAGAGAGTTCACGGTTGGTGCGAGTGAATGGATGTCGTTTCCAGATTTCGTTAAGATGGGCAATTAATAGTTGCACGGTTTGGCGTCGTTATTCGTCTGTTAAGAGGTGCAGTCTATATCAGACTGAAGATGGGTGGTACCGCGAAGCTGTGCAAGAGCCGATTCGTCCCAAGCAAGGGATGAGTCGGCTCTTTTTTGTATTATGGAGGTTTTTAATGCTTGATATTAAGGTGATTCGTGAGAATCTCGATTGGTCAAAGAAAAAGTTAGCTACACGTGGCATCAAGCCAGAAGAATTGGATGAATTGGTTGAAATCGATGCTAAGCGTCGTAAGGATTTAACCAAGAGTGAACAATTAAAGGCTAAGCGTAATGACGTTTCTAAGCAAATTGCTGAAAAGAAGCGCAATAAGGAAGACGCAAGTGATGCTATTCAAGCTATGCGTGAAGTAGGTAAGGAAATCAAAGACTTAGATAAAGAAGTCGCTGAATTGACTGAAAAGCAAAACTACATTTTGCTTAGATTACCTAACTTCCCAGCAGATTCAGATCCAATCGGCCCTGATGATAGCTACAATGAAGAAGTTCGTAAATGGAATGAACCAACTAAGTTTGACTTTAAGCCAAAGGCTCACTGGGACATTGGTACTGACCTTGGTATTTTAGACTGGGATCGTGCTTCTAAAGTTTCAGGTGCACGTTTTGTTTACTACATTGGTGCAGGTGCGCTTTTGGAACGTGCTGTCTTTAACTTCTTCCTTGATGAAAACACTAAGGATGGCTATACCGAAGTTATTCCACCATACCTTGTTAACGATGCATCAATGCAAGGTACTGGACAATTCCCTAAGTTCCACGAAGATGTTTATACTATCGTAGATAACGACGATCCAGATAAGCCACGTGACTTGACTTTGATTCCAACTGCTGAAGTTCCTTTGGTAAACTACTTCAGAAATGAAATTATTCATGAAAACAAGTTACCAATCAACGTAACTGCTTTATCACCAGCATTTAGAAGTGAAGCAGGTTCAGCAGGTCGTGATACTCGTGGTTTGATTAGAATGCACGAATTCCGCAAAGTTGAAATGGTTAAGGTATGTAAGCCAGATGAATCATGGGATGAACTTGAAAAGTTGACCCACAATGCTGAACACTTATTGCAAAAGTTAGGTTTGCCATATCACGTAGTCGCTTTGTCAACTGGGGATGCAAGTTTTACTAGTGCTAAGACTTACGATCTTGAAGTTTGGATGCCTGCACAAGACAAGTACCGTGAAATTTCAAGTTGTTCTAACTGTACTGACTTTCAAGCTCGTCGTGCACAAATTCGTTACCGTGACGAAGATGGCAAGCTTCACTTAGCTCATACTTTAAATGGTTCTGGTTTAGCCGTAGGTAGAGCAGTAGCTGCAATTTTGGAAAACTACCAAAACGAAGATGGTTCTGTAACTGTTCCTGCTGTTCTTGTACCATACATGAATGGTATGAAGAAGATTACTAAAGAATCAGGTTTGATTTAATAAAAAATAATAATGAAGAAAAAGGCTTAAGAATTAGCGTTCTTAGGCCTTTTCGTTTGTCTAAAAATATTAAAAATGCAAAAAAACAAAATTTTTTTGAAAAAATTTCAGTAATTTTTGAACCAAAATACAGCGAAAAGCGAACTATCTACTTGCTAGTTGGCAAAATTAACAGGATATATGATATATATGTAAGACAATAAAAATGGTAATTGTTACAACGCTGCCTAGCGTTTCGTTCTTAATTCGAACAAAATACGAGATTTGACGAATAGGGATAGACCGTGTAATATATTTAAATGTCGTCAGGCGAGAGCTTGAGCGGCAAAAAAACAAATTCAAAAAGTTCTTGACAAAGAATTATGAATTTGATAAAATATAAAAGCCGTTTGGTTCAGCCAGACGGAGGTAGTACTTTGAAAACTGAACAAAGTTTCGCTAAAAGTGTGCGGGTGTAAAAACCCAAACAAGAAGCGAAGTCAATTCGCAAGCAATAAATTTGAGACAAAGATCTTAAATAATCGAATGAGCAATCATTCAAACTTAAATTTCAAAATGAGAGTTTGATCCTGGCTCAGGACGAACGCTGGCGGCGTGCCTAATACATGCAAGTCGAGCGAGCAGAACCAGCAGATTTACTTCGGTAATGACGCTGGGGACGCGAGCGGCGGATGGGTGAGTAACACGTGGGGAACCTGCCCCATAGTCTAGGATACCACTTGGAAACAGGTGCTAATACCGGATAATAAAGCAGATCGCATGATCAGCTTATAAAAGGCGGCGTAAGCTGTCGCTATGGGATGGCCCCGCGGTGCATTAGCTAGTTGGTAAGGTAACGGCTTACCAAGGCAATGATGCATAGCCGAGTTGAGAGACTGAACGGCCACATTGGGACTGAGACACGGCCCAAACTCCTACGGGAGGCAGCAGTAGGGAATCTTCCACAATGGACGCAAGTCTGATGGAGCAACGCCGCGTGAGTGAAGAAGGTTTTCGGATCGTAAAGCTCTGTTGTTGGTGAAGAAGGATAGAGGTAGTAACTGGCCTTTATTTGACGGTAATCAACCAGAAAGTCACGGCTAACTACGTGCCAGCAGCCGCGGTAATACGTAGGTGGCAAGCGTTGTCCGGATTTATTGGGCGTAAAGCGAGCGCAGGCGGAAGAATAAGTCTGATGTGAAAGCCCTCGGCTTAACCGAGGAATTGCATCGGAAACTGTTTTTCTTGAGTGCAGAAGAGGAGAGTGGAACTCCATGTGTAGCGGTGGAATGCGTAGATATATGGAAGAACACCAGTGGCGAAGGCGGCTCTCTGGTCTGCAACTGACGCTGAGGCTCGAAAGCATGGGTAGCGAACAGGATTAGATACCCTGGTAGTCCATGCCGTAAACGATGAGTGCTAAGTGTTGGGAGGTTTCCGCCTCTCAGTGCTGCAGCTAACGCATTAAGCACTCCGCCTGGGGAGTACGACCGCAAGGTTGAAACTCAAAGGAATTGACGGGGGCCCGCACAAGCGGTGGAGCATGTGGTTTAATTCGAAGCAACGCGAAGAACCTTACCAGGTCTTGACATCTAGTGCCATCCTAAGAGATTAGGAGTTCCCTTCGGGGACGCTAAGACAGGTGGTGCATGGCTGTCGTCAGCTCGTGTCGTGAGATGTTGGGTTAAGTCCCGCAACGAGCGCAACCCTTATTATTAGTTGCCAGCATTAAGTTGGGCACTCTAATGAGACTGCCGGTGACAAACCGGAGGAAGGTGGGGATGACGTCAAGTCATCATGCCCCTTATGACCTGGGCTACACACGTGCTACAATGGGCAGTACAACGAGAAGCGAGCCTGCGAAGGCAAGCGAATCTCTGAAAGCTGTTCTCAGTTCGGACTGCAGTCTGCAACTCGACTGCACGAAGCTGGAATCGCTAGTAATCGCGGATCAGAACGCCGCGGTGAATACGTTCCCGGGCCTTGTACACACCGCCCGTCACACCATGGAAGTCTGCAATGCCCAAAGCCGGTGGCCTAACCTTCGGGAAGGAGCCGTCTAAGGCAGGGCAGATGACTGGGGTGAAGTCGTAACAAGGTAGCCGTAGGAGAACCTGCGGCTGGATCACCTCCTTTCTAAGGAAGCTGAAGTGATGGAGAGTAGAGATACTAAGAGAAGTCACAAAAGCAAGCGGAAGCACACTGAGAAACTTTGTTTAGTTTTGAGGGTAGTACCTCAAAGAGCTAGTACATTGAAAACTGAATATAATCCAAGTAAAAAACCGAGAAAATCAAAGAGAACAGATTGTAAGGCGACCGAGAAGAGAATTCTTGAGTAAGGTCAAGTAGAAAAGGGCGCACGGTGAATGCCTAGGCACTAAAAGCCGATGAAGGACGTGACGAACTACGAAAAGCTTCGGGGAGCGGTAAGTACGCAGTGATCCGGAGATGTCCGAATGGGGGAACCCAATGCAGCGATGCATTATTGGTTGATGAATAGATAGTCAATCAAAGGAATACGCAGTGAACTGAAACATCTAAGTAGCTGCAGGAAGAGAAAGAAAAATCGATTTCCTTAGTAGCGGCGAGCGAAGAGGAAAGAGCCCAAACCAAGTGATTTATCATTTGGGGTTGTAGGACTGCGACGTGGCAGCGTGAGCGATAGCAGAATTATCTGGGAAGGTAAGCCAGAGAGGGTGAGAGCCCCGTAAGCGAAATTGCAAGCGCGCCTAGCAGAATCCTGAGTAGGCCGGGACACGAGAAATCCCGGTTGAAACCGCGAGGACCATCTCGCAAGGCTAAATACTAATTAGTGACCGATAGTGAACCAGTACCGTGAGGGAAAGGTGAAAAGAACCCCGGAAGGGGAGTGAAATAGAACCTGAAACCGTGTGTCTACAAGTAGTCAAAGCACATTAAAGTGCAATGGCGTGCCTTTTGTAGAATGAACCGGCGAGTTACGTTATCTAGCGAGGTTAAGTCAGAAAAGACGGAGCCGGAGCGAAAGCGAGTCTGAATAGGGCGAGAAGTTAGGTGACGTAGACCCGAAACCAAGTGACCTACCCATGACCAGGCTGAAGGCGTGGTAAAACGCGCTGGAGGGCCGAACCCACGTAAGTTAAAAATTGCGGGGATGAGTTGTGGGTAGCGGTGAAATTCCAAACGAACTTGGAGATAGCTGGTTCTCTCCGAAATAGCTTTAGGGCTAGCCTCGTGGAGAGGATAATGGAGGTAGAGCTCTGTTTGGACTAGGGGCCCGTCAGGGGTTACTGAATCCAGATAAACTGCGAATTCCAGATATCCATACACGGGAGTCAGACTGCGAGTGATAAGATCCGTAGTCGAAAGGGAAACAGCCCAGATCACCAGTTAAGGTCCCAAAATCTATGCTAAGTGGAAAAGGATGTGGAGTTGCGCAGACAACTAGGACGTTGGCTCAGAAGCAGCCATCATTCAAAGAGTGCGTAATAGCTCACTAGTCGAGTGACGCTGCGCCGAAAATTTACCGGGGCTAAGCATAGTACCGAAACTGTGGATGTACGTAAGTACGTGGTAGGAGAGCGTTCTAAGTGCGGCGAAGGTTAACCGAGAGGATAATTGGAGCGCTTAGAAGTGAGAATGCCGGTATGAGTAGCGAAAGATAGGTGAGAATCCTATCCGCCGAAAGACTAAGGTTTCCTGGGGCAGGCTCGTCCGCCCAGGGTAAGTCGGGACCTAAGGCAAGGCCGAAAGGCGTAGTCGATGGATAACAGGTAGAGATTCCTGTACTGTGTTCAATCGTTAAGAGCGAAGGAGGGACGCAGGAGGTGAAGCACGCATCGCGATGGAACGATGTTCAAGCGACAAGTGCGGTTAAGAGTCAAATGCTTCTAACCAGCAACACGAGTCGTGATGAGGAGCGAAATAAAAGTAGCGAAGGTGTGGTAGTCACACTGCCAAGAAAAGCTTCTAGCCAGAGAGAACATACCCGTACCGCAAACCGACACAGGTAGTCGAGTGGAGAACACTAAGGTGAGCGAGAGAACTCTCGTTAAGGAACTCGGCAAAATGACCCCGTAACTTCGGAAGAAGGGGTGCTGGCCATGAGAATGGTTAGCCGCAGTGAATAGGCCCAAACAACTGTTTATCAAAAACACAGGTCTCTGCAAAATCGTAAGATGACGTATAGAGGCTGACACCTGCCCGGTGCTGGAAGGTTAAGAGGAGAGCTTAGCGCAAGCGAAGGTTTGAATTGAAGCCCCAGTAAACGGCGGCCGTAACTATAACGGTCCTAAGGTAGCGAAATTCCTTGTCGGGTAAGTTCCGACCTGCACGAAAGGTGTAATGATTTGGGCACTGTCTCAACGAGAGACTCGGTGAAATTATAATACCCGTGAAGATGCGGGTTACCCGCGACAGGACGGAAAGACCCCATGGAGCTTCACTGTAGCTTGATATTGAGTATCTTTTAAACATGTACAGGATAGGTAGGAGCCAAGGAAAGCAGGACGCTAGTTTTGCTGGAGGCAATGTTGGGATACTACCCTTGTTTGAAGGATGCTCTAACCTCGACCTGTAAGCCAGGCCAGGGACAGTGTCAGGTGGGCAGTTTGACTGGGGCGGTCGCCTCCTAAAGTGTAACGGAGGCGCTCAAAGGTTCCCTCAGAATGGTTGGAAATCATTCGCAGAGTGTAAAGGTATAAGGGAGCTTGACTGCGAGAGAAACAGCTCGAGCAGGTAGGAAACTAGGACTTAGTGATCTGGTGGTACCGCATGGAAGGGCCATCACTCAACGGATAAAAGCTACCCTGGGGATAACAGGCTTATCTCCCCCAAGAGTTCACATCGACGGGGAGGTTTGGCACCTCGATGTCGGCTCGTCGCATCCTGGGGCTGTAGTCGGTCCCAAGGGTTGGGCTGTTCGCCCATTAAAGCGGCACGCGAGCTGGGTTCAGAACGTCGTGAGACAGTTCGGTCCCTATCCGTCGTGGGCGTAGGAAATTTGAGAGGAGCTGTCCTTAGTACGAGAGGACCGGGATGGACGCACCGCTGGTGTACCAGTTGTTCCGCCAGGAGCATCGCTGGGTAGCTATGTGCGGAAGGGATAAGCGCTGAAAGCATCTAAGTGCGAAGCCCCCCTCAAGATGAGATTTCCTTTGCGCAAGCAGTAAGACACCTCAAAGACGATGAGGTAGATAGGCTGGGAGTGGAAGTTCTGTGAAGAATGGAGCGGACCAGTACTAATCAGTCGAGGACTTGACCAAAGGCCAAGCAATCAGAAGAAGGTTTTTTGCGAAAGATTATGTTTAGTTTTGAGCGTAGTAGCTCAAAAGAGTACGGTGGCGAAAGCAAGAAGGATACACCTGTTCCCATGCCGAACACAGAAGTTAAGCTTCTTAACGCCGAAAGTAGTTGGTGGGCAACTGCCTGCGAGGAAAGGAAGCTGCCGTGCTCTTTTTTAATATTCCGGCTTAGCTCAGTTGGTAGAGCGCTTGACTGTTAATCAAGATGTCGTCAGTTCGAGTCTGACAGCCGGAGCAAGGGAAGAGAAGGAAGCTTGGCTTCCTTCTTTTTGTGTTTAAAAGGTAGTTAATACTAAAAAAGGAGATCATGTTCTTTCATGATCTCCTTTTTTATTTAATTTGATAAATGAGTTTCAGTCGCCTGTTTTCGATACGATGATGGTGAAGATTGAGTATATTGTTTAAATACTTTAGAAAAGGCTAATGAATCATTAAAACCTACTGAGTTTGCAACCACAGTAATTGTGTTGTTGGTGGTAGATAGTAATTTTTTGCTTTTCTGATTTTTAATTTCATCAAATATTGTTTTGGCGATAAATTAAATTCTTCCTTAAAAGCAGAACAAAGCAGAACTTAGATAATTTACATTCACATTTAGAAAATTGGCGATATCTTTAATTTTGATGGCATCATAATAATTTAAATCCATGTAACGTTTGGCCCTAGTAGCTAATGAATTTGAAAATAATTTCAATTAGAAGAAATTATTTTCGGAAAGTGCTTTGTAAAAGAAGTAATTTATCGTATAATAAAAGCGGATTCATTTTTCTGATCTAGAGGAGGAAATTACATGGTAGGAATTGTTTTAGCCAGCCATGGTGGCTTTGCCGATGGTATTGCACAATCTGCGCAAATGCTTTTCGGTGAACAAAAAGATTTTGCCCACGTTATCTTGAAGCCTAGTGAAGGTCCAGACGATATTCGTGGCAAAATGGAAAAAGCAATTGCTTCATTTGAAAACCAAGATGAAGTTCTATTCTTGGTTGACTTGTGGGGTGGTACACCATTTAACCAAGCAAATGGTCTTGCTGAAAAGCATGATAAATGGGCAATTGTAGCTGGTATGAATTTACCAATGGTTGTACAAGCATTAACTGAAAGAATGATGGATGCTAATGCTACTGCACATCACATTGCAACTTCAGTCGTAGAACCCGCAAAAGATGGTATTAAGACTAAGCCATCTGATTTGATGCCTAAGACAGCTGCACCAGCAGCTAAGGCAGACACAAAGGGCGGCAACGGCAATGGTAAGTCAATCCCAGAGGGGACTGTGATTGGCGATGGCCACATTAAATATGTTTTGGCCAGAATTGACTCACGTTTACTTCACGGTCAGGTTGCTACTGGTTGGATTCCAGCAATGAAGCCAGATCGAGTAATCGTTGTTTCAGATAGTGTTGCTAAGGACGATTTGCGTAAGAGCATGATTCGTGAAGCAGCTCCAGCAGGTGTGAAGGCTCATGTTGTTCCACTTAAGAAGATGGAAGAAATTGATAAGGACCCAAGATTTGGTAATACTCATGCACTTCTTTTGTTTGAAAATCCAGAAGATGTTTTGAGAGCTATCAAGGGTGGTATTGATCTTAAAGAAATCAACGTTGGTTCAATGTCATATAAAGACGGCGACGTTAACGCAAACAACGTTTTGTCTATGAACCAAAAAGATGTTGACACTTTCCACGAACTCGAAAAGATGGGCGTTAAGTTTGATGTTAGAAAGGTTCCTTCAGATCAAGCAGGCAATATGGATGCTATCTTGAAGAAAGCTCAAACCTTACTTAACGAGCAAAAGAAATAATTAATTAGGAGTAAAGAAATGAACGCTATACAAATGATTTTGGTTGTGTTTGTTGCCTTTCTTGCAGGTATGGAAGGTATCTTGGATGAATGGCAATTCCACCAACCATTAGTTGCATGTACTTTGATCGGTTTAGTAACCGGTCACTTGGACTTAGGTGTTATTTTGGGTGGTCAATTACAAATGATCGCCTTAGGTTGGGCAAACATTGGTGCCGCTGTTGCACCAGATGCCGCTTTGGCTTCAGTAGCTTCAGCTATTATTTTGGTTGAAGGTGGTCAAGGAATTAAGGGTATGGGTACTGCTACTGGTATTGCTATTCCTTTGGCTGTTGCTGGTTTGTTCTTAACTATGATTGTACGTACTATTTCAACTGCTATCGTTCACATCATGGATGCTGAAGCTAAAAAGGGTAGTTGGCGTATGATTAACGTATGGCAATGGATTGCTGTATGTTTGCAAGGTTTGAGAATTGCTATCCCAGCTGCACTTCTTCTGGCTATTCCATCAGGTATTGTTAGAGGTTGGCTTGCAATGATGCCACAATGGTTATCAGATGGTATGACCATCGGTGGTGGCATGGTTGTTGCTGTAGGTTATGCAATGGTTATCAACATGATGGCAAGCAAGGAAGTATGGCCATTCTTCGCAATTGGTTTTGCTTTAGCTGCTATCAAGGACTTAACTTTGATCGCCCTTGGTGCTATCGGTCTTTCAATGGCTTTGATGTACTTAGCTCTTGAAGCTAAGGGTGGTAACGGCGGAGGTTCAAACAACTCTGACGATGCTGGTACCGGCGATCCACTCGGCGATATCATTGATGATTATTAAAATGAACGCATAGAGGAGGATTTAAATAATGGCTGATAAGAAAATTAAATTAACCAAGCATGATCGTTTAAACGTTATGTGGCACTCACAATTCCTTCAAGGTTCATGGAACTATGAAAGAATGCAGAACGGTGGTTGGGCTTACTCAATGATTCCTGCATTGAGAAAGTTATACCCTAACAAGAAAGATTTGTCTGCCGCTTTACAAAGACACTTAGTATTCTTTAACACTCACCCATACTTAGCTTCACCAGTTATCGGTGTTACTTTAGCTTTGGAAGAAGATAAAGCTAATGGTACTCCAGTTACTGACGATGCTATTCAAGGTGTTAAGGTTGGTATGATGGGACCTTTGGCCGGTGTTGGTGACCCAGTCTTTTGGTACACTGTTCGTCCAATCGTTGGTGCCTTAGGTGCATCAATGGCCATCTCAGGTAACGTAATGGGTCCTATCTTATTCTTCGTTATCTGGAACATCATCAGACTTGCCTTCTTATGGTACACACAAGAATTTGGCTACAAGGCTGGTTCAGCTATCACCAATGACATGTCAGGTGGTATGCTTCAAAAGGTTACCCGTGGTGCTTCAATGATGGGTATGTTCGTTTTGGGCGCCTTGATTGAACGTTGGGTAAACATCAAGTTTACACCTATTGTTTCAAAGACCCCTGTTCAAAAGGGTGGTTACATCGAATGGGACAAACTTCCTGCCGGTGGTAAAGGTATTCAAGAAGCTCTTACTCAATGGAATATGGGTAATGGTAAAGCATTATCAAGCACTAAGGTTACTACCTTGCAAGATAACTTGAACCAATTAATTCCAGGTTTAGCTGGTCTTCTTTTAACCTTCTTATGTATGTGGTTATTGAAGAAGAAAGTTTCTCCAATTTGGATTATCATTGGTATCTTTGTTATTGGTGTTCTCTTCCACGTATGGGGCATTCTTTAATAAATGGCTAAATCAATTAACACAAAGGTCGATCTTACTGCTAATGCAACCTGGTTTAGAGGAATTGCATCATATGGCAAAATTATGATCGGCGATAGAGCTTTTGAATTTTATAATGAACGAAACGTTGAAGACTATGTTCAAATTCCATGGAAGGAAGTAACTTATGTAGTTGCAGATATCCACTTCAAGGGAAAATATATCCCTCGTTTTGAAATTAGAACAAAGTCTAATGGTAAATTTATTTTTGCAGCACGTGAGCCCAAAGAAGTTTTACGTGCAATGAGAAAATATGTGCCAGCTGATCATATGCGCAAAGCATTGAGTATGTGGCAACAGCTTAAGCAGCGTTTTACTCGTAAGAAAAAATAAAAAAGTATGAAAATAACCTAGTTCGAATTGAACTAGGTTATTTTTTAGTCTTCAGCTATCGAGGCTTGCAGACGATTTAAGAAAAGTTCAGCAACAGCTGAAAGGTTAGTGCTATGTTTCCAAATGACGGTAATCGATTCTGTCATTTTTGGATAAATCGGTCGGAAGGTTAAGTTGGATTCATCCGAAACATCTGCTAATTTATCTAAAGTTAATGAAAATGTAGCGTGATTTTTAACTAATAAAGTACCGTTGAAACTTAAATTATAGGTTCCAATGATATTGATCTGGTCTTTGTAATTGCAAAACCAGCTATCAAAGTAAATGCATGGTCTCTGCCTGTTGTGAATTTAAAACGTTGAGGCCAGCTAAATCAGCAGCAGTAATGTGATCTTTTTTAGCTAGAGGATCATCCTTTGTCATTAACACACCCCAAGTGTCTTTCTCAGGGAGTTGCAAAGAGGCATAGTTGGATAAAGGCAAGTTGCCGATGATCACCGCGAAGTCAACCGTACCAACATTTAATTTCTTTTTGGCAAATTCATAATCACCACTTAGAATATGAACCTTAACTGTAGGATAATCTTGAATAATATTGCTTAAAATATTCATGATTCGTTGCATAGCGATACTTTCACCTGCAGCGATAGTTAAATCACCACTAATGATAGCTGTAGATTGTAAATTGCTCTTAGTTTTAGCAGTTAAGGCTAGAATTTCTTTGGCTTGTTCAAATAAGTATTGTCCCGCAGATGTTAAGGTCAAATGACGTGGCTGCCGGTTAAATAATTTAACACCCAGTTCGTCTCGAGATCAGCAATTTGTCTCGATAAAGCAGGTTGTGAAACCAACAATTTTTGTGCAGCTCGAGTCATATTCAATTCTTGTGCTGTAGCGACAAAATAATTTAATACTCTTAATTCCATTTTTCTTTTACCATAAAAAATAGTTATCTAATCTGATAATAAATAAGTTTTTTATATTGTTTAGCTTACCTTTTAAACTAAAAATGAGCAAGAAAAGGAAGGCAATAAAATGAATGCGGAAAATCAAGAAATTATGCAGCAAATTATTTCACAGAATCAACGACTTTTACAAAACTTAAATACGCAGCGTCATTGTAGCTGTGAAGTGCAGCAGCTGGTAAGCGAGATTATTGGCGATCCGGTGGCTGACACAACTGAGATTCGATTGCCGTTTTATTCGGATTATGGTCGCAATATTAAATTGGGTGAACGTGTTTTTATCAATGCAAACGTGATGATGGTTGACTTAGGCGGTATTACTATTGAAGATGATGTGTTAATTGGCTCTGGAGCCTACTTAATTTCAGTTAATCATCAGCTTGATCCTCATCATCGAAAAGAATTAGAACTAAAGCCGGTGCTTATTAAAAAGAATGCTTGGATCGGTGCTAAGGCTACCATTTTGCCTGGTGTAACCGTAGGTGAAAATGCTGTTGTAGCTGCAGGTGCCGTGGTTACTAAAGACGTGCCTGCTAATACGGTAGTGGCAGGGATGCCAGCTAAAGTTATCAAAAAAATCGACTAAAAAAGACGTGATGCTTGAAACATCACGTCTTATATTTTTAAACAGCTTTTTCATTGCTCCATAATTTAGAAATTAAGTAAAGCACGATGAAGGTAACGATAGCTACGATCATCGAGATACGATAGCTTGGTAAAATTAAGAGCAAAATAATTAATAAGATGAAGAAAAGTAGGATGAAATAATCAATATAAGGGAAACCAGGCATCTTGAAGTCATTTAATTGATCAGCTGGTGTTTTTCTTCTATATGAAATATGGGTTAAAACCATTAAACACCAAATGATCAGGAACATACTAGTTGATGTTGAAGAAATAAAGTTAAAGGCTTGATCACCAATAACCAAGATGATAGCCGGTGCACATCCCATGAGCAAAGCAGACAGAATTAATGCATTTTGAGGCAATTGTCTTCTAGATAAGTGACCGAAAGCCTTATTCCATTTACCTTTGCCGTCGTAAGTAACAGAGAACAGAAGTCGACCAGCACTGTATAAAAAGCTGTTAGTGGAAGAGACTGCTGCCGAAATTACTACGAAGTTAATGATTGAACTAGCATTGGGAATACCGGTTGCACCTAAAGCTTGAACAAAAGGACTAGAATTAGTAGAAACCTTTGACCAAGGAATTACTAATAAAATTCCTAAAATTGCCATGACATAGAATAGGATAATTCTAATTGGCAATTGATTGATTGCTCGTTTTAATGTAGTTTCTGGATTTTGAACTTCTGCCGCTGTTAATCCGATCAATTCCACCCCAATGAAACTGAAGATTACCATTTGGAATCCTTGTAAAAATCCGTGTGGACCACTGGCGAAGAATCTGCCATGATCATCTAAATTAGCAAAAGCTACAGGTCCGAAACTGGTTTTGCCACCTGTAATTAATAGATACAAAATTAATAAAACAAAAGCAACAATTGTAATGATTTTGATAATAGCAAAACTAAATTCCAAATTACCAAAAACACGTGCCGAGATTAAATTGATGATTAATAAGGCAACGATGGTAATTATGCCAGGTATCCAAGGCTTTAAAGTAGGGAACCAGTATTTGAAATAGATTCCTAAGGCAGTAGTTTCTGCCATTCCCAAAGTAATCCAACTAAGCCAGTACAGATAGCCGGTAATAAAACCAATATTTTTTCCAAGGTACTGTTCAATAAAGTCAATGTAAGTGTGCTTGTTGAGGTCGGACATAATCAATTCGCCCAATGCACGCATGAGCAGGAATAGAAAGATACCGACGATGATATAGATCAAGATAACGCTAGGCCCGGCCCTATGAATACTGTCACCGACACCTAGAAAAAGACCAGTTCCGATTGTTCCTCCTAAAGCAATTAATTGAATGTGAGCATTGCTTAGGGTTCTCTTATATCCAGAACTAGTCTCTGATTTTTTCTCACTCATATATTTTCCCCCATATTCTCAATTTTATCACATGTACTTAATATTTTATCATTTTTGCAATGGAGCACCAGTTATTATAGGAAAGCTTTAAAAAATTAAGAAAAATAATGCAAATTAATATGTTTGTTAATTCACAAACTGGCGAAATAGCAACCGTTTTCATTAGCTGAATAGTAAATTTTAGGGTGATTTTTTACGCTTGTTCACTAGTGAATCACCAAAATTAGGGCGTTTACTTTTAATTTTATTGTGCTATAGTTGACATTGTAAATTAGTTCACAAGAATTAGTAGATCTTAGAGGTAATAAAATAATGGCTAAGACACAACCAAAAGAGACTCAAACAGAGGAAGAGAAGAAAAAGCAAATTTACGACATGGTTGATAATTTAGTAAAAAGATCACATGTTGCTTTAGATGAAATGGCCAACTTCACACAAGAACAAGTTGATAAGATCTGTGAAGCAGTTGCTACTGCAGGTGAACAAAATGCTTACCCACTAGCTAAGATGGCTGTTGAAGAAACTAAGCGTGGTGTGGTAGAAGACAAGACTACCAAGAACATGTACGCTAGTGAAAATATTTGGAACAGTTTGCGTCACGAAAAAACTGTTGGTGTAATTGAAGAAGATAAAGAATTAGGTTTAACCAAGATTGCTGAACCTAAGGGTGTTATCGCTGGTGTTACTCCAGTAACAAACCCAACTTCAACTGTTATCTTCAAATCTATGCTTGCTTTAAAGACTAGAAATACTATTATTTTCGGCTTCCACCCACAAGCTCAAAAGTGTTGTGTAGAAACTGGTAAGATTATTCGTGCTGCTGCTGTTGCCGCTGGTGCTCCAGCAGATGCAGTTCAATGGATTGAAGAGCCAAGCTTAGATGCTACTACTGATTTGATGAATAACCCAGGCGTTCAAACTATTTTGGCTACTGGTGGTCCAGGTATGGTTAAGGCTGCTTATTCATCAGGTAAGCCAGCTATCGGTGTTGGTCCTGGTAATGGTCCTTCATATATTGAAAAGACTGCTAACATTGACCGTGCTGTTTATGACATTGTTTTGTCAAAGAACTTCGATAATGGTATGGTTTGTGCTTCAGAGAACTCAGTTGTTGTAGATACTGAAATCTATGACCGTGTTAAGGAAGAATTCAAGAAGTGGAATTGCTACTTCTTAAATAAGGAAGAAATCAAGAAGTTTGAGGAACACTTCATTGATCCAAGACGTGGTACTGTTGCTGGTCCTGTAGCTGGTAAGTCAGCATACGAAATTGCTAAGCTTTGTGGCGTTGATGTTCCAAAGACAACTAAGGTAATCGTTGCTGAATACAAGGGCGTTGGTAGAAAATTCCCACTTTCAGCTGAAAAGCTTTCACCAGTATTTACTTTATACCGTGCAAAAGATCATGATGATGCATTTAGAATTTGTACTGAACTTCTTAACTATGGTGGCCGTGGTCACACCGCTGGTCTTCACTCAAGCGACAAGAAGATAATTGATGAATTTGCTATGAAGATGGATGCTTGTCGTATCTTAGTAAACTCACCAGCTGCCCTCGGTGGTATTGGTGACCTTTACAACAACATGTTGCCATCACTTACTTTAGGTACTGGTTCATACGGTGCTAACACATTCTCACACAACATTGGTGCCAGAGACTTGCTTAACATCAAAACTGTTGCAATGCGCCGTGACAACATGCAATGGGTAAAAGTCCCATCAAAGACTTACTTCGAACACAATGCTGCTAACTACTTGCGTCATATGCCAAACGTTAACCGTTTCTTCATCGTAACTGACGAAGGCGTAGCTGACCAAGGCTTTGCTGACGAAATTACTGACATTATTTCTAAGCGTCGTGGTCAAAAAGAATACGAAGTCTTCAAGGCTGTAACGCTTGATCCAAGCACCGACGTTATTAAAGATGGTGTTCACAGAATGAACATCTTCAAGCCAGATGTTGTTATTGCCATCGGTGGTGGTTCAGTAATGGACGCTGCTAAGGTAATGCGTTTATTCTACGAAAATCCAGAAATGAAGTTTGAGGAAGCTTACCAAAAGTTTTTGGACATCAGAAAAAGAGTAGTTCGCTTCCCAAAGATTAACGGCGTTCAACTTGTATGTATTCCAACTACTTCAGGTACTGGTTCAGAAGTTTCACCAATTGCCGTCATTAGCGATGCTAAGACTGGCATTAAGCACACTCTTTGTGACTACGCATTAACTCCAGATGTATCAATTGTTGATGATCAATTTGTTCAAACCTTGCCCAAGCGTTTAATTGCATGGTCAGGCTTTGAAGCTTTAGGTCACGCTATTGAGAGTTATGTTTCAACTATGGCTACTGACTTTACTCGTGGTTGGTCACTTGAAGCTATCAAGACTATCTTTGCTAACTTAAAGAATTCTTACGATGGCAACCTTGATGCTAGAAAGAGAATGCATGATGCAGCTACTATCGCAGGTATGGCTTACTCAAACGCATTCCTTGGTTTGGAACACTCAATTGCTCACACTGTAGGTTCAACCTTTGGTATTCCAAGTGGTGTAAGTGACGCTATTGCTTTGCCACAAGTTATTCGCTTCAACTCAAAGCGTCCAGAAAAACTTGCTATGTGGCCTCATTACTCAGTTTACCGTGCTGACAAGGACTACGCAGAAATTGCTAGAGCTATCGGTTTGACTGGCTCAAGTGATGCTGAATTGATTGAAGAATTAGTTCAAAAGATTATCGACTTGGCTCAATCAGTTGGTATCAAGATGGCCTACAAGGATTACGGTGTTGATGAAAATGAATTTAACAAGAAGGTTGACCAATTAGCTGTTGAAGCTTACGGTGACCAAAACACTGTAACTAATCCAGTTGCTCCATTAATTAGTCAAATTGCTCAATTGATGAGAGACAGCTTTGAAGGTAAAGATATTAAGACTAAGTAATTAGATTTTAAATATTCAAAACAGCGATCAGTATATTAAAACTGACCGCTGTTTTTTTGCTTTAAAATCGATTATACCAATTTCGATAATAATCACTTGACCGCTTTGGTAAAAAATAATATTATTGCTACTGTAACAATGAAATCAAACTAGTCCACTGACAAAAAGTGAACTAGACCAAGGGAGAAAAATTTATGTGTGGAATTGTTGGGGTTGTTGGTAAACCAGCAAGAGAAATTATTTTAAGCGGATTAACTAATTTGGAATACCGTGGCTATGATTCAGCTGGTATTTACTTGAATGATTTGAATGGTCATGAATATTTAACCAAGGCTGTTGGTCGTATTTCAAACTTAAAAGAAAAATTAACTCTAGATGAACAGGGTTTAGTTGGTATTGGTCACACTCGTTGGGCTACTCATGGTAAGCCAACTGTTGACAATGCTCACCCTCATTTTGATGAAACTAAGCGTTTCTACTTAGTTCACAACGGTGTGATTGAAAACTTCGCTGAATTGAAGGAAAAGTACTTGCAAGGCGTACACTTCCATTCAGATACTGATACTGAAGTAGTTGTTCAATTAATCGGCAAGATTGCTCGTGATAAGAACTTGGACGGATTTTCAGCATTTAAGGAAGCTTTGAAGCTTGTTAAGGGTTCATACGCATTCTTGCTTGTAGATAATACTGAACCAGATCATGTTTTCATCGCTAAGAACAAGTCACCAATGATGCTTGGTATCGGCGACGGCTTTAACATCATTGCTTCAGATGCTATTTCTGTAATGGATCAAACCAAGACTTTCGTTGACTTACACGATGGGGATGTTGGTGACATTACTAAGGATTCTTACACCATTGAAACTGTTGATGGTAAAAAGGTTGATCGTGAACCTCACGTCTTGAACATTGATCCAAACGCAGCTTCAAAGGGTGCTTACGAATTCTACATGCTTAAGGAAATCGATGAACAACCTGGCGTAATGCGTCACATGTCACAAAACTACCTTGATGACAATGGTGAACCAAAGGTTGATCAAGATATTCTTGATGCTATTTCTAAGGCTGATCGCTTATACATCTTTGCCGCTGGTACTAGTTACCACGCAGGTTTAATTGGTAAGACTATTTTTGAACACTACACTGGCATCCCAACTGAAGTTGGTTTGGCTTCAGAAGCTGGTTACCACTTCCCAATGATGAGCAAGCACCCATTCTTCATCTTCTTGACTCAATCAGGTGAAACTGCTGACTCACGTGTTGTATTGAAGGAAGTTAATAAGCGTAGCATTCCAAGCTTAACTATGACTAATGTAGAAGGTTCAACTCTTTCTCGTGAAGCTACCTATACTATGCTTTTAGGTGCAGGTCCTGAAATTGCCGTTGCTTCAACTAAGGCTTATACCGCTCAAATTGCTTTGCAAGCTGTTCTTGCTAAGGCTCTTGGTGAAAAATTAGGCAAGCAAGAAGCTAAGGATTGGAACTTGCGTCAAGATTTGGCAATGGCTGCAGAAGGTATCCAACAAATCGTTGATGGTAAGGAAAAGCTCAAGAAGCTTGCAGACGACTACTTGATTAAATCAAGAAATGCATTCTACATTGGCCGTGGCATTGACTACGCTGTTGCTCTTGAAGCTGCACTTAAGTTGAAGGAAGTTTCATACATTCAAACTGAAGGCTTTGCTGCAGCAGAACTTAAGCACGGTACTATTTCATTGATTGAAAAGGGCACTCCAGTAGTTGCTTTGATTAATGATCCTGTAACAGCTGATCTTACTCGTGGTAATATTCAAGAAGTTGTTTCTCGTGGTGCTAGCGTAATTACTATTATTGGTAAGGCCTTTGCTCGCGAAGGCGATGACATTGTTTTGCCAGAAATTAATTACTACATGTCAGCACTTTTGACGGTTGTACCTGCTCAACTTCTTGCTTACTATGCTTCTAAGGATAAGGGCTTGGATGTTGATAAGCCACGTAACTTAGCTAAGAGTGTTACTGTTGAATAATTAATATGTGAATAAAACTAAGAATAGCGATGGTGAATGTGCCATCGCTATTTTTTGGTGAGGTGATAGAAGTATGAAACTGACTGATGAAGAGTTAGATGAACGTTTTGTGACAGAAATCTCAATGATTATTGAACGTGAAATTGCTAAAGAAGATTTTGAATCTTCAAAGACTTATTCATATCCATTTATTGAAGAAGGTCCTGAGTACTTCTTGGATCTATATATCGTAATGAACTAAAATATGGCAAAATGATTTCTTCGGATACTCTGTATTTCAAGCAAAAATATCCTAAGGAATATCAAGAAGCCGGTATAAAGTAAGCCATAACAAAAGAAATTCATTGGGATATTTTTACATCTAATTGTTTTTATCTATTTCTTCCGCATCTTTGCTAAATATTGCTGGTGCTTCTGTTCTGCTTTTTCGTCTTTTTCAATGAAGAAGTAGGTAACAGCAGCCAAAACACCGACAACGACACCAACTAAAATGGTCTTCCAAGTGAAGTTGGTGACCATGTAGCAAGAAATCATCAAAGCTAAAATTGGAATGGTATAGCCACCAGGAAGCTTGAATCCATGGTTAGGGAATTCATTCGTGTGCTTGAATTTGATGACTGCCAAGATGAAAGAGACATATTGAACAAAGGAAGCAAGGACGATGCAGGATACCAAGAAGGGGTATGACTGGGTGATTAAAATTGAACTGATGACAGCACTGAATAAAATTGCGACCCAAGCAGCATCGTGCTTGTTCTTTTTACCAATCCAACTAGGAAGCATAGAGTGCTCAGTAGCTAAAGATGCAATTAACGCTGGCGTGTTAAATGAACTAGCGAAGGCGACGCCCAAGATACTGATCAGCATCCCTGCGATTACCAAAACGTAGCCCCATTCACCGACAGCTTTTTGGAAGGCAACAGCAATTGGAGTACTGTAGTTGCCCATTTTTACACCTAAAATGCCGATTGCTACTAAAAGCATCAAAGAATAAAGAAGCTGACAATCAAACCTTGCCAACTAGCTACACATTTAAGGCTAGTGATAATGAACCAGTTGTAAGTTCACCTGGTTCACATTAAGAAGACAATTGAACACACTAATCCAGTTCCAGCAGCTGATAAGACTCCAACTGATAAGCCAATTGATGGTGCACATGAGGATGATTTGAATAAGACCATTACTCGTACTATTAATGTGACTGATCCAGAAGGTACAACTAAGAAAACTGATCAAACAGCTACTGTTTATAGAAATGCCGTAGTTGATGAGGTTACTGGTGAAGTAACTTATGGTGATTGGTCAACTGGTAACTGGAGCTCATTCACCACACCAGCAATTGCAGGTTACACACCAACAATTTCCAGTGTTGCTACAAAACCTGTAACTGTTGGTACTGATCCAGAAATTATTAAACATTACTTACACACCAAATAAGCAAACTACCAACATTGTCTACAAGGATGGCCAGACCATTAAGACTGACAAGGTTGACGGTAAGACTGATGAAACTATTCCTGTTGATCCAACTAAGGATGTTCCAGCAGGTTGGAAGATTATTCCAGATCAGAAGATTCCAGAAACTGTCAAGGTAACTCCAGATGGTGTTCCAACTGTTGTAGTTAAGATTGAACATAAGACCATTACAGTAACACCAGAAACTCCTGAAGGGGACATTCCAACAGGCAAGGTTCCAGGTGATCCAAGCAAGACTTATCCAGCAATGGAAAGCATCACCAAGACTCCAACTCGTACAATCACAGTTATCAAGCCAGATGGCAGCAAGCTAGAAATTAAACAAACAGTTGAATTTACTAGAACTGCTACCTTCGATGAAGTAACTGGCGCAGTAACTTACAGCGATTGGAAGTTTGCTAAGTCCACTGCTAAAGGTGGCAAGTCACAATGGGATGCTTACACTCCACAAGCAATTTCAGGCTACACAATGCACATTGAACAAAAAGTAGGCGACAAGACTACTACAATTAGTTCAATTGCTGCTGCTGACGTAACTTAAGCTACTGGCAACGTCACTATCACTGTTACCTATGTTCCCTATTACTCCAGGTGGCGGCGAAGGCGGCGGAGATGATAGCATCCCAGGTAAGCCAAGCAAGCCAGACGATCATAAACCAGGAGTTCCTGATAGGACACCAGATAAGCCTATAATTGAGACTCCAGATGATACCGAAATCGATACCACTCCTAAAGATCAAGATCTTGAATTTGGTCCAGCCGCAATTAAAGGCTACAAGGAAACTAACGCACCTTTGCATGAAGATATGAATAATGCTGCTCCAGTTAGAGGCAATGATTCAATTTCTCCAAAGGGCGCTGATACCTACGCTGAAACCAATGCTCCGACTAAGGCTGCTTCAGTTAAATCTGAAGAAAAGGGCGGCAAGCATGAATTGCCACAAACTGGTGAAAAAGAAAATACCGCTGGTATCTTCGGCATTCTTGCAATGGTTTTAGGCTTCTTTGGTTTAGCCGATCGCAAAAAGAAAAAGGATGAATAATCATCCCTTTGAATAAAACAAGACTCTAACGCAAAACTGCGTTGGAGTTTTTGTTTGCCCCTAAAATTTTGTTATAAATTGAACAAAGTGGAATGAAATTTTTATATTTTTTAAAAAATTAACACAATATTGATATTTGTCAAAATATAATTTTCATTGTTGTATATCTTGGATAACATATTCTAAATAATACCTATATAGCAATAAGTTTCATTAATTACTCTACCTAGTTAATTTTGAAAAATAATTTGACTGGCTATTCTAATAAGCTATACTATTAAGTGAAAATTTACTTGTGAAAAATATAACTATTATTTAGGAGATGTAGTTAATGAAAAAAGTTTTGGCGGTCAATTCGGGGAGTTCGTCATTCAAGTTTAAATTATTTTCATTGCCTGACGAGAAGGTAGTAGCACGGGGGATGGCAGATCGTGTCGGTTTAGCTGAATCTACCTTTACTATTGTGTTAGCTAATGGAGAGGCTCATCAAAAGCAAATTGCTATTCCAGATCAAGAAGCTGCAGTCAATTTGCTGATTAATGCTTTGAAGAAGTATCATGCTGTTGAAAAATTGCATGAGATTGTTGGAGTAGGACACCGTGTAGTAAATGGTGGTGAGTATTTCAAAGATTCAGCTGTCATTAACAAAGATAATTTGCAAAAAATTTGGGATTTAGCAGGTTTTGCACCTTTGCATAATCCTGTCGAGGCCAAGGGAATTGAGGCCTTCATGCATGTTTTGCCAGATGTGCCACAAGTAGCCGTGTTTGATACTTCTTTTCACCAAACACTTGATCCTGTGCACTACTTGTATTCCATTCCTTATGATTATTATAAAAAGTATGGTGCTCGTAAATATGGTGCTCACGGGACCTCTGTTCACTATGTAACCTTGGAAGCTGCCAAAATGATGCAGCGCGATGTGAAAGACTTAAAGCTGATTATTTGTCATTTGGGTTCTGGTTCTTCGATTACTGCTATTAAGAATGGCAAGTCTTACGACACCTCAATGGGCTTTAGTCCCTTATCTGGCGTAACTATGGGTACTCGTTCAGGAGATATCGATCCATCTCTTGTACAGCATTTGATGCATGAAACTGGAGCATCAATTGATGAGATGATCGATATTTTGAATAAAAAGTCTGGCTTAATTGGCTTATCTGGGATTTCCTCAGATATGCGAGACCTGAAGTACAATGATGATCCGCGAGCTGTTTTGGCACGCAAGATTTTTATTAATCGTATTGTGCGCTACATTGGTTCTTATCTTGCTGAAATGGGCGGCGCTGACGGAATTGTCTTAACTGCAGGCGTTGGTGAAGGCGATGTAGAGGTGCGCAAACAGATTATGGATGCCTTTAAGTACATGGGTGTAAAACCTGACTATGAAGCTAATAAGAGCAATGGCCAGAAGTTTATCACCAAGCCCGATTCTAAGATTCAAGTGATGATCATTCCAACTAATGAAGAGTTGATGATTGCTCGTGATGTTGTCCGTTTAACTAAGCGCTGCTAATAAGCAGAAGTTATTCCGCAGAATAAAAAATAGATATTTTTCTTTAAGTCTGAAACGTACTTAAATAAGTAGTGAAGAGATCGTTTTAGAAAGGAAAATATCATGTCAATTAGAGCTAAGATGTTGTCGATGCTGGAATATTTGCTGGGGATGCAAGGCGTAGATGAATATAAGGTAATGCTTCCTGTAGCTCTTGATAATGGGGTTAGTCCAGTCGAGGCTAAAGAAGTTTTGTATCAAGCAGTTGATTATTTAGGATTAGGTCGCGTTTTTCCATTTTTTAAAGCAACTAACGATATCTTAACTGCCAGAGGAGTAGATTTACCTTTAGCATCACAAGCAACTACAACCATGGAGAATCGCCTAGAAAAAGGCGAAGAGACCCAGATTCGTTTATTTGGTCCACAAATGAAAGATTTTGCTAAGAAAGGGACCATTAATAAGTGGTTAGTTGATAACTGCTTTGGTGATTATTACACTAGAAAAGGCTTAAACGATAACGATCGGGAAATGATTACTTTTTGCTACATTGCCGCACAAGGTGGTTGTGAACCACAACTTTTGGCTCATGCTCAAGCTAATATTAAATTGGGTAATGACAAAGAGTTCTTAATGAAGATCGTTGAACAAAACGTGCCATTTATTGGTCATCCTCGTTCACTTAATGCAGTAACTGTGGTTAACCAAGCCGATGAAGCAGTTAATGGTAAAGATTAGACAATTAATAAATTAAGCCCTTTCATTTAACAGCTAAGACTAATAGAACTAGAATAAAAGATGTAGATGAAAGGAAGCTTATAATTATGGCAGATGCAAAAGAAATTGAACAAACAGCAATGATTGATCGTGAAATGGACCAAGTATTTGATTGGGCAAAGGACAATCATGAACCTATTCGTGATGCTATTTGGAACCACGAAATGGAAGCTAATGATCATGACACCATGAAGACTGAAGCAGCTTGTGAATGGATGCTTAAAGCCGATGATGATAAGGTCAAGGAATACTGCGAAAAGAACTTAAAGAAATAACCTAAAATATTCTATAAAAACTTTACAATTTCGTCTGCACATAAGGCTGACTAGATATTTACTTGATCTGGTCAGTTTTTTTATTGCTTGACTTTTATTAATAAATATTTAATAAGTATTTCAATTACAAAGGTTGGGTGACAAAAAATGATTATGGAACATTCTGCAGGTGCAGTTATTTATAAAAAACGTGCTTATGGACAATTAGAATATTTGATTGTTCAGAGTGTAATTAACCATAATTGGGGCTTTCCTAAAGGACATTTAGAGGCAAGTGAAGATGCACAAGAAGCTGCTAAACGTGAAGTTTTTGAGGAAGTTGGCTTAAAGCCAAAATTTGATTTTAACTTTGTACGTAAAACCCATTATGCATTAACAGATACTAAATTTAAGACGGTTACGTTCTTTTTAGCAAAGTATGTTCCAGGTCAGGAGGTAGTTGCTCAGAAGGAAGAAATTCTTGCTGACAAGTGGGTAACTTTTGATGCAGCTAAAGAATATCTTACTGAGTATGGTAAGATGGGCGTTTTAACGGCGGCTAGAGATTATATTGAAAAGTAAAACCAAAAAGACGAGAGCTGATCTAAACTCTCGTCTTTTTGTCATTAAGAAATTATATTCAATTATATGAAGTAAATATCTTATTAACTCAATTCTTTAATAATAGCTTCCAAGGTCTTCTTAGCTTCATCTTGAATTGGAGTTTCAGGATGCTCTTCATCGTACTTGTTGAGCCAGTTCAAACGATCTTGCATTCTGTCTTTCAAGGTCTTTTGATATTCTGGGTCATCAAGGTGAACTTCGTAACCATCGATAGGTAAGTAGCTTACACCCTTGAAGTTACCGAATGGCTTGAAGTCACTGTCCTTGATGTTGCCGTTAGCTAAGTCTTCGATTAACTTCTTAGTAACTTCCTTAGGAATATCTTTGCCCATGAATGCGTCAGTGTTCAAGCTGTAGCAACTTGCTCCACGCTTAGTGAACAATTCCTTGAAGTCAGTGTAGTCACCGGATACTGGGTAAGCACGGAATGGGTCTGCGAATGGTTCGATAACCAAGGTGTTCATGTCGAAGCCCTTTGGCAAGTTTTCTGCAGAGGTTCTCTTAGTTGCTAAAGTACAACCCATAGTAGTTGCTAATACTGGATCATCAATCTTAATAATTGGTGGCAATGAACCATCCTTCATGATCCAGAACAAAGCAGTAATTGGTGACTTTTCAAAGTCTACACGGTGAGGACTAGTGTAACGGGTCTTGATAACACGACCGTTGTTGTTACGTAAGTCTTCAGTAACAATAACTTTCTTGCCATTTGAGTCTAACGTTACGTCACAGTTCATAATAGTGGTGTAGTACTTAGTCTCATGATGACCTGCTGGGTAGTCGTGGGTCTTGTCGAAGTATGAAGGCTCAAGAGCTACAGATGAACCATCTTCACGTGAAATGATGAATGCATCGTCGTGAAGGACAGTGATGTCGTATTTGCCATCGTACATTTCGTGAGTCAAAGTTGACTTACCAGAACCTGACAAGCCGTAGAATGCGAAGGTCTTGTCGTCTTTATCGTCAAAGTGGAATGATTTTTCACCACCGTGACATGCGGTGTAGCTGTGACGGTGAGCAATAGCCCAAGCTAAGGTTAAAGTACCCTTCTTAAGTTCACCGAAGTAGCGAAGGTTGAAGACAGCAGCACAGTTATGTGGAGCGTCGAATACGCCTAAGCCCTTTGGATAATCTTCGTCTTGAACATTAGGATCGAAGTAGAAGTAAATATCAGGTTCATCATAGAACTTAGATTTTGCATACATCTTTTCAGCTTCATCGTCGAAGAAGTGGAAGTTCAAAATGTATGAAAGCAAGTTGAAGGCTTGATCTTCTGGCATCATGATGTGGGCCTTAACAGTGAATGATGGGTCAAGACCTACCAAAACAGTAGCCTTTAAATACTTTTGTTCATGGCCCTTGTAGATATCTTCACGCAAGTTGCCGTTTAATGCTTCAGCATCTTCGTTAGGATTATCAATGAAGTGACGTGCACTAGCAGTTCTACCTAAGATCTTACCGTGGTTGTAAACCAATTGGGTTGCACCATGTGGTAAACCTAATTCCTTAGTGTGTAAAATTGGCAAATCAGTAACAATAACGCCTGATTGCTTCTTAGCTAAATTATAAGCTTCAGCAACACTAGTTACTTCGTGTACGTTGTTGCCATAAAATACACTCTCAATAGTTGCACGAGTGCGGCTAAACATTGGATTTGCTTTTCTAAGTTCGTCTTGAGAATAACGTTCTTTTGTACTCATATTAAGTTTTTGTCCTCTCTAGGAAACTATTAATTAAAGCGTTTTCATTAACTTGCATTTATTATACTAACATACTTGACTTGTTATAACCACATAAATATTAAAATATAAGCTTTATGAAATACGAAAACATATACATAAAATAAAGAAACCTAGAGAAGACGCAGAAGTAAATAGATGATATAATGTAGAACATACGTACGAAAAAAGGATGACGTAAATGGATTCTAACCAGCTTTTTAAATATGTTTATGCCAAATATGGATTAAAATTTGAACCGATCGTATCAGGTTCGACTGATACTTATGTATTGATGTCTCCTCTTGACAGCAGCTATTTTGCCATGCTTTCGAGAATTAAAGATAAGGGTAATGATAATAGTGATGCTGTCCTTGATTTAAAATGCGGCGAGTTTGCTTCGACTATTCGTGATTTACCTGGATTCATGGATCCCGTGCGCATTACTTCAGAGAATTGGGTCGGAATTGCTTTAAAGCATAATTACAATGATCAAGCAATTAAGAAGGCGCTGGATTATGCATTTAAATTGGCAATGAATGATCAAGGTACAAATGTCACGAAAAGCCAGTACTTTTATATTCCGGGAGAAAAAACAGAAGAAAAATACCAGGCTCAGCCGATCAAACAGCGTTTGCCGCGAAGACAAGTTAATGACGAGATTCCCGATAAGATCAGACAAATGCGAGAATTATATGATTACAGCATTTTGCCTAGCACTGGTCGACAGAAGAATTTTTATATTCAAGGTCAATTCATGGCTGATTATGAAGATAAGTATAAAAAATATTTTTCCTTCAAGCGATTCTCCCCAACTTATCATGATATGAATGTAGGGCAATTGCGCAGCTACTTTACCTGGCGTACCAAAATTCGTAAAGGAGAGTATCACCGCGCTAGTACGTCATATGTTTATGTATATTTGTATGAGTTGTTTAACAATATTGGTGTGGAGGATCCGCAAGCTGGTTATGAAAGGCTGATCGATTTTGAGAAAAATTATGTTGATGAATTTGATTTAGGGATTAAAACATATTTAGATGATTGGCTAAAAGATTATGTGCTCTATTATGAACTTGGAAAAGAAAAGATAGCTGAGCATTTTGCTCAGGAAATCGAGCAAGATCATGATAGTGAGATATTGCATTATCCACAAAAATATACGGCAGAAGAATTAGCGGAAGTTTTTGCTAAAAAAACGACATATTGGAAATCTTCAAAAGTAATTGTAAAGAATAAGCCAGTTTTTACTCAAATTTTGAAGTGCGTTTGGCAGGAATTATTAGATGCCAAAAAGTACGGTATAGCTTATTACAGCAGCTTTGTAGATAAGCCGAAGGTCGTTGAGCGTCCCGTTTTTAAAAGTGGCGTCTTTTATAGAAAAGCAAAAAAGCCAATGACAGTTAAGATTGATGATGTTAGAGAGTATCATTACCAAAAGGGCTGGTGGCATATTCACTTAGAAGAAGCTGTGCCAAGGCAGCGAACGAACTTGAATACTTTTTTGCATGAAGTGGATCGATTAGTGCGAGAAAAGCTCAAGTTGGGACGTGCGATTAAGCCTCGCTTTATTGATCAAGCAGTATTGCGAGCAATCGAAGCAGGAATTGCTGTTTATCAAAAACAAAAAGAAAAAGCCAAGATTGATCAAATAAAAATTGATTTTTCTGATTTGGATAAGATTCGGGCCAATGCCTCTGTCACGCGTGATAGCTTGCTGACGGATGAAGAAAAACAGCTTGAGCAAGAAGAGCAAGAGCAAGTTAAAAAGCAAGAGCAGAAAGTAGAAGTTCCAGTAAGTGAGGATGACTATGGTTTAGATCAAGACGAAATGTTTTTATTGATGACCTTATTGCAAGAAAAGCCATGGCAAGACTATGTGCAAAAGCACCATCTAATGGTTTCAATTTTGGCTGATAATATTAACGAAAAATTATTCGATGAAATTGGCGATAGCGTGATCGAATTTAATGAGCAAGATCAACCTCAGATAATTGAAGATTATCAGGAAGATTTAAAAGAATTATTTTTAAAGGGATGATAAAATGCCAGAAAAAAGAAGAGTACCAAAAAGAATTGCACAAACTGTATTGAATTCATTAAAAGGTGGGGTCGTACCGCGCATAGGTCTGCCCTATATTACGGTGGGCCGTAAAGAAGAAATTGAAGCCTTGATTCATGATGTTGATATTATTCAAGATGGCGGTGCAAGTTTTCGTTTTATCGTTGGCCGCTATGGATCAGGTAAGAGTTTTTTACTGCAGACGATTCGTAATTATGTGATGGACAAAAATTTTGTCGTAGTTGATGGCGATTTATCTCCAGAAAGACGCTTGCAAGGCTCTAAAGGACAAGGGCTTGCAACTTATCGTGAATTAATCCAAAATCTTTCTACCAAAACTCGTCCTGAAGGTGGAGCTTTAACTTTAATTCTCGATCGTTGGATTAATTCCGTGCAAAGTCAGGTGGCCCAAAGCGGAATTGCCAATGATGATCCTAAATTTGAAGCTGAAGTAGATAAGAAAATTTATGCGGTAATTTCATCATTGAATGAATTAGTGCACGGTTTTGATTTTGCTAAATTGCTTAACATGTATTATCACGCCTATATGAGTAATGATGATGAGACTAAGGCTAAAGTACTTAAGTGGTTTAGAGGCGAGTATAGTCATAAAACTGAAGCCAAAAAAGATTTGGGTGTGGATATTATCATTTCAGATAGCGATTGGTACGAATATCTCAAATTATTTGCGGCTTTCTTCAGACAAGCTGGTTATGCCGGTCTAATGATCATGATTGACGAGTTGGTTAATATTTTTAAAATTCCGAATGCGATTAGCCGTCAATACAATTATGAAAAGATTTTGACAATGTATAACGATACTTTGCAGGGTAAGGCAAAGTACTTGGGCATCATCATGTGCGGGACGCCACAAGCAATTGAGGACCGTCGCCGTGGTGTCTACTCTTATGAAGCACTTCGCAGCCGTCTTGCTACAGGGAAGTTTGTGCAAGATGGTGCGCGTGATATGTATGCTCCGGTGATTAAGTTGCATCCATTAACTGCAGAAGAAATGCTGGTTTTGACTGAAAAATTGGCAGATATGCATGCTAATTTGTATGGTTATGAAAGAACTATTACCAATGATGATTTAGCACAATTTATCAAGATAGAGTATGCGCGCGTTGGTGCAGATACTAACATTACACCGCGTGAAATTATTCGCGATTTTATTGAACTGCTCGATATTGTTTGGCAAAATCCTGACACTAAAATTACGGATTTGCTTAATTCGGATCGTTTTAGTTATGCAAAATCTGAAGCTGTCTCAGATAATAAAGAACAAGACTATACCGAATTTAGAATTTAAGGGTAAAAAAGATGGATGTTTTTTCACATTATGCGCCATTTATCCAAGATTATATTTATGAACATGGTTGGCAGAATTTGCGTCCTATTCAGGTAGCAGCCGCAGAGAAAATTTTTGAAACGGAAGATAATGTGCTGCTGTCGGCTTCAACTGCATCAGGAAAAACTGAAGCCGCGTTTTTCCCGATCCTGTCAGACATCTATAATGAACCAGAGGATTCGGTCAAGGTGCTCTATATTGCACCGCTAAAGGCTTTGATTAATGATCAATATGATCGTTTGACCGAATTGTGTCAGGATGTCGATATCCCAATTTGGCGCTGGCATGGGGATGTAGCTCAAACGCAGAAGAGAAAGATGCTTAAGAATCCTTCAGGTGCTTTGCAGATCACGCCAGAATCGCTTGAGAGCTTTATGATCAATAAGCATATGGATATTCCGCACTTATTTGGCGGTTTGAAATATATTGTGATTGATGAACTCCATTCATTTTTGCGTAGTGATCGCGGAGGCCAAACCTTTTGTTTAATTGAACGGTTGTCAAAATTAGCAGGGGTTAATCCTAGAAGAATCGGACTTTCGGCAACTATCGGCAATTTGCAAGATGCTAGTGATTTTTTAGGAGCAGGTTCAAATAGAAAAACAGTAGCACCTAAGGTGCAGAATGAACCACAGATTTGGCATTTTTCAATGGAACATTTTTATAAAACTGATCCACAGGCTAGCAG
Source organism: Lactobacillus helveticus (assembly GCF_046109915.1). Lineage (NCBI taxonomy): Bacteria > Bacillati > Bacillota > Bacilli > Lactobacillales > Lactobacillaceae > Lactobacillus > Lactobacillus helveticus. Next base: position 1,212,816 of record NZ_CP151471.1, on the reverse strand, counting down.
CAAGGACTTTGATCCTAGTCAAGTCGAACCTAAAACGGACAAGGCACCAGAATTGGCTGATCCGGGTATTGGTTATATTTTTGAACATACTCGTGGTAAAAAATGCCTGGTTTTTACCAATAGTCGAGAAGAGTGTGAAGCCGTATGTCAGGAGCTTAGGGCTTATTGTGCCTATAATCATGAGCCAGATCGTTTTATGATTCACCACGGTAATCTTTCACCAGCATTGCGCGAAACAGCCGAAGCAGCAATGAAAGATGAAGATGTTTACATGACAACATGTGCTACTGCAACGCTGGAATTGGGAATCGATATTGGCCAGCTGGAATCAGCTTTTCAGATTGATGCGCCCTTTACCGTCTCAGGATTTTTACAAAGAATGGGGCGTACGGGTCGCCGCGGCAATCCACCCGAAATGCATTTTGTCATGCGTGAGGAACACCCAGAATCGCGAGCAATGCTTCCAGAACTAATTCCGTGGCCGCTTCTTCAAGGGATTGCCTTAGTGCAGCTTTATGCGGAAGAAAAATGGGTAGAACCGCCTGAACCTAACCGTTTGCCATATAGTTTACTTTATCATCAAACCATGAGTACGCTCGCATCTAGTGGAGAGATGACACCGGCAGAATTAGCTTCAAGGGTATTGACTTTATCGTATTTTCACAATGTTAGCCAGGAAGACTATAAGGTTTTGCTCAGACATTTACTGAAGATTGACCATATTGAATGGACTGAGAATAAGGGCTTAGTGGTTGGCCTTGCCGGTGAAAAAGTTGTGAATAACTTTAAGTTTTATGCAGTTTTTGCGGAAAACGAAGAATTTAGTGTTCATGCTGGCAGTGAAGAATTAGGTACAATCGTTAAGCCGCCTCCAGTAGGCGATAAAATCGCAATTGCTGGGCGAGTTTGGGTAGTTGAAGACGTTGATCGCAAGCGGCATCAAGTATATTGCCATGAGGTGAAGGGCAGGATTCCCGCTTTCTTTGGGGATGTGCCCGGTGATATTCAACCGAAGATCTTGCAAAGAATGAAAAAGTTTTTGGAAGAAAAGACTATGTATCCGTATTTGATGCAAAATGGTAAGGCACGTTTGACGCAAGCTCGTGATACTGCGGCTTTAGCGGGCTTAGCTAAAAAGAATTTGATTAAGCTTGGCGGCAACATGTGGTGCCTATTTCCATGGACTGGAACGTATGCATTTTTAGCACTGGAGCGTTTGATCAAAATTAAGTGCGGAGAACAGTTGAATATTCGTGGTTTTAATTCATCGCGGCCATATTTTATGTATTTTGCGATGGATGGGGATGAGCAAGATTTTTGGCGCATTCTAAAAGAAGAGGCTGCTAAAGATTTTGATCCATTAGATTTGGTTTATCCTAAAGAAGTTCCAGGAATTGATAAGTATGATCAGTATTTGCCTAAAGAATTATTGCGTAAGGAATTTGCTTATAGTGTATTAGACATTCAAGAGATGAAACGCTGCGTTAAACAAATGGCGGATAACTATTTGGTATAATGGGAATATCTTGAAAAGGAAAGAGAATATCAATGCTTAAAATTAATCAAAATGTGTCTAAGGATGCTCAAACCAGAACTTTGTTAAAAGAATTGCTCAAGGTACACCAAATTCATCAAGCATACAATGTGCGTGATTTGACGGATGCGGATGAGCAAATTTTGGAAAAGTCTTTTAATTTAACCCGTGAATTGATGTCTAAGATTTCCACTAAAAAGATTAAGTTTGCAGATAAAAAGTGGGATTCTTTGTTTAACTTTTTGATGGCGGAACAAATTGCTTTTGCCAGGGTTTTAGCCAGTGGTGATGATAACTTGAATGGCTACGTTCAAGCTAAAAATCAGGCTCAACAAGCTTATGCTTTAGCTGAAACTGCTATTAATAATTTGGAAAATGAAAAATAAAAAGAGTCACTTAGGACTCAATCAGTAAATTCATTTCTAAAATCTTGTGCCGCCGAATTACGATGATCATCGATTACGGCGAAAGTTACTTTTTTAATTGAAGATTTTGTATTAAAGACGTTGTGCCACATTTGTGCAACGTCTTTTGCTTTAAAGCCAAAAACTCCGGCTCCCCATGCTCCAAGGATAAGATGGGCGACATGTTCTTTTTCTGCAATTTGTTTTACGAAGGACATGCGATTTTGTAAAGTTATACATGCATTTCTATACGAAATATCGAATAGTTTTGCTTTGCCGTAGTTTGGAGCGGCACAGGTAATGATATCCACCTGTGCATAAATCTCAGGGCTGGCAAATAGAATGTTAGGTGAATAAAGAGCGCGATTTTCATAAAGTGAATAGTTAATATGAGCATTATTCCATTGATAGTAAGTTTGTTCAAATGGCGCAAGACACTGATAAAGATCAGATTCAAGACACAGCGCTTCTTCTTGAGCAACGCTGCCGCGTAAGTATCCGCCACCAGCTTCTAAGTAGTCGGCAAAGTTGAGTGCAGCTGTTTTTTCAGATTGCCACTTGGAATTTTTGATCGCTGTAGCGGTATTTACTGGCATGAAACATAACTGTGGATAAGTGGAAGATGATGGAGTTGAAAAGGTGGATTGCTCATCATAAATAGTAGTGTTATCGACAGTCTCACGGATTTGTTGTGCATAAAGCTTGGTCATTTGTTCGTTGTGAGTTCTTATTTTAGGGATGCTGTACATGTTGGCTGCCTTCTTTTAAGTAAATATTGTATTTTCTAAGTATAAGTATGAATTTCTGAAAAAATTTGCCAACTTTTTGCGTATTAAATAGTGAAGGGTATTTTCTCTTACATTATTAGAAAGTGGGTGTGTAATGAAAGAAACACAAAAAAATCAGCCATGGTATGTCTTCTCAGAAGATCAGGCTTTTGGCGAAGTGATGGCTAATCCTGATTTTTGTCGCTATGTTTTGCAAACAGTGACTGGAAAAAAGTAAATTTCAAAGATTTTCTTGCCCGAAAAGCAGAAAGAAATCAAGGATCCATCGCATAAAGTTCAAAAAGATGTCCGGTTAGATGTCTTTGTCGAAGATCATGAACATAACCTTTATGATCTAGAAATGCAGGTTGAAGACAAGCAAGATTTGGGTTGGCGGATTCGCTATTATATCTCCAAATGTGATCAGCGCTATACCTTAGACAAAGGTAAAACGTATCAGGATATGAAGAATCTGACAATTATTTTCTTTTGCTTGTTTGATCCATTTAAGCAATGGAAAATTAAGTATTCTTTGCACTGGGGTGAAGATTTTGATCATACAATTAAATTGCTTACAGGTGTTGATGTCATTATAATTAATGCTAAAGGAAGGCCTAATGGTGAAAGCAAGGATCTGTTAGGATTAGTTGACTTGATCAATGATCGTCCGGTGCATTTAAACATGACTGGGCACAGAAGAAAATCAAAGAGCTAAATTGATGATTCGGAGTGGAGGGATAAAACAATGGACTATGAGACAAAACTTTTGGAAGAGAAACAAGCAGGTATGAAAGAGGGCATGCGAGAAGCTACGATTGTAGGACTAAAGAAAATGATTGTTGTATTAAAGAATTAGAAGAATCCTTACGATCAAATCTTGCATCAATTATAACTTTCATACGGTGATCAATTTACTAAAAAAGAATTAGAAGATTTATTTAAACAAGCTTAATAATGAAAAGATGTTGTTTACACAAAAATAGCATTTTTTTAATTAAATTTAAAATATACTGCAATCTAATCACATCACTAGATGAAATATGCTTCCCTAATTGCATGGAATCCACACTTTTGGTATAATTCTAGTGTTGTGAGGTTGCTGAATTAGCTCAGTTGGTAGAGCGTCTCCCTCGTAAAGAGAAGGTCGGCAGTTCGATTCTGCCATTCAGCATCAGAGTACTAAGAAAAAGACCTGTAATGAAGCCCAGCTTTAGAAGTTGAGTATTCATGCAGGTCTTTTTTTGCATAAAAAATAACTGGTTATAACCACTTTACAGAAAGCCTTTTCATGATATAATTTTACTTGAAGTGGTACTAACCAGTTAGAAGGTGAGTAAATGAAAAGCCCACTTTATAAAGAATTGATGAACCAACTGGCTTCACATATCAAAAAAGATTATCAACCTAATCAGAAGCTTCCTAGTGAACGAGAATTAGTTGACATGTTCAAGGTGAGTCGAAGCACTGTGCGTTTGGCGCTTAATGAATTAGAAGAAAAAGGTTTGATTTATCGTCTGCACGGTAAGGGCACCTTTGTCGCACCGATTTTTATTAAGCAACCAAACCTAGGTAGCATGTATTCTTTTAGCAGCCAGATGGAAGGCGAAGGCAAGGAAATATCTACTAAGAATATTTCTCTTAAATTGTGTAAACCAGAAAAAGAAATTGCACTGCAATTAAATCTTGCGCCAAATGATCAAGCATACGAATTGATCAGATTGCGCCTCGCTGATGGCGAGCCGTTAGTGTATAACCGCACCTATTTGCCAGAGAAGATTTTTTCTAATTTAATACTAGAAGATTTGAATCAAGGGACTTTATATGGAATCTTGAAAAAGAAATATCATCAAATTAGTGTTTTAGCATTCGAAGATGTGCAAGCAGTCAATTTAACTAAGGAAGAGGCTAACCTTCTTCACGTTAAGGAAAACACGGCTAGCTTAAAAATTAATCGTAAAGCAATAAATGATAAAAACATCCCGATCGAGTTTACGCAGGCACTCGCTCGCGGAGATAAATTTGTATATAGATCTAAGCAATATAATGAATAATATGAGGAGAAAAAAGATGACATATTTCATTCATGCAGATAAATTCTTTTTGGAAAACAAAACTGAAATTGGTGGTTATTTAGAAGTTGATGATCACGGAAAATTTGGTTTTTACTATCCAGAAGATGAAAAACCAGAAGGCAAGATTGTTGATTACACTGGTAAGTGGATCGCTCCTGGATTAGTGGATACTCATATTCACGGTTTAGTTAATGAAGATTCCATGAAGAGTGACTGGGAAGGAATTAACAAGATTTCTGAAGGTTTACTCCAAGCAGGGGTTACTTCATGGCTGCCAACTACAATTACTGATAGTGATGAACATTTAATCGAAACTTGTGAGAAATATGCAGCACATAAGGGTGAAGAAACTGGTGCCAAAATTCAAGGATTACACTTTGAAGGACCTTACTTTACCCCTAAACATGCTGGTGCCGAAAATCCTAAGTACATGCGTGATCCTTCAATCGAAGAGCTTCGCCGTTATGAAAAAGCTTCAGATGGGATGCTAATTAAGATGTCAATAGCTCCAGAACGTAAGGGCTCTAAGGAATTCGTTCGTCAAGCGGTCAAAGATGGCATCATCATCGCATTAGGACACTCAGCTTCAGATTATAAGGATGCTATTGCATGTGTCGAAGCAGGTGCTACTATGTTTTGTCATACTTATAACGGTATGGAACCAATGTCACAACATGCTCCTAACTTGCTTGGTGCTGCATATTCTGCTCGCTTGGTAACTGATGAATTGATCTGCGATGGCCACCATGTATTGGAACCAACTGTTAGAGCTTTGGTACGTGCTAAGGGTCCAGAACATATTTGTTTGATTACTGACTGTATGCAAGCAGGACTCATGTCAGATGGTGATTACATGTTAGGCGAATTGCCAGTTTATGTAAAAGATGGCATGGCTCGCTTAAAAGACGGCGATAACTTAGCAGGTAGTATCTTATTGTTGAAGCAAGCTGTGAAGAATCTAGTTGATTGGAACGTTGTTACTCCTGAAGATGCAATTATGATGGCTTCATATGTACCAGCTCGTTCAATTAATAAGCTTGATAAATGTGGTTCAATTAAGCCAGATAAGCCAGCTGATTTCATTGTTTTGAATCCAGACATGACTTTGAGTGAAACTTATTTAGATGGTGTATCTAGATATAAGGCTTAGAATAATATTTTAGATAAAAAACATTATGTCTTAAAAGAGATGATAGCGGCATTCCACGATTTGTGGAGAAAATAAGAAAGCAAACAAAAAAGTCGCCTCTAACTCTGGACAGGTTGTAGTGACTTTTTTGTTGATATGATTTGTACCACCATGGATTTGGCGGCTCGTGTGAAAGAGGGGTGTTACCGCAACTCCCTTTTTCTTTCTACTTATAATTCACTATTTAGGTTATGATATAATATTTAATGAATACAGCTAAGGGGGGTGAAATTATTTGGATCAATCAGTTGTTATTAAAGCTCAATTACTCAATATTGATGATGAAACAGCCCAAGCTTTTTCAAATACCATGTGCAAATATCGTGATGCCTGCAACTTTATCTCGCAGTATATTTTTGAACATACTTTTGAATTAAAACAGTCCAAGTTAAACAAAGCTCTGTATCATGATTTGCGTGATAAGTTTTCAAATGGCACAGTCAGCCATTAAAACTGTTATAGCTCGCTATAAGACAGTTAAGACACAGCTCTTTCAACATCCTTTTCGTTACGATACTGGCAAGAAAGATGGCAAAGGTCGTGGTATTTGGGCACAGATCTATCGTGATTTAACTTGGCTTTGGCAACCGATTATTAATTTCAAACGCCCTCAGCTTGATTTACAGCGTGGTCGAGATTGGTCTTACCTATCTACTACTAACCAGCTATCATTAAATACCTTGAATGGCAGAAGGAAAGTAGATTTTGTGTGCAAAGGCTTTGACCAGTATCTTGATCAGACTAAATGGAAGTTTGGTTCACTTAAAATGCTTCAATTAAGAGGTAAATGGTATATTCACCTTAGCGCTACCACGGCTATACCGGAGTTTGAAGCTGAACAGGCAGTGCATGTTGTGGGGATTGATCGCGGCTTGCGGTTTTTAGCCGCTTGTTATGATGAAAAGGGCAAATCAATCCTTTTTAGTGGTCAAAAGATATTGCGCAAAAGGCGCAAATATAAGAAGCTAAGAGCGGAGTTACAAGCTAAAGGAACTAAATCTGCTAAGCGTAGATTAAAGAAGATTGGTCAACGAGAGAACCGTTGGATGAGCGATGTCAATCATCGTTTAACTAAGACACTCATTGACCATTATGGCTCTAACACGATCTATGCCTTGGAAGATTTAACTGACGTGCGTTTTGCCACGGAAAAGTCGCCAAAGGATCAGCGCTATGAAATAGTGTCATGGGCTTTTTACCAATTTGAGCAATTCTTGACTTATAAAGCTAATTTGAACTCTTCTGCAGTAGTAAAAGTGCCAGCTAAGTATACCAGTCAGCGCTGTCCTAAATGTGGACGTATCCACAAAGATAACCGAGATCATGAACTGCATCTCTATACTTGCGATAAATGTGGCTACAAGTCCAATGATGATCGTTTAGCAGCCATGAATATCCAATTTTTAGGCACGCTTTACCGCAGTGGTGAAGAAGCACCTCAATTTAACAAACAAGCATCTGTCGAGTAGTACTTGATGGATAAACGGGCATCGTCAACTGCCCGATGATGTAGTCTCTTTAGGTGGGAGTCGCAAGACGCTATTACCACAATTCTGAAAAGAATGAGAACTACAAACCTCGGAATTTATTCCGGGGTAGTTGATTATAGAAAACTTTGGACTTAAAGTATATTTTTACTTAATAAGTTAAAAAATAGGCAAAAACACCGAAAGCTTTAACTATAGTTAAATAAATCGACAAAAATGCTAAAAGTTTTAACTGTAGTTAAACAAAAAACTGCCTTTGCATAAAGCAAAAGCAGTTTTTTCATTATTAACAGCGCCATTCAACGCCAGTCATTTTGACATTCTTGTTAGCCTTGATTAGGGCAGCACCGTTGCCAATTTCAACGCCGCCATCTAAGATTCCTTCATCAGAACGAAGATTAAGGCTACCGGCATCATAGTCCATCACCATGTTTGGTCCCATCAAGGTCATGTCATACTTAGAAGTATAAATTTTAAGACCTTGATCATTGTCTAATTGAACAGGGTAGTCAGGATCTTTTTCATCAACCCAAATAATTGAAAAATGGGAGCCAATGCTGCAGCCACCGCCTTTGATGGAATACTTACCGCCGCCATCATCAGTGATTAAAATTAAAGTCTTGTCAGCGATTTCTCTTCTTTTAAGATAATCAAGTGCTCGGTCAGTAAATGTGATTTTTAGCATATTCGTTACTTCCTATTTAGATCTCTTTACTTGTTAACTAAATTATACAAGAAACAATTAGATAAGAAATTGATTTAGATCAAGAAAAGCTGACTTTTTTAGTCACCCCAAATGACAATCATTTCTTGCCATTCGCCGCTTTGACCGATATTGCGAAATTCTAAGCTAAATACCTTAGCATTCATATGACTTTCTTGCCATTTTTCATAAGCTTCATTAGGCATATCCTCAGTTGATTGATACTTAAAAGAATCAACATGTAAATTTTTAGCTAAAATAGCATTCTTGTCATTAAACATATAAATCACTTCTTTTCATCTATATTGTAGTAGATTTTCTAATAGTTGATGCAAAAGGCGCTTATAATAGAAGTAAGAGGAAAATAATGTAATAGAAAAGAGGAAGAGCAATGCAACTTTGCCAATTATTTATTGATAAGAACAAATCAGAATTTATGTTAATGAAAATGCCTGATGAAGTTACACCTGACAATTATCAAGGTTGGGTAAGTCAAAAAGAATCAGAAAGTACTATTCAAGCATTTGAATTTCCTCAAAAGCTGCTAGATCAAATTGCTATGGAATATTTGGACGAGAATCAAACTGATGCTCCATATGAAGCAAAATATGTTTTAATGAAGGAACCTGATGAGGAAGCATTATTTATTTCTAGTTTGGAATTAAGTCGTAATGACGATGAAAAACTAGATGTAGTTAGAAACGGATTATTAATTGTGTTTGATGAAAACGAGTTGCAACATTTTAGCGATGTTTTGCAAAAAGCTTGGAGCAAAATAAATTAACGATCTAAAAGCAAAAGGATAAGAAGGGGTAAGAATGACCCGTAAAATTGTTAATCGAACTCTTGAAGATAATCAGAAAAAAGAAAATTATATTTTTATTTCTGATATTCATGGCAATTTAGAGACAATTGATTTAATTGAACAAGCCAAAAAAGACTATCCATTGGCTCAATTGGTTACCGGCGGTGACTACATTGATGGCCGCGAGCATGTTAAAGAGGTCCTGGATTACTTAATGGATCAAAAAAATCAAGGTGCCATCGTTTTACTAGGCAATCATGAACAGATGATGCTTAACTTTGCGGACGGAATCGAGCACCAAAATGGAATCTGGTTCTATAACGGTGGTGGTAAGACTTTAACCAATATATTTGGTCGGACTCTTTTACCTGAAGAAGTTAGAGAGAGTAAATATTACCGTTTCTTGAAATCTTGTCCGACGATGTATGATACGCCGCAAATTATTTTGGTCCATGCTGGTGTGCGCCCTGATGAAAAATACAATGATCCTGCGACATATAATAAGGAAGTTTATGGTTTGAAGTTTGATTACGATTTTTACCGTATTTGGGCGCGAGAGGAATATTGGTATTCTAATCAAGTAGATGAAATAATTGCTCATAATCGAACTGTTAAGACGATTGTTACTGGTCATACGCCTACAGCTGCCTTGGAAGGTAAATATAATGATGGACGGAAGATGAAGCAATTGTTAAGAGATGACTGCATTGTTAGAAAAATGCAGTATCCAGGTGAGCCAGCCAGAATTTTTACTGATGGTGGTTCGCATTCTGATCCTTTAATTTATCCACACAATGATGGTAATGTGGTAGTACTTGATGGTGATGGTAAGATCGTTCGCATCTATAATTGGAAAAATCCACAAGGAATTGAATTTAATGAAAGATAAATGTCGCTAACCTTGCTTCTAGTTAAAGCTTTATGTTTTAAAAATTGGTGAAATAAAAAATCGTTACTCATTTCCGAATTTGGAGTAACGATTTTTTGTGTCCTATTGTTTATTTAATGCAAAAAATAAGCAAATTATTTTATACACTTACTGTATCACGAGTTATAGTTTTTAGCTAGTAACTGAGTGGTAAGGTAAGTGTCAATATTTTTGCGGTAGGCTATTAGCCATTAGTCTGACCTTAATTTCTTAAATATTTATTTGATTTATTTTTCTGCTAAAATCGTTTAAATAGCTATGTCCTGCTGTTAAGCTTTCAATGGCGCCGTGATGAATGCCCAGATGAGCTTCATGCGTCTTTCTTAGGCTGGCACGAACTGCATCTTTCAATTCTTCCTGATCACCAATATCGAGCTGTCCACCTGCAAATTCACTGCTAAGCCAGTATTCCAGCTCTTTGTTTTTAATGCAAGTCAGTACACGCAGAATTCCTTCGGCACCATCTTCTGACCAGTATTTTCCTTGCCCTTTGACGCGATAAGTATATTTACGGTGATTGCTCTCACAGCAGCCAATTGCCTTAATTACGGACAAATGACGCATTTTGAATGGCTTAATATCCACCCAGCGACGATGAAGATAGCTGCGCAGGCGCCTTAAATTCTCATGATTTTCTGGCGTATTCAGCTCATCAATCAGATTGCTTTCAATCGTGTCTAAAATCACGTCAGTCAAGTGACGGTCATATTTAAACTCAACTGCACTGATCAATTTGCCTTGCATGGCCGGCATGAAGCTTAGACGATCTTTAATCTTTTTGTTCAAGTGAAAGACATCCAAGAAGTGTTCGTGCTGCCGGCAATAGCCAACTATTTCATCAAAGTCTTTCTTGGCATAGCCAGCACCGCCATCGGCATTACTGATGATTAAAGTATCGCTTAAGTCATAGGTATTGGCTAAATAAGCTTTAATTTCTTGCAAAGCATCCAAGCGGCTTAAAGAAACAAACTCTTTGGCCTGTACTCTCTTTCTGCGCGTCTTGCTTAAATTAATAATATCCTCGCAGACTTGATAGCGATGAAATTCCAGTCGCTTCTTGGTGCCCTTGATCACAACGCCATCGCCTTCAAGATAAAGCACTGGCACCTTTTTCTTTTGAGCAATACCATCGTATCTTTCCTCAGACTGCTGCTGTGCTTTAATCTGTTTGCCTGCTTGCACAATCAGCTTGCCAACTTGACTATGGCTAATATTGAAACAGGAGAGAGTATTAACAGCTAAAGCAGTATTGCGGTAAGTTGCCACGGCGCTAACCTGCAAAATATCCTTCACTGCCAAAACACTGTAACGCTTATATTTGTCATAGCCCATCAGCTTATCCAGTGGATATTTAGCCTTTTTGCCAGGACAAGCATATCTTCTGCGCCAATAGCTGATTTCACCAAAGGCAGTCACAACTGAACGCTTATTTTTCTTCTCGATCTGATAGCCTTGCTTTTTAGTCTCTTCAACTAGACCAGCATCAACTTCTTCTAGTGCTGCTGTCATCAATTCTCTAATCAGATCAAAGAAATAGCACATTAATGCCTTTTCACGGGCAATAACATTATTTTCAGACTTAATAATTTTTACGATATCAGCTATAATAGATTCCATAAAAGACCAGCTTCTAATGTGTTTTTTTCGTTAACATCAGACTACTGGTCTTTTTGCTTGAGCTCAAGTCCAATTTCAAAGGATTTGAGCTTTTTTAATTAATTATTCAACTTACCGCAAAAAATTATACACTTAGAGTGGTAAGTTAGTTAACTAACGATTCTGAATGAAAAAAGAACCTAGGAGCAATATACTACTTCCTAGGTTCTTTTCTTAGATTTAGAGATCAAAAATATTAATTAGTCTTCAACTTTCTTAGCTTCGTTCATAGCCTTCATGATTGAAGGGTTCTTTGAGTGACAATCTTTGATCATTTGTAAATCTTCTTCAGTTAACTTAACTTCGTATTTAGTCATAATATTCCTCGCTTTTATTTAAAAATACAATTTTACTATAGCACTTAACTTTCTAACTGGAAAGAATCTATTTTTGTTTGCAACAATATTTCAGCGTGTTAAATACGAACATGCTTTTGCACATAGCAAACCAAAAAATAAAAGTGCTCGAAAGCTTGATAGATCAATGTTTTGTATAAGCTAAATAAATTTACACTAATGTTACAAATGTTACAAGAATGTCATATTAAGTAATACTTTCTTAATGATCGAGTGATATTCCTGTTATGGTTCTGAAACGAAAAGCTTGTAGTATATACGATGTCGATTGAATACAGACAGACGAATAAGTGAAAATTCGTTACTTATATTATTTTTTATAACTTTAAGGAGAGAATTTTTTTGAAGATTAAATCTATCTTAGTTAAGTCAATTGCAGTAGCTGCTATGTCAGTTACAGGTTTAGTAGTAGCAAACAATGCGGGTTTACAAACAGCTCAAGCTGCTACAGTTCAAAATGACGCTCACGTAGTAACTGTAAACTACGTTTCAGATAATTCAATTACTGTATACAACAACTACGAAAACCCAGTAGCAACTGGTCAAACTTTAGCAAGCAACACTTCATGGAAAGTTATTAAGACTGCATACGACTCAAAGGGTCATAAGTGGTACGACTTAGGCAAGAACCAATGGATTCGTGCTGAGTACGTAACTGCTGGTTATGTAGCAGCAAACAATGCAACTGCTAAGTCAACTACAACTGTTAGCCAAGCACCTGCTGCTCAAACTCAATCACAAGCAGCAACTACTAGTGCAAAGTCATACACTTCAAATGCAACTGGTTCAGAAGCTAGTGCTAAGGCTTGGATTGCTAGTCGTGAATCAGGTGGTTCATACAGCGCATCAAACGGTCAATACGTAGGTAAGTACCAACTTTCATCATCATACTTGAACGGTGACTACTCAGCTGCCAACCAAGAAAGAGTTGCTGACCAATACGTACAAAGCCGTTACGGTTCATGGACTGCTGCTAAGTCATTCTGGCAAGCAAACGGCTGGTATTAATCAGTTAAAAACTAAATAACAATTGAATAATAAGAAAGGGCACTTTTTCCAAATTCGGAGAGGTGTCTTTTTGTAATTCAAAATAGTACGATATAATTAAATTATGGCTATGACAGTGCTAGAAAGTGAGGACAATTATGAGAAAGAAAATGATGGTGACATTGCTCACTAGTGTCTGTTTAATGGGACCTGTTAGCATGCTTACTCAAACTCATCCTCAAGTAGTACAAGCGGCCAGCAAAGGTAAACTGCGAGTAAAAGGAAATAAAAAAGTACGTCTTTATACAAATCGCGGTAAAAAATCTAAGTATTACGCTTATACAAGCAGAACATATTCCTATTCTGCTAAGAAATATCTAAAAATTGGCAAGAAAAAGCATTTGGCTTATAAAATTGGTAATAATTCACATTGGATTTTAGCTAAAAATGCTAAATTGGTGAAGAAGACAGTGGATAGATATAGTCAAGCTGTCATTAAATTGCCAAGTGGCTATACGTGTTCTGCACTTTTAGAAGCATATAAGGGCCATCCAAGTGAAGAATTTATTGCAGCTTCAATGAAAGGCATGGAAGAAAATAATTTCTCACGGGTTGCAACTGATGAAAGTGCAAGCGATAAAAAGCTAATTAATCCGGATAAGCTTTCTGCGAGTGAACAACATGAATTAGCCGATTTTTCATTAAGAGTAATTAATAGTGCTCGTGAACAATTAGGACTTGAACCTTGGATTTATAGTACTGGTACGCAAGAATTGGCAGATGATATTGCCAAAGAATATGAAGAACATGGACGTAGCATTAAAGATCAAGGACATTATGTAGAAGGTATTGTCAAAGCTTGTCAAAAGCATGGCCTTGAATTAGATGATAATTATGTTGAAGATATGGCTGGTTTTACTATTAATAAAACCACTATGCCAATGGGTGAAATGAAGCGCAATGTCTACTTTGCCTTGAAACAAATGATTTTTGGCTTCGCTGGATCTGGTGAAGATGAGCGTAAAAACAAGTCTTTGTACCGTGAATGGGAACATGCTGGCGATTTGTTTAATACTCAAGGATCAAGCCATGATGGCGATCATAATTATTATGGCTTTAGTATTTCTAAGACGGGCAAGATTTACTCAATGCACTTTATTAGTGTCCCGACTTTCATTGTGGAAAGCGAGAAGTATAACACCAATTTTAGGCCGTAAAAATTAAATTAAGCACGTAATAGGCGTGCTTTTTTGATATGATAGATAAAAAATACTACGGAGAGAGATATGACAAAAACTTTATATTTAGTGCGACACGGACAAACATATTTTAATTATTATCACAAGGTGCAAGGAAGATGTGATTCTCCATTAAATGAGATGGGAATTCGTCAAGTAGAGATGGCACGTGACTATTTCCAAAAGCATGATGTTCATTTTGACAAGGCTTTTTCATCAACCCAAGAACGTGCCTGTGACACTTTAGAAATTATTACAGATCATAAGATGCCATATAAGCGACTAAAGGACTTGCGTGAAAAATGTTACGGCATTTTTGAAGGTCGAGATGAATTTTTGCTTCCTTGGAACTACAATAATCCCAATGTTGATCCAACTATGGAAAAAGATGAAGATGTTGTGGGTAGAATGCATCGCGCTATTACGCAAATCTTGAAGGGTGTAAATGATGGTGAAACTGCATTAGTTGTTGGTCACGGTGATATTTTAGCTAAATATGTTAGAGATGTTGCCGATCCTAACTTTGCTGGTTTTGCCAATGCTTCTATTGTTAAGTTGTCAGTTGATGGCAAAAATGTTCATTTGGATACTTATGTATGGCCTGCGGAGGGTTTGAAACAAATTTAAATGGCGATAAATTTATATTTAGTACGACATGGACAGACATTATTCAATGCTCAACAAAGAATGCAAGGTAGCTGTGACTCTCCTTTAACTAAGTTAGGTATTAAGCAGGCTGAGGCTTTGCGAGATTATTTTAAGAAAAAGCGAATAGTCTTTGATAAGGCGTATTGTTCAACGCAGGAGCGTGCCAGTGATACGTTAGAGATTATTGCTGGTCCTGAAATGGATTACGAGCGCTTGAAAGATTTAAAAGAGAAAAATTATGGGCCATTTGAGGCTAAGAAAAACTTTTGGTGGCCACTAATGAAGTTTAGATCAGGTTCAATGGAAGATAATCGCGAAGTAGTTGAGCGGATAGAACGCGGAATTAATTTGATTTTGCGGGATGCTAAAGATGGCGAAAATATTTTAATAGTCGGTCACGGCGATAGCATGGGACAATACATTCGTGAAAAGGCGGGTAATCGCAAATTCCATGGCTTTCGTAATGCTGAATGCGTTCAACTGAAGAGCAATGGTCATGAAGTCGAATATGTGAAAAGCTATTTGCCTGCAAAAAAAGTGAAAATTGAACAATTAACTGAAAAATAAAGGGTTCATTTTTCAGCGTTAGCTTATAATTAAGTATGTAAATAATATAAAAACGAGGCAAGAAAAATGGATGAAACACCAATTTTTAAAATTACTAAATTAAATATTGCAGAAAATGATCGCGATGAATATATTCGCAAGGCTGAAAAATATATGCATGATTCTATTCCAGCCGAAGAAGGAACTTTGGTTATCGGTAGTGCTCATGATGATGCTAAGGGCGAAGATAATTACAAGATTGAATTGTTCCGCAATAAGGAAGCAGAAGATGTGCATATTGCATCAATGTCAGCAGTAGATTTCGAAGAAACTGTGGATAGCATTAGCACAGATAAGAAGATTATCAACTTAAAGCCAGAAGTAATCACAACTCATGCACAAAAGGCTTTGAACAGCTATGCAGATAATTTTGTTATGCGTCTGGTAACTGTCGAAGTTAAAGAGAAAGATGCTGAAAAGTTTTCACATTCAGTTAAGAAGGAAATGACTACTAGTATTGCATCTGAACCAGGTATGGAAATTATGATGTCCGGTACTAACAAAGATGATCCTAACGAATGGTACTTTGTTGAAGTTTATGCAAACAAGGAAGCATATGATTCCCATGTTCAAACTCCTCACTATAAGGAATACATTGAGGAAACTGACGGCATGGTTATTAGAAGAGACGTTAAGAATCTTGTACGCGATGCATTGGCAACTCAAGGTGCAATTGTATTAGATTAATTTTGAAAAAGGGGTGCTGCCGTGAGGCGGCATTTTTTTGTGGGATAAAATATGACAGAAACAATTATTTTTGCTCACCGGGGATTGCCGGTGAAATTCGCTGAAAATTCATTAGAAGGCTTTCGCTATGCGGCAACGCATGGGGCTGAAGGCGTCGAATTTGATGTGCATTTGACTAAAGACAAGGTGCCTGTGGTAATGCACGATGAAGAAATTGATCGTACTACTGATGGCAGCGGCTATATCAAGGATTATACGTTAAGTGAAATCAGAAAGTTCCATTTAAAAAATGGCGAACCTGTGCCTATGTTGAGAGAACTTTTTGAAGTTTTGCAAGATAAAGACTTGTACATTAACTTAGAATTCAAAACTAATAAGGTTCATGATAAGGGCATTGAAGCTATTGTTTTGGCACTGGCAAAAGAGTATCACTTCGTGCATCCTATTATCTTTTCGTCTTTCAATTATCAAACCTTGAAAAATTGCCAGCGTGTTGATCCGCATCAGCAATATTGCTTTTTAACCAAAGTTCCGATTCTTTTTCCACAAAGGTTTGTTAGAAAAAATCATTTTGCTGCGATTCATCCACATTGGTATTTACCAAGTAAAATTATTCAGCGCATTTGGACTGTGGATAATCCTAAATTAGCTAAGAAATATATGAAGCGCGGTGTAGCGGGTATTTTTACTAATAATTTTGAATTGATGAATAGAATGAAGAGAAAGATGCTTGTTAATACAAAATAGTGGGACGTTAATGACCTGCCATTTTATGGTTGATATAATTTTAATCAAAAAGATTAAAAAATTACTTTATTTATTGAGGTAAACCAAAAGCTCGCTTCTTCGATAAAGACACTACAATGGCTATTTACAATTAATAATTTTCTCTCCCCCCCTAATTTTTGAAAAACAATTCGACATAATCCTCGATGATCAAAAATATTTATAGGTTCGATCTTTTCCCGAAGATTGAACCTATTTTTGTAAAGAAGGTTTAAAAATGAAATTACAAAATAAAGCGATGTTGATAACTTATGCAGATAGTTTGGGTCATAATTTAAAAGATTTATTTTACGTGATGAATCACTATTTTAGTAAAGCGATTTGCGGCATTCACTTATTGCCAATTTTTCCTTCAAATGGTGACCGTGGCTTTTCACCAGCACGATATGATGTGGTTGATTCTAAATTTGGCACTTGGGAAGACGTTGAAAAACTAGGTAAGCAATATTATTTGATGTTTGATTTTATGATTAATCATTTATCCAAGCATTCAGCTTATTTCCAAGATTTGGAGGCTAAGCATAATCAGAGCAAGTATAGTGATTTGTTCTTAAGCTGGGATAAGTTCTGGCCTGCTGGTCGACCAACACAAAAGGATATTGATTTAATTTATAAGCGTAAAGATAAAGCTCCATATCAAGATATTGAATTCAAAGATGGCAGCCATGAAAAGATGTGGAATACTTTTGGTCCCGATCAAATGGATTTGGATGTGAGAACTAATACCACTCAAGAATTCATTAAGAATAATTTGCAAAATTTGACTAAGCATGGTGCTAGTCTGATTCGTCTGGATGCTTTTGCTTATGCCATTAAAAAACTAGATACCAATGATTTCTTTGAGGAACCTGAAATTTGGTCATTGCTTGAAGAGGTAAATGACTATTTGAAAGACACACCAGCAACGATTTTGCCAGAAATTCATGAGCATTACACTATGCCATTTAAGGTCGCTAAGCATGGCTACTTTATCTATGATTTTGCTTTGCCAATGGTCTTGCTATATTCACTTTATAGCGGTAATAGTACACAATTAGCTAACTGGTTAAAGAAGTGTCCAATGAAGCAATTTACTACGCTAGATACTCATGATGGGTTAGGCGTAGTTGATGCTAAGGATGTCTTGACCGATGAGCAGATTGATTATACAACCAAAAAAACTCTATCAAATTGGCGCAAATGTTAAGAAGAAGTATTCAAGTGCTGAATATCATAATTTGGATATCTATCAGATTAATACTACTTATTATTCTGCATTAGGTAATGATGATAAAAAGTACTTCCTTGCTCGATTATTGCAGATCTTTGCACCAGGTATTCCTCAAATTTATTATGTTGGTTTGCTTGCTGGTGAAAATGATATTAAATTGTTGGAAAAGACTAAAGAAGGTCGAGACATTAATCACCACTATTACGAATTAGATGAAATTGAAAAGCAAGTTCAAAGACCAGTGGTTAAATCATTAATTAAGTTATTAGAATTCCGCAACTCTGTGCCTGCATTTGATTTGGATGGATCAATTGAGGTGGAAACGCCTAGTGAACATGAAATCGTGATTACTCGAATGAATAAGGATAAGACAAAGGTAGCTAGTGCACATGTAGATCTTAAGAATTTGACTTACCAAGTTAAATATAATGATCAAGTATTTGTATTTTAGACAAAAAAGCCATTAAGAGTGTTGTCTGCTCTTAATGGCATTTTTTGTCTAATTACGATTATATTGGTAAAAAGATGGAAAAATTTTTACTGAAAAAATTTAAATTTTCCCTTGACCTTTTTGCCTTGTTCTCCTATACTAATACCTGTTGAGTGATTGAGAGGTCATTCAAATAGAACCAATCAAGTAAAAAGGTTTGAAGATTGGGTTATAGCCAAGTGGTAAGGCAATGGTTTTTGGTACCATCATGCGCTGGTTCGAATCCAGCTAACCCAATAAGTAAGATCAGGTAGTGAGCCTGATCTTTTTTTGTGCCTAAATAAAAACTAACCTTAACTATATTAAAAATAAAAAGTACAGTATAATATTTATCAGGGGAAAAATTAGGATGAGAATTTAATATTATTGCAGAGAGAGTCTGCGTTCTCGACTAGTTTTTCAAGTACAAGTGAAGCCCCAGAGACGTAAGTTTCTGGGGCTTTTTTCATTAAAATGAATTGAGGGAAGTTATATGCGAAAAGATTTCAAAGAAAACCTTTTGAACATATTGAATGGTGTGAGTACTGGCGTAGTGATCGCCTTGGTGCCTGGTGCGTTAGTTAATGAATTGATGAAGAATATCGCACACTCTTGGTCTGGTGCACAGAATATTTTGACAATGACATCGTTGATGGGCAGCTTGCTAGCTGTATTTGCGGGATTGTGCGTGTCATATTTGCTTAAGTTCAACTTTTGATTCAGTCAGGTTCAATTACAGCGGCTGCGATGATTACAAGTGGCGCATTTCAGGTGAAAAATGGTCAGATTATCTTGTCGGGTTCTGGAGATGTAATTAATATTGCATTGACTATTTTCTTTGCGGCATTCTTGGTGAAGTTTTTGACACCAAAATTGGGCAGTTATACTGTGCTTTTGTTGCCATTGATCGTGGCAGTAGTTGCTGGTGGCGTGGGTCAATTCATGCTTCCTTACACAAAGATGGTAACTGGAGCTGTAGGACAAACAATCGGCACTTTGACTAACTTCCAACCGCTCGTGATGGGCATGCTCATGGGAATTGCCTTTGCAGCATTGATTGTGTCACCAATTTCTTCAGTAGGAATTGCCATGGCAATTGGTGTTGAAGGCATCGCTTCTGGTAGTGCCAACTTGGGTATTACTGCATGTGCATTCACTTTGGCTATTATGAGCAGCAAGGTGAACGGCTTTGGTACGACAATTGCTCACTTCATTGGAACTCCTAAGATTCAGATGGCTAATATGTTGAAAAATCCGCGCTTGTTCTTGCCGGTGATTGCATCTGCGGGTATTGCTGGATTAGTTGGTGCAATCTTTGAAATCAGCGGTACAGCTAATTCCGCAGGATTTGGTTCTGCAGGATTGATTGGTCCGATGGCAGCATATCAAGAGATGGCTGGTGGACCGCTTGCAATTGGATTCATTATGTTGTTATTTGCGGGGATGCCAATTTTGTTAGGATTTGCCATGAGATATATCTTCATTCAAAAGTCACAATTTGTTCGTGAAGAGGATCTTGTTATTGAAGATAAGTAAAATGTGTAGACTGATTTTGGGTGAAAGTCAACACTTTGTGGAAAAGTTCACAAAATTTTTAGCTTAGAGGCATTAGAAATAGAACAGTACTTGCTTGCCAATTCTGATTGGACCATTTGCAATCACGGCATCTAACTCGCTGCTTAGCCAGTCTAATAGTTACTGGATGGCTGGCATTAGCTGTTAAATAGCGAATGTTGGTAATCAGATGTCCATTATGCAGGAGAGCCAAGGAGCCACAGTAAGGACAAGCAGGCTGAATCAATTCTGCTTCATAGATTTTGTGCTTTTTCATCTGGACCATTTTGTAGAAATAGTCTTTGAAAACAATATTTTTTTCTTTAATATCAAGATCAAATTTAATACAATTATTACAGGGGACTATGTCCTCCTTTTTTATGCAATAAAAAACCTGTTAACAGCTTATCATATTGATAAGTCATCAACAGGAAAAATTATAGAGCCATTAAAATAAATGAAAAAGTCGATGCAGAAATGCACCGGCTTTTTTGCTGTACAATTGAAGAAATGTATTAAGTAATAAGAGGAAAAATTATGGGCTTATGGATATTTTTAATTATTTTGATTTATTCTTTTTTGAAAACTACGGGGGAGTATGAAACAGCGACCAGACTGTCATTGATCATCATTCCGTTATATTCTGCGATTATGATGATTCTCGGCATAGGTCAAAACTTTACGCCTCTAACTATACTGGTTACGTTGCTCTTAATTTTAGTCGGCATCGCAATCGGACTTTTTCAAACGCGCAATGTTAAAGTTAAGATTAGTAATGAAAAGGATAAGCTAGGTTTGCCTAAGGTGAAAATTAAACGAGGCTGGTATTACTTGCTTGGCTGGATTATTATCTTCATCATTGGAATTCTAGTCGAATTGTTTTACGGTGCAGAAATGGACAAAACAGAATTATCTGAAAAACTGATCATTGAAATCTTACGGGATATTTCTAGTATTGTCATGTTCACCAATAAGAGTTCTTGGTTCATTTGGGTACTCAACGTTAGTTCTAGTTGGACTTATGATACATATTTGTTCTTGGAATATCCTAAGTTGCGGCAATATGTGGTTTTGCATCAAAGGAATTAATTTATTTGCAAAAAAATTAAAAATACCCTTGCATTATATCCCGATATTAGTTATTATAATTAAGTCAGTTAACGGAGGAGTAGCGAAGTGGCTAAACGCGGCGGTCTGTAAAACCGCTCTCTCTGAGTTCGGCGGTTCGAATCCACCCTCCTCCATTGTTGAACGACAAGTAAAAAGTTCAGCTGGTACTGGGTTATAGCCAAGTGGTAAGGCAATGGTTTTTGGTACCATCATGCGCTGGTTCGAATCCAGCTAACCCAATAGTTCTAAAAGAACACCCAACCCGAAGAAGAAACGTCCTAACGGCGTTTCTTTTTTTGCGCTAAAGCAATACATCAACGCTTAAAAACAAGTACAATAGTATTTAGTTTTCACAGAAAGGATACCCAATGGCTAGAATAATTAGAGTTGGCGGTTCCAGTAGCGCTACTAGTTGGCATGATGCCTTGAATGACCTGCATGCTGATGATGTTTTAATGCTGGGACCTGGATATTATTATTTGCCTCAAGGTCGAAAATTAACAGACATTACAATTAAGGGAACAGGTAGTATAGCTGAGGATACAACTATTTATGGCAATATCAGCGTTTCAGAAGATAGTCGTTATGTCACATTAGAAAATCTTTGTGTAAATACGACAACCGATAATAATAGTATTTTTGTGCCTATCGAAACTGATGGCTATGTTACTTTGCGAAATTGTTGCGTTAAGGGATATGGTACAGACACGGCAGCTATTGCCATTAACGGCAAGGTGACGTTAGAGCTTTATTCAACGAAGGTAACTGGCGGTTCCGTCTCTATGTATGAGAATGCGGACTTTCGTTTGGAAATGAATGATTCACAGATTGATTATCCATCTGAAAATTATTGTGCTTTGGCTCTTGAGGGTCACGGTACCGCAATTATCAATAATTCTAATATTCGCGGTAGTATCAACACTTTTACAAAAACAAATGCGGAATTAGATCTCAATAATTCTGAAGTCGACTATGTTTTATTGCATGGTCAAACTTGGATGAATATGCTTAACAGTACTATTACGGCTAAGGATGATTCGTGTCTTTATCTAAGTGATGATTGCTGGAGCAACATCGTTAATAGCAAATTTAATGGTGGAATCTATATTGATAAAAAGACGCATACTATTATTCAAAATTCGACTATTGATCGCATGGTGGTAGTCGATGAGGCTAAGGTGACAATGAATAATTCTATCATTATGGAGCATGCGGATTTTCAAGACAAGAGTAATTGTGAAGCTACGCGGGTAACATTTATCGGCAATATGAATTATGAATATTTCTTAGCTTTGAGTGGCAAAGCTCAACTAAATGGACATGATCTGGTACTGCATCCCAATCAAGCCGATTTGGCAGTGCAAGACGAGGCCAAACTGAAGACCAATGTTTTAGCTGAACAAAATGACACGTTGAACGTAAAATATAGCAAGCGTCCCAACGTTTATATTTTAGGGATGCATTGGACCGCTAAGAAAAAATAGCTAAACAAAATTAACTTAGTGTATCAAATGCAATCTAGACCAATTTATCATATAATGATAATTGGTATTAAACTTTGGGGTGTGAGTTATGGAAGAACCAATGTACATCAAGATCCACAACCAGATTAAACACGATATTGAAAACCACGTTTATAAAGTTGGGGATCGAATTCCAGCAGAACGTCAGCTATCAGTACGCTTTGGCGTTTCACGGATGACTTTGCGCCAGGCAATTAAAACATTGGAAGAAGAAGGAATTCTGGAACGCCGACTTGGCAGTGGTACTTATGTTGCCAGCCAAAAGGTACAAGAAAAAATGTCCGGAATTATGTCGTTTACTGAAATTACCAAGGCTAATGGTCAAGTGCCTTCAAGTAAGTTAATTTCCTATCAAGTAGGTAATCCATCCTTATCTGAAAAAGAACGTTTAGCTCTTAAACAGTATGAAAACGTATTGCGAATGGAAAGAATTCGTTATGCAGACGATGTCCCAATTTGTTATGAAGTAGTTACGGTGCCATATTACTTGGTTAAAGATTTTTCTAAGGAAGATATTTCTAGCCATTTGTATGAAACCTTGGAAAAGCGTAGCGGTTTTGAAATTGGCAAAGCAATAGAACATATTTCTGCAACTATTGCCAATGAACAAGATGCTCGTTTATTGAAGGCTAAGAAAGGTGAACCTTTAATCACTAGACGCCAGGTAACTGAGCTTTCAAGTGGTCAACCATTTGAATATACCCGTGCTCGTTATGTGGCTGAACGATTTGAATTTACTTTTTCTAAATAGAATTTAAAAGACAAAACAAAAACTCCAATTTCACTCATAAACTGAGTGGAACTGGAGCTTTTTTTATTTAAGATCCTCTTTAATTTTTGTGGTGGAAATACCTGGTGTTCTTGGTAAATAGACTACCTTGCAATAAGGCTTTAAGAAGTCAAACTTGCCTTCCCAATCGCTGCCCATCACGAAAGTATCGACATCGTACTTTTTAATATCGTCGATCTTTTGGTCCCAATCTTTTTCGGGAATAACTTCATCGACGTAGCGAATAGCTTCCAAAATATATTTGCGTTCAGGATAAGTGCTGTAAGCTTCCTTATGCTTCTTGAATTCATTAAATTCATCAGTAGAAAGTCCTACAATTAAATAATCGCCTAATTCTTTAGCTCTTTTAAGCAGGCGAACATGACCATAGTGAAGCAGGTCAAACGTGCCATAAGTAATTACCTTTTTCATTTTTTCTCCTTTTAATGAACTACACAGACACTGAAGTGCCGGGTTTCTGGGAACACTGAGTAGTGTTTAGGATCTTACATTGAACTAGTCAAATACCTAACTCACAGAACTCAGCTTGTTACCATGGCCAGTCCCTGACCACTTAGCTTTGTACTTCCTTTATGCAAGATATTAACTGCCGCATTAATATCTCGGTCATGCTTGGTTTGACACTTAGAACAAGTCCATTCACGAATCTCTAATGGCTTAGCGCCACTGTTATAGCCACATTTTGAACAAATTCTGGAAGTGTTCTTGGGATCAACTGCAATTAGTTTCTTGCCATACCATTCGCATTTGTATTCTAGCATTTGTCTGAATATCCGCCATGAAGCATTGGCAATCGATTTAGCTAAGTGATGATTTTTCTGAAGATTCTTGGTTTTCAAATCTTCAATCGCAATTACATCATATTGCTTAACTAAATGCGTAGTTAGTTTATGCAGATAATCTCTGCGCTGATTAGCTGCTTTAGCTTGGCACTTAGCTTTTGACTTTTGCGCTTTTTGCCAATTAGTAAAGCTTTCTAAGCTTCTAGGACAAAGCACCTTTTTATTCCTGTCTTGCAAAACTAATAATTTAGCTAAATGTCTGCGACGAGCATATTTTCTTTGCCAGACTTTGGCTTTCTTTTCAAAATAAGAACTGTCAAAACTAGGATATTTTAGCCCATTAGACAGAATTGCTAAATCAGCCACGCCAACATCAATTCCAACCTGTTTGTCAGTTAAGCTGTACTTCTCTGGTTCAGATATTTCAGCTTGTAGAGACAAATAATATTTTCCTGTTGGTTCAAGCAGAACAGTGTAGCGCTTAATCTTAGTGTTTTGCAAAACTCCAATTTTGCTTGTTTTAATATAGCCTAATTTAGGAATCTTCAAGTATCTTTTACCTGCAGTTTTTATGATTGACTTGCCCGTATAAGACTTTTTCAGATACTTGCGTGAATGAAAACGAGGCTTGCCAATTTGACCAGTTTTATCTTGAAAGAAGTTCTTCCAAGATTGAGTTAGGAATTCATTAACTACCTGCAAGCTTGAAGAATCGCTGTTTTTCAAAAAAAGGATATTCTTTTTTAAGCGGCTTAAGCAGATAATTCAGCTTGAACTTGCCTAAAAAAGGCAAAGCTTTATTATTCTGATAGCGCTCATTCATCATGGCCAGCATTTAATTCCAAACAAAGCGATCATTGCCAAACATCTGCTCAAGCTGGTTTTGTTGTGTTCTATTAGGATAGAGTCTTAATTTGATCCCTTTTAGCACATTTGTTCCCTCCTTTCTTTTTAAGATTATATCAAACATATGTTTAAGAAAGAAGGGGGGAACAAGCAAAAAAACTAAAAAAGGCCGGATTCATCACGGGATTAAAATCCCGTGTTTTCTCTGACAATTAATCAATAAAACAATCTTATCATGTTTGAAGAAAAGATAAAACTTGAATATCATACGCGTACTTGCTTATTCCAATGGTAAAATAAATACTAGATGAAAAGACGTGTGAGGTGTGTGGAAATGGATAAAGTTAATATTTTAGGCGTTAATTTTGATAATAAAACTTTTAATCAATTTCAAAATGAATTTATTAGTCGACTGAATGATCACTTATCTACTTTTGTAGTAACTGCTAATCCTGAAATTGTGATGGTAGCTAACGAAAACCCAGAATTCATGAAAATTTTAAAAAATGATACAGATTATATCACTGCAGATGGAATAGGTATCGTTAAGGCGGCTAAGATGTTAAAACAGCCATTGCCTGAAAGAGTGACGGGTTATGATCTGTTCACTTGGCTGATGAGCGTAGCCAATGATCGTGGCAGCCGTGTATATCTTATTGGTGCTAAGCCAGCGGTAATTCATGCTGTACAAGCAAAAGTCGCTAAAGAATATCCTAATATTAACTTGGTCGGTGCAGAAGATGGCTACTTTAAGGGAGACTTAGATTTAGTAGCTCACAGAATTCAAAAAACACAGCCAGATATGGTCTTTGCGGCGCTAGGTTTTCCTAAACAAGAAAAGCTTTTAGCCATTTTACGTAGAAATGAAACCCCAGCTTTAATGATGGGTGTAGGGGGTAGCTTTGATGTCTTTTCTGGCATGGTCAAAAGAGCTCCAGAAGGTTTCCAAAAAACACATTTAGAATGGTTCTATCGTTTAATTACTAATCCATCTCGCTTTAAGCGAATGATGGTGTTGCCTAAATTTGTTGTCCGCGTTAAACAATCGAAGAGAGGAAAATAATTAATTGATGAAGGTTTTGCATGTAAATGCTGGTCTTGAAAATGGTGGCGGTTTATCACATATTGTTAATTTGTTAACTGAAGCCAAAAATGAAGGTAAAAATTTTGAATTGCTGACTTTAGCTGAAGGTCCGGTAGCTCAGGCAGCCCGCGCCAAGAGAATTACTACCCATGTGCTTGGAGCTAATAGTCGTTATGATTTAGCTAGTTTGCGTAAATTGACCAAATTTATTAATGATGGCAACTACGATATTGTGCATACTCATGGGGCTAGAGCCAATCTTTTTCTTTCTTTAATTCATAAGAAAATTAAGGCAACTTGGTGCATCACTGTGCATTCAGACCCTTACTTGGATTTTGAAGGGCGCGGCATTTTAGGCAAAATTTTTACCAAGTTGAATTTGCGTGCGTTAAGAAAAGCCGATTGTATCTTTGCAGTAACTAATCGTTTTGCACAGCTGCTCATTAATAAAGCACAGGTGGATAAAAACAAGGTACACGTGATTTATAATGGTATCTTTTTCCACAGCGATAGCGAAATTCCAGCTAAATATGAGCATCCTTATTTCAATATTATTAACGTTGCGCGTACTGAAAAGGTTAAGGGACAGGAATTGCTTTTAAAGGCCGTGAAAAAATTGGATGACCAGCATATTCGCTTGCATATTGCGGGGGATGGCAGTCAACTTGAGGGTTTGAAGGCTTTGACTAGACAATTGGATATGGCTCCTCAAGTAACTTTTCACGGCTTTATGACTCATCATCAGCTTAGTGATTTATATAAGCGAATTGATTTAGCAGTGCTTACTTCATATTCAGAAAGTTTTCCACTTGTGCTTTTAGAAGCTACTGATAATTTGATTCCAATTTTGTCCACAGATGTTGGTGATATTCACAAGATGATTCCTAGGCCAAAGTATGGCTTTATTGCTAAAACTGGTGATATTGACTCGATTGCTAAGGTAATTGGTGAAGCAGTAGATAAGTCAAACAAAGAATTGCGTCAAATTGCTAATAATGAGAAACGTTATGCCGAAGAGCACTTTTCTGTAAGAAATCAATTAGAGACAATTCAAAAAGTTTACGACACATTGTCAGAAAACGTCTAAGAAAATCAAGTTCAAAAATAGCAATGTATTAGTATTGGCTGTATAATAATGAAAAATGAAATTTTAATTACAGAAAGGGGAACAATGTTTTACCCAGAATTAGACAAAGACGATTCTTTGGCCTTACACACTGATTTATACGAAATTAATATGATGTATACCTACTTCAAAAAGGGGATTGCTGATCGCAATGCTGTTTTTGAAGCTTTTTATAGAACTGAGCCATTTGGCAACGGCTATGCTGTTTATGCCGGCTTGGAACACATTATTGATTATTTAAAGAATTTAAAGTTTAAAGAAAGCGACCTG
Source organism: Lactobacillus helveticus (assembly GCF_046109915.1). NCBI lineage: Bacteria > Bacillati > Bacillota > Bacilli > Lactobacillales > Lactobacillaceae > Lactobacillus > Lactobacillus helveticus. The sequence goes on along the minus strand of NZ_CP151471.1, from coordinate 1,185,199 downwards.
CAATATTTGAAGGAGCAGGAAGGCTATGATGACGACTTTATTGACTACTTGCGCAACTTTAAGTTGAAGCTTAATATCCGTTCCATGAAGGAAGGGGAATTGATTTTTGCTAACGAACCAATTTTGCAAGTTGAAGGACCGCTTGCTCAAGCACAATTAGTCGAAACAGCTATTTTGAACATCATTAACTTCCAAACTTTGCTTGCTACTAAGGCAGCAAGAATTAAGCTAGCTGTGCAAAATGATGGCTTGATGGAATTTGGTTCACGTCGTGCCCAAGAAACTGATGCCGCAATTTGGGGTGCACGTGCTGCTTATATTGGTGGCTTTGACTCAACCAGTAATGTACGTGCCGGTAAGTTATTTGGTATTCCAATCTCAGGAACTCACGCTCATGCTTTAGTTGAAGCCTTTGGTAGCGAATATGAAGCATTTAAGGCTTATGCCGAAACACATAAGAACTGCGTCTTCTTAGTTGATACTTATGATACAGTTCGCAGTGGTGTACCAAATGCCATTAAGGTTGCCAACGAAATGGGCGACAAGATCAACTTCTTAGGTGTTCGTATCGATTCCGGTGATATGGCTTATATTTCTAAGCAAGTTCGTAAGGAATTAGATGACGCTGGCTACCCAGATGCTAAGATTTTTGCTTCTAACGACCTTGATGAAAATACAATCACTAACTTGAAGATGCAAGGTGCTAAGATTGATGTTTGGGGTATTGGTACCAAATATATCACCGCCTATGATCAGCCAGCACTTGGTGCAGTTTACAAGTTAGTAGCCATGGAAGATGAAGTACATGCAATGCATGATACGCTTAAGATTTCTTCTAATGCTATCAAGGTATCTACGCCTGGTAAAAAGCAAGTATGGCGTATCAGTGCCAACACTGCTAAGAAAAATGAAGGAGACTGGGTATCTCGTGATAACGAAGATCCGCGCAAGTTTGATGCCTTGTTCATGTTCCACCCACAATACACTTATATCAACAAAGTGGTAACTGATTATACTGCTATTCCGCTTTTGCATGATATCTTTAAGGATGGCGAGCTTGTTTACAAGCAACCTAGCCTCGATGAGATTAAGAAGTTTGTTGCTGATAATTTGGACGGCTTATGGGATGAATACAAGCGTAGCTTGAACCCACAAGAATATCCAGTTGATTTGTCACAAAACTTGTACGAGAGTAAGATGGATATTATTCAAGATATCCGTCGTAAGATTAGAGAAAGAAGCATTGGTCGATGAGAGAATTACAAAAAGAAATTATTGCATATGAACATGTTTTGCCTGAAATTGATCCTAAAAAAGAAATCAGACGTTCAATTGATTTCTTAAAGGATTATTTAAAGGCTAATCCATTTTTGAGGTCATATGTTTTGGGCATTTCTGGTGGTCAAGATTCTACCTTAACTGGAAAGCTTTGCCAAATGGCAATTGAAGAAATGCGTGAAGAAACTGGCGATGATTCTTATCAATTTATCGCAGTTCGTTTGCCATATGGCGTTCAAGCTGATGCTAGCGATGCTGCAGATGCTGTTAAGTTCCAACATCCAGACCAAGATTTAATCGTTAATATTAAGGAACCAGTAGATGCAATGGTAAAGGCTGTTGAAGCTAGTGGTAAAAAGATTACTGACTTTAACAAAGGCAATATCAAGGCTCGTCAAAGAATGGTGGTTCAATATGCCATAGCTGGTGCTAATAAGGGTGCAGTTGTAGGTACTGACCACGCTGCCGAAAACTTCAGTGGATTTTATACCAAGTTTGGTGATGGTGCTGCTGACTTAACTCCACTTTTCCGCTTGGACAAGCGTCAAGGCAAGATGCTTTTAAAGGAATTGGGGTGTCCAGCTCACCTTTATGAAAAGGCTCCTACAGCTGACCTTGAAGAAGAAAAGCCAGATTTACCAGATGAAGTTGCTTTAGGTGTAACTTATAAGGAAATCGATGACTACCTTGAAGGCAAGGAAGTTAGCGATAAAGCAGCTGATCAAATCGAAAAATTATGGAAGAAGAGTGAACACAAGCGTCATTTGCCAGTTACTGTATTTGATGATTTTTACAAGAAATAATTATTCGTTAAAACTTGTTAAAGATTCAAACCTTTCTTATAATGAACTTGATCATAAGGGAGTAACGGCAATTTGCTTGCGATAAACCCAACAGCCGAAGATGATATACTTCTGGGTTTATCTTAATTTGTGAGACTTATGTGCTACAAGCATGTAAGTCTCTTTTTTATTTTGAGAGAGGATGATATAGAATGGCTCGAAAATATTACACAGAGACAATTCCCGATGTCGTTGAGAATTTGAATACCGCAATCGACACTGGTTTGTCTGGTGAAGAAGCCAAAAAGAGATTAGCAAAGTATGGTCCAAATTCTCTTGCTTCTAAAAAGAAGAAGAGCATGTTCATGCGGCTTGTTGATCAATTTAAAGATTTTATGATCATTGTTTTGATCATTGCTGCGATTCTTAGTGGGGTAGTTGCCCATGAGTGGACAGACGCCGCAATTATTATGATCGTGGTTATTTTGAACGCTGTTTTAGGGGTAATTCAAGAAGCACGTTCTGAAGCTGCGATCGATGCGTTAAAACAGATAGCCACGCCGAGTGCCCATGTGCGCCGGGATAATGCAATTGTGCAAATCCCAAGTACAGAGCTGGTAACGGGGGACATTGTATTACTTGAAGCAGGGGACGTTGTCCCAGCCGATCTGCGTTTAATTAGTGCTCATAGTTTAAAGATTGAAGAAGCTGCTCTAACCGGTGAATCCGTTCCAGTTGATAAGAGCGATGAGACCCTGCAAGGTGATGACATCGCTTTGGCTGATCGAATTAACATGGCTTATTCTAGTACCAATGTTACCTATGGTCGCGGTGAAGGTATTGTTGTTGGAACAGGGATGAATACCGAAGTTGGTAAGATTGCCACTATGCTTAACAATGCCGATGAAACTGATACTCCTTTAAAGGAAAACTTGAACTACTTAGGCAAGATCTTAACGATTATGATTTTGACTATCTGTGTGATTGTTTTCGTTGTCGGGATGTTCACCAAGCAAGGCACAGAGCCAATGAATGCCTTGCTGATTGACATGTTCTTGGTTGCCGTTTCATTAGCTGTTGCTGCCATTCCTGAAGGACTTCCAGCAATTGTTACGATTATTTTGGCCTTGGGTACGCAAACGATGGCAAAACACAAGGCAATTGTAAGAAAGTTGCCAGCCGTTGAAACTTTGGGTGCTACCGACATTATTTGTTCAGATAAGACTGGTACTTTGACCCAAAACCGAATGACCGTAGAAAAGATTTTTTATCGTGGCAGTTTGCACGATGATAACGATGAAATCGAAGAAAATAATCCTGCCTTATTGTCCATGGTCTTAGCTAACGATACCAAGATTGAAAATGGTGGGGACTTGCTTGGAGATCCTACCGAAACGGCTTTGATTCAATACGCATTTGATCAAAATATTAACGTGCATGACTTGCTTGAAGAACATAAGCGAGTTCAAGAAGTACCATTTGATTCAGGACGTAAATTGATGAGTACTGTTAACAAATATGGCGATAAGTTCTTTGTAGCAGTTAAGGGTGCGCTTGATGAACTGCTTAAGCGAGTAACCTCTGTCAAAATAAATGACGAAATTACTCCAATTACTGCACAGCAAAGACAAGATATTCTGCAAACTAACCAGGATATGGCAAAAAAAGCTCTGCGTGTCTTGGGCTTAGCTTACAAAGTAATTGATAAGACTTACGATGATCCAAGTACTGACAACGTTGAACAAGATTTGATTTTTGCAGGTCTTGTCGGCATGATTGACCCAGAGCGTCCAGAAGCGAAGGCTGCTGTAGCTGAAGCTCATAGTGCTGGTATTAGAACTATTATGATCACAGGTGACCACCAAGTAACAGCTCAAGCGATTGCGGAAAGACTAGGGATCCTAGAGCCAGAACATGACGAACGCGTTTTGACTGGTGCACAGCTTGATCAATTAAGCGATGACTACTTTAAGAAGCACGTAGCTGACTATAACGTTTATGCCCGCGTATCACCAGAACACAAGGTAAGAATCGTTAAGTCATGGCAAGCTAATGACAAGATCGTTGCCATGACTGGTGATGGTGTTAATGATGCACCAAGTTTAAAGCAAGCTGATATCGGAATCGGTATGGGAATTACCGGTACTGAAGTGTCTAAGGGTGCTGCCGATATGGTTTTGGCGGATGATAACTTTGCCACGATCGTTGAAGCTGTTAAGCAAGGACGTAAAGTCTTCAGCAATATTCAGAAGGCTATCTTATATTTAATGAGTTGTAACGTCGGTGAAGTGTTAACCGTCTTTATGATGACGATGCTGGGCTGGGATATTTTAGCTCCAGTACAATTACTTTGGATTAACCTGGTAACTGATACTTTGCCAGCCATTGCCTTAGGGGTTGAACCTGTTGAAGATGGCATCATGAAGCGCAAGCCTCGTGGTAAAAAGTCCAACTTCTTTAGCGGCGGCGTAGCTAGTTCAATTATCTATCAAGGTATTTTAGAAGGCGTCCTAGTATTAGGTGCTTATCAATTCGGCTTGCATGTTGGTCCGCACATCGATAATCCTGCTTTGCAACACGGGGATGCCTTAACTATGGCCTTCTTAACATTAGGCTTGATTCAATTGTTCCATGCGATTAACTCAAAGTACTTGCACCAATCTATTTTTAGAAAGCATACTTTCTCTAACAAGTGGTTCAATGGTGCGATCATCATTTCTGCTTTAGTAATGTCAGCTGTTGAATTGCCATTTATGACAAGATTCTTTGATATCACTGAACTTAATGGCGCACAATGGGCAGTTGTTTTAATTGCTGGTCTTTGCATGATTTTGATTGTAGAAATCGTTAAATTCTTTGAAAGAAGAGCTAGCAAAAGATAAAGTTTAGCAAAATAAACGAAAAAAGCTTGAGTAAACTCAGGCTTTTTTTGTATGCTTAAATCAGATTATTTTGAGGAAGTATATTTAATGAAAAGTTTTTTATTCCGCCTGTATCTAGCGCTAATGAAATTTAGGGCGCGTTTTACGACGATGGAAAATAATAATATCGTTATTCTAAATGGCTCAGGACGTTCTGGATCAAATGGCTATGCATTTTATAAATGGCTTTTGCTTAATCATCCCGAATATAACGCGTCTTTGATTGAGCCATGGCCATCATCCCACTTGAAATGGGAAGCTTGGCAAAAGATCGGCGCAGCGCGTTACGTCATTACAACGCACCAACCATTTAAAGTGCGCAAGCATCAAATTAACGTCCAGCTGTGGCATGGCGTTCCGCTGAAGCGTATGGGCATCATGGCGAACAATACGCGCTATCGTGATAATAAGCGCAATGAAAAATTGTGGCATAAGAATGCCGACATCGTTGTTTCTAGCTCAGATTTGTATGAGACGCTCATGAGTGCTTGTATGGCGATTGAAACTAAGAAGTACCATAAGTTAGGCTTCCCTCGTTTGGATCTTTTAAATAAGCCTGTCATTAGCAAAGAACAATTATTAAAAGGTTTGTTTAAAACGACAGATGACAAAGCGCAAATCGGAATTTACATGCCAACTTTTAGGTATGAACTAGAAGACAAGACCATCATGGATAAAATTAAGGCAGGTAATTTCTTTGCCTTTGAGGATTTTGATGGGGAAAAATTGAATGATGAATTAGCTAAACGTCACCAATATTTGATTGTGAAATTGCATCCCTACGAAATGCGCTTATTCGCTAACTTCAAGAGCAATTATTCCAACATTGCCTTTTTAAACAATGATTATTTGTTTGATCATAATTATGACTTGTATGAACTGCTAGGTGATACTGATTTCTTGATGACTGATTTCTCATCAATTTATTTCGACTATTTACACTTGAACAAACCAATTGTCTTTGTCACTAACTTTTTACAGCAATATAAGAAAACACGTGGACTTTTGCTTAGTCCGTATGCTGAAATTACACCGGGCATTTGCGTTAATTCAGAAGCAGAGTTGATCAACAATTTGGATCATCTTGATAATCAACAAATTGCCAATCGGCGCCTTTACTGGCTACATCTAACTAGTGAAGCTAAAGGCGATTCATATTGTCAAAACGTCTTTGAATACATGACTCAAGAATATCGAGGTTAAGGTATTGCGGAAAACATTTTTAAATATTTTATATAATGCGGTTTATCAGCTTTTTATTGTTTTGGTGCCGCTGATTACAGTACCCTATCTTTCAAGAGTATTAGGGCCCAAAACTTACGGAATCTATAGCAGCGTTAACAATACGGTACAATTTTTGATGATTTTTTGTATCCTTTCAGTTTCTTATGTAGGGATGCGAACCATTTCAAAAACGCGTACTTATGGCACGCCTGAAGAGTTAACTAAAGCATTTTGGGGATTGTGGTACTTCCAAGGAATTGCCGGTATTATCACTATTACTTTCACCGTTTTTATTACCACGGTATTTCATATTCAATATTGGTTTTATCTATTATTGATGGTGCCATATTTGATTTCTGCACAAGTGGATATCTCATGGTTCTTCCAAGGGCTAGCCGACTTCGGTCGAGTTGTTTTGAAAAACACTTGTGTAAAACTAGTCAGCGTTGTGTTGATCTTATTGTGGGTAAAATCACCAGCTGATTTGTGGAAATATTTGTTAATCATGTCAGTTTCAACCATGCTTGGTTCCTTTGTCTTTTGGTTTGATATTCACCGTTATGTTGGTCAACCTGTAGCGCATTTTTATAAATTCAAAAAGACTGCGATTGCGATCGGCACACTGATGATTCCGCAGATTGCTACTCAAATTTATACATCGCTAGACAAGCCAATTTTGGGACTTTTTTCAAGTTCGACCCAGGTTTCTTTTTATGATAATTCACAAAGAATTTCGAACATGATTTTAGGCGTGATTACTAGTATCTCGCTTGTTATCATGCCTAAGATGGCTAGTGAAGAAAAAGAAGCACAAAAGGTAGTCATGAAGAAGTCACTAGAAGTTACCGTAATGCTGGGAACATTATTTGCGGTAATCATTATGGCCAATACCAAGCAATTTGTGCCATTTTTCTTTGGCAATCAGTATATTCCGATGACACCGTTGATGTTTTGGTTTACCTTAACCATTATCATGATTCCAACTGGGGGCGTTTTTGCCAATCAGTTTGCGTTGGCTAACAGCCGGGATCGCGACTATGCCTTCCCAGTTGTAATTGGAGCAATTTTAGAAATTGTTTTAAGCTATGTGCTAGATCGTCCTTATGGTGCAATGGGGGCAATGATTGCTATTTTGATTACTGAATTTGTGGTCTTGGTGCTTAGACTTTGGGTAGTACGTGATGGCTATCAATTTACTTATGTATTTCATGATGTGCCTAAATATATTGCGATTGCCTTGATTACTTTAGCTGCGGGGATGCTAATGCCTAACTTTATCCCATCTGCATTTTTCAATATGGCAGTTAAATCGATTATCATGCTCGTAATTTATTTGGGCTTGATGTTCATGTTTAAGTTGGACTTTAACGAAGATATTGTTAAACTGCTCAAGAATTTCTTTAAACGAGGTTAAAAATGATACCAAAAATAATTCATTATGTTTGGGTGGGTCATAATCCTAAATCAAAAATAATTAGAGAATGCATTGCGATCTGGAAGAAAAATTTGCCAGATTATCAATTCATTGAATGGAATGAAGATAATTTTGACATGCATGAAAATAAATATATTGAACAAGCCTATCAAGCTAAAAAATGGGCATTTGTTTCTGATTACGTTCGTGCAAGAGCAATTTATGAACAGGGTGGTATTTATTTAGATACCGATGTGCGCGTAATTGATGATTTAACCCCATTGTTAAAAGATCGTGCATTTATTGGCTTTGAGAATAAGGATTACCTGTCCGCCGCCATTTTTGGTGCAGAAAAAAAGCACCCATTTATGCAGGATATTTTAGATTATTATCAAGACCGCAGTTTTGAATTTGATGCCAATAATCAAATGGCTGGCGTAAATAGTATTTCAGTGACAGACATTTTGTTAGACAAATACGGTTTAAAGATTGGCAATCAGGAACAAATGCTTAAAGATGGCATTCATGTTTATCCAGATGGCGTATTGTGCAATCCTTCTAAAGATTCAAAGTCTATCCACCTTTTCACAGGAACGTGGATGAATGGCAAGCATTCTTTTAAGCATAAAATCGTAACGGATTTAAAGCGTCATATCAATACTCCAAAACAGGCTGGGCGATATGCTAAATGGATTCGGTAAAATTACAAAATCTAATAGAACAAATTTCACTGCAGTATTTTAATCGACCATTTTTGCATGAAGCTAAAATCAATCGCAGGATGACCACAACAGGTGGCCGCTATCATCTTGATGATCATCACATTGAAATCAATGCTCATTTTTTAGCACCACAATATCATGAATATTTGATAGGCATCATTAAGCATGAATTGTGGCACTATCATTTGCACTTGCTAAAACGCGGTTATCGGCATCGTGATCGTGATTTTAAAGTTTTGCTCAAAAAAGTAGGTGGCAGTCGTTATGCACCAGATATTGGCTTGCGCCGTCAGAAAAAATTCAATTATATTTATATCTGTGAACGATGCGGCTTGCAATATCCGCGTATGCGCCGAATTAATACTAGAAGGTACAGATGCAGCAAATGCAAGGGACATCTGCGTTTAGAGCAAAATTTAAAAGCTAAAAACAAATAAATTTAAATTATTTTCAATTTTTCCTTGCACATCTCTTAGATTTAGTCTATTATATTTGATGTGCCGCGGGCGTGGCGGAATGGCAGACGCGCAAGACTAAGGATCTTGTGATCGCTTTAGATCGTGGAAGTTCGAGTCTTCTCGCCCGCACCAATTAAGAAGTCGCAGTGAGCGACTTCTTTTTTTTACACAAAAATAGGTTATACTTTACTTAATGAATTAAAGGAAATAAGGATTATGGCAAAAAAGCGTAAGTCAAGGATATCTAAGAGCGTAAAGACTGTTGTTCGTGTGTTTATCATTTTGTTAGTAGCTTATGTCGGTTTTCACTACTACAGAAGATACGCTATTCAATCTGAACAAATTAGACAAGCACAACTAGAGCATGAACAAGAAGCCGCAAAATTATTAAGAGAGAAAGAGGCATTTATTAAAAAGATTGGGCCGATTGCCCGTGAGGTGGATAAATCATATGATTTATTGCCAAGTATTACGGTTGCACAAGCCTGTCTTGAAAGTAATTATGGTCAAAGCAATTTGTCGCAAAAATACAATAATTTATTTGGGGTAAAAGGAACTAATCCAAATACTTCTGCGGTGATGACGACTAAAGAATACGTTAAAGGCAAGTGGATTACGGTTAAAGCTCGTTTTCAAATTTATGATTCATATGAGGCTTCAATTCGAGCTCATGCGCGCCTGTTTCAAAATGGTACAACATGGAATCATCAGCAATATAAGCATGTCTTAGCTTCTAAAGATTATAAAACTCAGGCAAAAGCCTTAGTTACTGATGGTTATGCCACTGATCCTGATTATGCCGATAAATTAATTAATTTAATTGAACAGTTTGATTTAGAAAAATATGATAAGTAAAAGTAAAGCAGCAAAATGAATGCTGCTTTTTTTGGTATAATATTCGAGTTGCATTAGTAAAATTATTTTTGTGAAGGGGATAATAATGAGCGAAAAATCTATCTTAGCCGGTTTGAATCCGCAACAGAAAAAAGCGGTTGAAACTACTGAAGGACCGTTGTTGGTTGTTGCTGGGGCAGGTTCTGGTAAAACTTCTGTTTTAACTAGACGAATAGCCTACTTAGTTGAAGAAAATCAGGTTGCACCATGGAATATTTTAGCCATTACCTTCACCAATAAGGCGGCTAATGAAATGCGTGAGCGTGAACAAAAATTGTTGGGACCAGCTGCCCAAAATATTTGGATGTCGACTTTCCACGCTCTTTGCGTTCGAATTTTGCGTAGAGACGCTGATAAGATTGGCTATAGTCATAATTTTTCTATTGCGGATTCTGCAGAGCAATTGACCTTGGTGAAGCATATTGAAAAGGATTTGAATATTAATCCTAAGATGTATGATCCACGCGGGATTTTATCTGCTATTTCTAATGGGAAAAATGACCTGCTTGATCCTAAGGCGTTTGCTGCAAGTGCCAGTTCACCATTTGATAAGATGGCAGCTAAGGTCTATGAAGAATATCAAAGAAGACTGCGCCGTGATCAAATTATGGACTTTGATGATTTGATTATGCAGACTTTGGTTTTGTTTAAAAAGGATCCAGAGACTCTTAATTATTATCAAAATAAATTCCGTTACATTTTGGTAGACGAATACCAGGATACTAACCAAGCACAATATGAACTTTGTCATGCACTAGCTGCACAATATAAAAATATTTGTGTAGTTGGGGATGCAGATCAGTCAATTTACGGTTGGCGTGGTGCCAATATGGAAAACATCATGAATTTTGAATCTGACTACAAAAAAGATGGTGTTAAGACTGTTAAGCTAGAACAAAATTACCGTTCAACTGGCCATATCTTGTCAGCAGCCAACTCAGTGATTAAAAATAATCAAAACCGTAAGGCAAAGAATTTATGGACCGATCAAGGCGAAGGTGCCAAAGTTACTTATTATCAGGCTCAAAGTGGTGATGATGAGGCGCACTACATTATTTCAAAAATTAAAGAAGAGGTAGAAGCTAAAAAACGCACATACAAGGACTTTGCAATTCTTTATCGTACTAACGCTCAATCACGTACAGTCGAAGAAGCTTTTGTTAAATCAAATATTCCTTATCAAATCGTAGGAGGACACAAATTCTACGACCGTAAAGAAATTAAGGACATCATGGCTTATTTGAAGTTAGTTGCAAATCCTGCAGACACCATGAGCATGAACCGAATCATTAATGTACCTAAGCGCGGTATTGGTGCAGCAACTGTGGATAAGTTGTTAGCATTTGCGGATGAAAATCACTATAACGCCTTGGATGCAATGGATCATGTGGCCGAAAGTCCAATTAATACCAGAACTGCTAAAAAATTAAGTGATTTTGGCACAAAATTGAGGGATGCAATTGCTTATGCGCAAACTCATGGCGTGACTGGTTTAACTGAAAAGATCTTGTCTGACTTTGAATATACTGATGCTTTGAGAGCAGAAAATACTATTGAAGCTGAAACAAGATTAGAAAACTTGGATGAATTCTTATCAGTTACTAAGCGTTTTGATGATCATTATGAACCAGATGAAGATGAATCAAATCCATTGAGTGATTTCTTAGCAGAAGTTTCATTGCTCAGTGATCAAGATGACTTAGATGAGGATGATAACCAAGTAGCCTTAATGACCTTGCATGCAGCCAAAGGTCTAGAATTTCCAGTTATTTTTTTAGTAGGGATGGAAGATGGTTTGTTTCCATTGCAGCGAGCAATGATGGACGATAACGAACTTGAAGAAGAGCGTCGTTTAGCTTATGTAGGAATTACTAGGGCTAAGAAGGAACTTTATTTGACTAATGCATATTCACGAATGATGTATGGCCGTATGCAAAATAATCCACCTTCAAGATTTTTAGATGAAATTGACCCTAAAGATTTGCAAAAAGAAGAAAGCAACCAACTTCAGAGTAGTTTCATCAAGTCTAATTTCCAATCACAAACGGCACCATTTGCGCGTAAAGCTGAACGAGCTCGTGCACAAGTTTATACCGCTAAGAAAGCTTCTGGTGCCGTAGGTGCCGAAAAGAAGGGCTGGAGCGTTGGTGATCAAGTTGAACATAAAGCCTGGGGCCGCGGTGTTGTAACCAAAGTCAATGGCACTGGTGAAGATATGGAATTAGACATCGCCTTCCCAGATAAAGGAATTAAGCGGCTTCTAGCAGCTTTTGCGCCTATTAAGAAGGTATAATAAAGATAAAAATAAAAAGATTTTTAATCAGGAGGTAAAAATGGCTAAGATTACTCTTGATGAAGCTAAAAAAGAAGCAGCTTCTCTTAGAACCAAGCTAGATGAATGGGCCGATGCGTATTATTCAAAAGATGCGCCTGAAGTTGAAGATAATGTTTATGATCAAAGTTATAATCGATTACTTGAACTAGAAAAAGCTTTCCCTGAAATTGTTACGCCTGATTCAATTACTCAGCGTGTAGGTGGAGAAATCGATAGTGATTTTACAAAGGTTAACCACCCAATTCCTATGCTTTCAATGGGGGATGTCTTTTCAAAAGACGAACTCAAGGAATTTGACCAAAGAATGCAAAAGTTGGTTGGTCATCCTGTTGAATATAATGTCGAGTTAAAGATCGATGGTTTATCTTTGTCTCTTGAATATCAAGATGGCAAATTGGTTCGCGCTTCAACTCGAGGCAATGGTTATGTTGGTGAAGACGTAACGGCTAATGCGCGTTACATTGCGGATATTCCCCAAGTTTTGCCGGAGCCTCTGACTATCGAAGTTCGCGGTGAATGTTACATGGGAAAAGAAGCTTTTGCCAAGTTGAATCAAGAGCGTGAAGATGAAGGTTTGAGCGTGTTTGCTAATCCACGTAACGCTGCTGCCGGTTCACTTCGTCAGCTTGATCCTAAGGTTACTAAAAAGCGGCAACTGAGTACCTTTATTTATACATGGGTTAATCCACCACGCGAGATTACCAGTCAGCACCAAGCAATTGAGCGCATGCATGAATTGGGTTTTCATACTAATGAAACTGGTCGTAAATTGGCTAATCTTGATGAAGTATTTGATTTTATCGACGAATACACGGCTAAGCGTAATAGCTTAACTTATGGCATTGATGGTATTGTTTTAAAAGTTGATGATTTAAGCCTTGAACAGCAATTAGGGAACACCGTGAAGGTGCCACGCTGGGAAATTGCTTATAAGTTTCCACCAGAAGAGCAAGAAACAATTGTGCGTGATATCGTTTGGACGGTAGGTCGTACCGGTGTTGTAACACCTACGGCGGTGATGGATCCTGTTCAATTAGCAGGGACAACAGTTGCCAGAGCTTCATTACACAATCCAGATTACTTAAATGAAAAAGGCGTTAGAATCGGAGACACTGTTAAGCTTCATAAAGCTGGCGATATTATTCCTGAAATTTCTGAAGTAGTTTTATCAAAGAGACCTGCAGATTCTGTTCCTTATGAGATTCCTACTACTTGCCCATCCTGTGGACAAAAATTAGTTCACTTAGAAGATGAAGTAGCCTTACGCTGCATTAATCCATCATGTCCAGCTCAAGTTGAAGAAGGAATTATCCACTTTGCTTCTCGTCCTGCGATGAATATTGCGGGCTTAGGTCCAAAAATTGTTAAACAATTAATTGCTAAGGATTTAGTACATAATGTCGCTGATCTATACCATTTAACAGAAGATGATTTAGCTCAGCTTGATCACTTTAAAGAAAAGTCTATTAACAATTTGTTAACGGCAATTGATAATTCGAAAAAAAATTCTGTTGAATTATTGATTACTGGCTTAGGAATTGACCATGTTGGAGCTAAAGCAGCTCGTTTAATTGCACAAAAGTTTAAAAATCTGGAAAAGATTATGTCCTTAGGGGTGCAAGATATTGCTTCAATCGATACAATAGGCATGACGACTGCAGAATCAATGACAACATATTTTGCTCAACCCGAAGCACAAAAATTAATTGAAGAATTAAGAGAAAGTGGTCTTAATATGGATTACTTGGGTGCAGATGAACCAGAAGAAGCACCAGATAATCCATTTAAAGATAAAACTGTTGTTTTAACCGGTAAGTTAGAGCATTATACAAGAAGCAAATTTACTAAGAAATTGCAAGCTTTAGGTGCTAAGGTTACAGGATCTGTATCACATAAAACTGATTACTTAATTTATGGCAAAGATGCTGGATCTAAGTATAATAAGGCTGAGCAATTAGGGGTACCACTTCTGACTGAAGAAGAGGCAATCGCACAGATTGAATAAAGGACAATTATTGTGAAAAAATATTTGCAGATTATGGCTTTAGCTGGAGCAATGCTCACTCTGAGTGGTTGTGGTAAATTAAAAGATTCAAGTTTAGCAAATAATGCCACGACTACTTCAACAGCTAAGAAAAAAAGCTATCAAACAACTAATACAGGTAAAAATGGCTACACTGTTTTAATGAAAAATGGACGCTATGTAATTAGTCCTATTGCAGGTTTAACCGCAACAAATAACGATAATTCGGTTGATACGCGTGAATTAGAACGTGGATTGATCCAAATTTCTAAAAATCAATTTTCACCTAATCAATATGTTTTCCAAGAAGGTCAATATTTAGATACTTCAACAGTAACAGATTGGCTGACTAGAAAATCTAAGAGCAATCCTAAGGGCTTGAATCCAGCTAATAATGGCAAGACTGGCTCTGATACTCGTAATCCTATTTATTTGGAAGAAATTGTAGAGCAGGACTATTTAACCGGTTCAGGTTCAAAGTATCAATTAGGCGGAATGAGTTTGGGATTGGCAATGAATTCTGTTGACTATTACCAAAAAAAGCGGAATGGTGCAGAATTTAAGACTGAAATTTCACGTGCTGAACAAAAAGCTCAGGGTGAAAAAATAGCTAATGAAATTGTAGCTCGTTTGCGTAAGAAGAAGGCTTTGAAGAATATACCAATTACTATTGGATTATTCTCAAAGACAGAAAAAGATTCATTAGTTGGTGGAACTTACTTTGCTTACGGGACAGCGGCCGCTAATAGTAGTAAAATAACTAAATGGAAATCCGTGTCGGAAAAAATTCAAGTTTTACCGACAATTGGTAATGAAAAAGCAATTAATAGTGATGATGCATCTCACTTTAATGATTTTAAGGCAGCTATTCAAAATTACTTCCCTAATATTAGTGGGGTAACGGCTACTTTGCGTTATGATAATGACAAGCTTGTTCAAGAAAATATTTCAATTACCACCCAATTTTATGGTTATGAGCAAATTCAGAGTTTTACTCGTTTAGTCTTATCATCTGCAAAGAAATATCTGCCTAATAATGTTCCAATTGAAATTAAGATTGGATCTGTGGATGATGTACAAGCATTGATTGCCAAAGAAACCGGCGACAGTGATTATCAAGTCCATGTATATGGCGGCGAATAGGAGGTATATTTGCGTGGAAATCACAAAAGATACCATTAAACACGTTGCGACTTTATCGCGACTTGCGTTTAATGAAGAGGAATTAGGTAAATTTACAGATCAAATGGGATCAATTATCAACATGGCTGATCAACTTAGTGAAGTTGATACTGAAGGTGTTGAAGAAACTGTTCAAGTTGTTGATCGCGATACTGTATTTAGAGAAGATAAACCTGAACACTGGCAAGGACAAAACAGAGAAACATTAATGGCTAATGTTCCTGAAAAGGCTAACGGCTATATTAAGGTTCCTGTAATTATTAATAAGGATGAGGACGAGTAATGAATTACTTAAACGAAAATATTGATTCATTAAATAAAAAGCTTGCCAGCGGTGACTTGTCAGCAGATAAGTTGGCTAAAGATACTGTGGCAAACATTAAAGACACAGATAAGAAATTAAATGCTTGGATTACTGTAGTAGATGATGCAAAGCCTGCAGAAAACCTTGATTTTTCAAAGAGCAAATTAGCAGGTATTCCAATTGCTATCAAGGATAACATTATTACTAATGGCATTAAGACTACTGCAGCAAGTCATATGTTGTACAATTACATGCCAATGTACGATGCAACAGTTATTTCTAAGCTTAAGAAGGCTGGCGCAACCTTTGTTGGTAAGACTAACATGGATGAATTTGCTATGGGTTCTTCAACTGAACACTCATACTACGGTGCAACCCATAACCCATGGAACTTAGACAAGGTTCCTGGTGGTTCATCAGGTGGTTCTGCAGCAGCAGTTGCCGGTGGTCAAGTTGTAGCAGCTCTTGGTTCAGATACTGGTGGTTCAATTCGTCAACCAGCAGCATTTAACGGTATTTTTGGTATTAAGCCAACTTATGGCCGTGTATCTCGTTGGGGTCTTATCGCATTTGGTTCTTCACTTGATCAAATTGGTGTAATGACTAAGCGCGTTAAGGATTCAGCAGAAGTACTTAATGTAATTGCAGGTGGCGATGACCACGACTCAACTGTTTCAACTCGTGAAGTTCCTGACTTTACTAAGTTTATTGGTCAAGATGTAAAGGGCCTTCACGTAGCTGTTCCTAAGGAATACATGGAAGCAATTAGCGGTGAAATGCGTGAAGTTGTTCAAAAGCAAATTGATGCTTTAAAGGATGCCGGTGCAATCATCAATGAAGTATCATTGCCACATACTAAGTATGTTGTGCCAGATTACTACATTATTGCCTCAAGTGAAGCTTCATCAAACCTTCAAAGATACGATGGTATTCGTTACGGCTACCGTGCTGAAGACACTAAGAACTTGCTTGATGTTTATGTAAAATCACGTTCTGAAGGTTTTGGTGCAGAAGTTAAGCGTCGTATCATGCTTGGTTCATTTGCACTTTCAGCTGGTTCATACGACAGATTCTTTAGACAAGCTGCTAAAGTTAGAACATTAATCTGCAATGACTTTGATAAGATCTTTGCTGAAAATGATGTTATCGTTGGACCAACAACTACTGAACCTGCATTTGATATTGGCAGTGAAATTTCTGATCCAATTAAGATGTACAACAACGATATTTTGACTATTTCTGCCAACTTAGCAGGTATTCCTGCAGCTAGTGTTCCAGCTGGTTTAGTTGATGGTATGCCTGTCGGCTTACAAGTTATGGCTAAGCGTTTTGATGAAGGTAACGTCTTCAAGACTGCTGACTTTATTGAACGCACAAATAAGTTTTATGAAAAAACACCAACTGGAATGGAGGATTAATTGAATGAATTTTAAATCGACTATCGGACTTGAAGTCCACTTCGAATTAAAGACAAAGAGCAAGATTTTCTCTCCTTCACCAGTAACTTACGGTGCTGAACAAAACACGGAGACAAATGTTATTGACTGGGCTATGCCTGGCACCTTGCCAATGGTTAACAAGAATGTATACCGTTTAGGTATTATGGTTGCCATTGCAACTCATGCTCACATTTTGCCAACTACTCACTTTGACCGTAAGAACTACTTCTACCCTGATAACCCAAAGGCTTACCAGATTACTCAATTCTTCCAACCACTTGCTCGTGATGGTTACATTGAAGTAGAAGTTCGTGGTAAGAAGAAGAGAATCGGTATCCATGAAATGCACATCGAAGAAGATGCCGGTAAGAACACTCACGGAACCAATGGTTTTTCATACGTTGACTTAAACCGTCAAGGTGTTCCACTTCTTGAAGTTGTTTCTGAACCTGATATGGAAGACCCAGAAGAAGCTTACGCTTACCTTGAAAAGTTACGTAAGATTGTTCAATTTACTGGTGCTTCTGACGTTAAGATGGAAGAAGGTTCAATGCGTGTTGATACCAACATTTCTATTCGTCCAGCTGGACAAAAGGAACTTGGTACCAAGGTCGAAATGAAGAACTTGAACTCATTTGATCACGTTCGTCGTTCACTTGCATACGAAGAAAAGCGTCAAGAACAAGTTCTTCTTGCTGGTGGCCACATCCAACTTTCAACTCGTCGTTTTGATGAAGCAACTGGTAAAACTGTTTTGGAACGTGTTAAGGAAGGTGCATCGGACTACCGTTACTTCCCAGAACCAGATATTGCTCCAGATCACATTAGTCAAGAATGGATCGATCAAATTGCTAAGGAACTTCCAAAGAGCCCATTTGATCGTTACGATGACTATGTAAATAAGTTTGGCTTGAAGCCATACGATGCAAATGTTTTGCTTCAAACTAAGGAAAGTTCAGACTTCTTTGACGCAGCTGTAGCTGCTGGTGCTGATCCAACACTTGCTGCTAACTGGATGAACACTCAAGTAAATGGTTACTTGAACGATCACCGTGTAAGTTTGAATGACATTAAGCTTACTCCAGAACACTTGGCTGAAATGATCAAGTTGATCAAGGATGGTACTATTTCATCCAAGATCGCTAAGAAGGTCTTCGCCGAAACTATTGCTAATGGTACTGATCCTAAGAAGTACGTTGAAGACAATGGTATGGTTCAATTATCAGATACTTCAGTTTTAGCTCCAATGGTTAAGAAGGTTGTTGATGATAACCCTCAATCAGTTGAAGACTTTAAGAATGGTAAAGATCGTGCAATTGGTTTCTTAGTTGGTCAAATCATGAAACAAACTCGTGGTAAGGCTAACCCTAAGATGGTTAATAAGTTGCTTAACCAAGAATTGCAAAATCGTTAATTTTAGAACGTTAAGGTAGTAATTATGACTAGTAAAGCAAGATTAATTTATAATCCTGTATCCGGTCACGAGCAGATGCCCAAGAATGTGGCCGATATTTTAGATGTATTAGAGCAGGCTGGCTATGAAGCTAGTGCGTTTAGAACTACACCTGAAGAAAATAGTGCTCGTAATGAAGCTACTCGTGCTGCAAAGGAAGGTTTTGACCTGATTGTAGCTGCTGGTGGCGATGGCACAATCAATGAAGTGGTTAATGGAATTGCCTTTTTAGAAAAAAGACCTAAGATGGCAATTATCCCTGCTGGTACTACCAATGATTATGCTCGTGCATTAGCCATTCCACGTGATAATATTCCAGATGCAGCGAAAGTTATTCTGAAAAATAAGACACGGAAGATGGATATCGGTAAAGCAGTTTTTGGCAATCAAACTCAATATTTTGTAAATATTGCTGCCAGTGGTTCTTTAACTGAATTAACATATGGTGTGCCATCTGAAGTAAAGTCAGCTTTGGGTTATGCTGCATACTTGATCAAGGGCGCAGAGATGCTGCCACATTTAAGCGAAAACGAAATGCGTTTGACCTATGATGACGGCGTTTATGAAGGCAAGCTTTCCATGTTCCTGCTCGGAATGACCAATTCAATCGGTGGCTTTGAACAGGTTATGCCTGATGCACAGCTTAGTGATGGTTTGTTCCAGTTGCTCGTGGTTAAGCCTTCTGATCCTGTCAGCATGATGAAGTTGATGGCTTTAGCTTTAAATGGTAAGCACGTTGATGATCCTAATATCATTTATACCAAGACGCGCAGTTTAAAGGCTGAGCTCATTGGTAAGAGTGAGGGACAGGATCTGCCAGTTAACCTTGATGGTGAAATTGGTGGCTATTGTCCAGTAGAATTCAAGAATTTGCAACAACGTATTGAATTCTATGTTGGTAAATAAAAGTTGAAATTGTAAAAATAAATGGAGCTTAGTCAATCGTGCTAAGCTCCATTTTTTAGGTGAAAAATGTTTAAGTTGCATAAAGTATTCGATAGTCGACATTATCGAAGATTATCGTCAGTTCAGAAAGAAGAATTAAAAGAGGCGCGAGATAAAGTACATCAGGCACAACAAAAAGAACCTGAGAGATTGCGAGAACACCTCGAAACTTTCAATGATGCCGTGATTGCGATTATTATTACGATAATTGTTTTGCAAATACAGCCAGCTTTTAAGGCAAGTCAATATTTAGAATTTTTAGGAAATATCGTAACTTTCATTATTGCTTTCTTTATTATTGCGGATTTTTGGTATGAGTTGCATTTAGCTTTTTCTTATTTCATCTTTAAGCCTGACAAAATTACTGCAATTTGTGATTTTTGTTTGTTAGCTACTTTATCTCTTTTGCCCGTGATGACCAAGTGGATCATGATGCATGATTCTGCTTTTGCGGTAACAAATTTTGGGATAGTGTATTTCATTGCTCAGATTTTAAAGGTTTTTGTGCAATACTTTGGAGCAAAGCCACTAATGCGTAGCTCACAGGTGATGAATATAATGATGGTAAAAACGTCAGTGCATAGAATTATTCTCGTGTTTCTTTTGACAATATTTTTAATATTGTTATCACTAGTTGTGCCTAAGGTGGCTATGGTCTTATATATTCTTATTCCATTTATTTCATTTTTTAAGCCAAATAATAGTCGTGGCTTTAGATAAAAAAATAGATGCAGATTTTTTCTGCATCTATTTTTTTATTAAAATTAATCGCGATCTCCGCCCATGCCGAAAATTTGAAGCAAGAACAAGAAGATGTTCACGAAGTCTAAATAAAGTTGCAAAGCACCAAGTACGGCTAAACCATTAGTTGAAACTTGGCTACCGTAGTTGTTGTAAATTGCCTTCATCTTTTGTGCATCGTAAGCAGTCAATCCAGTGAAGATTACTACACCGATGATTGAGAAGACGAAGCTGGCAACGGAATTGCGCAAGAAAATGTTAACAACCATTGCAACTAACAAACCAATCAAGGCAGCACTTAGGTAAGAACCCATGTTGTTCAAGTTCTTCTTAGTAAATGTACCAAAAACGGCCATTGCTCCGAATACAGCGGCAGATGATACAAATGCCGTACCGATTTGAGCTTGGGTATAGAAGCCAGCTAAAAGTGCAAATTCAAAGCCATAAATAACAGCTAAGATCATTAACATCACAAAACCTGCAACTGGATTTCTAGTAGCTTTGAAATTGATGCCCAATGATAAACCGATTGGAACAAAAAGAATAATCCACATCATTGCAGGTGGCATTTGCATCACTGCTGATCTAAAGACAGTCATGGTCAAAAATGCGGCAAGTGCTGAAACTAAAACGGATAGTCCCATGTAACCGTACATTTTTGAAAGAAAACCGTTTACTTCTGAAACGTCATGAACTTCACGATGTCCAGGATTTGAAAAGTTATCCATATTATATGTCACTCTTTCTTTTATTTAGTTGTCTTATATATTTTAACGTATTTAGAAAAAAAGTATAGTATTGCTGTTTGTAGCACTAGTTTTTAAGGTTTTCTTATAAATGAGTTATTTGAGGCAAAGAAATTTTTTATAAACAATATTTCCCGTATAGTTAGATTAAGGAAGTGATTGTATGGATAAAAATATTCAGATAATGAAGTGCGTGGTGAACGCAGCAGCCGACCAGAGCAGGTGGAAAAACAAGCTTTAACTTTAAGTTTTACCAAAAATGCTTGGGACAAATATCGACAACTAACAGGGTCACAGAAGACGTTTATTGATAGTGAATTAGACGATTTAAAATTTAATCAAAATAGACAAAAAAGTAAACAGGTTAATGCAGAGCTTGATCAGGCACTTGTTTTTGAAAAAAATGATGCAGAGATAGTAATTACGGATATTGGGTATGAACCATATCGTGAAAGCCAAGAGCATAAGAAGGCCCAAATCAGGATGGAAGATATGAATAACTAAAAAAGAGTGCTTTGGGCACTCTTTTTGTCTTAAACTTTATTTCTTATCCTTAGCCCACTTCAAACCGATACCAGTAAATCCACTGATGATTGAGAATACTGGTGAAAGCAAACTGAAGAATGCAAATGGCAAGAATTGAAGTACAGGTACGCCCAAGGTAGCAGCGGCAAATGAACCAGCAACACCCCATGGGATTAAGTAGTTGATAACACTACCACCATCTTCAAGCACGCGGCTAAGTGCAAGTGGTGAAAGCTTAATTTTATCAAAGGCAGGCTTAAATGCACGACCTGGCAAAATTACTGATAAGTATTGTTCACCAACAAACAAGTTGATACAGATACCTGAAAGAATAGTAACGGTAATTAAACGACCTGGTTTTCTTAAATGCTTAACAAGTGGTTCCATTGCACTTTGAACTACGTTAAATTTCATTAACATCCCACCTAATGAAAGAGTAGAGATGATTAAGGCGACTGTCGCCATCATGCTGGAAATACCACCACGAGTAAGCAGAGCGTTAACAGAAGCATCGCTAGTTTTAGCTACGAAACCATTCATAATTAAATTATTCAATGATTGTACTGATTCATGAGGATTTTGAACGAAAATCATGATCACAGTTGCTGCAATGTTGACGAAAAGAGTAGGGATAGCTGGTACTTTACGCCAAGCGCAAAGGAGCATTAAGACGATAGGTACAACTGCCCACCAAGAAATAGAGAAGTTGATTTGTAAAACGTGAGAAGTACGTTCAATCTTAGTTGGATCCATATGACCACTATTGCCAAGAATCCAGAACAAAATCAAGGAAACAACAAATGATGGAATAGTTGACCACATCATGTTCTTGATATGGTCAAATAACTCACTTTCGGTAACTGCAGATGACAAATTAGTTGAATCTGATAATGGAGACATTTTATCGCCAAAAACGGCACCTGAGATGATTGCGCCGGCAACCAAAGCTGGATTGGCGTTCATGCTGGCACCAATACCAAAAAGGGCGATACCAACTGTAGAAATAGTAGTAAAACCACTACCAATAGCGACACCAACAATGGCACAGACGATAAAGACTGATGGAACAAAGAAGCTGCCACTGATTAAATGAAAACCAAGAACCATGATGGAAGGGATGATTCCGGCTTTAATCCAAAGACCAATCAAGGCCCCAATTAAAATAAAGATAAAAATCGGAATGATTGCAACGCCGATTCCCTCTTTAATACCATCTTGCACGTCTTTCCAAGTGAAGCCGCGAAATCTTGCCCAAAAGGTGAGCAAAAGAACCGTGAATAAAACAGGGACTTCTGGTGAAAGACCGAATTTAATTACTGAAATACCTAGAATAGCTAATAAAGCTATGAGGATGATAATTGATTCCGTAAAGGAGACCTTTTCCTTTTTCATATGTTTTCCTCCAAATAAAAAATCTCGTTGACTTAAATAGTCAACGGGACGACGATAGCCGTGGTACCACCCACTCTTTCAAGCGTAAGAGCTTGAATCTCTATCAGATGGTAACGGTTCTGAAAAGTTATCCGAACAATATTGAATCACGATGTAATTCGTCTAACTTCGCCTGACTGGTTCGCACTAACCACCAGATCTCTGAACGCTTAACGAAGTAGCTACTTTGTCGTTGATTGTTGGAAATTATGATAGCAAGATTAAAAAAATATGTCAATACTTTGGATAAATAATCTTGTAGTAGCTTTGGATCAAGTATTATAATAAAGGATTAAATGGTTTATTAAAAAGGCTGGTTGTTTATGGAAAAAAATCAAATTATCGATTTAGAGATTACTGATCTTTCATATGAGGCAATGGGTGTTGCCCATTACAATGGAATGACAGTATTTGTAACTAATGCTCTTCCAGGAGAAGTAGTTAGTGCCAAAATTTTAAAAGTTAAGAAGAACTTTGCTTTTGCTAAAATTGAAAAAATCAAAAAAGAAAGCCCTGACCGAGTAAAGGTTAAGTTAAATCATGGGGTCCAATCAGGCTTGGCTTCTCTTGCTCATATTAAATATGATAAGCAGCTTGATTTTAAGCGTAATCAAGTGGTTAACCTCCTTAAGAAGGCCCATCTTGAAAATATTGAAGTGGGGGAAACTTTAGCTAGTCCCGAAGAAGTAGGTTATCGTAATAAGGCGCAAGTTCCTGTGCGTGAAGTAAATGGTCAACTAGAAATTGGCTTCTTTAGACGTCATTCACATGATTTGATGCCTTTGACCCACTTCTTTACCACTGATCCTGAAATTGATCGCGTGTTAGTAGCAGTAAGAGATATCTTGCGTAAATACAAGGTACCTGCTTATGATGAGATCAATAATAAGGGTGAGGTGCGTTACCTTGAAGTTCGCCGTAGTAAATCGACTGGCGAGATGATGGTAATTTTAGTTTGCTTGCATAAAGATTTTATGCAATTACCAAATGTAGCTGCAGAAGTTAGTCAAATTCCAGGTGTTTCTGGCTTGATTCTAAATCATAACCCTAAGAAGACTAATGTCATTTTAGGGCCAAAGGATTATTTGGTCTTTGGTAATGATCAAATTACTGACCAAATTGGAGACTTGAAGTTTAGAATTTCACCTCAAAGTTTCTTCCAAATTAACTCTTTGCAAACGCCACGTTTGTATAATTTAGCAATCAAACAGGCTGATTTGAAGCCAGATGATGTAGTAATTGATGCTTATTCAGGTATCGGAACTATTGGATTAAGCGTTGCTAAGCATGTTAAGGCTGTGCGAGGAATTGAAGTAGTTCGGGATGCGATCAAGGATGCCAAAGATAATGCTAAGCTTAATGATATTACTAATGCTAAGTATTATTTAGGTAAGGCAGAAGAAATTATGCCACGTTGGGCTAAGAGCGGCTTAAAGACAGATGTGGTATTCGTTGATCCGCCAAGAAAGGGATTAACTCCTGAATTTATTAACGCTGCTGTTAAGACAGGACCTAAGAAGATTGTTTATATTTCATGCAATCCAGCAACATTGGTGCGTGATTTGCAATTGTTCCAAGAAAAAAGTTATGAATTTAATCGAATTGATCCTGTTGATATGTTCCCACAGACTCCACATGTGGAGAGTGTTACGGTCCTCGAACGTACAGAAAAATAGCTCATAAACCGCGCTCTGACGGCATTTATAGATGATTGAAAGTGTACTTTTTCCCTTCTGAACTATTGGAATTAGTACACTTTTTCTATTTGAAGCTGGCGGGTCGAGTGTTCTATGTCCTATTTCGATAGTCGAGTAGACGAAGGTCCAGTTTGGCAGGTCGTGTCGATTAGGGTTGTGGAAGTAGAGGTGAGCCTTGATATGGTAGCGTTTGTGGTATGTACGAATCGGTCAGTTTGGTACTAAGGATTGAGTTAACAAAAATAATATTGAATTTATGCCAATTCGGTTAAAATATCGAAAATTCGCAGGAGAGTTGTATACTCGACGTATATGACAAAAATTATTCTTTTTAAATACATATAGAATAAACATGATGATTACGAATGAAGGTGCTTTCATGAAAAATAAAATAAGTGATAAGAATATGTTCCAGAATTTTGAGGTAAAGGCCTACTGGTTTCTTAATGACAATCAAAATTCCGGCTCTTACGGTTTTTTAAAATATAATGCTGGTCAGGATTCTGTATTCGAGATATCACCTGCTTTTTGTGATAAAACTGAACAATTTAATAGTCCATCACCATATGATATTTGTGGGATTTCTGAATATGGAGAAATTATCCGCGGAATTGGATACAGAGTAGGTAGTTCTTTTAATCATCCGGGATTAAGCATTGAAAAGATTCAATTCTTTGATTTAAAATAAAAAACGAAAGATGGCTCGAACCCCCGTCTTCGTTTAAAGAAAGGACCATCTTTCATGGATTATTCTCGCGATCAATCATCGTAGTAAGGATGAACTCAATCATTTACTCGCGATCAAATGGACCCAGCTTCCCCAATCACTTCAAAAAGTTCAACGGACTCTCCGGAGGCATCATAAAGAGATTATCACCAGCTTTAAATATGGTGACTACACGAATGGTCCAGTCGAAGGAACTAACAATAAGATCAAAGTTATTAAACGAACTGCTTATGGCTTTCGTAACTTCTTTAATTTTCGGGCTCGAATCCTGCTTGCCCTTCCTAACTCATACTTTGCCATCAACTGGAAGAATAAAAGAACAGCTCATGTCCAATCTCAGACACAAGCTGTTTGAAAAGTTATTCAAATTTTTCTATCAGTACTTCTTGACGAAGAGCCATAAAAAAGAACTGCTCCATCAAAAGCAGTTCTTCATAATATTAGACAAATTATTGTGGAACAACATTAGTCGCTTGAGGTCCTCGATCGCCTTGTTCAACATCGTAACTAACTTTTTGCCCTTCCTCAAGACTCTTAAAACCGTCAGTTTTAATTGATGAAAAGTGTACGAATGCATCTTTACCATCTGAACCAGTGATAAACCCAAAGCCCTTATCAGCATTAAACCATTTTACAGTACCTTGCATATATATATATATCCTCCTAGGAATCAAACCAAAGTAACCAAATTGAATTAACATCTAAGAAAATAATAGATAGCAAAAATGAATGATACTTATAACTTCCGTATATGTCAATTTAACTAAGCTTAACACTTTAATTCGCTGTATGCAACCCTAAATAATTCAAGCGCACAGTTTTTTATATGACTATAATGATGTCCAATCGGAGTTGCTCAGTGTGATAAATAATTGGGTAAGTTCCTCAAAAGAGTTACAGTTACTGGTGGATGACTATTTGTTAACGGTTAACTACAGGTCGGTAATTGAAAATGATCTTGTCAATTATACACAAGGCATTGAATCGTATTTTAGGAATGAACGTCTTACTTTGAGGGATAAAATAAACAAATTTATTGAGGAATTGCCTGAATCCTATAGAGAACTATTATCTGAACACGTTGGAAATACAGATGATTGGATTGGAAAGCTTGTAAGCACAAGGGTATTCCTAACACACGGAGATAGAGAAAATATGGTGGTATCTAATCCTTATAAGTTAGTGCAGATGACAAAAATATTCGACTTTATGGTTAGAATCTTTATTTTACAAAAATTAGGGATAACCATTGATAAACCAAAGATACTTAATAAAGATCAGAATGTTTAAAATAGCACCCAGCCAAAATAGCTGAGTGCCGTACACCATAAATTTCACATATTAACTCTAATTACTTCACCATTTTTGAACGTGAACTCCATGTAGCGTTAAAAGATGGTGATTTTTCGTGATATAAAGAGGTGTAAAATAACAATAGAGATTAGTATTCATTCGATGAGGTGACGCACTATGCAAAAACACATTAAAGTGATAATAATGACTGTCGTGATTTTAGCCTTGATGGTTGGTGGTCAAGTTGCACCATTGGCCGTCGCTGATCAGCTAAACCTTTCGAAGAACGCCGCCATAATTACCATGACGATTACTTGCAGGAAGTTAAGGACATTGTGATGGGGAGGTATAAGTGATGAAAACTATACAACTAAATAAAAGATATAACACTCAACGAACTCCAAGATAGAGTGAAATATATTTTAAGCTTTAAAAATAAGTTATAAATATTAGAGGAAAACGATATACAGCAAGGGGTTACTGTAGCTAGGGCATTACAAAGTTTTATTAATGCTGAGGATAAAGAAGTAACCAAAGCAAGGTACGACCTTTTGATGAAGAGCAACAATTATTTATCAAATTACAAGGGCTTTATTCTGGAGTTCCGACAATTTAACGGTCAAATTACTAAAAGAAACCTGCATAGTTTTATTTTTGAAATAACATCAGCTCATGAGTCAACAGTACTTAATGCATTATTTCCAAATGGAAATGTGCAGTTTAAGGATCTGTAATTTGCCACTAGTAATCACTGATGGTAAAATATGAATGTAGACAAAAAAGCGAGCCGCTTTAAAGGCGATGGTTTAGTTACTTTTTATTTAATAAAAGATTGTCCGCAACTGGCCAAAGTTATGTGACGATCTTTTATTATGCACAGAATGTGAAAATAAAGGTTAGTAATGCAACGATGAAAGTCTCAAATGCTAACGCTAGCATGAGTGCTTGGTAGACGCTCACGGGCCGTAATCTTTTCTGAAGAATAGCTCATTGGAACCACCTCATCTCGAGGAAACAGACACCGCCCATAAAATTTCTCGCAAAGGTGATTATGTCATAATTGGATGATGGCTTTGATATTTATAGTTCAGGTTTCCGCAAACGTTTGTCTACTAACCATTGTGGATCTTCTGTTACCACAGATGGCTATATAATTTTGATCAGCTAATCATCTACACAATCTAGATCTATTAGCATTTTTGAGTCGTGTAGATATATGTGCTACTATTTCGTAGACATTCCCTATTGCGACAGGGCGCAATTTGTACCTAATGTGCAATTGCCAGACACCAGTCACTGCATGTTGAAGCTGTAACTGTTCTTACAAAGAAGTAGAAAATGATTATTAAACCACTAATTTCTGAAGATGAAGCAAAAGAAACAAGTCGACTTTTTCAAAAATGTTGGCAAAATACATATAAAGATATATTGCCAGATGTATTTTTAGATAATATTCCTGAAAATGCATGGGTTAAACGGTTGAATGAAAGTGGCCGTCACAATTTAATTTTTATTGATGATGACAATAAAATTCGTGCTGCGGTGAGCTATGGTCGCCCGCGTGATACTCGCATGCTAGGGTGCGGCGAATTAATGGCTTTATATGTTGAACCAGATTTCCAAGGCTTTAATATCGGAAAAACTTTGCTTAATGCTGCCGAAAATGAATTGAAAAAGATGGGTTACGGTAAGATCTATCTGTGGTGCATTGATGGAGATGAAAATGCACGACAATTTTTTGAACATTTTGGCTGGGTTAATAATGCTACCGAAAAGTTTGTGGAAATTGCTGGAAAAGAATACAAGTACTTGCTATATCAAAAGAATTTGCATGATTAAAAATTATTTGAGATGCAGTTATGTTCTAAATTGGACATAACTGCATTTTTTTGCAAAAAAGACTTGCGCTTTTATCTCACTTTAGTATAATAGTATCTGTTCGGCTATGGAGGATTACCCAAGTGGCTTAAGGGGACGGTTTTGAAAACCGTTAGGCGGTTCTGCCGCGCGTGGGTTCAAATCCCACATCCTCCTCTGATTGGTCCATTGGAGCAGTGGTTTATCTCGCCTCCCTGTCACGGAGGAGATCGTGGGTTCAAATCCCACATGGACCGTTTATGGCGGAATTGGTGAAGGGGTTAACACACTGGTTTGTGGATCCAGCATGCGTGGGTTCGAATCCCACATTCCGCCCCATAATGGAGGATTAGCTCAGCTGGGAGAGCATCTGCCTTACAAGCAGGAGGTCACAGGTTCGAGCCCTGTATCCTCCATATTTTTTTACTCTTATTATCGCTGATAATAGGAGTTTTTGTTTTTTAAAGGGAAAGTTGAATGAATAAAAAACAAATTACAATGGTTACGATTGCCCTGATGCTTGGGAATGTAATGTCAGGACTTGATGGAACAATTATTAATACTGCAATTCCGACAATTGTGGCAGCTTTGCATGGGATTCAGTTTATGGGCTGGATTGTGGCGATTTTCTTATTAGGGATGTCGATTTCGATCCCAATTTGGACTAAGATTGGTGAGAAAATCACTAATAAAAAGGCCTTTGAAATTTCTCTAGTATTATTTGTGCTTGGAGCTGCTTTGCAGGGAATGGCACCAAATATCATCTTTTTCTTGTGTTCTAGATTCATTATGGGGATCGGCGCAGGTGGCATGGGATCTCTTCCTTACATTATTGCCGGTTACGTTTTTAAAAATATTAAAACTAGAACCAAGGTCCTTGGCTACTTGACTGCTAGCTGGAATGGTGCTGCAATTTTAGGACCATTAGTTGGTGGTTGGCTGATCGATGCCTTTTCTTGGCACTGGGTCTTCTATATTAATATTCCAATTGGTTTGATAGCATTAATCATTTGCTTTATCTACTACAAGCCTGTTACACCAGAAAAAACACCAGTCTTCGATATTCCTGGTGCTGGTTTGTTAGTTATTGGCTTGCTTTTATTCTTGATGGGTGTTCAATTAGTTGGCTTAACTGCTAATTGGATTGTGATTAGTTTGATTATCATCAGTCTAGTATTTATTGTTCTCTTCTTTATTCGAGAGAATCATGCAGCTAATCCAATCATCCCAGTATCTTTGTTTAAAAATAAAGATTTAGATGGTGACTTTCTTTTATTTGCCTTTACTTGGGGTGCATTTATTGCAGTTAACACCTACATGCCAAT
Source organism: Lactobacillus helveticus (assembly GCF_046109915.1). Lineage (NCBI taxonomy): Bacteria > Bacillati > Bacillota > Bacilli > Lactobacillales > Lactobacillaceae > Lactobacillus > Lactobacillus helveticus. The sequence goes on along the minus strand of NZ_CP151471.1, from coordinate 1,155,483 downwards.
GTGGGCTCAAGCATTGCTTGGTTTATCTGCACTTTTAGGTGGGATGACTTTGATTCCTAATTCAATCGTAGAAATCATAGCCTCTCAAAGTGTAGCGGCTATTCAAGAGCACATGAGTACATTTAAATTAGCCTTAATCGGAATCATTGCAATGATGATTTCATCAGCTGGTTTATTTTTAGCAGATATCCATACACCGGTACAGATGCTGACCTTTATCGGTGCATTTTCAGGAATCGGTGTTGGCTTTATCTTCGTTGCTATGCAATTGAAGGTTCAACTTGATGCTGGATTGAAAAATATGGCTACGGCTACTTCAACTTCATATTTGATTAGAATTTTGGCTCAAACCGTCATGGCAGCTGTGTACGGCGTAATTATGAATTTGAACTTGGCAAGCGGCGTCCATACACATAAGGGCATTACGATGGCAATGATGAACAAGTTAAGTGATGCAAAAAGTGCCAAATTATTGCCTCAGGGATTGGTACCAACAATGAGAACAATTTTCCATGCGGGGATTAAAGAGATTATGTTGGTATCGTTAATTTTGTTAATCATCGCTTTTGTGTTGAATTTCTACTTTAACTTTGGTAAAAAGCGTAAGAAACTACAATAATAAGACATTAAAGCATAATGTGTTTTTCCGCATAATTAATTAAATCTTCTAGTGGAGTAGCATAATCTTGCTTCACCCACCAGATTAAAAGCATGTAAATTCCGCCGGATTGGTAGGCAATTGCATAATCTGGCAAATTTAAGTCAGGGTGGTAGACACTAAGCAGCTTTTTTAAGTAGCGAGTTTGAAAGTTTAATAGACTCCCTTCAAAGCCAGCGTCTAATAAGATTTTCATGACCTTGGGATTTCCTTTGAAAAAAGTTAGGTAAGCTACTAACTGCTTGGTCAATGTTTTCAATTTGTGTTCATTGATATCGACAATGAATTTTTTATATTGATTAGCCAAAAATAGCATTAATACATCATTTTTTTGGCTGTAGTTACGATAAAAAGAAGTTCGAGAAACATGAGCTTTACGCGTAATTTCTGCAATGGAAATTTCTGCGTAAGGCTTTTTTTGTAATAAAGAAAATAAAGCTTTTTCTATATGTTGCTGCGTGTGCAGGCTTTTCATATTCATAAAAAATCATCCTTTGATTAGTTTTAATTTGACAAATGATATCGCTTACACTATTATTATAGCTGTAAATAGTTACAGGTGTAACGATTATTTGAAAGAAGTGTAAATTATGCATTATAGCAATGGTAATTATGAAGCATTTGTAAAGGCTGAAAAGCCAAAAGACGTTGATCAAAAATCTGCATATATTGTTGGATCAGGCTTAGCTGCTCTTGCCAGCGCTGTATTTTTGATCCGTGATGGTCAAATGAAGGGCAATAGAATTCATATCTTTGAAGAATTGTCACTCCCTGGCGGTTCAATGGATGGTATTTATAGCAAAGAAAAAGAAAGTTATATCATCCGTGGTGGTCGTGAAATGGAACCACACTTTGAATGTTTATGGGACTTGTTCAGATCAATTCCTTCAACTGAACATGAAGGCGAATCAATTTTGGATGAATTCTATCGTTTGAATAGAAAAGACCCAAGTTACGCTAAAACTCGTGTCATCATCAATCGCGGTGAGGCTCTTCCAACTGATGGTCAACTTTTGTTAACACCTAAGGCAGTAAAGGAAATCGTTGATCTTTGCTTAACCCCTGAAAAAGATTTGCAAAACAAGAAGATTAACGAAGTCTTTACCAAGGAATTCTTCCAATCCAACTTCTGGCTTTACTGGTCAACTATGTTTGCCTTTGAACCATGGGCAAGTGCAATGGAAATGCGTCGTTACTTAATGCGTTTCGTTCAACACGTTGCTACATTGAAGAACTTATCATCACTTCGCTTTACTAAGTATAACCAATATGAATCATTAATTCTGCCAATGGTTAAATATTTAAAGAGCCATGGCGTACAATTCCACTATGATACGGTGGTAGATAATATCTTTGTTAACCGTTCAAATGGTGAAAAGGTTGCTAAACAAATTATCTTAACTGAAAAAGGTGAGAGAAAGACAATCGATTTGACCGAAAATGACCTCGTCTTTGTTACTAACGGTTCTATCACTGAAAGCACCACTTATGGTGATAACTTCCACCCAGCTTCAGAAGAGCATGAATTAGGCGCTAGCTGGCAATTATGGAAGAACTTGGCAGCCCAAGATTCCGACTTTGGTCATCCAGATGTCTTCTGCAAAGATATTCCGAAGGCTAACTGGAGAATGTCAGCTACGATTACCTTTAAGAATGACGATATTGTGCCATTTATTGAAGCTGTTAATAAGAAGGATCCACACAGCGGCTCAATTGTTACTAGTGGTCCAACTACGATTAAAGATTCTAACTGGTTATTAGGTTACTCAATTAGTCGTCAACCACACTTTAAGGCACAAAAGCCTAATGAATTGATTGTTTGGCTTTATGGTTTGTTCTCAGATACTAAGGGTAATTATGTTGAAAAGACTATGCCTGACTGTAACGGTATCGAATTGTGTGAAGAATGGCTTTACCACATGGGCGTTCCTGAAGAAAGAATCCCTGAAATGGCTGCAGCTGCAACTACTATTCCAGCACACATGCCATATATCACTTCATACTTTATGCCAAGAGCATTAGGCGACAGACCAAAGGTAGTTCCAGATCATTCAAAGAACTTAGCCTTCATCGGTAACTTTGCGGAAACTCCAAGAGACACCGTCTTTACTACTGAATATTCAGTTAGAACTGCGATGGAGGCTGTCTACACATTGCTTGATATTGATCGTGGCGTACCAGAAGTATTTGCTTCTGCCTTTGATGTCAGAATGTTGATGAATGCACTGTACTACTTGAACGATCAAAAGAAGCTTGAGGACCTTGATTTGCCAATGGGTGAGAAGTTGGCAATTAAGGGGATGCTCAAGAAGGTTAAGGGCACTTATATTGAAGAATTGATGAAGGAGTATAAGTTGATTTAAGTAATGAGTTTGTTAATGGTATGTATCATGTTATAATAAATAGCGTAAGCAAGGTATATACATAACGTATTCACCGAACTAAATGAGCATATGAAAAAACGTCACCCAGACTGGAAATGGGTGACGTTTTTATTTTAAAGTTAAGTCCAAGGACTCAACAGGCTAATGGCGTCTGTGTTGCCGTTTAGATATAGCCGATTTTCGGTGACTGTGGGTACGACGTTTTAGCCAATTATCGTAAGCTTTGTTAAGCATATGAGATACAAAGCTAGCCAAAATCGAACTGGCAACTGTAAGCAAAATATTGTGAAAAACAGAGCAACTGTCGCGCCACGCGGCAGTTTTTCTGTTATTATTATGGTATTGAGTTTTAATAGTGATTTTAATTAGAAAAGAAGGATATTATTTTAGACTCGAAACCCGCCCGATGGGGCACAAAAGCATACCGTGACGCAAAAGATTTATACATGAAGGCCTTTCCTGCATGGGAAAGATTCTCAATGTTTTCTCTTTTAGCAATGTCACTACACCGTAATGTTAAGTTTCACGCAATTTACAATGAGGATCAGTTCTGTGGCATTACTTATTATGCCGAAAACGATAAAACGGTCTACTTGACCTACTTGGCAATCAATGAAGAATTGCGCGGTCAAGGCTATGGTTCTAAGATTTTGACCATGCTTGAAGATCGTTTCCTAGATAAGCAAATTGTGATTGATATTGAGCCAGTTACTTCGAAGGCTAAGAATTACAAGCAGCGAGTTAGCCGACTTAAGTTCTATAAGCGCAATGGCTTCCATAGAACGGATCAAAAATTGAAAGATCCTGATGGAGAATTTGAAGCGCTGACGACAGGGAAGAAGCTGGATAAGGAAAGCTTCATTGATACCTTGCGGCAGATGAGCTTTGGTTTTTATCAGGCAAAAGTTGAAAAATAGAATATGAAATAAGTGAAAAGAAGTTCCAAGTTCTGGAACTTCTTTTTTAGTTATTAGAGTAAAATTATCCGTAAATTTGTTTAATTTGCTTGAAGCCAGTGATGAAGCCATCTTCAAGTTCTTTGAGATTTAATGCCTTACATGCGTTGATTATCTCGTAAATTCTTCTATTATCTTTAGTTTTAATATATGTTATAAATGCACGATATAGTTGAGCGTGCATTTTTTCGCAAGCATATCCGTCTGAAACCTTCATTTGGTCAAATCTATCTAGTAGTTTTTCAGCTAATAGATAATTTCTTCTGACTAAAATTGAAATTGAGTTTAAAATGGCAGCTAAAACTTCATCATACCAGCGTTGATGATAAAGTTTTTCATTAATTGAATAGGTAATCAAAGAACTACATAGCCGATTAATATTTTCTGGATCTAATAATTCCAATGTATTACCAAAATAAAAAATATTTTTATAATTCCATTCTGAGATGTTAGTTAGAATATTGGTTAGTCTTATTTTGTCATATTTAGTAAATATATTGTCAGAACTCAAATCTTGATAAAACATACAGGTAAAACAGTATTCCAAAAATATATCATTATTTTGGGGATGTTTTTTTGATAATTCTCTTTTTTTGATTACATATCTATGTAGAGTAACAGTATCACTAGCTACGTATGCTAAGTGAATCTTCTCGGATAAAGATAATAAGTCTGAAGAAATGATATTTTCAATAAATTCAATGGGTTGAGTATGAATATGTTTGAGTAATTCGAGTACTTGGTTAAAAGAAAGATTATCCTTTCCATTTTCCCATAGAGATAGAGTCGATTTTGATGTAATACCTTTAGCTGCTTTTGTTAGTGTAATATTTTGTTGTTTTCTTAATTCTCGAAATTTTGCACCGTAGATATTTTTTATCATGACTATTGCACTTTCTAGTTATTCTAAATATCAAATCATAAAACTTTTTTGTTAAATATATTCTCTAAATTCCTATAAATAGTAATTTTGCAATTAAATAGATTACATTACTGTAAAATAATAAAAATATATATTTTTATAGAAAGTGAATAACCGTATGTTTAATAAATATATGCGAATCTTAATTAAATTTATTTGGAATGGAACTTTAATGACTGGTGGGACAAAAATATTGATTGCATTATTACAATCAATATCAAATATAAAATAAAATTCTATTATTAGGAATTTAAAGCAAAACGATTTTTAGAGCATGTATAATTTTAGATACTTTAAGAAAGTATCTTAGAGCATTAGAGCTTTCTTAATCGAGGAGGTATTTCTTATGTCAGATATTTATGATGCTTATGTTGATCCAAACTATTATACTTTAAATAGTCCTGATCATAATGTTTTACGTCGTGTAGTTGTCCAAAAGGGTAACGTTGCAAGTCGTTATATTTATGCTGAGTAATTATGGAATAGTCAACAAGATATTTATGTATTTCGTGCTAATAAGGAATCATATGTTCCTTTCAACAAGAATAACCCTATTTTGATCATGGATGGTCAAAATGGTGCAACTGCTGGTGGTCACACTCAAACTTGGGAATATGCTAATAGAACCAACGAATGGTTTGTAGGTACTAAACCAAAGAATAAGTGGACTACCCAAATTGCTAGAGTACATATTTCTTCTTCTACCAGTCGTTATACGAGTAATACTCAATTACCGCGTTTGTCATATTTAAATAGAGCTGGTTCTCAACAAGGCATCAATTATGCTGGTGCTGACTTGAAACGTGTTGAAGCTGCTGTTTCTCCAGACTATCAATACTTCATGATTGCAACTATTGATAGATACAATACTGGATACTTTTCAATTTATTATTTAGATGATATTAATACTGCACTTGATAATGCAGGAGTTAATGATGTAAATATCCAGACACTTACTAGTGTAAAAGCATTTATTATTCCAAGCTTTGTAGATAATATTGGTTCTATTCAGGGGTATGATATTGATAATGGAGCAAACTATATTTATGTATCCAGTCAACATAGTCCAGGTTATGAAGATATTTCAAGAAAAATTGTAAAAATTCCATGGGGAAGCCAAAATCCAAGTGAATGGGATTTTGTTCGGTTAGATTCCAATTCTACAATTAATAGTTTTAGTGGAAACTATCAAACTGAGTTTGAGAGTGTTCAAGTGATTGATAATAATAATGTTTGGTTAACTGTAGCTTATCATGATATGGATACTTCAACTAATTTGACAGTTATGAATAGAATTTATAAGATTAGTTGGTAATTTTTAATTACTACATCATAAGTTTCTAGTTAGCTAGAAACTGACTAGAAACTTTTTCTACCTTAAGTCAAGTAATATCAATAATTTAATAGATTATTTTATTAGAATTATTGGTACGAATGAAGCTAATTAAGTTAGAAAACTAAATTTATTAATAATTATATGTAACATAAATAAGCCTATGAGTACTTGTAGTTTTTTCATAGGTTGTTATACTGAAGTTGATCATTTGATTTCAACTAAAGTCTTTGGTTATGTGTGGCTACGTTGTAATCATATAATTGATCATGTTTGATAAGAGCAAACATTGTACGTATCAGTTTTCTTTATTAAAATATAGAAAGTGAGTAAATAAAATGACCAGGAAAATAAAAATGATTAGCTTAGCTGCAGCAGCCCTCCTTGCAGTGGCTCCAGTTGTAAGCCCAGCGGTAGTCCATGCAGCTGATACTACGTCAACTACTACAACTCTCAATAGTAATGCTGAGAATCCAGTAATTACTTATAACGGCAAAAAGTATGACAGTAATCAAGATATTACTGCGGCAATCGCAAACTCTTCATTTAGCCGAGTTCCTTTAAAGGGAAGTAGTACTTTTATTCAAGATGTTAAAAATGCATTTTCTGCTACCGAATCAAGTACAGATAATTCAAAAGTAAATATCGTAGTTTACACGGGTGATTTGTATACTAATATTGCTGGAAAATATCCTGTTAGAGTTTTAGCTACAAATAAAGCGGGAAAATCTACTGCTTTAACTTTTCAAGTTATCGTAGGTAATCAAGGTGCTAATGCAACTTATGCAGTAGCTAAACCACAAGTGAGAGGCAATGTAACCCTTTATACTATTCGTGATGGTAAGGTGATTCATAATTCTTATGGTTCATACGTTTTAGATGGTGGTACAACCGTTGCAACTTTTGGCACTGTAGAAATTAATGGTATTTCATATACTAGATTGAATGGCCCAGATTCAGATTTGTTTATTGAAACTAAGTCTGTTGATGGAACTTATCCAGAATCTGCAACAAATGAGGATGGTCAAGCCAAGACAGTGACCAAGACTTTAATGCATACAGCTATTGCATATAATTCAGATGGTCATTCGACAGGCAAGAAGTATTATGCATACCGTCAATTGACTTTGAGTGCTGTTAAGAAGAATATTAAGGGGTCAATGTACTACAACGTTCAAGGTACGGGCGATTACATTAAAGTCGGTAATATTGACGGCACTAAGAGAACTTTAACTCGTAACGCTTATATTTATGCAACCAGTAAACGTCGTGCAGATAGAACTTTGCTGAGAAAGGGCTATACCATTACCACATATGGTGGCTCTTACAAGTTCAAAAACGGCAAGCGCTACTACCGGATTGAAGGCGCAACGTCAACCAACAAACGCTACGTCAAAGTAGTGAACTTTAAATAGGCTCACGCAAAATTGAATAGAAAAGAAGACGATCGAAATGATCGTCTTTTTTTCTGATCTGTAAAGTACTATTTCATCAATGATATTAATTACCCATGTTAGAATGATTACAAAATAGTTTTTAACTAAAGGAATAACATTATGGAAAAATATGTAACTTTAAACAATGGCGTAAAAATGCCGCGGCTTGGCTTTGGCGTTTATTGATTAATTGCCGGAGAAAACACGGGATTTCAATCCCGTGATGAATCCGGCCTTTTTTAGTTTTTTTGCTTGTTCCCCCCCTTCTTTCTTAAACATATGTTTGATATAATCTTAAAAAGAAAGGAGGAAACAAATGTGCTAAAAGGGATCAAATTAAGACTCTATCCTAATAGAACACAACAAAACCAGCTTGAGCAGATGTTTGGCAATGATCGCTTTGTTTGGAATCAAATGCTGGCCATGATGAATGAGCGCTATCAGAATAATAAAGATTTGCCTTTTTTAGGCAAGTTCAAGCTGAATTATCTGCTTAAGCCGCTAAAAAAAGAATATCCTTTTTTGAAAAACAGCGATTCTTCAAGCTTGCAGGTAGTTAATGAATTCCTAACTCAGTCATGGAAGAACTTCTTTCAAGATAAAACTGGTCAAATTGGCAAGCCTCGTTTTCATTCACGCAAGTATCTGAAAAAGTCTTATACGGGCAAGTCAATCATAAAAACTGCAGGTAAAAGATACTTGAAGATTCCTAAATTAGGCTATATTAAAACAAGCAAAATTGGAGTTTTGCAAGACGTTAAGATTAAGCGTTATACGGTCGTACTTGAACCAACAGGAAAATATTATTTGTCTCTACAGGTAGAAATATCTGAACCAGAGAAGTACAGCTTAACTGGCAAACAGGTTGGAATTGATGTTGGCGTAGCTGATTTAGCAATTCTGTCTAATGGGCTAAAATATCCTAGTTTTGACAGTTCTTATTTTGAAAAGAAAGCCAAAGTCTGGCAAAGAAAATGTGCTCGTCGCAGACATTTAGCTAAATTACTAGTTTTACAAGACAGGAATAAAAAAGTTCTTTGTCCTAGAAGCTTAGAGAGTTTCACTAATTGGCAAAAAGCGCAAAAGTCAATTGCCAGATACCAAGCAAAAATAGCTAATCAGCGCAGAGATTATCTGCATAAACTAACTACGTATTTAGTTAAGCAATATGATGTAATTGCGATTGAAGATTTGAAAACCAAGAATCTTCAGAAAAATCATCACTTAGCTAAATCGATTGCAAATGCTTCATGGCGGATGTTTAGACAAATGCTAGAATACAAATGCGAATGGTATGGAAAAAAGCTAATTGCAGTTGATCCTAAGAATACTTCCAGAATTTGTTCAAAATGTGGCTATAATAGTGGCGCTAAGCCATTAGAAATTCGTGAATGGACTTGTTCTAAGTGTCAAACTAAGCATGATCGAGATATTAATGCGGCAGTTAATATCCTGCATAAAGCAACGCCAACTGGTCAGGGACTGGCCATGGTAACAAGCTGAGTTCTGTGAGTTAGGTATTTGACTAGTTCAATGTAAGATCCTAAACACTACTCAGTGTTCCCAGAAACCCGGCACTTCAGTGCCGGTGTAGTTCATCAAATTAATGACCTAGCTCAAACACAACAAGTCGTAGAAGATGGACTTGAAGTAGGCTATCGTCTAGTCGATACCGCGCAAGTGTACGGCAATGAACAAGCTGTGGGGGATGCAATTAGACACAGCAACATTCCTCGAGAGGATATTTTCGTCACTTCTAAAATCTGGGTCGATGATTACGGCTACGATGCAACGCTCAAGGCCTTTGACGAGACAATGAAAAAATTGCAGCTCGATTATCTTGATCTATATCTGATTCATAAGCCATATAACGATTATTATGGCACTTGGCGTGCAATGGAGCGTTTATACAAAGAAGGCCGCATCCGCGCAATCGGCGTCAGCAGCTTTTGGAACGAACGTCTAGCTGATTTAATCACCTTTAATGATGTGAAACCAGCGGTAAATCAAATTGAAACCAATGTCTGGAACCAAGAATGGAAATCACAGAAGTATATGGAAAAAGAAGGCGTGCAGCCTGAAGCGTGGGCACCATTTGCTGAGGGTGCCGATCATATTTTCACCAACCCTGTTTTGGAAGAAATTGCTGAAAAGCATCATAAGACTACGGCACAAGTGATGCTTAGATGGTTTTTACAAAGAAATTATGTGGTGATTCCTAAATCAGTGCATAAAGAGAGATTGGCACAAAACTTTGATATCTTTGACTTTGAATTGGATAAAACGGATATGGAGAAGATAAAGACGCTGGATCAAGGTCGCAGTATTCTAGAAGATGAGATGGATCCAGAAATTGCAGAAAGTTTTAGATAAAGAAAAAATAGGAGCTCCACTTGGAACTCCTATTTTGAATATGCTTAATTAATTCTATTGATAAATTTTGCCTTCTTGTTTTTCCTTGTTCTTTTCAGCCAAAGCTTTTTCACTAGCAGCTTGCTTAGGCAATACCCAGTTCAAAATCATACCAATGATAGTTGAAAGAGCAACTGAAGTTAATTGGAAGTTGCCGAGTTGGAGGTAAGCACCACCGATACCGATAACCAGGATGACTGAAGTAATCAACATGTTACGCTTTTCACCAAAGTCAACCTTGTCGTCTACCAAGATCTTCAAACCGTTAGAAGCAATTGTACCAAAGAGCAAGAACGAAATTCCCCCGATTACTGGCATTGGAATTGATTCAATCAAGGCAGCAAGCTTACCAACAAAACTGAAGATGATTGCACAAACTGCGGCACCAGCAAGGACCCAAACTGAGTGAACCTTAGTCATGGCTAACACACCGATATTTTCGCCGTAAGAAGTGGTAGGAGGACCACCGATGAAACCGGCAATAATTGTGGAAATACCGTCACCCATCATGGTTCTGTGCAAACCAGGATTCTTGAAGAAGTTACGCTTAGTCAATGAATTAAGCACCATAATGTGTCCCATGTGTTCCGTCATCGTAACGAAGGCAATTGGTGCCATGGCTAAAATTGCAGCTGGATACCATTTAAAGTGGTAGCTAATACCCATCACATCAAGTGAAGGAATAGAGAACCAAGCAGCTTTTTCAACTCCTGAAAAGTCGACAATGCCTAAGAAGCAGGCTAAAACATAACCACAGATGATACCGAGCATGATTGAAACTAAACTAGTGAAGCCTTTGAAGCACATTTGGAAGACCAAGGTCATCACCAATGTGAAAATGGCAACACCGAAGTAAGTTAAATCATACTTTTGGTTGTTCATCATCGCATCGTTTGCGGCAGTAGTTGCAAGTGACAAACCGATAACAATGATAATTGGACCAACGACAATTGGTGGCAAGACCTTGTTAACCCAGCCAGAACCAACTTTAGCAATGATCAAAGCAACGATTACATAAACTAAACCAGAAGCAATCGCACCTTGAGCAACGGCAGGATAACCGTCAGCCTTCATCAAGGCTTGCATAGTAGCAACGAAGGCAAAACTTGAACCTAAGTATGCTGGAATCTTGAAGTGAGTCAAGATCATGTGGACTAAAGTACCAATCCCTGAAGAAAGCAAGGCGATACTTGGATTGATCCCAATCAAAATTGGTACTAATACAGTTGAACCGAACATGGCAAACATGTGCTGCAGGGACAAGAGCACGCCCTGACCAAACTTCGGTTTTTCGTAGACGTCTAAAATCGCATCCGGATTTCTAAAATTCTCTTTTTTACTCATTCATTCAAACTCCTATTTGTTAATTAGCTCAATGCTGTCTTTGTCATCGACTTCAGTCATTGAGACCTTAACTTCTTCATTCATTGCAGTAGGAATATTTTTACCAATGAAATCAGGTCTGATCGGTAATTCACGGTGACCGCGATCTACCAAAACAGCTAGATTAATTTTGGCAGGACGACCTTGATCCATTAATGCATCAAGAGCTGCTCTAATGGTTCTGCCTGTGAAAAGGACATCATCGACTAAAACTACATTTTTATCGGTAATGTCAAAATCTAACTGTTGATCATGAATCATTTTTTCTTTTTTAGACTCAGGTAAATCGTCACGATATTGCGAAACATCAATTGCTCCTACAGTAATTTCAACGTCTTCGAGCTTCTTTAAATTTGCAGCTATTCTTTGTGCTAAATAAAGGCCACGCGTTTTAATTCCAACTAGAACTAAATTCTCTGTTCCTTTATTGCGTTCGACAATTTCGTAAGTCATACGCATCAATGCTCGCTTCATGCCGATCGCATCGATAATTTCTTTTGCCATATAAATCCTTTCTAGATGACCAAAGGAAAAAAGACCACCTGAACACGGAGTCAAAGATGGTCTTTCTGTTATTACTAGCACAAAAAATCCTAGTTAATGCAGATTTCCTTCTTAGCCTCACGGGACTAACTTTAAAGGTCATCACTATTTTTTCTTATATTAAACTAGCAAAGCCATTTTTTGTCAAGATCATTAAAGTAAAATGATGAAAATCATTTTTATTTTGACAATTACTATATAAGTTAATAGTATGTGATTACGTATATTAAGGGAAGAGACGAGGATAGTTGGATGAATAAAAAACAGCTTTTCATGGTGACGCTTGCACTGCTGCTCGCTAATATTATGTCCGGGCTTGATGCAACGATTATTAATACTACCATCCCAGCGATTGTATCTGATTTGCATGGTATTCAGTATATGGGCTGGATTGTGGCTTGCTTTTTATTGGGGATGTCAGTTTCAGTTCCTATTTGGGGTAAGCTAGGCGAGAGAATGGGTAATAAATTTGCCTTTGAGCTTTCATTGGCTTTGTTTATTTTGGGTTCCCTTCTTGAAGGAATTGCTCCAGATATCTATTTCTTTTTGATTGCTCGAATTTTAATGGGTGTCGGAGCCGGCGGTATGGGTTCACTGCCTTATGTTATCGTGGGCTATATTTATCCTAATATTAAAAGAAGAACTGTAATTTTGGGTTATATTCTTGCAAGTTTTAGTGCCGCTAGTATTGCAGGACCACTAGTTGGTGGTTGGATCGTTGATACCCTGTCTTGGCACTGGGTCTTTTATATCAATGTCCCATTAGGATTGATCGCAATTATCCTGAGTTTTGTTTATTATAAAGGTATTCGTAAGCCTAATAAAAATACGCAATTTGATAAGTTGGGTGCTTTCACTTTAATTGCAGGATTAACTTCATTCTTAATTGGTATACAACTACTAGGAATGGTTAGTCTGCCAGTGGTTTTAGGCTTTATTATTCTCGGTATTTTGCTATTAGTAGTCTTTATTCGTGCAGAACGAAAAGCTAAAAGTCCAGTAGTGCCACTAAGTGTATTTACCAATAAGGCTTTAGTAGGAGACTTCTTGATTTTTGCCTTAGCTTGGGGTTCATATATTGCAGTCAATACATATTTGCCTATGTGGGCACAGGCAATTTTAGGTGCATCGGCTTTGGTCGGTGGGATGACTTTAATTCCTAACTCGATTGTAGAGATTGTTGGTTCTCAGACTGCACCATATTTCTTAAGACATGTAAATAACTATCGCTTGCTGATTGCGAATCTGACTATTATGGCAATCACTGCAGTTGGTTTGATCCTTGCTCCAATTAGTACGCCATATCAGATTTTAGCCTTGATTGCTGCTTTTTCTGGTTTTAGCGTTGGTTCAATCTTCGTCATCTTGCAAATTAAAGTACAGGTTGATGCTAGTGAAAAAGATATGGCTCCAGCCACCTCACTGAGTTTCTTGATTAGAATTCTTGCGCAGACCATTATGGCTGCTATTTATGGGGTAATCATGAACTTAGCATTAGGGCGCGGAATTGCTGGTCATCCAGGCATTACGATGACGATGATGAACAAGCTGAGTGATGCCGAATCAGCTAAGAGCTTACCAGTTCAACTATTGCCTACAATGAGAAAGATTTTCTATGGCGGAATTAGAGAAATTATGATTGTTTCGTTAGTTTTATTGGTAGCCGCATATGTAGTCAATTATCTTTATAACCGTCATGAAGCAAAAATAATGGCAGAATAAAAAGCTTGAGGAAACTCAAGCTTTTATTTTTGTCTTAAATTGTTGATCACGTTGAATTTAAATAGAATCAGGTTGAAGACCACGATGATGGCGGTGACAATGAAAACCATGCTATAGCTAGTTAAACCTGAAATAGTTGAACCTAATAGTGGTCCAAAAATGTTGCCGACATACATCGCGGACTGGTTCCAAGAAAAGATCCGGCCAGTAATTTTAGCTGGGGTATTTTTGGTAAGAAGAGTCTGAACTTGTGGGAACAGGCAGGCATCAGTGAAACCGACTAAGAAGCGTAAGATTCCAAGCTCCACAGTATTTTGAACAAACGCTGTTAAGAAGAATAGAATCGTAGCTCCGATAAAACCACCCACAATAATTTTGTGAGTTCCAATTCTGTCACCAAGTGCACCAAACCTGGAGGCAGCAAGGAACGTTGCAATACCAGGGAGTGCTGCTATAACCCCTGAGATAAAGACAACGTTGCCGTGATTAGCCATTAATTGCTTAACGTACAAAGATACAATTGGGTTAATCGAATTATTTGCAGCTTGAATGATTAAGGTAGTAAGCAATAGTCCAAAAATCAGTTGCGGACTGCGTAATTCTTTGATAATACCACTGGCTTTGTCGAGCTTCTTTTCTGTCACTGGTTTGAAGTCCGTTTCGTGAACAAAGAAGAGTGATAAAAAGAATGAAATAAGTAATAATCCACCAGTGATAAAGAAAGTTACCCGATAGGAAAAAATTGATGCTAAAGCACCACCAATAAATGGTCCAAGCAAGTTACCAGCAGTAAAGCTTGATGCCATTGTTCCAAGAGTTTGACCAGATTTTTCTTTGGGAGTTTCTGTTGCAATCAATGCGTTAGAATTAGACACAAATCCTGCAAATACCCCTTGCAGCATTCTTAAAATGAATAATTGGTAAACGTTAGTAACTAATCCCATGCAGCCAATAACGATTGCCATTCCTAAGGATGCTCGCAAGGTCATTGGTTTACGTCCTTTTTTATCGGCAAGCTTGCCCCACCATGGTGAAATAAGTGCTGAAACTAGATAGGTTCCAGAATAGATAAAGCCAGACCAAAAGTTTAATTGTTGATGGCTAAATTTGCCTAGTGTGTCAATATATAGCGGCAAAAATGGCATGACTTCTGAAAAGGCAATACCTGCAATAAAGACCGCGATTGATAAAACAAATAAGTTCTTTTTCCAAATTGGTTTTTCTTTCATGCTATCATTCCTTACTAAACATATTAATTTTAGCAAAGATTTTTTAATATTTTTGAAAATAGACAAGATTAGCGTGGAACATTATGATTAAAGTTAATGTTATTCCTAATTGTTAAGGAGAAAATTATGCAAAAAGAACAAGAAATTCAAATGTTAAAGGAATTCTCTGATGTCAACAGTACCTCTGGCTTTGAGGAAGAATTCGTTAAGCTTTTTACTAATTATGCAGAAAAGACCGCTAATATTGAGGTCGATGGGATGCTCAATGTTTATGCGTCTAAAAAAGAAAACAAGGGTGATCGTCCAGTCATTCAGCTTGATGCTCACTCTGATGCGGTAGGCTTTATCACTCAAGCCGTTCGTCCAAATGGATTAATCAAATTTGTTCCACTTGGCGGTTGGGTTAAATATAATATTCCCGCTTTAAAGGTTAAAGTTAGAAACCGTGATGGCGAATATATTCCTGGTGTAGTTGCAACTAAGCCGCCTCACTTCATGACGGCTGCAGAACGCAGCAATGTACCAGATGTTGTAGATATGTCAATCGATGTTGGTTCTTCAAGCAGAGAAGAAACTATTAAAGACTACAAGATCGATACGGGATGTCCAATTTTTGTCGATGTAAAATGCGAATACCATGAAAAATCAGGCCTTTTCTTTGGTAAAGACTTTGACGACCGCTTTGGTGCTGGTGCCATGATTGATGTGCTTGATAATTTGAAAGGCGAAGAGACCAATTTTGATGTGGTTGCGGCACTTTCCAGTCAAGAAGAAGTTGGACTTCGTGGTGCTTACGTAACGGCTAGAAAAGTTAAGCCTGATCTTTGCTTAGTACTTGAAAGCTGTCCAGCTGATGATACCTTTACTCCAGATTGGCTGTCACAAACTGGTTTAAAGCGTGGTCCAATGCTTCGTGATATGGATACTACTTTTTTACCAAATCCTAAGTTTCAACAATATGCTTGTGATTTAGCTGATAAAAACAATATTCCATATACTCGTTCAGTTAGAACTGGTGGCGGTCAAGATGGTGCTGCAATCTACTATGAAAATGGTGCTCCAACAATTGTTATTGGTATTCCAGTTCGTTATGAACATTCGCCATATTGTTTCAGTAGCTATAAAGATTTCAAAGCATCAGTCGATTTAGCTACTGCAATTATTCGTGATATTACCCAGGAAAAATTAGATAGCTTTAAAAAGTTTTAATTAAAAGTTAAAAAGCAGATTCTTACTTCATTTGGATCTGCTTTTTTTGATATACTGATACATAATTTTGATTTTTTAAATTAATAATAGTGAGGTATAACGATTGATTACAGTATCCGACTTAAGTCTTAAATTTGGCGGCCGTACGCTTTATGAAGATGTTAACTTAAAATTTACCCCAGGTAATTGTTACGGCGTTATTGGTGCAAACGGTGCCGGTAAATCTACTTTTCTTAAATTGCTTGAAGGCAAGCTTGAACCAACCACTGGCTCAATTAGCATTGATCCGAATGAAAGAATGTCTAGTCTTAACCAGGATCACTTTGCTTTTGAGGATTTCACCGTTATGGATACGGTTATTCAAGGACATAAAGAACTTTACCAAGTAATGAAGGAAAAAGATGCGCTCTATGCCAAGCCAGATTTTGGTGATGAGGATGGTGTTAAGGCAGCAGAACTTGAAAGCAAGTTTGCGGAACTGGATGGTTGGAATGCTGAAGCCGATGCTTCTAAGTTATTGCAATCGCTAGATATTCCTGAAAGTGAACACCAAATGCTGATGAAGGAATTGCCTGAATCAGAGAAGGTTAAGGCCCTTTTAGCTCAAGCTTTATTTGGCAATCCAGATATTCTTTTACTTGACGAACCGACTAACGGTCTTGATGTTCACACCGTTGAATGGTTAGAAAACTTTTTAGCTGATTATCCAAATATTGTGATCGTGGTTTCTCACGACCGTCACTTCTTAAATCAGGTATGTACCGAAATGTGTGACGTGGATCGTGGTAAGATTCAACTTTATGTTGGTAACTATGACTTCTGGTATGAATCAAGCAAGTTGGCTAATGAACTCGCTGCCAACCAAAATGCTAAGAAGGAAGAAAAGATTAAGCAGTTGCAAGAATTTATTGCACGCTTCTCAGCTAATGCATCTAAGTCTCGTCAGGCAACGTCTCGTAAGAAACAACTTGATAAAATTACTTTAGATGATATTAAGCCATCATCAAGAAAGTACCCATTTGTTAAGTTTGAAACGCATCGTGATCTTGGTAATGACTTAGTTAAGGTAGAGAATGTTTCATATTCAGTTGATGGTGAAAAGATTTTAGATAATGTTTCATTTATTGTTCGTCCAGGAGACAAGGTAGCCTTTTTATCCCGCAATGCTTTAGCAGCCACTGCCTTGCTTGATATTATTGCTGGTAAGATTAAGCCAAACACTGGTACCGTTACCTGGGGACAAACCACAGCATTTAACTACATGTCTCGTGACTTAAATGCAAACTTTAATAATGATGATCTAACCATTTTAGATTGGTTAAGACAATACGCTACTAAGGAACAAGATGATAATACCTTCTTGCGTGGTTTTCTAGGTAGAATGCTTTTCAGTGGTGAAGAAATTGAAAAGAAGATTAAAGTCTTATCTGGTGGGGAAAAGGTGCGCTGTCAATTATCTCGCATGATGCTTGAACCAGCTAACGTATTAATCATGGATGATCCAACTAACCACTTGGATTTGGAATCAATTACCGCTTTAAATGATGCTTTGGTAGCATATCCTGGTTCAATCTTGTTTACTTCTCATGACCATGAATTTATTCAAACAATTGCCAACCATATTATCGAAGTTGGACCAAAGGGCATTGTCAGCAGACAAGATACTACTTATGATGAATTCTTGGATAAAGAGAGCATTCAAGATCAAGTTGAAAAAATATATTAAAATTAAGAGGATTCATATGAAATGAATCCTTTTTTTGTGTTAAAAATACAAGTGAAAAGTAAAATAAAATTAAAAAAGTTGTCTTTATAAGAATGGTTCTTTGTTTATAATATTAATATAATAATTATATTATATTGGGAATAGGGAAAGTTGTTAATGAAAGAGCAGATTATTTTTGAAGATTTTATTCAAGATCGTGAAGTAAGAATGTACGATAAGCATTTTTCTGATACAGATAATAAAGTAGAATATGATGTTTACGTTCAGGTCTTTACGATGGATAACTTGCCATTTTCTTCTGTGACAGGTAAGTTGGACAATATACCTTTTAATTATGATCATGCAGGTACAAAGAAGTTGTAGTAAAATAATGTCATAGGAGATTATTTTAATCCTGTCACTAAAAAATACGAAGTATCCGATCATACTTTTGTTGTGGGGCACATTAAGGATAGTAATCTTGATCAAGATATCGCGATTGAGCAAATGCAACAAGCAGCTATGAACATAATTAATGAGTTGAATAAACGACAGATGCCTCCTCATATAGTTATGCCACATCTTTTAACAGATGTAGAAAAAGCTAAGCAAGTTGTAATTGATGATGATGTAAAAATTTCACAGTTGAGCAAAGAAACAGGAATTTCTGAAGAGATCTTATCTGATTACCGTGAAAATCCTGCCACTTTGAAGAAAGCCTCAAATTCTACGATTGAGCGGTTAATTACTAAATATTATGAAAAATATTTTAATCGGAATGAAATAGAAAAATTCAGATTCATGCTAATCAAGACTGTGATGGCTTATTTGAAAGAAAATAAGAAAGATGAAATTGATTATGATCCTGTTTATGAACTATATAAGTTGTGTCAACAAGCTGATTGGCATCGCTTAGCTCGAATGGAAGAAATTTGGCGAGCTTTTTATACTGTGGATAATCAACATTAAAGGAAGTAAAAAATGCGTGTTAATGTATTGCAGCATGCACCAAATGAGGGACCAGGTTCGATTCAAGATTGGTGTCATGAGCATAATCATGAAATGTTTGTTTATCATCCAACAGATTTTGGTATTTTACCAACTATAGATGAAACTGACTTATTAGTGATTTTAGGAAGTCCTAATAGTCCAAATGATAAATTAGACTGGATAAAGAACGAACGAGTATTAATTAAGCAAATGCTGAAAGCTAACAAACCGATTTTAGGTATTTGTTTTGGCAGTCAGCAAATTGCTAAGACATTAGGTTATGAAGTATTAGATGCACCAGCTAAAGAAGTAGGTTGGGCGCCAGTATATTTACAGGATCATACGATTGAAAATATTCCTGAAAAATTAACTGCACTTCATTGGCATCAACAAATGAGTGAAATCCCAGAAGATGCTAAATTATTGTTTTCAAGTGATTTAGTAAAGAATCAAGGATATTTACTGGGAAATAATGTAATTGGTCTGCAATTTCATTTTGAACCTAAAGAAGACAATGTGCGCGAGATTGCCATCAACGATGGCGCATATGCTTTAGAAAATAATGATTTGCATCAAACTCCGCAAGAAATTATTGCTCACGGCGTGCCCAAAGAGAATAAAGATGTGATGTTTGTCTTGTTAGATTACATTACCAAATAAAAAGAGATTAGCTATGTTTATGTAGCTAATCTCTTTTTTGATTTAATATTTCTCAGCTGTTTTAACGTTGAAACCTGGAATATTACCGAACCATTTCTTAAGCAACCGATTGTAAGTACCATCTTTTTCTAGTTTAGTTAATGCTAAATTGATCTGCTTGTCCATTTCGGTTTGGCCCTTATTGACTGCAATCCCGTATGGTTGATTGGTAAAGTTGCCACCGACTAATTTGTAACCAGAACTATCACGTAAAATACCAACTAAAATACCGTTATCAGTTACAAAAGCATCACCTTGACCAGCTTTTAAAGCGGCAAAAGCTTGACCGTAATCATCGAATTGTAGAATTTCTGCTTTTGGAGCGAACTTTTTAACTGCATCAGCGGCAGTCGTTCCTTTTACAACCAAAACCTTTTTATTGTTTAAGTCCTTAACATTCTTAATTTTGCTATTTTTAGCAACCATGATTGATTGCCCAGCAGGGAAGTAAGGCTTACTGAAGTCAACTTGTTTTTCACGTTCAGGTGTAATAGTCATTGCGGCAATTACTGCATCTACGTTTCTATTTTTTAATAATTGAATTTTGGTGTTTGCCGTTGTAGTAACAAAATTAGCCTTGGCATTTTTACCTAGCATTTCCTTGGTTAGTGCTTTAGCAAGATCGATTTCAAAACCGTTGATTTTTCCAGTTTTAATGTTCATTGAGCCAAACAGTGGGGTATCAGCCTTAACACCCCAATTAATAGTTTTGGTAGATTTTACTGTTTGATAAACATTTTGCCTTTTATTCTGTGAGCAAGCTGATAGTGTAAAAAGCGCTATTCCAATTAGTAAAGTTGAAAGAAAAAATCTCTTTTTCATGGTGTCACTCCCTAACCTTCTATACTAATTCTTCATTATACCAATTTCTTCTAAAAAAATGAAAACTTATCTTCTTGACGATAGTCCATATATGTACTAATATTATTAGTACGTGTAGAGACTAAATAAGTGGGTGAAACAATGAAAATAAGTGAATCAGAAAAATTAAATATGGCCATAGTCCATAGTAATAGAGCTTATCAACAGTGGGATCAAGACCATGAACTATCAGATTATTTATCGGTAATTTTGTATGAATTATTATTACGTAAAAAGTTAACGCAAAAACAGTTGGTTGGATTAACTGATCTGCCCAAACAATCCATTAATAAGGGAATAAAGATATTGCATGATTCAGGTTATCTTGCTATGAGCGTTGATCCTCATGATAAGCGAGTGCGCTTTTGTGAGTTAACTGCTGCTGGAAATAAATATGCTAAGCAAAAGATGCAATCATTATTTAGATTGGAAGAGCAGACCGCTCAAAAACTTGGCTCTGAAAAGATGCAGCTTTTAACGGATTTATTAACAGAATGGAGCAATACTTTCTGGGATTTTTTAAATGAAGAAAGGAGCAAGGAATGCAAGCATTCAAAATCTTAGTACCACATTTTAAACATTATAAGAAAGATATTTTTGCAGCTTTAATTGCAATTATTATTTCAGCTTTTGCAACAGTATATCAACCAAAATTATTAGAAAATATTCAGCGAGCAATTATATTGGATCAAAAAGACATCGTTGCTCGTGATGGCGTTATTTTAGTTGTATTGGGAATCGTTGCCATTATTTCGGGTATTTTTAATGTGTATTATGCAGCTAGAATTGCCCAAGGCGTAACTAGTGACTTGCGTGAAGAAACTTATGCCAAGATTCAAAGTTTCTCTTTCGGCAATATTGAAAAATTCTCTGCAGGTTCACTGACTACGCGGTTGATCAACGACATGAATCAGATCATGAACATGTTGATGCAACTTTTTATGCAATTGCTCAGAATGCCTATCTTAATTGTAGGATCTTTTATTTTTTGTATCGTGATTATTCCACGATTTTGGTGGGCAACTGTAGTAATGGTGATCTTGATCATCGGCTTCGGTATCTATGTTTTAAAACAAATGAACAGCTTGTTTGATAAATTTCAAAAGACGATGGATAAAATTTCTGGTCGTGCACAAGAAACTTTACAAGGCGTTCGTGTAGTGAAATCTTTCAACCATGGTCCACAAGAAATTAAGAAATTTAATCAGACTTCAGATCGTTTGAATAACTATAACATCGTGATTGGTTATTGGTTTTCAACGATTATGCCGGCCTTTCAGCTTATTGCATATTTAGTGATTACGCTGGTAGTTTATCTGATTGGGCAAGGCATTGCGGCTCATCCTACTGATGTAGCAGTTGTTAGTCCATTTGTTAACTATATATTAACCTTGCTATGGACTATTATGATCGCCGGAATGACCATGATGCAATTCGCCAGAAGTAACATTTCCTTAGGTCGTATTAAAGAAATACTTGATACAGAGCCGGATGTTAAATTTAATGAAAATGCTCCAACTGATGTTTTGGGTGGCTCTGTTGAATTTGATCACGTGTCATTTACTTATCCTGATGGCGATGATGAAACCTTAAAAGATATTTCATTTAAAATCAAACCAGGTCAAATGGTTGGTATCGTAGGTGCCACAGGCTCAGGTAAATCAACCTTGGCTCAACTGATTGCTCGTCTTTATGATCCAACCAAAGGTGAAATCAAGATTGGTGGTCATAATTTAAAGGATGTTAATGAAACAGCCTTGCGTAAAACCGTGGCGTTCGTATTGCAACGTGCTATTCTGTTTTCAGGCACCATTGCTTCTAATTTGCGTCAGGGTAACTCTAGGGCAAAGCTGCATGAATTGCAGAGAGCAGCTAATATGGCACAAGCATCTGAATTTATTGAACGTTATAACGATTCATTTGATCATGAAGTAGAAGAGCGGTCATCCAATTTCTCAGGTGGTCAAAAGCAGCGTCTATCTATTGCACGTGGCTTGGTTGCTAAAACACCGATTTTAATTTTAGATGACTCTACTTCTGCACTTGATGCGGAATCTGAAAAGAAAGTTCAACAGGCGTTAGAACATGAATTGCCAGATACAACGACGTTTATTATTGCGCAAAAGATCGTGTCAGTTGTACATGCAGATATAATTTTAGTTTTAGACGATGGAAAACTGGTTGCACAAGGTACTCATGAAGAATTATTAAAAACTTCGCCAGTTTACCAAGAAATTTTCAAGACACAAAAAGGCAAGAGAGGAGGCAAATAATGAGTGATACAAGAAAAGCTATTCGCTATTTTATTAAGTATTTAAAGCCATATAAAAAGGGCATTGCTATTGTGATTATCTTATCTTTGCTATCAAGTGGTGCCCAGGTTATTGCTCCTACTTTTTTAGGTTGTGCTGTAACTGATTTGACGAAATATTTATCTGACTTAAAGAAAGGTACGGCTAGCTTAAACACCTTTTATAGTGCGTTATGGTCAATGCTGCTGTTTTACGTATTAAGTCAGGTGGCAATTTTTATTGCTTGGATGGTGATGTCCAAGTTTAATGCAGATTCAACTAACGATATGCGTGAAAATTTATTTGCTAAGTTTCAACGCATGTTAGTGCGCTACTTTGACACGCACCAAGATGGTAAGTTGCTTTCCTTATTTACTTCCGACTTGGATAATATTTTTAACGCAATGAACAACGCGATCTTTGAGATTATTTCTCAGGGAATAATGTTCATCGGTACGATTGTGATCATGTTTATGGTTAACCAGCAATTGGCATGGACGACAATTGCTACTACACCATTAATCTTGATTGTCAGTGTCTTAATTATGAAAAAAGCTCGCATTTATCTTGATAAGCAACAAGATGAGATCGGAGATTTGAACGGATATATTACTGAGCAGATCAATGGTGAAAAGATCATTATTACTAATGACTTAAGAAAAGAATCTGTGGAAAATTTCAAGACCTACAACAACCGAGTTCGAAATGCTATGTTTAAAGGACAATTCTATTCAGGTATTCTTTTCCCATTAATGAACGGACTAAACTTGCTTAACTTAGCCATTGTAATTGCCATGGGTGCCTGGATGATTATTTCAGGTCAAGTTAGTCAAGCAATTGGTTTGGGCTTAATTGTAACTTTCGTTGAATATTCTCAAACTTATTTCCAACCATTAACTCAAATCACTTCTATTTACTCAATGATTCAATTGGCACTAACAGGTGCTAGAAGATTAGCAACGGTTGAAGAGCAAAAAGACGAAGATGCAGTGCCAAATGGCAAAAAAATCCATGGCTTACAAAAGGCTGTAAAGCTTGAGAACGTTCATTTTGGTTATGACGAAAACAAAGAAATTTTGCATGGAATTAATATTTCAGTAAATAAAGGTCAGTCCGTAGCTGTAGTTGGTCCAACTGGATCAGGTAAGACCACGATTATGAATCTGATTAATCGTTTTTATGATGTAAATTCCGGTAAGATTACATTTGATGGAACCGATGTGCGTGATATTCAGCTTGAATCATTGCGTAATAACGTTGGTATCGTGTTGCAGGATTCTGTTTTATTTACTGGCACGATTGCAGACAATATTCGCTACGGCAAGCCAAATGCTTCGATGGATGAAGTAATTAGTGCGGCAAAACAAGCTGATATTCATGAATTTATTGAAAGTTTGCCAGATGGTTATGAAACCCAGGTGAATGATGCCAGTTCTGTTTTCTCGACGGGACAAAAACAATTGATTTCAATAGCCAGAACTATTTTAACTAATCCAGATTTCTTGATTTTGGATGAGGCTACCTCAAATGTGGATACGGTAACTGAGGAAAAGATTCAAAAGGCGATGGATGCAGTAATTGCTGGTCGTACTAGTTTCGTAATTGCTCACCGATTAAAGACTATCTTGAATTCTGATAAGATTGTTGTTCTAAAGGACGGCAATGTAATTGAGTCTGGCAGCCATGAAGAATTATTAAAAGAAAAAGGTTTTTATTACAAACTTTATACTGATCAAATGGCATTCGATTAATGTGGTATGCTGTGATTAGTTAAATAAAAAAAGTCACTAGGGGTGCTGAAAGGCTGAGACATACCCTTTGAACCTGAACAAGATAATACTTGCGTTAAGGAAAGTGCGATGAGATAGATTATTTTTGTGCTCCTACTGACTGTGATAGTTAGTTAGGAGTATTTTTTATGTTTACACGTTCATCAAAAAGGAATGTTAAATCAATTATTTTAGTTGCCCTGATCGGGATTATCATGGGAGTTCTCTACACCTATGGCTTTAATAATGTGTATAACTTAGTCAAACTTAGTTTTTTACCGACAGGATATGCACCAGTTGTGGATAATATTTTCACAGGTCTTTGGTACATGGCCGCACCTCTTGCAATGTATTTTGTTCCTACGCCAGGCTCAGGTACGATTGGTGAATTGTTAGCTGCAACAGTTGAGATGGCAATCGGTGGACAATGGGGTGCATTGACGATTTTTGAAGGTTTGGTTCAGGGGGCCGCAAATGAAGTTGGCTTTTTCCCTAAAAACGAACGTTATGAAAGATTTTCTTGGAAGAGTGTTTTAACTGGGGCTTTCTTTGCTAATTTAGGTGGTTTTATTCCTTCATACTTCTTATTTGGATGGAGTCATTATAGCGTAACTTTGCAAGTTGCAATGTTCATTACAAGTATGATTTCAGCTCTTCTTTTTGATGGGGTATTAGTAAAATTAATCACTAATTTGTTCGATAAAGCCTTAAAACCAATAACAAAATAAGTCTTATCTAAAACGTATATACTGAATTAATATAGTTTGAGTGCTAAAATGAATATGGATATGTGTATACGCTTTCATGAAAAGAAGGGATTTTTTTGACTCGACGAACAAGCGAAGAAAAGAAAGAAGAAGCGGAAGCGATAAAGAATTGGAATCCGCGCTATCGTAAAAATGTCATCATCTACTTATAGATTTATGGTATTTTAGGTGCAGTTACTGGTATCACCAATGACGCAGCACTTTCTTACTATAAAATTGTGGCACCACATTTAATTTCGGGATTTAATATTTTTAATGCCGCAACGGCGATCTTGATGTCTTTAATGATTGCGACAGTTCACAAATATGGTTATAGAAATATCTTGTTGGTTTTGCCACCACTGACAGCTGTTTTCATGGTTTTACCAACCTTAACCACTAACCAGCCAATAATTATGATATCTTTCGTCGTATCTTCTTCGGCAATCGGAGTTTATGACTTAATGTATCCACTGATGTGGACTTCCTATGTGCCTAGCAAGATAAGAACGAAGATGTTCACTGTAGTCATGGTGGTTAACTTAATCGCTGAAAGTATCATGATGTTTATTGGCGGCAAAGCCGTTGTATTTATTTTTAGCAAATTGCAAGGGATTAGTTATCAAATAGCTTCAAATCTGTCAGCTGATTCAAATGCAATGAAGGGAGCAATGCTTTCAAATTATATTAATGCGTATAAATGGGTAATTATCATCACAGCTATAATTATTTTTATTGCCTTTGTTCTTGTTTTATTTATTAAAGATAAGCCAATTGATTATCGTTCGGTTGAAAGTAAGGGCGATAAAAAGACAATGCAAGAAAAGATGGCAACCTACAAGCGTCTTGTTAACTATAAAACGGTTGTCTGGGTACTATATCTATGTGCCGTTCAATTAGGTGCCGGTTTATTTATCCAATATGTACCAATTTATTTGAACAATATTTTGCATATTCCGCGGGGAATAACTTCAACTATCAATACTTTGCAAACCGTTGCCATCTTCGTAGGTTACTTCTTTGCACCTTATTTGGCTAAGAAGTTAGGCTCAATCATGACAATTGCGATCAGTACAATCATTTGTGCACCGTTAATGTTAGTGATGGCCAATGCAAAAATGCTTGGAACTGGTGCTGCTTTGTTTGCAGTAGTAGGAACAATCTTATTCTTCCGTTCAGGTCTTGCTAATGCATCGATGCCTGTACAACAAGAAGTACAAATGATTTTAGTAGATAAAGATATGCGTCCTGCCTTCAGTGCAGTAATTGAAATAGCATTGTCAGTTGTAGGCGTCATCGATGGATTATTTACTGAATTCTATCTTTTGAAGACGCAACAAGGTTATGCGAATGCTTATATTATTGCAGCTGCCTTGTATATTGTGTCAGGCATCGTATTGATTCTTGTATTTGCCAAAAAGTACAATCGGATTTTGCGTGATAGTCATGCATCTGAAGAATCTAAATGAAAAATAAAAAATGGGGCTGAACCCCATTTTTTATTGGTTTAAAACTGATTGCAACTTAGTAGTAAGCATGTCGATTGCCACATCATTTTCTCCACCTTCTGGCACAATAATGTCAGCGTAACGCTTAGTTGGCTCAATAAATTGATTGTACATTGGTTTTACTGTACCAAGGTATTGGTTAATAACTGAATCAAGAGAACGACCACGTTCTTTCATATCACGTTCAAGTCGACGAATGAAGCGAATGTCATCGTCAGTATCAACGTAGACTTTAATATCCATCAAGTTGCGAATATCTTCGTTGAAGAGAACTAAAATTCCTTCCAAAATAATGATGTCAGCTGGTTCAACATGAATTGTTTCATCACTGCGCGTGTGTTGAGTGAAGTCGTAGGTTGGCATTTCAATTGGCTTGCGATGAAGTAATTGATTAAGTTGTGCTTCAAGAAGAGGCATATCAAATGCATCGGGATGATCGTAGTTGATCTTCATTCGCTTCTCCATTGGTACGCCAGTATTATCCTTATAATAAGAATCCTGAGTCATAATCATAATACGATCATGTTCGTTAATGTTGTTAGCAATCTCGCGGGCGATAGTTGTTTTCCCACTTCCTGATCCTCCAGCAATTCCGATAATAACAGGTTTTTCAAGTTTTCCCATCATAAACTCCTTTATTTTTCTATATATCAATAAACATTTTAAGCTATTTTCCGAATATTAACAGATCTAATTTGCTTTAATAAAAATCGCCCGAAAATCCCGTATTTTAATGCGGGGATGGATAGGGCTTAGTTGACCGGCAGGTCAGCTTTTTTATGGAGACATATGTTCGGCTCTTTGGTAAAATATAATTATTAAAACGAGGAGGTGAAAAGCATGGAGCGCATGAGCAGTTTAGCCTATCATTTTGGCATTAAATTGCGCTTTTATCCTAGTTCCAAGCAAAAGAAAATAATCAAGCTGAACTATGATGCCCAGCGTTTTGTCTATAACTCTTATGTAGGACGTAATCGGACTAATTATCATGCTCGTCGTTTTCTAGCTGTTAAACAAATTAATGCAATGCCATTTGCTTTTCCTATTCTTAATGATTATGAAGCCAAGCTGGCAGAAACAGTAGTCGCTAATGACGAGTTATTAGCTAAGCCCAAGAATATTCGCGATGCTTATAGCTTCTTACGCGTTAAAGAAATTGATAGTCTAGCGCTGGCCAATGCTATTCAGAACTATCGCAAGGCCTGGAACAACTATCGTAAAATCGGGCACGGAATTCCAACCTTTCACAAGAAACGCAGCGATTGGTCATATCAAACCAACTGTCAATACATTAAGCAGGAAGAAGCTTATTTGGACAACGGAACAGCTAAGTTTATTGATGCTAAGCACGTTAAATTGCCTAAGCTGGGCGTTATTCGCATTGCTGGCTTGAGAAAACTAATTAAGGATCGTTTGCTTAAGCATGTTCCAACTAGAATCGGAACAGTTACGATTAAAAAGACTGCTGATGACCAGTTCTATTTGTCAATGCAATTAGGCAGCGATATAGCCTTTGCTCAAAAATTGCCTAAAACGCAGAGTCAAATTGGGATTGATCTTAATTTAGACAATTTCTTGACTGATTCCAATGGGGCAATGGTTGCCAACCCCTGCTTTTACCGTCAAGCTAAAAAGAAGCTTGCTCACGCCCAACGCGTCCTCTCTCGTAGGCAAAGACGTGCTAAGCAAGAAGGGCACAATTTGCGGACAGCTAAGAATTATCAAAAACAGCGACTAGCAGTTGCTAAACTGCACGCCAAGATTCGCAGACAGCGTGAAGACTTCTTGCAAGTCCTTTCAACTGCATTAATCAAAAACCACGATTTGGTAGTTGCCGAGGAGCTAAGAAGCAAGAACCTGCTTAAGAATCATGCCTTATCTCAAGCAATCTCTGATGTGGGCTGGCGCCGTTTTCTTAACATGCTGGCATATAAAGCCAAGCTATATGATAAAGAGTTCATCACTATTGACCCTAAATACACTACGCAAAGATGCCATCAATGTGGTACAATCATGGGACAAAATGGCTGCCGTAAGCTAAAGTTAAAAGATCGTGAATGGACTTGCCCAATGTGTCAGACCTATCATATTCGCGATTGGAATGCGGCGGTAAATATTCTTGAAAAGGGCTTAGGCAGTTGGCAGAATCCTAAAAAACAAGCTGCTTAAAAAGTGGAAGTCCGTTAGCAACTCGCGGACTAAAAAGGCTTTGGTAATTAGGCGACCTCTATCAATAATAGCCATAAGATTATTAGTGACAAGTCCAGCCTGTATCTAAGCAAGTTGGTGTTCTGGTTTAGCGTAAGCTAACGAGCCACCAAGCTTCAGAATTTATTCTGGGGTAGTTGACAATCAAACTTCTTTGCAAAAGTAAGAAAATTGCCTTGCTTTTTAATGAAAAATACTGTTAAATATATATCAATAAATTAAAAGGCTATGAAAAAGACGAGTAAATAATCTATTCTTTACAGTGAGCTGATGGCAGTGAAAAATCAGTAGACCCTGGATTATTGAAAAACACTTTTAGCAGCTCACCGAAATAATAATTCTTAAAGTAGGGTGAGACGTTTCCGGTACGTTACCTCGCCGGTGGAGCATGATTGTGCTTCATGAGATGGTCTATTTAATAGACAATTTGGGTGGTATCGCGGAAAGAAGCCTTTCGTCCCTGCAATAGGAAGACGAAGGGCTTTTTCTGTATCTTCTAAAAGAAATTCATAATCTATACAAAATTCGTAAAAATATCTAAGTTGGCTTAATTTGTTAAATGAAATTAGACTCTTTTTTTGAAAAGCCGAATAAATATTATTAATTAGATTATGAACGTATCATTTTAGCTGGTGCAGGTATTTAGTTTTAACCATAAAAAAGGTAAAATAGTATTATTACATAACATAAAACGAAAGAAAGGGTAGAAACCATGGCAGCAATTATTGAATTTAAACATGTTGATAAATATTACGGAAAGCTTCATGCATTGAAAGATATAAACTTAAAAATTGATGAAGGCCAAGTGGTTTCAATTATTGGTCCATCAGGTTCTGGTAAGAGTACTTTAATTAGAACAATGAATGGACTTGAACCAATTAACAGCGGTCAATTGATTGTAACAGGTTATGACCTAGCTGATAAAAAGACTGATATCAACAAGATTCGCAAGAACGTAGGAATGGTATTCCAGCAATTCAATTTGTACAATAATCACACTGTACTTGAAAATGTAATGTTGGCACCTAAGATTGTACTTAAAAGACCTGACGATGAAAATCGTAAAGTAGCGATGGAATATTTGGAAAAAGTTGGGATGGCTGACAAGATTAATTCATACCCACGTCAATTATCAGGTGGTCAAATCCAGCGTGTAGCTATTGCTCGATCACTTGCAATGCATCCTAAGGTGATTTTATTTGACGAACCAACTAGTGCCTTGGACCCAGAAATGATCGAAGATGTGCTTGACGTTATGAAGTATGTTGCAGAGCAAGGTATTACAATGGTTGTGGTTACTCACGAAATGGGCTTTGCTAAAAAGGTAAGCAATCGTTTGATCTTCTTTGATAAGGGTCAAATTTTGGAAGATCGCAATCCAGAAGAATTCTTTGCACATCCTGATACTGAACGTGCTCGTCAATTCTTGAGCAAGGTTATTTCTAAAGACTAAGGTAACTATTATGAAAAAAGCAAAAAGATTCCTTTTAATTCCGCTATTGTTTTTTCTGTGT
Organism: Lactobacillus helveticus; assembly: GCF_046109915.1. NCBI lineage: Bacteria > Bacillati > Bacillota > Bacilli > Lactobacillales > Lactobacillaceae > Lactobacillus > Lactobacillus helveticus. The sequence continues at coordinate 1,125,005 of NZ_CP151471.1, read as the reverse complement.
TTTGCATTAATAGCTTGCGGGAAAAGAAATAATCAAAATGTTTATCAAAAAGTAAAAGAGAGTAAGCACATAATTTGGGGCGTTAGAGCCGATACCAGATTATTTGGCTTAACTAATGTTAAAACTGGTAAAATCGAAGGTTTTGAAATTGATTTAGCTCATGCTTTAACTAAGCAAATGCTAGGTAAAGATGCTACGGCTAGTTTTGTGACGACAACAGCCAATACTAGAATTCCTTTGCTTAAGAATGGAAATATTGATGCGGTCTTAGCTACGATGACCATTACGCCAGAGCGTGCGAAACAAGTTGATTTTTCTAAGCCATACTTCCCAGCTGGTTCATCTTTGCTTGTTCCAGATAACAGCAAGATTAAGAACGTTAAGGATTTGAATGGTGAAACAGTTTTGGCTGTAAAGGGAACGACTGCCGTTGACGATGTGCACAAGTTTGCACCTAAGGCACGAGTTCTTCAATATGATGATTATGGTCAAGCAATGTCAGCTTTAAAGGCAAATCAAGGTGTAGCTTTGACTACGGATAATGGTTTGCTTGCCGGTATTGCACAAGAAAATCCAGGTTATAAATTAGTAGGTGGCGTTTATAATAATGCACCTTATGGTATAGCTGTGAATAAGGGACAAAAAGATATGGTTGATCATATTAATAAAGCCCTAGATCAGCTTGAAAAGAATGGTACGTATGACCGTTTAATTAAGAAATGGTTTGCAGGAATTCCTGGTTTTAGTCTTAAGGGGGTACTGAAATAATGTGGCAAATTATTACTAATAACTGGGGAAGTTTTTTAACAGGTTTTTGGAATACTATTTTATGTAGTATTATTGCCTTAATATTCAGTTTGATTCTTGGTGTGTTCTTCGCTTTGCTTGAAGTTGCACCAACTAAGTTTGGCAAGATAGTTGCTAAGGTTTATATTGCGATTTTTAGAAATATTCCATTGCTAGTTATCGTAATGATCTTCTATCTGATTGTGCCACGCTATATTGTTAAGTTGTCAGGCTTTCAAGCAGGTACGATTGGCTTGACGCTTTACACTTCCGCATTTATCGCTGAAACAGTGCGTGCAGGTATCAATTCAATTGGTACAGGACAAATGGAAGGTGCCCGTTCTAACGGGATGACTTATACGCAAGCAATGCGCTATGTCATTTTGCCACAAGCAATGAAGATTGTGATTCCACCACTTGGCAACCAGTTCGTAAACTTAGTTAAAAACTCTTCAGTTTTGGCCTTTGTAGCTGGTTTTGACTTAATGTATCAGGCACAATTGATTGCCTTTTCAACATTTAGAACAATCGATACTTATGTGGTTGTAGGTCTGTTTTACTTGATTTTGACATTGCCACTTAGCTACTACATGCGTCACTTAGAGAAAAAGTTAGCACAATAGGAAGGGGATAGAAAATGGAAACTTTTATTCGTGCATATTCATGGGTTGATATCCGCTTCTTGTTGCAGGGACTTTGGGTAACGATCTATGTTTCATTGATTTCAATTGCACTTAGTTTTGTAGTTGGTCTGATTTTGGGGCTGATTCGTTATATGAAGATCAAATATGTTTCAGCAATCGTGGGCTTCATTATCGATATTATTCGTAACTTGCCACTTTTGCTGATCATCTTCTTTACTTACTTCGGATTGCCTCAACTAGGCATTGTAACTAATCCAACCACGGCTTCAATTGCGGCATTGGTAATCTTTGAAGGGACAATGCTTGCGGAAATCGTTCGTTCAGGTATCGGCTCAGTTGATCCAGGACAAATGGAAGGCGCCCGTTCTAATGGGATGAGTTATGGTCAAGCAATGTATCATGTGGTAATGCCACAAGCTTTGCACAACATGATTCCAGCTCTTCTTTCCCAGTTCGTATCATTGGTTAAGGATACGTCACTTGCAACAATTATTGTTTTGCCAGAACTTTTATACCATGCACAAATTATCTACAGTCAAAATACGACTTACTTGATTCCAATGTATGTCATTATTGCGATCATGTACTTTGTTGTATGTTTCTGCTTATCAACAATTGCCAATTACTTGCAAAAGAAATACAACTAAAACTTTATTCATATATTAAAAAACTAACTATGCTACTATGAGAGTAAAAGTTAGTTTTTTGTTTGGGTAAAAATTATGAATGTGAATGAACAATTAACAGATCTGGAGCGAATTGAATTAACTAAAAAATCGTATGATGAATTACAATTGGGCGAAAGCATTGATATTGGCTCTCATCATATTGGAACTGTATGTCGCAATGTTCATGCAGAAGATGGCATGCGTGCGTTTGTCATTAGCAACCCGCAGGAAGTGACAATTTTATTTAAGGGCTCGTATGGCATAAAAAGAGGAAATCCGCAGACTTGGAGAGATGAATGGTTTAAAACTAATCTGCCAATTTTGCGGGCGATGCTATCGCATGAAAGCCGAGTTCCTAGCCAGTTAAAATCTGCCAGTAAATTATTAAATGAAACGATTGATCAGTTTAAGGGTACACAGATTTATATATATGGGCATTCTTTGGGTGCGATTAATGCGCAATTTGCTTTGGCTAATTGTCATCATCCAGAGGCAATTGGAGCTGCTTACTTGTATGAAGGAACTAATATTTGGCTGTTGTTTACGCAAAAAGAACGTAGACGAGTTGCCTTGATGCGAGAGAAAATTTTTAATTATGTCGATATATATGATCCAGTTACGTTGGGGATTACTGAAACGCACCACATGGTTGGTAAATTGTGTTATGTGGACAGTGAGCCGATGAAACCAATTAAGCAGCATATGTGGGGCGGATATTCGTTTAATCCTGACGGCAGCGTGAAGCTGCGGAAAATTGATCAGGCATTCTTGGCGGAAGCTAGAAGTGAGCATAAGTTGCTTACTCGGTCTGGGGATATGACTGAGTTCATTGAAAAGATTAGTTCGAATGATGAGATTAAGAAGATGGCGGCTGAGAAGATTGATCGGATGGTAGAGCATTATCCAGATCATAGTAGTTTGGCTAAGATGGCTACGTTGTTTAAGTCGGAACTTCTTAAGGATAGGGATTGATCAATAAGAAAAGGCACCTTTCTAATCGTGAAAGGTGCCTTTTTTGTAACGTTTATTTGCTGTTCCCATAATTGGGAAGCTTCTACACTATATTTCTCTTAGTGCTAAGGTATAGTTATCTTATTTGAGGAAGTGGTGCTAATAGAGGCTGAATATCTGATTCGCTGCAAATATAGATGATCTAGTCCAAGATTTTTAATAGAGAGCAGTTGAGATTGAATTTCTGATTTATCTTTGGTAGATGTATATTGGATTAAAGATGTCATAAAATTAATCCTTATTTGTTCCAATATGAAGTTTTCATTGAATTTCATAGTGTAAAAACCATCTACTAGTTCTTTTGCTTTATCGAGTTGTTTCATTTTTAGTAAAGCAAAAATTGCATTTAAAATTGCTTCTAGTAATAAAGAATGCCAATTTTGTCTGTTAATGTGATTTTCAATAGAAAAATTAATTAATGATTTGCTTAATCTAAATAATAATTGAGGCTTTATTAATAATTGTGTGCAGGAGAAGTAAAGAATGTTTTCGTAGGTCCAGGTTTCTAAGTTGAAAAATATTCGTTTAATTTTATTTGAAGGTAACTAGGAAAAATATTTTCAGTGGTTAAATCTTCATAGAAATTACATGCGACCGAAGCTTGAAGAATGTATACTTTTTCTTTAGGAGAATCTTTATAGAGTTCAAGATATCTTTGGGCAAGTTTTTTTAGGCTGAGATATCGCTGTAGTAATAGGCGATCATTGATTGTTTATATAGGTTTGCTAGTTGTGATGGAGTATTTGAACCTAAAAATTCATCAGGTTGAATGTGAATTCTATAAAGAAGGTCAATCACCTTGCTAAAAGATAAGTTATCATTACCTTTTTCCCATCGGTCGAGGCTAGGAATGAACTACATTAAAAGAATAAATGATGATTTAATTAGTGTAAGCTTTGAAGAAATAATTCAAGGCAAATATCTATATAGAAGGGAAGATCATATGAATTTAAAAAAGTATTAATTGGCTCAGTAGCATTAGTGTCTGCTGGATTAACTTTTAGTTTTTCTGAAATAAATGCTCATCAGGCTCAAGCAGCAACATCTGAAGGTACAATTACTATGCGCTTCGATGGTGCATTAGTATATGACAAAAATGGGAAGCCTTTAAGCAGTTATCCTGGAGCCGGAACTTATCTTGAAAAGGCTCACCTTGAGGAAGGCGCAACTGTCAATTATTACGGAAAGCCTAAATATATGAATTGGTATCATAGAAATACTAATAAAAAGGCAGTTTTCTATAATATTGGCAAAGGTGGATATGTATTAGGCTACAACGTTGCTTCCCTTGATGACAAAGGTACGCTTAGCGTGTACCGCAACTCATATGTTTATGATAAAAATGGTAAGAGATTAAAGAAATATCAAGGAAGCAAATCCAATACTTTAATTAGAAAAGGAACAGCTGTTAATTACGTTGGTAAGTTAAACGAAATGCCTAATACGGATAAAAATTTACCAAAGTTTTATTACTTTAATACAGGAATTCAGCGTACGGCTGACAAGATGCTTTGGCCAAGCTATCGTACTGTTAAAGGTAAGCAATACTACAATATTGGCAATGGAGGCTACATTAAAGCAAGCAACATTAAATTTATAAATGGTAAACTGCTTTACGCTTCAGAAGCTACTATTACAATGGGGAAAAGCTTGCATAAAAATGGCAAGTACCTTGTTCATAATAGTGAAGGCAAACTAACTAATAAGAGAATATCTCTTAAAGAAGGTCAAAAATAACTGTTGATCGAATGTTAATGAATGGTAGATCATGCTGGAGAATGAAAGGTACTAATGACTATCTTGGGAGATCAGAAATAAAGAAATTCCCACTACAATCTCTGCGTTATTAAAAATCAAAGGCTATTAATGCAATAAACATTTAAAACTTCTCACTTTATAGGCCAAAAACTCTGACCACATAAAAAGACCATCGCTAAAATAGAGCGGTGGCTTTTTGCATGGTTAATTTTATTGATAATTCATTATGAGGGCTTAACAGTAATCTCACTTTCTAATTTTCTAGTTTCATTATCAAATTCTTGCTTGAATTCAGGATTTTTAAGCTGTTCTTGAAGATAATCATTAAAGTTGGTATTAATCATAATTAATCATTCTTTCTATGCCAAATTTAATTTTATTAAATGGTGATATTAATTTCTTCTATGATATCATGTAAAAATAAATCATAATCAAAAAAGGCATCCCTCAAAACGAAGGATGTCTTTTTAATCTAATTAATTAACTTATTTTATTGCTTCCAAGCAGCATCAAGCTTACTCTTGCCAGTTTTAATATCATTAGTCCATGATTGGTGCTTAGCAGCCTTTGCCAAAATGTTTTGCATATTAACGTTAACTTGGTCATATGCAGTGATTGAATTCTTAGTTACAGGTAAGAAGTAAAGGTTCTTAGAAGTCTTAGCTAAGATAGCTGGAATCTTGCTGTCCTTTGCTTCTTGGTAAGCAGTGTCGTTCAAAGCGGCAGTGTTAACTGGCATGTAGCCGGTTTGCTTTGCCCAGTAAAGCTGTGATGACTTAGAAGTCAAGAATTTAAGGTACTTGAATGCGGCAGCCTTTTGCATTGCGCTAGCCTTCTTGAACATGTAGATGTCAGTACCTTGTTGAACGTTCATTGAGCTTGGACGAGCAGCTACGCCATATGTGTAGCCCTTCTTCAAACCTTGCTTAAGGTATGCTTCGTTAGCAGTTGAACCGATGAACATTGCAACTTGACCATTGTTGAATGGAGTTGACATGTACTTTTGCGTACCGGCTTGCATGAAGTAACCAGCCTTAACACCATCTGCGTAGTAATTGATAGCCTTGACAGAATCCTTAGCAGCGAAGTTCAAGTTCTTGTTGAAGTCCTTGCCGTAAGTTTCCTTCATTTGCATCATGTAGTAGTTGTTCAAAGCGTCAAAACCAACACCGCGAACCTTGTGGTGACTTTCACGGTAGATCTTGGCTGATGCAGAAGCAAGTTCACTCATGTTAGTTGGAACCTTAACGCCGTACTTATCAAGCAATGTCTTGTTGTAGAAAAGCACTTCTACAGACTTGTTAAATGGTACACCGTATTGTACGCCGTTGATGTTGGCACCATCCCAAAGGGCCTTCTTGATGTCACTAGCCTTGTATGAACCCCAGCCGATTTCTTTATTATTAACGTATGGAGTTAAGTTAACAAGCATCTTATTCTTAGCGGCATTGTAAAGCCAGCCTGGATAAGCTTGTGTAATGGTTGGCAAATCTTTTGGTGATTGAAGTCCTGAAACAAGCTTAGCTTGCAAGTCGGAATAGTTACCACCTTGGCTTTGCAATTTGATGTGAATGTTAGGATTTTTCTTTTCAAAATCGCTAGTTAATTTCTTTAAAGCATTTTGAGAAGTACCAGTTAATGAGTACCAAAAGTTGATTGTTGTCTTCTTACTAATCTTGGTAGGAATCTTAGAAGAACTCTTAGAACTACTATTGTTATTTGAGCAAGCACTTAAACCAGCAACTGCTAAAACAGAAGCTCCAATTAGTGCCATTTTTTTGTAAAATTTCATTTTTTCTGCCTTTCGCTTTTTTACATTTCAAGGGTAGTTTACCACAGATAAGTGTACTATTCACAGATAAAATATAATATTGTTCATAATTGACAGTGAAATATAATGATTCTAATATTGAAAATAAGTAAATATTTTTAGCAGGTGGAAAATATGGACAAAAATCCTTTAGTATATGAATATTCAATTGGTAAACGTAAGCCTTATGATTATGATTACGGCAATCGCCAGGGTAACCAAAATGCTGGTTGTCCCTTTTGCGATGTCGCACATTTAACTAATATCTATGAAAAAGATGGGGACAAGATTTGGCTAAAGAACAAATATCCAACTTTGCAGGATACTGACCAAACTATTTTGATTGAATCAAGCGATCATCAAGGCGATATTTCAACTTATACCCGTGAAGACAATCAAGAATTAATGAAGTTTGGATTGAAATGTTTTCAAAAAATGAATAATTCAGGACGCTACGAAAGCGTGCTCTGGTATAAAAACTTTGGTCCTAAATCCGATGGTTCTTTGACGCATCCCCACATGCAGATTGTTGGTCTCTACCATAAAGATGGCTATCGCGATATTGGCCCCGACAATTTCAAAGGCTTTGAAGTTGGACGATCAGGATCAGTAGAAATGAATCTTTCAGCTTATCCAGTTCAAGGCTATCAAGAGGTAAATATTTTAACTCAAGATAATACCAATTTAGAAACGTGGGCAGATTTAATCCAAAAGGGTGCGCAATATATGCGTTCCGTTTTGTCACACGGTGTGGATTCATACAACTTATTCTTTTATCCGATTAATGATGGCAAAGGCACTTGCTGCAAGATTATTCCTCGTTTTTATGCTTCACCATATTTTGTTGGCTATAAGATCTCACAAGTCGATGATTCCGATACTCTTAAATGGGAAGCAGAGCGACTTAAAGGCTTTGTCAATGGCGGTATTTTACATTAAAATGTCAAAAACATTCGCAGGATTGAATGCTTTTTTTGATATAATTGAGCAGAGCGACTTAAAGGCTTTGTCAATGGTGGTATTTTACATTAAAATGTCAAAAAAAACATTCGCAGGATTGAATGCTTTTTTTGATATAATTGAAATGATTAAATACATTTCTAAGAAGGGATGCTCATGAAGAAGATTGTAGTTATTGGTTCAAGCAATGTAGATACTACATTGCATATAAAGGACTTTCCAAAACCAGGTGAAACGATTAACGCCACAGAAATAACTTCTGCTGGTGGTGGTAAGGGTGCAAACCAAGCCATTGCTGCAGCTAAAAGTGGTGCGGAGACTTATTTTATTAATCGTGTCGGTGAAGACAGCGAAGGTGGTTATATCACCCATCAATTGAAGAATTATGGCGTTGACACTACCTATGTTCAAACCACGATGGGAAGCAAGACTGGTCATGCTTATATTACATTAAATGAAGCAGGACAAAATGATATTATTATCGATCACGGTGCTAACTATGAATTGACTGTTGAAGATATTCAGGCTGCTAGTGATTTGTTTAAAGATGTTGACTGCGTTATTGCCCAATTCGAAACGCCACTTGAAGTAACAATTGAGGCTTTCAAATTAGCTAAAAAGGCAGGAAAAATCACAATTTTAAATCCTGCTCCTGCTATTGATAAGATCCCAGAAGAGTTGTTACAATACACAGATATTATTACGCCAAATGAAACTGAAAGTGCCAAAATTACGGGCATCCAAATAAAGGACAATTCAACTTTGGCAACGAATGCTGAAAAGTTGCATCTTCTTGGCGTTAAAAACGTAGTAATTACATACGGTGATAAAGGTGCATATATTTCATCTGCAGATATTGAAACCTTAGTTCCAGCTTATAAAGTTAAAGCAACTGATACCACTGGTGCAGGCGATACCTTTATTGGTTATTTAGCAAGCAACTTAAAGCCAGACTTATCTAATTTTGAAGCAGTTGCCAAGATTGCTAGTCGTGCCTCATCAATTGCAGTTCAACGCTTGGGTGCTCAACCTTCAATTCCTACTGCCAAGGAAGTAGAAGAAGCCATGGAGGATAATGAATAATGGATAAAACAGAACAAGATCGCTTGAAAAAAGAAGCCGCTGAAAAAGCAGCTAGCATGGTAAAATCTGGCATGATTTTAGGCGTGGGTACTGGTTCAACCGTCGCTTTCTTTATTGATGCTCTAGGCAAGCGCAAGGACAATGATGGCTTAAAGTTAAAGGCAATCGTTACTACCAGCAATAGAAGTAAAAACCAACTTGAAGGTCTAGGCTTTAAAGTTAGCGAATTAGCCGATGTTGATCAAGTTGATTTAACCGTTGATGGTTCTGACCGTGTTGCGGACAACTTAGACGGAATTAAAGGCGGCGGGGGTGCCTTAACCCTTGAAAAGAATGTTGCCATTAATTCTAAGAAGATTATCTGGATTGTGGATGAATCAAAACTTGTCCACAGATTAGGTGGATTTCCTTTGCCAGTTGAAGTATTGCCAATTTCTTGTGAACAAAACTTTAAACGTTTTAAGCAAGAAGGATTGAAACCTCAATGGCGAATGGATAGCGATAAGCGCTACATTACTCACTACGGCAATTACATTATTGATTTGGCTGCCGATCCTGTTCCAGCACCACATGGTTTAGCCGATTATCTTGACCACACCGTTGGTGTAGTTGAACATGGCCTATTCCTTGATATGTGTGATGAAGTAATCATTGCCCATAGCGATGGCACAATTGAAGATAAAATTAAATAATAATTTTTAGCAAAAAATGGTTAAAGTTAACTATTTTTTATTTATAGAGGATTATTAGACATGAATAAAATTACTAAAAAGCAAAAGATGAGTTTTGCGGGATTGTTGATCGCCATAGGTATTGTGTATGGCGATATTGGAACAAGTCCATTATATGTAATGAAATCAATTGTGACCGAAAATGGCGGGATTGCCAACGTTAATCGAGAATTGATCGTTGGTTCAATCTCGTTAATTCTTTGGACAGTAACTTTGTTGACTACTGTTAAATATGTCATGATTGCTATGAAGGCAACTAATCATGGCGAAGGAGGAATCTTCTCTCTTTATGCTTTAGTTAGAAAAAGAGCCAAATGGCTGGTCATACCGGCTCTGATTGGTGGTGCAGCTCTGCTTGCCGATGGTACTTTGACACCAGCAGTGACCGTTACCACTTCGATTGAAGGGTTAAAGAATATGCGCTTTGGTGATGTGATTCCGGTTCCTTCTCAAGAAGTTGTAATTATGATTACTATCATCATTTTGGTAATTTTATTCTCAATTCAGAGGATGGGAACCAGCGTTATTGGTAAAGCATTTGGTCCAATTATGCTGATATGGTTTACCTTTTTAGGAGTAGTTGGCATTGCTAACTTGAGCCATGACTGGAGTCTTTTGGAAGCGATTAATCCCATTCATGCTGTTCGAATTTTGTTTAGTCCAGCTAATAAAGTCGGGATTCTAATTTTGGGTTCTGTCTTCTTGGCTACTACTGGTGCTGAAGCGTTATATTCGGATGTTGGACACGTAGGTAAAGCGAATATTATAGGCTCTTGGCCATATGTATTTGTTTGTCTTTCATTAAACTACCTAGGCCAAGGCGCTTGGATTTTGCATAATGCTAGCTATCATGCTGGTAATGGTGACTTCAATCCATTCTTTGAAGTTGTTCCTAGCAATTTGCGTCTTTTTGCCATTGCCTTGGCTACGATCGCAGCTATCATTGCTTCCCAGGCATTGATTACTGGATCGTTTACTTTGGTTGCTGAGGCCAGCAGTCTAAAGTTTTTACCAAGAATGAATATTATTTATCCTTCAACTGAAAAAGGACAAATTTATATTCCATCAATTAACAAAATGATTTGTGTGGTAACTGTAGCAATTGTGTTCTTATTCAGAACTTCACACCACATGGAAGCAGCATATGGTTTGGCAATTACTGTCACTATGTTGATGACTACAATATTATTGTTTGAATACTTGGGTAAAAAAGGCAAACCACTTTACTTACGCGTAATCTTTTTGATTGCATTTGCTTTTATTGAAGGGATGTTCTTAATCTCCAGTTTGACTAAATTCTTACACGGCGGTTACGTAACTGTTTTAATTGCTGGCTTTATCTTGGCAATCATGTATGTTTGGTTTTATGGAAATAAGATTCGTGATAAGCGTGAGGCTAAGAATGCTTACGTTCGTTTAGACGAGTATACAGAAATGCTGACAGATTTAAGCCACTGCGAAGATTACCCTGTTTATGCCACTAATGTTGTTTATATGGCAAAGGTTAAGTATAATAAGTTCATTAAGCGTGAGATGCTTTATTCAATTTTGGATAAAAGACCTAAACGTGCTAAAGCCTATTGGTTTGTTACTGTCAATGTAACAAACGAACCATATACCGCAGAATATGCAGTAAATACGTACGGTACTAAGAACGTAATCAACGTTCAGCTTTATCTAGGTTTTAGAAAGCAAACTAGCGTTAACGTCTACTTACGGCAAATTGTTCATGAATTGATTGCAGATGGTACTATTGAGGCTCAACCACAAAGATTCACTACTACTCCTGGTAGAGATGTAGGTGACTTCTCCTTCGTCATTGTTAATGATGTAATTAGTCCATTAACTAAATTGACTGGTTATGAGAAGTTTATGGTCGAGGCTAGAGTCTGGCTACAAAATTTATCTTCTAACCCGGCTTCTTGGTTTGGTTTAGAGTATGCAGATACTGTGGTAGAACGAGTACCATTGATCTTAGGCAAGCATCAAGAAAGCTATATTAAGCGAATTAAACCTAAGAAACAAACTAAAAAGTAAATGAAAAAAGTCTAGCCAAGCTAGGCTTTTTTATTTAGATTAGATCGAACCACTTTTTTTATTGGTTGGTTTTTTGTATCATTAAGGTAATGAATAAGCTTAGAAGAGGTAAATTTCATGAACAAAAAACCTTTAATTATTAGTACAGATCCAGGAATTGACGATATTGCAGCAATGACAATCAGTTTTTTTGCTAAAGAGCTCGATGTTCGAATGATCATTCCAACCTGGGGAAATGTCCAACTTGAATATACTTTGCAAAATACTTTGAATTTAGAAAAGTTTTTGCATACTAAGGTTCCTGTAGTGGTGGGTGCCAATCAACCATTAGTTGCACCAATGATTAGTGCCGCATCAGTACACGGCAAGACTGGCATTGCCGGCTTTGATTTTGAAGAAGCAGATCGCAGTTTGGTTAAGCCTGGTCTTGCTGCAACTGTCATGGCTGAAGAAATTAAGAATAGTCCTGAAAAAGTCACTTTGCTTGGCATTGGACCGTTGACTGACTATGCTTTGCTTTTTAAACAATATCCTGAAGTGAAGGAAAATATTGATCAAATCGTGATTATGGGTGGTAATATCGGCCGCGGCAATCATAGTCCACTTGCAGAATACAATATTGCAGGGGATCCTGAAGCTGCTCAAGTTGTTTTCCACAGCGGTTTGCCAATTAAAGTTGCCCCACTTGAAATCGGCAATAAGGCCCATTTAACTCAAGACCAAATGAGCAAGGTAAAAGAATGTGGTGAAGTCGGCAACATGCTCTACTCACTATTTTCACACATTCATGAGCCAGATGGTGATCCTCGTATTAAAATCTATGATCCAACAGCTGTGGGCATTTTGCTTCATCCAGAAATGTTTACCTTGAAAAAGGCTAATGTAGAGATTGAATTGCGTGGTCAATTTACATACGGTGCAAGTGTAATTAATTTTATGGATCAAGAGCATGCTAATGCAGAGATTGCGACAGATGTAGATTTAGATCAATTTTCAAAATGGTTTATCGATAGTATTGAAAATTCTGATCAAGGAAGAGAATAATGGCAGATTACGTTTATTGGACAGTAATGCAGGATATTAAACAGAATATTTTAAATAATAAATATAATGGGATGCGGATTCCCGATGAGCGTAGTTTAGCTAAGCATTATGACGTTAGTCGTTCATCGATGAAGCGTGCACTAGAGTTATTGGCCCAGCAAGGAATTGTTTTTAAAAAGCGAGGCAGTGGCACGTTTATTAACCCGCTGTATTTAAAAAATCAGGCCATGTTTCGTTATGATGGCTCGAATTTGGGAATCACCGATAGTTTTAAGGTACCTGGTAAAAAGCAGCAAATAAAGCTGTTAGATTTTCAAGTGATTAAGGCTACTAAGGAAATTGCGGAAGACTTATTTTTAAATGAAAATGCTTTTGTTTATGAATTCAAGCGCCTGCGTTTACTCGATGAACAGCCATTTTTGATTGAAACAGGTTATTTGCCGATCAAAATTATGCCGGAATTAAAGCCTGAAACTTTGCAGAAGTCTTTGTTTAATTATTTAGAGGATGAACAAAGCAAGACCGTAACTAAGGCGTTTTTGAATATTACGGTTGAACCTTCGAATGCTGAAGATCAAAAGCAGATGCATTTAAAGGAAAATGAACCAGTCGGCGTTATGGAGGGTATTTTCTTTTTAGATGATGGAACGCCGTTTGAAGTGTCAAATATGCGGGTTCATTATCATTACATGAATTTCAATACTTTTGTTAATTTGGGGAAATAGAAATATTATATGAAAAGAGAATCAATCAGCGTAAGTTGAATTGATTCTCTTTTTTGTCGTATTTATTCTTCAATTTTATATTCCTTGTTGATAGCATAATCAGTGATTGCGTAGAATCGATTAGTACTACGTTCGAATAATTTTAAAATTTTTTTAGGAGTATTTTTTGAAAACTATGGTAGAAGTTTTGGTTTTTGGATCATCATTAGAAGTCTTGATCCATTGGCAAATTCTAGCTACGATTATATCGTTTTTAGATGGAACTTGTAGAATATCCATCGGCTCAATTTTTCCCATAATTGATCACGCTTTATTCATTCAAGTACTTATCTAATACTCGCAAAACACCATCATCATTATTGCTTGGTGCAATATATTTAGCTACTTTTTTAAGTGCAGGTTCAGCATTTTCCATGGCATAACTATAGCCAGCAAGCTCCAGCATTTCTTTGTCATTCATGCCATCACCAAACGCGATTAATTCACTAGATTTAGCATCGAAGTAACGTAAGAAGTATTTTAATGCATTTCCTTTATTTACACTGTAAGGGACGATATCAAGCAAGCCGAATCCGCTTGAAGTACAGTGGATTTTTTCCGCATGATGAGCATTAAATTCACGCTCTAGTTCTTCTGAAAAATCATGTTGATAGCTCAAGGTCAGCTTAGTAATTTGATCATGAGGACTTACGGCAGTCATTAAGTCGGGTACTTCCACACGATCAGGATAGTAGAAGTTCATTGTCTGTTTAAAGGCAGGGGATGCATCCATCGTTGTATATGAGCTATTGATGCCAGTGACGATGACGGAACTCTCAGGATAATGAATTTGAATAAATTCTAGTAATTCCATTGTAGTTTTGTGAGTTAATAGGTGAGTGCTGATAATGTTGTCATCTTGAATAAGAAGTGAGCCATTGTCGGCAATCATATCAATTCTATCTAAAAATCCAGTGAAATCTTTTCTCAAACGGGAATATGGCCGACCACTTGAAACAATAAAGTGGGTTTTATTTTCATGAATTTGATCTAAAATTCGGTCAAATCTTTTATGATCAAAAGTCTGATTATCACGCATGAATGTACCATCCATGTCTACGGCAATAACTTTAAAAGGTAATTTGCTCATTTAATTTGTCCTCTTTTTATAAAATCTATATCTTTTCTATTTATTTACTATTATAAAGTAAAAAGCCGAGTAAATGTTCTACCCGGCTTTTTGGATTTCATTTTTTTGATCTAGAGCAGATATACTGTTCACTTTAGATCTTAACAAATTGTTCTGCTGAATCAATTGGACTTAAATAAACGTAAGAAATATTTACATATTTTGTTTTTTCTGTTAAGTTTTTCATTATTTTTTCTTGATCAGGGGTTAAATGTAAATGATTCAATGCTACCTTGACTTCAATATACATTACTAATACGCGTGGTGCTAGTTAAATCGTTTTAGTTAATAAAAAAGTCCAATCGGACTAGACTCAAGTTTTAGTATTCAATAGAAAAGAGTCTGATCTGATTGAGCTGCCTTAAGCTTAAGCGTTTTAGTCATCCTAACACAAGTTGGTTTTAAAGATTTAGTCAAAATTTGCCGGTACTGGTATCGTTTATCTGCTCCGGCTGAATTTAGTCAACGGCGAAACATCAACCGGGTAAAAGCTACGGACAGTTTAATCTTGGCTTTGCTTATCTGGCAGGCCAAGACTGGAATCGAATCACAAAGAAGGTTCTGCGAATGCTTCGGCTGTCTATCGCATTCGCGTTTTAACCGCCGTTCTCGACAGCTGCTCCAGTTGATTTATCAGATACGCCAAAAAATGAATCAAAAAGTTGATTTAAGCGGACAATTCTTGATTATTGACAGTTTTCCCGTTCCAGTTTGTCAGCCGGTTCGCAATTATCGCGTAAGGATTTTTCGCGGTTCTGCGAATATTGGCTATAAGGCAGCCAAAAAGATCTACTATTATGGTTTCAAAGTTCATGCGATTGTCAGCGACGACGGCTATGTTCTTGATTATGCCGTAACCCGCGCCTCAGTCCATGATGCCAAGGAAACGGTGGAACTAATGAAAAATACTCATCCAGCCAATCGCTATCTGCTTGGCGATGAGGGCTATTTAGGCAAACGATTGCATGATCAATTAAAACAAATGGGCTATGAACTGTGGACGCCATATCGGAAAAACATGGCTGGCGCCAAAAAGCACAATGATCGTCAATTGATGGCTATTCGCAGAACAATTGAAAGCGACTTTTCACTTCTAACTCATTACAACGCCGAGAACAATCGAGTGCGCAGTTTAACTGGCTTTCAAGCACGATTAGAAATTGCTATTCTGACTTATAATCTAGCTTATTGTCTAGAACGATTTAACTAGCACCACGCGTATACTAAGGTAAATAATTAATTAACAAATGTCTATGCTATAATGAAAAAAATATTGATTACTGAAAGGAAATATATATGTCAGTTCTGGAGATAAAGGATTTACACGTTGAGGTCAAAGATGATGAAAAGAAAAAGATGAAGGAAATCCTGAAGGGAGTCAATTTAACCCTTAAAACTGGAGAAATTCATGCCATTATGGGTCCTAATGGTACAGGTAAGTCGACGTTGTCTGAGACTATTATGGGAAATCCACATTATCACGTAACTCAAGGAGATATTTTGTTAAATGGTGAAAGTATCTTAAGTATGCCAGTTGATGAGCGTGCTCGTAAAGGACTTTTTTTAGCAATGCAATATCCTGCCGAAGTTCCTGGTGTTACTAATGCGGAATTTTTAAGAACTGCGATCAATGTACGCCGTCCTAAAAATGATCCAATGCCAATAACTGAATTCTTGAAAGAATTGGATAAGAATCTAGATCTGCTTGATATGAATGAAGCAATGACTGAACGTTACTTAAATGAAGGCTTCTCAGGTGGTGAAAAGAAGAGAAATGAAATTTTACAATTATTGATGATTAAGCCACAATTTGCCATCCTGGATGAAATTGACTCAGGGCTTGATATTGATGCTCTTAAGGTAGTGGCTCGTGGTGTAAATGCAATGCGTGGTGACAACTTCGGTTCATTAATTATTACTCACTATCAAAGATTGCTTAATTACATTGTACCCGATGTAGTTCATGTTATGATGGGTGGCCGTGTTGTCAAAGATGGTGGCCCTGAACTGGCTAAACGTCTTGAAAATGAAGGCTATGCTGGCCTGCGCGACGAATTAGGCCTTCATATCAAATTAGTTGATGAAGATTAGGAGGCTATCTCATGGATGAGAAAGCACAATTAATTAAATTAAGTGAGGAAAATCATGAACCGTCCTGGCTTACTAAAAGAAGAGAAAAGGCTCAAGAACAAATTTTTCAATTAGCTATGCCAAAGATGGAACACTTTCATCCTGGTGATGTAGATTTTGCAAACAAATCTGAAACTATATGCACCAATGATGCAAGTAGTGAAAATGTTACAGAAGATTTTGAAACTAATCTAATTCAGTTTGGTACTGATACTATTCAAACTAACTTATCACCAGAGATGGCTAATAAAGGTGTAGTATTAGTTGATCTATTTGAGGCGTTTCGTGATTTGCCTGATTTTATGCGTAAATATTTCATGACCGAAGTAATTAAAGGTGATGAAAATAAATTAAATGCGGAACATTTAGCTTATTTAAACAGCGGAATTTTGCTTTACATTCCTAAAAATGTTGTTTTAGATGATCCAATTGAAGTTAAGCTAATTCAAGACAGTACTAAAAAATTGAATTGGTACCAACATTTGTTGATCGTGGCAGATAGTAATAGTAGTTGTCGTTTTTTGCAACACTTAACTACAGTTGGCGAAGAAAGCAATATTGCGAATATGATGGTGGAAATTATTGCTAAACCAGGCAGTCATGTTGAATTTTCATCAGTAGAAGAATTAAGCAAGAAAACCACTTTTTACTTTGATCGTCATGCCAAGATTGAAAAAGATGCGCATGTTGAATGGGCTGTTGGATTGATGAACTCTTGTGATACCTTGGGCGAAATTGATTCAGAGCTAATTGGCGAAGGTAGTTATGCTAACTCACAATTGGTTTCAGTTACTAGTGGTAAGCAAAAGTCCTTTATCAATAATCGCGTTACGAATCGTGGCCCTCATTCAACGGGTTTAATTAATCAGCGTGGGGTTCTGTTAGATCAATCCAAGCTGATCTTTAACGGGATTGGTCAAATTGTTCATGGAGCTCATGGCTCTAAAGCTGATCAACAGAATAGAGTATTGATGATGTCACCAGATGCTCGTGGGGATGCAAACCCCTTACTGTTAATTGATGAAAACGATGTTATTGCTGCTCACGCTGCAAGTGTGGGACCAGTTGATCCTGTTCAAATGAATTATTTGATGAGTCGTGGTATTCCTTATGATCAAGCACAGAGATTAGTTATTAGAGGCTTTTTGGGTGCAGTGTTGGATGCAGTTCCAGATAAAGATGTCCGGCAAAAGATGATTGATATTCTAGAAAGAAGATTGATTAATGGACAAAAATATCAAGCAAATTAGGGATAATTTTCCTATATTAAAACGCAAAATCAATGATAGTCCCTTAATTTATTTAGATAATGCTGCTACAGCGCAGATACCTGTGTCAGTTAGTAAAAAAATGATGGATTTTGACGAAACTTATCGGGCCAATGTTCATCGTGGCGTCCATACTTTAGGGATGTGGGCTACTAAGTATTACGAAAGCGTGCGCGAGAAAGTTAAAGATTTCATTCATGCTAAAAGTGAACGTGAAATAGTATTTACTAGTGGTTGCACTGATAGCTTGAATTTAGTAGCTAATACCTATGGTGAGCAGAATATTCAGGCTGGGGATGAAATCGTGGTTTCCATCATGGAACATCACAGCAATTTACTTCCTTGGCAACAGTTAGCGATGCGTAAGCATGCTAAGCTTAAGTTCATTGAATTAGATCAGGAACAAAAGCTTGATTTAGCAGATGCTAAGAAGAAGATCACGCCTAAAACAAAAATTATAGCAGTTGCCCAAGTTAGCAACGTATTAGGATGCATTAATCCAATTAAAGAATTGGCTCAGCTAGCTCATCAAAATAATGCAGTTATTGTCGTGGATGGCGCGCAGGCTATCGGTCATTTTGATGTTAATGTGCAAGAACTAGAAGCTGATTTTTATGCTTTTTCTGGACATAAAATGTTTGGCCCAGATGGCATCGGAATTTTATATGGGAGAAAAAAGTTATTAGAGAAGATGCCACCATATCGTTTAGGCGGTGAAATGATTGCTAATGTAACACGTGAGGGTGCTACGTGGGATCCTGTTCCTCAAAAATTTGAAGCTGGCACGCCAAACATTGAAGGGGCAATTGGCCTAGAAGGCGCAATTGATTTTATTGAACATGTTGGTTTAGATAAGCTGCGGCAATATGAGCAAGATTTAATTGATTATGTATTTCCAAAAATACAAAAAATAGCAGGATTGACGTTTTATGGCCCTCAAAATATCAGTGAACGCAGCAGCGTAATTTCCTTTAATATGCAAGGTATTCATCCTCATGATTTGGCTACAGCACTAGATCTAGAAGGAATTGAAGTGCGAGCTGGTCATCATTGCGCACAGCCTCTAATGGAAACTCTAGGAGTTGAAAGTACTGTGAGAGCTAGTTTTGCGATTTACAATACGCAAGAAGAAGCGGATAAGTTCTTGAGCGCATTAGTAGAAATAAAGGAGTTCTTCCAAAATGAGCTTAGATAGGCTTAAATCTTTATACCGTGAAGTAATTTTAGAAAATGCAAACAATCCACAGAATCATGGCAGTCTTGCTGATGCTGATTATCAAACAACAGTGTATAACTCTAGCTGTGGAGATAAATTGAATTTATTTCTTAATTTGAATGATCAAAATGAGATTTCCGCGATCAAATTTAATGGCGAAGGCTGTACAATTAGTCAAGCTTCTGCGAGTTTAATGATTCAGGTTGTTAAAGGAAAGAATAAAGATGAGGCAATAGAAATTGCTAAGATTTTTTCCAAGATGGCAATGGGCAAAGATTGTAGCAAGGATGAGATTGCCAAACTGGGGGATGCACAAATAATGACCAATATTATGATGTTTCCAGCTAGAATCAAGTGTGCGACTTTAGCCTGGTGGGCACTTGAGCGGATTTTGTTAGGCAAAGACGAGGACGAAGAAAATGACTAAGGTAGAAGACATTGTAAAAGATGAAGATTATCAATATGGATTTCACGATAATGTGAAACCAAAGTTCTCAACTGGACGTGGTTTAAACGAAGAAGTTGTTAGAAAAATTTCTGCAGAAAAGCATGAACCACAATGGATGTTGGATTATCGTTTAAAGTCATTCAAGATCTACCAAAAAATGGCAATGCCTAATTTTGGACCAGATTTATCAGGTCTTGATCTGAAGGATATGCTTTACTATCAAAAAATGACGGATAAAAAATACCGTGATTGGAAAGACGTACCTGAAGATATCAAAAAAACTTTTGAGCGCTTGGGTGTGCCGCAAGCTGAAAGAAAGTACTTGGCTGGTTCAGCTGCTCAGTATGAATCAGAGATGGTTTATCACAACATGAAGAAACAATTCGATAAGCTAGGCATTGTCTTTATGGATACTGATAGCGCCTTGCAACAATATCCAGAATTATTTAAAAAGTATTTTGGTAAATTAGTAAAACCAACTTCTAACAAGTTTGCCGCCTTAAATGGCGCTGTATGGTCTGGTGGTACATTTATTTATGTGCCTAAAGGCGTTAAGGTGCCAACTCCTGTTCAAGCTTACTTTAGATTGAATGCTGAAAATTCTGGTCAGTTTGAAAGAACTTTAATCATCGTGGATAAGGGCGCGCACCTTGATTATGTTGAAGGATGTACTGCTCCACAGTATTCATCTGATTCATTGCACGCTGCGGTAGTTGAAGTCAATGTGTTGAATGATGCATATTGTCGTTACACTACTATTCAAAACTGGTCAGATAATGTTTATAGTTTGGAAACCAAGCGAGCTGTAGCTGGTGCGCATGCCACGATGGAATGGGTTGACGGCAATTTAGGTGCGAAAGTTACTATGAAGTATCCTAGTGTTTATTTGAATGGTGAGGGTGCACGCGGAACGATGCTTTCAATTGCGGTTGCACATCACGGCATTCATCAAGATTCTGGGGCAGGGATGTTTCATAATGCACCTAATACCTCTAGTTCAATCGTTTCCAAGTCAATTGCCAAAGGTGGAGGTTCAACCGATTATCGTGGTAGCGTCAAGTTTGCTAAAAATTCAGACGGTTCTAAAGCTCACGTTGAATGCGACACGATTATTATGGATGATCAATCATCTTCAGATACAATTCCAACTAATGAAATTAACAACGCTCATGTAGCGATGGAACATGAAGCTACGGTATCCAAGGTTTCTGATGAGGAATTATATTATCTTGAAAGCCGTGGTATTCCTGAAAGGAAAGCTACCGAAATGATCATTATGGGATTCGTAGAACCATTCACTAAACAATTGCCAATGGAATATGCTGTGGAGCTTAACCGATTGATTAGTTTCCAAATGGAAGGAGCCATTGGCTAATGGATGTTAGCAAATTAAACGAAAAAGAAAAAGCTGTTTATGATGCTTTGGCGAAAGTGATTGATCCAGAATTAGGCGTATCGCTCATTGACTTAGGTTTGATCTATAAAATTGATGTAGATGATCAAGGAGTCTGCAAGATTAATTGGACTTTAACTACTATGGGGTGTCCAATTATCGATGTCTTGACTGGATCAATTTATGAAGCAGCGATGTCGATTGATGGAATAAAGAAGTGTGAAACAAAATTGGTCTATTATCCACAATGGACACCAGATAAGATGAGTAGAGAAGCACGAATGCTTCTTGGAATCCATCTTTAGGATAAAGAAAGTCGTTACTCTAATCGGATTAGGGTAACGACTTTTTTGGATTCATTTTTTTGATCTAGAGCAGGTCTAGATTTTACCTAAATATTAGCAAATTGTTCTGTTGAATCAATTGGACTTAAATAAACGTAAGAAATATTTACATATTTTGTTTTTTCTGTTAAGTTTTTCATTATTTTTTCTTGATCAGGGGTTAAATGTAAATGATTCAATGCTACCTTGACTTCAATATACATTACTAATTTACTTGTATATTCAAGTGGATGGTCATTACTATCGAATTTGTTAATAACCAGTCCAATAGCATCGCGAATAGGACGATAGCATCCAATATTCATTTCATTATAAATATTGCTGAAAAAACTATTATAGAATTTTTTTAAATCTTGATAGACCTCTTTGGTATCTGAGTTATGTTTAAAAATGCCGAACATCATAATCACTCCTTTAAAACCGGTAGGATTTGTGTTTTAGGATTAAACCAACTTCTCTGCTCATTGGTTAAAGGAGTATCTGTTATTAAGACATCCACCTTATCCAATGGAGCAGACATATATGGAGAAGATGAATCGTTAGTGAATTTATATTTTTCTGCTACTAAAACAACTTGATTAGCGCGTGCAATTGCCGTACGTACAACTTCTGCGTCTTCCATTTTAGGCGCATATACGCCATCTGCTCTAATGCGAGAAGCACCAATGAAAGCTGTATTGAAATGAATCTTACGAATCGTTTCAAGAGCGACTTCCGAGTAAATGTAACGCTGCGACTTGTTGATTAATCCGCCTAGCAATCTAACAGAAGGGATTTCGGTTGTTAACATGCTTAAAGCATTGTCGATTGAATTAGTAACTACTTGCATATCGATTCCGTTAAGCATGGGACAAAGTTGTTTTAAAATTGTTGAAGAACCAATAAAATCACATTGACCAGGATGAACGAATCGTTTAGCTTTTTTAGCCATTTTCAATTTAATTGGTGATTGAACTTCATTTCTAGCTAAAAAATCAGGTACGCTATTTTGATTGATCTCCATCAGCCCACCGTGTACTCGGATTGCTTGTCCAGTTGTCGTTAAATGAATTACATCACGACGCGCAGTATCAAAAGATACATTAAAATGTCGGGCAATCATTCTAGTTGAAAGCTGATGTTTTTCTTTCAATAGCTTTTTGATTTGAATTAATCGTTCTTCTTGAGTCATTTTTCTCTCTCCATGAATTAATCTAGCATTTTTACAGGTAGCTGTATTTGCTTGATCAGCATTTTGCATTTATTTATCAGTACTTTTAAGTATATCAAAACATAAACACTTATATTTCATTATAAAAAGCTGATTAGTTCAAGGATAAGGCTATTCTGATTTAAATTTTAAGACTTATTTAAATTGGTAGGGCCCAATTATAAAAATGATTGATTTTTTATTAATAATTGGTATGATATAAGTATAAAGAAAAGGATTACAAAACAGAGCGCTTAAACTTGCTCAAAGGAGAAAAAATGACAAATTACGACTCAAAGGATTATTTAAAGAGCGTCGATGCCTACTGGCGTGCCGCAAATTACTTATCAGTTGGACAACTCTTTTTAATGAAGAACCCATTGTTGAAGCATAAATTGGTTGCTGAAGATGTTAAGCCAAAGCCAATTGGTCACTGGGGTACAATTGCTCCGCAAAACTTTATTTATGCACACTTGAACCGTGTACTTAAGAAGTATGACTTGGATATGTTCTACATTGAAGGCTCCGGTCACGGTGGCCAAGTAATGGTTTCAAATTCATACCTTGATGGTTCATACACTGAACGCTATCCAGAAATTACCCAAGATGAAAAGGGTATGGCTAAGTTGTTCAAGCGTTTTAGTTTCCCAGGTGGTGTTGCTTCACACGCTGCTCCTGAAACTCCAGGTTCTATTCACGAAGGTGGGGAATTAGGCTACGCTTTGTCACACGGTGTAGGTGCAATTTTAGATAATCCAGATGTAATTGCTGCTGTTGAAATCGGTGACGGTGAAGCTGAAACAGGCCCACTTGCTGCATCTTGGTTTAGTGACAAGTTTATTAACCCAATTAAAGATGGTGCAGTATTGCCAATCTTGCAAATTAACGGTTTCAAGATTTCTAACCCAACTATCGTTTCAAGAATGAGCGATCAAGAATTGACTGAATACTTCCGTGGCATGGGCTGGGATCCACACTTTGTTTCAGTCTTTAAGGGCGGCCGTTTCGATGGTGAAAAAGATTCAATGCAAGTTCATGAAGAAATGGCTAAGACAATGGATGAAGTCATCGAAGAAATTAAGGTAATTCAAAAGCATGCTCGTGAAAATAATGATGCTACCTTGCCACATTGGCCATTAATTATCTTCCAATGTCCAAAGGGTTGGACTGGTCCTAAGAAGGATCTTGATGGTAATCCAATTGAAAACTCATTTAGAGCTCACCAAATTCCAATTCCTGTATCTCAAGGCGATATGAAGCATTCAGATATGCTGGTTGATTGGCTTGAAAGCTACAAGCCTGATGAATTATTCAATGAAGATGGTTCACCAAAGGAAATCGTGCTTGAAAACACTGCTAAGGGTGATCACCGGATGGCCATGAATCCAATTACCAACGGTGGTAAGAACCCTAAGCGTTTGATTTTGCCAGACTATCGCGACTTTGCCTTGAAGTTTGATAAGCCAGGTTCTGTTGAAGCACAAGACATGGTGGAATGGGCTAAGTACTTAAATGAAGTAGCCAAGCTCAACCCAACTGCTTTCCGTGGCTTTGGTCCAGATGAATCTAAGTCTAACCGTTTGTTTAAACTTCTTGATGATCAAAAGCGTCAATGGGAAGCAGAAATTCATGAACCAAATGATGAAAACTTGGCTCCAAGTGGTCGAGTAATTGATTCACAATTATCAGAACACCAAGACGAAGGCTTCCTTGAAGGTTATGTTTTGACTGGTCGTCATGGATTCTTTGCAACCTATGAAGCATTCGGTCGTGTAGTTGACTCAATGCTTACCCAACATATGAAGTGGCTCAGAAAAGCTAAGGAACAATACTGGCGTCATGATTATCCATCACTTAATTTTGTCGCAACTTCAACTGTATTCCAACAAGATCACAACGGTTATACTCACCAAGATCCAGGTGTTTTAACTCACTTGTTTGAAAAGAATCGTCCAGATCTTGTTCATGAGTACTTGCCATCAGACACTAATACTTTATTGGCCGTTGGTAACAAGGCATTGCAAGATCGTGAATGCATTAACGTCTTGGTAACTTCAAAACAACCTCGTCCACAATGGTTTTCAATTGAAGAAGCACAAAAGCTAGTTGATCACGGTTTAGGCTATGTTGATTGGGCTTCAACTGATAAGGGTGCTAAGCCGGATGTAGTCTTTGCTTCAACTGAAACTGAACCAACAATGGAAACTTTGGCAGCAATCGATATCTTGCACGACAAGTTCCCAGATCTTAAGATTCGTTACATTAACGTGGTTGACGTGATGAAGTTAATGAGCCCTAAGGATAATAAGAATGCTCTTTCTGATGAAGAATTTGATCGCTTATTCCCTAAGGATGTTCCAGTAATCTTTGCATGGCACGGCTACAAGACCATGATGGAATCAATCTGGTTTGCTAGAAACCGTCATAACGTTCACATTCACTGCTATGAAGAAAATGGTGACATTACTACTCCATTTGACATGCGTGTTTTGAACCACTTGGACCGTTTCGATTTAGCTAAGGATGCTGTTGAAAGCGTTGAAAAATTAAAGGGCAAGCATGCGGACTTCATTAGTCATATGGATGACTTGCTTGAAAAGCACCACCAATACATTCGTGATTATGGTAAAGATATGCCAGAAGTTACTGAATGGGAATGGAAAGGATTGAAGTAATTTTAAAATAAGAATAAATTAGACCTATGTCGAAAAAACATAGGTCTTTTTTTATAGGGGATAGGTTATGAAATCAGGTTTAGTTTTAGAAGGCGGAGCCATGCGTGGGCTTTTTACCGCGGGTGTGCTTGACGTCTTAATGGAAAATAATATTAGTTTTGATAGTGCAATTGGCGTTTCAGCTGGTGCGGCTTTTGGCGTTAATATGAAGTCGGAACAGATCGGCCGAGTATTGCGTTATAATCTGCGCTTTACGGGTAAGCCATATTATGCAAGCTGGAAGTCATGGCGCAGATCAGGTAATTTGTATGCGGCCAACTTTTGTTATCACGTTTTGCCAGATAAGTTGGATGTATTTGATAAGAAGACTTTTATGGCTAATCCGATGGACTTTTGGTGTGTGGCAACGGATGCCGCAACAGGAGAGCCAGTTTATCATAAATTGAGGGATGCGGGTTATGTAGATTTAGAATGGATCAGAGCCTCATCATCGATTCCATTTTTTGCGCATCCGGTAGCTATTGGTGGTCATTATTATTTTGATGGCGGCGTTTCAGATTCGATTCCGTATGGCTTTTTGAAGAAGAATAATTTTGATAAAAAGATCGTGATTACAACTCAGCCAAAGGAATATCGAAAGAAACAAAGCAAACTTTTCCCAGTTGAAAAGGTGCTATTGCGTGAGTATCCGGCCGTATTAGATAAGTTGGCTACAAGAGCAGAAGATTATAACGCTGTGTTGGACAACATTGAAGCGGATGAAAATGCGGGAGAGACGTTTGTCATTCGTCCGCCAGAAGCATTAAATATTGGCACGCTTGAGCAAGATAAAAATGAGATTAAGCGTGTCTATCAGGTGGGACGTCAAGAGGCTGAGAAGATTTTGCCTGGTTTGGTTAGTTATTTGAATGAGTAAAATTAATAATCACTATCATTTTTGGTAGTGATTATTTTTTGTCCAAGTTTGAGTAAAAATAACCGAATTTGAATCAGTACAATTATATCTTTGCAAATAATGCTAAAGTGAAAAGGAATTAATAGTAAGAGGAAAAGAAAAATAAATATTTCATCATACAATTTGGGCTACTATACAGGGACGGTAGTTCTGGTAGTAATAGAGTTAGTCCTTTTTTATGCCATTACCAATGTCAAATTTAAGAAGCGAGATCTGATATTTGCACTGGTTATTTGGTTAGGTAATCAATTAACAGCCCAGCTTGCACCAGGTGTCAGTGATATTGTGGGAGCGACTGTCACGATTGCTCTTTATTATTGCTACTTCTACAAAAGAATAGGCAAGTTATTAACTGTGGCAGCTATCACTCTAATTCGTTCGGTTCTGATCTTAACTTACTTAATGAGTGATTACGTTTTTGCCTATTTACCCGTATTTCTTCCCATTGATCAATTAATTCTTCCTTGCCAACAAAGCATCCCTTAGCTATTTCAAAATCAGCAGGCAATTCATCCGGCTGGCGAATATATAATGTAGCGGAATTTTCGTAAGCCTGAGTATAGACCATTAAATCGACGTCATGATCACCAGTAATGATTTTTGAATCAGGTGAAACGATGTTAAAAGGAATATGATGCTTTTTACCAAAAGCAAACATCTTGCGATAAAGCCTGTTTGAAACCAAATCTTCAGTCATAACTTGACCATCTGCAGTCCTAGTAATCGCTCCATTTAAAGTGACTGCATATTGGTTAGGACCAACAATGCCTAATTCATCCATAAAATGTTTTAGACCCGCAATAGGTCGTCCAGAACAAAGCGCAACTTTAATCCCTTGCTCTAATGCTTTTTTGACGGCGATTTTCGTACTAGGTAAGATTTTACCGTTTGAATCAAGCAAAGTTCCATCCGTATCTAATGCAATAAATTTAATTGCCATAAAAACCCTTATTTTAGTAATCGCTTACATTATACCTAATATTAGTAGTATGAAAATGAAATATTTTGCATGCACTTAATATGTGTATGAATAGCATATTTCTTGACACGCTTAATTTGCATGTAAACTTTTTGCTTGAACATACGCTATGAAAGGGATAAAAATACAGAATTTTATTGAGCAGATTAAAAATATGCCTGAAATATATTTCAGGCGATGAAATATTATTTTAATACCTTGAAACAGCTTTTCGGTTTTTTCAAAAGCGCTTACATAAGAAGAAAACTATGGTATAAATAAGAATGTAAGCTAGCTGCTGAGATAGAGATAAATCTAAATTTGATATCACTTAGATTTTCTATCTTAATCGATTAGTTAGAGGAGAAATATTTAGATAAGATCTAGTTGTATGAGCACCTTGCAACTAGTCAGATTTGGTGAAATAGATTAGGTGCAATACAAGAAATAATTAACTTAGTTTGATTTTTCTTTCAGGGGTAAATTATTATGATGCAAAAGTTTCAGCGGTTTGGGGCCGCAATGTTCGTCCCAGTTATGCTGTTCTCGTTTGCGGGTATTGTTGTAGCTCTAGGAAGTTTATTCAATAACCCAACTCTGTTTGGCTCAATTGCTAATCCCGGGACGGCATGGAACTCAGTTTGGGACACAATTTCAGCTGGTGGTTGGACAGTCTTCAACCAAGAAGGTATTTTGTTTACTGTAGGTTTGCCTATCGGTTTAGCTAATAAGGCTAGAGGTAGAGCAGCTATGGAGTCAGTAATTACCTACTTGACTTACAACTACTTTATCGGTGCAATGCTTACTCACTGGGGTGCAGCATTTGGTATTCCAAACTTTGACAAGATTCAAATTGTTGCCAATGCTACTAACCACGGTTTGACTAACATTGCTGGTATTAAGACTCTTGATACTAGTATTTTAGCCGCATTGGTTGTTGCATTAATCGTAACTTGGCTTCACAACAAGTACTTCGATAAGAAGTTGCCTGATTGGCTTGGTACTTTCCAAGGTTCAACTTACGTTTATGTATTGTCATTCTTCTTAATGATTCCATTAGCACTTATTACCTGTTGGGGCTGGCCAAAAGTTCAACTTGGTATTTCCAGCATGCAACACTTCATCATAAGTAGTGGATTCATTGGTGTTTGGGTTTACAGCTTCTTAAACCGTATTTTGATTCCTACTGGTTTGCACCACTTGGTTTACATTCCATTCCAATTTGGTCCAGCTGTTGTTGCTGGTGGGTTGCAACCATACTGGTTGAAGCACTTAACAGAATACGCAGCTAGTGCTCGTCCATTGGCTCAATTGTCACCACTTGAAGGTTTCCAACTTTACGGTAACGAAAAAGTATTCTTGGTACCATTTATCTGTCTTGCCTTCTACGCAACTGCAAAGAAAAACAAGAAGAAGCAAACTTCAGCTTTGCTTATTCCAGCTGCTTTAACTTCAGTTTTAGCAGGTATTACTGAACCTATTGACTTTACTTATTTGTTCGCCGCACCAGCACTTTGGGTAGTTTACTCAGTAATGTCAGCTACTATGAACACTGTAATGTACCTCTTCGGTTTAAGAGGATTTATGTCAGATGGTGCGATCGGTATTGCATCAATGAACTGGTTACCACTTTGGCAAAACCACTGGCATACATATGTAATGCAATTTATCGTTGGTATTATCTTCGGTATTATTACTTACTTCGTATTTAAGATTATGATTGAGAAATTTAACTACATCACTCCAGGTCGTGAAGCTGATGACGAAGATGTTAAATTGATCAACAAGAAGCAATACAACCAAAAGATGGCTGCTAAGGCTGCCGGCAAGGATGCAAACGATCCTTACATTGCTAGAGCTACTGCTTACCTTGACTTATTAGGTGGTGCTGCAAACATTACTGAATTAAGTTCATGTGCTACTAGATTACGTGTATCTGTTGCTGATCCATCAAAGGTTGCTCCAGACTCACAATTTAAGGCTAACAAGGCTGTTAACGTTGTTCACCACGGTAAGGCTATTCAAGTTATTGTAGGTCTTGACGTTCCACAAGTTCTTGATGAAATGAACCAATTGATGCAAGAAAGTGGTAACGATGCTAAGGTTTCAACTGAACAAGATAATCCTTACATTGAAAGAGCCACTGGTATTGTCGATCTTCTTGGTGGTGAAGAAAACATTAAAGATGTAATTGCTTGCTCATCTAGAGTAAGAACCCACGTCTTTGATACTAAGAAAGTAGCTCCAGATGCAGAATTCAAGAAGATTGTAGATTCATACGAAGTTCAACATAGAGACAATAATGAAATTGATATCGTTGTCGGATTGGATGCCGATCAAGTCGTTGATCAAATGAAACAATTACTATAAATTGTGTAAGCGCTTGTGGTATTATTAATATATAAGCTATATATTGATAAGGGCACAGGTAAATATGGCAAATTTAAAATCAATGGTCTATGAAAATGGTAATAAACTAAACGATTCTGAAAAACAGATAATTCAATTTGTTTTAAATAATCCGAAAGACTGTAGTAAGTTAAGCCTTGCAAGGTTAGCGAAGAAGCTCTATGTATCTGAATCAGCAATATTTCGTTTATGTAAAAAGCTAGGCTTAACTGGCTACAGTGAATTGAAATTTGATTTAACGCAATTGGCTGAATCAAAACAAAAGCCAATCAAAATTGAAAATAATTTTGCAAGAGAACTCAGTCGAGTGAATGACGATGTTTTAAAGTATTTTAAACAGCGTGACTTTGACAGTTTGTATCATGATTTAGATGATGCTAGTACTGTATACATTTATTCAACTGGTTGGCAGCAGGAACTAATTGCACAATATTTAGCCCATGAACTATTTATAGTAGGCAAACATGCAACAGTTCTGCCATCAGCTCTTGACGAATTAAAGGCGGTTAGCCACTTTGCTAAAAAAGGCGACATCTTATTCGTAATTTCATTTACGGGTGATAATGAGACAATTAATGAGGAAATTACCAAGCTTGAATTAGTAAATGATAAATTTAGATATGTATCGTTTACTAATATGAAACAAAATAAATTAGCTTCAATTGTTCAGCATAATATATATTTCCCAACAATTGCCTTTACTGATGATGCCGACTATAAGAGTGGTAAGGTTGCCTTTACTCCAGCATATTATTTAATTGATTTACTTGTTAGTGAATATGTGGCTTGGCAACAAAGCCAAGGAGAGGATGTAGAAATCAATGTGGGCAATTAGTAAACAAAAAGTTGAAAACTTTTTCGATCGAATGACCAGAAGCATGAATTTGGATACTAAAAAAATTCTTAGTTGGTATTCATATGTCCTGTTTATTGCTCCATTGCTATTCTGGGCATTAATCGCATTACGCGGCGGTGCTTCGAATCAATCGATCAAAATGATGATTATGAAGCAGCCAGCTGTGGCGATCGTTACTATTGCTGCAATCGTTGACTTTGTCCTAGGCTACTATTTGATGCTAAACAAAAAACAATTTTTGGTTAATCGACAAACCTATCGCTTTTTGATGGTAAGTCAACTCATTGGTCAAGTATTGGTTGGTAACTTACTCTGTGGCGTTTTAGCCATCTTGGGAATGTATAAAGCCAAGACTTTGAAAAAGAGGCAGGATAATATTAGTCCAATAGTAATTGTTATTTCACTAGTAGCAGCAGTTTTATTGGCACTATGCTTTATGTTGATATTGTTACTTGAATTTTAGAAATCTAGAGGTTTAAATTATGTTTAATTTCTTTAAGAAAAAGAATAAAGGTATGGAAGTAGATGCAGTAATTGACGGCGACATTATGCCAATTACTGATGTAAAAGATGATGTTTTCTCAACTAAGATGTTAGGTGATGGCTTTGCAATTAAGCCAACAGATAATCAAATCTATGCACCTGTTGATGGCACTATTTCTACACTCTTTCCAACTAAACACGCCATTGGCATCAAGACAGATAATGGATTAGAAATCTTAATTCACTTAGGTCTTGATACAGTTGAATTAAAAGGTGCTCCGTTTACAGTTAGTGTTAACCAAGGCGATAAAGTTGAAAAGGGACAACCTTTAGCCACAATGGATTTCCAAATGATCACTGACAAAGGCTACGATGACAGTTGTATCGTAGTTTATACCAACATGGATCTTGTAAAATCAGTCACCCCAATTGAAAAGGGTGCGGTTAAACATTCCCAAAAAGTACAAACTATCGAATTTAATTAGTCATTTTCCCTCTCTCAATTAAAATCTTATAGACTAATAAAAAAGTAGTTTTAAGTCCTAGCTTCTTAGGTGAAGCTAGGATTTTTTTGTTAATATAGAGGTAGAGAAAAGATGAGGAGAATTTGATGAAAAGATATCGACCAAATACAAAAGCAGTAATTGTTGGAATTGTCTTAATGCTGATTGGAATTTTGTGTTGGGTAATTAAAGCCTCGTTTATTCCTAAAGGTGCATTATACTTATTCCCTGTTGGATTGTTGTTGATTTGCGTGGGCGGATTGGAATTAACTATTACAGCTTTTATTGCTATGAGAAAAAATGATTTAGCAATGAGTGCCCACCTGAGAGCAATTGAAGCTCAGCGAAAAAAGGCTGAGATTAAAAAAGAGTCAAGATAGTCTAGACCTGTTAAACTATAATATGCATGAATAAAATAGAGTAATTTTTAAGAAGGGTAGAATAACAATGGATTTTAAAGAAGTTTTTCAAAAAGAACATGTAACTCGTAAATTTACTAATAGAAAAGTTCCTGAAAATGCGATTGCTGAAATTATTAAAAAGGCACAGCAATCCCCATCATTGCTTAATTCACAGCCTTGGGGAGCTTAGGTATTAGTAGGGATGCCTTGGAAGAATTTAAGAAGGCTTCCATTGAAAATAATGACAATGACGTAAAGCCAAACGAAGATTTCGCTTCAATGCTGTCAATTGATTGGGATGTTTTCCCAAGTAGAAATATGGTTACTATAGGTGCATCTTAGAGCTTCTTCTTTAGAAATAAATTGCAATTATTTTCACATGCTAATAAAACTATGTTCAATGCACCAGCAATTATTTCCTTGACAGTGCCTAAAAAGTCTCCAGCTCACTCAATGGTTTCTTATCCAGATCTTGTTAGAAAATACGCTAAGATTCCTGAAGACGAAGCAGTTGGTATGGCTATTGCAGTTGGCTATATCGATAAAAATGCAGAGATTAACGATTCAAAATTTATCCCAGCACGCGTACTTTTTGAAAAAATTTGCAAATTAACTAAATAAGCCAATTTCAATTGTGTAAAACTGAACTATTACGGTTAATAATGGTAAAATAGGTTTTAGTAATTAAGTTATAAAAAAGGTGATAATGCTTTGAGTCCAGCTCAGATAGCAACTAATCTAGTTGCAACTTTGTTAATTTTTGTTGTTGCTGCATTCTTTGTTGCTGCAGAATTTGCGTTAGTGCAAACAAGACCTAGTCAACTTGAAGATATGCTGGCTAAGGGTCAAGGCAACAAAAAAAAATTACAACGTGCGCTTCATATGACGCATAATTTGAATGAGTACCTTTCAACTACGCAAGTAGGTA
Organism: Lactobacillus helveticus; assembly: GCF_046109915.1. Taxonomy (NCBI): domain Bacteria; kingdom Bacillati; phylum Bacillota; class Bacilli; order Lactobacillales; family Lactobacillaceae; genus Lactobacillus; species Lactobacillus helveticus. The sequence goes on along the minus strand of NZ_CP151471.1, from coordinate 1,092,424 downwards.
CTACTCTTGTAGGAGTAGTTTTAGGTTGGTTCTCAGCGGATACGTTTGACGTTATTTTAGCGGATGCGTTTCATTTAACTCCGATGAGTGAATCGCTCATCAAGTCAGTAAGTGCAATTTTGGGTGTGATTCTTTTAACCTATTTGGAAGTTGTATTAACTGAAGTCGTTCCTAAGAATATCGCTATTGATAAACCTGTGGGGATGATGATGGCGATTGTTACACCGCTTCATATTTTTCACACGATTGTTTATCCATTCGTATGGCTACTTAACACAAACTCCAATGGTATTTTGAAGCTAATGGGTTTTGCACCAGCTGATGAAGAAAATGAGGTTTATTCTCAATCTGAAATCATCAAGTTATCGCGTAATGCGGTGCATGGTGGCTCGCTTGATAAAGAAGACCTTACTTATATGGAACGGGCCTTTGAATTAAACGATAAAGTCGCTAAGGATATCATGACTGATAGAACTCGTTTGTCAGTGCTTGATTCTACGGATATTATCGAATATGCCCTTAAGAAATACTTAGAAGAGGGATACAGCCGTTTTCCAGTAGTTAGGGATAATGATAAAGATGATGTGGTAGGATACGTCTATGCCTATGATATTGTCCAACAGAGCCAAGTTGATAGCAGCGTTCCAGTAACTAGAATTATTAGAACGATTATCACTGTCCCTGAATCAATGCCGATTCAAGATATTTTGCATTTAATGATTTCTAAGCACACTCCAATTGTCTTGGTTGTTGATGAATATGGTGGTACAAGTGGTATCGTAACCGATAAGGACATTTACGAAGAACTCTTCGGTTCTGTAAAAGATGAAATTGATGACGTTTCTGATGATTACATCATCAAGGATAAAGATGGCAATGTTCATGTTTCAGGGAAGACTACCTTATATGACTTTGAACGTTTCTTCCACACAGATTTAAAGGCATTTCAAGATAGCGACATCATTACTATTGGTGGTTATATGATGGAACACTATCCTAACCTTAAAAAGGGTGAAACGATTGAACTCGAGGGCTATAAATTTACGCTTGATAGTATTGAGCAAGGATTTATGCGATGGTTTATCGTAGCCCCAATTAATGCTAAAAAGAAAACAAAAGAGAAAGAAAAAAGCAGTCAAAAATAGAAACTGTTCAGAAAAAGCGTCTTTTAAGACGCTTTTTTTGTATGAAGATGTTATAATTTCTTAATAATAAGAGTTTTAAACATAAATTGGATTGAGGGGTAGGTAAATTGGTTAAAGCCGACAATATCAACGATATTATTGATCATAAATTATTTTCTGAAGATGACATTCATGAAATGTGTGTCCGTTTAGGTAAGCAATTAACTGAAGACTATGCAGGCAAGAAGCCTTTAGTTGTAGTTGCTTTGAAGGGTGCAATTTATTTCTTAACAGATTTAACTCGTCAAATGGATGTTGTTCACCAATTAGACTTTATTGATGTTTCTAGTTATGGTGATGGTTTCGAATCAACTGGCAAGGTTAAGATCGTGACTGACTTAGCAACTGATGTTAAAGATCGTGATGTCTTGATTGTGGAAGATATTGTCGATACTGGTTTAACCTTGAAGTTCATGAAGGACTTAATCAAGAAGCGTGGAGCTAAGAGCGTTAAGTGTTGTGCTATGCTTAATAAGGAATCACGCAGAAATGTTGATGTTGACCTTGAATATTATGGTTCAAAGGTTGGCAACGAATTCGTAGTTGGTTACGGTTTGGACTTCTTGAACATGTACAGAAACATCCCTTATGTTGGTGTGTTAAAGCCTGAAGTTATTCAAAAATATGTGAACAAATAAAAAATAAGGAAGAACTTTAACCGTTCTTCCTTATTTTGTTTTTGCATATAGTTTTTGCATATAAAAGTAAATTGGCAAACCCAGCAAAGTTAATCCAATTCCAATTATTGATAGAACGAATTGATTAATAATTGTGGAGACCACAATAAAAATACCACCTAGAATTGAAACGATGGGGATAAGTGGATACCACGGAACTTTAAAGGGTCTACGCAATTCGGGTTCGCGTTTTCTTAAAATAATGACTGCGATAGATAGCATAGTGTTAAAAGTCCACATGACGAAGACTAGCATATCTGTTAAAACAGTAAAGTTGCCCAGCAAAATCATTATAATAGCGATCGCATCTACAATTAAAGCTCCTATAACTGGTACACCAGTGTGGATGTTGGCTTTACCAATTTTATTTGAGAATGGCAAAAGATTGTCTTGGGCTAAAATGTATGGCGTGCGCATCCCTGTTAGCATGAAGGCATTAACTGCACCATAGACAGAGATTAGAATGCCGATGGCTACCAGTTTCCCACCGAATTGACCAAATAATCTCATTGAAGCTTCAAATGCAGCGTTATTGTTGTTGACTAATTCATGAATTGGCAAAACGGTTAAAAAGATGTAATTAATCAAAACATAAATTAAGGTAATGGCAGATAAACCAAAAATAATCGCACGTGATAGATCTTTTTCTGGATTTTTAACCTCATTAGCCAAGTTGGTAACAACGATCCATCCTTCAAAGGCAAAGAGGGCAGAAAGCAATCCTTGGCTGATGGCATTAGGAAAAGAAATATTGTCTCCTACTGTCAATGGGAAAATGGGAGCTGGAATTTTATTTTGATTAAAGAATCCCCAAATAATAATCAAAATAATTGGAATCACTTTTAAGACAGTGATAATAGACTGCATTTTGCTAGAAAATTTGGTGCCAATCAAGTTGATAGCTAGTAAAAATAATACAAGAGAAATAGCTATTAGATTAGCGTATTTTGCCTCTATGCCAAATAGTGAGACGAATTGTACCCCGAAAATGGAACTAAGTGCTCCAATTTGTGCAGGAAAATAAACAATCATTTGTGCCCAGCCAAATAGAAAGCCCCAAACATGGCCATAAGTATAATCCAAATATTTAATTGCACCATTGATTTTCAAACTTGCTGCAATCTCCGAAATTGTCAATCCAGACGCAATAGAGATCACTCCGGCTAAGATCCATACAAAAATTGTGGTCGAACTACTGCCAGTTTGGGCCGTAATTGTTCCAATTTTAAAGAACACACCAGCTCCGATCACTGAACCAACTACGGTAGCAAGAGCTTGTCCAAAAGAAATTTGTCTTTTCACACTTTCACCATCCTTAAAAAAGTTAATATGTAATTATTTTAGCACATTCAAGGCTTGGTATGATCCGCATTTTTAGTTAAAATAGTAGCGGGAGGAAAAGCCATGAAAAGGTATCATCATAAATATACTTTACCTGCAATTTTGACTTTATTAATTTTAGCAATTGCATTTCTTTTAATTGGCTTTTTTAATTTTAAAAGACAAACGACCTTGCCGCCGGACTCTAATTCTAGTCCGATAGGGATCGAGCTGAATCAAGATGTAGATTATGTGGATTTGCATAAGCTGCAGTCGAATGGAATTTCATTTGTTTATTTAAAATCCACACAAGGCAGATCTTATTTTGATGAAAATTATTTATCCTATCGTGATCAGATTTTAGGTACGCAACTCGCTTTTGGCAGCGAAATTTTATATAGTAATGAATCGACTGCTCGGCAGCACTATCGGTACTTTTTTAACCAAGTAGGCAATAATACAGGAAGCTTGCCGATTCTGATTGTACCGGTGGCTGGGCCTAGTAAAAAGTACTTACAGTCGATGAGTAAGTTTACTCGCATGTTGCAGCAACGAGGCAAAACAGTAATGGTAGAGCTTGATCAAAAGTATCGCCGATACTTTAATCAGGCAACATTATTTATGTCGACAGGTAAAAAAGCACCTAATAAATTAAAATATTCATTTTGGCGTTATACGACTAATGGACGCGTAAAAGATGTTTCTGGTTTGGAAAAGGGCATCACGATGTACGCGTATAACGGAACCGTTGGTCAATATAAACAGAAGTATGGACAATTAACACAATAATGTATCAAGAAAAAATAAAACAAGTATTGCTCAAAGAGCATAAGACCGAACCAACAATAATACAAAAGCAAACCTATGATGCTATCAAAAATGGAGCCAGCCTGATAGGCTTAGCTAAAACAGGAACAGGTAAAACCTTAGCTTATGCTTTGCCTAGCTTAGAAAGAGCAGAAAAAGGCAATGCTAACAGCGTAGTAATTTTAGCTCCAACTACTGAATTAGCTGTTCAAATTCGACATGCTATTAATCCTTATTTGCATGCATTGGATTTAAAGGGAGCAACGCTAGTAGGAGCCGGTAATAGAAAAAGACAAGAGGATAATTTAAAGAAAAAGCATCCGGAAGTGATAGTGGCTACTCTGGGGAGATTCTTTGATTTCTTCTCAAGCGGTCGAATTAAAATAGCTCAAATTAAGACTATGATTATCGATGAAGCAGACGATATTTTGGAATTTGCCAAACTTGAACTATTGTCTGCATTAGGTCAAAATTTAGGCTCAGATAGTCAAATTTTGCTTTTTGGTGCCACTGATTCAGAGATTACGAGAGATGCAGAAGAATTGTTTGCTCGTAATTTCCTTTTAGTCGATGTGCGTAACCAGCAAAATTCAACTACCAAGCATTATTTCTTACAAGTTGATAATCAACATAAAATTGAATTTTTGCAAAGAATGACCAAGCTGGATCATTTTAAGGGTATTCTTTTCTTTGACTCTAATGAAACCATGATGCGTTTTGCCGGGATTTTTAGTCATACTAAGACTAAGTTTGAAATATTAGCTAATGAATTTGGCAAGCAGCGTCGTGAAAAAGCGTTAAACGATTTAGCTACAGGAAAGACTAAGTTGCTTCTAGCTACTGATCTCGCTGCACGTGGCTTGGATATTCCGGGTGTGACCTATGTTATCAATTTTGATATTCCAAGTGAGCAAAATACATATTTGCACCGTGCGGGGCGAACTGGAAGAATGAACGCCACAGGTTACGTGGTAACTTTGGGTGATGATCACGACTTCCGTGATCTAAAGAAGCTTTTAGCAGATCAGCTTCAAATAGAGCGCGTTTATTTTGCAGGTTATCATTTAACTACTAGCAAGCCTAAAAAGATAGAAAAGAAGAAGGAAGCTGCTGCAGAAGTTAAACAGGTAGTTAAGAAAAAGCAAAAGAAGCACAAGAAACGTAATAAGAAAAATAAGGGATATCATCCCCATTATCTGAAGGTGAAGAAATGAATCGATTAGTTAGATGGCTGGAAGATTATGTATTGCCGATAGCTAATCGTTTAGGGCAGATAAGGTGGTTAGTTGCATTAAGGGATGCTTTTGTTTCTTTAATGCCGATTACGATTGCTGGATCGTTAGCCGTTTTGATTAAAAGCTTGGTTGAAGCCGCTAAAATTCATTTAGGCTGGAACGCTTTTGCTTTTGCAATGCAGCCATTCGTATCAATTAGCAATTTAGTATGGCGAGGAACTTTTTCGCTTTTTGCCTTTTTCTTTGCTTTAGCGTTAGGTTATCAGTTAGCCAAAGCTTTTGAAGTAAATAGACTAGCTGCGGCGATTGTTTCACTATCATCGTTTGCCTTAAGTATTGCTAGTTTTGCAAAAATCAAATTTCATGGCGATAGTATCTTGATTAGGGATGCTTTTGATATCAGTCAGTTTTCAACTACGGGATTGTTTACTACTATCTTATTTGGTTCAGCTGGTTTCTTTATTTATTGGGCTTGTTATAAAGCAAGAATCATGGTTCATTTATCAGCTAATTTACCACATGCAGAACAAGCTGCCTTTGATTCGATGATTCCTGCGATAATTGCGATTTTTAGCGTGGGCGGAATTAATTATCTCTTTCAAGCATTAACCGGTCAGTATTTGGGCGATTGGCTATTAACTAGTATTCAAATGCCATTGGTTAAATGGGGCCAAGGCTTTGGTACAGTACTGTTAGTAACCATGTTAGTACAAGTATTTTGGTTTTTCGGAATCAATGGGTTGGGAGTTTTATCCCCAATTCTGGATTCGATCTGGTTAACTGCCCAAAATAGCAATATTGCGGCGGTTCGTAATGGTCGTATTCCACCATACCTTTGGGGACGTGGATCCTTTGATGTTTTTGCTTGGTTTGGTGGTGCTGGTGGCACTGTGATGTTAATCGTTGCTATTTTAATGTTTTCTAAGCGAAGTGATTATCGTATGGTGGCTAAAATTGCGCTTGCACCAGGTATTTTTAATATTGGTGAACCGATCTTATTCGGATTGCCAGTTGTTTTAAATCCAGTTTATTTAATCCCGTTTGTGTTGGCACCAGTGGTTAATGTTGCATTTTCTTATTGGGTGAGCGTAATGGGATTGGTTAATCCGGTACAAGTGGCTGTGCCAAGTATTATGCCACCGATTATCGGTCCATTTTTAGCCTGCAATTATGATTGGCGTGCCATTGTTTTAAGCATTGTCGATATGTTGATTACTTTGGCAATTTGGACTCCATTCGTTATTGCGGCAGATAAAATTGCGGATACCAATAATCCTAAGACATTTTTTACCACACAATTTTAGAAAAAAAGATTAACTATTACCGTATTTTTTGGTAAAGTTAATCTTAGGTTTGACCCCGTAGTTCATCTGGATAGAACAATGGTCTCCTAAACCGTAGAGGTGAGTTCGAATCTCACCGGGGTCATCAAAAAAGCCATCTGTGATGCAGATGGCTTTTTTTGTAAATACTAACCTAATGGATTGAGCATGATGTAAGTAATTAAGCCCCAGACGACAAAGACACAGATTAAAGCAGAATATAGCAAGCGTCGTCTAAGTTTAGCAGGCTTAGCCTTGTCCAATCCAAATACTAAGCAGAAACTGCCAATGATAATAAATAAGGCTGTAGTAATTAAAAAGATTAAACTAGAATTCATAAACATATCCAACTTTCTATAAATACACATTTAATTAAAACACAGAATTAAGATGCAAGATAGAAATAAATCAGTTATAGTTAAATAAGGTCATCGGAGGAAATTATATGAAGAAGATTAAAGTAATGACTGTCTTTGGTACAAGACCTGAAGCGATAAAAATGGCGCCACTTGTTTTAAAATTGAAAAAAGATGAGCGCTTTGACGAAGTGACTGTAGTCAGTGCACAGCATAGAGAAATGCTGGATCAGGTACTCGATATTTTTAAAATTAAACCTGATTACGACTTTAACATTATGCACAAGAATCAAACTTTGGAAGATATTACTTCGAAAGTGATGATTGATTTGTCAAAGGTCATCAAGGAAGAAAAGCCAGATGTTGTGCTGGTTCACGGTGATACGACAACTAGTTTTGCGGCGGGGCTTGCGACCTTTTATCAACAAACTACATTGGGACACGTTGAAGCGGGACTTAGAACTTGGAATAAGTATTCGCCATTTCCTGAAGAAATGAATCGCCAAATGACCGATGATTTGGCTGATTTATATTTTGCTCCAACTGAATTATCTAAGAGCAATCTGATTAAAGAAAATCACAAAGCAGACAATATTTTCGTAACTGGGAATACTGCAATTGATGCTTTGGAACAAACTGTGCAAAAAGATTACCACCACGCTGTTATGGACGAAATTACACCAGGGAGCAAGGTGATCTTGGTGACTATGCACAGACGTGAAAACCAAGGCGAACCTATGCGCCACGTCTTTAAGGTGATGCGTCAGGTAATTGATTCACATCCCGATGTAGAAATTATTTATCCAGTGCACTTGTCTCCACGGGTGCAGGAAGTAGCTAACGAAGTTTTAGGCGGCGATCCTCGAATTCACCTGATCGAACCACTTGATGTGGTTGACTTCCACAATTTAGCAAAACGCAGCTACTTTATCATGACTGATTCAGGTGGTGTGCAAGAAGAAGCGCCAAGTCTGGGCAAGCCAGTGCTTGTTTTGCGTGACACAACTGAACGTCCCGAAGGCGTGAAGGCTGGTACTTTGAAGCTTGTAGGCACGCAAGTCGACGCAGTTAGAGAAAGCATGCTAGAACTTTTAGAAAATAAAGAATCATATGACAAGATGGCGAATGCCAAGAATCCGTACGGTGATGGTCATGCTAGCGACCGCATTATGGATGCAATTTATTACTACTTCAATAAAGATGAAGCAGAAAAACCAAAAGATTTTGAATAAGAACAAAACAGAGAGCAGCAAAATTAATTTTTGCTGCTCTTTTTATTTTCTCGTTTATTTTTCTGTTCTTGAATCCGCATCTTAGCTCGTTCAATCATGGTATGTTCTTGATTTTGAAAGACTGATCTAGTAGTTAAATAATTGAATACACCAACTAGTACTTGGTCAATGATCTTAACAAGCAAAGCATTTAAATGAAGCCAAGATAATCCTACCAACATAATTAAAGTATCTGGAATTAAACTAATTACGCGGTAAGTAAAGAAAACTATTAATTTGTGCCATGTGCTGTGATCATGATCGACATTATTAATAAAAACGGCTTTTTGGTTAAAGTAAAATGATGCCAGGTTAGACACAATAAAAGCAATGGTATTGGAAATTACCATTACGCTGTGCCACCAAGAATGAAGTACCATAAAGACTAAAGTATTAATTAAGGTAGCCACGAAGCCGAAAATCATGTATACCCAGAGATTACGGTGTCTTTTAAGCAACTTTTGCCCTAATTGTCGAATTTGAGCTTGATCGACAGCAGTAACTTCTTTTTTATTTTTAGTCATTTAGCTTATCAGCCATTTCCTTTGCAGCTTGGTCAATCAGATCGATAGCTTCATCGTCAGGTGCATTTTCAATAGTGACGGGCTTAGTAATTTCAGTAGCACCACATTCTTTAAATGCCTTTTCATAGTCAAAAACATTTTCACAGAAATGTTCGCCATAGGTCTTATCTCCAGAACCCATCACAGCAAAATATTTACCACTTAAATCCAAGGCCTTTAATTCTTCATAAAAGTCTGCAATTTCGTCGGTCATTGCACCCTCACCATAAGTATAAGTAATGAAAATACAAAGATCGCTTTCTAAGTAATCACTGGCATCCGTGAAACCAACATCGCTTGTTTCAACGTCAAAGCCATAGTCTTGAAGATCTTCTTCTAATATATCTGCCATGTCTTCATCATTGCCAGTCATACTGGCGTAAACAATTCTTGCTTTCATGATTTTTCATACCTTTCACTGCATTATATGACACTTTATTATACATGAAACTTCGGTTTTTTAGCCCAGATTTGATAAACTTTTAAAAATATTCAGTAAAACGTTATAATAATGAGGAATATATTTTTAAAGGAGAAATTATTTTGATTACAATTAAATCAATCAGAGAACTTAAAGGTATGCAAGCTTCAGGACACCTTCTTGCAACAATGTTTGAAGGCTTGCGCGATGTAATTAAGCCAGGAATTTCAACCTGGGAAATTGAAGAATTCTGCCAAGACTTCGTTAAGAGTCGTGGTGGTCGTCTTTCAGAACAAGGTTTTGAAGGCTATAAGTATGGTACTTGTATTTCAGTTAACGATGAAATTGCTCACCAAACTCCAAGAAAAGATCGTATCTTAAAGGAAGGCGACATCGTTAAGGTTGATGTAACTTGCAACTTGAATGGTTACGAATCAGATTCATGTACTACTTATCCAGTTGGTGAAATTTCAGAAGCTGACAAGAAGTTGATCGAAGTAACTAAGAAGGCAATGTACTTAGGGATTGATCAAGCTGTTCTTGGTAACCGTATCGGTGATATTGGTGCAGCTATTCAACATTGGGTTGAAGATGAAAATCATTACGGTGACGTCCGTGAATTAATTGGTCACGGTATTCAACCATCAATTCACGAAGATCCAGAAGTACCACACTGGGGTAAAGCTGGTCATGGTATTCGTCTTCGTGAAGGTATGACTATTACCTGTGAACCAATGGTTGAAGCAGGTGGCGATTGGCACATTGATCAAAGAACGGTTGATGATCCTAACGATGATTGGGTATACTACGCAACTCCAGATGGCTCAAATGCTGCTCAATTTGAACATACCTTTGCTATTACCAAGGATGGTCCTAAGATTTTAACTTTGCAAAAACCATATGATGGTTTAGAAAAATACATCCCTCACTTTGATGAGATGGATGACTAGGTTCTTGAATGAAAAATGAGACAAATCGATCTAATTCAAAAATAAGTGATTTCTTTCTTACCTTGCGTACAATTCTGTCACAGGGTGAGATTATTGATAGTTCAATAGTAATTGCCTATTATATTTTGTTTTCAATCTTTCCGATTATCATTATTATTGGAAATGTTCTGCCTCTATTTCATATCGATACAGCTCCCATTGCAAAATATTTAAATTTGATTTTTCCAGATCAAGTATCTAGCTTTATCATGCCAATCATCAATTCTTTGTTGAAAACGACATCTACTGGCTATATTTCATTTGGTATTATTTTGGCGATTTGGTCCTTTTCTAATTTAGTTAATGCTATTAGATTAGGCGAAAACCGACTGTATGGTGTCCATCAAGTGGAATTAAAGCTCTCAATGCTTAATTTCTTGTGGACAAGATTAATTATGGTCATCTTTACCACCTTGATGATTATTATCTTTACTGCAGTTGGTGTAGTATTGGCGTTTGGTCAAGAATTGCTAGATTTAATGGATGCAATATTTAAGATACCTGTTCATGAAGTGGGTAAAATATTTAGCTATCGCTATCCAGTAATTTTCTTGATTATAATTTTGGCGGTATTTTATTTAAATTATGTATTGCCAAATATTAAGCTGAAAAAACGGGTAATTTGGCCAGGTGTATTTGTTACTTCATGTGGCTGGATTGCATTATCGTTTTTATTTAGTTTTTACTTGCATAATTTCCCGATTACTTGGAAAAACTACGGAATTGTCGGTACGTTCATCATTTTTATGTTGTGGTTGAACATTGCTTCACTATTATTTTTATTTGGTGTAGCCGTCAATGCCACGATTATTCGTAACCGGGTCGGAGAACTTGAGTATTCTGCTGGTAGAATTGCTAGCTATATTCAAGATAAAAGAAGGAAGCAAAAGTAGCTCTAAAATCATAATTTTGCTATGATACTGTTAAGAAATAGAGAATAGAAAGTGTGTCTGTATGAAAGTAAGAAAAGCTGTTATTCCAGCTGCCGGTTTAGGTACTAGATTCTTACCTGCAACAAAGGCTTTGCCTAAAGAAATGTTGCCAATTGTTGATAAACCAACAATTCAATTTATTGTAGAAGAAGCTAAGAAGTCTGGTATTGAGGATATTTTGATCGTTATTGGTAAGAATAAGCGACCAATTGAGGATCATTTTGATTCTAATCCAGAACTTGAACAAGACTTGGAAGAAAAAGGCAAAAGTAAATTGCTTAAATTGACCCAAGGAATTACCAACTTGGGTGTCAATTTGTACTATACTAGACAACCACATCCAGCTGGTTTAGGGGATGCAATTTATCGTGCTCGCAGCTTTGTTAGTGATGAACCATTTGTAGTAATGCTTGGTGATGATTTGATGGATGATCAAGTGCCTTTAACCAAGCAATTGATTAATCGTTACGACAAGACGCATGCCTCTACGATCGCTGTAATGCCTGTACCTCATGAAGAAGTTTCTAAATATGGGGTAATTGAACCTGAAAATGAAATCATGCCTGGTTTGATCAACGTTAAGTCTTTTGTAGAAAAGCCTGATGTTGATAAAGCTCCAAGTGATTACGCTATTATTGGACGTTACTTGCTTACACCAGAAATTTTTGATATTTTGGCTCATCAAAAACCAGGTCGTGGCGGAGAAATTCAATTAACAGATGCCATTGATACGATGAATAAGACACAACGCGTGTTTGCTCATGTATTTAAAGGTGAACGTCATGATGTTGGTAATAAAGAGGGCTACCTTGAAACCTCTATTGAATATGGACTAAAGCATCCTGAGATTAAGGATCAATTACGTGCATATATTAAGAAGTTATCTAAGCAATTTGAAGCAGAAGATAAAAATAATAAATAAAAAGCAGATAATTGTTCATAGACTACGCGAGAGCGTAGTCTTTTTATGTTTTTTTTTTAATATTTTTTGTTATGATCATAGTGTTAATAATACAAATGGAGAAAAATAGTGATGAAAAATATTTATATTGTAGCGGCCAAGAGAACACCTTTTGGCAAGTATCGTGGATTTTTTAAAGATGCTTCGGCAATCGATCTTGGTGTAATGGCGTTAAAGGGAGCTTTAAAAGCAGGAAATATTGATCCTAATGATGTTCAAGAACTTTTCATGGGAAATGTGTTGAGTACAGGCTTAGGTGAAAATATGGCCCGACAGGTTGCTCTTAACTCGGGGATGAGAAAAGAATCAACTGCGGCAACGATTAATGACGTTTGTGGTTCAAGTCTTAAGGCTGTTCGTCTGGCTCAAGGTCAAATGGAACTAGGCGACCTTGATTTAGTTGCAGTTGGTGGTAGTGAAAGCATGACTCGTGCGCCATATTTTGTTAAAAAAGAGAATAAAGAAAATCCTGCAGATCATTTAGTAAATACTATGATTAATGATGGTTTGATGGATGCTTTTTCTGGACAACATATGGGGATTACCGCTGAAAACGTTGCTCAAAGATATCATGTTAGTCGTGAAGAAATGGATGAATTTAGTCTTCGTTCTCATAAAAAAGCGGCAGAGGCAACAAAATCCGGCTTTTTTGATAATGAAATTTTGCCAATTGAAATTAATGGTGAGACTTTAGATCATGATGAACCAATTCGTCCTGACACTTCTATGGCAGCATTAAGCCAATTAAAACCTGTCTTTAAAGAAGATGGTGATGTGACAGCTGGCAATTCCTCACCGTTAACAGATGGAGCTAGTATGTTGGTATTAGCCACAGAAGACAAGGTTAAAGATTTGAACTTAAAGCCAATCGCTAAGCTGGGGGGCTTTGCGGAGGCTGGATTTGATCCTGCTTATATGGGATATACGCCATATTTTGCTGTGAAAAAATTGCTTAAAAAGACAGGACGTTCAATTAATGATTATGATATCGTGGAACTAAACGAAGCTTTTGCTTCACAGAGTGTAGCAGTAGCACGTGATTTGCAAATTCCTGATGATAGATTGAATATCATGGGCGGTGCTATTGCATTAGGACATCCGTTAGGTGCTACTGGAACTAGATTGATTTGTTCTGCAATTAGTGGCTTGAAGAAAGAGCAAGGTCAACGTGCATTAGTAACCTTGTGCATTGGCGGTGGCCAAGCAATCGCATATGAAATCGAAAATATCTAATGAAGTTTTATCAATTGAAGCCTGAGCAAAGGCGAGAAATTTTACAATCTGAAGGAATAAATTTAGAAGATATTGATGATCAGGTTCTTAATCGCTTAGACAAATTAAGCGAGAATGTTGTGGGACAATTGCGTTTGCCTTTAGGAGTCGTGCAAAATCTTCTGCTAAATGGGCAATCGTATATGGTCCCTATAGCTGTAGAAGAACCTTCAGTTGTAGCAGCTGCCAATCATGGTGCTCATATTTTTGCACGTAATGGCGGAGTTAAGGCAACTAGCAAGCGAACAGGAATTTATGGTCAAATTGTTTTAAAGGTAAATCATGATTTTTCTTTACCAGATTTAAAAAAGAAATTTCCGGATTTAATCAATTTGGCTAACAAAGAATTTGCTAGTTTGATTCGTCATGGTGGTGGAACTAGATCAATTGAAGCTGAACGAAAAGGTGATTTAGTTTATCTTAAAGTTTTGGTTGATCCCGCTGAAGCAATGGGAGCAAATAAGACGAATTCGATCTTGGAATTTTTAGCAGCTAAGTTAAAACAATTTCCAGGTATTGAAGAAAAATTATTTGCGATTTTGTCCAATTATCCTAGTCAATTGACTAAAGCGACGGTGACTCTTGATCCTAAGACGATGGGCGGTAGGAAAGTGGCTGAACGCGTTGCTTTGCTTAGCAAAATTGGTTATGAAGATCCATATCGAGCAGTAACCAATAATAAAGGAATCATGAACGGCGTTGATGCCGTGCTGATTGCAACAGGAAATGACTATCGTGCAATTGAAAGTGCGACTGCAGTTTTAGCTAGTCAGGATGGACATTATCGCAGTCTGTCTAAATGGACGATGCAAGATGGCAAGCTAGTTGGTGAACTCACTTTGCCGATGGCTATTGGAGTAGTTGGCGGCTCGATTAAAGCGCGCAAGGATGTCCAGCAGAGCTTTGCTATTTTAGGTAAGGAAATAAATAGTGTTAAGTTAGCTGAAATTATTGTCAGTGTTGGATTAGCTAATAATTTAGCAGCGCTGCTAGCAATTTCTACTGTGGGAATTCAGGCTGGTCACATGAAATTGCAAGCACGCAATATTGTTTCGGAACTTGATGCTAGTGATGAGGAAAAGAAAAAGGTATTAGCGCAAATAATTAAGCAAAAGGATTATTCTGAGAGTTATGCTCAGGCTGTTTTAAAGCAAATGAGAGAGGGAAAATAATGCAAGTAGGTATTGATAAGATTGGACTTTTTACTCCTAATAAGTATGTAGATATGGTTGATTTGGCTCATGCTAGAAATGAAGATCCAAATAAGTATTTGATCGGTATTGGTCAAAGTGAGATGAGCGTGGCAGATCAAACCCAAGACGCTGTTTCAATGGGAATCAATGCAACGATGAAGTACATTGATCGCATTGACAAGGATAAGATTGGTTTATTGGTCTTTGGTACTGAAAGCGGCATTGATCAATCTAAGTCAGCTTCACTTTTTGTTAAAACAGCACTTAAATTAAAACCAGAAGTAAGAACTTTTGAAGTAAAAGAAGCGTGTTTTGGCTTGACTGCTGCATTAATGATCGCACGTGATTTTGTTAGAGTTCATCCTGACCAAACAGCAATGGTGATTGGTAGTGATATTGCGCGTTACGGCATTGGTACTGCTGGTGAAGTGACTCAAGGTGCCGGTAGTGTAAGCATGCTGATTAAAGCCGATCCAGCTATCTTGGCTTTAAATGATGGTCATAGTGCATATAGCGAAGACATCAATGACTTTTGGCGTCCAAACGATTCTAAATTAGCAATGGTTGATGGCAAGTATTCAACCCAGGTTTACCTAGATTTCTTTAGTAAAACTTTTGCAGATTATAAGAAGCAAAAAAAGTTAGAAACAAAAGATTTTGACGCAATTATTTATCACTTGCCATTCACAAAGATGGGGCTTAAGGCAAATCGTCTTGCAGTAGCTGATCAAGATGACGCAACTACTGAGAAATTGCAAAACTCATTTGATGCTTCTAAGCAATTATCACGTCGGGCTGGTAATATTTATACTGCCTCTCTTTATATGAGCTTATTGAGTTTGCTTGAAAATGGCAATTTGCCAGCTGGTGCCTTAGTTGGGTTATTCTCATATGGATCAGGTGCCATGGGCGAATTCTATAGCGGCAATCTTGTAGAGGGCTATGAAAAAGAAGTTAACGCTGCAGGTGATGAAAAGATGCTTAAGCGTCGTCAGAAGGTTAGTGTTCCTGAATACGAAGAGATCTTCAATACTGCATTAGATGATCCAGAAGATAATGAGGAATTGACTAGTGACGATGAAAAAGGTACTTGGTATTTTGCAGGTACTAAAGGCAATATTCGTCAGTATAAAGTTAAGTAAAATGAAAAAGGCTATGATTAAAAATGATCGTAGCCTTTTTACATAAGGATGATTTGATTGCTTTCTTCTTTGATTTGCAATCCGAAAATATGATGTTCTTCTTGGTCCACTGCTATTAAAAGAGGGATGCCGCGGTTATGCATATGACCAACTAAGCGGATAAGTTTAGCTTTAGTCATCGCATTTTTTCCTGGATAAAGAAGACAGCGGCCATCTACCAGGGTTAGTTTGCCCCAAGGGACAATTTTATCGTCTATTTTTAGATAAAAAGCAGTATTAATATTTAAATCGTTAATTAATTGAAGTAAATCTGTTAAGCGCATTTTCAAGTATAATTAAAATTAGTAATAATCATTAACTATTATAAAATGAATAATGAAGTAATTTAATACGGAAGAATCAAAATGAAGAAAAAAATAATATTATCATCCCTAGCTTTAGCCGGATTAGGTTGGTTAGCAGTTAGCGACTACTTCTTTAAATATGCGATGACCACCTATAAGAAAAAGCCGGAATCTAAAAAGATATCTGGTAGGGATGCACTCTATCGCGACAAGGTTTGGTTTAAGGAGTTTGAAAAACAAGAATGGATTTTAAGAGTAGATCCTAATACGCGTGGTGCTAGTTAAATCGTTCTAGACAATAAGCTAGATTATAAGTCAGAATAGCAATTTCTAATCGTGCTTGAAAGCCAGTTAAACTGCGCACTCGATTGTTCTCGGCGTTGTAATGGGTTAGAAGTGAAAAGTCGCTTTCAATTGTTCTGCGAATAGCCATCAATTGACGATCATTGTGCTTTTTGGCGCCAGCCATGTTTTTCCGATATGGCGTCCACAGTTCATAGCCCATTTGTTTTAATTGATCATGCAATCGTTTGCCTAAATAGCCCTCATCGCCAAGCAGATAGCGATTGGCTGGATGAGTATTTTTCATTAGTTCCACCGTTTCCTTGGCATCATGGACTGAGGCGCGGGTTACGGCATAATCAAGAACATAGCCGTCGTCGCTGACAATCGCATGAACTTTGAAACCATAATAGTAGATCTTTTTGGCTGCCTTATAGCCAATATTCGCAGAACCGCGAAAAATCCTTACGCGATAATTGCGAACCGGCTGACAAACTGGAACGGGAAAACTGTCAATAATCAAGAATTGTCCGCTTAAATCAACTTTTTGATTCATTTTTTGGCGTATCTGATAAATCAACTGGAGCAGCTGTCGAGAACGGCGGTTAAAACGCGAATGCGATAGACAGCCGAAGCATTCGCAGAACCTTCTTTGTGATTCGATTCCAGTCTTGGCCTGCCAGATAAGCAAAGCCAAGATTAAACTGTCCGTAGCTCAATCAGATCAGACTCTTTTCTATTGAATACTAAAACTTGAGTCTAGTCCGATTGGACTTTTTTATTAACTAAAACGATTTAACTAGCACCACGCGTAATAGTTAATTATTGTTAGAGCCAGAGCCAATTTCGAATTTCAAGTACCATTTTGGAGATTTGACCATTGTAAATTTCCTCCTTTCAAAGTTAATAGCTGTGTAACAAATATGATACAGAATGTAATTAAACCTTATAATTTGAGCTAGAATAAAACTAAAGCGATAGAAAAGACTACGAAAGAATGTTGACATACATAATTTGGTGGGAATTACCAGTAATTATTAAGTAAGAAAAGACAGTTTTATTATGGAGGAAGTTTTATGAAAAAAATTATCTAAATTTACGGCAGTCGCTATGGCATCTGCCACATTGCTAACTGTAGTAGCACCAACTATTTCTAGTAGCGTTAGCGCTTCTACAATTAATAGTGACACAAAATCGGCAAACTCAGGAAATACTCAAACGTTTGTGATTCCTAAAAGAAGCGTTGTTCCGGAAAATACTGAAATACAACAAACTCTTTCTGAAGATATTGCTCAATCAGGAACTCTTACTAATGAAAATGGGGTTAAAACGTTTTAAATTTCTAATGATGCCTTACTCAGAGCTATTAATAAAGCATATGGAAATGAATTTTCTGCTGAACTAGCCAAAAGACACCACGCTGGCGTTACTAAAGTGAAAAATTATGGTAATGGGAACATTAATGTTTATCTTTCTAAATCAATGTTAAATAAGATCAGAACAGAAGGTTATAGTGTAGCCTTTGGTGCTGTCTTAAGTTTGATTTCAGCGGCTCTTGGTGTTCCATCAATGGGAGTAGCTTCCTGGGCTATTACAGCTGTTTCTAAAAAATTAGTTGGTGCAATGTTAGGACAAGTAAGCCCATACAAAGTTGGTAAAGTTTATAAGATTCGTGGCTGGCGTTATGCTGGTTGGCGTTACCAATAAAGGAGGCTTTTTGTATGCGTCACGCATTACTTAATGATTCAGCGTATAAAAGTATAGGATATGCATCAATCGTTGTAATACTAATTATATTAGTATTACCGTGGACGAATCAGAAACAACTAAATTATTGGCTTATAGGTTTTTATCTATTTATGCTTGGAGATTGGATATGTACTTTTCTACAACGTCATTCCGTTACCTTAGTATTAGGATTGTTGATAGGTTATGTAATAGCAATAATTGTTTGTTTTCTACTACTTTTTTATACTATTATTGTAAATAATTAAAAATACTAAAACGATTAATAAACTTTCTTTAATTAGTTAGATATTAGTCGTTTTATTTTTTTACTTAAAAATTTAGTATTGATATTCATAAGTTGACAGTCTTGAATACAATTTGAGAATACCGCAAAATGTGGGTATTACGTGTAGTCAAGACTTAGTGTCAAGAACCAACCAGAAAAGAGCTAAATATGAATACAATATATGGG
Organism: Lactobacillus helveticus; assembly: GCF_046109915.1. Taxonomy (NCBI): domain Bacteria; kingdom Bacillati; phylum Bacillota; class Bacilli; order Lactobacillales; family Lactobacillaceae; genus Lactobacillus; species Lactobacillus helveticus. Next base: position 1,073,953 of record NZ_CP151471.1, on the reverse strand, counting down.
TATGCAAGGGTATCTACTGTTAAGCAAGATTTAAGTAGTCAAGTTGACGATTTAAAATAAGCAGGAGCCACCAAAATTTTCAAAGATAAATATACTGGAACAACTGCCAATCGTCCTGAATTTGATAAATTAATGGCCAAGATTAAAAGTGGTGATACCTTAATCGTCACTAAATTAGATCGCTTAGCTAGAAATACGCAAGACGCACTCAACATTGTTAAGAAAATGAATGCTGAGGGGGTCATTCTGCGGGTTTTAAATATTGGCACGATTGATAATTTCACCAAGTGGGCGTTTAATCTTCACTGTCTTTAGTGCCTTTGTGGAATTTGAACGAGATTTAATTGTTAGTCGCACCCAAGAGGGAAAAGCGTGGGCGAAAGCAAATAATCCTAACTTCCATGAGGGAATGCCACGAAAATACAATCAAGAACAAATCGATTTTGCTTGGAAATTGCATACTCAAGATCATATGAGTTACTCTGAAATCAGCAAGAAATTAGGCATCTCCAAAGCGACAATTTATCGGCGCTTTAGAGAATTGCGAGGAGATTCTGCATAATAGCATGGCTTTTTTGTTGATCATAGAAGACAGTAATTTGATAGATAAATTTTAACTAAAAAAAGGAGACCGTAAAATAGTTTGTGTAAGGATGAATGATTCCTTAAATTAATTTCTGAAAACATTAGAAAAAGGAGTTCCTTTCTTGTATGATTGGATTGAACAAAAAAACAACATACAGAAAGAAGAACTCCTTCATGAATGATTTTACCAAAAATATGGCTCAAGCACTATTCAATCAAGACAAAGTTAATGATTTTTTGCGCAAGGAAATTCAAACTGCAGTTAATCAATTGCTTGAAGCTGAATTGACTGCCTTTTTAGGCTATGATCCTTATGCAAAAAGCGGATGGAACTCTGGCAATTCCAGAAACGGCATCTATTATCGCAAGGTTGATACGCAGTTTGGCCAGATCGAAATTCAGGTTCCCAGAGACAGAAACGGCGAATTTCATCAGCACACTCTGCCTGACTACAAGCAGCACTCGGACGTCCTGGAAAGCATGATTATCAAAGGCGTCACTACCAGAGAAATAGCCGATCTGATTGAAAAGATGTACGGCAGCCATTACAGTCCGGCTCAGGTATCAAATATTTCCAAGCAAATGATTCCAAAGGTTGAAGCCTATCACAAACGCAAGCTTAGCGACAGGTTCTTTTGCGTTTATCTTGACGCAACGTATCTTCCGCTGTGCCGAGAAACGTTTGAGCGTGAAGCCGTCTATATTGCCATCGGCATCAGGCCCAATGGCCATAAAGAAGTAATCGACTACTGCATAGCACCCAGCGAAAACGTCGAAGTTTGGACTGAAATGCTTCAAAACATGAGATCGCGGGGTTTGAAGCAAGTCGAGCTTTTCTTGTCTGACGGTGTTGTCGGCATGAAAACAGCTCTGGCAAAGACTTATCCCAAAGCACATTTTCAGCGCTGCCTGGTTCATGTCATGCGCAATATTTGCAATAAAGTGCGTGTTGACGATCGTGAGACAATCATGAACGATTTCAAGCAGATTAGACAGCCGCTGTACAAACTCTTCATGCATTCTATGACAAATGGAACAAGGCATACAATCATGTCATTAGGAATCTAAAAGACATTGAGCCTGATCTATTGGTCTTTTACAACTATCCCAAACAGATCAGACCCTCAATCTATTCCACCAACATGATTGAATCCTTTAACAATGTCGTTAAACGCAAGGCAAAGCCCAAAGCAGAGTTTCCAAGCGAGCAGTCGCTTGATACTTTCATTGGCATTCAGGCAATAAGCTACAATGATCGCTACTTCAACCGAATCCATAAAGGCTTCGGCCAAGTGCAGGATACATTGGAATCCTACTTTGACTAAGAAAAAATTAAAAAATCAATTTACGAGAAAGATCTATTTACACAAACTATTTGACAGTTTCAAAAAAAGAGGTTGAATTGATTTTCAATCTCTTTTTTAGACTGCTATAAGTCTTAAATTTTTATGGATTGCACCGTTAGCTGGACATGCAATGTCTTATCCAATGTACAAAAATAGATATCGACAAGTTATCAAAGCTTTTTTGAAAAAATATATTCGTTAATTATTGCAAGCGGTTACACAAGCGGATATAATTAAAGATGTGGAAGAGGTAGAAATTAAGTTAACAAGTATAAATATAAGTAAGTTTTTATCTCCAGAATTGTATTATTATTGGAAACTTGAAAGATTCTCTATATGTAGAGGTGTCAGCCCTAATAATGGCTGTTTACAAAACTCCAATTCATTAAAAATTACGTTTTATGTAAAGATCAGAACAAGTGAATGTTAATATTGGTTACGATAATGCCATTGTTTTATAATACATAACAAACAGTTGAAGATCGTGACTATCAATTTGATGAGCTACCTCATCCACTTGAATTGCGACTGCTAAGAGACAAGGATTGCCCGGCAGTCGCTTTTTGTATGCAAAAACAACCTAGCATATGACTAGGTTGTTTTTTTATCATATTATTTTCTCAAAACTAATTTTGCGATTGCTTCACAGCGTGGAGTTTGTGGCAGCATATCCACATTTTGAATTACACGGACATCGTAAACTTCACTTAAGAGTACTAAATCTTGTGCGAGAGTGGATGGATTACATGAAATGTAAACAAAAGTTTCAGGCTTTACCTGTAAAAGTGTTTTGATTAATTTCTTAGCTAAACCTGTTCTAGGTGGGTCAACGATTAAGGCATCAATTGAAACGCCGCTATTTTTTAATTCAGGCAATACCTTTTCTACGCTGCCTTGGATATAGTCAGCATTTTTGATGTGGTTGAGTTCGACATTATGTTGAGCATCTTTAACAGTTTCTGGAATAGTTTCGATACCAATAACTTGCTTGACACGGTCAGCTGCTAAGATACCCAATGTACCTACACCACTATAAGCATCAATCAAGGTTTGATCTGGAGTTAAGTCGAGGTATTTCAAAGCTTCAGAATACAAGTTCACTGTTTGAACTGGATTAAGCTGGAAGAAAGCACGTGGGGATAAGGCAAATTTCTTACCCAAAATTTCTTCCATGATTTGGTTTTTACCTAATAGTTTTTCAGTTTTATTGCCCCAAACTTGTGGATTTTGCCATTCAGTTTCATTTTGGTAAACGCTGACTATGTTGTCCAATTTCATAATTTCTTTAGCTAACGGAATCAAATTCTTGATTTTATGACCAATAGTGATTAAAGTAACTTGAATTTCCTTAGTAGCTTCAGATTGACGCACTACAATAGTTTTAACGCCAGGTAAATGACGACGGAAATTAGCAACAGGAACATGCAGCTTTTCAATTAAAACTTTGATTTCACGTTCAGTCTTTTGGGTGTCTTCACTTTGAGTAGGCATCTTAGGCAAGTCGATTAAGCGGTGAGAATTTGGTGCGAAAAGTCCCAACTTGGTCTTGCCGTGAATATTTTCAATTTGGTATTGTGCCTTATTGCGGTAGTGCCATTCGTCAGGAGCTGGGATAGTCTTCTTGACCTTGTACTTAGCGTAGTTTCTTGGATGGTACTTTCTGAGTGATTCAAGCATATTGTTGCGCTTAAATTCAAGCTGCTTTTCGTAAGATAGATGTGCAAGTTCTAATCCACCGATTTCTGGATCTACGCCTTCTGGGAAAGCTACGCGGTCAGGACTTTTTTCCTTAATGCGGACAAGTTCACCTTGAATGTAGTGAGGGTAGCTTTTAACGATTTTTGCTACAACTACTTCATCTGGTAAAGCGCCGGGGATGAAGATGATCTTCTTTTTATAATAGCCGATTCCTTCACCGTTAATCCCTAAACGTTTAATTGTGATAATTACGTCTTTTTCATGATGTTGTTTTTTATGTGTAAATTTTTTGTTCATTACCTTATTCTTTCTACTAAAAACTAATTACATTGCTTTTAATTGTACTACCTGGTAAAAGTTCTTAGCAAGATATTAAAAAATTTGCTAGCATGTATTTTGGAATATGCGAGGTGAAAAAAATGATCATAACCAAAGTTAGTGCACAAAAGCGGCCAGGTCGCTATAATATTTTCTTAGATGGTAAATATGCTTTTTCTGCTGGTGAAAAAACAGTTGCTGAGTTTGTTCTTTTAAAAGGAAAAGAACTTGATAGTGAACAAGTTGAAAGAATCAGACAATTTGATGCTGATGCTAAAGCTAGTGATCTAGCAGCACATTTTTTGAGTTACGAACCTCGAACTATTTTTGAAGTCTTACAGTATTTAAAAAAGCATGAAATTTCTGATGAAGTTGCTAATAGCGCTGTTAGTCAGTTAAATGAGTTAGGCTATTTAGATGATCACCAGTATGCCAAGTTGTTTATCAAAAATGATTTGCGTGTAGGCTCAGATGGGCCAAAAAGTTTATTGCGTAAATTAACTCAAAAAGGTGTTGATCCAGAAATCAGTCAGACGGAACTAGACGAAGTGCTGTATGAGGACTGGATTGAAGTGGGGCAAAGAGTAATCAAATCGATGGTCCATCAAGCTGGCAAGTTAGCTCAGCGAGAATTGAAACGCAAAATGAAAACCAAGTTGTTAATGCATGGTTTTGACAGCGGAATTAGCACCGAAGTAATTGCATCTTTAGATCTTGAAGATGATGAAGACTTACAGATGCAAGCGTTAAAAAAGCAAGGTATCAAAGCTTATAAACGTTTTCGTCGCTATGATGAAAGTGAACGGAAGTTTAGAATAAAGAAATATCTCTTTAGTCATGGCTTTTCATCTGGCGAGATTGATACCTTTTTAAATGGTGAAGTAATTAATTTTGATGATTTAGCAGAATATTAAGGAGAAAAAATGAAAAAGAATATTGATAAGAAGTTGTTTGTTGGTCGTCCTTTCCCAGATAGTTTGATGAATGCCCAAAAGAGTTTTATGGAATCTAATCAACAAATGGAAAATGATGAGGTATTTCAAAAGTTTTTAGCAGATAATAATCTGGAAAATAAGCGTTCAGCTTTGATTGTTTCAGGCCCTGATAGCTTTATGTACTGGTACGGTGTAGTAACTGACATGGAAGCAGATAAGGTTCCAACTGGTTTGATGAAGTTTGAATTGCCTAAAGCTGAAATTGACGAAGAAGTGGAAGAAAATCAAAATTTAGTTTACTTTAACTTGCCATTGAACAGTACTGTGCCTAATTTTGTAAAAAAAGTGGTAGCCAATGGGGTTAAGGTTTATGAAAATTTAGGTGATAGCGATACTCCATATATCGTTTGGGATCTTGACTTAGATACAAAAAAACTGACCCAAGCATTTTACGTTAAGGTCAGTGAATAAATTAATGTTGTTGTGGATCAATTGATAAGTTGTCGTATTCAACGTAGGCACCAAGACAAGTTGATACAAACATGATCAATAAGACAAAGCCGATAGAACTGCCTACAATCTGATCAAGTGTCAGAACAGATCGTACCAAATAAGTTGCGGCAAAGCATAAAATAAAATCTAAGACAATATTTGCAAAGAGCAAGAAATAGCGTCGTCGAATACTAAAGAAGCGTAAAAGCTGCTTTAACAAACCGTCGTTAGTTTGCATAGCTAGTAAATCAACTGGGCGCTGGATAGTCGCCTTAACTGCAAACATAATGATGGAGCCGACTAAGGCACCAATGATTGTTCGGTAAATTTCAGCTGAATGGAGAACCAGTGCATTGTAGCCGATGCCGATAATTAATAAGCTGCAAATATATGGAATAAGCAATAAAAATGTGAAAACCAATAAAACGTGGCTTTTTTTCATAAGGATTTCCTCCTTTTAGTCTTATTTGCTATTTTAACATACTGATAATTGCTCTATGCTATAATAACTTTATTTAGATAACTTTTTAAGAAAGAGAGTAAAAAAATGAGTAGTGATCCTGGAGCGGATAATCTTTTTGTTCGCCTTAAAAATAGATTGTCAGGTGAGACAGAAGAAGGAACCAAAGATCATTTAGAAAAAGAAATTATCAATTTGCATGATAATCATAAAATTAATGATACTGAGTTTTCAATGCTTGAAGGAATTCTGGACTTTCAGGGTAAAATAGCTCGCGAGGTGATGGTTCCAAGAACGGATGCATTCATGGTGGATGCAGATGTGAGCTTTCAAGATAACTTGGATGAAATCTTGCGTGAACCTTATTCGCGTATTCCGGTATATAAACGAGATAAAGATAAAATTGTCGGCATAATTCACATTAGGACGGTACTACGTAAAGCTAAAATTAAAGGTTTTGAAAATCTTGATTATCAAGATGTGATGACTGAGCCTTTATTTGCACCAGAAACAGCAGAGCTAGGGGATCTGTTGATGGAAATGCAGCAGACGCAGCGCCAATTAGCTATTTTGACAGATGAGTATGGTGGTGTAACTGGATTAGCTACTATTGAAGACCTTATTGAAGAGATCGTAGGGGACATCGACGATGAGGTTGATCATACTGAGATTCTGTATAATCAAATTGCACCTAATAAGTATATTATTTACGGCAAAATGCCTTTAGATGATTTTAATGAGCAATTTGGTACTCATCTTGAAATGGAAGATGTTGATACGGTAGCAGGATATGTTATTAACACTTTGAAGATGATTCCAGCTAAAGGAGAGAAGCTAAACGTTGACATTGGCGACGGAATGACTTTGACTACTAGAAGGATGAAAGGGTCACGCTTACTGACTGTTTTGTTGACAAAGAATAAACAAGAGATAAAAAAGGAAGAAGATAACAAAGAGTAATGGATAAAGAGTTAGCAGAGAAAGTAAAGAAAAGAAGAACATTTGCAATTATTTCTCACCCTGATGCAGGTAAAACGACTATTACAGAACAAATGCTGTTATTCGGTGGGGTAATTAGAAAAGCTGGTACTGTTAAAGCACGTAAAACTGGTAACTTCGCTACCAGTGACTGGATGGAAATCGAAAAAAAGCGTGGTATTTCAGTTACTAGTTCCGTTATGCAATTTGAATATAAAGGCAAGAGAATCAATATCTTGGATACACCAGGACACCAAGATTTCTCTGAAGATACCTACCGTACTTTAATGGCAGTGGACGCGGCTGTCATGGTAATTGACTCAGCTAAGGGTATTGAGCCACAAACTAAAAAACTATTTAAAGTTGTTAAAAAGCGTGGCATTCCAATTTTTACCTTTATGAACAAGTTGGACCGTGATGGCCGACCACCACTTGATTTAATTGCTGAACTTGAAGATTTGCTCGGTATTGAAGGCGTCGCAATGGATTGGCCAATTGGTTCTGGTCAAACCTTGAAGGGGTTATATGATATTGCTAATAATCGAGTTGAATTGTACCGTAAAGATGGTGAAGACCGTTTCTTACCATTAAATGAAGATGGCACTTTGCCAGATAGCGAACCATTGAGTCAAGATCCGCAATTCCAAGATACTCTTGATGAAATTGAATTGGTTAAAGAAGCTGGTAATAAATTCGATCCTGAAAAAATTGCTTTGGGTGATCAAACTCCAGTCTTCTTTGGCTCAGCTTTAACTAATTTTGGTGTAGAAACTTTCTTGAACAGTTTCGTTGATTTGACACCAGCTCCTGAAAGTCATACAGTTAATGGGGATGAAGAACTTAGTCCAGAAGATCCAGAATTCTCTGGTTTTGTCTTTAAGATTCAAGCTAATATGAATCCTCATCACCGTGACCGAATTGCCTTTGTCCGTGTTGGTAGTGGTGAATTTAAAAAGGGATTGGATGTTACTTTAGCAAGAACAGGTAAGCCAATTCGTTTGAATAATGCCACTGAATTTATGTCTAGTGAACGTGTTCAAGTTTCTGATGCCGTAGCTGGGGATATTGTTGGGTTATACGATACTGGTAATTTCCAAATTGGGGATAGTATCTATTCTGGTAAACGTAAAATTGTTTATCCACCACTTCCAGAATTTACTCCAGAATTGTTTATGCGAGTAACTGCTAAGAACGTGATGAAGCAAAAGTCATTCCATAAGGGAATGAACCAGTTGGTTCAAGAAGGTGCTATTCAGCTTTACCGTAATTACCAAACCGATGAATATATTTTAGGTGCGGTTGGTCAATTGCAGTTTGAAGTCTTCCAATTCAGAATGAAGAATGAATATAATTCAGAAGTTGAGATGAATAGTATTGGACACAGAGTGGCACGCTGGATTGATCCAGAGCAGCTTGATCCACGTATGTCTAATAGCCGTAACCTGTTAGTAAAAGATCGTTATGGCAATCCATTATTCTTGTTTGAGAATGAATTTGCAGAACGATTCTTCCATGACAAGTATCCAGATGTTAAATTAACTGAAAAACTTTAATAAAAAACGGCTCTTTGTCAAATCCTGTTGATAGAGAGTAAATGAATAGAATCAAGCGGCCATTAAAAGGCTGTTTGGTTCTTTTTCTCTAAACAAGTTTTCCTCTAAACGAATTCTGGTTAAAAGATTGATAAAGTTAGAATAGCCGAAGGCTGTTCGCTCAATTTGTTTGATTTTGCGATTGAAGCCTTCAAGGCAGCCATTGGAGTAAGTCAAAGCTGCTCCGTTGAGTACCGCTTTTAGATTATGTTTGAAGGTTAGCAGCGTTTTATGCATTAAAGCTCCAATGGAATCTTTGCTGGCAATTAATGATTCAATTTTCTGAGTATCGCCGTCTTCAATCGCCTTAATAAAGCTCTGCATCAGATTATATGAGTTTTCTAATGTAGTGTTGGCACCGATACCCTCCATGACTACTTGAGCTTGTGTTAAGCAGCCTTTGTAATGCCAGTTGTAGCGAGGATGAACTTTTTCAAGCTCATCAAACTTCTTCAAGTATAATTTCCAGGGAGATTTGAGCAGCTGATACTGTCTGGATCTTTTATCAAAGGTCTTCATGACTTGGACTCTCAGTGAGTTGAAAGAACGCGTAAGCATTTGAATCATATGAAAACGATCGATGACAATCTGAGCGTTAGGAAAACAAGCTCTGACGATATCTTGATAGTAAAAGTTGAGATCCATCGTAACGGTTCTAACGTTGGCTCTGGCTTGAGGCGAGAAACGACCAAAATACTTAAGCAGCGTCTTCTTGTAGCGAGTTCTAAGAATCTGCACGACTTGATGACTATCGCCGTCTAAGCAGATAAAGTGCAGCTGACGATCAACGCCTTTGAATTCATCGAAAGCCAAATGAGCTGGCAGATACTCATAGCTGTCAAGGAAACGGTGAGAGCAGCTGCCTAAAACTCTTTGAACAGTGTTGACAGAAACATTGTTTTCTCTAGCAATGCTGGTCATGGAACTGTCTTCAGTCAAAGCAGATAATACCTTCAGTTTGGATGCATTAGAAATAGAGCAGTATTTGTTTACTAATTCTGATTGAGCCATTGACCAGCGATTGCAAGCGCGACATTTAACTCGCTGTTTAGCTAGTCTGATAATTACAGGATGACTAGCATTAGCTGTCAAATAGTGAATATTAGTAATCAAATGACCATTATGCAAAAGATCTAAAGAGCCACAGCAAGGGCAAGCGGGTTGAATTAATTCGGCTTCATAGATTTTATGCTTCTTCATTTGAACCATCTTGTAGAAAAAGCTCTTAAAAACAATATTTTTATCTTTAATATCAAGCGCAAATTTAATACAATTATTTAAAGAGGACATAGTACACACCTTTACTTATAAAATGTTTAGTGGAATAGATTTTTTATTACAGAGGACTATGTCCTCCTTTTTTATTGCAATAAAAAACCTGTTAACAGCTTATCATATTGATAAGCAATCAACAGGAAAAATTATAGAGCCTAAAAAACAAGCGTCTAAGAATTAATCTTAGACGCTTGTTTTTGACTAAATTTTATTTAGCATAAATTTATTTATCGACGTGAATTTCAATGACGTGACGGCTCTTGTCAACTGTTAAAGTGTATGAAGAATCGTAATCTTTAATTAATCGTTTAATGACCAATTCAATTTCATCTTCACGGACACGGCGATCATGGTTTTCAAGTGCAATGCCGATTGCATTTTTGCTTTCGGTATAAATTACGGAAGTATTTCCTAATGAATATACTTTGACGTAATTAGCATCGGTAGTATTGAGCTGACTGTGAACCAAGTTGGAATAGTTGTTAGTTACATCAATTAAATGCATGAAATTTCACCTGTTTCTTTTTTGTTTATATTACTCAAATTTAGTATACATCAAATAAGAAGCATATTTTTACTTTTTATTAAATTAAATAAAAAAAATTCTGCTGATTGTTAGTCGCAGAATCTTTTTTAAATTGTTAATTCGCATAATTATTCAGCCGCATTTTCATCGCTGATAACGATTTTATCATCGACCACATCAGCCTTTAAGTTCTTGCTATCAGTATGATCAAGCTTGAAGTCTGCAACATTGTCTTCAATTTCTTCTTGAATTGTCCGACGAAGTGGACGAGCACCTAATGCAGGATTGAATCCTTCTTCAACTAATTTATCTTTAGCGGCTTGAATTACATCGATATGCAAGCCTTGGTCTTTAACCATATCATTAGTGTTCTTAAGCATTAAGTCAACAATCTTAAGTAAGTCTGGCTTAGTTAATTCATTGAATTCAATGACATCGTCTAGACGGTTTAAGAACTCTGGCTTGAAGAATTGACTCATATTGTTTCTAGCAGATTCTTTAGACTCGGTTTCATTTTCTGCAGTAAAACCAACACTAGCATTCTTGATGCCTTGACCTGCATTAGAAGTCATAATGATGATTGTGTCTTTGAATGAAACTGTTCTGCCTTGTGAGTCAGTTAAGCGTCCGTCGTCTAAAATTTGTAAGAACAAGTTTAGTACGTCTGGGTGAGCTTTTTCAATTTCATCAAGCAAGATTAAGCTGTAAGGATTATGTCTTACTTGTTCAGTTAATTGACCTGCTTCTTCATAGCCAACGTAGCCAGGAGCAGAACCGATTAATTTAGAAACAGAATATTGTTCCATGTATTCAGACATATCGAAACGGATCATGGCATTTTCTGAACCAAACATTTGCTTAGCTAATTGTTTGGCAAGTTCAGTCTTACCAACACCAGTTGGTCCTACGAAGAGGAAGGAGCCGATTGGACGACCTGATTTGTTAAAACCAATTCTGTTACGGCGAATTGCACGAGCAACTTTTTCAACTGCCTTGTCTTGTCCAATGACATGAGCTTTTAAGTCGTTAGCTAAGTTTCGCAATTGATTTTCTTCTTGCTTTTGAATATCGCCGACAGGAATGCCAGTTTTTTCTTCAACAATCTTATTCATAATCTTGTTGGTAATAATTGGAGATTTATCTGGGTCAACTTTTTGATCCTTTACTTTTTCGTATTTTTCAATTTGATCGCGGTAATAAGCAGCCTTTTCGTAATCTTCGTTCTTTAAAGCTTCTTCCTTTAATTGTTCAGCTGCGTTGATTCTTTCTTGCATCTTATCTTTGTCGATGTAAGGAATAGTTAAGTTCATTCTTGAACCAGCTTCATCTAATAAGTCGATGGCTTTATCAGGTAAAAATCTGTCTTGAATATAACGGGCTGACAATTTAGCGGCTGCTTCAATTGCATCATCGGTGTAATGAACGTGGTGATAATCCTCGTAGCGTTGTTGAATACCTTTCAAAATACGAATAGTTTCATCAATAGATGGTTCTTTTACTTCAACTGGTTGGAATCTACGTGCTAAAGCTGAATCCTTTTCGATGTCACGGTATTCCTTAATAGTAGTAGCACCAACTAATTGAAGCTCACCACGAGCTAAGGCTGGTTTGATAATATTTCCGGCATCCATACCGCCTTCAGCGTTACCGGCACCAACAATTTCGTGAATTTCATCAATGAATAAAATGATGTCATCATTTTGTTGCAATTCTTTAATTAATTGTTCCATTCGTTGTTCAAATTGACCACGAATACCGGTCCCTTGAACAAGTGAAACTACATTTAATGAAATGATACGTTTATTTTGTAATTTAGCTGGGACTGAGCCATCAACGATCTCTTGGGCTAAGCCCTCAACTACAGCAGTCTTACCCACACCTGCTTCACCAATTAAAACAGGGTTGTTTTTAGTTCTTCTATTTAAAATTTCAATTACACGGGCAATTTCTTTGTCACGTCCGATAACCGGATCAATTTTTCCTTTTTTAGCAAGGGCAGTTAAATCAGTACCGTATTGGTCTAATAGACTTTTACCACCACGGTTGCCGTTTCCATTTCCTCCACCCATTTGCATTCTTGGATTATTTTCATTCATATTGTTATTTGCGGCATTGTTGTTATTTCCGTTTAAAGCGTTGAATAAATCATCAAAGTCGCCAAAAAATTCGTTGTTATTGTTCATATTTTCTAGATTTCCTTGTTGATTTCTTAATTCTTGATAACATTGTTGACATAAATCAATTTCGCGGCTTTGGCCATTTACCTTAGTAAAAAGGTGAATGGAGGCTGGCCGTTTATGACAATTTTGGCAAAGCAAAATACATGACCGCCTTTCATTTAAGTTGTAACAAAATTATATTATTAGCACTCTTAGTAGTCAAGTGCTAAGGCTTAATTTTCTTACTTTATGTAAGAATTATATAAAATAGTAATATTTTAAAAAATTAACATAAAAAAATTAACATAAATAGTAGAATAAACAATGAAAAAATTATAAAATATAAAAAGCGTGGTGATATTTTTGGATTATCAAAAAATTTTAGACCAATTGGTATCTGGTGAGCTCAAAGAATATAAGGTAGAGCCCGAAGATGCCTTTGATTTACAAAAAACTATTAGAAATTATGGCAAAAGACAATATATTACCGGCAGAGCAGAAAGAGGCGGTGCTATTGTATATACCGCTACGAACACTGACGATTGAATAATGTAAACTGTTACATTATTGTTGTCTAAACTGTAAAAACATGATAATCTAATACCTGAATGGGTATTTATTACCAGTTTAATTTTTTAAATTTAAAGGAGATATTTATAATGGAAAAACGCGATTTTCATATTATTGCAGAAACAGGTATTCATGCACGTCCAGCTACTCTTTTAGTACAAGCTGCTTCAAAGTTCGGTTCAGATGTTAACTTGGAATACAACGGCAAGTCAGTAAACTTGAAGTCAATCATGGGTGTTATGTCACTTGGTGTTGGCCAAAACGCTGATGTTACTATCACTGCTGAAGGTGACGATGAAAAAGACGCATTAGACGCAATTGCTGACACTATGAAAAAAGAAGGTTTAGCTGAATAATGACCGAGACCTTAAAAGGAATTGCTGCTAGTGATGGTATTGCCATTGCTCCAGCATATCTTCTTGTGGAGCCTGATCTTTCATTTTCAAAGTCTTCAGTTGATGACGTTGAAGCTGAAGTAGCTCGTTACAAGGATGCTATTAAGACTTCAACTGCTGAAGTTGAAAAAATCCGTGATGTTGCTAAGAAGAGCTTGGGTGAAGAAGAATCTCAAGTTTTTGAAGCTCACTTAATGATTTTGAATGATCCAGAATTTACTGGTGCCATTGAGAATGAAATTAAGGATTCAAAGATTAATGCAGAAGCTGCATTAGATGAAACTGCACAAAAATTTATTCAAATTTTTGAAAGCATGACTGATAATCATTACATGCAAGAACGTGCTGCCGATGTACGTGATGTTTCTAAGCGTATTATGGCTCACTTGCTTGGTAAGGAATTACCAAACCCAGCTTCAATTGGCCATGAAGTAATCGTTGTGGCTCATGACTTGACTCCAAGTGATACTGCACAACTTAACAAGAAATACGTTAAGGGCTTTATTACTGATATTGGTGGTCGTACTGCTCACTCAGCAATCATGGCACGTTCTCTTGAATTACCAGCTGTAGTTGGTACTGATTCAATTACTAAAGACGTTAAGAACGGCGATATGTTAATTGATGATGGTCTTGATGGTGTAGCTATTATTGATCCTAGTGATGATCAAGTAGCTGACTACAAGAAAAAGGGTGAAGCCTTCTTAAAGCAAAAGGCTGAATGGAAGAAGTTAAAGGACGAACCTTCAGTAACTGCTGACGGTAAGCAATTTACTATTGCAGCTAACATTGGTACTCCTAATGATATGCTTGGTGTACATGAAAACGGCGCTGAAGCTGTTGGTTTGTACAGAACTGAATTCTTGTACATGGATTCATCAGACTTCCCAACTGAAGATGATCAATTCGAAGCTTACAAGAAAGTTATCGAAGGCATGAACGGCAAGCAAGTTATCATCAGAACAATGGATATCGGTGGTGATAAGCACCTAGATTACTGGGACTTGCCAGATGAAATGAACCCATTCTTAGGTGTACGTGCTATTCGTCTTTCACTTAAGAACGAAAAGATTTTCCGTACCCAATTAAGAGCTTTGCTTCGTGCTTCAGCATACGGTAAGCTTGGTATTATGTTCCCAATGATTGGTACATTGGCTGAACTTCGTCAAGCTAAGGCTATTTTGAATGATGAAAAGCAAAAGCTTGTTGAAAAGGGCGTTAAGATCGGTGACGACTTACAAGTTGGTATGATGATCGAAGTTCCTGCAGCTGCTGTTTTAGCTGATCAATTCGCTAAGGAAGTTGACTTCTTCTCAATTGGTACTAACGACTTGATCCAATACACTATGGCTGCTGACCGTGGTAACGACAACGTATCATACTTGTACCAACCATATAACCCATCAGTACTTCGTTTGATTAAGCACACCATTGATGCTGCTCATGAAAATGGTATTTGGTGTGGTATGTGTGGTGAAGCTGCCGGTGATAACACCATGTTCCCAATCTTACTTTCAATGGGACTTGATGAATACTCAATGAGTGCAACTTCAATCTTACGTATCAGAAGCTTAATGAAGAAGTTTGATACCAAGGATCTTAAGGAATTAGCTAATGAAGCATGCTTCGTTTCAGAAACTGCTGAAGAAAATGAAAAGTTAGTTAATGACTTAATGAAGAAAATTAACAAATAAATTCATATTTTGAATTGAGAAAAGAGACCGAAAGGTCTATTTTTTTGTATTTAAAGGTTTTAATCAAAACATACAAATTCTTCACAAATAATTCACGTTTTATTTTTAGGATATAAGGAGTATTCAATGTAAAAGATAAAATGAGTACTTACAAAAAAGAAGTTATTATGTTATACTAATAGTAAGATTAAGAACGTATACAAATATTTGTTCTGAGGAGCGTGATTTTTTATGGTAGATTTGTATGTATCGCCTAGTTGTACTTCATGTCGTAAGGCACGAGCATGGCTTGAAAAACATGATATTCCATTTAAGGAAAGAAACATTTTTTCAGAGCCTTTAACTAAAAAAGAGATATTAAAAATTCTACGTATGACTGAAAATGGTACTGAAGAAATCATTTCTACCCGCTCAAGAGCTTTTCAACAATTAAAAATAAATTTGGATGATTTATCAATTGATCAGTTACTTGATTTAGTAGAAAAGAATCCGAGCTTGTTACGGAGACCAATTATTATGGATGATCGTCGACTTCAAGTAGGATATAATGAAGACGAAATTCGTTGTTTCTTACCACGGAAAGTTCGTCGATTAGAATTGGCTGAAGCACAAAAAATTGCAGATTTATAATATAGAAGAGTGTTAGTAATGATGCTAACACTTTTATTTTAGGTAAAAAATAGGCTACAATAGATTATATAATTCGGGGAGGTGATATCCTGTGCAAGTAGATCATATTAATGAGAATACAATTAGGGTTAGAATTAATAAAGATGAATTAGCTCATCGTGGATTGAAGGTTTTGGATTTATTGGGGGATAAACAAAAGATCCAGCAATTCTTCTACTCAATTCTTTCAGAAGTAGATACAGATCATACCTTTACTCAAGGAGTACCTGTAACTTTTCAGGTGATGCCAAATAATGGTGGTCTTGATTTGATGATTACGAAGATTAAACCTGATGATGCGGACAATCTTCGTCAAATGATAGAGCCGATGAATAGTGATACTAATCAAACACAGGCAGAGCCCGATTCAAGAAGAAGCTTCTTTGACCTTGATCCTAAAGATGATGTAAATACTGAACTTGATCCAATAAAAGAAGAACAGCTTAAATCATCTAATCAAGATAATGCGGCAAATACACAATATTGGAAATTTCAAAATCATCATTCCTATAGCTTTGATAAGTTAGGAAACATTGTAGAATTAGCAGATAGTTTAAAAGTGAGTGATCTAGCTTCAAGTTTGTATTATTTACGGGGTAAATATTATTTGAAGTTGGCATTTTTAGATGAAAATTATGCCGAATTAAAGCCAGCTGATACATGGGCTATTGCTAATGAATATGGTATCAAGATTGATGATGAAGAAATGAAGACGGTGAAAGAAACTGGTAAATGTTTGTTGAACCGGGATGCTCTTGAATATATCCGATATTATTTTCTGCAAAAGAAATAATTAAGATTTTATAAAGAAAAAGAGACGTTAGAAAAAAACGTCTCTTTTTTGCGTAATAAAACATGGGTGAAAAAATAATGTATGCAGCCATGTTGAATAAAAAAATAGTATTAGCCGTTAGTGAAGCTAATTTAGTTAATGTCGGCCAGAAAAGTTTAAATATGGATGATTACCGTTGCCCGCATTGCAATAAAAAAGTAATTTTAATTATTTCGGAGCAAAAAGCAGCCTTTTTTAAACATTTAACTAACTATAGTAATGCGATGGGGGAAAAAGAAGAACACCATCAATCTAAAATGTTGTTAAAAGCTGCGCTTACAGCGGCTGGATTTAATGCTCAAGTAGAAATACCATTAGCCGATGGTCAACTAAGAGCTGATGTTTTGGCTTCAGAAAAATTAGCTTTTGAAGTTCAATGTGCACCGTTAAGTGAAGCTGAATTTACGCATCGGCATTCGCTATATAGTCAGATAGGTGTGACCGATATTTGGATTGTAGGCCGAAGGCACTATTTAAAAAGAAGGTTAAAACATACGCAATTAATCTTTTTTAGACAAAATAAATTATGGGGTAACTATTATTTAGAAATTAATCCTAAGAAGAATATGTTCTGCTTAAAATATAATATCTTGCAGGAGCAGATAACTAATCATCTACATTATCAGATAAAGTATTTTGCATTAGATGAATTAGATATAAAAACTTTCTGGCATTTTACACCGATAAAGAAAAGATATTCTATCAATATAAATAGTCAGAAAAAATATTTAAGAAAACAATTAGCCCAAAAAACAAAGTTAGGGCTAAGGATTGGTGAATTACTTTATCAAAAGGGTCTTACCATAGATGATTTGCCAGATGAGGTATTTACTACCTGGCGTAATCCAGGTGAATTAGATTCGATTACTAAATTTTTGCAAAAATAAAACGCCTATTAAATAAGGCGTAAGTGGTTTTGTTGCGGCATAAAATTTGAAAAGCAATTTTGATAATCAGGTAGAAGCAAATTAACTAAATCCTCATGTGCAACGGGACCTTCTAGAAGGACACCATTTTGTTCATTATCCTCATTGAACAAAACAATTGTTGGTGTAGCTTTAATGTTCCATTGATTAGCTAATTTTTGATCTTCCTCAATTGAACTACGTACATAACTACTTTTCTTCATTGAATTAATTGTACTAGTTTTAATGTTAAGCTTAGTAGCAATTTCTTCTAATAGTTTAGGATTGTAAGCTGAAGCATCATGACTTAAATTCTTTTGCAGTTCATATAAAAATTCACGTGCTTTTTTATTGCCATATTTAAGTTTGATAGCGTGATAATTTTCTAGTGCTTCGTAAGTTGTTTTAGAAAAAGTGCTGATGTCTGGCAGCTTTTGTGAATCCTTACGACGCCGAATAGCGTCATCATTTACTAAACAAACATTAGCAATAGAAATATAGTGATAACAAACGTCAATTCCAAGTTCATCAACGGTGTTGCGAATTTGTTTTTCCGTATCATAACAGTAAATTCCTATTGGATTAATGAATAGAAAAATCTCGAACATACTCTCGACCCCTTTGGTGATTTACTATTGATACTTTAGCAAGAAACAAAAAAAGTAACAAAAAATATGCCTTATTTTTTATATGTTATTTTTTGTGAGCGCTTGCTCGGGCAATCTTGCTTTTGTTAGTATTGCTTGAATCTTGCTTAAAATTGTAAGTGCTTTCTAACATAGTTAGGGTCTTAGTTATTAAAACTGGATCGTCATTTTCGATCTCTAATTCAAAGTCTTCGTAGCTATCTGGATAAGAAGTTGCATCTAATGTTAGTTCACAATCTTGTGGACCATTCATTAAGATGCGTCTAGTTTTACTCCAGGTAAAAAGTGAGAGAGCATCTTGTTCTTTAGCAAAATGTGTGGTAAGGTATTGACCAATATTGCCATGAAAAGCAAAGTGCTTTTTCGCTACCAATTCTTTAGCTTGCGCATGAGTTAAATTATCATTGATTTCAATGACTTCGTGATAATTTCTTTGAACAGGATTAGGATCAGGTACCTTCATTGTTTGTTCGGCATGATCGCTGTAGATTCTAATTCGCAAACTAATATGATGCTTTTTCAATAATTTATCCGGTGTATCAAAATAATAATTTTCTTGGACAAAATCACTTTTTACAGGGAAATCATTGACTATTTTTTGATAAGTTTCTCTGTGTAAAAGTGTTTTAGCTTCGATTTCTCGATTTTTGCTCATAAGTTTAAGACCTCCAAGTTCCATAAATAATTATAATAGTTAAGAAAAAATATTTAAATGAGTTCGGTTTATAATCTTTAACATGGTAAAATGTGATTGTTTACTAAGAAAGGATGTTTTCTCATGGAAGTAGATTGGGATAACTTCTTGTGGCCTTATAATGAAGCTGTACGCGAGTTAAAGGTTAAATTTCGTTCCCTTAGACAAGGCTTTTTAACTAAGGGAGAACATTCACCAATTGAATTTGTAATTGGTAGGGTGAAGACAGTAGATTCTATTAAAGAAAAGATGACAAGACGGGTAATTAGCCCAGATGTCATTGAGACTGACATGCAAGATATTGCAGGTATTCGTATTGTGACACAATTTGTGGACGATATTTATAAGGTAGTAGATTTGATCCATGCACGGGATGATATGGAAGTAGTTGAAGAGCGAGATTATATTCAAAATGCTAAGCCATCAGGCTATCGTTCCTACCACATGGTGATTAACTACACGGTTTACTTGCCAGAAGGTCCAAAAAAGTTGATTGCAGAGATCCAAATTAGGACTTTAGCAATGAACTTTTGGGCTACTGTTGAACATACTTTAAATTATAAATATCAAGGTGTTTATCCAGAAGATATTTCAAAGCGACTTAAATCAACAGCGGAAGCTGCTTATAAGCTTGATGAAGAAATGTCGTCTATTAAGGATGAGGTCCAAGAAGCTCAGAAAATTTTTACCAAAAATAAAGGCAAGGAAAAGGCATGAAAGTAACAATAGCGCATAATAACTATGATAAGACTTTAGAGACAGTGGCTTATCTTAAAAGGCTATTGCAAAAAAAGAATGTCATTTTTGACGCTAAGTATCCAGATATAGTAATTACGGTTGGTGGCGATGGCACCTTAATCAATGCATTTCATCGTTATGAGAATCAAGTTGATTCAGTTCGTTTTATAGGTGTGCACACAGGCCATCTAGGTTTTTATACTGATTGGCGTAATTATGATATTGATAAAATGGTTGATGCGCTTTTACTAACAAAAGGTCAACCGGCCAAGTATCCTTTGCTTGAAATTAAGATGCTGACGGAGTCAGGAGATACTCGCTATCATTTGGCTGTAAATGAGTCAGCGGTTAAGAGAATTTCGCATACGCTTGAAGCAGATGTTTATATTGATGATGAGTTATTTGAGAACTTTAGAGGCGATGGCTTGTGTGTTTCTACACCAACAGGTTCGACTGCTTATAGCAAATCGTTAGGCGGAGCCGTAATTCATCCACGATTAAAAGCTTTGCAAATGACAGAAATTGCCTCGATTAATAATCGTGTGTTTAGAACTTTGTCTGCACCGATTGTAATTGCACCTGATCAGTGGATCACGATTGTACCTAACGCTGACCATTTTGTAATGACAGTGGATGGGGCAAGAATTGATGTTAGAAATGCCAAAAAAATAGAATATCGTATTTCTAAGCATTCAATTCAATTTGATCAATTTGGTCACCACCATTTTTGGTCACGTGTACAAAATGCATTTATTAAGGACACCGAGGATAATGACAAGTTTATTTAAATTAGTTGTACAAGAAAAAGATCCCAAAAAATTGGGCTCTTTTTTGTTAAAGAATGGTTTTTCACACCAGGCCTTAATTAAGGCGAGACATCATCATGGAATGATTTTAGTAAATCACAAACGACGATATTTAAGTTTTCATTTAAGTGCTAGGGATGAAGTGATTTTTGTTAGTGGTGAAGAAAAGAAAAATCAATTTTTAAAGCCATCTAATAATCCGGTAGATCCGGTTTTTGAAACCAAAAACTATATTGTATTAAATAAGCCAGCAGGGGTTTTATCGATTCCATCTAGATATGAAGATAATGATGCTGTAGTTAATAGATTGATGGGATATTTTTTTCAACAAAATAAAAAAGATTTGAAGCCTCATGTAATTACTCGTTTGGATCGAGATACTTCTGGTTTAGTATTAGTTGGGAAAAATGCGATCGCACATGCTCGTTTTAGCAAAATTGGCAAAGATAATTTTGTGAAAAAGTATCATGCTATTGTTCATGGCAATTTTGCGGAAGATGAACTAGCGGGGATAATCGATGAACCAATTGGCAAAGAAGGCGACGGAGTAAAAAGAGCCGTCGTAGCAAATGGTAAAAAAGCACAGACGCGTTATCGCGTGCTTAAGCAAGTTGAAGGAGCTAGTCTGGTAGAATTACGCCTGTTAACAGGCAGAACGCATCAGATAAGGGTTCATATGGCTTATTTAGGACACCCGCTTTTTGGTGATCCTTTGTATGGTATTAACGATAATTTTTCTCGGCAAGCATTAAATTGTTTTTACTTGGCTTTTCCTGATCCATTTGATAATGAAAGAAAGCAAGAAATTCAAATCAAGGATCCAGAAGACATGTCTAAGCTATGGCAAAAATTAGTTAATTAATAAAAAATTCTAAAATAATTAGCCTTAACTATTAAAACTTTTGCATAAAGAAAGCGATTTCTGTAGAATGAGAGGTGTAATGTAAAAAATATACTTATACAGAAAAGAGGATACCTTTATGTATTATTCCAATGGTAACTATGAAGCTTTTGCGGATCCTAAAAAGCCTGAGGGCGTAGACAACAAGTCTGCTTATATTATTGGTAGTGGATTAGCTGGTCTTTCTGCAGCTGTCTTCTTGGTTCGTGATGCTCAAATGAAGGGCGAAAATATTCATGTTTTGGAAGAATTGCCAGTAGCCGGGGGTTCACTTGATGGTGCTAAGCGTCCAAATGCTGGTTTCGTTGTCCGCGGTGGACGTGAAATGGAGAACCACTTTGAATGTTTATGGGATATGTATCGTTCAATTCCAAGTTTGGAAATTCCAGGTGCGTCATATCTTGATGAATATTATTGGCTTGATAAAGAAGATCCTAACTCCTCCAATTGCCGCTTGATTTATAACCGTGGTGATCGTCTGCCAAGTGATGGTCAATATGGTTTAGGCAAGTGCACTAATGAAATTGTTAAATTGATCATGACCCCAGAAAAGGAACTTGAAGGAGAAACGATTGAAGAATTCTTTAGTGACGACTTCTTTAAGACTAATTTCTGGTCATACTGGTCAACGATGTTTGCCTTTGAAAAGTGGCACTCAGTAGCTGAAATGCGTCGCTATGCAATGCGTTTCATTCACCACATTGATGGTTTGCCAGACTTCACCGCTTTGAAATTTAATAAGTATAACCAATATGAATCAATGGTAAAACCACTTTTGGCTTACTTAAAAGATCATGGCATTAAATTTGAATATGACTGCCATGTACAAAATGTGGAAGTTGATCATGATGGCAAGCAAAAGATCGCTAAGAAGATCGTGATGACTCAAAATGGCAAGGAAACCGAAATTCCATTGACACCAAATGATATTGTCTTCATCACTAACGGCTCAATTACTGAAAGTTCAACTTACGGTGATCAAAATACTCCAGCTCCAATTACTCATGCTAAGGGCAGCTCATGGAAATTATGGGAAAACTTGGCTAAGCAAGATCCTGACTTTGGTCATCCAGATGTCTTCTGTGAGAACTTGCCAGAACGTAGTTGGTTTGTTTCCGCAACAACTACTTTAAAGAATAAGAAACTTGCTCCATACTTTGAACGTTTAACTAAGCGTAGTCTTTACGATGGCAAGGTTAATACTGGTGGTATTATTACGATCGTTGATTCAAACTGGGAACTTAGTTTCACTATTCACCGTCAACCACACTTCAAGAGTCAAAATCCAGATGAAATCGTTGTTTGGATTTATGCACTTTATTCAGACACTGAAGGTAATTATATTAAGAAGAGAGTAGTTGACTGCAGTGGTAAAGAAATTGCCGAAGAGCTTTTGTACCACTTAGGTGTTCCAGAAAGCCAAATTAGTGAATTAGCTAGCGAAGAAAATATGAATACTGTTCCTGTTTACATGCCATACATCACTAGCTACTTCATGCCTCGTCACGATAGCGATCGTCCAGCAGTAGTGCCAGAAGGTTCTGTCAATATTGCCTTTATTGGTAACTTCGCTGAATCTCCAACTAGAGATACTGTCTTCACTACTGAATATTCAGTCAGAACCGCGATGGAAGCTGTTTACACGCTTTTGAATGTTGATCGTGGTGTTCCAGAAGTATTTGATTCAATTTACGATATTCGTCAATTATTGCGGGCAATGTACTACATGTCAGATAAGAAGAAGCTGGCTGATCAAGACATGCCACTTCTAGAAAAATTAGCTCTTAAGACAGGGATGCGCAAGATTAAGAAGACTTGGGTAGAAGAATTGTTAAAAGAAGCTAACTTGATGTAGTTTTTAATGCAAAAAGAAAAAGCTGGATGAAAAATCAAGCTTTTTTTGTATGCTTTTTAACACTTTTCAAAATAAACAAAATCGCTGCAGCTATTAAGGCAACGGCAACAATCATGACTGTTGCATTAATAATTCTGCTGGTATTAAGGTGCAAAATTGAGTCGCCACCGTAGGCGTAAAGATAAGCAAATGGACTTACACCAATCACAATCGGAATCAATTGCTTTTTGAAATCATTTTTATTAATCAAAATATTGACATAGCTAACAGTTGCACTTGGAATAAATGGGATTAGATATCCAATAGTTAAGGCACCATCGGATATTTTTGTGTGGTTAACAATTTATAGATCTTGCTGTTAGACATATGTTTAATGTCATATAACTTGTGCAAAAGCTGCATTAAAATAATTTGACCTAAAATATCACTAATCCAGTTAACAATGAATCCAAAGGCTGGACCATAAAGAATACCATTTAAAACACAGAAGATACCATTAGATAGGCCAGGAATCGCTACACAAATTGCATTTAAAATAAAAAGAAAAGCTAAATCTTCGATTCCGTGGCTACGCACCATTTTAATTAATAATTCTTCATTGTGGTGATCAAAATGAACTAGCAATTTTAATTCTGGTAGATAGCTTAAATACAATTTATATAAAAGCAATAATCCTAAAATTCCACCTAGAATAAATAATATAATACGAATTGTTTTTCGTTTCACTTTGTCGCTTTCTTATTAATTCAGTTCTGCTAATATCTATTCTACTTTAAATTTATAAAATGAAAAAGCCATGACTAGCATGTCATGGTCATTTTTCGTTATGAATTATTTAGTAAAAAGTACGCGTGTACCTTCAGGAACCGGGATTTCTGTTTGAATAGGGGTTAAAGTTCCGTTACCGCCATTTCTAATGTATAGAGTAGCGTTATCTGTATTTTGATTTGCAACTACTACGTATTTTTGATCGGCATCCCAGTTAAAGTCACGAGGAAAATCGCCAAATGTTGAAATACGTTGAACCAAACTTAAAGTATGATCATCATTGACTTTAAAGACAGTAATAGAATTATGACCTCTGTTAGAGTTGTAAACATATTTACCATCTTTACTGATATAAAGGGCTGCAGCACCATTGTGTTCAGTGAAATCTTCTGGAATGGTCTTGTATGTAGCAATATTTTCGAAGTCCCAAGTATCTTCGTTGAATTTAACTACATTAATTTTGCTAGATAATTCACCGACCACGTAGAAGTAGTTGCCATCTTTTGAAAAGACAATGTGACGAGTTCCAAAACCAGTTTCATTTTTATATTGAGCCAAATGTTCTAACTTACCATTTTCTAAGCGGTAAAAATCAACAGTATTGTTACCCAAATCGCAGCTAACTAAGTTTCCTGAGGGTGTCTCGTCGAAGAAGTGTGGGTGAGGACCGTCAGTTTGTTCTGGACGAGGGCCAAGTGTTTCAGCCTTGTGAGTAACTTGATCGACTAATTCTAAATTGCCGCTTGGATTGTAGTGAAATACGGATAAAACAGCGGTGTGGTAATTAGCAGTATAAATCAGCTTTTTTTCACGATCGATGCCAACATATGCTGGTGAAGCACCGGGAGTTAAGTAGCGGTCAACTTCGCTTGAACCATGTTCACCTAATTTGAAGACGCTGATACCGCCTTCGTCCCCAGCGTTATTAATGGTAAAAATTAAATCGCCGTCTTTTTGGAAATAAGTTGGACCACCAACACTAATAATGTTTTCTGCTTTGCCCAACTTAGCCCCATTATCTTCACCAATAAAAGGCAATTCATAAATACCTTTAGAGGTTTTCTTAGTGTAGCCTCCGATTAAAACTTTCATATAATGCCTCCGATTTTTAGAAAAAGTATTAACTAGAGATAAGTATAGCATGGAAAATAATGAATCAGATTATGACTTGTTTTCCTAAAAAGTGCTAGAGTAGGGAATATAAGGTGAAAATAATGATTGTAAAAATAAGAAGGTGTGTATAGATGGATGAAAATAAAATTCGTGAATTATATGCCCATAATGAGGTTCAACAGGTTTTTACAAATTTGCAATCTTCCTCTTCTGGATTATCGGATGAGGAAGCCGCTGAACGACTTAAAAAATATGGCGCTAATACCATTAAAAAAGCCGCAGCTGAATCAGAATGGAAAACATTTTTTAAGAATTTTTCTAGTATGATGGCTATTTTGCTCTGGATATCAGGATTAATTGCAATTGTTTCCGGAACATTGGAATTGGGGATTGCCATTTGGCTAGTTAATATTATTAATGGCTTGTTTAGTTTTTGGCAGGAGCGAGCTGCTAAGCGAGCAACTGATGCCCTGAATAATATGTTGCCAAGCTATGTGGAAGTCATTAGAAGTGGCAAGAAGAAACAGATTAATAGCAAGGATTTGGTGCCTGGGGATGTTTTCGTTTTGCAAGCCGGCAATTCGATTCCAGCGGATGCGAGAATTATTTCCGCTAGTTCAATGCAAGTAGATCAGAGTGCTTTAAATGGTGAATCTGTTCCTGAGTCCAAAACGACGAAATATGACCCAGGTGAAGGTAGCTATGCCGAGAGTAATTTGGTCTATTCGGGTACGACAGTAGGTGCAGGGACTGCTAGAGCAATTGCCTTTGCCACTGGGATGAACACGGAGTTTGGACGAATTGCAAGTTTAACTCAAAAGCAAACTAAGACAACTAGTCCGCTTACAGCTGAGCTTAATCGATTGACTAAACAAATTTCAATTATTGCTATTACGATTGGGCTTATCTTCTTTATCGCCGCAATCTTTTTCGTAAAATATCCTTTAGCCAAGGCATTTATCTTAGCTTTAGGGATGATCGTTGCTTTTATTCCAGAAGGATTATTGCCAACAGTCACGTTAAGTTTAGCTCAAGGCGTTAAGCGGATGGCTAAAAAGCATGCATTAGTTAAGGAATTAAATTCCGTTGAAACTTTAGGTGAAACGACAGTTATTTGTTCAGATAAAACTGGTACTTTAACGCAGAATCAAATGACAATTCACTATCTTTGGACTCCAGCCAATGAATATCACGTTACTGGCAATGGCTATGTCAATAATGGACAGATTGAATTAAATACAAAGCAATTATGGTATGAAGAAAATCCAGATTTACGCAAATTAGTTCAAATTGCAGCTTTGGACAATGATACTTCAGTTCAACCTAATAAAAAGGGTGGAAAACCTAAAATCTTAGGTACGCCTACTGAAGCTTCATTAATCGTCATGGCGCAAAAAGCGGGCTTTAACAAGCAGAAAGTTTTGGTCAAATATCCTCGTTTGCGTGAATTGCCATTTGATTCGGATCGTAAAAGAATGTCCACTATTCATCGTTGGGACGATACGCATTATATTGTTCTTACTAAGGGCTCTTATAGTGACACGATTAAGCAGTGTGATCGAATTCAAGTCAATGGCAAAATTCGTCCGATGACTGAAGCAGATCGTCTTCGCGCTAAAAAAGCTAACGCTGATTATGCTTCTCGCGGATTGCGCAGCATGGCCTTGGCTTATAAAATTATTGATCATGATGTCGATGTTAATAAAATAAATATCGCTGATGCTGAAAGTAATTTGGTTTTTGTAGGTTTAGCAACAATGAGCGATCCACCACGTCCAGAAATTTATGATGCTGTTAAACGTTGTCATCAAGCAAAAATTAGAATAATTATGGTAACTGGTGATTCAAAATTAACTGCTAAATCGGTTGCTGTTCAAATTGGTTTAACTTCAGATAAAGCACGTGTTATTTCTGGTAATGAATTAGATAAGATGAGCGATGAAGAATTGCGTCATGCCTTAAAGGATGAAGTGATTTTTGCTAGAGTTGCTCCAGAACAAAAATATCGGATTGTAAAGAATTGTCAGGCTAACGGTGAAGTCGTAGCCTCAACAGGTGACGGGGTTAATGATGCTCCGGCTTTAAAGCAAGCCGATATCGGAATTGCAATGGGCATGACTGGTACTGATGTTGCCAAAGATGCGGCTAACATGATTTTGACGGATGATAACTTTGCATCGATTGTGGCTGCAATTGAAGAGGGGCGTGCAGTCTATAGCAATATCCGCAAGTTTTTAACATATATCTTAACTTCAAATGTCCCAGAAGCTATCCCATCAGTTTTGTTTCTTTTCTCAGCTGGATTAATTCCACTTCCTATGACGGTTATGCAAATTTTAACAGTTGACTTAGGTACTGATATGTTGCCTGCATTAGGATTGGGTGCTGAAGCTGCTGATCCTGATATTATGAAGCAGCCACCACGTAAAAGATCAGAGCATTTGTTGAACAAGGGCGTTATTATTAAAGCCCTTTGCTGGTATGGACTTTTATCAAGCATCATATCAACTGCTGCTTATTTCTTCGTTAACTATCAAAATGGTTGGCCAAATGTTGCTTTAGCTGCTAATGGTTCAATTTATATGCGTGCTACGACTATGGTTTTAGGTGCGATCGTCTTCACTCAAGTAGCTAACGTATTGAATTGTAGAACTAATATCGTTTCCGTTTTCAAGAAAGGGTTATTTAAGAATAAGAATATTTGGTATGGCATTATTTTTGAGATCATCTTATTCTTTGTTTTGACTGTTACACCAGGCATTCAGCAGGTATTTAATACAACTATCTTGACTATGAGTGATTGGCTATTTTTGTTCTTATTGCCAGTTCCTTTAGTCTTGTTAGATGAACTAAGAAAATGGTTGATGTATCATCATAAAAATATCTAATAATTTAGGCCGCTTAAGTTTTTAAGCGGCTATTCTTATGCTAAAATTATTTTTGAGGAGATATATAATTATGAAATGGATTTCAACTATTAAAAAAATTGGTAAAAAAGCTATCGATAATAAAGATGGTATGGTAATTTTATTTGGCGAAGGCGCTAATAAAGACTTAGAAGATGTTTCAGTTATTCAAAAATTTAGTGACGAACCCCCAGTTAAAGGCTTTGTTTTCAAAAAAGGCGATACGCTGACTGTTGATGGTCAAACCTATGTTGCAAATTATGTAGGTCCAATGGTCGAAAGCAACATGAAGGCTTTAGGTCACGCTACTTTGTTCTTTAACCGTCCAATTCCTAAGGCACCTTTGGCAAATGCAGTATACTTTGATCCAGATGTTGCTCAACCACTTCCAACCTTCAAGGTGGATGATGATATTGTTTACGAACACATTTAAATACTAGGACAGGTAGATGGATTATAAACAAAAAAGTGAGAAAGCAACCTTATTTAAAAAATGGTTTTTAGATAATCGGTTTAGTATTGTTTTATTAAACATCTTATTGTTCTTTTTGATTATCTGGATTTTTAACAAAATATCTTTTGTGTTGAATCCTGCTTGGGTATTTTTTAGTGCAATTTTGCCACCATTACTTTTAGCAGTCATTCAATATTACGTAATGAATCCAGTAGTAGATTGGTTTGAAAAGAAGTTCAAAGTTCCTAGAGTTGTTACAATTCTTGTTTTATTCCTGTTTGTTTTAATAGCTTTAATTTGTATTATTAATATCTTAGTTCCTATTGCCCAAAATCAGATTAATTCATTGATCAAAAATTGGCCTAATATTTGGAACGATGCGGTAAATGCAACGCAAGAAGCTTTACGAGATCCTCGTTTGCATGAAGTTAAGGGCAGCTTGCAAAATATGATAGACAATACTCAAAAAACTTTGTTTAAATCAGGACAAAGCACGATTAATGCAACTATAGGAAATATATCTTCTGCGGTAAGTATTATTACAATGATTGTAATGACTTTGCTTACTGCACCGTTTATCTTATTCTTTATGCTCAAGGATGGACATCAGTTGCGTCCTTATATTACGAAGTTTGCACCAGAACATTGGCAATCCAGTTTTAGTCAACTATTGTATGATATCAACTATGCATTGGCTTCATATATTCGTGGTCAAATAACAGTGGCTTTTTGGGTAGGTGTCATGTTTGTAGTTGGCTATATGATAATTGGCTTGCCATATGGTTTGGCTTTAGCTATTTTAGCTGGATTTATGAATTTGATTCCGTATTTTGGTACGCCATTAGCTCTTATTCCAGTATTCGTAATTGCAATTATGACTTCAGGCTCTATGGTTATTAAAGTTTTAGTAGTTTTCTTAATTGAACAAGCAATTGAAACTAGAATTTTAAGTCCTTTAGTCATGGGGAATAAGATGGAAATGCATCCCGTAACTACAATTTTGCTTTTAATTGGTGCCAGTTCTGTTTGGGGACTATGGGGTGTATTTTTCGGTATTCCAATCTATGCAATCTTGAAGATTATTGTGTCTCGCGTGTACAATTATTATCGAAGAGAATCTGAAATTTTTAGTGAAACAGATGCTGTTTCTTCGACCACGGGAGATGCAGATAAAAAAGCAAATAATGCTAAATAAATTTAAAGCGTGGTTTAAAAGCTGCGCTTTTTTAGTTTAAGGGGTTTTGAAATGACGAATCACGTAGTTTTATATGAACCATTAATGCCAGCCAATACTGGCAATATTGCACGTACTTGTGCAGGTACTAATACAGTTTTAGATTTGATTGAACCATTAGGTTTTCAAATTGATAATAAGAAAATGAAACGAGCAGGACTCGATTATTGGGATAAAGTTGATGTACGTCGCCATGATGATCTAAATGCTTTTTTAAAGACTTTAGGACCTAACGATGAGATGTATTTAATTTCTAAATTCTCATCTAAAAATTATGTAGACGTAGATTACACTGATCCTAATAAAAATTATTATTTTGTTTTTGGTAAGGAAACTACAGGCTTACCTGAAACTTTTATGCGTGAATATTATGATAGAAATTTAAGAATTCCAATGTCAGATAATATTCGCTGCTATAATTTGTCCAATTCTGTAGCGATGGTTCTGCTTGAAGCATTGCGTCAACAAGGTTTTCCAAATATGAAAACTGCCCATCACTATGAAAATGATAAGCTAAAGGATGATTATGATCGTCCAGAAAGATATGAACGTAATTTAGGAAGTGAAGAATAATGGATTTTGAAAGACAAACACCAGTAACTGTGCAGGCATTTCACTATGATTTGGTTGATGAAGACACTGCACCAAAAAGCGATGTCAGAACTGGTATCCAAAAATTAGATGTAAGTCAAGATGATGAACATTCAGAAAAAAATGGCAGCTATTATGATGTAGCCGTATTTTATGATGTAATTCCTGCACCAGCTGAATTTAGAGTAAGCGGAACTATTCACCAAGTTGTTCAATTAAAGGATTATCATGGTGATGGTTCTGATATTAGTAGTGCAGATTGGCAACTTTTAAGTCGACCATTGGTTGAATATATTGAAACTTTAACGTATGAAGTAACGCAAGTAACTTTTGACCAACCGGTTAACTTGAACTTTAAAGCTAATTTTTAATCACTAATTAGGGTGAGTACATGCCTGCAAAAAGGAAAAAGAGAAAGATAAAAAAGACATATTCTAAGAAGAAAACAGCTAAAAAACAAAATTTAGAGTGGAGTATTTTAGGGCTAGTACTTATTTTGCTAGCTATTTTTGCCTTTGTAAGATTCGGTATTTTAGGCAAGCAAATTGCAAATTTAATCCGCTTATTTTTTGGTGATTCATATTTATTGGCAGCAAGTTTATTGGCTCTTTTTGGGTTAGTAAATTTAATTTATAATCAACCCGTTCGTCTGTCTATTAAACGTATCATAGGGCTTTCTTTAACTTTTATTGGTATTTTATTGATTCAAAGCAATTTGTACTATGAACATGAATTGGTTAATAGCAATTTTTTGAATTCATTTTGGCACGCTATGACCGCGGAGTTTGCTCGCGCAGGCGTGACAGAGAGCGTAGGCGGCGGTCTGATTGGATCGTTAGGTTATCAAATCTTTTATCCATTATTAGGACAAATTGGAATCAAAGTCTTTGCTGTTTTGTTAATTTCGATTGGAATTTTAATGTTTTTTAATGTGAAATTTAGAACTATCATTGAAAAATTTCAATCAATCAGCCAATTATTTATTCAAAAGAATAAAACGGCTGGTGTTAAATTAAAGGATAAATACAGCGATGTATTGGAAAAACGAAAGCAAAGACAAGCAAATGCTGATCAAGATAAAAATATTTTTCCAGATGTCGCAGATTTTGATTCTGATAATAATGAGGAAGATACTACTGAACCGGCAAGTGAAGATGTACCTGTTGAATCTGAGGCTGACTCAGAACCGGTTCCGGAACCGCAAATTCAAATCGCTCCACAGCATGAAGAACCTGAAAGCAAAGACTTGCCAAAGTCCCATTCTTTTGCTCAGGAAGATCAAAAGCTAGTACAAGAATTAGCTAATGTAGATCATGGCGAATTAAAGACAGATATGGTAGTTGATAAATCATATAAAAAACCACCATTGAATTTGCTTGATCCAATTAAATCGACTGATCAAAGTACGGATCGAGATTTGATTAAGAAAAATACTCAGGTTTTGCAATCTACTTTTAAGAGTTTTGGTGTAAAAGTAATCATTAAAAAGGCGATTTTAGGACCTACTATTACGCGTTATGAAGTTCAACCTGCCGTTGGTGTAAAAGTTAGTCGGATTGTTAATTTAGCCGATGATTTAGCTTTGGCACTAGCAGCAAAGGATATTAGAATTGAAGCTCCAATTCCAGGGAAACCATTTATTGGAATTGAAGTACCAAACCAAACAACTTCAGTTGTATCTTTTAAAGATGTAATGGAACATCAAGATGCAAAAGCGAAAAAGGATCCAATGAATGTGCCATTAGGTAAGGATGTCACTGGCAGCACTATTTCTGCTAACTTAGCTAAGATGCCGCACTTGTTAATAGCTGGTTCTACAGGTTCTGGTAAGTCTGTAGCCATTAACACTATTTTGGCAAGTATTTTGATGAAATCTAGACCAGAAGATGTAAAGCTAGTTTTAATTGATCCCAAAATGGTAGAACTTTCCGTTTATAACGGAGTACCGCATTTGTTAATTCCAGTTGTGACAGATGCTAAGCTGGCTTCTAATGCATTGCGCAAAGTAGTTAAAGAAATGGAACGTCGATATAAACTGTTTGCGGCAGGCGGCGTACGCAACATGGGTGAATATAACCAGAAAGTTGCTGAAAACAATCAAGATAAATCTAAGCCTGCCATGAAGCCATTGCCATATATTTTAGTAGTTGTTGACGAACTTAGTGACTTAATGATGGTTGGTGGTCATGATGTTGAAGGAGCAATTGTCCGTTTAGGTCAAATGGCTCGTGCTGCCGGAATCCATATGATTTTAGCTACTCAGCGTCCAAGTGTAGATGTTATTACGGGATTGATTAAAGCCAATGTTCCATCTCGTATTTCTTTTGCTGTATCTAGTGGTGTAGATTCTAGAACTATTCTGGATCAGACCGGAGCTGAAAAACTCTTAGGTCGTGGTGATATGCTTTATATGCCAATTGGTGTTTCAAAGCCTGAACGTATTCAAGGTGCTTATATTGCTAGTGATGAAGTTGAACGCGTAATCGATTGGGTAAAGAAGCAGCAAAAAGTTGATTATGATGAGACAATGATTCCTAAAAAGGGTGATAATTCATCTGCTTCTAGTGATGGAAATGATGAACCAGAAGATGAGTTCTATAATCAAGCTGTTGATTTGGTTCGTCGGCAGCAAACAGCAAGTGTTTCTATGCTGCAGAGACGCTTCAGAATCGGTTATAATCGTGCTGCAAGAATAGTTGATGAGATGGAAGCTAAAGGAATCGTGGGGCCTTCTGAGGGCTCAAAACCACGTCAAGTATTAGTCCCACCAGTAAAGAATGAAGGTAATGGAAATAATGCTAATGACTAATATTACGATTAGAAAAAATAAAAAATTTACGACAGCCGCATTGGGCTGTTTTTTGCGTTTACCACTGACAAGCCATAATCTAGCCTTTGCAAGTTTGTTGTCACGGCTGCAGTCAAATACTAGTATGTTTTATCCTCAAATTGCAGAACAGACTAGAAGATTAGCTGATCTCTATGATTTGCAACTAGATATAATGCCTCAGCTTTTTGGCAAAGAAATAATTTTGACTTATTATGCTAATTTTGTCGAACCAACTGAGATATTGGATCCAGAATATGTATATCAAGAAATAATTCAAACGGTAAGTGAAATTATCACTAAACCGGATTGTACGCCTAAATTGCTGGCTTATGCTAAAAAACAACTAGAGGATGATTATCGTGAATTAATGCAGCAGCCTGCTAATTATGCTATCGATCGCTTTTTTAAACTATGGTATCGAGATCAGCCGGATTATGCCGAAAATTTCATGGGACCAATTGATGAAATTCAAAATGCAACGGTCGATGAAGTAAATCATTATATTGAAGGTTTGCGGGATGTCCCTGTAGCTGTAGTGGGTATGGGACGTGATCACAAATTGATGACGAAACTTGCCAAGTTTTATTTTACGCAAGCTGGTATTATTAAAAATTTCCAAACTTCTGGTTTAACTATTCCTGCTAGCCAAAATTTGATTGAAAAAGTTGATGAACAAGGCAATAGTCAAGCCCAATTATTAATGGGATTTGGCATTGATCATGCAATTAATTACCAAGAACAGATTATTGGCTTGCTTTTAAGTCAATATTTAGCTGGTGATCAATCGTCTAAATTATTTAGCAAAATTCGTGAAGAATTAGGTGCAGCTTATGCTGTAGAAGCTAGTTGTTTTGCAAATAATTCTTTATTTTTAATCAATGCGGGCTTAGATTCTGATCAAGTAAATGCAGCTAAACAAGTTGTGTTAGCTGAAATGCAAGACTTAGCTGATGGCAACGTAGATGAAGAACTTTTTAAGAAGTCTCAAAAAGCTTTATACAGAAATACTAGAATTGGATTGGATAGTCAAAACTGGCAGATGGGTCAAGCCTTCCGAGGAGAACTATTTTCAGATTATTTAGATTTTGATCGAGAGACTGCTATTAAAAAAGCTACGACGCGTCAATTAGTTAATTTTGTTCAAAATTTATTCTTTAATGAAAGCTATATTTTAAAATGATTACACCAAAAATTATTAAAAGAGAATATAAATCTGGTTTTAAAGCAGAGATTATCCTAAAGCCACATTTTTATCAACGTTTTTTCGGCATTATTATTGATTTTGGCAGCAGTGATCCACAAAAAGTAGCAGGATCTGCTCATTTTTTGGAACATAAATTATTTGCTAAAAAAGATGGCGATCTTTCTGCACAATTTGAAGAGATTGGGGCTGATGTCAATGCATTTACCTCATTTAATGAAACAATGTTTTATTGCAGTGGGATTGAACATACGCCTAAGATGATTGAGTTGTTGTTCAGATTAGTAGGAGAGCCTTATTTTACTAAACAAAATATTGCTAAAGAGGCTCCTATAATTGAGCAAGAATTAGCGATGTACCAAGATGATCCTATGTGGAAAGTAAACAATGCAATTATGACAAGCATGTTTGGTCATTCTAATTTAGGAACTGAAGTAGTAGGTACTAAGGAATCGATTAATCAGGTAACTAAGCAAAATTTGACTAAAGTTTATACAGAAAATTATGTGCCTACTAAAATGCAGTTTGTTGCTTGTGGAGATTTTTCAGATAACCAAGTTCGCACAATTTTGCGCCAAGTAGGGAAATTGCAAGCTAAGTATTTAGCTGATCGTAAGGCAGTTAGTGCTCCAATAGTTAAACCTACGGGTGAATTTTCAGATCAAGCTTTATCGACCGGAGGAAATTCTAGAGCTTTCGGATTAGGAATTCGCTTTGAAAACTTTAAGAAAGTATTATCAAGTTCTGATTTAACTCAAATTCTGTTAGAAATAATGTTAGAATCAAAACTAAGCGTGATGAGTCCTTGGTTTGAAAGAATGCGCAAAGAAGGGCTGTTGGCCAATCTTTTGCAAATTTCAGTTAATTATACTAGACAAGGCGATTTTGCCACTATTTTCGGAGTTAGTGCAGATAGTCAAAGAATAATTGAGGAAATTAAGCGAGTTTTAACTCAGCCTGTGGATCCAAATTCTGAACAATATCGCTTTATTAAAGATAATTTCGTTTTGCAGAAGAAAGAATGGCTGGCACGAACTATTCGAACAATGAATAATCTTTCATATTTGGCAATTGAAATGATTGAAGAAAGTCTTGATCATGAAGATTTACAACTTAATTTGTTAAAGTTGCAGACAATGGGATTTGAAGAATTTGATCAAATTTGTCAAAAGCTAATGAAAGATAGCACAATTTGTTCAGCTTATTTAAACTCTAAAGGAGAAGAAAAATAAATGAAGCGCGCTATTGTGTTTGGGGCTACGGGCGGTATTGGACAAGCAATCTGTCAAGATTTAGCCGAAAGTGGCTGGTCTCTTTATTTGCACTATAATTCCAAAGAGAAAACTGCAGAAGAATTAGTTCAAAAATTATTTGCTAAATATCCTAAACAGGATTTTATGCTAATAAAATTAAATTTTGAAACTGATGATGCGCAATTAAGCAAATTTGTGAAAAATTTGTTGCCAGTAAACGCAGTGATTTTTGCCCAAGGGGTCACTAATTACGGTTTTCTAGGGGATGAAGATCTTGAGAATATTACGAGATTAATAAATATTAATCTAACTGTACCAATTAAACTAACTAAATTGTTAGAGCCCCAGTTAATGAAACAAGATTTTAGTCGAATCGTTTACTTAGGATCGGTTTATGGAGGCTATGGTAGTGCCTTAGAATCAGTATATAGTGCAACCAAAGGTGGATTAAGTCGTTTTGCGCAGGCTTATGCACGTGAAGTAGCATCAAATAATTTGACGGTTAATGTAATTGCACCAGGTGCTGTGAAGACGAGCATGAATAGTATTTTCTCAGAAGATACTATTCAGGAAGTTCGAGAAGAGATTCCAGTTGGACGTTGGGCCGATGGAAAAGATATTTCATATTGGATTAAAGTATTGCTCGATAAACGCAGCAATTATCTCACTGGACAAACAATTTATGTTACCGGCGGCTGGCTTTTATAACTAAGAAGTTGTAAACGAGATTTTATGGTATACTCAATTTGTTAAATTTAATTTTGAAGGGGTTAATATGGCAGACATCGGAGAGAAATTAAAGAGCGCTAGAGAGGCAAAAGGACTTTCAATTGAAGATATCGAAAAGGCAACTAAGATTCAAAGCAGATATCTGACAGCAATTGAAAAGGATGAATTTGATAAGCTTCCTGGTGACTTTTATGTTAGAGCATTTATTCGCCAATACGCTCAAGTAGTTGGATTAGATGGGAAAGAACTACTCAGCGATTATCATGAGGATGTTCCAGAAGCAGATCCTGATGAATATGTAGAAAATTCAATTGACAATAAGAGCGAAGAAGTTCGTGAAACCACAAATAACAAGAAGAATTTATGGAAAAATTACTTGCCTCGAATTGCTATTGCATTAGGCGTAATTATTGTAATTTTAGTTGTGTACGCATTGTATGCACATATTTCATCAGGTGGTCAGCATAATGAGGCTGATAATAGTGGTGTAACTGTTTCATCACAAAAGACATCATCCTCATCTTCTAAGAAGAAGACTAAGCCAGTTGCTGTAAGTGCAGTTAAAATTAAGAAGATTAATGATAACGAATATCGTGTTCTTGGTCTTAAGAAGAATCGCCGTTTAGTTGTTAAAGCAGGTTCAACTAAAAACACTTCTGCAGGCGTACAAATTAATGGTAATGCAAATAGCTGGCAAGGAACTTTAATTGCTAAGCAAAAGCATACCCTTACTTTGCCTTCAAACGCTGAACGTGTTGTAATTACCTTAGGTAATGACAATGGAAGCTCAATTAAGATTGGTGGCAAGAAGGTACCATACGTACCAAATAATAGCTACAGAACAATTACTTTGTTAATTGGAAAAGCTAAGAAGACTACTACTCATCAAACTAATGATAATAATAGTCAAAATGGTACAACTAGTGACAATAATACTAATAACAGTAATACTACTACTCAAAATCAAACTCAGAGCAGCTCTACTACTAGACACAATACTCAAACTAGTCACCAACCATCATCAACTACTCAAAGCAGTCAAACAAGACAAAGTAGTCAAACAAAACAATCATCTACTACCCAATCATCAACAACCACTACGCAAAATAATAATGCCGGTGGAAACGATAATGGCGGCAGTGGCAATGAAAATAATGGCAATTAAAGCTTAGGAGAAAATAAGAAGAATGAATTTACCTAATAAACTTACTGTTTTTAGAATCTTTTTGATTCCAGTATTTATGTTAATTATAATTTTTGGTGGCAATGCTCATACTGAAGTAGCTGGTTCAACCGTAGTTTGGAGCTGGGTAATTGCAGCTATTATTTTTGCTGTAGCTTCAGCTACTGACTGGTTCGATGGTCATATTGCTCGTTCACGCAACATGGTAACCAATTTTGGTAAGTTTGCTGATCCATTGGCAGACAAGATGTTGACTATGACAGCATTCATCTTCTTGGTTGAATTGAAGCTTGCTCCAGCTTGGATTGTAGCTATTATTGTTTGTCGTGAATTAGCTGTTACTGGTTTACGTTTGATTTTGGCTGAAAACAAGGGTCAAGTTTTAGCAGCTAAGATGCCAGGTAAGATTAAGACCACTTGCCAAATGTTATCAATTATCTTCTTGTTAATCGGTAACTTCTGGCACATTGGTACTATTTTGCTTTGGCTTGCATTGATCTTTACTATTTACTCAGGATATGATTACTTCCACCAATCATGGGGCGTATTTAAAGGATCTATGTAAAATTAAAGATAAATTAAAAGAAGCAGAAAATTGCTTCTTTTTTTATTTTCTCAGAAAAAAATTGCCCTTTTTTGCGTATTTAATAGTGTAGGCTAAATACTTTGAACATTAGTTTGTATATTGCTTGCAAAGTAGATAATGATCAAAGTATACTTATTGAGTACAAAAATTTAGGAGGAAAATATGGCCAAAGATGAAAAAAAGGCTGCTTTAGATGCAGCGCTCAAGAAAATCGAAAAGAACTTTGGTAAGGGTGCTGTTATGCGTATGGGTGAAAAAGCTGATACCCAAATTTCAACAGTTTCAACAGGTTCACTTGCTTTAGATTCTGCTATTGGTGTTGGCGGCTATCCTCGGGGACGTATTATTGAAGTATATGGACCTGAATCATCTGGTAAAACCACTGTTGCTCTTCATGCAGTAGCTGAAGTACAAAAACGTGGTGGTACAGCCGCTTATATTGATGCAGAAAATGCAATGGATCCAGCATATGCTGAAGCATTAGGTGTAGACATTGATTCACTTATTTTATCTCAACCTAATACAGGTGAAGAAGGTTTACAAATTGCTGATACTTTAATTTCTAGTGGTGCCATTGATATTGTGGTAGTTGACTCTGTTGCAGCGTTAGTTCCACGTGCTGAAATTGAAGGCGAGATGGGGGATGCTCATGTTGGTCTTCAAGCTCGATTAATGAGTCAGGCTTTGCGTAAATTATCTGGTACTATTTCAAAGACTAAGACCATTGCAATTTTTATTAATCAGATTCGTGAAAAAGTTGGGGTTATGTTTGGTAACCCAGAAACTACTCCAGGTGGTCGTGCTCTTAAGTTTTATTCAACTATTCGACTTGAAGTAAGAAGAGCAGAACAGATCAAGCAATCTGGTGATGTGATTGGTAACCGTGTCAAGATTAAAGTAGTGAAGAACAAGGTTGCTCCACCATTTAAGGTGGCTGAAGTAGATATCATGTATGGTAAAGGTATTTCCCAAAGTGGAGAATTGCTTGATATGGCCGCTGACAAGGATATTATTGATAAAGCTGGATCATGGTACTCATACAAGAGTGATCGGATCGGTCAAGGACGAGAAAATGCTAAGAAATATCTTGAAGATCATCCAGATATCTATAAAGATATTCAACAACAAGTTCGTCAAGCATACGGCATTGATAAAAAATCAGTAGCTGATCGTGAGGATCCTGAAAAAATAAAGGAAAAACGCGAAGAAGCAAAAGCAGAGAAGACTGCAGAAACTAAAAAGGCAACTGATGACAAATAAAAGATAATTTTTACCTTGGAATTATGTTCCAAGTTTTTTTCTTGTGGATTGACATGAACCAATAGGTTCTTTATCATAAAAGTTGTGTGAATAATTCTAAAAAAAGGCGATAGTAATCATGGATACAATAATTATGATTCCCGTCGCAACTGCCATTGTTTCACTTTTGGTGGGTACAGTGATTGGTTATGCTATTCGCAAACATTCTTGGGAACAAAAGGTTCAGAATGCTCAAAATGATGCTGATCATATTTTAGCTGATGTTCGAGCACAAGTTGCTGCAGTAGAAGCTGAGGTTAATGCACAAAAGCAAGCAGCAGAAGCTGTTAAGCAAAGTGCTGAAAACACTAAGAAAGAAAAAATTCTTGAAGCTCAAGAACAAATTCGTGATTATAAGCAAAAAACTGAAGACAAATTAAATTTAAAAAAGGATGATTTGGCTCGGCAAGAAAATCGTTTAAAACAACGTGAAGATACTTTAGATCACAAAAATTCTTTGTTAGATGAAAGAGAAGCTGAACTCACTAAAAAAGAAGATCAATTAAAGCAGCAAGATACTAGCTTGAAAGCAAAATTAACTGAAGCTGATGAATTAGTTGAAACTAGACGGCAAAAGCTTTATGACGTAGCTAAGTTGGATAAGGAAGAAGCCAAGAAGATTGTGCTTAATAAATTATCTGCTGAACTCGTTAAAGAACGTGCTGAATTGATTAGAAATAGTAATGAAGAAGTTAAAGCAAAAGCTGACCATTATGCTAATCAAATCATAGTTGATGCAATTCAGAGTAGTGCGGCAGATACTGTAGCAGAAACTACAGTGTCTGTTGTTGATCTGCCAAATGAAGAAATGAAAGGACGAATTATTGGACGTGAAGGCCGTAATATTCGTTCATTTGAAGCTTTAACTGGTATTGATCTAATTATTGATGATACGCCAAAGGTTGTAACTTTGAGCGGCTTTGATCCAATTAGACGTGAAATTGCTAAGAGAGCAATGGAACGTTTAATTAAAGATGGAAGAATTCATCCAGCACGAATTGAGGAAATGGTTGATAAAGCTCGTAAGGAAGTTAATGACGATATTTATGAAGCTGGTGAAAGTGCCTTAATAGAACTTGGAATCCACCGCATGAATCCAGAACTTGTTAAGACACTGGGCCGACTTAAATATCGTACGTCATACGGACAAAATGTTTTGTCACACTCAATTGAAGTTGGTAAGTTAGCTGGTACTATGGCTGCTGAATTAGGTCTAGATGAAAAATTAGCAGTTCGCGCGGGATTATTACACGATATTGGTAAAGCCATCGATCATGATATTGAGGGTTCACACGTAGAGATTGGTGTAGAGTTGACCCGTAAATATCATGAATCCGATGTTGTAGTTAATGCGATTGCTGCACACCATGGTGATGTGCCTAAGTTATCGTTTATTGCTGAACTTGTAGTTGCAGCAGATACGATTTCTTCAGCTCGACCAGGTGCAAGAAGTGAAAGTCTAGAAAATTACATCAGACGTTTGACTGAATTAGAAAAGATAGCTAAGAGTTATCAAGGTGTCAAACAGGCATATGCTATTCAAGCGGGACGTGAAGTTCGCGTGATGGTTGAGCCTGATGAAATTTCAGATGATCGTACAGTTATTTTGGCACGTGATATTCGGAATCAAGTTGAAAAAGAGCTTGATTATCCAGGTAATATTAAGATTACCGTTATCCGTGAAAAACGAGTTGTAGCGATCGCTAAATAAAGTAAAAAAGGTTTGAAATTAAAAGTTTCAAACCTTTTTTGGCTCTTTGTCAAATCCTGTTGATAGAGAGTAAATGAATAGAATCAGGCAGTCATTAAAAGGCTGTTTGGTTCTTTTTCTTTGTACAGATCTTCTTCCAAACGAATTCTGGTTAAGAGATTGGTAAAATTGGAATAGCCAAAAGCTGTTCGTTCGATTTGTTTGATTTTGCGATTGAAGCCTTCAAGACAGCCGTTAGAATAAGGCAGAGCTGCTCCGTTAAGCACAGCTGTTAGATTATGCTTAAAGGTTAATAGTGTTTTGTGCATTAAAGTTCCAATTTGATCTTGGCAGTTGATTAACGATTTGAGCTCATGCGTATTGCCAGTTTCAACGGCTTGAATAAAGCTTTGCATCAGGTTATATGAATTCTCTAAAGCAGTGCTGGTGTTAATGCCTTCTGTAACTACTTGTGCTTGAGTTAAGCAGTCTTTGTAATGCCAGTTGTAGCGAGGATGAACTTTTTCAAGCTCATCAAACTTCTTCAAGTATAATTTCCAGGGAGATTTGAGCAGCTGATACTGTCTGGATCTTTTATCAAAGGTCTTCATGACTTGGACTCTCAGTGAGTTGAAAGAACGCGTAAGCATTTGAATCATATGAAAACGATCGATGACAATCTGAGCATTAGGGAAACAAGCTCTGACAATGTCCTGATAGTAAAAGTTGAGATCCATCGTAACGGTTCTAACGTTAGCTCTAGCTTGGGGCGAGAAACGACCAAAATACTTAAGCAGCGTCTTCTTGTAGCGAGTTCTAAGAATCTGCACGACTTGATGACTATCGCCGTCTAAGCAGATAAAGTGCAGCTGACGGTCGACTCCTTTAAACTCATCAAAAGCTAAATGAGCTGGCAAATATTCGTAGCTGTCAATAAATCGGTGTGAACAGTTGCCCAGCACTCTCTGGACGGTATTGATCGAAACATTGTTTTCCCTGGCAATGCTGGTCATAGATCGGTCTTCAGTTAAAGCTGATAATACTTTAAGCTTGGAAGCATTAGAAATAGAACAGTATTTGTTTACTAATTCAGATTGAGCCATGGACCAGTGATCACAAGCGCGACATTTAACTCGTTGCTTAGCTAATCTGATAATGACAGGCAAACTTGCATTAGCTGTTAAATAGCGAATGTTGGTAACCAGATGTCCATTATGCAGGAGAGCCAAGGAGCCACAGTAAGGACAAGCAGGCTGAATCAATTCTGCTTCATAGATTTTGTGCTTTTTCATCTGGACCATTTTGTAGAAATAGGCTTTGAAAACAATATTTTTTTCTTTAATATCAAGATCAAATTTAATACAATGATTAAGAGAGGACATAGAAACACACCTTTATTTATAAAATATTTAGTAGGATAGATTTTTTATTACAGGGGACTATGTCCTCCTTTTTTATGCAATAAAAAACCTGTTAACAGCTTATCATATAGATAAGTCATCAACAGGAAAAATTATAGAGCCCCTTTTTTGTGTATTTGTGCAAAATCGGCTCTACTTGTATAATTAGAACAAGTAAATAAGGAAAGTAGCCAATTATGTTTAAAATTATTGTTGAATTATTTTTATTAGTAATTATTTCAGCGGCAATTACGCCTTTTATTCGGCGTTTGGCTTTTGTGTTAGGGGCTGTTGATAATCCTAATGCACGTAGAGTCAATAAAAAGCCAATGCCTACTATTGGGGGATTAGGGATTTTTGTTACTTTTAATATTGGTACATTTGTACTACTGCGAGAGCAATTTCCTACCCATGAAATTTTTTCAATTTTACTGGCATCAAGTGTAATTGTGTTGACGGGATTAATAGATGACATTCTTGAATTAAAGCCTAGACAAAAGATGTTTGGTATCTTTATTGCATCTTTAATTATCTATTTCT
Organism: Lactobacillus helveticus; assembly: GCF_046109915.1. NCBI lineage: Bacteria > Bacillati > Bacillota > Bacilli > Lactobacillales > Lactobacillaceae > Lactobacillus > Lactobacillus helveticus. The sequence continues at coordinate 1,031,106 of NZ_CP151471.1, read as the reverse complement.
TGGCTGGCATTAGAATGAACGTCTTAAAAATACCATTTGTTACACATGAAGTTAATATCGGATGGTGGAGTTTTCCAATCACAATTTTTTGGATATTAGCTTTAACTAATGCTGTTAATTTGATTGATGGATTAGACGGACTGGCAGACGGAGTATCGATGATTTCTTTAACAACTATGGGAATCGTAGGATATTTCTTTTTGCACACGCATCAGCTATATGTGCCTATAGCTTGTTTTATGTTAGCGGCATGTTTATTAGGTTTTTTGCCTTATAATTTTCACCCTGCTAAGATCTTTTTGGGAGATACAGGTGCATTATATATCGGGTTTATGATTGCGGTTCTTTCGCTGAAGGGCCTGAAAAATGTTACTTTTATTTCTTTGTTAGTGCCAATTATTATTTTAGGTGTGCCAATTACAGATACTGTGTATGCCATGATCCGGAGAAAGTTAAATAAAAAACCAATCTCAGAAGCGGATAAACATCACTTACATCACCAATTAATGAGAATGGGATTAACGCATAGACAAACTGTTTTAACGATCTATGCACTGTCTTTGGTATTTTCTTTCATCTCATTATTATTCTTGCTATCACCTGCTTGGGGAACTTGGCTTTTGATTTTAGGATTATTGGTTGCACTTGAGTATTTCGTGGAATCAATTGGACTGTTGGGTGAAAAATATCATCCATTAATGTACGTTATCCAGAAGATTATTAATCAAAAGAGCAAAACAGATCCTACAGTTGAAGTTTGGCATTTAGGCGACGAAAAGCCAGATCAATTAAAAAATAAAAAGAAGACAAAATAAAAGAGTTTGGCTAGCAGCCAAGCTCTTTATTGTTCATGGTAGTTATTTTGTTCAACCGGAATTTCGTTATACCGTTTTTCACCGTTAGTGAAACTGATTTGACCAGCTAAAAGATTGGTTAAATCTTTTTTTGTTTGCTCTTGATCATCCATATCTAAGAAAATATGAATTTTGATATCTACGCCATATTCGGTGTCAGCTACAAAAAACTTATTTGTCTTAAGATAATGATCGACTTCATCAAATCGGTTATAAGATACACTGAAGATAAGTTCTTGTTGTAATACGCGTTTAACTACACCAATTTTTTCTACGGCATTGGTTACGCTGTTGGAGTATGCGCGAATCAAACCGCCTGCACCTAATTTAATACCACCAAAGTATCTAGTAACAACGACCGTGACGTTTTTTAGGTTCATTAATTGCAGAGCCTTTAATTCAGGGATGCCAGCCGTACCTGAGGGCTCACCGTTATCGCTAGCCTTCACCTGGTCATCATTTAAGCCAATGGTATAAGCAAATGTGTTATGGGTCGCATCACGATTCTTTTTTGAAATTTCTTGAATAAATGCGTTTGCCTCGTCTGTAGTAGTGGTTCGTGCCATACTTGCAATAAATTTACTCTTTTTAATTATTAGTTCCGCAGAACCGTTTTCTTTAATTGTTAAAAAATTTTCTTCTTTTGACAAAAAAAATCGCCTCTTTTTGCGTAATAGATAATAGAGGTGAAAAATATGGAAGATTTAACTCTATTATCAGGTCGTCAATGGATTGCTAATCAAGAGGATTCTAGCATACTTGAGGATTGTAGCAAAGTTCCAGTAATTGAAAATCATGTTTGCAATCGCTGTGGCAGTAAAGTTGAATGCAAATTGCCTAGTGGCAAATTATATTGCCGCGCTTGTATTGGATTAGGGCGAGCAAATGAAGGGGATCTTTTGATACGCTGCCACAGAAAAGTTGCATTTCCTGAATTGTCAGATGGCGGAATGACTTGGCGAGGTCAGTTGACTCCACTGCAGCAGCAAATTTCAGATAAGTTGGTTATTAATTTTAAGCAAAAGCAAAATAGCTTAGTTCATGCGGTAACTGGAGCAGGAAAGACCGAGATGCTGTTTCAATTAATTGCAGAATGCATGAAAAAGGGGAAGCGTGCCTGTATTGCTACACCAAGAATTGATGTGGTTAATGAATTATTTCCGCGATTTGAAGTGGCTTTTGCTGAAATTGGGATTGGTAAATATCACGGTCGCGAACACCAAGAGCCTAATTTAGATCAATTAACGATTTGCACTACCCATCAGCTATTGAAATTTTATGAAGCTTTCGATTTGCTAGTAATCGATGAAGTGGACTCCTTCCCATATGTCGGCAACGAACAATTGCATTTTGCGGCTAAAAATGCTGTAAAAAAAGATGGTGTTCGTGTCTATTTAACGGCAACACCGACAGATGATTTATTGGCAGAAGTTAAACAAGGGAAAATCCAGATTCTAAAACTTAATCGACGTTTTCATGGTGGTCTTTTACCGGTGCCACGGGAAAAACTATTTATTAAGCCCTTCTTAAATAGGCAGGGACAAATTCATGTCAATTTGCTTTCTGAAATAAGAAAAGTCGTTAAAAGTAAGCATCCCTTGTTAATTTTTATACCTCGAATTGAACAGATCCAAGTTTATCTAGCAGCTTTAAGAAAGAAGCTGGCAAATGATAATGTAAAGATTGCAGGCGTACATGCCCAAGATCCGCAAAGAATAGAAAAGGTGGCGGCTTTTAGACAGCGAAAGTATGACATCCTTTTAACTACTACGATTTTAGAACGTGGAGTAACTTTTAAAAACGTCTGGGTAATCATTGTTGCAGCTGATGATCCAATTTATACTGCTGCCAGTTTAGTGCAGATTGCAGGACGAGTGGGTAGAGCAAAAGACGATAAGACTGGCTTAGTGCTGTATTGCTATCATCGTTATACTAAAAATATTCGCATCAGCATTAAGCAGATCAAGGAGATGAATAAATGAGACGCTGTTTATTGTGTGAGCAAGAGTTTATTCCTCCGATTCGTTTTGTTCAAATATTTTCGTTAAAAACTTTTAGACAACCCAAAATCTGCTTTCATTGTTTAAATCAATTTGAAAAACTAACAGGAAATCGTTGCTCTATTTGTTCAAACATGATGGAACAGGGAATTATTTGTGCTGATTGTCAAAAATGGCAAAAAAAGTATCAAGGAGAAGTTTTGCATAATTTTTCCTTATATCGCTATAATTCTGCTTTCCATGATTTAATGGTGGCGTACAAGCGCAGGGGAGATTACGTTTTACGTGAAGTTCTGCAAGAATTGAGCTGGGAGTATTTGACTAAAGCAGAATTTGATTGTTACGTGCCAGTACCTACTTCACCAGAGCATCAGGCTAAGAGACAGTTTGATACAATTTTAGCTATTTATGGAGATATTGTGCCGCTCACACGGCTTTTAGCTAAAAAAGAAGGTAGTCATGCCCAAGGTGAGAAAAACAAAGAGGAAAGGCTAAAAACGCCCCAAAGCTTTTTTGTTGATAAAACTATAAAAATAAAAGAAAATATACAAACAGGGAAAGTGTTGCTATTAGATGATATTTATACTACCGGACGGACACTTTATCATGCACGAGATTGTTTGAAATCAAGTTTTCCAGGGATGCATATTGAAAGCTTTTCAATTTGTCGATAGATTTATTATGGAACGCTTACATTTTTTGGTATAATATATTTGTAAAGAAAAAAACGCTTTGCGGTGAAAGGAGAATCTTATATGTTAAAGTATAATGTTCGTGGAGAAAATATTGAAGTAACTGATGCTTTAAGAAGTTATGTAGAAAAACGGTTAAATAAATTAGAAAAATATTTTGAATTAAATCAAGACGTGATTGCACACGTAAACTTGAGAGTATACCGTGACCACTCTGCTAAAGTAGAAGTTACTATTCCTTTACCATACTTAGTTTTGAGAGCAGAAGAGACCACGGACGATATGTATCGTAGCATTGACTTCGTTTCCGAGAAACTTGAACGTCAAATTAGAAAGTACAAGACTCGTGTAAACAGAAAGAGTCGTGAAAAGGGATTACAAGATTTCTTTGTGGAACAACCCGAAGAAGAAGAAAAGAAGCCTAGCGAGTTTGATATCGTTCGTAACAAGCGAGTAAGCTTAAAACCAATGGATCCAGAAGAAGCAATTTTGCAAATGGACATGATGGAACATGATTTCTTTGTATTTGAAGATGCTGAAACCAATGGTATTAGTGTTGTTTACCGCAGAAACGATGGTCGTTACGGTTTAATTGAAACTAATGAATAATTAAGGTAAAATATTTATCAGTACGAAACCTCGCGTTTAACTTACGCGAGGTTTTTATTTAGAATGTTTTTAATTTATAAATAATCATGTTAAAATTAATCTGTATTTTTAGACTTTACGATATATAAGGACCGATTTAATGCTAAATATTTTATATAAGGACCGATTTAATGCTAAATATTTTAAAGAAATTATATAACGACGATAAAAGAGAACTTAAGAAATTCGAAAAATATGCCAACAAAGTAGAAGGCTATGCTGATGAAATGAGCAAGCTTACCGATGAACAATTGCAAGCTAAGACTCCAGAGTTTCGTGAACGGATCAAGAAGGGTGAAAGCTTAGATGATCTTTTGCCAGAAGCATTTGCTGTAGCACGTGAAGGTGCTAAGCGTGTTCTTGGTCTTTACCCATTCCACGTTCAAATTTTAGGTGGTATCGCACTTCACTTCGGTAACATTGCCGAAATGATGACTGGTGAAGGTAAGACTTTGACAGCTACTATGCCTGTTTATTTGAATGCCCTTGAGGGAAAAGGCGTTCACGTTGTTACTGTTAACGAATATCTTTCTAGTCGTGACGAAGAAGAAATGGGTCAACTCTATAAGTGGCTTGGTTTGACTGTAGGCTTGAACTTGAATTCAATGTCCCCAGATGAAAAGCGCGAAGCTTATAATTGTGATGTTACTTACTCAACTAACTCAGAATTAGGCTTTGACTATTTGCGTGACAACATGGTTGTTTATAAAGAACAAATGGTTCAACGTCCGCTTAATTACGCTATCATCGACGAAGTTGACTCAATTTTGATTGATGAAGCTAGAACGCCATTGATTATTTCTGGTGAAGCTGAACAAGCAAACAGTGACTACATTCGTGCAGACCGCTTTGTTAAGACTTTATCAGAAGATAAAAGCGATGACGATGTGGATGATGACGAAGATTATGGCGATTACAAGATCGATTGGCCAACTAAGACTATTTCTCTTACCAGAACTGGTATTGAAAAGGCATGTAAACACTTTGGTTTAAGAAACTTATATGATGTTGAAAACCAAAAGCTGGTTCACCATATCGATCAAGCTCTTCGTGCTAACTACATCATGCTTAAGGACATTGACTACGTTGTTCAAGATGGTGAAGTTTTGATCGTTGACTCATTCACTGGTCGTGTAATGGAAGGACGTCGTTATTCAGACGGATTGCACCAAGCCATTGAAGCTAAGGAAGGCGTTAAGATTCAAGAAGAATCTAAGACTCAAGCTACAATAACTTACCAGAATTTCTTCAGAATGTATAAGAAGCTATCCGGTATGACTGGTACTGCTAAGACTGAAGAAGAAGAATTCCGTGAAATCTACAACATGCAGGTAATCACAATTCCAACTAACCGTCCAATTGCCAGAAAAGATATGCCTGATATTTTGTACCCAACTTTGGATTCAAAATTCCATGCTGTAGTTGAAGAAATTAAGAAGCGCCATGCTAATGGTCAACCTGTTTTGGTTGGTACTGTTGCCATTGAAAGTTCAGAAAGACTTAGCCACTTGCTTGATGAAGCAGGAATTCCACATGCTGTTTTGAACGCTAAGAATCACGCTAAGGAAGCTCAAATCATTATGAATGCCGGTCAACGTGGAGCTGTTACTATTGCTACTAACATGGCTGGTCGTGGTACTGATATTAAGCTTGGGCCTGGTGTGAAAGAACTTGGTGGTTTAGCCGTAATTGGTACTGAACGACATGAATCGCGTCGTATTGATAACCAGCTTCGTGGTCGTTCTGGTCGTCAGGGTGACCCTGGTTATACTCGTTTCTATTTGTCACTTGAAGATGACTTGATGAAGCGTTTCGGTGGAGATCGTGTTAAGGACTTCTTAGATCGTTTATCAGATAATGATGATGATAAAGTGATTGAAAGTCGTTTGATTACCCGTCAAGTGGAATCAGCTCAAAAACGTGTTGAAGGTAACAACTACGATATTCGTAAACAGACTTTGCAATACGATGATGTTATGCGTATTCAACGTGAAATTATTTACGGTGAAAGAATGCAAGTAATTGATGCTGACAAGTCATTGAAGAATGTTTTGATTCCAATGATTCACCGTACAATTGATAGTCAAGTTGATATGTTTACTCAAGGCGATAGAAGTGAATGGCGTCTTGATTCATTGCGCGACTTTATTTCTTCAAGTTTGACTTCTGAACAAGTTACAGACTCAATTGATTTTAAGACTATCAGTGTTGAAGACTTAAAGAAAAAGTTATACGACATTGTAGAAAAGAACTTCGAAGATAAAGAAAAAGCATTGGGCGATCCTAGTCAAATGCTTGAATTCGAAAAGGTTGTTATCTTGCGTGTTGTTGATGATCGCTGGACTGATCATATTGATGCAATGGATCAATTGCGTCAATCAATTGGTCTTCGTGGTTATGGACAGCTTAATCCGCTTGTTGAATATCAAGATTCTGGTTACAGAATGTTTGAAGAAATGATTTCAAATATTGAATTTGATGTAACTCGTTTGTTCATGAAGGCTGAAATTAGACAAAATCTTAGTCGTTAATAAAGAAAGAAGGGGAGTTAACAGCTTCCTTTTTTTTGCAATTTTAGTAAAAGGAATTTGGTTTATTATGGAAATTAGTGAAATTCAAAGTGTGCTAGACGAACTAAAGAAGCGCCTAGATCACTTTAGGGGGTCTCTTTGACCTTGATACAATTGATGAAAGCATCGAAATAAATGAAGCAAAGATGATGCAGCCTGGTTTTTGGGATGACCAAGAAGGTGCCCAAAAATTAATTAGTGATAATAATTTGTTAAAAGAGAAACGTGATTCGTTTTTAAAATTACAACAGGATTATGAAGATGAATTAACTGCTCTTGAATTGTTGCGAGCAGAACCAGATGCTGATTTGCAGCAAGAAGTTGAAACTGATTTAAAAGATCTGCAAGAAGCGTTTCATAATTATGAATTAGACTTATTGTTATCAGGTAAATACGATAGTCATAATGCATTGCTTGAAATTCACCCAGGTGCTGGTGGTACTGAAGCCATGGATTGGGGGCAAATGCTTTTTCGGATGTATCAAAGATACTGTGATGCAGCAGGTTTCAAATTTGAGATTAATGATTATGAATCTGGTGAAGAAGCTGGCCTTAAGAGCGTAAGCGTTAGAATCAGTGGAAATAATGCTTATGGGATGCTTAAATCAGAAAATGGTGTCCATCGTTTGGTTAGAATATCACCTTTTGATGCTGCTAAAAGACGACACACTTCGTTTGCTTCGGTAGAAGTAATTCCCGAAATAGATGATAGTATTAAAATTGATATTGATCCTAAGGATTTGCGAATTGATGTCTATCGTTCTAGTGGTGCCGGTGGACAACATATTAACAAAACTTCTAGTGCTGTTAGAATCACTCACTTGCCTACAGGAATTGTTACTACTTCTCAAGCTCAGCGTTCACAGCTTCAAAACCGTGAAACTGCAATGAATGAATTAAGAGCTAAGCTTTTCCATTTGGAAGAAGAGAAAAAACGAAAGCAAAAGCAAGCTTTAAAAGGTGATCAAAAGGAAATCGGCTGGGGATCACAAATTAGGTCCTATGTTTTCCACCCATATAATTTAGTTAAAGATTTACGTACAGGGTATGAAACTGCAGATGTAAATGGCGTAATGGATGGAAAATTGCAACCATTTATTTATTCATATTTGCAATGGCTTCTTAGTCAAGAAAATCCGGAGTAAATGAAAGATGAGTTTTTTAGGCATTGTAACGTTAGTTTTAATAGCGTTAATTATTTTAAGTTTATTATTTGTCTTTTTTAAAGCATTTATTCTCTTATTGCCAGTAGCTTTAATTGCAATCGCAGTTATTTGGCTAATTGGCTGGTTTACTGGAAGAAAAAATAAGAATAATATGCCAAGTAGTGGTAATTACTATGATTGGTTTAAAAATGTTAATTCTACTCAGTCACAGACTCGCGCACGAAAAAAAGCTAAAAATGTGACTACAAAAGATATCGATAAATAGTTGGGAGGTAATCACTATGGCCGATGCAGTAAAATTAAGCAATTTAATTGAGGACAATAAGAGTATTCTTGAGGTATATCAAGGACATGAATATATTAAGGATGATGAAATATATGTTTCTGATATTTATCGTCCGGGATTAGAGTTAACGGGATACTTTGATTTTTATCCTGCACAACGTATTCAATTATTAGGTCGTACTGAAATTTCATATGCTGCTAGATTAGACCATGACATTAGAATGCATGTTTTCAATAAAATGGCGACTAAAGCCACACCATGCTTTTTAATATCACGTTCTTTACCTGTGCCTAAGGAATTATCAGAAGCCGCAGAAGAAGCTGATATTCCAATTTTGCAGACTGGCGAATCAACTACCTATATTTCAAGTATTTTAACTGAATATTTGCGAGCACGTTTGGCTAAAAGAACCAGTATCCATGGCGTTTTGGTTGAAATTAAGGGTATGGGTGTCTTGCTAACGGGTGCTTCTGGTGTTGGTAAATCTGAAACGGCACTAGGTTTAGTTCAAAGAGGCCACCGTTTAATAGCGGATGACCGAGTAGATGCCTTCCAAAAGGATCACAACACAGTTGTAGGTGAAGCTCCAAAGATTTTGCGTCACTTGATGGAAATCAGAGGTATCGGGATCATTGACGTGATGAACTTATTTGGTGCTGGTGCTGTAAAGAGTAGAACTGAGATTCAATTGGTAATTAACTTGGTTAACTGGGATCCCAAGGCTAACTATGATCGTTTGGGCTTTGAAGAAAATACGCGCACGCTTTGCAACGTGCCTATTCCACAAGTTAATATTCCAGTTAAGGTTGGACGTAACATCGAAAGTATTATCGAGGTAGCTGCAATGAACTTCAGAGCTAAGCAAATGGGTTACGATGCTACACAAACTTTTGATAATAATTTAACCAGTTTAATTTCAGAACATTCAAAAGAGGATACAAATAAGGAACCACATAATGATTAATATGGTAATTAATCCGGTTGCATTTCAATTAGGAAATTTAAGTGTAAAATGGTACGGTATTATTATGGCTGTGGCAATTATACTTGCTGCGTGGATGTCCATTGAGGAAGGCAAGAAAAGACAAATAATCAGTGATGATTTTATTGATTTGCTCTTATGGGCTGTGCCATTAGGCTATGTAGGTGCTAGAATATATTACGTGATTTTCGAATGGGGATACTATTCTCAGCATCCAGATCAAATTATTGCTATTTGGCATGGTGGTATCGCAATTTATGGTGGATTGATCGCAGGTCTAATAGTACTTTTAGTTTTTTGTTACAAAAGAATGCTACCACCGTTTTTGATGTTAGATATCATTACGCCAGGTGTAATGGCCGCTCAAATCTTAGGACGCTGGGGCAACTTTGTAAATCAAGAGGCGCACGGTAGTCCAACTACACTTCATTTTTTACAAAGTTTGCATTTACCAGAGTTTATTATTCAACAAATGAAAATAGGTGGAACATATTACCAGCCTACTTTTCTTTATGAGTCTTTTTTTAACTTGATAGGCTTAATTTTGATTCTGGCTTTGCGTCATCGAAAACACGTATTTAAGCAAGGAGAAGTTTTCATGACTTATCTTCTTTGGTATAGTGTAGTAAGATTCTTTGTTGAGGGTCTGAGAACGGATAGCCTGTATGCCTTTGGTATGATTCGAGTATCACAAGCATTAAGCTTGGTTTTGTTTATTGCGACGATTATTTTATGGATTTATCGTCGTAAAGTTGTTAAACCAAAGTGGTATTTGCAAGGTAGTGGGTTAAAATATCCATATACAAGAGATTAGTTTAGATAATAAAATTTCAATTAGAAAGTTTGAGAGAGAAAATGACAAAGATTGCAGTTTTAGGTAATGGTTCATGGGGTTCAGTTTTAGGTTCAATGTTAGCCGATAACGGTAATGACGTAACTCTTTATGGCAATATCGAAAGTGTTAACGAAGAAATTAATAAGACTCATACTAATAGTCACTACATGAAAGATTGGAAATTGAATGAAAATGCTAAGGCTACTGGAGATCTTGAAGAAGCACTTAACGGTGCAGAATTAGTTTTATTCGTTTTACCAACTAAGGCAGTAAGAATTGTTGCTAAAAATGTACGTAAAGTACTGGACAAAACAGGTGCTAAGCCACTTTTAGTTACTGCAACTAAGGGTATTGAACCAGGTACTAAGAAGCTCATTTCAGAAATCTTAACTGAAGAAGTTTATCCAAATGACGAAGATAAGATTGTAGCTATTTCTGGTCCAAGTCATGCTGAAAATGTTGCTCAAAAGGACTTAACTGCTATTGCATGTGCTTCAACTGATGAAGAAAATGCTAAAAAAGTTCAAAAGATTTTCTCAAACGACTACGTTCGTTTTTACACCAACGATGATTTAGTTGGTGTAGAAGTTGGTGGTGCCGTTAAGAACGTTATTGCCATTGCTGCCGGTATTTTAGTAGGACAAGGCTATGGCGATGATGCTAAAGCCGCACTTATGACTAGAGGTTTGGCTGAAATTACTCGTTTAGGCGTTAACTACTTTGGTGCTAAGCCAATGACATTCAGTGGTTTATCAGGTATTGGTGACTTAATTGTTACTTGTACTTCAGTTAACTCACGTAACTGGCGTGCTGGTAAACAAATTGGTGAAGGCAAGAGCTTAGATTACGTTCTTAAAAACATGGGTCAAGTAGTTGAAGGTGCAACTACTGTGAAGGCTGTTCACGAACTTAGTGAAGAAAAGAACATCGATATGCCAATTTGTGATGCTATTTACCGTGTTCTCTATGAAAATACTGATGTAGCTGAAGAAATTAAGCAAATGATGGGTAGAGATCCTAAGCCAGAAATCCGTCTTTAATATTTAGTAATAATGGCTCTTTGTCAAATCCTGTTGATAGAGAGTAAATGAATAGAATCAAGCGGCCATTAAAAGGCTGTTTGGTTCTTTTTCTACCTTAAGTCAAGTAATATCAATAATTTAATAGATTATTTTATTAGAATTATTGGTACGAATGAAGCTAATTAAGTTAGAAAACTAAATTTATTAATAATTATATGTAACACAAATAAGCCTATGAGTACTTGTAGTTTTTTCATAGGTTGTTATACTGAAGTTGATCATTTGATTTCAACTAAAGTCTTTGGTTATGTGTGGCTACGTTGTAATCATATAATTGATCATGTTTGATAAGAGCAAACATTGTACGTATCAGTTTATGAACTGATGCAATGGCGATTTTCTTATAGCCCCGGCTATTTGAAGATCGTTTTTTCTTATCATAATAATCAGTGATATGACAAGGCTGAGTAGCTTTGACAGTTTCCATTTGAGTAATTGTTCGATAAAGAATCTTTCTAGCTAAGTGATTGCCATGTTTGGTTATTCCTAAATGACTGTCCTTTTCACCTGATTGATAGCGGCCTGGATCAATGCCAACAAAGGCATCAATTTGGGCTGAAGTATCAAACCGTCTTAAATCACCTAATTCGGCTACCAACCTAACAGCAGTAGTTTTGGCAATGCCAGGAATACTCTCATAGATATTCAAAGACCGTGCATTTGCTTGCATAGCAAGCTTTTCCATATAATTGATCACATTATCTCTTTCGGCACTTAGAGAAAGCAAATTGGCAATATTACGCTGAATTGCTCGAATAGTAATACTGCTTTCATTGTCATATGGATAAGCTTGTCTGGCTAAGGCATAGAGCCTAGTTGTTAAATAATGAGCTCTTTGTCTGCCAATTCCTGAAATGGCCAACAAACTTTGAAAGACCTGGTTTTCATTGTGATTTAAAACATATTGGGCATGCGGGAATAAGCTGACAATCGTCCAATAAACTCTGCCAGATGAAGTTGAAAGGATACTCTCTATCTGAGGAAAAGTAGACTGCAAATTACGATGGAGCTGATTTTTATTGATTATCAGGGCTTGAGTAAGCTCTTCGTAATAACGACTCGCATTTTGCAGTTCATGATATTCCTTAGGTTGAGGAGCACGCAATTTTTGTGGCGCATTGAATTGAATTAAAGCTAACCGATAAGCATCAACTTTATCGGTTTTATTATGCCTTAGATTATTGTCCATCAGCTTCTTAGCCTTTAAGGGATTAAGCTTTAAATACTTGATATGATAATCTTCTAAAAAAGCCTGTAAACTCAATGAATAAACTCCCGTAGCTTCAAAAACTACTAAAGGCGTGATCAAGTATTGATTTAAACGATCCAATAGATCTTGATAGCCAAAGGAATCATTAGTAATCTTAAAGGTTTCACCTTGCTTAATTCGATCAATTACTACACAAACTGTAGACGATTTACTGCTAACATCAATGCCAAAGATAATATTTTGTTTCATCATTCTAACCTCCAAGTGAAGACAAACAGTTTTATCAACCTATTAATTCTCATTTTCTGAACTCGGCATCAAGTGCCCACAGACTTCGAAGAGACTTATAAATAGGCGGTAAAGCAGTCCGTTTTCTTTGCGACGTTACACGTCCAAAAGAACCAAGACTTTATTTGCTTTATCTTCACTTTCTATTTTAGACAAAATAAAAAGTGCCAGATCATGAATCCGTCGATTCATAATCCAACACTAGGTTAGTATGTTTTCTTTAAACAAGTTTTCCTCTAAACGAATTATGGTTAATAAATTGATAAAATTGGAATAGCCGAAAGCTGTTCGTTCGATTTGCTTGATTTTGCGGTTGAAGCCTTCAAGGCAGCCATTGGAGTAAGTCAAAGCTGCTCCGTTGAGTACCGCTTTTAGATTATGTTTGAAGGTTAGCAGCGTTTTATGCATTAAAGCTCCAATGGAATCTTTGCTGGCAATTAATGATTCAATTTTCTGAGTATCGCCGTCTTCAATCGCCTTAATAAAGCTCTGCATCAGATTATATGAGTTTTCTAATGTAGTGTTGGCACCGATACCCTCCATCACTACTTGCACTTGAGTTAAGCAATCTTTATAATGCCAATTATAGCGAGGATGAATCTTTTCGAGTTCATCATACTTTTTTAAATATAGTTTCCAGGGAGATTTGAGCAGCTGATACTCTCTGGATTTCTTGTCAAAGGTCTTCATGGTTCGAACTCTTAGTGAGTTGAATGATCGAGTGAGCATCTGAATCATGTGGAAGCGATCAATGACAATCTGTGCATTAGGGAAACAGGCTCTAACGATATCTTGATAGTAAAAATTAAGATCCATCGTGACCGTTTTAACGTTGGCTCTAGCTTGGGGTGAGAAACGACCAAAATATTTAAGCAGGGTCTTCTTATAGCGTGTTCTAAGAATCTGAACGACTTGATGATTGTCACCATTTAAACAGATAAAGTGCAGCTGACGATCAACGCCCTTGAACTCATCAAAAGCTAAATGAGCTGGCAAGTATTCATAGCTGTCAAGAAAATGATGCGAACAGCTGCCTAGAACTCTTTGGACGGTATTGACAGAGACATTGTTTTCTCTAGCAATGCTGGTCATGGAACTGTCTTCAGTCAAAGCAGATAATACCTTCAGTTTGGATGCATTAGAAATAGAGCAGTATTTGTTTACTAATTCTGATTGAGCCATTGACCAGCGATTGCAAGCGCGACATTTAACTCGCTGTTTAGCTAGTCTGATAATTACAGGATGACTAGCATTAGCTGTCAAATAGTGAATATTAGTAATCAAATGACCATTATGCAGGAGAGCCAAGGAGCCACAGCAAGGGCAAGCGGGTTGAATTAATTCGGCTTCATAGATTTTATGCTTCTTCATTTGAACCATCTTGTAGAAAAAGCTCTTAAAAACAATATTTTTTTCTTTAATATCAAGAGGCCGATTGTAAAATTAAGTTGAACACTTTGTAAAAAATAAAAGTCCATCTGGACCTGTTTGATAGAATGTTAATAACCACAAAAAACATCTATTGGAGGTCACAAATGGACTCTTTACATTCTACCATGAATCAGCACATTAAAGGCAAGCACTTGTCATTTGAAGAACGGGTTATTATCCAAACTCGCTTAAAAGATGGCTGCTCTATTAGAGCAATTGCTCGCGAACTGGGCTGCTCTCCTTCTACGATCAGCTATGAAGTCAGACGGGGCACTGTTTCTCTCTATCACGGCAAGCAGAAGCGCTACAAGGCTGATCAGGGCCAAAGCGTTTATCAAATAAATCGGCGCCACTGTGGCCGCAAATCAGATTTCTTGAAGAAGGCTGGCTTTATCAATTATGTCATTAAGCATTTCTTTGAAGACGGCTGGTCGCTTGACGTTTGTGCCAACCGTAGTTTAGCTACCGGGGAATTCTCGCATTATCAAACAGTCTGCACCAGAACTCTGTACAACTACGTTGATCAAGGACTGATGACCATCAAAAACTATAACTTGCCCGAAAAGCTCAAGCGCAATACCAAGCTTCATCATGTTCGCCAAAACAAGAAGAAGCTGGGACGAAGCATCGAAGAGCGGCCTAAAGAGATTGAGCAGCGCAGCGAATTTGGTCATTGGGAATGCGATCTTGTCTTGGGTCATAAGACCAAGGACGATCAGGTTCTGTTAACTCTTTCCGAGCGCATGAGCCGCGAATTCCTGATTATTCGTATACCTGACAAGACCTCTGCCAGCGTCATGCAGGCTTTTCAAAAGCTTCAAAAACAGTACAGCGAGCATTGGAACGATATCTTTAAGACAATTACTACTGATAATGGTTCAGAGTTTGCGGATCTAGCTAATCTGGAACAAGTCTCTAAAACGCTTATTTATAATGCTCATCCTTATACTTCTTGTGATAAAGGAACTGTTGAAAGACATAATGGCCTGATCCGCAGATTCATTCCTAAAGGAGACTGCATCAATAACTATTCTCTCCAACAAATCATTGATATTGAAACCTGGTGCAACTCTTTGCCCAGAAAGATCCTGGCATATCACACGCCAGATGAAATCTTTGAGAGAGAATTAGATCAAATCTATCAAGCAGCTTAAGCGTTCAATTTATTATTGCAATTTACGTTTAATATCAAGATCAAATTTAATACAATTATTAAAAGAGGACATAGAAACACACCTTTATTTATAAAATGTTTAGTAGGATAGATTTTTTATTGCAGGGGACTATGTCCTCCTTTTTTATGCAATAAAAAACCTGTTAACAGCTTATCATATTGATAAATCATCAACAGGAAAAATTATAGAGCTTATATTATAAATAAAGTCTTATAATAGTGGTATATTAAAAGTGGAAAGCGCATTCATTTTAAAAGAAAGAGGTATTTATGGAAATTCTTGAAGAACGGTATCGCAAATTCGGCGCTGGTACTGAGCTTAAGCTACAGGATATTTTGGGTTGTCATCAGATAGATCGTAACTTCAGGTTCAGTGTTTGGGCACCAAAAGCACGCCAAGTTTGGTTAGTTGGCGACTTTAATGATTGGCAAAAGACTTTGCCAATGTCAGAAAATGAACAAGGAATTTGGACAGTTATTACTGATCAGCCCCAGATTGGCCAACTTTATAAATTTTTGGTTAAGCAAGCTGATGGTACAGAAGTCATGAAGATTGATCCAATGGCAACGCAATTTGAACATCGTCCGGGGGATGCTGCAGTTGTAGCGAATTTGCCAGAAAAGCACTGGCACGATGCTGCTTGGATTGGCAGAAACAAGCAGATGAATCATTTTGCTAGGCCAATCAATATTTATGAAGTGCACGCTAGCTCATGGAAGAGACATGCTGATGGTTCACTTTATACATTGAAAGATTTACAAAAAGAATTAATTCCTTATGTGCAAAAACAAGGTTTTAATTATATTGAATTTCTGCCATTAACTGAGCATCCACTTGATGCTTCTTGGGGGTATCAGGCAACGGGCTATTTTGCATTATGTAGTACATATGGTACGCCTAGTGAATTGCAAGACTTCGTAGAGGCTTGTCACCAGCATAATATCGGAGTTTTTTGCGATTGGGTACCAGGGCATTTTTGTATTAATAATGATGCTTTGGCATATTATGACGGTACGCCTTGTTATGAATTTGCAGAAAAATGGCGTGCTGAAAATAAAGGCTGGGGCGCACTTAATTTTGATTTAGGTAAGCCGCAAGTACAATCATTTTTGCTTTCAAGCGCATTATTCTGGCTAGAATATTATCATTTAGATGGTCTGCGTGTAGATGCGGTATCTAATATGCTTTACCGCGATTATGATCGCGGGCCTGGTCAATGGCAA
Source organism: Lactobacillus helveticus (assembly GCF_046109915.1). NCBI lineage: Bacteria > Bacillati > Bacillota > Bacilli > Lactobacillales > Lactobacillaceae > Lactobacillus > Lactobacillus helveticus. The sequence continues at coordinate 1,014,664 of NZ_CP151471.1, read as the reverse complement.
CCAGATAAGTATGGCGGCAATCGTAACTTAGAGGGGATTGAATTTTTGCATAAGCTGAACCGTACGGTGAAGGGTTTGCATCCAGAGGATTTGATGATTGCTGAAGAAAGTTCAGCTCAAGTTAAGATTACAGGCCGAATTGAAGATGGCGGGTTAGGCTTTGATTTTAAATGGAATATGGGGTGGATGAATGATGTTTTACGTTTCTATGAAATGGATCCTTTATTTAGAAAATTCAACTTCAATTTAGCCACCTTTTCGTTTATGTATCGGATGAGTGAAAATTTTGTTTTGCCATTATCGCATGATGAAGTTGTGCATGGTAAACGAAGTTTAATGAATAAGATGTGGGGCAAGCGTGATCAACAATTTGCTCAATTGCGGAATTTATATACCATGCTGATGACCTATCCAGGCAAAAAGCTCTTGTTTATGGGGAGTGAATTTGGGCAATACTTGGAATGGCGCTTTAATGAAGGACTTGAATGGTCTGAATTACAAGATCCTTTGAATAATAAGATGCGAAGATTTGATCGTGTCTTGAACCAATTCTATTTGGATGAGCCGTCATTATGGCAATTAGAGCAAAAGAAAACTGCTTTAAAGGTAATTGATGCTGATAATAAGGATGAGTCAGTTCTATCTTTTATTCGTCAAGGGAAGCGAAGAAAGGATTTCTTAGTTATCATTCTGAACTTTACACCGGTAGAGCGAAAGAAGTTTGCAATTGGCGTGCCATATTCAGGTGAGTACAAGGAAGTGTTGAATACTGCTCGAGTAGAGTTTGGTGGTCATTGGAATCAAGCAGCGCAAATTTGCACGACGGTAAAGAAGCAGTTTAAGAATATGGAATATCAAGTTGAACTTGATGTCCCTGGATTTAGTGCATTGATCTTGAAACCTAAAGAGGTCAATATTAAGAGACATCTACGGCGCAAACATAGTCAAAGAGGAGGGAAGTAATAATTATGAAGAATAAAATGCTGGGAATGATTTTAGCTGGTGGGAAAGGAACCAGATTAGGCAAGTTAACACAGAATCAGGCTAAGCCTGCCGTTCCATTTGGTGGTCGTTATCGAATTATCGATTTTACGTTGAGTAATTGCGTAAATTCCGGTGTACGTGATGTGGGTATTATTACGCAGTATCAACCTCTTACCTTGAACAATCACATTGGTAATGGTGCTAGCTGGGGATTAGATGGATTGAATTCTAGTGCTACAATTTTGCAGCCGTATACAGATAGTCGTGGCAGCAAATGGTTCCAAGGTACGGCTCATGCGATTTACCAAAACATTGATTTTATTGATCGTCAAGATCCAGAGTATTTATTAATCCTATCAGGTGATCATATCTACAAGATGGATTATGAATTAATGCTGGAAGATCACATTAAGAACAATGCTTCTTTAACTGTTGCGGTAATTGATGTGTCGATGAAGGAAGCTCATCGTTTCGGCATTATGAATACTGATGTAAGTGATCGAATTATAGAATTTTGTGAAAAACCAGAACATCCACAAAGCAATCATGCATCTATGGGGATTTATATCTTTAACTGGAAGAGATTGCGTGAAGTTTTAACTACCGCCTTTTCAACTAATGACGACATGATCGACTTTGGTAAGGATGTTATTCCATACTACTTAAAGAGTGATGAACGTGTTTTTGCTTATCCATTTTCGGGTTATTGGAAGGATGTTGGTACCATCTATTCATTATGGGCAGCCAACATGGAATTTTTGGATACTGATAATGCTTTGGATCTCTATGATCGTTCATGGAGAATTTATTCTAAAGACCCAATTGCACCACCTCAAGTAATTACTGACAATGCTGAGATTGATAATTCAATGGTAGTTGATGGCTGTTTCGTTGATGGGACTGTTAAGCACTCGATTTTGTCAACCAATGTTGACGTGAAGAAGGGTGCACAGATTATCGATTCCGTCATTATGCCTGGAGTTAAGATTGGTAAAAATGCGGTAATTAAGCATGCGATTATCGGTGAAAACGCCGAAATTGGTACTGGCGCAGTCGTTGAAGATGAAAAGGGTAAAATTGCTGTAGTTGGAAATTCAGAGAGAGTAGGGGTATTGCAAAATGAAGAATAATAAAATGAGTGCCATTTTCAGCAACCAACATGAATATAAGGAACTCAAGCCATTAACGGATGAGCGCTCGCTATCAACGTTAGCTTTTGCAGGTAAGTATCGATTAATGGACTTTCCATTGTCAAGCATCGTTAATGCCGGAATTAACAATGTTTATGCATTAATCAATCAAGAGAAGGTCAGATCATACTTTGACCATTTAGGTGGCGGTAAAGAATGGGGACTGGATACGATCGGCTCGTATGAATATATTGATTTTTACCAAAAAATAATTCAGCGACAAGTTTCTGGTGAGCCATATTTTGCTGATATCATCGAATTTTTAAAAACGGCAAGTTACCCTTATGCTGTCTTTATTGGCAATAAAATGGTTGGTAATTTTGATTTGCAATCAGTTTTGCATTATCACCAAGAAAATGGCAACAAGATTACTGGTGTCTTTAAAAAAGTAAAGCATGATAGCTTAGCCTTTGATGATCAAGTATTTGTGCTAGATAATAACAATAATATTTTGGCTAATCAGCAGATGATGGATACGCAAAAGCAATTTGAATATAATTTGAGCTTGAATATTTATATTGCAAACACCGACTGGATTTTAAAGCAGCTTGAGAAGGCTCAAATGAGCGATTCAACTGCAGATATTTCTAAACTTTTGGCAGCCCTAGCAGCTAAATATAGATCAACGGCTTATGAATATACAGGCTACCTAAGAAATATTCGTGATATTAAGAGTTACTTCGATGCCAATATGGATATGCTGGATCAAAAGCAATTTGCTTCTTTGCTTCAAGGCAATCAAAAGGTAATTACTCGAATTAGAAATGAAGTAGGAAATTATTATTCAGCCGGCTCAATCGTGAAGAATTCCATTTTTGGGACTGGCTGCCGGGTATTCGGTGAAGTGAAGCACAGTGTGATTTCACGACGCGTAGAAATTGATAAAAACAGTTGGGTTCTTAATTCGATTGTAATGTCGAGCGTTAATATCAAAAAGGGTGCTCATGTTGAGTATGCTATTTTGGATAAAGACGTTACAATTGAAGCAGGCGTTACAATTAAAGGAACTCTAGAAAAGCCAATTGTAATCAGAAAGTATGATGATGTTAATGACGATTGGATTAGAAATAGAGGATAAATTTTGAGAATCTTATTTGCAGGTGCTGAATGTGCACCATTTGTCAAAACTGGTGGCTTGGGTGACGTATTAGGAGCATTACCTAATGAATTAGCTGAACGTGGCGATGATGTGGGCGTAGTTTTGCCGCTTTACCAAGATATTCCAGATAAATACCGTCAAAAGATGCAATACCAAGGAAACTTTATCGTACCAGTTGGCTGGCGTAATCAATATTGTGGTATTTTTACGTATAAGCATCACGGCGTAACATACTTCTTTATTGACAATGAGTATTACTTTAAGCGTCCAGGAATTTATGGTTATTACGATGATGGCGAGCGATTCGCTTATTTCCAGCAAGCAGTCATTATGATGATGGAGCGATTCAATTTTATTCCTAGTATTTTGCATTGTAATGATTATCACACAGCCTTCATTCCATTTTTGCTTCATGAAAAATGGGGCTTTGTCGATGCATATCGAGGTATTAAGACAGTTCTAACTATCCATAACCTAGAATTCCAAGGAAAATATAATGCCAAAACATTACCGGGTTTCTTCAATATGGGCTATGATTGGTTTGATAGCGGCATTGTTCGTCAAAGCGGTGATGTTAATTGGATGAAGACGGGTATTTTATACGCTGATCGAGTAACGACTGTTAGTCCATCGTATGCACGTGAGATTCAAACGCCTGAGTTTGGTCAAGGCTTAGATGGTATCTTGCGGATGTGCTCACACAAGGTTACTGGCATTTTGAACGGGATTGACTTCAAGCGTTATAATCCAGAAACTGATCCAGATATTAAAGCTAATTATAATGTGAGAAAATTGCGCAAGAAGGTGCAAAATAAGATCGCTTTACAAAAAGAACTAGGCTTAAAGCGGGCAGCTCATATTCCATTGATTGGGATGGTTACTAGATTAACAGCCCAAAAAGGTTGTCAATTATTGGTAGATGAGCTTGATAATATTTTGCAATTCAATGTACAAGTTGCAATTTTAGGTAATGGTGATCCATTCTATGAACATGCTTTAAGTGAAATCGCTAAACGTCATCCAGGCAAGATGAGTTTGACTTTAGCTTTTGATACTAAGCTTGCGCAAAGAATCTATGCTGGTGCAGACAGTTTCCTCATGCCTTCCGCATTTGAACCGTGTGGATTATCACAGCTAATTGCTTTGCATTATGGTACTTTACCAGTAGTCCACCAAATTGGTGGTTTGGCCGATACGGTTTGGGTATATGATAAGACCAAAAATGAAGGGACTGGTTTCGGCTTTAAAGAATTTAGCGGTTATCAAATGGTCCAAGCAATTAAGAAAATGCTCGCTGCTTATGGTGAAAAGGATATTTGGTTTAAGATGCAACGGACGGCGATGAAGTCAGACTTTTCATGGCATAAATCCGCTAGTGATTACCAATGGATTTACGGAGAATTGGTAGATTAAGGAAGTATCTATGCAAATTACAAAAGAAGAATTTAAGAAAGAGTTAGAGCAAAAACTCGATAGTCAGTTTGCTGTTGATGTGGAACATGCTAGTTTAGGCGAACTATATAGTGCCTTAAGCAATGTTCTGCGTGATGGCTATGCACCAAATTGGCGTGAAACTAGAATTAAAGAAGCACATGAAGGCAAAAAACAGGTTTACTACTTCTCAATTGAGTTTTTACCAGGAACGCTCTTGCGAAGCAATCTTTTAAACTTAGGTTGGATGGATACTGTTAAATCAGCTCTTAAAGATTTAGGCTTGAATCTTGACGATATTGCCGCTAAGGAACCTGATATGGCTCTAGGTAATGGTGGCCTAGGACGCTTAGCAGCAGCCTTTATGGATTCTTTAGCTTCGACAGGTTATGTAGGCAACGGTAACGGTATTCGTTACAAGTATGGCTTGTTTAAGCAAAAGTTTGTAAATGGTTATCAAGTAGAATTGCCTAATGATTGGTTGCAAAAGCATAATCATTGGGAAGTTATGCGAGACAACAAGTCTGTCTTAGTTCATTTTGGCGGACAAGTTAACTTAGTTCAAAAAGATAATTGGATGACTCCGGAATATAATGGTGGTTATTCGATTAAGGCGGTTCCATATGACATCCCTGTAGTGGGCTACCATACTGGAATAGTAAACACTATGCGTTTATGGGATGCTGAAATTCCAGAATCAGAAGAAATTAATTACCCTACTATTGATGATCGACGTAAAGTAGAGGATTTAACTTCGATTCTTTATCCAGATGACTCAAGTTATAGTGGTCGTTTATTACGTTTGAAGCAGGAATACTTCTTTGTTTCAGCTGGTTTGCAGAGCATTTTGCGTTACTACACTAAGGATCTTAAGCAAAATGATATGCATAATTTGCCTAAGTACGTTGCAGTTCATATTAATGATACTCATCCAGCTATGGCTGTAGCTGAGTTAATGCGGCTGTTAGTAGATGAGTACCACATTGATTGGGATGAAGCTTGGAAGATTACCGTACAGGTAATGAGTTATACCAACCATACGATTATGGCAGAGGCAATGGAAAAATGGGACATTAATATGATGACTCAATTATTGCCAAGAATTATGCAGATTATTACCGAAATCGATCGACGCTATGTCATTTCTTTGACTGGTAAGGTTGCAGAAAGCGTTATTAATGATACACGCATCGTTAATAACGGCAATGTGCAAATGGCCCACTTAGCAATTATTGGTTCTCACTCGGTTAATGGCGTTGCACCTTTGCATACTCACTTGCTTGAAACTGAAGTATTGAAAGAATTCTACGAACTTTATCCAGAACGCTTTAACAATAAGACTAATGGAATTACTTTGCGCAGATGGTTGCAGATTGCCAATCCAAAGTTGTCTAAATTGCTTGATCAAACTGTTGGGCGAGATTGGCGGACTGATTCCGCTAAGATGCTGCTTTTGCAAGATTCATACAAGAATGCTAAAGTTTTAAAGCAGATTAACGAAATTAAGTTAGAAAATAAAGAAAAATTAGCTAAATTTATTAAGAAGACAACGGGGATTACTGTAGATCCAACTGCTATCTTCGATGTACAAATCAAGCGACTTCATGCATACAAGCGGCAAACCTTGAAATTGTTGCACATTATTAAGCTTTACCATGACTTGAAGAACGGCATTGATCATCCTAAGAGAGTGGTTATCTTCGGTGCTAAGGCTGCTCCAAGCTATACTTATGCTAAAGATGTCATCAAAGTTATCAACGAAGTAGCTAATGTCATTAACAATGATGCAAGCATTCATGGCAAGTTGAAGGTTATTTTCCTTGAAAATTATGACGTTACTTTAGCCGAAAAGATCATTCCAGCGGCTGATGTCAGTGAACAAATTTCTACTACTACGAAAGAAGCTAGTGGGACTAGTAACATGAAACTTATGGCTAACGGTGCATTGACTGTAGCGACAATGGATGGTGCTAATGTTGATATTGCTAAGGCAGTAGGACAAGATAATATCTTTATCTTTGGTTTGAATAAGGATCAAGTCTATGACTATTATAATAAGCATGATTATAAGCCAAGGGATATGTACAACTCTGATCAAGTCATGAAGGAAACTGTTGATGCTTTAATTGATGGTAGTTTTAGTAAGGCAGCTAATGAAGGCAGAGTTTTATATGATTCATTCTTACAAGAAAATGAAGAATTCTTGGTTTTAGCTGATTTTGAAAGCTACTTGCAAGCACAAAAGAAGATTGAAGAAAACTGGCATGATCAACGCAGCTGGGCTCAAAAGGCTTTGGTTAATATAGCTCATTCAGAAGAATTTAACGCAGATAATACTGTTGCCCGTTATGCTAAAGACATTTGGGGCTTGAAGAAGCTTAATTAATGAAGATTAAATATAACGCTTGGGATACAGAATATAAGAGTCCTTTTGGAGCGATTAAGGCTAGAACTACAGTGACTTGGAGAGTCAAAATTGATGAACCGGTTGATTATATTAATTTATGGCTCACTAAGGCTGAAGAAACACCTGTACCATATCCAATGAAAAAGACAGATGAGCAGACTTACCAAGTACAGGTAACGATTGGTACATCGGGTTTATATCATTATTATTTTGAAATAAAGCAAAGCAATCAAATATCTTATTATCAGGAAGCACTTGGTGGTGAAGGCGAGCTGGTTACTAGCAATCAGAATTTAGCGCAATATCAGTTAACTTGCTATGATGAAGAGGTTCCACAAGTAGATTGGTATCAAGATGGAATTGTTTATCAGATCTTTCCGGACCGTTTTAATAATGGTAATCCGCATGGCGAAATCCTGGGGAAAAAGAAAAATAGTTTTATCTATGCAACTGAAGAAGATACTCCTTTCTATGTCAAAGATGAAAAAGGTCATGTTGTGCGCTGGGATTTTTTTGGCGGTAATCTAAAAGGAATTGAGCAAAAAATTCCTTACTTAAAGAAATTAGGAGTTACCATTGTTTATTTAAATCCTATCTTTTGGGCAGAAAGCAGTCACCGTTATGATACTAATGATTTTATGAAAATTGATCCTATGCTGGGGACTGAAGTTGATTTCATTAGTTTAGTACATGCGTTGCATAAAAATGGCATGCACTTGATTTTAGATGGCGTCTTTAATCATGTTGGTGATCATAGTCACTATTTTCAAGAGGCAATTAAGAGTAAGGCTAGTCCGTATTATTCTTGGTTTCATTTCACGAATTACCCCACAGAATATGATTCATGGTGGGGAATCACTAATTTGCCTAAAGTAAATAAAGCAAATCCTGGTTATCAAAATCTGATTTATGGTGAAGATGGGGTATTAGTCAAATGGACTAGCCTAGGAGTCGACGGTTGGCGTCTAGATATAGCAGATGAACTGCCCATGGAATTTTTGCGACAGATTAGAAGACGATTAAGTGCATTGGATTGTCAGGTTCTAATTGGTGAAGTCTGGGAAGATGCCAGCCATAAGTATGTTAATAATGAACTGAGGACATATACAAGTGGCGACAATTTAACTGGTACGATGAATTATCCTGTTCGTAACTTTATTTTAGAAATCTTGCGTTCACAGGATCACGAAGAAGCAATGCGAATTATTGATCGATATTTACGTATTGTCGAAGACTATCCAGCAGCATTTTTGAAGAACTGTTTAAACAATATTGGTACCCATGATACTGCCCGCATTAAGAATGAATTGGGCGAAAACGAAGATCTGGTTGCTTTAGCATTGGCGATTATGATGATGCTTCCGGGTGTGCCGTGCATCTATTATGGGGATGAAGCTGGTTTAAGCGGAGGTAAAGATCCACAGAATCGAGCATATTTTCCTTGGAATAGAGAAAGTGCAAAATTGGAGCAAATTACGCAGCTATGGTGTCGAAGAAGACGAAAAAATCGACTTTTAGTTGATGGTAGAATTGGCATAATCAGTACCACCCAGAATTTAACAGCAATAGTTCGTTACGATACTAAAGAGGTTAATTTGTTTTGGTTTAATAAAACAGAAAGCGAACATCAGTTGAATTTCGGTCAGGCCATCTTTTATGCCGTACCAGATCAAGTGCGTCAGATTATTGTTAAAAATGATTTAGGCAAGAAGCTAGCTGCAAGACAAGGACTTTTTGAAAAATTTAATCTGTAATTGAGTTAAATTAATTAAGCATAAGTCTTATAATGATTATTAGATAATAGAAATAGAATAAAAAGACAGCTATAAAAATCCATATTATTGAATGAATAGAGGATAAAATGAACGCTAAGGAAATTTATGAACAATGGCAAAATGCTAATAATTTACCTGATTATTTAAGAGACCAATTAGATACTTTAGGTAAAGATGAAAAATGGATTGAAGATGCCTTTGGTCAAGATATTAATTTTGGTACTGCAGGGATGAGAGGGCGTCTTGAACCTGGTACTAATAGAATCAATCTTTTTACAGTTGGCAGAGTTACTGAAGGTTTAGCACGATTGATTGATGAAAATGGTGAAGAAGCTAAAAAGCGTGGAGTAGCTATTTCATTTGACTCAAGATATCATTCAAGAGAATTTGCGGAACATGCCGCTCGTATTTTAGGTGCACATGGAATTCATGTATATTTATTTGATGATTTAAGACCAACACCTGAGCTTTCATATGCTGTTCGTCACTTGCATACTTTTGCAGGTATTAACATCACTGCTTCTCACAATGCTAAGCAATATAATGGTTACAAAGTTTATGGTGAAGATGGTGCACAAATGGCACCAGAAAACGCAGATCGTTTATTTGCTTATGCTCAAAAAGTTACTGACATTTTTGGCGTTAAGGCCGCACCTGTCCAAGAATTGCGTGCAAATGGTACTTTGCAATTAATCGGTGAAGACATTGATGAAGATTATTTGCAAGAATTAAAGCAAGTAACTGTCGACCCAGAAATGGTTAAGGCAAATGCTGATAAGTTAAAGATTATTTATACCCCACTTCATGGTACAGGTAAGATGCTTTATGATCGTGCATTTAGACAAGGTGGATTTGATAATGTGATTCCTGTTCCTATTCAATCAATTATTGATCCAGAATTTCCAACTACAATCAAGCCTAACCCAGAATATCGTGATGTTTTTGAACCAGGCTTTAAATTAGCTGATAAAGTCAAAGCTAACGTAATTATTGCTACCGACCCAGATGCTGACAGAATGGGTGCAGCCGTAAGAAAATCTGACGGTGATTTCCAAGTTTTGACTGGTAATCAAATTGCTACGTTGATGGCTTACTACTTGCTTGTTCATATGAAGGAAAGCGGCAAGTTGACTAGTGATTATGAAATCGTTACTTCAGTTGTTTCAAGTGCTTTGCCATTCAAGATTGCAGAAGACTTTGGCATTAAGACTAAGCACGTTTTGACTGGTTTCAAGTACATTGGTGAAGAAGTTGACCGTATGAAGAAGGCTGGCGATGCCAAGTTCCTGATGGGTTTTGAAGAAAGCTATGGCTACTTGTTCAAACCATTTGCTAGAGACAAGGATGCTATGCAAGGTGCATTGATGTTTGCCGAAGTTGCTAGTTACTATGCTTCTAAGGGCATGACTGTTTTTGATGGCTTGCAAGAAATCTGGAATAAGTACGGCGTAGCTTACGAAATTACCAAGGCTATCGAAATGCCAGGTATCGGCGGTCAAAAGAAGATGGCTGAACTTATGAGTAAATTGCGTAATGAACACTTAAGTGAAATCAATGGCGTTAAAGTTAACAAGATTCAAGATTTCTTAAAGAAAGAAACTATTGAAAATTGCAATGTAACACCACTTGAAGGCTTCCCAGAATCTAACGTTTTGAAATATTTCTTAGATGATGAAACCTGGGTTGCTCTTCGTCCATCAGGTACTGAACCAGTTATTAAGGCTTATGTTGGTGTAAATAAGAAGGATATTGCAACTGCAGAAAAGGCTGCACAAGATTACCAAGCAGCTTTAGCTGAACTTCTTAAATAAAATGGGCATATTTCGTGCGAAAACACGTTCGTGGTAGTAAAATATAAATACTAATTAGAAAGTTGGACAATTTGGTCCAACTTTTTTCATGAGGAGGAAAGCATGATTACACGACAAAAAGATCGCAAATTTGAATTAGTGTCTAAGTTTAAGCCAGCAGGGGACCAAGAGCAGGCTATTGATAAATTGACGGCCGGCTTTAAAAAAGGCTATAAAGAACAAATTCTAGAGGGTGCCACTGGTACTGGGAAAACTTTTACTATGGCCAACATTATTGCTAACTTGAATAAACCTACTTTAGTAATTACGCATAACAAAACTTTAGTGGGTCAACTTTATGGTGAGTTTAAAAGCTTCTTTCCTCATAATGCTGTTGAGTATTTTGTATCTTACTACGATTACTACCAACCAGAAGCTTATGTTCCGCAATCTGATACTTATATCGAAAAGGATTCAGCTATCAATGATGAAATTGATCAGTTGCGCCACGCCACTACATCAGCTTTAATGGAGCGTAATGACGTAATTGTTGTTGCTTCTGTTTCGTCAATCTATGGTTTGGGTGATCCAAAGGAATATGCTCGCAGCGTTCTGATGATTCATGAAGGTCAAGAATATGATCGTAATGTGTTATTACGTGATTTAGTAAATTTGCAGTATGATCGTAACGACATCGATTTTCAACGAGGACGTTTCCGCGTTCGTGGGGATGTTGTAGAAATTTTTCCAGCTGGCAATTCTAATCATGCTTATCGGATTGAATTTTTCGGGGATGAAATTGATCGCATTGTTGAAATTGACTCTTTGACTGGAGAAGTAATTGGTGAAAGAGAAAGCATTTCTTTATTCCCAGCTACCCATTTTATGACTAATGATGAGCAGTTGCGTCGTGCGCTTAAGGCGATTTCTAAGGAAATGAAGGTTCAGGTAAAGAAGTTTGAAGATGAAGGCAAACTTCTAGAGGCTGAAAGAATTAAACAACGTACTACATATGATATGGAAATGATGAGTGAAGTTGGTTATACCAATGGAATTGAAAATTATTCTCGTCATATGGAAGGCAGAAAAGCTGGTGAGCCGCCTTATACCTTGCTCGATTTCTTCCCAGATGATTTCTTGACTTTAATTGATGAATCCCATGCGACTATGCCTGAAATTCGTGCAATGTACAATGGTGACCGTAATCGTAAGCAAACTTTGATTGATTATGGTTTCCGTTTACCTTCAGCTCTTGATAACCGCCCGCTTAAGTTATCTGAATTTGAAAAGCATGTTCATCAAATACTTTATGTTTCTGCCACACCGGGTGATTATGAATTAGAGCGAACTAATCATAAAGTAGAACAGATTATTCGACCAACAGGATTGCTGGATCCAAAAATTGAGGTAAGACCAATTGAAGGGCAAATTGATGATCTAGTTGGAGAAATTAATAAACGAATAGATCGCAATGAACGGGTATTTGTTACAACTTTGACTAAAAAGATGGCAGAAGATCTGACTGATTATCTAAAAGATTTAGGTATTAAGGTGCAATATCTGCACTCTGATATTAAAACTTTAGAGCGAATGAAAATTCTTCGTGATTTACGTTTAGGTAAATTTGATGTGTTAATTGGAATCAATTTGCTGCGTGAAGGTATAGATGTGCCAGAAGTTTCACTCGTAGCTATCTTGGATGCGGATAAAGAAGGTTTCCTGCGTGCATATCGTCCATTAGTTCAAACAATGGGACGTGCGGCTCGTAATGCAAATGGTGAGGTAATCATGTATGCAGATACAATTACTGATTCTATGGGAGCTGCGATCAATGCAACTAAGAGACGGCGTAAGATCCAAGAAGAGTTTAACAAAGAACATGGAATTACACCTAAGACAATCATCAAACCTGTTCAGGATGTAATATCTATTACTAAGCCATCAAGTGGTGATAAGGATAAGAAATCTGATAGCTTTGCTGATTTGAACTTCGATGAATTAACTGCTAGTCAAAAGAAGACGATGATTAAGAATCTGCAAGAACAGATGAAAGAGGCTGCTAAGAAGCTCGACTTTGAAGAAGCGGCTAACTTGCGGGATGCTATTATCGATTTACAAAAGTCATCTAGAAAACCAAAGACAAAAAAGGGGAAAGCTTTTAATGGTAAATGATAAGATCGTTATTCGTGGTGCACGAGAACATAATTTAAAAGATATCGATGTAACTATTCCTAAAAATAAATTAGTAGTAGTTACTGGTCTATCGGGATCTGGTAAGAGTTCTTTAGCCTTTGATACCTTATATGCCGAAGGTAGAAGGCGTTATGTGCAATCACTTTCTAGTTATGCTAGACAATTCTTGGGTCAAATGGATAAGCCAGATGTTGATTCAATTGATGGATTAAATCCTGCTATTTCAATTGATCAAAAAACTACCTCACATAATCCGCGTTCAACTGTAGGAACGGTAACGGAAATCAATGACTATTTGCGTCTTTTGTGGGCTCGTGTAGGTCATCCTATTTGTCCTAATGATGGAACTTTAATTGAACGACAATCAGTTGATCAAATGGTAGATCGCATCATGGCTTTACCAGAAAGAACGAAAATTCAATTATTAGCCCCCGTTATTCGAGCTAAACGTGGTGAACATAAGGATGTTTTTAAGCGAGTACAGCGTGCAGGCTATGTCCGTGTTATTGTCGATGGCGAGATGCATGAAATTGGCGAAGAATTTAATTTAGCTAAAAATAAGCGTCATAACATTGATATTGTGGTAGATCGCTTGATCATGAAAGACAGCATTAAATCTCGTTTGTTTGACTCAATTGAATCAGCACTTCGTTTATCCGATGGCTACATGAATGTTGATGTCATTGGCGACGAGATGCTTAACTTTTCCGAATATTACGCTTGTCCTAAGTGTGGCTTTACAGTAGGAGAAATGGAACCAAGACTCTTCTCATTTAATGCGCCATTTGGTGCTTGTCCTGATTGTGATGGATTAGGGATGAATTTAGCAGTTGATGAAGATTTGGTTGTGCCTGATAAGAGTAAAACTTTAGCAGAAGGTGCATTAGCTCCTTGGAAGACGTCCAATTATTATACTGAAATGTTGGAGCAAGCCTGTGCAGCACTCGATATTCCAATGGATAAGCCTTTTAATAAATTGACTAAAAAGCAAAGAGAGACAATTCTTCACGGTTCAACTAAGCCGGTTAAATTCCATGTTACCGGTGATTTTGGCGTCAATGATACAACCCAGCCATTTGAAGGAGTAATGGATAATGTCGAAAGACGTTATAAGCATCCAATGTCTAAATTCATGCGTGATGTAATGGGCAAGTATATGACAGAACTGACTTGTTCAACTTGTCACGGTAAACGATTGAATGAAAAAGCTCTGGCTGTAAAAGTGATGGGTAAGGATATCGCTGAAGCTTCTGAACTTTCAATTAGTAAATCTTTGGATTTCTTTAAGAGCGTCAAATTAAGCGAACAAGAAACTGTGATTGCTAAGCCGATTTTGAAAGAAGTATGTGATCGTCTTTCATTCTTGGATAGTGTAGGATTAGATTATTTAACTCTTTCTCGTTCTGCTAATACTTTATCTGGTGGGGAAGCTCAACGTATTCGTTTGGCTACACAAATTGGTTCTAACTTGTCAGGAGTTATGTATGTTTTAGATGAGCCTTCAATTGGACTTCATCAACGTGATAATGATCGATTAATTGCTTCACTTAAGAGAATGCGGGACTTAGGTAACTCCTTGATTGTGGTTGAACATGATAATGAGACCATGCGTCAAGCCGATTATCTGATTGATATGGGACCAGGTGCCGGTGTATATGGTGGTAAGGTAATGGCTCAAGGTACGCCAGAAGAAGTAGAAAAGAATCCTAAATCATTAACTGGGCAATATTTGTCTGGTAAAAAATTTGTTCCTGTTCCATTGAAGCGTCGTAAGGGCAATGGTAAGAAGATCACTATTACTGGTGCACAAGAAAACAACTTGAAGAATATCAACGTTGATTTTCCTTTAGGAAAATTTATCGTAGTTAGTGGTGTTTCAGGTTCAGGTAAATCAACCCTGGTTAACATGATTTTGAAGCGAGCATTGGCTCAGAAATTAAATCATAATTCAACTAAGCCAGGCAAATATAAGTCGATTCGTGGGTATAAGAATATTGAAAAAATAATCGATATTGATCAAAGTCCTATTGGACGTACTCCACGCAGTAACCCAGCTACTTATACCAGTGTATTTGATGATATTCGTACGCTCTTTGCCCAAACAAATGAAGCTAAGATGAGAGGCTATACTAAAGCACGTTTTTCATTTAACGTTAAAGGCGGCCGGTGCGAAGCATGTCATGGTGACGGAATTATTAAGATCGAAATGAACTTCTTGCCAGATGTGTATGTTCCATGTGAGGTTTGTCACGGCAACCGTTATAATTCAGAAACTTTGGAAGTAACTTATCGTGAAAAGAATATTGCTCAAGTGCTTGATATGACAATTAATGAAGCATGCAAGTTCTTTGAAAATATTCCTAAAATTGCACGTAAACTGCAAACCATTGTCGATGTAGGGTTAGGCTATGTTAAATTAGGTCAATCTGCTACAACTTTATCTGGTGGAGAAGCCCAAAGAATGAAGTTAGCGGCAGAGTTGCAAAAACTGTCAACTGGTAAGAATTTCTATATTTTGGATGAACCAACGACAGGTTTGCATGCTGACGACATTAAACGTTTGCTTGAAGTTCTGCAGCGTTTAGTTGATGAAGGAAATACCGTTTTAGTAATTGAACATAATTTAGACGTGATTAAAAATGCCGATTGGATTATTGATTTAGGACCTGAAGGCGGTGAAGGTGGCGGCAATGTTGTTGCTACAGGAACGCCTGAAGAAATAGCTGAGGTAAAAGAGAGCTATACTGGTCAATATTTAAAGCCGGTTTTAAAGCGTGATACTAAATTAACTAGGGATGCAGAAAAATAAAAAGTAGAGTGTAAGTGTTTCTGTCCTTGAATAAGTGTAAAATAGGCACCAAGGAGGACGAATAATGGACATTTTTTCAAGTTCTAGAGATAATCGCGGCTTCGATTGGGGCGCCTTTATCGCTGGTGTATTAATGGTTGTTGTTGCTTTTTTGCTACTTAGACATCCAGCTAAGGGATTGCACGCATTTGTGCTAATCTTTGGTATTTTGTCAATTTTGCAAGGTTTAGTATGGCTAGCTGGTTATTCACGTTTCCGTGCTTTCTTTGCACGTAGTTGGGTAGCACTTATTTCAGGTATCTTAGATATCATCGTGGGTATTTTATTCTTATGCTCATATGATATTGGTGGATTAATTATTGCATATTTATTTGCAATTTGGTTCTTTGTTGACTCAGCTGTCGGAATTGCCTTTTCATGGCACTTGCGTGACTTTTCAACAGGTTACTTTATCTTTAACTTAGTTTTGAATATCTTAAGTTTAGTTATTGCTATTTTCTTGATCTTTAACCCACTTTTTGCGGCATTAAGCTTAGTATGGTTAGTTGCATTTTGGTTGTTGGTATTTGGTATCAACGAAATAGTCGTTGCATTTATGCACCGTTAATAATTATGAAAAAGAGGCCATGATGGTCTCTTTTTTTGCACTATAATAGAACACCCGGTATGATATAATTTACAGAAGGAGGGTCAACAATGGCTGATGATAAGAAACAATTATTAATTGTTACAGGAATGAGTGGGGCAGGTAAGACTGTTGTGGCTCATGATTTAGAAGATATGGGCTACTTCGTAGTTGATAACTTGCCACCAACATTATTGGGAAGTTTTTGGGATTATAATTCAAACGACTTCCACAAGGTAGCAGTAGTAATTGATTTACGTGTTAAAACTTTTTATACAGATTTATTAGATGAGGTAAATTCACTAGAAGATAATGGCAACGTTCAAGCAACCATTCTATTCTTGGATGCCTCAGATGATGTATTAGTGGCACGTTATAAAGAAACTAGACGACTTCCACCGTTAGCTAATAATGGCAAGGGACGTCTATTAGATGGCATTCAAGAAGAACGTCGTATTTTGATGCCAATAAAGAATCGTTCAAATTACATCATTAATACGTCTAATTTATCAACTAAAGATTTAAAACAGAAGTTAATTAATACGTTTAGTGATCGCAAGCGTCAACCATTTTCAATTGAAGTAATGTCATTCGGTTTTAAATATGGCATGCCAATTGATGCGGATATTGTAATGGATGTGCGTTTTTTGCCTAATCCATTTTATATTCCAGAGTTGCGCCCATTTACAGGATTAGATAAGCGTGTCTTTGATTATGTAATGAATAAGAAAGAGACGCAGGTTTTCTACCAAAAATTATTGGATTTATTGGAAACTGCCATTCCTGGTTATATTAAAGAAGGAAAAGAAAAATTAACAATTGCAATTGGTTGCACTGGTGGTCAACATCGTAGCGTATCAATTGCACAACAACTTGCTCGTGACTTATCTAAAAAATATCCAGTCGATATTACTCACCGTGAGGTAAGTCGCTACATTAGAAAGTAGGTATATCGCGATGTCATATGGAGAAACGCGAATTGTGCGCGTAATTAAAGGTAGACGTCCGCGGGTAGTAGTTATCGGTGGTGGTACTGGCTTACCAGTTATTTTGAATGCGCTGAAAGATCAAAATGCGGAAATTACTGCCATTGTTACAGTATCCGATGATGGTGGTTCATCTGGTTCTATTCGGAATTTTATAAACGTTGTTCCACCAGGTGATATTAGAAACGTGTTGGTTTCTTTGAGTGATTTGCCACAAGAAGAAAAAGATATTTTCCAATATCGTTTTGATTCATCTGATGCATTCTTCTCGGGCCATGCCATTGGTAATTTGATTATCGCCGCATTAAATGAAATGCAGGGCAATATTTTTGATGCTGTTCAATCTTTATCTAAAATGATGAAAGTAGACGGCCATGTATTCCCCGCTTCTAATGAGCCTTTAACTTTAAATGCTGAATTTGTGGATGGGACAACAGAAGCAGGAGAAACAGAAATCACATCTAAAGACAAACGAATTAAACGTGTTTGGGTAACTGATACTAATTCAAAAGCTACGCCTAAAGCTGTTTTGCCAGTATTGGCTTCAATTATGCAGGCAGATGCTGTAGTATTAGGGCCCGGCAGTTTATTCACTTCGATTTTGCCTAATTTAATGATTTCTAACTTAGGTGAAGCAGTTCGAGAAACTGAAGCTGAAGTAATTTATATTTGCAATATCATGACTCAACGTGGAGAAACGGATCACTTTAGCGATGCAGAACACGTTGAAGTGATCAATCGTCATTTAGGAGGAAATTATATCAACACAGCTTTGGTCAACGGGGCAAAAATTGATATGAGCAAGTTCCATCCTGAAGATTATGATGCTTATCTTGAACCGGTTAAGAATGATTTTAATGGATTAAGAGCACAAGAGTGTCGAGTAATTACTGATGATTTTATTGATCAACGTCACGGCTTGGTCTTTCATGATGGAGAAAAAGTAGCAAAAGAAATAATGAATTTGGCATTTGAGGCAATGTCACGTAAAAGAATGAAGGAAAATAATGGCTAGTTATGCTAGTGAAGTCAAAAAGGAGCTAACTTCGCTTGAGGTGCATCCGGAACATGCTAAAGCGGAGTTAGCTGCTTTTTTGCGGATGAATGGAGTTTTAAATCTTCATGATCATCAATTTAGTTTAGATATCACTACAGAAAATCCCGCTATTGCACGTCGAATTTTCAAATTAATTAAAGTGGCATATGGAATTGAACCATTGTTAATTGTTTCTCGTAAGATGAAATTAAAAAAGAATAACCAATATTTGGTTCGGCTTAATCGCGATGTGCAAAAGATATTAGAAAATTTAAATATTTGGGATCCAGCTAAAGGATTGGTTACCAGAATTCCTCAAAGGATTATGAAATCCAGTGAAGGTGCGATGTCGTATCTTAGAGGCGCATTTTTAGCTGGCGGCAGTGTTAATAACCCTGAAACTAGTAGATATCACTTAGAAATTTATTCAACTTATGAAGATCATAATGAAGATTTAGCTAAGTTAATGAATGAGTATTTTTATTTGAATGCTAAGATGACTAAACGTCGGCGAGGCTATATCGTTTATCTTAAAGAAGCAGCTAAGATTGGTGATTTTTTGCATGTGGTGGGTGCATTAAATGCTATGCTCAATTTTGAAGATTTACGAATTATGCGTGATATGCGCAACTCAGTTAATCGTTTGGTCAATTGCGATACAGCTAATATGAAAAAAACAGCTTCGGCTTCAGCCAAGCAGGTTGAAGATATTCAGTTGATTCAAAAAGAAAAGGGAATTGACAGCTTACCAGAAAAACTACAGATTTTAGCACGTTTTAGATTAGCTCATCCAGAACTAACTTTAAAAGAGGTAGCGGACCAAATTCCAGACGGACCAATTTCAAAATCTGGTGTTAATCACCGATTTAAAAAGCTACATGAATTAGCTGAAACTTTAAAAGAATAGAAAAAGAGGATTTGCAAAATGCAAATCCTCTTTTTTAAATATAATTAATGATTACTTCTTGTTAACCATAATTTCATCGATCAAACCATATTCCTTAGCTTCTTCAGCAGTTAAGTAGTTATCACGTTCAGTATCCTTTTGGATCTTTTCTAATGGTTGACCAGTGGTTTCGTGTAAGATTTCGTTAATCTTCTTACGACTTTTTAAAATTTCGTTAGCTGCAATTTGGATGTCAGTTTGTTGACCTTGAGCACCACCTAAAGGTTGGTGGATAAGGACAGTTGAGTTAGGCAATGCAAAACGCTTGCCCTTAGTACCACTAGTCAAAAGAATAGAAGCCATTGAAGCAGCCATACCAATTGCAATAGTTGATACGTCTGACTTAATGAAGTTCATAGTATCCATGATTGCAAGGCCAGAAGTAATAACACCACCTGGTGAGTTGATGTAAAGTGAAATATCCTTAGTGTTGTCTTGTGCATCAAGGAAAAGCAATTGAGCAATAATTGAGTTAGCCATTTGATCGTTAATTTCGCCGCTCAACATAATAATTCTATCTTTTAATAAGCGTGAGTAAATGTCGTAAGCGCGTTCGCCACGAGCAGTTTGTTCAATAACTGTAGGTACTAGCATATGTTTGCCTCCTAAATTTATTTCTTAATTAAATTAGCACTCTTTTAAGTACTGTGCTAATTAAATCACTTCGTAATAAAAGTGTCAAATAAAGAGATCTACGTGTATTCAAATTGTATTTTTGAGAATATTATTTATATATTATAATTGAGAATATTATTTATATATTATAATATATAATGTAGATTACTGTTGTAATATTGTAGGAGGACAAGCTTGAAGTATAAGAATAAGATTTTAACTGCAACATCAGCTGTTGCACTTAGTGTTGGTTTATTAATGGGTTATTCTAATCCTGTTTTTGCTACTAATTCTAAGACAACTGCTAAAGCAGACAAGACTAAAGATAGTTCAACCGATAAAAAAGAACCAGTTCAAACCAGTACTTCTTACGATTTGATGGTTAAAGTAGGTAGTAACAGAAATTATGGTGTTTATAAGAGCATTAAGAATGGTAAGCCTGTAAAGAAACTTGCCAGTGCTAGTGATTATCAATATGCTCATATTCAATCAGATCAACGAATTAAAACCCAACATGGTACTTATTGGCGTATTTATGTTAATGGCCGTAAGGTAGGATATGTTAACCAAAACTGGTTTACTAGAAATAAAATTGCTGTACCTAAGACCGTAAGCTTAGTAAGAAATAGTCATTCTGATTTTGCTCCAGAAGATGCTGTTAGTTACGTAACTAACCACATGGGAACTGTAATTCCAACTCAAGATATTACAATTTCTGAAGATGCAATTGATTGTTCCGAACCTGGCACTTATAAAGTGAAGTATAGCTATGGTAGTGCTAAGGCCACTGTTAAGGTTACTGTAAGAAAGAGCACCAAAGAAGGTGTAGCTGATGCAGATAGCGTGCAAGCCAAGCCATTTAGTGGTGATTTGAAGTCTTGGAAGACTTACTACGGTAGTTCTTCTAACTATGTAACTAAGACCGACTTTGCTCCAGATAAGTCAAAGCATAGTTACACTACTGATAACAGTAATATGACTTTCAAGACTCGCTACTTCCAACCAGTTTTGCTTAGCGTTGCTAGAGATATTAAAGACGACGATTACATTAATCGTGTAGGTCATATTCCAGAAGGTATTGCCATGTCAGATGGTTGGCTTTACAGTAGTTTGCTCAGCAGCACTAAGATTTCTAATGGTCACATCGTTGGCTATAATTTGAACCATTTAACTAATGCATTTAATGGTCAATACTTGCTTGATATGTCTCAAAAGGAGTTTAATTCTTACGTTAAGAACATTAAGGTAAGTCCATATATTCCAATCGGCCACGGTCAAGCTATGGGTGCAACTGATAAGTATATTTATGTAGTTAACTATGATAACAAGACATCATATAAGAGCAACAGATCAGAAGAATTACTTCAAATCCGTAAGAGTGATATGTGCATTAACAAGATTTGGACATTTAAATGCTGGAATGGTAGTGACTCAGAAGGTCGTTACTTCCATAATGGTGTCGTTGTAGATGATCATAAGATGTACACTACTCTTTACAATAAGCAAAAAGACCAAACTGAATACTGGAAATTCAACCGTAAAGGTGATAACTGGTACCCAACTATGTTAGGTGCAACTAAGACTGGTATTGTTTCAAATACTTATACTCAAGGTTTTGCATATGATCCTAAGAATGACAACTTCTATCTTGCATTTAACGATGTAATTGCTAAGATTGCTCGTGATGGTGAAGTTAAGGATACTTATCAATTCCACACTGGTCGTGAAATTGAAGGTATTGCTGTTTCAAACAATAGACTTTACATGAATTTAGCTCAACGTGCTGAATTACTTGAAAGTACAGAAAAGTTAACTAAATAATTTATTCATTAAAAAGGGCAATGAACGTTTAAGTTCATTGCCTTTTTGTGTTATCTATTTATCAGCATCTAAGTATTTTTGCAGTACTCTGAAAACTCCATTTTCAGTATTAGCTGGTGCAATATATTTAGCGTGCTTTTTAACAATTGGCATCCCATTGGCCATAGCATATGAGTATTTGGCAAAATCAAGCATGGCAATATCATTACCGCCATCACCAAATGCGATTAGATCGTCACCGGTTAAGTTTAATTTGGCTAATAGATGTTTTAAACCAGCACCCTTGTTAATGCCATACACGTTAGTATCAATAGCAGTATTGGCGGATCCAAATGCAGAAATCTTTTGTTCATGGTTTGCATTGAATTCTTTTTCAATTTCTGGAGCTTTAGAATTGTCTAAACTAAAAGTGATTTGCAAGATATCTTTTTTAGGCAAATCTTCCCAGTGATCAACGACTGCGCTTTGTCCAGCAAAGTATGCTAAAAAGTCACGTTCAGTCTTAGGAATTGCTCTATGAAAGTATGCTACATCAGTTTCAAAGACCATAGGAGCTACTTTGCCATATTTATCACTGACCTCTTTGAGCAGACTAAGTGCAGTTTCACGCTTTAATGGGTAAGAAGCAACAGTTTCACCATTAACAACAAGCATAGAACCGTTCAATGAAACAAAATCCATGCGTTCCGCAAAATCGCCAAAGTCTTGTTTTAATCTGGTGTACGGACGTCCAGAAGCTACAATGAAATGGACGTTTCTTTTCTCTAATTCTGTAAGTATTTGATCAAATTGTTCATGATTGAATTGCTTACGGTCATCTAAGAATGTTCCGTCCATGTCAACTGCAACAGTTTTAAAAGGTAATGTCATATTTTTCCACCTCATTTTTAATCTAAATGAAATTAAAAAATAAAAAAAGACCGCTGTCAACGGTCTTTTTAATATATCTATACATCTATACCTTAATTGGCCTTTGCTTCTTGATATTTTTTAATACCAGGAAGAATCAATCCCAATGCAATTAAAATGATTGGTGGCAAAATGTTAAGCATTAAAGTAAATGGATCTGGTGAATAAATACCGAAAATACAGCATGCTGCAGTAACTAAGAAACACCAAATACCCGCGGTATATGCTAAGCCTTGATATTTGGTCATTTGATAAGTAGTTTCAAATGATTTTTGATGCTTTCTCAAAGCAATGTAAGCTGCAAATACCCAAAGGTAACGAAGTGGCATAGTAGTTGAGTTTAACTTAACTAATTGAGCCATTACAGCTTGTGCGTTAGGAACAAATGCTTGAATAGCAATTAAACCACCTGATAAAACAACAATCATCCAAATACCATTAATGTAGGCACCATGCTTGTTAAGCTTGAATAAGCCTTTAGGGATAAATTCTTTTGCCTCTTTGCTTCCCAAAAGCATTCTAAGTGGTGCATCAATACTAATTACTAAAGTTGAGAATTGACCAATCACATTACACCATGAATAGATGTACATGAATAAGCCACCAACGTGATAGTATTCGCCCAATTTTTGAAAGGCCATGTAAGCACCATTGGAAATGTATTCATTCAAATTGGCATTAACGACCTTTGGATCAAACATCAATGCCATAGCAAAGGTACCTAAAATTGCTGATACCATAACCATGATTGCTAATGCCATCATTGCCTTAGGGAAGTTCTTGGATGGATCCTTAACCTTATTAACATAAGGAGAAATCTTTTCACAACCACCAACGGCAAATACTAAAATCGAAAGAGAAGTAAAGTATTTGACATTGAAAGTTGGCATTAAATTCTTCCAATTAAGATCAATGTGGTAAAAGTCTGCTCCTGGGTTAATGGCTGGAGCAGCAAACATCATGATAATAAATAAGATTGACATGATGAACATCGACGATCCCGCAACAGTAGCCAATCCTTTTAATACGGGAATTCCGCGACTGGCTACCCAGCAGAAGAATAAGAATATAACCAAGGTTGCAAATTGAGTCCAAGCAGTAGGCAAACTGTCATACCATCTAGTGTTGCCAAAAATGCCCCAAGCCATTGCTCTCAGGCCACCGGTACCTTTGCTTGAGATATATACTACGTGGCAAGCCCAAGAAGTCCAACCAGCGTAATAAGCCCATTTTGCACCCATTGTGGCGTTTACCCAAGATGAAACCCCACCTTCGGCATTCTTAAATGTAGCACCTAATTCACCAACCATAAGTGCGTAGGGAACAAAGTAGAGAAGAAACATGACTATCCAACTAAAGATGACCTTTGTTCCGTCAAAGTAGACATACCCATTGACAACGTTACCAAATCCCCAAACAGTGGAGAAAGCCATCATTGCCAGAGTAGTCCACATCATCTTTTTGGAATTGTTTTGTGATTCGACCATAAAAACACTCCTATAAAAATTTTGTACTTTTTCATTATATAGCAATGTCATTAGCGTGCCCTTATATTAATTTGTTTTTAATAAATAACGGTCCATTTTTGATAAATTGGTGCTATGATATGTGCATATATTGTTTTTAAGGAGAAAAAATGAATTAAAAACAATAAAAAGTTGATTTTAGCTGGTTTATTGCTTGCTGGAAGTTTATTGACTATTAATGGTCAAGCAAGTACTGTTCAAGCTAAAAGCTATGGCAAGGCTGTTACTAAAATAGCAGGTAATGGTAATTATGCAATCTATCACAATGTTTCAAGTAAAGGCCCAAGTGGCAAATTTACTTCAACCAAATATTTTAAGCATGGTCAAATTCAATCAAAAGAATCTAGATCAACTAAGAAAGGGGGGAAGATCATTGTTGATGGTCGAAACGTTGGTTGGGTAAGTGAAAAGTTCTTCGCTCGCAACCAAATTTCTGTTGCTAACGAAGTAAGTTTAGTTAAGAACAGCAGCTATAGTTTCCCAACTAGAGATGCTATTAACTATGCTACAGATGCACACGGTACAGCATTTAATCCTAACAAGGTGCATGTTTCTAGAAAATATGTAAGTACTAACCCAGGCAAGGTAACTTATAGTTATGGCAAGGCAAAGGCAGAAGTTGATATCGATGTTCATGATGGCGATATGGCTTCTCCAAGTGTTACTCCAAAGAAGGCCTTTAAGACTACTTCTACTTGGAATGGTGGTTCAAAAGGTTCATCTAGAAACTGGAATCGTGCATATGGATACCGTTCAGAAACTACCAGCAACACATTTAAGAGCAATGGCTTGACTCTTAGAACCTGTTTATTCCAACCTAGATTTTTGAGTTTAGGGTACGGCAAGCTGGGGATGTAATGGGCCAAGTTGGTGTAATTCCTGAAGATATGACAGTTAATAATGGCATCTTCACTACTTCATTATTTACAAGCAGCAATAGTCAATATGGACACTTAGTTTCATATAATTTAAATGCTTTAAAGAGTAAATATGCTACACAAAACTTAACCACTATGAAGTGGAGCACTTTTAAGTCATATGCTAAGAATATTAAAGTAAGTCCATACATTAAATTAGGTCACGGTCAATCATTAGGTTCTTCATCTAATTACATTTATGTTTTAGCTAATCACAATAAATACAATAATGGTCCTGCTTCAGAAGAAATTTTGCAAATCCGCAAGAGTGATATGAAGATCAACAAGATTTGGACATTTAGAATTTCAGACAACCATTACATTCATAACGCTACGTTTGTGGTGACGATACTATGTATGCTTTGTTCCACAATGGTGGTCACAATTGTTATGAATACTGGAAGCTAACTAGAGATGGCGACACTTGGAACGCTACTGAAGTTGGTGCAACTGAAGGTACATTTATTTCTAATTCACTAGTTCAAGGCTTTGCATATGGTGATGGTCACTTCTTCATTGGCTTTAATGACAACATCTTTAAGGTAAGTGAAAGTGGTTCAGCACAAAAGCATTATCACTTTAACACTAAGCGTGAAATTGAAGGTATGTCAGCAACTGGTTCAAGATTGTATGTACAATTTGCACAACGTGCTGAATTGACTTCTGGTAAGTTTTAAATAGTAAGCAAAAAGGCTAGAGCAATTGCTCTAGCTTTTTTTGTATGGGTCCCCTGGGAGTCGAACCCAGATTTTAAGAACCGGAATCTTACGTGCGATCCATTACACTAAGGACCCAAGTTACGCAACTTCTAGTATAACAGAAAAATAATTTAAATAAAAATGATTTTGTAAGCCTTACAATTTTTTTTAAATAGCACATCTTTTTCTTGAATTACGAAAAATACATTGGTATACTAACAGTGTCGATTGGGAAATGTATGAATTTGAGATAGTTATACGTTTCTCTTATATTTTTAAGTATTCTGGGACAGCAATCGACACAGATATGGTCACACATTGTCCCAGGAAAAGGAGGGAACGATGAATTCGGACTTTTCTTTGCTCGAAGCGCTCGTTCCCGACGTCTTAAAGATTCTTCGACAAAGGTATCTTGTCCTTGAGCAGATAGCACTTCATGCACCAATTGGGCGGAGAAGCGTGGCTCAGCATTTAGGGCTTTCAGAGAGAAATGTAAGAACTGAGACTGAATATTTAAGTCAGTTAGGTTTGATTGAAACTAAAAGTTTCGGCATGTTCTTAACTGAAAAGGGCAAGAAGACATTACAAGATGCAGGTCCGTTGATTGATCGTCTCTTTAATGCGGGTGAAACGGAATTGGCATTAGCTAAGAAGCTAGGGATCGAAAGAACCTTGATTGTGCCTGGCAATGCTGATTTACAAGATCGCGTTTATGAAGAGATGGGGGAAGAGTTAAGTTCAGCATTAAATTTACTCTTGCCATTAGGTCATTCAATAGTTACAATTCTAGGTGGAGCGGCTTTAGCAAAATCCGCTAAGTATTTATCTCCTAGTTTAGGAAATAACCGCCAGTTAGAATTTGTTCCCGGTCGAGGAGCCTTGGGCGAAAATGTAGAAACACAAAGTAATACAATCGTCCAAGAAATGGCAGCTAAAACCTCGGGTACTTACAAAACATTGTATTTACCTGAACAAGTTTCAGATGCAGCGTATAAATCTTTGATACGTGAATCCTCGATTGCGGATGTTCTGCAAGATATTTCGCAAAGCGATGCTGTGATTCATGGCATTGGGTTAGCCCAAGAAATGGCACAGCGAAGAGGATATAATTCAATTAGACTTTCCGAGCTTCGCGAAAAGAAGGCCGTCACCGAATGTTTCGGGTGTTTCTTCGATGAAAATGGCAAGGTTGTCGACCGTATCACCCAGGTTGGATTACAGTTTGAGAACTTATACAAAATACCCCACATATTTGCCTTTGCCTGTGGTGCAAGAAAAGCCAAGGCAATCAAAGCATATATGCCAAATGCACCTCATCAAACCTGGTTAATTACTGATGAAGGTGCCTCAAATATGATTTTAAAGGGGAAATAAAATCCCGTTTAAAATAAATTGTTGTTTATAGTTCTTAAGGAGGACTTTTAGATTATGACAGTTAAAATTGGTAT
The DNA here is from genome assembly GCF_046109915.1 of Lactobacillus helveticus. NCBI lineage: Bacteria > Bacillati > Bacillota > Bacilli > Lactobacillales > Lactobacillaceae > Lactobacillus > Lactobacillus helveticus. Next base: position 987,459 of record NZ_CP151471.1, on the reverse strand, counting down.
TAACGGTTTCGGCCGTATCGGTCGTTTAGCATTCCGTCGTATTATGGATTTAGGCGAAAAGAGTAAGGATATCGAAGTTGTTGCTATTAACGACTTGACTACTCCATCAATGCTTGCTTACTTACTTAAGTACGACACTACTCATGGTACTTTCAACCACGAAGTTTCATCAACTGAAGACGCTATCGTAGTTGACGGCAAGAAGTACCACGTATACGCTGAACCACAAGCACAAAACATCCCATGGGTTAAGAACGATGGTGTTGACTTTGTTCTTGAATGTACTGGTTTCTACACTAGCAAGGCTAAGTCACAAGCTCACCTTGACGCAGGTGCTAAGCGTGTATTGATCTCAGCTCCAGCTGGTAACGACTTGAAGACTATCGTTTACTCAGTAAACGAAAACACTTTGACTGCTGACGATAAGATTGTTTCAGCTGCTTCATGTACTACTAACTCACTTGCACCAATGGCTAACGCTTTGGACAAGGAATTCGGTATCGAAGTTGCTACTATGACTACTATCCACGCATACACTGGTACTCAAATGACTTTGGATGGTCCTGCACGTAGTGGTAAGGAACAAGATGCTCGTGCTGCTGCTGAAAACATTATTCCTCATACTACTGGTTCAGCAAAGGCTATTGGTTTAGTATTGCCAAACTTGAACGGTAAGATGAACGGTCACGCACAACGTGTTCCAGTTCCAGATGGTTCAGAAACTGAATTAGTATCAATCTTGAGCAAGAAGGTTACTGCTGACGAAGTTAACGAAGCTATGAAGAAGTACGAAAGTCCAGCATTTGCTTACAATGGTGACCACATTGTTTCAAGCGATGTTTTGAACATGACTGCTGGTTCAATCTTTGACCCAACTCAAACTATGGTAACTACTGCAGGTGACAAGCAATTAGTTAAGACTGTTGCTTGGTACGACAACGAATACTCATTCACTTGCCAAATGGTTCGTACTTTATTACACTTTGCTACTCTTTAATCATTAATTTAAATTAACTGATTATAGTTAAGTGGTAATTGAGAAGGCGGAGGGAGATTCTTCCTTCCGCCTTTTTTTGAAGGAAAAATATCAAAATAATCGGAGGATTATAATGGCTAAATTAATCGTTGACGATCTTGATGTTAAAGGCAAAAAGGTTTTAGTACGTGTAGACTTCAATGTTCCTATTAAGGACGGCGTTATCGGTGATGACAACCGTATCGTTGCTGCACTTCCAACTATCAAGTACATCATTGAACATGGTGGTAAGGCTATTTTACTTAGTCACTTGGGCCGTGTTAAGTCAGATGCTGATAAGAAGGAATTATCATTAAAGCCAGTTGCTGAACGTTTAAGTGAACTTCTTAAGAAGCCTGTAACTTTTGTACCATCAAACGAAGGTAAAGAAGTTGAAGACGCTATCAACAACATGAAGGATGGCGACGTTGTTGTTCTTGAAAACACTAGATTCCAAGATATCGACAATGACTTTGGTAAGCGTGAATCAGGTAACGATCCTAAGCTTGGCGAATACTGGGCAAGCCTTGGTGACATGTTTGTAAACGACGCATTTGGTACTGCTCACAGAAGTCACGCATCAAACGTTGGTATTGCTACTGCAATGAAGGAAAATGGTAAGCCTGCAGCTGCTGGTTACTTACTTGAAAAGGAAATCAAGTACTTAGGTGACGCTGTTGACAATCCTGTACACCCATTCGTAACTATCTTGGGTGGTGCTAAGGTTTCAGACAAGATCGGTGTTATCAACAACTTGATTCCTAAGTCAGACCACATCTTAATCGGTGGTGGTATGGCTTACACCTTCTTAGCAGCTCAAGGTCACGAGATCGGTAAATCATTATTTGAAGCTGACAAGGTAGACCTTGCTAAGGAATTGCTTGAAAAGGCTGGCGACAAGATCGTTCTTCCAGTTGACAACGTAGCTGCAACTGAATTCTCAAACGATGCTTCACGTGAAGTTGTTGGTGATGACATTCCTGACAACATGATGGGTCTTGACATTGGTCCTAAGACTATTGCTAAGTTCAAGGACATCTTAAAGGATGCTAAGACTGTTGTTTGGAATGGACCAATGGGTGCTTTCGAAATGCCTAATTTCGCAGAAGGTACTTTGGAAATCGGTCGTGCATTAGCAAACCTTACTGACGCAACTACTATTATCGGTGGTGGTGACTCAACTGCTGCTGCTAAGCAATTGGGTATCGCACCTAAGATCAGCCACATTTCAACTGGTGGTGGTGCTTCACTTAACTACCTTGAAGGTAAGGTATTGCCAGGTATCGCTTGCGTACAAGACAAGTAATTTTAGCTAAGGAGATAATAGACTAATGAGTCGTACACCAATTATTGCTGGTAACTGGAAGTTACACATGAATCCAGAACAAACTACTGAATTCGTTGACGCTGTTAAGGACAAGTTGCCAGATCCAAGTAAGGTAGAATCACTTATTTGTGCACCTGCAGTTGACCTTGATGCTTTAAGAAAAGCAGCTAAGGGCTCAAACTTACACATCGGTGCTGAAAACTGTTACTTTGAAGATGAAGGTGCTTACACCGGTGAAACTTCACCTAAGGTCTTGAAAGAAATGGGTATGGACTACGTAATTATTGGTCACTCAGAACGTCGTGGCTACTTCCACGAAACTGATGAAGACATTAACAAGAAGGCTAAGGCAATCTTTGCTAATGGCTTAAAGCCAATTATTTGCTGTGGTGAATCACTTGAAACCCGTGAAGCAAACAAGCAAAAAGACTGGGTTGTTGGTCAAATTAAGGCTGCTTTAGATGGTCTTACTGCTGAACAAGTTTCAAACCTTGTTATTGCTTATGAACCAATCTGGGCTATTGGTACTGGTAAGACTGCTTCATCAGACCAAGCTGAAGAAATGTGCAAGACTATTCGTGAAACTGTTAAGGACTTGTACAACGAAGAAACTGCAGAAAACGTTCGTATTCAATACGGTGGTTCTGTAAAGCCAGCTAATGTTAAGGAATTAATGTCAAAGCCTGACATTGACGGTGGCTTAGTTGGTGGTGCTTCACTTAAGCCTGAATCATACTTAGAATTGGTAAACTACCAAGACTAATTTGATTACTAAAAAGGAACTTCTTACATAAAGAAGTTCCTTTTTGTATGCATTTAATAACAGACAATAAAACTAAAAGCTGCTACTTATGCCCAAATGTAAGGAAATACATTGATAAATAATAACATCTAACCTTTGTATTTTTTATCTAAAAAAGTATAATAGGTAATGGAGGTTGAAATAATACAGAGTAAACCTTCATTATTCAGTCTCTGCCTAATAATTCCTTATTACTTAATAAATACAAACTTTATGGCAGAAGATACATCTATATCTATATCACTTTCTAGAAAAACCGTTATGAAGATCTTTCATAACGGTTTTTTCTATTTAATTAGGATTTATTTCCAACTTTTTGGCAATTGGTGGAAATGTTGGCAATTTTAAGGGAGTGACATGCCATTGAGTAAATAATACTGAAGTGAGTAAGATAAATGGAATGTCCTCTGGCTTAGTGATATTGCAAGTTAAAACAACGCCGTGTTCTGCCACGATTGTTTTAACATTGGCAATACTCTTAAAGCCAGATCTAAAAGTATAAGTTCCTCGCTTAATGCTTCCCGTAACAATATATTTTAATTGAGTTAAATAAAATATGTTGGTATTAGGAGTGTTAAGCTTTTTAACACTAACTAAAGAATGATCTACTACGTCGATCGTGAAGGACGCAATCAATCCTGTACCATCAGTAAATAAACGCCCAATTTCATTTCTATTGGTGTCATATAGATATAAAGTATGATTTGGATTATCAAGATTACCTTGAATAATAAATTCAATTTTTCCCTTAGGATTGATCACAGGAATTTGACCATAATCTTTTTCTTGATTAAGTTCTAGCCAGAACAACATACTTTGTCACCTCTGATCCTGTTTATTTTCCTTTACAAATTGATTTAAGATATAAGCTACACCGTCTTCATTATTAGTTTTAGTAGTAATTTGTGCTAATCCTTTTATTACTGGAACAGCGTTACCCATCGCTACACCTATTCCAGCTTCTTGAATCATGCTTTCATCGTTGAGATTATCTCCAATAGCGGCAATTTCATCACACTTAATATTTTTTAGCTTAGCATAGTCGAGTAAGGCAATACCTTTTTGTGCTTGCTGAGCATTAATTTCAATATTAGATGATGAACTTGAAGTAACAACTAAATCTCCAATTTGCGCTACTTCTTTTTTAACATTATCAAAAGCTTCATGACCACGTGAATCAAATGCAATGATTTTCATCACTTCAACCTCAGGATCATGTAATAAATCTTCAAAATGGTCAACTTGCTTCATATTCATAATAGTCTTGTTTCCTGCAGAAATTGCAACTGCCTGCTTGAAATCAAGCAAAGGATTCAGGTCAACCATTAAATGAGCTACATTAGAGATACGTTGGTTTAAATCTTCAGTGTAAACTTGATCAGCGGTGATTATTTCAAAATAAAATCCTGCTTGATGCAATAATTCAACTATTTCTAAGGCTTTATAAGTGGGAATCTTATGTTTGACCATTAATTTACCGTCTTCATCAAAAACTAAGGCCCCATTTAAATTAATAAAACCCGTGTGCAAACCAGCATCCTTTAGAATGGCACGAGATTCACGTGGAGCTCGACCGGTAGCAATTAAAAATTCAATGCCATTATCTTGTGCATTTTTCACAGCTTGAATATTTGCTTCAGAAACGGACATATCAGAATTAAATAATATACCATCGAGATCGCAAGCTACCAATTTGATCATAAAATTTCCTCCCAATTACTATTAAATTAATGATACCATAAAGGAGATTAGAAAAGAGGGTGTAAGACTTGGCTAAAGAATTAATCGGTAATGACTGGGATAAGGTTTTAGATCCAGTTTTTGCAAGTGATAAGTATCACGAATTGCATAATTTTTTGAAGGAAGAATATTCTACTAAACGTATTTTTCCAGATATGTATCATATTTTTACTGCTTTTAAATTAACGCCATTTAATAAAACTAAAGTGGTGATTTTGGGCCAAGATCCATATCATAATCCAGGACAGGCAAATGGCATGAGTTTTTCTGTTATGCCAGGTACACCATTACCACCATCGCTTAGAAATATTTATAAAGAACTTTATGACGATGTTGGTGCACGTCCAGTTAACCATGGCTATTTAAAGAAATGGGCTGATCAAGGTGTATTGCTTTTGAATGCCGTATTAACTGTCCCTTATGGCCATGCTAATGGTCACCAAGGTAAAGGATGGGAAGATGTAACAGATACCGCTATTAAGGCATTAAGTGAGCGAGGAAAGGTTGTTTTCATTTTATGGGGTAGATTTGCTCAGAATAAAATCCCATTAATTGATCAAAGTAAGAACTTTATTATAAAATCATCTCATCCGAGTCCATTTTCAGCTGATAGAGGATTTTTTGGCTCGCGTCCGTTTTCACGTTGTAATACGGCACTACTTAATTTTGGCGAGACGCCAATCGATTGGCAATTGTCAGAAACAGTAAATAAATCTGATTTAGCATAAGAGGTATATATATGAGCGTATTTTCATTATTTAAAAAACAAGTTGAAGCAGCAAAAAATAAAAAGAGAATTGTGTTTCCCGAAAGCGATGATTTAAGAATCTTGACTGCCGTTTCTAATTTGAACAAGGACGGCATAATTGAACCGATTTTAATTGGTAACAAAGAGAATATTGCCAAGACAGCTGAAGAAAATAATTTGGATCTTGCCGGAGTAAAAATTTATGATCCTAATAATTATGCAGATTTAGATGAAATGGTAAAAGCATTTATAGAAGCTAGAAGAAAAGATACTAGTGAAGCTGAAGCCAGAGCAAAATTAGCTAAGGAAAATTATTTCGGCACCATGTTTGTAAAGATGGGCTTAGCTGATGGAATGGTATCAGGTGCAGCTCATTCAACTGCAAATACTGTTTTGCCTGCTTTGCAATTGATTCATGCGGCTGAAGGGATGCATCGTGTGTCCGGTGCCTTTGTCATGGAAAAGGGCGATGAAAGATACATTTTTGCCGATTGTGCAATTAATATTGAACCAGATAAAGAAACTTTAGCTGAAATTGGTTATCAATCAGCATTAACCGCTAAGATGGCTGAAATTGATCCAAAAGTAGCATTTTTAAGCTTTTCTACTAAAGGATCTGCCGAAGGACCAATGGTTGATAAGGTTCATGATGCAACCGCAGTGTTCCAAAAGAATCATCCAGAAATTCCTGCAGATGGGGAATTGCAATTTGATGCCGCATTTGTTCCAGCTGTTGGTGAAAAGAAAGCACCTGGTTCTAAAGTAGCTGGTCATGCAAATGTCTTTGTATTTCCAGAACTTCAATCAGGAAATATCGCATACAAGATGGTTCAACGTTTGGGTGGTTTCACTGCTGTAGGACCAATTTTACAAGGTCTAGCTGCACCAGTTAATGATTTATCTCGTGGATGCAGTGAACAGGATATTTATGACTTGGCAATTGTTACCGCTGCCCAAGCTTTAGCAAAGGATGAAAAATAATGACTAAGTTAGAAATTAATTCTGCAGAGGAGATGCAAAAATTAGGTGCATCTTTAGCTAAAACAGCTAAGCCTCATGATTTGCTTTTATTGAATGGAGATTTAGGTGCAGGTAAGACAACTCTTACACAAGGCTTAGGTCGTACGTTAGGCGTACATCGCCCAGTTAAAAGCCCAACTTTTACTATTGTGCGTGAGTATCGTGAAGCTAAATTACCACTTTTCCATATGGATTTTTATCGTTTGGAAAATGATGATTTGTCCTCAATCGATTTAGATGGCTATCTTGCTGAACCAGGCTTGGTAGTAATCGAATGGCCTCAATTAGTAATGAATGATTTGCCTGATGAATATTTGCAATTAACAATCACTAGAGTAGATGACAGCTGGGATTCAACCAAGCGTGTAGTTGAGTTAAATGCGCATGGCAAACGCAATGAAGAATGGGTTAAGGATGCTTTAACTGAATATGAAAAAGATCTAGGATTATTCATGTCCTAGATTTTTTTAAATTTGATAAATTAAATTTTTAATCGCTTCATCGCCGAATTTTTTATTCTGATTGATTAAAATCCCTGCACACGCTTCGCTGTCACTTAAGGCGTTGTGATGGTGCCATAATTCTACATCTAAAGCGTCTGAAACTGTATCTAACTTATGGTTAGGCAGTTCAGGTTCAAATAACTTGCTTGTAGCCAAAGTATCGATAACCAAATAATGTGGTTCTTCAATGTTATAACGCGCTAAACTTTGACGCATGACATTGGTATCAAATCTAGCATTATGAGCAGCGACCAACATACCTGGTTGGTACAATCCTTTTATTTTAGGCCAAACTTCAGCCATAGTCGGCGCATTTTTAACATCATCAGCGGTAATTTGATGTACTTGAATGTTACGAGCATCAAAAGACATTTGCGGATTAATTACTGTATAAAAACGATCTACGATTTTGTTGTCTCTAACCATTACTAGAGCTAGTGAACAAGCACTTTCAGGAAAATGATTGGCTGTTTCAAAATCCATTGCAATAAAATTCATAATTTTCTCCTTTGAAAATAAAGTATCACATTATTATGGGTGAATCCAGGCTCTATATGATGTAAAATAAAACAAGAAACTATAAGGAGGCAAAATTGTGGAATTACTTGATCTAAAAAAACAGGGAATTAATATTAAAGAGCAAATTCCATTAAGTAGATATACTTTTACTAAGACTGGTGGGGAAGCTGAATACTTAGCTTTTCCGGAGAGTACTGATGAAGTAGAAAAATTAGTGAAAGTTACTCGTGAAAATAAAATTCCATTAACGATTATTGGTAATGCCTCAAACCTGATTATTCGCGATGGCGGAATAGATGGTTTAGTTATTATTTTAACGGATTTAAAAGAAATAAAAGTAAAAGATAATAAAGTAACAGCTGATGCAGGCGCAAAGATTGTCGATACTGCTTTTACTGCAGCGCATCATGGATTAAGCGGCATGGAATTTGCGGCAGGCATCCCCGGCAGTATAGGCGGCGGAGTATTTATGAACGCTGGAGCCTATGGCGGTGAAATGCAAGAAGTAGTAGAAAGCGTCAAGGTTTTAACAAGAGCAGGAGAATTTAAGACCTACTCCAATAAAGAAATGGAATTTAGTTATCGCCATTCCTTAGTTCAAGATAATGGTGATATTGTACTTAGCGCTACGTTTTCACTTACTCCTGGTAATAAGTTAGAAATCTTAGATCATATGCATTATCTAAATGCACTGCGTCGGTATAAGCAACCACTTGAATATCCTTCATGTGGTAGCGTATTTAAACGACCGACAGGTCACTTTGTAGGGCCAATGATTATTAAGGCTGGATTACAGGGGAAACAAGTTGGTGGTGCTCAAGATTCTACTAAACATGCAGGCTTTATTGTTAATAAAGGCGGCGCTACTGCGACAGATTACCTTAATTTGATCCATCTTATTCAAAAAGTAATCAAAGAAAAATACGATATTGATTTGCATACGGAAGTAAGAATTATCGGTAAGGAAAAATAAAAAAGAGTAACTAAAACAAGCTACAGGCTATCAAACTTGTAGCTGTTTTTCATGTGGGGATGGAAATGGATATTATTAAATTAAAGCACATTACTAAGCAATATGATGATGGTTTTGTTGCGCTTAAGGATATTAACTTAACAATTGAATCAGGAAAGTTTTATTCTTTGCTTGGCCCAAGTGGATCCGGCAAATCAACTATTTTGCGAATTATTGCTGGTTTTTCACAACCCAGTAGTGGGCAAGTCTTTTTCGATGGGAAAGACATTACAGATTTAGATGCAGCTAAGCGTCATATTAATACCGTTTTTCAAAATTATGCGCTTTTTCCGCATTTAAATGTTTTTGAAAATGTTGCATTTGGTCTAAAGATTAAAAAGCAGCCGATGGACAAAATTAAACCAGCGGTTAAAGAAGCACTTCATATGGTTCGTTTGGATGGATATGCTAACCGTGAAATATCAGAACTTAGTGGTGGACAACAACAGCGTGTGGCAATTGCCCGGGCAATTGTTAATGAACCTAAGGTATTGCTGCTTGATGAATCACTGTCAGCTCTTGATAAGCGTTTGCGTAAAGACATGCAATTTGAATTGAGAGCCATTCAAAAGAAACTTGGGATTACTTTTATTTTTGTTACGCATGATCAAGAAGAAGCCCTTTCTATGAGTGATGAAATTTTTGTTTTAAACGATGGCATGATTCAGCAAAGTGGTAGTCCTGTTGCAATCTATGATGAGCCGGTTAATGATTTTGTTGCTCGTTTCATTGGAGATTCCAACATTTTATCAGGGCGAATGATCAAAGATTACGAAGTCGAATTTGCTAACAATAAATTTAAGTGCGCAGATGGTGGAATTAAACCAAACGAAAAAGTTGAGGTAGTGATTCGACCAGAAGACCTAGATATTGTTGCGCCTGAAAAAGGCAATATTGTTGTTACAGCCCAGACACAGCTTTTCTTGGGGGATCACTTTGAAATTAAGGCTGTTGATGCTAATGAAAATGAATGGCTGATTCATTCAACTAATGGAGTGAAATTGGGTGAACGAGTAGGATTGTTTTTTGATCCTGAAGATATTCACGTTATGCGGCTTAATGAAAGTCAAGAAGACTTTGATGCGCGGATAGAGAAATATGAGGGGGATGAAAATGAAAACTAAGAAAGCTTTCTTTTTTGTCCCATATTTGGCTTGGATTATCTTATTTGTCATTTTGCCAATCTTGCTTATTTTATGGTATTCATTCACAGATAGCAGTCATAGTTTTACTTTAAGCAACTATGTCACATTTTTTAAGAATGGTACTTTTCTTAAAATGATGATTAATTCATTTTGGTATGCTTTTTTAATTACGTTGATTACCCTGTTAATCTCGTATCCTGCAGCATATTTTTTAACTAAAATGAAGAATCAGCAGTTATGGCTTTTATTAATTATTTTGCCAACTTGGATAAATTTATTGCTAAAAGCTTACGCATTTATTGGAATTTTAGGTAATAATGGCTTAGTTAATAAGTTCTTACATTTATTTGGAATCGGTCCCGTAAATATTTTGTTTACCGACTTTGCCTTTGTTTTTGTTGCGACTTATATTGAAATTCCGTTTATGATTTTGCCAATTTTTAATGCGATTAAAGAAATTTCACCAGCGGTGATCCAAGCGTCGGAAGACTTAGGGGCAAGCAAGTGGCAAACATTTCGCTATGTGCTATGGCCATTATCACGTCCTGGCGTGGAAAGCGGTGTTCAAGCCATTTTTATTCCATCACTATCGCTCTTCATGTTGACGCGATTAATCGGTGGTAACAAGGTAATTACTTTGGGTACTGCAATCGAAGAGTATTTCATGACAACTATGAATTGGAATATGGGTGCCACGATTGGCGTGGTTTTGATCGTATTGATGATAGTGGTAATGCTCCTTACCAACAAAAAGACTAAGAGAAAGAAGGTTAACCTATGAGAAACAAGCATTTAATAGCTAGAATATATCTTTCTTTCACATTAGTGTTATTGTATGTGCCAATTTTTTATTTGATATATTTTTCTTTTTCAAGTGGCAAAAATATGAATAAATTTGAGCATTTTACTTTTGCTCATTATCAAACTTTATTCCAAGATAATCGTTTGCTGGCTATCTTTTTAGAAACGATTTTGTTGGCACTTCTCTCTAGTTTGATTGCGACAATTATTGGCACATTTGGTGCGATTGCGATTAGTGCTATGAAAAAGGAGTCACATAAAAATGCTACTTTAGCCTTGAATAACGTATTGATGGTTTCACCTGATGTAATCATTGGTGCTAGTTTTTTGATCTTCTTTACAGCATTGGGAATAGGACTGAATTTCGGCTCTGTTTTGCTTAGTCATATTGCTTTTTCTATTCCAATTGTGGTATTGATGGTTTTACCGCGGCTTAATGAAATGGATTATTCTCTTATTGATGCTGCACGGGATTTAGGTGCTAATTCGTGGCAAGTCTTTAGTCATGTGTTGATCCCAACAATCATGCCAGGGATTTTTTCTGGTCTATTTATGGCATTAACTTATTCATTAGATGATTTTGCTGTAACGTTTTTTGTTACTGGAAATGGCTTCTCGACTTTATCTGTAGAAATCTATTCAAGAGCACGTCAGGGAATTGATTTAGAAGTTAATGCTTTGAGTACTGTGATGTTTCTGTTTGTTTTGCTTTTAGTAGGAATCTATTACTTTATTACCACTAAAAAGAGTAGACGCAAGAATCATAGAGTAATAGGAGGATTGGTCAAATGAAAAAGATTATCATTGCCATTGGAGTAATTCTTCTAGCTTGTTTAGGATTAGCATTTTGGGCAAATCGATTAGAAAAACCAGCTGTTGCAGGCAACGGACAAAATTTGATTATCTATAATTGGGGTGATTATTTAGATCCTCAATTAGTAAAAAAATTTGAAAAGCAAACTGGTTATCATGTGGTGTATGAAACTTTTGATTCAAATGAAGCGATGTATACCAAGATTAAGCAGGGAGGAACAGCTTACGATTTAACTATTCCTTCTGAATATATGGTTACTAAGATGCTAAAAGCTCATTTGCTTGATCGATTAGATAAAAAAGAAATCCCTAATATGAAATATATCGGCAAGAGTTTTTTGCACAAATCTTTTGATCAAAATAATGATTACTCCGTTCCTTACTTCTGGGGGACATTGGGAATTGTTTATAATGATAAATTCGTTAAGAAAGGCTCTATTAAAAACTGGAATGATTTGTGGTCTAAAAAATATCGCAACCAAATTTTATTAGTTGACTCTGCTAGGGATGCAATGGGGATGTCCTTAGTTTCATTAGGCTATTCTATGAACACTACGAGCAGCTTAAGATTACGTCTAGCACAAACAAAGTTAGATAGTTTAGGTCCTAATATTAAGGCGATCATATCTGATGAAATGAAGATGTACATGATTCAGAATGAAGCAGCTATTGGAGTGACATGGTCAGGTGAAGCACATGAAATGATGGAGAGCAATCCACATTTGCATTATGTTGTGCCTACACAAGGCTCAAATTTGTGGTTTGATAACTTTGTTGTTCCTAAGACTGCTAAAAACAAAAAAGCGGCCCTTAAATTTATCAATTTTATGCTTGAACCTAAAAATGCTGCTCAAAATGCGGAATATGTAGGATATGCAACGCCCAATATCGAGGCACAGCTTTTGTTGCCAAAGAGAGTAAAAGAAGATAAGCAATTTTATCCTGATGAAAAAACATTGCGTAATTTACAAGTGTTCAAAGATTTAGGCCCTAAAAAAACACAAGAATATAATGACCTGTTTTTAGAATTTAAAATGTATGCACGCTAAAAGTGGATATGTTTTTTACAGCTGGTCAGTTATAATTAAGAGAGAAAGGAGTCACAAATGCATTTCAATTTCTCTAACTTATTTACGTGGAATAATTTCTCAATTGCTATAGATATTTTGATCATTTGGTATTTGGTGTACCGCTTGATCATGCTAATTAGGGGTACTAAAGCAGTTCAATTAGCTAAAGGAATAGTTTTTATCTTTATTGTAAGAATTATTGCCGGCTTATTGCAATTGCACGCAGTGACATATATTGTTGATCAAATCGTCTCCTGGGCAGTAATCGGAATTATCGTTATCTTCCAGCCAGAAATTAGACGTGGACTAGAAAGATTAGGTCGCACGCCAATTTTTAGTGGGCGTGGTGAAAGTGCTCATGCCAAGTCTATGAAAATGGTGCAAGAACTGGATAAAGCCATTCAGTATATGTCTAAAAGACGTATCGGTGCTTTGATTACTATTCAGCAGGATACTGGGTTAGATGATTATATTGAAACTGGGATTAAGCTTGATGCTGATATTACAGGTGAATTATTAATCAATATTTTTATCCCTAACACGCCACTTCATGATGGTGCGGTCATTATTAACAATGACCGAATTGCAGTAGCTGCAGCATATTTACCTTTATCTGACAGTAGCATGATTCCTAAACGCTTGGGAACTAGACACCGTGCTGCAGTTGGGATTTCTGAAGTTACAGATGCTGTGACGATTGTAGTATCAGAAGAAACCGGTGGCGTTACAATTACCAAAAATGGACGTTTCTTGCTTGATTTAACTAGAGAAGAATATCTTAAGTATCTTAATGCACAATTAGTGCCTAAAGAAGAAAAGAAGATTCCTTGGATTCGTCGAGTAATTAACAAAGTTTGGAAATGGGGTGCGGGCCGATGAAAAGTTTTTGGGATAAACGTTGGTTTATCAGAGTGGTCTCGCTTTTGTTTGCTATTTTGTTAGTAGTTTATATTGATTCAACTCAAACAGGTTTTGTGACTCAAGGTGAACCGAAGGAAACTTGTCAAACGGCAAGCGAAACTCAGACAATTAGTGTGCCATTACAAGTTTCTGTAGATACTGATAAGTATTATGTAGTTGGTTATCCTGAAAAAGTAAAAATTACTTTAGAAGGATCAAATGCATTGGTGACTTCGACTGTTAATACTCAAAGCTTTAGAGCGTATATCGATTTAACTCATAAAAAGACAGGAAAACAGACAGTTAAGGTTGAGGTTACTGGACTTAATAGTCAGCTTTCATATACTATTAATCCTGCAAGAGTTAATGTTGATATTGAACGACGAAAATCTAGTACCATGCCTGTACGAATAGAGTATAATAAGAATGCTGTTGCAGATGGATATGATATCGGAACGGCCAGTGTTGATCCGCAAAAAGTTAAAGTCACAGGAGCAAAAGGCGAAGTTAACCAGATTGATCAAGTTGTAGCCAAATTAGGATTGCCTAATGGCATCAATCACTCATATGAAAGACAAGTAATGCTGGTAGCTGAAGATAGTAAGGGTCGTCAGTTAAACGTTGTAATTAATCCATCTACGGTAAGAGCAAGACTTCCTATTTCTTTGTCACATAAAAAGGTGAAGTTGAATTTAAAGCCTAAAAACGAAGATAGTAATAAGGTATATTCGGTGACGGCGAAAAATGATGAAGTTACTCTATATGGTCAAAAATCAACATTAGACAAGATTAAAAAATTAGATGTTAATGTTGATTTGAAAGGAATTGATTCTTCGACCGTGAAGAATTATCCTTTGGTATTGCCTAAGGGTGTTGCTCGAGCTGACCCTTCATATGTACAGATTGTGATTAAAGTGAAGAGTGTAAATAATTAAATTTAGGTAGCAAGAAAGGTTGTTTATTAAATGCTAAAATATTTCGGAACTGATGGTGTTCGTGGCGTAGCTAATCAAGGCTTAACTCCAGAAATGGCTTTTAAATTAGGCCGTGATGGTGGTTATGTTTTAACTAAGAATAAAAAAGATGACGAACAAGCTAAAGTTTTAGTTTCTCGTGATACTCGTATTTCTGGTCAAATGCTTGAATATGCCCTTATCTCAGGTCTTCTTTCAGTGGGGATCGAAGTTCTTGAAGTAGGTGTAATTACTACCCCAGGTCTTTCATATTTAGTTAGAGCACAAGGTGCAGACGCAGGTGTGCAAATTTCAGCTTCTCACAACCCTGTAGAAGATAATGGTATTAAGTTCTTTGGTAGCGATGGTTTAAAGCTTTCAGACGAAATGGAAGAAGAAATTGAAAAATTAATTGATGCCAAAGAAGATAACTTGCCACGTCCTTCTGCTGAAGGTTTAGGTACTGTTACTGACTTCCACGAAGGTAGCGCTAAGTACTTACAATTTATTGAAAATACTATTCCAGAAGATTTAGATGGAATTAAAGTTGTAATCGATGGTGCTAATGGTGCTTCAAGTGCCCTTATTTCTAGATTGTTTGCTGACTGTGGTGTAGACTTTACTACTATTTACACTCATCCAAATGGCTTAAACATCAATGATCACTGTGGTGCAACTCATACTGAAAACTTGCAAAAAGAAGTTGTTAAGCAAGGTGCCCAACTTGGTTTGGCATTTGATGGGGATGCTGATCGTTGTATTGCTGTTGACGAAAACGGTAATGAAGTTGACGGTGACCACATTATGTACGTTATTGGTTCATACTTAGCTGAACACAGCCGTCTTAAGAAGGATACTATTGTTACTACTGTAATGAGTAACCTTGGCTTTACTAAGGCTCTTGAAAAAGAAGGCTTGAAGAATGCCCGTACTCAAGTTGGTGACCGTTATGTTTCAGAAGAAATGCGTGCACATGGCTACAACCTTGGTGGTGAACAATCAGGTCACGTTATCATGAGCGACTACCATAACACTGGTGATGGTATGCTTACAGGTCTTCACTTGATGCTTGTAATGAAGAAGACTGGTAAATCACTTAGTGAACTTTTAAAGGACTTTAAGGATTACCCACAATGCTTAGTAAATGTTCCAGTTAAGGACAAGAAGAGCTGGAAGGAACATCAACCAATTCTTGACGTAATTGCTGAAGTTGAAAAAGACATGAACGGCAATGGTCGTGTACTTGTTCGTCCTTCAGGTACTCAAGATCTTCTTAGAGTAATGGCAGAAGGCCCAACCCCAGAAGAAACTGATGCTTATGTTGATCGCATTGTTAAAGTTATTGAAAAAGAAATGGGCAAGTAATTAAATATTGTCTTTAAACTAAAAGTCGTGAGTTAACTCACGGCTTTTTGTATAATTAAAAATAGCTTTGTTTTTAGTCAAGGGAGGAATAAAAATGGCGATAAAATTAATTGCAGTAGATTTAGATGGTACTTTATTATCAAGTGGCAATACAATTTTGCCTGAAACTCAGAGAATGCTTAGAGTAGCATCTGAAAATGGAATAAAAGTAGTATTGGCAACAGGTCGTCCGCTTTCTGGAGTTTTACCATTTGCAAAGCAATTGGGATTATCAGGTGATGATCAATATGCAATTGTTTTTAATGGGGCTGTTGTTCAAACTATTGCTGGAAAAGTCTTGATGAGTCAGAAACTCAATTATCAAGATTTCAATAATATGCTTCGCTTCCAGCGTTTAAGTCATGTTAATGTCCATTTTGAAACTACTAAGTACTTCTTAACATGCGATCATGATTTGTCCATTCAAATGCAAATTAATGCTGCCTTGACTAATAATATTATGAAGGTAAGAGAGCGTAAGGATATTCCACAAGATTTTACTTTTAATAAGGTGGGATTCACTTCATGGGAAGGCAATGATCAAGTTGAAAAACTTTGGAATAATTTGCCATCTTGGGCCTTTGATACCTATGACATTGTGCGTAGTTTTGATAGTATTATCGAGTTAAACGCTTTGGGTGCATCTAAAGGAAATGCATTAATGGATTTAGCAAGTAGACTTAAGATTGATCAAAAAGATGTAATGATTTTTGGTGACCAAGGCAATGATATCTCTATGTTCTCAAACCCTAACTTCATGAAAATTGCGATGGGTAATGCGATCAGCACAATTAAAGACAAAGCTGATTATGTGACAGATGATAATGATCATAATGGTATCGCTAAGGCTTTGAAGAAATTTGTTTTGTAAGGATAAGTAATGATTAAATTAATTGCAGTTGATATGGATGGCACTTTGTTGCAATCTAATAATCAAATTGGAGAAGAAACTAAAAAAGTTCTAAAAAAAGCAAATCAAGCAGGGATTAAAATCGTACCAGCCTCAGGCCGACCACTTCCAGGAGTGGTTCCTTATATGAAAGATTTAGGAATAATTAGGG
This sequence comes from Lactobacillus helveticus, assembly GCF_046109915.1. NCBI lineage: Bacteria > Bacillati > Bacillota > Bacilli > Lactobacillales > Lactobacillaceae > Lactobacillus > Lactobacillus helveticus. The sequence continues at coordinate 970,626 of NZ_CP151471.1, read as the reverse complement.
ATGAAAATTATGCCGTTTTATATAATGGGGGCTTAGTACAATCTATTTCTGGAAATGTTTTAATTAGTCATCAATTTGATTATGCGGAATTTAAGAAAATGTTGAATATTCAGAAGCAAAATCCTGGAATTAACCTTCATTTTATGAGAAAGCATGATTATGTAACTTTAGATCGATTGATTTCTATTAAAATGGCCAAAATGTCTGCAGTTAGTGCTACTCCATTTTTAATTAAAGATTTAAATGAAATACCAACTGATTTCAAATTTATTAAAGCTGAATTTACCGGAGCAGAAGATAAGTTAGATCAACTAGGTCAGCAATTTACCCAAGATTTTAAACAAAATTATAATGTGGCACGTAGCGATCCTCAAATCTGGGAAATCAATAAAAAGAATGCTTCTAAAGGTAAGGCTATCCATGAATTAGCTCAAAAATTAAATATTAATGACACTGAAGTAATGATTTTTGGTGATCAGGGCAATGATATGTCAATGTTTGAAGTTGCTGGCTTTAACAAAATAGCTATGGGTAATGCTATTGATTCAATTAAAGACAAGGCTGATTTTGTAACTAAGTCTAATGATGAAGCTGGAATAGCATATGCAATTAACAAATTGATTTTTGATAAATAAAAGGTAGATAAGGTAGATATATGATATGAAAAGTATAGGGAACATATTATTACGTCTAATTATGGTAGCCTGTACGGCGCTTTCCTTTTTCCTATTATTAACGAGCAACGTTAATTTAAAAATTAACGATACGCAGGCCATGGGTAAAGAAGTAATTAATCGAGTTGTTCAAGAATCAGATAATTCTAACTTGAAAATCGGTGTAAAGCTACTAGAAGATACAGGGTTAGAACAAACCTTATTAGAACAATTGCCTAAAAAATATAAGATTGAGATGTCTTATGCTGACTTGTATCGCTTGTGTGAAAAATATAATGAAAAAGGAGAATTATCCACCAAGGACTTAGGCTTAACTAGCAAAACCAAATTAGAAGAAATAATTAATGATTATTTGATAAAGCAAATCAATAATAAATTGGATGAAAAATCAGAAGAGATTTCTCATGTTATCACTATTTATGAATATTCTATTTTCGGTGTCGGTTTATTGTTTTTATTAGCGGCTATTTTAATTATTTTTGGCCGAGCTTTGGCATCAATTCCACTGGCAATTGCAGCTTTGGGGTCATTTGCTGTTTTATGGATTTTCTCTAATGAAGCAATGACATCATTACAAAGCAGAGTTTATAGTGGTATTTTAGTAACTTTATCTTCTAATATATGGTTAGGATTAATAATCGGATTAGGAACTGCTATTGTATGGCCATTCCTTATTAAAATAATGAAAAGGATAAAATAAAAGATGAAAAAGATTTTGTTTATTTGTCATGGCAATATTTGTCGTTCACCCATGGCAGAAGCGGTTATGCAACATTTGATTAAAGAAAATGGATTAGAAGATTTATATTTGGCAGAATCTAAAGCGACAACACAAGATGCGTTAGGTAGATCAATTGATACTAGAGCTCAAAGAGAGCTGGAGAAAAATAGAATTCCATATGATCGTAGTCATCGAGCAAGTCAGATGACTGCTGCCGATTATGATAAATATGAATATTTGATTTGTATGGATGAAGAAAATTTTGCAGATATGAATCGGATTACAGGTGGAGATCCTCAACGCAAGGAACATAAATTATTAGAGTTTGCGGGATCTTATCAAGATGTAGATGATCCGTGGTATACAAATGATTTTGATACTGCATATGATGAAATTTATAAGGGATGCAAAGCATTAGTTGAAAAATTGGTAAAGGAAAAGGATGAGTAAAAGCTCATCCTTTTTTTGTACTTATGATTAAACGCACGATATTTTCAGTAGTACGTTCAATATTTTTAGGTCCATCTTTTAATGCTTGATGGATGTCTTCTGCTTTATCAAGAATGCCGAAAATGGCGGTAAAACCTTCATCATATAGTTGTTCAATGCCCTCTCCCAAATAGCCTGCTAGTGAAATAACAGGAATGTTTTCTTTTTTAGCGATTTGAGCAACGCCATAAGGGGTCTTGCCAAATTTAGTTTGAAAATCCGTTCCACCTTCACCGGTGAAAACAAAATCTGCGCCTTTAATTTTGTCGGCTAAATGAGTTTCATGAGCGATAAGCTCTACACCATGATGAATTGTGGCGTTAGTAAAGGCAAGTAGCCCAGCACCTAACCCGCCAGCTGCTCCGCTTCCTGGGATTGTGGCAACATCTTTTTTGATTGTTTGCTGAATAAGTGTGGCATAGTGTGATAAGCTCTGATCCAGTTTTTCTACAGTTTGGGCATCTGCACCTTTTTGTGGTCCGAAGACTGCAGAAGCACCATTTTGGCCGGTAAGGGGATTAGTAACATCGCTAGCTATTAAAATTTGAACGTCTTTTAGTTGAGGATTAATAGCAGAAAGATCTATTTTAGCTATTTTATTTAAATCCCCACCGCCAAGTTTTGTAGTTATTTCATGATTGGCTTGATCAAAAAATTTAACTCCGATTGCTTGTGCCATACCAGCACCGCCATCATTAGTACTACTGCCACCTAAGCCAATGATTATTTTGTTTACATTGTGCTTCAATGCATCATTAATTAGTTCGCCAGTACCATAAGTAGTAGTTCTCATAATGGTCTCAGGAGTTCTATTATTTTTAGCAACGTATGTTAGGCCGCTAGCTTGCGCCATTTCGATAATTGCAGTTTTTTGATCACCTAAAATACCATAATAAGCATTAACTTTTTTACCTAATGGATCGGTTACAGTAAGAAAATGTTTTTGACCATTAGTAGCATCAATTAAAGAATCAGTAGTTCCTTCACCGCCGTCAGCCATTGGTACAGAAATTATTTCTGCCTCTGGGATAGCTTTTCTGATACCTTTTTCCATTGCCTGACACACTTCTGCGGCCGTCATGCTTTCCTTAAATGAATCAGGCGCTAAGACAAATTTCATAGTAAATACCTCGCTTTTTTATATTTTAAAATATTTTGATCTTTTTCACAAAATTATATTGACACCGCTTACAAGTTTAGTTATTATAATAACTGTAAGTGAGCGGATTACTGATACGATCAGGTCTTAGCTACTACGAATAGTTATAGTATACTTATTAGTATATTATTTTTCGTAGTAGCTTTTTTCTTTATATCAGGGTGGTGAGGAGTATCCGTGAAATTTCTTAAAACATTTAATAATAGTGCTGCTTTAGCCATGAATGATCAAGGTCAAGAAGAGATTGTTCTAGGCAAGGGCGTAGGATTTGGCCTCAAGAAGGGCGATCCGATTGATGAAAGTAAAATTGAACGTCGCTTTGTTACTAAAAATGAAGTGGACCAAGTTAAGAGGTTTAACCCCAAGACGATGGAAGTCACTGATAAAATAATTCAGTTGGTTGAACCGCTGCTTCAGGTTAAGTTTAATGACTTTCAATACCTTGCCTTAGCCGATCACATTGATTTTGCGGCAACGCGGGTTAAAGATCATATTGACATTGATCCAGCTAACAACAACTGGGAGGTTAAAAATTTATATCCTAAGGAATATGTGGTGGCTAAAAAAGTGGTGAAAATAATCAATCAAAACATGCAAATTGAATTGCCTGAGAGTGAATCGATTTTTATGACATATCACTTGGTAAATGCCAAAAGTGATGTGGTACAAGTACAGGAAACTGTTCAGATCACTAATTTGATTAATGGAATTATCGATATCATTCAGCTGCAGTATTCAATGCAGCTGGATACGAGTTCTTTTAATTATAGTCGCTTTATTTCACATTTGCGAATTTTGCTAGTTAGATTTTTAAGAAATAAGCATAAGGATGAAGCACCACTTGATCCAGCGATGCTAGGTTTCATGAAGATTAAGTATAGTAAGGCTTATGAAACTGCAGACCGAATCGCAACTTACTTACAAGCCAAGATGAATTGGACATTGGATACAGATGACAAGTTTTACTTGGTTTTACATATTTGGCGAGTAACTAGTCGTCAAGAAAATTAAATATCTAAGTTACTTAGGTATGTTACTAAGAGAATTAGGCATTAACCCAAGTTACTGAAAGACGTTGAGCATATTTATGTTCTTTAGTTTTTGAGTAGCTTGGGTTTTTATTTTGAGGGGGAAAGACTAATGGCTAAGAATTATGATAATTTGGCCAAAACCATCATCCAAGATGTTGGTGGTAAAGATAATGTCAATAGTGTAGTTCACTGTGCAACACGTTTACGCTTTAATTTAAAAGATGAGAAAAAAGCAAATGATGATGCTTTAAAGGATACTGATGGTGTTGTAACAGTTGTTAAAGCTGGTGGCCAATACCAAGTTGTTATTGGTAATGAAGTTGCCGATGTTTATGATGCCATATTAAAGGAAGTTGGCTTCCCAGGTGGTGGCCAAGTTCCTGATGACGATGGCGCAGATGATGATTCAAGCTTCATTGATAAAGCCGTTGCTTTAATTTCAGGAATCTTTACTGATATCTTGGCTCCACTTAGTGCCGGCGGTATCATCAAAGGTTTGGTTGTGATGTGCGCTTCACTAGGATGGCTTTCTAAGACGTCAGGTGCTTATCAAATCCTTTATGCCATCGGTGATAGTATCTTCTTCTTCCTGCCCGTTTTCTTAGGATTTACGGCTGCAAGAAGATTTCATATGAATCAATTTATTGGTGCTGCAATTGGTGCAACTTTAACTTATCCAAGTATGGTTGCCTTAGCATCAAGTAAAACAATTTTGAGCACTTTGTTTAAAGGCACTGCGTTTGCTTCAGAAGTTCATACGACTTTCTTTGGCATTCCAGTAATTACCATGAACTATTCTTCAACTGTTTTACCAGTTATCTTTACAGTCTGGTTTGCTTCAATTATTGAACATTGGGCTAAGAAGTGGATACCAACAGTTGTCCAAATGTTCTTGGTTCCTGTAGTAACTATGATTATTGCATTGCCTGTTGCCTTTATTGTTATTGGGCCAGTGATGACCTGGGTTGGTGATGCTATTGGTGCAGTAATGCAAGGTATTTACAACTTCAGTCCAATTGTTGCCGGTATTTTGATGGGTGCTCTTTGGCAAGTACTTGTTATCTTCGGTGTTCACTGGGGAATTGTGGCCGTTACTACTGCCGACTTAGCAGCATTAGGATATGATCCAATTTTAGCTTTGTCATGTATGGTATGTTATGCTCAAGTTGGTGTTGTTCTTGCAATGATCAAGCAAACCAAGGACAAGAAGCTTAAGGAAACCGCTACTGGTGCCTTCTTCTCAGGACTCTTTGGTGTTACTGAACCAGCGATTTATGGTGTAACTTTACCAAGAAGAATTCCATTTATCTTAAGTTGTATTGGTGGTGCTATTTCTGGTGCCGTAATTGGTGCTTTCCACTCAGTTCTTTACATGTTGCCTTCAATGGGTATCTTTGCTATTCCAGCTTACGTTAACCCTAAGGGTGGTTCAATGACTTCTGTAATCGGTGTAGTTATTGCCGGTGTTGTAGCCTTTGTTTCAGGTTTTATTTTGCAATTACTCTTTGGTAAAAAGTCAGTTGATGCAGATTACAACAAGAAGCAAGCTCAAAAGGTTGCTGAAGCAGCTAACGAAGCAACAGAAGTTGCTAACAATCCAATTGTTGCTGCAAGCGAAGATGAAAAATTAAATCCATCTACTAAATTAGTTTCACCATTAAATGGTGATGTAAAACCTTTATCAGAAATTAAAGACGAAGTATTCTCAAGTGGTGCTATGGGGCAAGGTGTAGCCATTGAACCAAGCGAAGGCGTTCTTCATGCCCCAGCTGATGGTAAGATTGCTCTTGTTTTCCCAACTGGTCATGCTGTAGGAATTAACACTACAGATGGTGCAGAAGTATTGATGCACATTGGTATGGACACTGTTAACTTGCAAGGAAAAGGCTTCAAGACACTTGTACAAAAGGGTCAAGAAGTCAAAGCTGGCGATCCATTAGTTGAATTTAATATTAAGGAGATTAAAGCAGCAGGCTATGAAGTAGCTACTCCAGTTGTAGTAACCAACTCTAAGAAATACGAAAGCATTAACCAAGTGGCTAATGGCACAGTTGAAGTTGGTCAAGAAATTTTATCTTTGCAAGGTGAAGATGAAAAAGTTAAAGTATCTGGCCAAGTTCAAACTAATTAAGTTATAATGAAATTGTAACTGCTTACAATAGAAAGAGAGATAAAGATGACATTTCCAAAGAACTTTTTGTGGGGCGGAGCAACCGCTGCTAACCAAATCGAAGGTGCATATGATGTTGATGGCAAAGGTTTATCAGTAACTGATATTACTACTGCTGGTAGCCTTGATGCACCAAGAATGCTGACTTATAAGTTAAACGGTAAGTTAGAAAAAACTCCAGCCATGCCAGGTGCAGGTTTGCCTGAAGGTGCTGTTGGTGCAATTGATCCTAATAGTTATTATCCTAACCATGTAGCGATTGATTTTTACCACCACTACAAAGAAGATATTAAGATGTTTGCCGACATGGGCTTTAAAGTCTTCCGTCTTTCAATTGCTTGGACTAGAATTTTCCCAAAGGGCGATGAAGAAAAGCCAAATCAAGCTGGACTTGATTTTTACCGTAACGTCTTTGAAGAATGCAAAAAGTACGGTATTGAACCATTAGTTACAATTTCTCACTATGAAGATCCACTTTACCTCAGTGAAAAGTACCATGACTGGGGCGATCGTAAGATGATTGATATGTACGTCAAGTACGCTAAGACTTTGTTTGAGGAATACAAGGGATTAGTTAAGTACTGGTTGACCTTTAACGAAATCAATACTACTTTATTAATGTTTAATTCATTTGGTAATAAAGTAGATGATGACAAGGTCTACCAACACGCTTACCAAAAATTGCACTACCAATTTGTAGCAAGTGCTCGTGCAGTTAAGTTAGCTCATGAAATTGATCCAAACTATGTAGTCGGCAACATGATCTGTGGTATTGTTGATTATCCACTTACTCCAGATCCTAAGGATATTTTGCTTAACCGTCATATGTGGGAACAAGACATCTTCTATTGTGGGGATGCACAATGCAAGGGTAAGTATCCAACATTTGCTAAGCGTCTTTGGAAGGAACATAACGTACATCTTGACATCACTGAACAAGATAAAAAGGACATGCTTGAAGGTACTGTTGACATGTACACCTTCTCTTACTACATGAGTAATGTGGTAACTACACATAAGATTGAAGATAAAGTTGGCGGAAACTTCGCAGCTGGTGCTAAGAACCCATACCTTAAGTATTCTGAATGGGGCTGGGCAACTGATCCAGACGGTTTACAATACTACCTTGAAGTAATGTATGATCGTTATGAATTGCCATTAATGGTTGTAGAAAATGGTCTTGGTGCCGTTGATAAGATTAGTGATGATGGTAAGATTCATGATGATTACAGAATCGACTACTTGAGAATGCATATCGAAGCTATGAATCGTGCTATCGAAGATGGCGTTGATGTTCGTGCCTACACTACTTGGGGCTGTATTGATGAAGTTTCGGCCGGTACTGGTCAAATGTCTAAGCGTTATGGCTTTATCTATGTTGACCGTGATGATAACGGTGAAGGAACTTTAAAGAGAATGCCTAAGGATTCATTTGATTGGTATAAGAAGGTTATTGCTTCAAATGGTGAAGATTTAGGTTAATTGCATAAAAATATGGGTATACAAAAAGAGAGGGAGCATCATCTCTCTTTATATATATAGACAGAGTACGTATTTCTTTAAAATGTCAATATTCCATACAAAACTAAAAAGTGTATAATAAACTCTATCAATTTTATATAGGAGTTGGCATTTTGAATAGGAATGAGAAGAAGTACAAAAAAGTTTGGCTAACTATAGGGATAGTGGTAGCCGTACTTGTAGCTTTAATTGGAGCAGGCGAAGCATACTTTTTTAACGTTGCTTTTACGCCTGGTGAAAAAAGTGTACTAAATAAATATTCGCACAATACAAAAAAAGACCCATTGGCTGCTAAAAAGAAATGGTATGCCAAGGTAAAGAAGCAGCATTGGTATATGAAATCAGCTACAAGCGATTATCGTTTGGATGCAAATTATATTCCAGCTAAAAATTCGCATAAGACTGTAGTGATCCTTCATGGTTTTGGTAACAATAAAGATACCATGGGTTCATATGCAGGGATGTTTCATGAACTAGGCTATAATGTTTTGCTTCCAGATTCTTGTGCGCATGGCCAAAGCCAAGGAAAATATATTGGTTATGGATGGCCTGAGAAGTATGACGTGCGCAAATGGGTAGAAAAAGATATAGCTAAAGAAGGCAAGAACCAAAAAATCGTAATCTTTGGCGTCAGCATGGGTGGTGCCACTACTATGATGACTAGCGGCATTAAAATGCCTAAGCAGGTTAAGGCTTACATCGAAGATTGTGGTTATACGAGTGTAAAAGATGAATTTTTGCATGAAGCACAAGATTTGTACCATATGCCTAAGCCGGTAGCTACAGCAGCTGTTGATTTATTAAGTCTTATTAGTAAAGGCAACTTAGGCTTTTATTTAGGGGATGCATCATCTGTTAAGTCAGTGAAGAAGAATGATAAGCCAATGTTCTTTATTCATGGTGGCAATGATCCATTTGTACCAACCAAAATGGTTTATGCAAACTATAAGGCTGATAAAGGTCCAAAACAAATATGGGTAGCTAAGAAGGCAACACATGCTCGTTCATTTGAGACTTATCCTAAAGAGTATGAAGAACGGATAGATCAGTTTTTAAGTAAATATTTGTAAAAAAATAAGCTAGATTTCGCTCTAGCTTATTTTCATTTGTATTTATATTTATTTTGTAGCATTTGCGGGTTTTCTGCGACCAACAAGCCAAGTAAGAATTAAGGCTATTACAGCTTGAATGACAATCATTGCAATTCTTAATGGAATCTTGGTTGAACCTAACCAGATATCAAGAATAATTGAGCCGATAATCAAAATGCCCATCCAAATCCATTGTGCTTTATCAAAAGCAACGCCGTATTCAACTTCACGTCGTCTAATACCTGGCAAGATTGCGCCTAAACCGATCAAAACAACTACAGTAACAATGTTGATGATTAATTCGTACCACCAAAGGCCTGTACCTTGTTTAATATCTTGTGGAGCAAAGCCCAGGATAGTTGCTACAGCAGTCACGATTAAAAGTGCAATACCAACAAGCCAAGCGACTTTATCATTTTTAATGTAAACATATTTTGATGGATACTTCTTAGAGTTCTTTCTGACACGCATGAATGAGTAGAAGATCCAGCAGGTAACACCTGGAGAAATAATTGAGTTAAGGTTCAATAACCAGTTAAAAATGTCATTCATGTCTGGTAAGAAAATACCTAAGATCATAATGAATGATGAAAGAGCAACAGTTAAAATATAACCGTTAACTGGCAAGCCATTCTTGTCTTTTTTACGTAAAAACTTAGGCATGTACTTGTCGCCAGTATCGGAAATTAACATTCTAGTCATTGCATCAAGTAAAACAGCTACCAAAGCACAGTTGAAGAATAGTGATGTCCAAGCCCAGAAGTAAAGCAAGAAGTGTCCCATTCCAAATTGCTCACCTAACATGTCAAAGAGGTAATAAGCACCGTTCATCTTTAAATCATTTGGAATGTGGTTGGCATCGAAGTAGATACCTAAAGCAAATGAACCAAGGATGGTTAAGAATGCAGTCATTACTGCCAAAGCAATCATTGCTTTAGGAAAATCAGTCTTAGGCTTTTTCATCTTGGTTACATATGGTGCAACCAATTCACAGCCGTTCATAGCATAAATTAACATGCCGACTGTTGACCAATAGTGCAAGTTGAAGTCAGGCACAATTGAATGGAAGCCGAAGTTCTTGGTTGCCATGTGACCACCAGATTTGACTAAACCAAAGAATGCCAAAATTACAAACAAAATAACCATGATGATCATCAGTCCACCACCAATAGTGGAAAGAAATTCCATTGAATTAGAAAAGTGGTGTTCGACAATGATGAAAATAATAAATACTACAAAAGTTAATATAGCAAATAAAGATGTTGGAATCTTGTCCTGGAAGTCTTTGGTTCCAGTTACAGCCCAGCCCAAGTCAACAATGATTTCGTTAGCAGAGTCAACTGCATAAGGAATTGAGGCAGCCCAATAAGTCCAGGCAGTGAAATAACCTAAGAATTCACCGTCGGTACCACGAACCCATGATGAAAGTCCGCCGCCTTCTTTATCAAAAGTTGAACCAAGTTGTCCCACCATTAAAGAATAAGGTGTGACATAAAGCAAACACATAATAATCCAAGAGGTGATAACTGGCATCCCTTGGTTTTGAAAGTTGTACATGATATCGTCTAAACCGATAACAGTACATAGAGCCATCAAGGCCAAAATTGGCCAGGTGATGGTCTTCATTTTATTGGTTGAAGTTAAATCGTCCAAGTAATTCTCATTCTTTTCTATTTAATAAAATATTTGCATTACGTTAGATAGAATTCCTGGCGACTTATTTTTACATTTTTCGTTCATATTCGTCCTTTTCAATACATCCTTATTTATTCTACCCATGGATACTTAACCTGACCAGTAGTAAAACGGTTACTATTTTCACAAAGCACTTCACTTATAATGTAAGTGCGTATAATACTAATTAAAAGTAAGCAATATTATAAAAAAGGAAAGAAGGGATAGGAATGACAGCACAACTTGTAGCAATTGGAATTATTATTTTGGGATTAGTTTTTTTGACCAGAGAAAGAAAGCCTGTCCCTGAGAGAGTTAGAAAGCATAGGTAATTTATATATGGCAAAAGCATCACAAATTATTCGTAATAAAAAAGTAGCAAAATTTTAAACTAGAGAATATACACGTTGTGAACGTTGTGGACGTCCGCATTCCGTTTATCGCAAATTTGGCCTTTGCAGAGAATGCATGCGTGATTTAGCACATCAAGGTCAACTTCCAGGCGTAAAGAAAGCTAGTTGGTAAAAATAATCATAAAATATATAAAAAAGTTAAACGTAATACGCTTTTTTTGTTAAAGTAAAAAGAAGTTATTCAAATCAAACTAAGGGAAAGAGTTATGGAGAAATTTCATTTTACGAAACGAGAAAAGCTTTTTTTATTGTTGGCATTATTAGTACTGGTATTTTTATTTATTTCTAGTTCAATGACATACCATGAACAGGAATTGCATGATGGCACAGTCAGTAAATATTTTGGTTGGCTAGAAAATATTGTGGCTGGCTGGAATTTTACTTATGGCGGACGCCTTCATAATGCACAATTAGATGGGCGAGCAGGACTTGCACAATTTGTTTTGCGGAAGATGGCACATTTTGGCTCATACTTTTTATTGGGCGGTTTTGGCTATTTAGGCTTGCGCCGCATTTTTAAGATTAAGTGGATAGCTCCCGTTTTAACCTGGTTTGCAGCAATTGCATTTGCTGCTTTTGATGAGTATCATCAATTTTTAACAGGAGATAGAACTCCAAGCGTACATGATGTAATTTTGGATGCTTTTGGGGCTTTAACGGCTATTATTTTAGTTATGATCGTTTTATATTTGAAAAATAAGTATTGGGCCAAGAAAAAATAGTTTTAAAGCTTTGACACCATTGAATTTTAGGGTGCTGTGAGTTAAGATAATATCGTTAATTAATATTAGAAAAAAGAAAGAAGGATCCTTATGTCAGGACATTCAAAATGGCACAATATTCAAGGCCGCAAGAATGCGCAAGACTCAAAGAGAGGTAAAATTTTCCAAAAGTTATCTCGTGAAATTTATATGGCTGCAAAGAGTGGTGGTCCTGATCCTGATGGGAATCCTACATTACGTATGGTAATTGATAAGGCACGTTCAAACAACATGCCTAAGGACAACATCAAGCGTGCGATCAAAAAAGCCGAAGGTGGTTCAGAAGAACACTACGACGAAATTACTTATGAAGGTTACGCTCCAGGTGGTGTTGCTGTCTTTGTAGAAGCATTGACTGACAACAAGAACCGTACTGCTTCAGATGTTCGTGTTGCTTTCACTCGTAATGGTGGCTCACTTGGTGCTACTGGTTCTGTTGCTTACATGTTTGATCGTAAAGGCTACATCGTAATTGATCGTTCAACTACTGATGCAGATGAAGATCAAGTATTGCTTGATGTAATGGATGCTGGTGGTGACGATCTTCAAACCAGTGATGATGCATTTGAAATCTACACTGATCCAAAGCAATTTGCAGACGTTCGTGATGCACTTATTAAGGACGGTTACAAGCTCGCAGATGCTGAATTAACTATGATTCCACAAAACACCACCCCAGTTCCAGCAGATAAGAAGGAACAATTTGAACACTTAGTTGATGCTCTTGAAGACAGTGACGATGTTCAAAATGTTTACACTGCAGCAGCTGATGAAGACTAATTATTAAATAGAGAAAATGACTCAACCAATTTGGTTGGGTTATTTTTTTGTCCTTTTTTTTAAAAAAATAAATTTTTTTAAATTTCTCAGAAAAAAATCGTCTTTTTTTGCGTATTAAATAGTGTGAGGCAAAAAAGGAGGATTTTTATGAAAACGAAGGAATTTATCAATGAATTACTCACTTCCGCAATTTGGTGTAAGGCGAGCGATATTTTCTTTTTTCCGAAAAAGGAGAATATGATCGTGCAGTTTCGGACTAATCAAGGGGTAAGTACTCAAACCGACTTTTCTTTAGATGAGGGACAAGAAATTATTAATTTCTTTAAATATAGTGCCCAAATGGACATTGCAGAACATCGTAGACCTCAGGTAGGGGCAATGACATATGGCATTGATCAAGCGGAATATTATTTACGTCTTTCTAGTTTAGGTGATTTTTCCGATCAAGAATCATTGGTCATTAGAATAATTTATGAAATTAAGCAAAGTAAGTATTTCTTTCCTGAACAAGTAGAATCGTTAGAAAAATTGGCTTTGCATCGAGGGCTGATTGTGACTAGTGGACCAACGGGTTCAGGTAAGACGACTACGATGTATGAAATTGCAAAGAAATTGAGCCCTAATAAAGTAGTAATGACCATTGAAGATCCAGTTGAAGTTCATGAACCTACATTTTTGCAATCACAAGTCAATAATAAAGCCGGGATTGATTATCAAAGTTTGCTAAAAGCAGCTTTACGGCATCGCCCAGATATTTTGATTATTGGAGAAATTCGTGATCAAGGTACAGCAAGGTTGGCAATTGATGCTGCTTTAAGTGGACACTTAGTTTTTGCGACGGTCCATGCTAAAAGTACTTTGCAAACTATTTCACGTTTGGAGAGTTTAGGTATCAAAAATGATGAATTATCTAATTGTTTAACCGCGGTGTCTTATCAAAGGCTATTGCCTAGTTCGATAGGGATGCAATGTCTAATGGATATTGCTGAGGGCGAACTTTTGAATCAAGAATTACAGCAAAGCGTGCGAAGTGACTTCGTTAATTGGCAAGAAAATATGCAACTGTTGCGGGAAGGAGGAAAAATTGATGCTGAAGTATATGAGCAATTCAAAGAAGGATAGGTTGAATAGTGAAGAACAGCTTGTTTTTTTAGATTATTTAAAACATAGCTTGGAAAATGGTTTTTCATTAATTAATTCAATAGAGCTGATGCCTGTTTTATGGCCGAAGAAAAAAGAATTAATGCAAAAGCTGGTTAAACGAATGAAGGAAGGCAATAGCTTTAGCGTCGAATTAATCCAGTTAGGATTTTCGAAAACAACGGTAACACAGGTTAACCTAGCATTGCAGCAAGGAAATTTAATAGAATGTTTGAATCAATTAGCTATTCTCAGTCGACTTAAACAAGAGCAAGTCAAAAAATTGCGTGCTGAGTTGTCTTATCCATTCGTTTTAGCAATCATGATGGTAATTTTGCTTGTTTTTATGCAATCGTTTATATCCACTCAGTTTAATGATGGAAGCGAATATTCAGGTGATTTGATCATGTTGGGGCTAATTGGAGCTGTACTTGCTGGAATTTATTTTTTAGCTAGGATAATTGTTTTGCTTAACAAACAAGATTACGATTCAATGCAAAAACTAACCAAGTATCCCATTATTGGCCCGGTAATTTCGCTATATGTTAATTATTTATTGGTGTATGACATTGGGATGCTGCTTGCCAGTGGCTTTTCACTGCAAAAAATGTGTGATTATGCGTCAGAGCAGGAAAAAGGCTCGTTGCAGCAAGCTTTAGGGCAAAAAATAGGTCATGAACTAGCTGAAGGTAGAAATTTAGAGAAAATCATAGAACAAGAAATATTTTTACCAAATAGCTTGTTAATCTTGCTCAAGACGGGATCAGAAAGAAAAAATCTAAGTCAGAGTTGCCTAATGCTTGGGCGCAGTTTATTTATCGATTTAACTCAAAAAATAGAGAAATTAGTTGTTAATGTACAACCATTTTGTTTTATCTTGATTGGCTTATGTGTAATTGGCATGTATTTGAAGTTATTAATGCCAATGTATTCAATGATGCAAGGACTTTAAGGAGAAAAAAGATGAAAAAGAAAATGAAGAGATATTTGTTAAACATTTTAGCTAAAACCCGTCGTCAAGAAGGTTTTACTTTAATCGAAATGGTGGTTGTGATTGCCATTATTGTGATTTTGATGGTATTAATTGTACCTAATATGTTGAATCAAAAGGAAAAAGCGGAGAATAAGACTTCAGATGCATTTAAGACTACTTTGCAAACGCAGGTAGAAATGTATAAAGATGATGATCATGGTACACCAACTAAATTTGATGAACTATTAAAGGATGATTATTTAACTCAAGATCAAGTAAATAAAGCTAATAAGAGTTTTAAATTAGAAAATGGAAAAGTTACTGAAATTAATAAGAAATAAATATAGAGCTTTTACTTTAATTGAGACAATGATTACTTTGGCGATTTGTTGCGGGATGATGTTAATTGGCAGTTTGCAGCTTAAGAAATATCAAAATCGCTTGGTCTTCGATAATACAGTAAAAGAAGTGACTGCTGCCCTCGATCAAGCCTCACGAATTAGTACGATTGAAGGACATGCCGTAACCGTCATCTTTTCTGAGAATCAGCACTATATCAAATTGGTCGGTGGAGGTCATGAAAAGCACGTTAATATAAATGAAAATATCGATATTAAAGGCTTAACAAACTTTGTTTTTTCTAAAACAGGCCGTTCCGCTCCTAGAACAGTAACTATCAGTGGTTATGGAATGAAAAAGGCTATCAAGTATCAAATGTTATGGGGACGAATGGCAAAATGAAAAAGGTAAAAGGATTCTTAATATTTGAAAGTGCCATTGCTATTATTATTTCAGTTGTTGCTGTGAGTTGTCTTTATTTAACCGTTGCTGAAGGCCAAAAAAATGGTCAGGAAATAGAATTAAAAACGGACCGAATCTATGCCTATCATGTATTGAAGACTAGTGACTTGGATCAGATAACAGTGCATGATCACGTTTATGAAAGGGTGGGGCAACATTATCTTAATGACAAGACTACTAACCAAAAATTCAAGGTTAAAGACTAAGGGATTTATGTTAACAGAAGTCATCTTTTCTCTTTTTATCACTATTTTAGTACTTTCTATTTTGCAAAACTTGTTGCTAAGTATTAAAAAGGCCAGCATGAATGAAAACCAACATGTGAATGATGTTACTTATGCATATGTTCAATTGAATAATTTTATGCATGCAGAAAATACAAAAAACGTCTATCCAATCACAAAAGATGCTAAAAGTAATAGAACAGCTTTTGTTCGAGTTGATAAAAATGGTGAAGAAGAAATGTATGCGATTGAATATTATTTAAAAAATCATGTTTTAAAAGTATCAAAAGCAGGAGCTGATCGTGGTGGATATATGCCGCTTATTTTTAATATTAAATCGGCTCATTTTGCAACGAAAAAAGACCAAATTATTATTCATGTGGTAGAAAAAGATAAGAAAAAATCAGATTTAGTCTTTAAGCTTGATGAAAAACCTAGACCAGAAAGAGAGAAAAAGATTGTTAAAAATAAAGGGAAGCGCGCTGCTTAGCAGTATTTTAGTTTTAATTACGACTCTGCTTTTTATCAAAATATATCAAGAAGTGTATTGCGCAAGCATGGAAAATAATCTAATGATCATCAAATATCTATCTGGCAAATAACTTTTCTTGCACCTCTACTTTCCTTTCTTTAAAATAATGAAGGTATGGAGGGACGTTATGGAAAAATTTAAGAAACTTTTTAATCAATTTTTAGATTGCGTACAAACTTTGCAAAAAGCCTTGAATGTTTCATTTACAGAAGCTTTAGTTGAAACATTCGATAATTTAGAGCAGGGTAAAATTAAAGTCGAAAACGGTGCACCAGATGAACAAACTGTTGCTGAACTGAGCAAAAAATATCAAGCACTTGATTATGATGAAATTAGTCAAAAAGATAAGGCACAAGTTTTTACATTTTTAACTTTAAAAGCAATCAATGATGATGGCTTTGATGTTAATAAGATGCCAACTCCACCAGCAATTTCAACTGTTATTGCAATGTTGATGCACAAGTTGGTGAAGAATGAAAAGATTGAAATAGTTGATCCGACAATCGGTACAGGAATCTTATTGTTTTCAATCATTTCACAGTTGAAAGCCTTAAACCATTCTAAAGATAATTATCAATTAGTCGGAATTGATAACGATGAAGAAATGCTTAATTTAGCGGATGTAGCGGCACACTTGAATGACTTTGACATCGAACTTTATTGTCAAGATGCATTGATGCCTTGGATGTGTTCAAATCCAGATGTCGTAATAAGTGATTTGCCAATTGGCTATTACTCAGTTGATGAACATGCTAAGAACTTTGAAAATCGCGCAGAAAAAGGACATTCATTTGCACACCTACTATTAATTGAACAAATAATTAAGAATTTAAAGCCAGCTGGTTATGCATTTTTAGTTGTTCCTAAATCAATTTTGTCAGGCAAGATTGGTGCTGACTTTATGCCATGGTTGACCAAAAAGGTATATTTAAAAGCTATCGTTGAATTGCCTGATGATATGTTTAAAAATAAGTTTAATCAAAAGTCGATTCTGGTTTTCCAAAATCATGGAGAAGATGCTAAAGCTAGTGAAGTTTTGTTAACTAAACTGGATTCTTTGAAAAAAGAAGAGGCTTTGATTCGTTTTAATGTTAAGTTAAACGAGTGGTATACTAAAATCACTCATTAATTCGTGAAGCACTTAACTTTTGTTGAAAGAAGAGGAAATTATTTTTATGAAAAAGGTTTTGGCGATTAACTCAGGTAGTTCATCTTTTAAATATAAGTTATTTTCATTGCCAGATGAAAAAGTGATTGCAAGTGGTATGGCTGATCGTGTTGGATTGGACAATGCTTCTTTTGAAATTAAATTGGCTGACGGCACTAAGCATGTAGAAAAAACAGAAATTGCCGATCAAGAAGCTGCAGTTAACTTGTTAATTAAATTCTTGAAGCAATTTAATGTAGTAGATGCTTTGCATGAAATCGTTGGCGTGGGTCACCGTGTAGTTAATGGTGGTGAATACTTTGATGATTCTACTATTATCACCAAGGAAAATTTACCTAAGATTTATGAACTAGAAGATTATGCTCCACTTCACAACCCAGCTGAAGGTCGTGGAATTGAAGCATTTATGAATGTATTGCCAGAAGTACCACAAGTAGCCGTGTTTGATACTACTTATCATCGTGCTCTTGATCCAGTTCACTACTTATATTCTCTTCCTTATGAATACTATGAAAAATATGGTGTTCGCAAGTATGGTGCACATGGCACATCAATCCGCTATATTGCACCTCATGCTGCTAAAATGCTCGGCAAAGATTTAAAGGATTTAAAATTAATTATTTGTCACTTAGGTTCAGGTGCTTCAATTACTGCTGTAAAAGATGGAAAATCGTATGACACTTCAATGGGCTTTAGTCCAATTGCTGGTATCACAATGGCAACTCGTTGTGGTGATATTGACCCATCACTTATTCAACATTTAATGCATGTTGAAGGAAAATCCATGGATGAAATGATTCATATCTTGAATCACAAATCTGGGTTGCTTGGCTTATCAGGTATTTCTCCAGATATGCGTGACATCCGTGAAAGCGACACAGAACGTGCTAAACTTGCAAGAAAGATTTTTATTAATAGAATCGTTCGTTACGTTGGTTCATATATTGCTGAAATGGGCGGTGTTGATGCTATTATCTTTACTGCTGGTATTGGTGAACATGATATGGGCGTACGTAAGGAAGTTATGGATGCTTTCAAGTACATGGGTGTTGAACCAGATTATGAAGCAAACGAAGAAAACGGTGAGCATTTCATTACTAAGCCTGATTCTAAGGTGAAGGTAATGGTTATTCCAACTAATGAGGAATTAATCATTGAACGTGATGTAGTTCGTTTGACTAACATTAATTAAGCTTTTTGTTCGCAGGATTAGCTTGTCTATGCTATAATGTTAGAGTCTCAAGGGGATGTTTTTGGGATTCGACAGGCGTAGATTCGCATTGACTGCGATTCGTAGGTTACGTCTACGTAAAAACGTTACAGTTAAATATAACTGCAAATAACAAAAATTCTTACGCATTAGCTGCTTAATTTAGCGCATGCGTTGCTCTTTGTCTGTTTACTCGTGGCTGACACTGAGTATCAACTTTAGCGAGTTACGTTTAACTATCTCACCTGAATAGTTAAAAAAAGTCTTAACAGGTTAGCTAGCTCATCCTAGCCCTGTTATATGGCGTTTTGAGCTAGTGAAGTTCAAGTAATATAACTATGATCGTAGAGGTCAGTGACGGAATGCGTTTGGACAGGGGTTCAACTCCCCTCATCTCCATCGAATGAAAAAAGTCTTGTTAGGATATGATTCCTAGCAAGGCTTTTATTTTTATGTATCAATAACTATTAGTTATAGTATCCTTTCAAAAATAAGTATTTTGAAGGAGAAAGAATTCTTTATGGCGTTAATAATGCTGAACTTGAAGGCATTACTTTTGGAAAAGGTGAATCTCCTTTAAAAGAAGCAAAAAATATTCAGTTAAAGGATTCAATTTTTACGTGGAAATATCCTTTGTGGTATGACGATAACGTAAAAGTCGAAAACACTACATTTGAAACCATGTCTAGAAGTGGAATTTGGTATACCAAAAATATTTTGATTAAAAATAGTGCCTTGCAAGCGCCTAAATTATTTAGAAGAGCAAGTCATATTAAGTTAGATAATGTCCATTTTGTCGATGCGGAAGAAATAATGTGGACATGTAACGATATAAAAATTACTAACTCTCAAATTAATGGAGATCATTTTGGTAAAGATAGCAAAAATATTTACCTTGATCACGTTAGCGTAGTTGGTAATTATGTTTTTTATGGTGCAGAAAATATTGAAGTTCATCATTCTACTTTTGTGTCTAAGGATGCTTTTTGAAATTGCAAAAATGTAACGATTTATGATTCAACGATTGATGGTGAATATCTGGCTTGGAATACTCAAAATCTTAAATTGATTAATTGTAAAATCGAAAGTAATCAGGACTTGAATTATATTGACCATCTTGAAATTAAAAATAGTTCATTGATTCATACTGACTTGGCTTTTGAATACGTTTCAGATATGGATGTACAATTGAACTGCAAGATTGATAGTATTAAGAATCCTATTTCAGGAAAAATTGAGGTTCCAGAAGTAGATACCTTAATTATGGATTCATCTAAAATTGATCCTGAAAAGACAGAAATTATTTGTCCAAAGGTACATGAAAAATTAATGCATTCTGATAATAATCAAAAACCCAAGGATTAGTGATAAAAATGGAATATGATTTTGAAAATGCACCTGATCGCAGTCATACTGATTTGGTAAAGTGGGATATTAAACCAGGGGAATTACCAATGTGGATTGCCGATATGGATTTTAAAACAGCGCCTGAAATTATTGAGGCAATGCAAGCAAAAATTTCATTAGGAGCTTTTGGCTATGAATGGCCTAAGACAGATTATTTTAATGCAGTAGCAGATTGGTATGAAACAGAACATGGGTGTCGGCCCCATAATGATTGGATGATTTTTACCACAGGAGTTGTACCCGCAATTTCATCAATTGTGCGTCGTGTTTCACATATTGGTGATAATGTCCTAGTTCAAGAACCTGTTTATAATATTTTTTACAATTCTATTTTGAATAATGTACGCCATGTTTTATCAAGTGATTTAGCTTTTGATGGCAAAAATTATAGTGTCGATTGGACAGATTTGGAAGAGAAATTAGCTAATCCTTTAACTACGTTGATGATTTTTTGTAATCCTCATAATCCTATTGGTAAAGTGTGGACTAAGGCAGAAGTGCAAAGAGTTGCACAATTATGTCAAAAACATCATGTCGTTTTGCTTTCAGATGAAATTCATGGCGATTTAGTTAGAAAGGGGCAGGGTTACACTCCAGCATTTTCAATTGAAGCTAAGAGCAATGTAATTTTTTTAGTTTCACGAAGTAAAACTTTTAATGTAGCTGCACTTCATGCTGCAACAGCAATTGTTCCTGATGAAAATTTGCGCAACATTGTCAATCGCGGCTTAAATAGTGATGAGGTAGCTGAACCTAATCTGTTGGCCATTCTAGCCACGATCGCGGCATACGAAGAAGGTCATGGTTGGCTGAAAGCATTAAAGCAGCAATTAAATGAAAATTTCGCTTATGTCAGTCATTTCATTCAAGAAAATATTCCTGAAATAAGAGTTATCTCTGGGGATGCTACTTATCTAATGTGGATTAATGTCCAAAAAGTAGCCAATAACTCTGCAGAATTAGTAGAGTTTCTTAGAAAAGAAACAGGTTTAATTGTTTCGGCCGGTAGTGTTTATCGTGGCAACGGTCAAGATTTCATCCGGATAAATCTGGCTTGTCCATTAGCAATGGTGAAAGATGGGATGAATCGATTGGCTGAAGGGATTCGTAAGTATAGCAAATAGGTTTACATGTAAACTAAAAAGTAGATATATAGTCGAGAAAAGGGTTTCATTTTTATTGTCTCAAAGTATATACTTTATGTGAGGTGATTTAAATGGAACCATTATTTTTAACCCCCTATTTTAGACCAAAGATTTGGGGCGGACGCAAATTAGATGATATTTTTCACTATGATATTCCAGAAGGAAAAGTAGGCGAAGCATGGATTATTTCCGGTTATAAGGATGATGCTTCAGTAGTGACTGAAGGACCACTTAAAGGCATGTCATTAAGAGATGTTTATTTAAAGCATTCAGAATTATTTGGCAATCCTAAAGCTAAGGAATTTCCACTTTTGGTTAAGTTTTTGGATGCAAACGATAACTTGTCAGTGCAAGTGCACCCAGATGATGATTATGCTAGAAAAGTAGAAAATGATTCAGGCAAGACCGAAAGCTGGTATGTCATGCAAGCAGACCCAGGTGCCTACATCATTTATGGTCACCATGCTAAGACTCGTGAAGAACTAGCTGACATGATCCATAAGGGTGAATGGGACAAATTGCTTAGAAAAGTTCCGGTTAAGGCTGGCGACTTCTTCTACGTTCCTGCAGGTACAATTCATGCCTTAACTAAAGGGTGTTTGGTAATTGAAACCCAACAATCCAGTGACGTAACTTACCGTCTTTATGATTATGATCGAGTAGACAAGAAGACCGGCAAAAAGCGTGAACTTCATACACAAAAATCAATTGATGTAACTACTGTGCCTTACGTTGATCCTAAGCTTGATATTAAGACTAATAAGGACCAAGATGCGGAAATTAAGACTTTGGTAGAACCACCAATTTCTCCACACTTTTACTTATGGCAAATCGATCTTGATGGCACTTGGAAGACAGGGTTAAAGAATCACCCATATCTTTTAGTTTCAGTCATTAAAGGCGAAGGAAAACTCGAAGCTGATGGCAAAACATATAATTTGAAGTTGGGAACTAATTTAATTATTCCAAATGAGATGAAGAAATTCACTTTCACTGGTAAAATGAGAATAGTTATATCTGCACCTGGTGAGGAATAACCGTTTATTTTATCAGATTTAGGAGTGAGAAATTGTGATCTATATCGCTTGTGGTTCAATAATGGCAGTGATTGGAATTATTTGGTTGATTTCACCAGCCAAAAAGCCTAATCGGATTTATGGCTATTTATCTTATCTAGCGCAAGTTAACAAGGATAGTTTTAAGTTTGCTCAAAGAAGGGCAAGCTTATATTGTATTTTATTCGGCTTAATTCAAGTCGCAATAGGTGTAATTATTCACTATTTGAATTGGGATCGCTATTTTCTCATTTGGCTATTAACTTTTTATTTATTTATCTTATTGCCAATTGTCTTTACTGAAAAAAGTCTCAAATCTTTTCTCAGTGAACTACATGAATTGCCACATGACTATGTCGATCCTGATCAAGTAAAACGTCAAAGAACAAAAGGATTTAGGGATCGATAATGAGTTTGAGAATCTTAATGGTTGAAGATGATAATTCCGTCGCTGAAATGATGGGAATGTTTTTCAAAAAAGAAGGTTGGCAGCAAGATATCGCTGTCGACGGTGTCGAAGCCGTCGATATGTTTAAAGAAAATGCAGATAAGTATGATTTGATTACATTAGATTTGAATTTGCCTAAAAAAGATGGTATTCAAGTTGCTAAGGAAGTAAGAGCTATTTCTCCTACTGTTCCGATTATTATGCTTACTGCTAGGGGCAGTGAATCAGATCAAGTTCTAGGATTAGGAATTGGTGCTGATGAGTATGTGACTAAGCCATTTAGTCCAATCGCCTTAATTGCCCGTATCAAGGCACTTCATCGTCGCGTGATGATGGAAGAAGACGTTCAAACACAAGAAAATAATAATCAAGAATATGAAATTCAGACTGCTCATCTAAAGATTTCTAAGGATAGACGAGAAGTTTTATTTGATGACCAACCAGTTGTTGATTTAACGCCGAAGGAATTTGATTTGTTATATACAATGGCGCAAAAGCCTAAGCAAGTCTTTTCGCGTGATCAATTATTAGAGCTGGTCTGGGGATATGAGTATTATGGTGAAGAACGAACTGTTGACGCCCATATTAAAAAATTGCGCCAAAAACTAGAAAAAGTTGGTGCCAAGGTTATCCAAACAGTCTGGGGCGTTGGCTATAAGTTTGACGATTCGCAGGTCAAATAATGAAATTAATTTATCAAAACATGCTCGGATTTCTCCTGATTATTGTGACTACGATTTCTATTATTGGTTATTCAGAAATCGGATATGCTCGCAATCAGGCTTATATGCAAAATTATCAACGCATGGAAAGCTATGCTAATTCATTAGGAGAACTAGCCGAGACAGATGGAAAAAATGGTACGGCGTTACTAAATGACAATTTTCTAAACCAATTAGAGTTTGTCTTGCGTGGGGATGATGTTCATTTACGTATTTTTAATGATCAAAATATGCAAATTTATCCTCGGGTAAATGCTAAGGTACAATTATCCGACAAGATTTTTTCTACATTAAAAAATGGACAGGAAATTCGTATTCAAAATAATCATGCGGAGCATTCGCCAATCGGTTCTACTAAGGATGCATATACTGGTGTCTTAGTTCCATGGATGAATGGGAAAAATTTGGTCGGTGTAGCTTGGATTAGTTCTAAGTTAACACATGTTGAGCGACCAATTTATATGGCAAAACGCAATTTATTGCGAGCTTTGTTAGTTACCGTAGCCGTTGGTTTAATTCTTAGTTTTATTATTTCGTATTACTCAACCAAACGAATTAAACGTTTATCTAGAGCAACGCAAAAAGTTGCGTTAGGGAACTTCAATGTTCAGATTGCTCATAAAGATAGCGATGAAATTGATCAACTTGCGGAAAACTTTAATAAAATGGTTAAAGCACTCAAGCAATCAAACGAAGAGGTTAGGGCGCAGGAAAACCGGCGTGATCAGTTTATGGCTGATGCGGCTCATGAAATGCGCACGCCTTTGACTACTATTAATGGTATTTTGGAAGGGCTGCAATATGATGCAATTCCAGAAGAGTCTAAACCTAAATCGATTGATTTGATGCAGCGAGAAACCAAGCGCTTAGTTAGATTGGTTAATGAAAATTTGGATTATGA
The DNA here is from genome assembly GCF_046109915.1 of Lactobacillus helveticus. Classification (NCBI taxonomy): domain Bacteria; kingdom Bacillati; phylum Bacillota; class Bacilli; order Lactobacillales; family Lactobacillaceae; genus Lactobacillus; species Lactobacillus helveticus. The sequence goes on along the minus strand of NZ_CP151471.1, from coordinate 946,416 downwards.
AAAAATTCGCAATAATCAAATCATGTTGATTAAGACTGATTTTGATGCAATGCCAATTTTACGTGATCTAAAATCTCAATTAAAACAGAATGCTGGAAAAGCTAATGATGAAATCAGTGTTACTGGTCCAGAAAAATTGCCAATTTATGCGGATCGTGATCGTTTTACTCAAGTGATGGTTAACTTGGTTCAGAATGCCATTCAGTTTACTCATGATGGACAAATTGAAATCTCTGGTAAAAGATTAGAACATGCGAGTGAGATATTCGTAAAGGATAATGGAATTGGCATGAGTAAAGACCAGACCAAATATATCTTTGAGCGTTTCTTCAAAGCTGATCCATCAAGGGCACGAATGGGAACAGGTGAATCTGGTTTAGGTTTAGCTATCGTTTCTTCATTGATTAAGCAACATGGTGGAAAAGTAAAAGTAGATTCTGAGCCTGGCAAAGGTTCTACCTTTACAGTTATCTTTTATGACAAGGGCTATGAACAATTCATAAGTAAAGATCAATAAAAAGAAGGCATTCAGCTGCTATTGGTAGCTGAATGCCTTTTAATATTATCTATTTTTTACTATTTTTGTCTTTATCATCTTGATCTATTAACTGGTTTTTCAGTACTCCTTCTGGTACTTTGGTGATATCTTTTTCACGATTGTGCAGTTCAGAAGCATCTGTTTTATAAAGCTTAGTTGTAGAACGATTATGATTTCGACTGTAAAGTGAAGTAGAACTGTCTGCAAGATCTTGTCTGATTGCGATCATCTTTTGATAATTGTCAGAGTAGTTAAACTGAGTCGGATCAACTGGTACAAAGCCGGCCGGGGTGTAAAATCTCAGTAGGTTATGATTGTTTAGCAGATCAGAGTAATGAAGAGAATCTTTAGCTTTCTTGGCTAAAGTAGTAATTTCTTTCTTTTCTTGTGGGCTAAAGTTAATAATTTGTCTACCATTGATTCGGTTATAAACCGTTCCTTTTATTCCTTTGTCTCCAACAATAATGTACTTGGAACTAATAATGGTACCATTTCTAAGGACGATCCAATTTTGCCTATGTGGGGAAAGCATATCGTTACCAAATTGAACATAGCCTTTATTATTAATGCCAAGTAAGTGAAGCAAAGTTGGTAGAACATCGATTTCACCAGCAATTTCGTGGCTGATTTTTCCTTTTAAATTATTGGCATGAATCATAAAGGGAACACGCTGCATCTGTACGTTGTTATAAGTATTCCAAGTGTTTGCACTCTCATTAATGATAGGAGCCAAAGTCTCATTTTCGGAATTGCTTAATCCATAGTGATCGCCATAAATTACAATCATACTATTTTTGTAAAGACCAGATGCTTTTAAATAATTAAAAAATTCGTGAACTGCTTCATCTAAATAATGTGCAGTTTCGAAATAATTATTGATAGTCTGATCGCGCGTTTTAGTGGTTTGGAAGTTAGGGTCACGATCTTCTTTATCGAGTTCAAATGGAATGTGGTTAGTAACAGTAATGAATTTTGCATAAAATGGCTGCTGCATTTGCTCTAAATATTTAATGCTTTCTGCAAATAGAAGCTTGTCTTTTAGACCATAGCCGCTACTGTCTTTAGTCTGTGAGCTGTAATAATTTTTATCGAAGAAATAGTTATAGCCCATGTTTTTATAGACATCATTTCTGTTCCAAAAAGTACCAACATTGCCGTGGAAAACAGCAGAAGTATAGCCGTCTTGACGCAGAATTTGTGGAGCCGCCTGAAATGTGTTTTCAGATCCTAATGAGGTGAAAAGCGAGCCATCAGAAATTCCATAAGTGCTAGTTTCTAGCATGTTTTCAGCATCACTGGTCCTACCTAAGCCAACTTGATTATAAAAATTGTCAAAGCTTAAAGTATGTTTATTTCGATAAAGCGAATTTAAAAATGGCGTAACTTCTTTACCATTAACTTTGAGATTGATCAAAAATTGTTGGAAACTCTCTAAGTGAATGACAATAACATTTTTATTTTTTTCGACACCAAAGTACGCAGAGGAAGGAGCAGCGTAAGTCTTTTTAGTAAAGTTTAAAATGTCATTTAAATCTGAGGCATTGGCGTTTTTGGTTACCTGCACGTTCTGTGCACTTTTAAAACCATCGTAAGCAGTAAAAGCATCAATACCTAAGTATTTCACGACATAAGAACGATCAAAGGTATTTCTTAAAAGACGTGGACGAGAAGTTTCAGCCAAAAAGATGTTTAAAGTGGTAATTAATGCACCAACCGAAGTGATAGCAATAGGCATTGAAAGCCCATATGATTTTTGATCGATTCGTATTTTATGAATAACCAAAAGAATGATGATAACGATAAGATCAATCCAAATTAAGATGTCACTAGGGTGGAGTAATGCGACGGTACTTTTGCCTAATCCCTGAGAAACCTTACCAGCATTAGTCATTGTTTTAATGGTTAAAAAATCAGTGAATTGCCGATAGTATATGATGTTTGCAAATAATAAAGCAGTATTTGCAAAATCCATGATTAACATGGCGATATAGGAAATAATAGGTTTAGGGATATAAAAACCAATACTAATCAAAATAATCGCTGTTCCAATTGGACTGAGCCACATGATAATGTGTTGGTAAGGGTCCGATAAACCTAAATTAAAGTCGAAATAAGCGGCAAAAATGTATTTTATCCAAAAACAAAATACTAAGAGGATTAGAAATCCTGTCCTTGTTTGAATAAAATTGCTAATTTTCTTTTTCATATTTTTCTCCTTTAACATCTTTTAATTTTAAAGGTTCATTCTGCTTAAAACAACGATTTATCAATAGTTATGCATTTTTTAATAATTAGCTTTTGAAAAAATGGCTATAATCTAGAAGGAATAATTTAGAAAGAGGCAAAGCATGCTATTTTTCGGCCCACTTTATAATTTATTAGCAGAGCGTTACGCAACTAGTATTAATCATTTTGCATTAGTAAAATTAACTTTTTTGGCACTAGATAAGACTTTTTTTTACTTTTTGATTTTTGCGGTTTTGCGATTGATCTGGCTTCTTTTTGTTAGAAGGAGAAGATCAATCAAATCAGAAATTAGTGTTTGGATTTTTGCATTTTATTTGATTTTGATTTTAATGTTGACCACATTCAGAGATACTTATTTTCCATGGCAACTAGCGTTTAATTTTAATAGACCGTTAAGTGATGTCAATTTAGTTTTTATGAAAGAAACGTGGAAACTAGTTTATGCACCGAGTAGATTGGATTTCTTTTACAATTCATTTGGCAATATTATGTGTTTTGTGCCGTTTGGAATATTATTTCCAATTGTTTTTTCAAAAAAGCAATCGTTTTTTAAAACTATTGTGATAGGGATGCTATTTTCAATTTTTATCGAAACCTTGCAATTTTTATTGGCAACTGGTGTGAGCGATATTGATGATGTCTTCTTTAATACGTGTGGTGCGATCCTGGGCTATTTGATTTATCTCTTTTTCAGAAAATTATGTATGCGTTTGTAATTGATACTGGTATTCGGTAAATAAGATTGTTAAAATAAAGATGTGGAATTTTTATAATAGTTAGGAAGCAGATTTATGAGTTTAATTAATTTTGATAGTAGTAAATTAACCCCATTTGTTCATGAAAATGAATTAGGCGAAATGCAAGCTATGGTAAATGCTGCTAACACTGAACTCCGTGATGGTACTGGTGCTGGTAGTGACTTCCGTGGTTGGCTTGACTTACCAGTAGATTACGACAAAGACGAATTTGCACGTATCAAGAAGGCCGCTAAGAAGATCCAAGGCGATTCAGAAGTTTTAATTTGTATCGGTATCGGTGGTTCATACTTAGGTGCTCAAGCTGCAATTGAATTGTTGAACAGCAACTTCTACGGCAAAGAAAAGGCAGATATGCCAACTGTAGTCTTCTGTGGTAACTCACTTTCAGGTTCATACCTTTATGACTTGATTGAATGGTTAGGCGACAAGGACTTCAGTATTAACGTAATTTCTAAGTCAGGTACTACTACTGAACCATCAGTAGCATTCAGAATCTTCAAGGATAAGTTAATCAAGAAGTACGGCAAGGAAGAAGCTGCTAAGCGTATTTACGCAACTACTGACCGTCAAAAGGGTGCTTTGAAGACTGAAGCTGATGCAGAAGGTTACGAAGAATTTGTAGTTCCAGATGATATTGGTGGTCGTTACAGTGTTCTTACTGCTGTTGGTTTACTTCCAATTGCAGCTGCAGGTGCTGACATTGATGCATTGATGAAGGGTGCTGCAGATGCTCGTGCAGATTACACTGATACTGATGTTCACAAGAACTCACCATATCAATATGCTGCTCTTCGTAACATTCTTTACCGCAAGGGTTACACTACTGAAATTGTTGAAAACTATGAACCAAGCCTTAGAATGTTTGGTGAATGGTGCAAGCAATTGATGGGTGAATCAGAAGGTAAGGATAACAAGGGTATTTGGCCATCAAGTGCTAACTTCACTACTGACTTACACTCACTTGGTCAATACATTCAAGAAGGCCTTCGTAACTTATTCGAAACTGTTATCCGTGTTGAAAACCCACGTCACGATGTTAAGATTCCTGGCGATGAAAAGAACTTGGATCAACTTAACTTCTTGGAAGGCAAGAGCTTGAATTACGTAAACGACCGTGCTTACGAAGGTGTTGTTTTAGCTCACACTGACGGTGGCGTACCAGTTATGACTGTTAACATTCCAGATCAAACTGAACATACTCTTGGTTACATGATCTACTTCTTCGAATTAGCAATTGCTATTTCAGGTTACTTGAACGGCATTAACCCATTCAACCAACCAGGTGTTGAAGAATACAAGCGTAACATGTTTGGTCTTCTTAACAAGCCAGGTTATGAAAACTTACACGACGACTTAACTAAGCGTCTTAAATAATTAATTTTACTCAGCATATTTGATAGTATGCGGTTGAATATGGTTAGCATTAGCTAATTAAAGAAAGAGTAGAAACTTTTTTAAGGTTTCTACTCTTTTTGTTTGGAATATTAAATTAGGGATTTGTATGAAAGAAAAAACAAAAAATATTTTGGCTGTTTTATCAGCAGCATTTATGTCATTTGTGGGAATTCTGACTGAAACAAGTCTAAACGTAACTTTTCCTACGATGATGAAGCAGTTCAATGTTGCCTTAGATACTGTTTAATGGACTACTACAGGTTATCTTTTAACGATTGCAATTATTATGATCTGTTCATCGTATTTAAATGAACGATTTACAGCTAAGCAATTGTTTATTGTAGCATGTGTTGGCTTTATGGTCGGTAGCGTAATTAGTGCGTTAGCACCTAATTTCTTGATTTTGCTTTTAGGACGTTTGATTTCAGCATTAGGTGCAGGAATCAGTACGCCGTTAATGTTTAATTTAGTCACTGAAATTATTCCACGTGCCAAATGGGGCGTTTATATGGGAATTGCTGGTTTAGTAGTTGCCATGGCACCAACTTTGGAACCTGCTTTTGGTGGGATTACTAATTTTTATTTATCTTGGCGTTGGATTTTTATTTTTGCAACTATCATTGCCTTGGTTGTTTTCATTGCAGTTATTTTGGTGATTGGCAAATATCATGAACAAGTTAAAAGCAATTTTGATTGGCTAGCAGTTGTAGTTTTAGCTGGCGCCTTTATTACTCTGACTGTAGGTGTTAATCAAATTAGTAAAGGAATCACTAATCCACTATTTTGGCTTTTGTTAGTGGCAACAGCTGTTTTGATTTGGCTTTTTATTAAGCTGTCTCAAAGATCAACTAAGAAGTTGCTTGATCTAGCCGTTTTTAAACAAAAGGCTTTTGTATGGGGCGCTTTAGCATATTTCCTTTTGCAATTTAACAATATCGGCATTAGCTTTGTATTACCAAATTATGTTCAAATTGTTAATCATCAAAATTCTTTAGTAGGTGGATTAATTTTGCTTCCTGGTAGCATTATTGCAGGTTTGCTTAATCCTTACCTTGGTAGCTTATATGATAAAAGGGGGTGCTAAATCACCGCTTTATTTAGGCGGTAGTCTAATGATGCTAGGATGCTTACTATTCATGATTTTTGGCTTGAATTTAAACGTATTAATGATCGTCATTTTTTACGGCATTATGATGATGGGGCACAGAATGTCCTTTAGTAATACTTTGGCAGAGTCTCTTAAAGTAGAAACTGGGTCATTGCGTGCCGATGCCACGGCCGTTTGCCAAACTAGTCAACAATTAGCAGGTTCAATTGGAACAACTGTCTTAGCAGCAATTATAGCGATTTGGCAAAAAAAGCCTGCCGTTTCTTATTCTTTGGGTACTGCTCAAGGCAGTCAGGCAGCATTTATTTTTACATTAATTATTAGTTTAATTATTCTTTTTAGTGACTGGAAAATGTTTAAAACGGAAAATAATAATTAATTAAGACAATTACTTTAAAATAAGTTATAATATATACGGATGATGAAATTTAGTGAGAGATAAAAAGGACGGCTGACACACAGTCGTCCTTTTTTCTTATGCTTTGCTATTTTCTTTTAAAAAGCTACGGATGATTTTTTCTCGCATTGCAAGAAAGATTGTATTATGTCCAGTAGGATGAATTCGATTAGTCAACAGAATTAAACCTGATCGTTTAATGCGATCCAAAATCATTAATGTACCGGTGAAACCAGTATGTAAGATAATCGGATAATGATTTTTAGGGTCAAAGCGTAGATCCCAGCCCCAAGAACGAGGCTTTACTCCAGCTGGATTTTTGTTGTCAAAAAGCAGACTGACCGTTTTTTGACTGTAAGGGAGTACATCTTTTTTTAATCCAAGATAGCCTTGACTAAAGGTAATTAGATCTTGCATGGTTGAAAAAAGGCCAGCAGATCCACAATCAGCTCTTAATTGTCTTGCCTTAGGATCATGAGGTACTCCTTGCAATACTTGGCCGTTAACAATTGCAGTTGGTACACAGGCTTCTTTTTTAGGTGAAAACGTAGTATGAGCTAGCGGCATTTGATTGAATACCTCAGTTGTAGCAACTTCTTGTACAGGCCGATTGAAAATCTTTTTAATGACTAAGCCTAGCAAAATAAAATTGGTGTCGGCATAACGCATTTTATGTTCGAATTCGCCTGTCACAGGAAGATTAATAATTGCTTTTAATAATTCGTCATGATTTAATTCATCACGATGTGGAATCCAACCGCGGATGCCGCTGGTATGAGTTAGCAAGTGATAAAGGCGAATACGTGAATCCTTGAACTCAGGAATAAACTCTTGTAAAGGTTCAGTAAAGTTAAGCTTGCCTTGATCATACAGCTTTAAAAGCACATTTTCGGTGGCTAAGACCTTGGTCAAGCTTGCCAAATCATATTCCGCAAATGGGCTAAGTTGAGTAACAGTAGGGTAGATGCTAGCAAATCCTGTTGTTGAAGTAAAGATTTGTTTATCTTTAATAAAAGTGTAGTTAACGCCTGGTACTACTCGTTCAAAGACCGTTGATTCAATTAAATGTTGTGTTTTATTATAGTCGATCATTTTTCACCATCCACTCAATTATTATAGACAAAATGACTTGACAAGCATAGAAGAAAAAAGCATAATTATTAATGTTGATTCGCCCGTTGGTCAAATGGTTAAGACGCCACCCTCTCAAGGTGGAGTTATGAGTTCAATTCTCGTACGGGTGATTCATTGAGATATAGCCAAATTGGTAAGGCACAGGATTCTGGTTCCTGGATGTTTGGGTTCGAGCCCCAATATCTCAATAGTAATAAAGGTTTAAGCTAAGAGCAGCTTAAACCTTTTTGTTTTGCCTAAAATAAAAAAGATTCACTTTGCGTGAATCTTTAACATTACATACCAGCTTTAATAATTTTCTTTTCTGCCATTTTCCTTCTAAGTGCAAGCATTGCTGTGTAAGTAGAAAGGATATAGACCTTCTTAGTTGGCAACTTTTTAATTTCTTCAATCAAACTGTCATAATCAGGATTAGTACTCATAGTACCTGGATCAAAACCGGCAATCTCTAATCTGAAGTCCATGTCATGCCAGCGCTGACCGCCGACAAGAATCTTTTTGATCTTGTCTTTATTTAGTCCTTCGAAGTCAGCATCCCAAATCCATGAGGTATCAATACCATCGGCGTGGTTGGCATTTAATAAGGCAACTAAAGAGTAGTCATCTTTTTCAGTATTGAGCATGTGCAATACTTCATCCAGACCAACAGGGTTTTTGACCAAGATTAAATCAATATCTTTATTACCGTAATGGATTAATTCTTGACGTCCAAAAATACGCTTGTTTTCAGCAAATGCTTGAACGACTTCAGCTTCAGTTAAACCGAAATGACGAGCTACTGAATAAGCAGCTAAGGCATTATATATATTATAAGTACCACCGATGTTAATAGAGTAATCCTTGTTGCCCATTTGGAATTTCAAACTATTAGGCGTTTGTTCAAGAATATTATTGACTGTAAAAGTCAAGTCAGGACGGTGATATCCGCAGTTAAGACAGAAGAAATCACCTAAGTTAGCATAGATCCTGCTATGGTAGTGCAAAATGTGATCACATTTAGGGCAAAGCACGCCATCAGTGTTAACAGGAGCCTTAAAATCATTTTCTGGCTTGTCATTAGGCAATTTAAAACCGTAGAAAATTTTCTTATTAGGAAGCTCAACTGATGAAAAGATGCTTGCATCGCCGTTAGCAATAATAGTTGCATCACGTGCTAATTTGATACCATCGACGATTTTGTCGTAAGTTGTATAAATTTCACCATAGCGATCCATCTGATCACGAAAAATATTTGTCAAAACAAATACGCTAGGATGAAGCAATTTGGTTACCATCTTTACGTTAGCTTCATCAACTTCTAGCACCGCGATCTTTCGCTTAACGCGCTTATGTTTATGAGCTAAAAAAGCTGTTACAATCCCTTGTTGCATGTTTGAACCAGATGGATTAGTTAAAACATCACCATATTTTTTCTTTAAGGCTTCAACTATTAAAGCAGTAGTCATGGTTTTCCCATTGGTTCCCGTAACTATTACGGTTTCATAGCCTTGGGCTAAAGAATTAAGAACGTTTGGATCAATTTTCATAGCAAACTTGCCAGGGAAACTAGTACCACCTTTTAAAACGTTATGTAAAAACCAGTAACTAGACTTTCCCGCAACTTTGGCGATTCCTGATTTAAAACTCATATTATAATCCCTCACTTTAAAACTATGTTTTAGTTTAGCATAGAGCAGGAATGAAAACGAGGTTTTACCGTTCATTTAGCTACACAAATTTATTTTTTCCTCTATACTATGTTAGGCGAATACTTTTTAAGTAAAAGGGAGGGGCCCGGAATGTCGCAATTATTTTTTCGTTATGGTGCAATGAGTAGTGGTAAAACAATAGAAATTCTAAAAGTGGCTCACAATTATGAGGCACAAGGGCGAAAAATTGCTTTAATGACGAGCGGACTTGATAATCGTAGTGGTGTTGGTACGGTTGCTTCTAGAATTGGACTTCATCGTAAGGCAATTCCAATTACTGCGGATATGAATTTATTTACATACATTGAAAAAATGAATAGCCATGATTTAGCTGATGGAAAAGGAAAATTGGCTTGTGTCTTAATTGATGAAGCACAATTTTTGAAAAGACATCATGTTTTAGAATGTGCCAAAATTGTAGATGAATTTAATATTCCAGTGATGGCATTTGGCTTAAAAAATGATTTTCAGAATCATTTATTTGAAGGCAGTGAAAATTTATTGATTTTTGCTGATAAAATAGAAGAGATGAAAACTATTTGTCATTATTGTGGTCATAAAGCAACGATGAATTTAAGGGTTAATAATGGCAAACCTGTATATGAAGGTGAACAAGTACAAATTGGTGGCGATGAAAGCTACTATCCAGTTTGTCGTTATCATTATTTTCACCCAGGTATTCAGAGATAGAGAGGACTTTTAATTTATGGATAAAGTGATGGCTCAATTAGAGGGCTTAGTAGCTCATTATGAAGAACTTCAAGAAATGATGGCAGACCCTGAAGTTATTAATGATACTAAGCGTTACATGGAAATTTCTAAAGAAGAAGCCGATTTGCGTGAAGTTGTACAAAAGTACAAGAAATATAAAGAAGACAAAAAAGAAATCGCTGACAATAAAGAAATTATTGCCAATGAAACGGATTCTGATTTAATCGAAATGGCTAAAGAAGAAAATGCTGAGATTGAAAAAGAAATTCCTGAACTTGAAGATCAAATTAAAATTTTGATGTTGCCTAAGGATCCTAATGATGATAAAGACATCATCATGGAAATCCGTGGTGCAGCTGGTGGTGATGAAGCTTCACTTTTTGCTGGTGATTTGCTTAGAATGTATGAAAAATACGCTGAACGTCAAAACTGGAAGGTTTCAATGATTGATTCAGAACCAACTGAAGTTGGTGGTTATAAGCGTGTTGCCATTATGATTACTGGAGACAAGGTTTACTCAAAATTAAAGTATGAAAATGGTGCTCACCGTGTTCAACGTATCCCAGTAACTGAATCTCAGGGTCGTGTTCATACTTCAACTGCAACTGTTGCCGTTATGCCTGAATATGAACAAGTAGATATTGATATTGATCCAAAGGATATTCGTGTTGATGTTTATCGTTCAAGTGGTGCCGGTGGTCAGCACATTAACAAGACTTCTAGTGCCGTTCGTATGACTCACTTGCCAACTGGTATCGTAGTTGCTATGCAGGATCAACGTAGTCAGCAACAAAACCGTGAAAAAGCTATGCAAATTTTGAAGTCTCGTGTTTATGACTACTATGAAAGTCAAAACCAAGCTAAATATGATGCTAAACGTAAGAATGCTGTTGGTACTGGGGACCGTTCAGAAAGAATCAGAACTTACAACTATCCTCAAAACCGTGTTACTGATCACCGTATTGGCTTGACTATCAATAAGCTTGACCGTGTAATGAACGGGGAACTTGACGAAATTATCGATGCATTGATTCTTTATAACCAAACTAAGCAATTAGAGGAGTTGGCTGATCAAAATGCCTAAGACTTTAAAAGAAATTAGAATTAAGGCAGGCGAAACTGCTGAAAATGCTTGCCCTGAAGATATTGACTATGTTTTGGCTGAGCGTCTTAATTTGACTCCAAGTGAATTTGAGTTAAAACAAGACATGGTTTTATCTGACGATCAGTTAAAGCAAGCAAATAAAGATATTAAAAAGCTAGCCAAGGGTGTTTCTCCCCAATATATTTTGGGTTATGCCTGGTTTTTGGGATATAAAATCATGGTGCAGCGTGGGGTCTTAATTCCACGCTTTGAAACTGAAGAACTCGTGGAATGGGCGCTTAAGTCGTTGAAGAGTGGCGATAAGGTGCTTGATTTAGGTACTGGTTCGGGATGCATTACGGTTGCCCTTGCTAAAGAAGCCGAGAAAAAAGGGATTAAAGATTTAACTCTTTATGCTAGTGACATTACTGATGCCGCATTAAGAACTAGTGAAGAGAATTTCTTGACTTATGATCTTGATGTAGTAACGCGTAAGGCAAATGTCTTAATTGGTTTGGAAAAGTTTGACAAGATTATTTCTAATCCGCCATATATTAAGACAACCGAGAAAAAAGAAATGGATGAAAATGTCTTGCAAAATGAACCTAAAGAGGCCCTTTTTGCAGGCAATGATGGTTTAGATTTTTATAAAAAATTTACTAAGCAGGTTCGTGATCACTTAAATAGTCATGGTGAATTCTTCTTAGAATTTGGTTTTAGCGAAGAAGATCAATTGAAAGAACTATTTGCTAAAGAACTGCCTGATTTTGATATTGAATTTAGAAAAGACATGGCCGGCAAGCCACGCATGGTTCATGGAAGGTGGCAAAAATAAAAATTATGGAAACCAAGATTTTTAAAAAAGATCAAATTGATGAAGCTGTTAAATTATTAGCTGAAGGAGAACTTGTAGCATTTCCAACTGAAACGGTTTATGGATTGGGTGCAATCGCAACTAAAGAAAAGTCTGTTAAAGGTGTTTATGCTGCTAAAGGACGTCCTAGCGATAATCCTTTGATTGTTACCGTTTCTGATGAAAAAATGATGGAGCGCTATGCCAAAGAAGTGCCTGAAAGAGCTAAAAAATTAATCAAGCACTTCTGGCCAGGTCCTTTGACTTTACTCTTATTTGTTAAGCCTGGTACGCTTCCTGATGCCGTTACAGGTGGACTTGATACAGTAGCTTTTCGTTGTCCTGATGATCAATTGACTCATGATTTAATTGCTAAATTAGGTTATCCAATTGTAGGCCCATCTGCCAATACTTCAACTAAGCCAAGTCCAACCACTGCTGAGCACGTTTACCATGATTTAAAGGGCAAGATTGCAGGCATTATTGATGGTGGTCCAACTCGTGTTGGTCTTGAGTCAACTATTATTGATTTATCCGTCAAAACTCCTATTGTCCTTCGTCCTGGTGAGATTACGCCAGAAGAACTTAGCGAGGTCCTCGGTGAAAAAGTTTTGATTAATACTGGTAAGGTCGCAGATAAAGATGTACCTAAAGCTCCAGGAATGAAGTACAGACACTATGCTCCAAGCGAACCCGTTGTTGTAGTAGATGATCCTGCTGATTTTGGCAAAATTGATTTTAATGATAAAACAGGTGTCGCTGCGTTAGGTTCGGTTTTAGATCAAATTAATTTACCTGAAGAAAATAAATTTGACCTAGGTAAAAATTTAATTGATGCCGATCATAATTTGTTTGGTGCATTACGTTACTTTGATGATAAAGACGATATTGAAACTATTTATGTTCAAGGCTTCGATGAAGGCGAAGAAAGTTTGGCTTATATGAATCGTTTGAACAAAGCCGCTGGCGGTCATCATCTTAATAAATAAAAAATAAAACGCAAAGGGGTTTAAACCCTTTGAGTTTTTGATTAAAATATTTATAATCAGATTATTTGTTATAGGAGGCATATATGGGAAAGTTCGTAGTTTTGGATCACCCATTGATTCAACACAAGTTAACTATCATTCGTCGTAAGGACACAGGTTCAAATGAATTTCGTAGAATTGTTGGCGAAATTGGTGGATTAATGACCTATGAAATTACAAGAGATTTACCACTTGAGGATGTTGAAATTGAAACACCAATGGGTAAAACTGTCCAAAAGGGAATTGCTGGCAAGAAATTGACAATTGTGCCAATTTTACGTGCAGGTATCGGAATGCTTAACGGTGTTCTTGACATGGTACCATCAGCTAAAATTGCGGTCATTGGTATGTATCGTGATGAAAAGACTTTGAAGCCACATGAATACTTCTTCAAGGCTCCAAAGGATATTGCTGAACGTGAATGCTTGGTTGTTGATCCAATGCTTGCAACTGGTGGCTCAGCAAATGATGCCATTGCTGCATTGAAGAAGCGCGGCGTTAAAGAGATCAAGTTGGCAGTTTTAGTAGCAGCTCCAGAAGGAATTAAGGCTGTTCAAGAAGCTAACCCAGATGTTGATATTTACGCAGCTGCTGAAGATGAAAAGTTGATGGATAATGGCTACATCTTCCCAGGTTTGGGTGATGCTGGTGACAGATTATTCGGAACTAAGTAATTCCCTTTTCGTAAAAAAATATTCATTAGAATACGCTTACATGTTACACAAAGGACTTTTTTGGTGTTAAGATGATTTAAGTGTTCGAGTTTAATTCAACACGAGAAGGGAGGTCACGAAGTAATGGAGAAATCATTTGTTTTTAAATTCATGGGCTTGAATTTTGATCTTACTGGGATCATCGGTTCAACGCTAATGGCTTTAGCAGTTTTTCTTATCTGCCTTTGGCTTGCAAGAAAAGTTGAAATGAAACCTAATAAAAGACAAAATGTTTTTGAATATTTACTAGATTTTACTAATGGTATCGTTAAAGATAATGTTAGTGATGTAGATGCGCAAAAACACCTATCTTTATATGCATTTGTTTTATTTCTTTTCATTTGGTTCATGAACCAATTGGGTATGTTCATGGAAGTCAAAGTTGATGATTGGGTCTTTATCAAGTCACCAACTGCTGATCCAGTAGCGACAATGTCGTTTGCAATGATGACCTTGCTTCTATCGTTCACATTTGGCGTACAAAGATTTGGCGTTGGCGGCTATTTAAAGAATTATACGCAGCCAGTTGGTTTTATGCTCCCAATTAACATTATTGAAGAGTTTACCAATTTCTTGACCTTATCATTACGTTTATATGGGAACATTTATGCTGGTGAAGTTTTGCTTACATTAATTGGTAATGATCTAGCACATGCTGGTGGACCATTTACATTGATTCTAGCAGCTCCATTGGCCATGATTTGGCAAGGTTTCTCTGTCTTCATTGGCTCTATCCAGGCATATGTTTTCGTAACTTTATCAATGGTTTACATTGGTAAGAAGGTTACTACAGAATAAATTTTGGAGGTATAAATTTATGTCAGAAGCTTTTAAATACCTTGCTGCATCCATCGCAGCTGGTTTAGCAGCTTTAGCTGCTTCATTGGGTAACGGTAAAGTTATTTCAAAAACTCTTGAAGGTATGGCTCGTCAACCTGAAAGTGCAGGTAACTTAAGAGCAACAATGTTTATCGGTGTTGGTTTGATCGAAGCCGTTCCTATTTTAGCTATCGTTGTTGCCTTCTTGATTCTTTTCCTTTAATAAATTTTTTAAAACTAAAGGATTTAAGTATTAAAGAGAGAAGGGCAGTAAATGACTATTCAAACATTATTTGCAGCCTCACATCATATTTACCTAGGTAACGCACTCTGGTATTTAATTTGTTTTGCCATCTTGTTGTTACTGATCAAGCACTTTGCTTGGGGCCCAGTATCAGACATGGTGGAAAAGCGGCGGCAAAAAGTTATTAATGACTTGGATTCAGCTGCAAGTGATCGCAAAAAGGCTGAAATGCTTGCTAACGAGCGTGAAGCTGCCTTGAAGAACTCAAGACAAGAAGCAACACAGATTCTCTCTGACGCTAAAGCTAATGCGCAAAAAACTGGCAAAGAAATCGTAGCAAGTGCAATTGAAGATGCTGCAGCAATTCGTAAGAAGGCAAATGAAGAAGCCGCTAAGGCTAAATCAGATGCATTGGATTCTGCACGTGATCAAGTTGCTGATATTTCTGTAGCTATTGCTGAAAAAGTAATCGCTAAGAATTTATCTGCTGAAGACCAAAAAGATTTAGTCGACCAATTTATTAAGGGGTTGGATGATTAATGGCTTTAAGTAGAGAAGAAGTAGCTGCACGCTACGGTGCCGCTTTGTTCGGCTATGCGCAAGATAATAAAGTACTTGATAATGTTTATGACGAAATGATGGAGTTGAAAAAGGCAGTAATTGCCACTCCTCAAGTTATTAGCGTTTTAAGTGATCCTATCTTAAACAGTAAGGATAAAAAAGGTTTCTT
This sequence comes from Lactobacillus helveticus, assembly GCF_046109915.1. NCBI lineage: Bacteria > Bacillati > Bacillota > Bacilli > Lactobacillales > Lactobacillaceae > Lactobacillus > Lactobacillus helveticus. Next base: position 930,969 of record NZ_CP151471.1, on the reverse strand, counting down.
AACTGCTATTGAAAAAGATTTTTCAGAAGAAGTACAAGTTTTTTTAAATTTACTGCTTGAATATGATCGTTTTGCATATTTGGTCGATATCATTGATCAATTTGCTGTACTTTATGATGATAAAAACAAGATCGCATCTGGTACTGCAACTACAGCAGTGAAGTTGGATGATGATCAGCTTAAGCGTTTAGGTGATGGTTTCGCTAAGAAATACAACTTGAATGCTGTGCGTCTTGAGAATAAAGTTGATCCAAGTATTTTAGGCGGCGTGATTCTTCAAGTTAAGGATCGCGTGATTGATGGATCAGTTAAAAATAAACTGAAGAAGATCCGTGCGCAAATAATTGATGAAAATTAAAAGAGGTGAAACCATTGAGCATTAAAGCGGAAGAAATTAGCTCCTTGATCAAGCAACAACTTGAACATTACGACGACAAGCTCGACATTAACGAAGTTGGTGTTGTAACTTATGTTGGTGATGGTATCGCCCGGGCTCACGGTCTTAATAATGCATTGGCCGGTGAGTTATTAAAATTTGATAACGGTTCATACGGTATCGCTCAAAACTTGGACTCTAGTGATGTAGGTATCATCATTTTGGGTCAATTTGACAATATCCGTGAAGGTGACCGTGTTCAAAGAACTGGTCGAATTATGTCAGTTCCTGTTGGTGACGCCTTAATCGGTAGAGTAGTTAACCCATTGGGTCAACCAGTTGACGGTTTAGGTGAAATTAAATCTGATAAGACACGTCCTATTGAAGAAAAAGCTCCAGGGGTTATGGACCGTCAATCAGTTAACCAACCACTTCAAACTGGTATTAAAGCTATTGATGCCTTAGTTCCAATTGGTCGTGGACAGCGTGAATTGATTATTGGTGACCGTAAAACTGGTAAGACTAGTTTAGCCATCGATACAATTCTTAACCAAAAGAACCAAGACGTAATTTGTATTTATGTTGCTATTGGTCAAAAGGAATCAACCGTTAGAACTCAAGTAGAAACTTTAAAGCGTTTCGGAGCAATGGATTACACCATTGTTGTTGAAGCGGGCCCAAGTGAACCAGCCCCAATGTTATACATTGCACCATATGCTGGTACTGCTATGGGTGAGGAATTTATGTACAATGGCAAGGATGTATTAATCGTATTTGACGACCTATCTAAGCAAGCCGTCGCTTACCGTGAACTTTCTTTGCTTCTCCGTCGTCCGCCTGGTCGTGAAGCTTACCCAGGTGATGTCTTCTACTTACACTCACGTTTACTTGAACGTAGTGCTAAGTTGAGTGACAAACTTGGTGGTGGATCATTGACTGCATTGCCAATTATCCAAACTGAAGCGGGAGATATTTCTGCATATATTCCAACCAACGTAATTTCTATTACTGATGGTCAGATTTTCTTACAAAGTGATTTGTTCTTTGCTGGTACTCGTCCAGCCATTGATGCTGGTAACTCAGTTTCTCGTGTTGGTGGTAACGCCCAGATTAAGGCTATGAAGAAAGTTGCTGGTACTTTACGTACTGACCTTGCTGCTTATCGTGAACTTGAAAGTTTTGCTCAATTTGGTAGTGATCTTGATCAAGCCACTCAAGCTAAGTTGAACAGAGGTCAAAGAACTGTTGAAGTTTTGAAGCAACCACTTCATGATCCTATTCCAGTTGAGAAACAAGTTTTGATTCTTTATGCTTTGACTCACGGTTATCTTGATTCTATTCCAGTTGAAGACATTAGTCGCTTCCAAAACGAATTGTTTGATAACTTTGACAGCAGTCATGCTGACTTGCTTAAGACAATTCGTGAAACTGGTAAATTACCAGATGACAAGAAGTTGTCAGCAGCTATTGAGGAATTTAGTGAGAGCTTTGCACCAAGTGAGAAATAGGAGGTAGAATATGCCTGCATCTTTACTTGAGTTGAAGAAGAAGATTGCTTCAGTTAAGCAAACTGGTAAGATTACGGAAGCCATGCGAATGGTTTCTGCATCAAAGTTAAACCAAACTGAAGATCGCGATAAAGGCTATACCATTTATAACGATCATGTTCGTAAGACCATTTCTCGTTTAATTAGTTCACAAGTGGTAGATAGCTTACGTGAACAAGACGTAGCAATTGACAAGAGAAATATTGCCAAGATTGACTACACCGATGTATTTGGCTTAGGAATTACTGCTGATATGATTCAACCACGAAAAAATATTAAGTCTACTGGCTTTTTAGTAGTGAGTGGTGATCGTGGTTTGGTAGGTTCTTATAATAGTAATGTTATTAAGAACATGATGGGAATCTTTGAAGATGAACGTGCGCAAGGTCATGATGTTAAAGTTTTGGCTGTAGGTTCAGTTGGAGCACAATTTTTCAAGAAGAACAATGTTAATGTTGTTTATGAAAAAAATGGTGTTTCTGATGTCCCAACTTTTGATGAAGTTTTGCCAATCGTTTCAACAGCGATCAAGATGTTTTTGAACGGTGTGTTTGACCAACTTTATGTATGTTATACGCACCATGTAAATTCATTATCATCTGCATTTCGTGTTGAAAAGATGCTGCCAATTGTCGACTTAGATATTGGTGTTAAAGAAGCTGAAGCACATAGAGAATTAGAATATGATATTGAACCAGATTCTAATAGAGTATTAATGAAGTTGTTACCACAGTATGCGCGTTCAACCATTTATGGTGCTATTTTGGATGCAAAGACTGCAGAGCATGCTAGTTCAATGACAGCAATGCAGAGTGCAACTGATAATGCTAAGGATTTAGTTTCAAATTTAACTACGAAATTAAATCGTGCTAGACAGGCACAAATTACTACTGAAATTACTGAAATTATCAGTGGTGCAAATGCCTTAGAGTAATAAAGAAAAGGAGGTAGATGTTTTGAGTGAAGGTGAAATCGTTCAAGTAATCGGCCCAGTTGTCGATGTAAAATTCCCAATCGATAAGAATTTACCTGATATTAACAATGCCTTGCGTATAATTAAATCCGAGAACGAAAGTATTGTTCTTGAAGTTACAGTTGAGCTTGGTGATGGTGTTTTAAGAACGATCGCCATGGAATCTACCGATGGTCTTCGACGTGGTATGAAAGTTGAAGATACTGGTGGCCCAATTTCAGTTCCTGTTGGGGAAGATACATTAGGTCGTGTATTCAACGTTTTAGGTCAACCAATTGATGGTGGTCCAGCATTCTCAAAGGATCACCCTCGTGAAAGCATCCATAATGAAGCACCTAAGTACGAAGATTTGACTACTAGTCGTGAAATCCTTGAAACTGGTATCAAGGTTATCGACTTGCTTGAACCATACGTCCGTGGTGGTAAAGTTGGTTTGTTCGGTGGTGCCGGTGTTGGTAAGACTACCATTATTCAGGAATTAATTCACAACATCGCTCAAGAACACGGTGGTATTTCCGTATTTACTGGTGTTGGTGAAAGAACTCGTGAAGGTAACGACCTTTACTTCGAAATGAAAGCTTCAGGCGTTTTAAGTAAAACTGCCATGGTATTTGGTCAGATGAACGAGCCGCCTGGTGCCAGAATGCGTGTTGCGTTAACTGGTTTGACTCTTGCTGAATACTTCAGAGATGTTGAAGGTCAAGATGTTTTGCTCTTTATCGACAACATTTTCCGGTTTACTCAGGCCGGTTCAGAAGTTTCAGCTTTGCTTGGTCGTATGCCAAGTGCCGTTGGTTACCAGCCAACTTTGGCAACTGAAATGGGACAATTGCAGGAAAGAATTACTTCTACTAAGAAGGGTTCAATTACTTCAATTCAAGCCGTTTATGTTCCAGCCGATGACTATACCGACCCAGCTCCATCAACCACATTCGCACACTTGGATGCTACTACTAACTTGGAACGTAGTTTGGTTGAACAAGGTATTTATCCAGCCGTAGACCCGCTTGAATCATCATCAAGTGCTCTTGATCCAGAAGTTGTTGGTAAAGAACACTATGAAGTTGCTACGCGAGTACAACATGTTTTGCAACGTTACCATGAATTGCAAGATATTATTTCTGTTTTGGGTATGGATGAATTGTCTGATGAAGAAAAATTGATCGTTGCACGTGCACGTAAAGTTCAATTCTTCTTGTCACAAAACTTCTTTGTTGCTGAACAGTTTACTGGTGTTCCAGGTTCATATGTTCCAATTAAGGAAACCATTAAGGGCTTTAAGCTTATCTTGGATGGTCATCTTGATGACTTACCAGAAGATTCGTTCCGTGGCGTTGGTCCAATTGAAGATGTTTTGAAGAAAGCACAAGAAATGGGCGTAACTCCAAGTGATCCAGAAGCTAAAGCATTACTAGAAAAGTAGGGTGATGTCCAATGGCAGATCCAGAAAAGCTTTTTAGAGTAGATGTTGTAACTCCTAATGGAATGATTTATTCACATCGTGGAAGCATCGTTGATGTGCGTGCCATAGATGGTGAACGTTCAATAATGTATAATCACGTACCTTTATTAACTCCATTAGTAATTAGTGAAGTTAAGGTTAAACGTAGGCGTGAAATGGATTCAAAAATTGACCATATCGCTATTAGTGGTGGTTATATTGAATTCTCCAATAACGTAGCTACGATTATTGCAGATAGTGCTGAACGTGCCAGAAATATTGATATATCTCGTGCTCAAGCCGCTAAGGAAAGAGCCGAGAAGCGTCTAAAGGAAGCACGTGAAAAGCATGATGAGCGTACTCTTGAACGTGCTGAGGTTGCTTTAAGACGAGCAATGAACAGAATTAGTGTTTACAACACTAAAGGTCACTAAAAGAGATAAAAAGACGAATGCAGATTTTGCATCCGTCTTTTTTATTAAATAAAGGAAAAGAATATGTTTCAGTTAGGCGTTCATGCCATTATTAGCATAGTAATTTATTTGATTACAATAGGATTGTCTTTTCAGGCAATGAAAGCTGTGCAACTTGAAAAAATAATTCGTAAAGGTCATGTGTTTGAAACACAATTATTATATTTATTTATAGCCATTGCTTTAGGCTTTTTGGTTGGTAATTTTGTAATTACATTTATCGATACTTCGATGCAATTAAGCAATTTGTTTTAAAGATTGTGTTAAAACAAGGATAGTAAAGGAAACTCTTATTTGTTTATGGTAAAATGGACGATGAATAAATATGGAGGGTTATCGTGGCACGAGATATAGGAATTGATTTAGGAACAGCTAATGTACTAATCAATGTCTCTGGAAAAGGGATAGTTTTAAATGAACCATCTGTAGTGGCTGTTAATACTGATACTAATAAAGTAGTAGCAGTTGGCTCAGAGGCATATGAAATGGTGGGAAGAACACCAGGTAATATTCGCGTAATTCGTCCATTGAAGAATGGTGTAATTGCGGACTTCGATATTACAGAAGAAATGCTGTCATACTTTATTGAAAAGTTAAATGTAAAAGGCTTTATGTCTAAGCCTAATATTTTGATCTGTGCTCCTACAGGAGTTACTTCGATTGAACAGAAGGCAATTATTCAAGCTGCTGAAAAATCAGGCGGTGGCAAAGTTTACCTTGACTTTGAACCTAAGGTAGCTGCAGTAGGTGCAGGACTTGATATTTTTAAACCACAAGGTAATATGGTTATTGATATCGGTGGTGGTACTACTGATATTGCCGTTTTATCAATGGGTGAGATCGTTACTTCACGGTCACTTAGTTATGCTGGTGATCGAATGAATCAAGCGGTTATTAGCTACATTAAAAATAAGCATAATTTATTGATCGGTTCAAGAACTGCCGAACAAATTAAGATTGAAATCGGTAGTGCATTTGAACCAGATGAAGATCAACAAATTAAGGTTCGTGGTCGTGACGTAGTTGATGGATTACCTAAGCAAACTACAGTTACTGCCCCTGAGATTCAACATGCTTTGCAAGATGGTTTGATGTCAATCATTGCAGCGGCTAAAGAAGTATTAGAAACTACGCCACCTGAGCTTTCAGCTGATATCATTGATCGTGGTATCATGCTTACCGGTGGTGGAGCACTATTGAAGAATATTGATAAGTTGATATCATATTACTTGCAAGTTCCAGTTTTAACAGCTGATCACTCATTGGAAGCTGTTGCTTTGGGAACTGGTACTTTGCTTAAGAATATTGAAAAACATCAACGACACTAAGTGAGGAGATTACTTGCGGAAGATTTTGATTTTTATCGTACGCATTTATCAGACTTTGATTTCACCATTATTTCCGCCGAGTTGTAGGTATTATCCCACATGTTCTAATTACATGATCGATGCTTTGAAAAAATATGGACCAATTTTAGGGCTAATTATGGGAATTAGTCGTATATTAAGATGTAACCCATTTGTACGCGGTGGGGTGGACCCAGTTCCTGATAATTTTACTGTTTTTCGAAATCCACATCCTGAGAGATACGAAGATGAAATTATTGCATCTAAGTTTCACTCGGATAGCAAGTAGGAGGATTTATGTCTAAAAAGTTAGAAAATATTGATATTGAAGTTAATGAACTTAAGGGTAAGAATTTACCAACTTGGGAAGTTATCATTCCTAACAAAAAGTCCATTGGTTTAATCGAAAAGGTTGAAGGTCGTTATCGTGCTACTACGACTAAGACTAGCAATGTATTATTTGCTAATAGTCTAGAAAGCAGTATCAATGACTTACTTTCATACTTTACATTGCATGAAAAATAAAATATAAGTAGTGATTATTTAATGGCAAAAGTTGAAAACAAAACAAGTCTAATTGACCGATTAGCATGGAATATTATCATTCCCGTAGCGCTATTGGCCTTGATCAGTTTGTATTGTATTTACGTAGCTGCACTAGGGGATCCAAGTCATATTGGTTTGCCTGTTAAAGCTGTGGTTATGCAGGCATTATGGTATCTGATTTCTATTGTAATTGTCGTAATTGTAATACAGTTTGATGCTGATCAATTATTTAAGGTGGCGCCGATATTCTTTGGGATAGGAATATTCTTGTTAATAGCGGTTTTGTTCTTCTATAATCGTAGCGTTGCAGCAGATACTGGGGCAAAAAGTTGGTTCAAGTTAGGGCCGGTTACATTTCAGCCTTCTGAAATAATGAAGCCAGCGTTTATTTTGATGTTGGCACGCGTAGTTAAAGATCATAATGATAAATATGGTCATACAATTAAATCAGATTGGTTGTTGCTAGGTAAAATAGTTGCTTGGCTTGCACCTGTAGCAATTCTATTAAAATTGCAGAATGACTTTGGTACTATGCTGGTATTTATCGCGATTGTTGGTGGTGTAGTATTAGTTTCCGGTATATCATGGAAGATTATAATTCCTCTATATGGAATAGTCATCGTTGGTGCGATTGCAGTTATTCTAATGGTGGTAACGCCAGGAGGACAAGCATTTTTAAGCCATTTCTTCCAGGCATATCAGTTTGAAAGAATTAAGTCTTGGCTTAATCCATCAGGGGATACATCATCAGGTGCTTACCAGTTATGGCAGAGTATGAAGGCGATTGGGTCAGGTCAACTTTTTGGTAATGGCTTTGGTAAAGCCAGCGTATATGTGCCAGTTCGTGGTTCTGACATGGTGTTCTCTGTAATTGGAGAAAACCTCGGTTTCGTAGGCTGTGTAGCATTGATTTTGATTTATTTATATCTGATTATTCAAATGGTAAAAATTTCATTTAATACTAGAAATGCATTTTATTCATACATTTCTACGGGTGTTATTATGATGAGTTTATTCCACGTATTTGAAAATATTGGTATGAATATTGATTTGTTACCATTGACTGGTATTCCATTGCCATTTGTTTCTCAAGGTGGTTCAGCCTTGGTAGGAAACATGATTGGTATTGGTTTGATTTTATCAATGAAATTCCACAATCGTGACTACATGTTTAGTACTGCTGGTGATTTCTAGAATATAAATAAAAAAGGTATTTAAGCTTAGAACTTAAATACCTTTTTTGATTAATAATATAGAAATTAGCCTTCTAATGCGTTAGCAATTTCTTTGGCACGACATACTAAAACATCACATTTAGCAGTTCTAGTTACGTATTCTGTAACACTACCAATTAATAAACGTTCTACTGCGTTTAAACCAGTTGCACCAACAACGATTAAGTCAATGTTGTGCTTCTTAGGAAAATCATGACCGATAATTGTCTTAGGTGAACCAAATTCAATTGAATAATGAGAATCTGTTACGCCAGCCTTGTTAGCACGAGCTTGGTAATCCTTCATTCTCTTTTCGGCATCTTTAGAAACTTGTTCTACCATTGCTGAATCAAAGCTTGAAACATTTTGGAAGGAACGAGTATCAATAACGTGTAAGATTTCCAATGTAGCGTGGTTACGTTTTGCAATAGCAACGGCCTTGCTGAAAGCTAAATCGGCTTCTTTAGAACCATCGACGGAAACTTGAATATTCTTATATTGTGAAAGCATTTTCTAAACACCTCTTCCTGATATCTATTTTACCAAAATTTCATCTATTATTAGAAGGTTTATATTTTTATTTTTTGGAATCTGTAATTAAAAGACTGAAAGCAAGAATTGTGAGGGAGGCAAGAAATAGTGTGATCAAGTTAAGATATTTGTTGCCCATAAATAAGATGACAATTCCAATTGCACTTTCAGCTACCAAGGCAATTGAAGTCCATTTTAAGACGTTGGTTAAGCGAGGATTGCCGCCTACGTCATAGATTAAAAAATGTCCATTTCGTCTATGCCACATATACCATGCTGTCAAAAGCAAAAGTAGAATAAAAACAATCATTACAATTTTTATTATCATTTATTTTAACTCCAATAATAAAAAGACGGCCTTTTAAGACCGCCTTCCTGATATTCAAAAGAAATCCGAGTTGACTAAACAAAGCATAATGACGCTTGTTGAACCCGCAGTGTTCAAAATTTGAGCTAACATCGCAGCGAATATGGATCCTGTGACGAGACAGTATTCCGATTCGGTAGTTATTTGCTAACTCCCACGTCTTCTAGTTTGATCGGTCAACTTTATACATTTAAGCTTGTCGATCAACTCAGATCACTTATTATAATACGCAATCAGATTAGCCTTGTCAACAATATTGGATGCGCTAACTATTAGAGTGCTTATTTAAATTTTCATGCTGCATTTTCTTTAATTTTTGATAAATCAGCTTATATCTTTCTTCGACTTTAGAATTTCCTTTAGGAGTGAAGTAACTTGCATTTAACAGATTATCTGGCAAGTATTGTTGAGCAACCCAATCATTTTCGAAATCATGAGGGTAGATATAATTAACCCCATGTCCCAATTTTTTAGCACCGGAATAATGGGCATCTTTTAAATTAACTGGAATAGAGCCAATGTTTTTATTTTTAACGTCATCAATTGCGCGGTCGATGGCAGTAATAGCGCTGTTGCTTTTAGGTGAAAGAGCCAGCTCAATTACTGCATTGGCAAGTGGAATGCGAGCTTCTGGAAATCCTAGGGTCTGTGCAGCCTGAATGGCCAATATGGCGTGTTCTGCGGCACTTGGATTGGCTAGCCCTATATCTTCATAGGCAATGACGGAAAGACGTTGACAAATTGAAATCAGGTCACCTGATTCGATTAATTTTGCTAAATAGTGCAAAGCTGCATCTGTATCAGAGCCTCGAATCGATTTCTGAAAAGCTGATACCAAATCATAGTGTCCGTCTCCAGAAGAATCAAAGTTTTGGACCTTCATTTGGATGGAATCAGCCATTTCTTGCTGAGTAATTACAATAGAGTCTGTATCTTGATGATTGTCTTTTAATTCTTGCTTGGTGGATAATACTGCAAGCTCTAATGAGTTTAAAGTAGAGCGGAGATCACCATTGCCTTTTTCGATTAAAAGAGAACGTGCGTCGTCAGTTAATTCGACAGGGTAATTGCCTAAGCCGTTTTCTTTGTCTGTTAAGGCACGGTCAATTGCGCTTGAAGCATCTTGAGCGGATAAAGGCTTTAATTCAAAAATTTGGCAACGTGAACGAATAGCGGGGGAGATAGAGATATATGGATTCTCTGTCGTGGCACCGATTAAAATGATTTGTCCTGATTCAAGCAAGGGTAGAAGAAAGTCTTGTTTAGTTTTATCTAAACGATGAATTTCGTCTAATAATAAAATCACGGTACCGCTCATTTTCCCTTCTGCGGCAATTTGCTGTAATTGTTTCTTTCCGTCAGTAGCTGCGTTTAATTTTCGAAAAGCATATTTAGTGGAACCGGCAATTGCACTTGCAATACTGGTTTTACCAATACCAGGAGGGCCATAGAGGATCATCGATGATAAAAGACGGGCTTCAACCATTCGACGAATAATTTTACCAGGACCAATTAAATGCTGCTGTCCGACGACCTGATCAAGATTTTGCGGACGCATTCGATAAGCTAATGGTTTCATTATTTTTCACCATGTAAAAGTTTATGCCAAAAGCTTTCTTTTTTTTCGGGTGCTTTTAATTCAGTTTTTGGCATTTCAGGAGCGTATACTTGGGTAATTTCAATTCTTTGACGATTAATTGCATTCTTAGAAACTACTAAAACAGCAGAATCTTCAGGACCAGTTTTAGCAGTTTCATTGTTAACTAAGGTAAAAGGAATATTTTTCTTGCTGCAAGCTGCTTCAACTTCACCTAACAATCCATCGTCAGTAATGGTGCCATTAATCAAAATAGTGTAGCCTTTGAAATCGTCAATGTGTTTTAAGAAAAGACTAGTGAGTTCTGGGTCCTTTACTTCAGTATTGTTCATGCGGACATAAACACGTTCACGCAATGAACCTAAATATCGACGTCGCTCATCAGGCTTAGTCTGTGGGTTTATTCCTTGCGCAGCTTGTTCTACGCGTTTACTTAAATCATCACTCATAAAATCATCCTTTCTTTATTACTATTAATTGTAACAAAAAAACCTTCCCCAATACTGGGAAAGGTTTTTGACAAAATAAAATGTAAAAATTAAAGTAACTTGTTGTACCATTCAACAACGAGTGATTCATCAATTTCTGGTTCCATTTCGTCACGTTCTGGCAAACGTACAAGAGTACCTTCCATCTTGTTGTCATCAAATGAAACAAATGATGGACGAGCATTAACTGCATCTAAGGCATCCTTAACTTGTTGCAAGTTCTTTGACTTTTCCTTCAAGCCAATGGTTTGACCAACACTGACTTCGTATGAAGGAATGTCAACACGCTTGCCGTCAACAGTGATGTGACCGTGGCTAACTAATTGTCTAGCTTGTTCTCTAGTAGTAGCTAAGCCGAGACGGTAAACAATACTGTCCAAACGACGTTCAAGCAAAATCATGAAGTTGGTACCGTGTTCACCTTCACGGATCTTACCAGCACGAGTGAACAAAGTTCTAAATTGACGTTCGTTCAAACCGTACATCCAACGTAACTTTTGCTTTTCGTGTAATTGTTGGCCATATTCTGACAAACGACCACGGTTGTTAGGACCGTGTTGACCTGGAGCGTAGTTACGACGTGCGATTTCCTTACCAGTACCTGAAAGTGAGATACCTAATCTTCTTGAACGTTTCCAACTTGGACCTGTATATCTTGACATAAAAATCCTCCATAAAATTTAAAATAATAATTTCTGGAGTAAAATATTACAAATAAGTTCAACATTCGTGCATCTTGGATTTACATTTTCGCCCAATGCAGCGCGGGTTACTCGTTCACTTAAGCGTTTCAAGATGTTGACGTTCTTGTCACTTATTGCTGCAAATATTTTACACGAATAGTATTATATAGAGTTCAGAATAATAAATCAAGAAATACAACAGCTTTTGCACATCTTTAGGCCATGTTTTGTTATAATTATTGTAGTTTTGGAGGATAAACAATGTCATCAATTCAAACTATTATTATTGTCGCCGTTGTCATCCTTATTATTGTAGTCGTTGCTTCGATGTTGCTCATTAATCGTAAGCAGCTGCGGGAAGTCGAGGTAATCGATGCAGCTCTTAATGAAATTGAAGAGATGCACCTTGAAGAAGATATCAAACGACTGAATAAAATGGATTTGGCGGGCGAAAGTCTAACCACATTAAATACTTGGCGCAAAAGTTATAAAGAGGCTTCAACTAAGAAATTGCCTCGTGTACAAAAATTAGTTGAAGAAGCGGCAAATGAAAATGCAACGTACAAACTTTTTAAAGCCAGAAAGAAAATAAAAGAAGCACAGCAAATAATTAAACCGGCTTTAGAAGATGCACGTAACACTAAGGCAGTATTTACTGAATTGCTTGAATCAAATAAAGAAAATCAAATTCAGTATGATGCTTTAATTAAAGTCTATCGTGAATTGAGAAAAGACGTTTTAGCTAATTCATTTGAATACGGTGCAGCAATTGACCAAATTGAAGATCAATTGGCTTCAATGGAGCGCGATTTTGAAGAGGCTAAGAATCTTTCATCTCAGGGGGATCACGTAGAAGCTAAGCGTGTTTTATCTAAGATCCGCATGTCTTTAGCGGCTTTGCAAAAACAATTGCCTAAAATTAAAGAAGGCTACCATCAATTAGAGGTTGTTTTCCAAGATCAACTTAAAGAATTATCTAATGTTTATAAGAAGATGATTTCAGAAAAGTACTACATTACTAAAGTTGATGTTTTAAGCAGAATTAAAGACATTCATGATCAGATTGATAGTGCACGCAAATTATTGTCAGAATTAAAAGTCGATGAATTAGCTAACGAAAATAAAAAGATTTCTAGTGAAATTGATGGACTTTACGATGTTTTGGCAAAAGAATATAAGGCTCGCCCCTTCGTTGAAAAGAATCAAAGCAAGATGTTGGCATTGATTTCTTACCAACAAACGGCATCTAAAAAGCTAGTTGAAAAGTTGCAGCATATTGATGAAAGCTATGAATTGACTCACGGCGAACTTGAAAAAAGCAAAGAACTTGAAAAAGAAGTCAATGACATGAATCGTCAATATACAGTTGATACGCAAAATATTGCTGATGGCAAAGGCGTATATTCTGCAATTCAAGATTCATGGCTAGAAATGCTTGATCGCTTGCGTGAGATCGATGCTGAGCAAGTAAAAATGTCTACGGATGTTGATGGCTTATATGACTCTGAAAATGTGGCTAATGATTCAATTAAACATTTTAAGCAAGAAGTATCATTAGTTTATCGCCGACTTGAAAGACGTAGTTTGCCAGGCAATCCAGATAGTTTTATTCAAATGTATACCTTGGTCGTTAATGAAATTGGGCATGTTAGTGATGAATTAAGTCAAGTTAGAATTAATATGGAAAAGATTTCTAACGAATTGATTCAAATATCTGATGATGTTGAACGACTTAAGCGTGAGGCTGACGATATTATCAATTCTGCCAACTTGGTTGAATTGACTATGCAGTACTCAAATAAATATGCTGATAAAGATTCAATTAAGCAAGCACAAAAGAAGGCAATGCAGCTTTACGATGAATATAATTATAAAGAAGCATTAGACACTATCGCTACGGCAATTGAAAAGGCAGAGCCAGGTAGTTATCAACGTCTTGAAAATGCATATTATTCTGAACAAAAAGAATAAATAATTGAAGCTTTTCATTATTTAAGCTAAAATCTAATAGTCACTAAACGGTCAAGTAGTTGACCGTTTTTTATTAGGGGAGTTTTAAACGTGATTTATTTTGATAATAGTGCAACAACAAAAATAGATCCTCAAGTTTTAGATACCTACAATAAGGTAGCAACTAATATTTGGGGAAATCCTTCAAGTTTGCATAAGATGGGTGATCGTGCTCATCAAATGCTTGAAGCTTCACGCAAACAAATTGCAGACTTGCTTGGAACCAAGCAGCATGAAATTTTTTTTACCTCAGGTGGTACGGAATCAAATAATGCCGCAATTAAAGGAACTGCAATTCAAAAACGCGAATTTGGTAGGCATATTATTACATCAAGCGTAGAACATGCTTCTGTAGCTAATAGTTTTAATACCTTGGAAAACTTGGGCTGGCGCGTTACCCGTTTGCCAGTTGATAAGGAAGGCAGAGTCAACGTCAATGATTTAAGAAATGCCATTGATTCTGATACTACCTTGGTTTCAATCATGGGCGTTAATAATGAAATCGGTACGATTCAGCCAATTGATGAAATTAGTGATTTGCTTGATAACTATCCTACTATTCAATTTCACGTTGATAATGTTCAAGCATTAGGTAAGAATATTTGGGATAAGGTATTTACGCCACGAGTTGATTTATCAAGCTTATCAGCACATAAATTCCATGCACCACGTGGTATTGGTATTCTTTATAAAAAGGAAGGCAAGATGCTTACTCCACTTCATGATGGGGGTGGTCAAGAAAAGGGTCTTCGTTCAGGTACTGAAAACTTGCCAGCTATTGCAGGTATGGCTAAGGCTATCCGCCTTTTGTTAGAAAATGAACCTGAAAAAGCAAACCGCGAAGCAGCAATTAAGGCAAAAATCGTTGACTATTTGAAAGGTAAGCCAGGAATTGATATCTTTTCACCAGTAAGTGACGGTTTTGCACCACATATTCTTTGCTTTGCATTAGAAGGAATTCGTGGTGAAACCTTAGTCCATACTTTGGAAGATCAAGATATTTATACTTCAACTACTTCTGCTTGTGCATCAAAGACTGCAGATGAAGCCAGCACCTTGGTTTCTATGCGAATTGATGATAAGATTGCTACTAGCGCAATTCGTTTAAGTTTTGACGAAACAAATACGCTTGAAGAAGCAGATGAATTTATCAAGGTCTTTGATAAGATTTATAATCATTTTGCTAAAATTAATCACTTGGGAGATAATTAATGGAATATACAGAAGTTATGGTCCGTTACGGGGAACTATCAACTAAGGGAAAGAATAGAAAGGACTTTATCAATCGCTTAGCTAGCAACGTTGAAAAGGTCTTAAAAGATTTCCCTCAAATTGACTTTCACCCTCGTCACGACCGGATGCATATTGTTTTAAATGGCGCACCTTTTGCGGAAGTAGATAAGCGCCTTAAGAAAGTATTTGGTATTCAAACCTACTCACCAGCTATCAAAATTCCTAAGACTTTGGAAGATATTGAAAAGACTTCTTTAGAATTAATGCAGGAAACTTTTAAGCCTGGCATGACTTTTAAGGTTAATACTAAGCGCAGTGATCACAAGTTTGAATATGATACTAACCAACTTAACAATTTGGTTGGTGATTATTTATTCGATCATATCGACCACTTGAAGGCTGAAATGAAGCACCCTGATTTAGTACTTAGAATCGAAGTGCGTCAAGATGCTGTTTATATTTCTAACCAATTGCTTCATGGTATTGGCGGGATGCCCGTTGGTACTGCTGGCAAGGCTGTGATGATGCTTAGTGGTGGTATTGATTCACCAGTTGCTTCATACCTTGCAATGAAGCGTGGGGTTGATATTGACATGGTGCACTTTTTCAGTCCACCTTACACTACTGAAAAAGCTTTAGCTAAGGCTAAGGAATTAACTGGTATTTTGGCAAACTATGCAGGTAAGATTAACTTTATCGCTGTGCCATTTGCTGAAATTCAGGAAACTATCAAGGAAAAATTGCCAGAAGGTTACTTGATGACTGTACAACGTCGCTTCATGTTGCAACTTGCAGACCGTATTCGTGCTAAGCGCGGTGGTCTTGCAATCTTTAACGGTGAATCTGTTGGTCAAGTTGCTTCACAGACTTTGCAATCAATGGTTGCTATTAATGATGTGACAACTACACCAGTTATTCGTCCAGTTGCTACAATGGATAAGACTGAAATTATTAAATTGGCAGAAGATATTGGTACTTTTGATCTTTCAATTCAACCATTTGAAGATTGTTGTACTATCTTTGCTCCACCACGTCCTAAGACTAAGCCAAAGCTTGATAAGGCCCGTGAATACGAAGCTCGTCTTGATGTTGAAGGCTTGATTCAAAGAGCGATGGATGGAATTGAAGTAATGCCAATTTATCCAAATGAAAAATTTATCAACGATAAGATCGAAGAAGATCAAGATTTGTTGTAAAAAGTTATGCCGACAGAATGATCTGTTGGCATTTTTTGTAGAAAAAGGTAAAAACAGTGAAGATCGGAAAATTACTAAGAGAAACTAGATTAGCAGCTGGACTTACTCAAACTGAAATGGCGGCAGGAGCTATTTCAGAATCGTTTTATTCCAAAGTTGAACTAGGTGTCCATAATATTGATGCCGATACCTTGGTTGAGGTTTTGAAAGCAAATCATATTAATCCAGTTCAATTCTTCTCCAGAACGCTGGATGGTTCAATGCAGGAATCACCGCATAAAAAGAGTATATTGGATACTGGCTTTATGGTGAAAAAAATAGTACGTAGTGCTAATAAAAGAGATCTAGAGAAATTAGGTCAACTAAAAAAAGAGATTGATCAAGCTGAAGAACAAGGTAAACCGTATTATATTTGGATCTCTTATGTATTGGAGTTAATGACTACGTGGATAACTCATTCAACCGATGATATATCAGAACTGGTTAAAAAGAAGATTAAGCATTTATATAAAGGAGATAATTGGGGATTTATTAACTATGAATATTTAGGGATGGCTTTTATTGCCTTAACTCTAGAACAAGTACTCAATTTTTCTCATACTGCTTATCAAAGCTATGAAAAAAACTCAGAAAATACCTTAAGTTATACAAATATAGTTGGCATTGCTGATTTAACAATCGATTTCTTAATGTATGCGTATATACACAACTTTAATAAGGAATTATGCGCAGAAATATTTGCTTTTTTTGATAAAAATATTCCATATGAAGCAAGCTTTTATCAACATAGAGTAATAATCAGACTTTATAAGGCTTTATTTGACAATGATACTGAGAAAGTAGATTTCTATACCCGCTTATTGGAGGAAGATAATTTTACTTTTTGTTTGCAAAATGTACCGGTTACTAAAAAGGATAGTTCTCATGCGCATTGATAAATATTTAGCTAATATGAATGTCGGCTCCAGAAAAGAAGTGCACGTTTTAATTAAAAAAGGCATTGTCACTGTAAATGGTGATGTGGTAAAAACACCAAAACAGCAGGTTAAGGAATCCGATGAAGTATTGGTAGATGGCCAAGAGGTCAATTATCAAAAATATCATTACTTCTTGATGAACAAGCCCAAGGGCGTACTTTCAGCGACTGAAGACCGTAGTCAAAGAACGGTAATCTCATTGCTCAAGCCGCAGGATCAATATCAAGGAATTACGCCGGTAGGACGATTGGATAAAGATACAACCGGCTTGCTGTTACTTACTAATGATGGTCAACTAAATCATGAATTGCTTGCACCTAATAAGCACGTTGATAAAATTTATCGTGCAAAAATTGCGGGTGTGGCTGATGACGAAACGGTGAAGACCTTTGCCAGTGGCATGACTTTAGGTGATGGAACTAAACTTAAGCCAGCAGAGTTGAAGATTCTTGCCCAAGATGAAGAGCATGATAGCTCTGAAATTGAGATTAAAATTCGTGAAGGAAAATATCATCAAATTAAGCGCATGTTTGGTGCGGTAGGGATGAAAGTAGTTGAACTTGAACGAATTTCAATGGGTAAATTGAAGTTGCCGAAATATTTAAAGCGCGGTAATTATATTGAATTGAGTTTAGATGATGTAAGCAAGATTAAATAGGACGGAATAAAGAGATGACAATCGGTGAGGCACTAAAAAGTGTGCGTTTGCATGCAGGAATAAGTCAGACAGAAATGGCAGCGGGAATTGTAAGTGAATCTTTTTATTCTAAAGTTGAACGCGGTGTCCATGCGATTGATGCTGAAACTTTAATTGAATTTTGTTGGTTCATCATTTTGATGTTACTGGCTTTTTTGCACAAATTAATAATCAGTCATCTACTGGACCATTTTTTGAGTTAACTAGTGAGATTACTTTTGCTCAAAATAGAAGAGATATAAAGGCGTTAGATAAAATCAAACAGAAAATTGAAGATGGTGGGGTACAAGTTCCGCAATGGCTCAAATTCAAACTTGAGTTAGCTTATGCTTGGGCCTTACGTTCAAATGATAAAATTTCTCCTGAAATGAAGAAAAAATAAAGAAGTTGTTTTTGAATGAAAGTTGGGATCGGACATCTTATCATTTTTTGAGTCAGGTAGTAATTTTCTTGGATGTTAATGATTCAAAGCAGTTCGTAGAGGCCGCTTATGTTGCATATCGTAAACATCCAGCTACCGATACCTTTACTTTGCAGTTTATGGCTTTTATTACGATAAATTATTTGAATTGTTGCTATCATCAACATGCTGATAAAAGTTATGCGGAAAGTACATTTAAGTTTTTGCAAGAATTGCCGGTAGATCCTGCAATTGGCTTGGAAAAGTTGATAGGTAAGTTCTATCAAGCTGTTTTTAGTGGTGATGAACAGAAAGCCAGATCTTTAAAATCAATTATTCAAGACTGTGGTTATGCGTCAATAATTGATGATATCGAAATTGATTAATAAATAAATCGCATCTTTTGAGCTATTTTTTAGCTTGAGGGATGCGATTTATTTGTTATTTTTTAATAAAAATAGTCGTTTTGGAAGATTTTGAGACTTTTATCTCAACTGTTTATATATTAAAAATATGCGTGGTGCTAGTTAAATCGTTTTAGTTAAATAAAAAGTCCAATCTTGTTAGACTCGACTTGTAAATAGTAATAATAGAAAAGAGTCTGACTAGATTGAACTGTCTTAAGCTTAAGCGTTTTTCTCATCATTTACAAGTTAGTTTTACTCGTTTAAACAATATTTGTCGTTCTTGGTATAAGCTGTATGCTCCGAACTCCCTTAAGCATCGCAGAAATACAGATCAGATCAAGCTATCTGATAGTTCCATCTTAGCTATGCTTATCTGGCAAGCGGAATTAGGGATTGAATCACAAAGAAGATTTTGCAGGTTCTTTGTAGGATTATCCCATTCCCGATTTAATCGCCGAGCTCGTCAACTTTTGCTTTTAATCTATCTGATTCGTCATACTTTGAACCAAGAAGTGGATCTTTCAGGTAAAATTCTGATTATTGATAGTTTCCCAGTTTCGGTCTGCCAACCTGTTCGTAATTATCGCGTCAAAATCTTTCATGATATTGCCGATATTGGTTATAAGGCGACTAAAAAAGTCTACTATTATGGGTTCAAGGTTCACGCAATAGTGAGCGATGATGGCTATCTGCTTGATTACGCAGTCACTAAAGCATCGGTGCATGATGCTAAAGAAACAGTAGAATTGATGAATAATACCCATCCTACTAATCATTATCTTTTAGGCGATGAAGGTTATTTAGGTAAGGATTTAGCCGCTAAACTAAAACACATGGGCTATGTGCTTTGGACACCGTATCGTAAAAATATGCAAGGTGCTAAAAAACATAACAATCATCAACTAATGGCGGTCAGACGGACAATTGAGAGTGACTTTGCTTTGCTTAGTTATTACAATGCCGAAAATAATCGCGCTAGAAGTCTAGCGGGTTTTCAAGAACGCCTAGAGGTTGCAGTGTTAGCTTATAATATGGCATATTGTCTAGAACGATTTAACTAGCACCACGCGTAATATATCAAAACTAAAAGAGCGAGAATGTATTGAATGATACATCTCGCTTTTTATTTGGGATTGTTATAATTCAACGAAGTCATCATCCGTGGAATTATTAATCCGTTTCATTATAGTATTTAAAGTACCAGTTTTTTCTAGATATTCTAATTCCCTTAATGATGATATTCTTTTTTAGCCATTATAATCTTGAATAAATCTTTTCGTAAATCGGTTAGTGTGATAATCTTCATGACTGGCCCTCCTCGTAATATATAGTATGGCGTACTTCAACTATTAATACTAGAATAAAGAATATAAAACGCAGAAGGGATAGACGAATGAAAAAGCTCATCACAATAATTTTTCTAGCGATGTTTCCATTTACTTGTGGGTTCATGAACATCGCTCACCGCGGTGATAACGAGCAGGGAAAATACGCTGAACACAGCTTTGCAGCGTATGACCGTGCTGTTTGCGCACAAGTTGATTATTTAGAACTAGATTTGCAAGAAAGCAGCGACCATGTTTTAGTTGTCAGTCACGATGATAATCTGAGTCGCGTTTTTGGCGTGGATGAAGCAATTGAGAAGAACAATTTTAAAAAGCTAACTAATTATCGTAATCAAAGCGGCGAAAGCATTCATTCACTCGAAGAAGTTTTTCAACGTTATCAAAACAATCCGCAAGTGAAGTTTATGTTAGAGCCAAAAGGCAATGGCGAAGATGCTAAAAGAATAGTTGAGTTAATTAATAAGTATCATTTACAAAAACGGATTTTATTTGAATCATTTTCTAGTGCTGCACTCAAGAAGCTTGCTCGTCTTGTACCCAAAATTCCGCGCACGCAGCTTGCTGGCTCTTACAAGGCAACAGGTCACAGTCAAGATTTTGCCGCTAGCTTTTATACTGCAGATGCGGCCAACTATTTACATGATAAAAACAAAAAGTACATGCTCTGGGGTGTGAACAGCAATAAGCAGATGCACAAGTTTTTAAATCCTGATAAGGGTGTTACCGGCTTATTGACTGATTTCCCAGTTCGTTTGGCAAAAATTTTGCAAGAAAATAATCATTTTCGCATTTATTATCAACCAGTAACTTTTCCTACTGAAAATCTTGCCGCCAATCTTAAGTTAAATAATGGTCATCAAGTAAAAGCCGATCAGGTTAAATTGGTAAATAATCGACTTTGGTATCATGTTCAGCCTAACATGTGGCTCAACGAGCAGAATCTGGCTCACCATGATTCTTTGGCTCTTCGTGCCCAAGTCGGCTTGGTTAAGGTTGATCAAGCAACGCCGGTTTGGACGGATCTTTCTTTTAAGAAGTCAGCTGGTAAAACCTTGCGTGCACACAGTCATTGGAATTATTTTGCGGTAGCTAAATATCACGGCAAGCGCGTCTACAATTTAGGCGGTAATCAATGGATTAAGTAAATAGCAAAGCCTAACATTTTATTCACAATTATCTATTGTTCATGAAGGTTGTTGTAACAAGCTTTAATAAAGCCTATTGTAACAAGCTTTAATAAAGCCTATGCTTGTTTTCAATATATTTAATAATAAGGAAGGTAGTATACTGCAGAACTAATAGTTAAATAATTATGGTTAAGATAAGAGAAATAATTAATTCAGAGAGTTTTGTTCAACTAGTAAAATATGTGCTAATTGGTATCTTAGGCTTAGTCGTTGATTTTGGCATCTATACGATTCTGACCTATTTTAAGGTTAATATTGAAATCGCCAATATCATTTCGTCAACTTGCGGAATAATCAATAACTTCTTTTGGAATTCATACACTAATTTTAAGGTTCATGATCATTTGATAGTTCGCTTTATTTCATATTTTCTTGTTGGACAAATCACCACTGTCTTTACGACACTGTCGCTATTTATTTTTGTTAATCAATTGGGATATCCGCACTTGATTGTAAAAATTGTAGCTACCTTTGTCGCAACTTTGATTCAATTTATTATCAATAAGATAATTACTTTTAAAAAAGTCAGGAATAATAAATGAAGAATTTGTCAATTGTTGTACCATGTTTCAACGAACAGGAAACTGTTCCGCTTTTTTATGCCGCGACGCAGAAAGTATTGCAAAAGATGCCAGTTAAAGCTGAATATTGGTTAGTAGATGATGGCTCTAAAGACAATACTTTACAAGAAATGAAAAAATTGCACCAAGAAAATTCTGCAGTGCATTATATTTCTTTCTCAAGAAATTTTGGTAAGGAATCCGCGATTTATGCTGGACTTAAGGCAGCTACAGGAGATTATATCGTTTTAATGGATGTGGATTTACAGGATCCACCCGAGTTTTTGCCTAAGATGTATCGTCTTCTTCAAACTGGCAAGTATGATGCTGTGGGATGCCGCAGAGTCGATCGTACGGGTGAAAGTAAATTTAAGTCATTTTTGAGTGATCAGTTTTATAAAGTTATTAATAAAATTTCTAAAACTGAAATTGTTCCAGGTGCTCGAGATTATCGCATGATGACGCGTCAAATGGTTAATGCTGTTTTATCAATGCCAGAATACAGCCGCTTTTCTAAAGGAATTTTTTCTTGGGTTGGCTTTAAAACAAAGTATTTGGAATACCATAATGTAGAGCGTGTTGCTGGTAAAACGGACTGGACAACTAAAAAATTATTTAAGTATGCTTTAAGCGGAATCGCAGATTTTTCGCAGGCTTCCTTAGATTTATCTGTTTGGATTGGCATAATTTCCTTTATCCTATCAATTGCTGGACTCATTTTCGTGATTGTTAGAAAAATTATTACTCCTAGTTCAAGTATCTTTGGCTGGGCAAGCCTAGTTTCCATTATTCTATTAATTGGTGGAATCCAACTGCTATGCCTTGGAATTATCGGTCGTTATGTAGGCAGGATTTATTTGCAAGTGAAAAATCGACCAATTTATATTGTTAAAGAGAAAAAGTAGCAGATAGGAAAAGGAAATAAAAAGTGGGAACTAATATAAAAAAGATAGATTGGAATAAGATTGGCTTAGCCATTTATCCGTATGTGGTCATTTTACTTGAAATTTATTTAATGATTAGGTTTCAAATTTTGAATCATGCGGTTCTTTTGACTAGCGATGCATTGATTCATTTTCAGCGTTTTTATGATACTAGTATGCAAATTAAGACCGGAAATTTTTCATATTTTCAAACTAATTTTGCTTTTAGTCACTCAGGGAGAATTTTTAATGCAGTTTATGGGCCATTTTTAGCTTACATCGGTGGCTTTTTACTGCTTTTAGTACATAATTGGTTTAATTTTCAGATTTTAACTGTTTTCACTGTGCTGTTAATCGCTGGAATTGGGATGTATCGTTTAGCGTTGAAGGCTAATGTTGACGAAGTTATTGCTATTTTGCTTGCCTTGATTTATTTGCAATTTGGCATCGTAGCCGGTAGCCGGCATTCTGCGTTTTAATTTTATGGCGTGGGATGCGGCACTAGCGCCGTATGCGATGATGCAGGTACTATACATGATTAACGATGAACGTAAGCCAATTCATTGGCTAAGTTTAGCTTTAATTATGTCGCTGATCGCGCAAGTACACCTGTTATCAACGGTTTACATTGCATGCACTTTTGTGCCATTTGCCATCTATGCATTAGTTAAAACTTCAGCAAAAAAGCAAATGATAATAGATTTCTTCAAAGCGCTTGGTACGACATTAGTCTTAACGGCCAATGTTTGGGGAGGACTGCTAGTTTTATACTCACACAATAAGATTTCTCTGCCTAATCAATATAACCTGTATTATCACGTAGTTAAGTATAAAAAATTCATTAACCTTCATGGCTTTTTATTAATCTCAATGGTCTTGTTGCTTATTTTCCAATTGATTTATGTTTTAACTCATTTACGCGAATCCGTCCTTAATACGATGGTGACAATCATTGCACTAGTGATTTTATTGCTTGCATCAAATTTAATGCCCTGGGCCCAGATTCAGGCACATTTTCCTAGCTTAAAATCTTCCCTCCAATTTCCGTATCGTCTGGCAGTTGGTGCCTGACCGTTGATTTTGCTCGGAGTAGGAATTTCGATGACCAATTTAATGAAGAAAAAAGACAAATTAACTGATGTGCTCATTATAGTAGGCCTGGTCTTAACTTTTAGTCAAAATTTATCAGTTAATTATGCGATTAATCGGCAAAGAACATTAGAATTTCTTGATCCAAATTATGTTGTGATTATTCAAAGATACAGTAAAATTACGAAACATCGCAAGAAGCTGCAGCATATTTTGCGTTATACCAATAATGATTCTCTTTTTAAGGCTGGTAACCATACTGAACCAGATTATTTACCATATACCAAACATGCATCAAAAGTTACGTATCAAAAGAAGATTTTAGATCAGACTAAGCATTATCATTATCATGTGAAAGGGAACAAGCTATTTCTTACTTGGAATAGCAAAAAGGCAAAGATGAAGATGTTGCCGATTGTAATGTATCATCAATCACGCTTGACCTTGAATGGTAAATTGCAAACTAAGCTAAAGCAAAATACTATTACGCAACCAATTGTCAAAGCTAAAAAGGGTAAAAATATAGCTAGTTTACAATTTATCACGTTATCACGCCAATTTGGTTTAAAGCTTTATTGTTGATTAGTATTTTAGGCTGGTTTGTATTATTCGGTTACGGAATTTATGTTAAGCATAGGAAAATAAGATTAAGCTAAATTGCGAATATAGTCTAAGTGTGGTGCTTTTAGAAAGTATAAGTTATAATAATAGTGCAGGATAGAGGTCACAGAGCCTATCAAAACTGTTTTATATAGAGGTTAGGGGAAGCCTATCAAAACCCTTTTATATAGAGGTCACAGAGCCTATCAAAACTGTATTCCTGCAACTATACTGCTTGGCTGGTGCAATTAACCAGCTTTTTTTATGGAGAATATATGAATTGGTGTAGTATTGACGAAACATATCTCAATTATTTGAAATCTTATGAAAGTAGAATTCCATATAGTGATTATGGAGTTAATCATTTCAACCCCTTTTTTAGACCATTATTTGAGATTGAACCAGGGATTATCTTTGTAGGTGCAATAAGTCACCCACAAGATCGTCATCGTAAAATGAAAAATAAGCCGGATTTTAGGAAAATATTTATACCGGTTCATGGAAGAGATGGAAGAATTAAAAAACATTTTGCGGGAGTTGTTCATTTAAATTATATGTTTCCTGCACCTGAGTCAGCTATCTTTAATGTGACGGCACAGAATATTACTAATTTTAGAAGGTTTTCTACAGAACAACAAAAATCAAAGTATATTGATCTTTTGAACAAAGAACTTAAAGTAATTAATAATGAAGAAAATATTGCAAGCAGGGCATATAAACTCTATTTGCGTAAACAAAAATTCCCTCAGTATCCTATTAGTCGTCGGTGTTTTAATTATGATAAATTAATTGATTTAGCGAAAAAATGGAATGATTAATGCATACTGCACATTCTTCGTCTATCTCTTTTTTCTAAAATAAATTCATGCTATAATCGTAACCAAAGCAAGAATCAAGAGGTATCGACTTCATTTACAGAGAAAAGCCAAACAGCTGAGAGGCCAGAAGTTGATTGGTAGCTTGGTTAGCTGATTAATTGAATTAAGTAGGTTAATCCGGACACTTCAGCGCCGTTATCGCTTATAAGAGAAGTACATTTTTGTACTTAACCATAGGTGGTACCGCGGTTAGTAAATCGTCCTAGACAATATTGTCTAGGACTTTTTTTATGGAGGAATTTTAATGACAGATTTAGCACCTAAATACAACCCTAATGAGGTTGAAAAAGGCAGATATCAAACGTGGCTTGATGAAGATTTATTCAAGCCATCTGGTGACAAGAAAGCTCACCCGTATTCAATTGTTATCCCACCACCAAACGTAACTGGTAAATTACACTTAGGTCACGCATGGGATACTGCAATTCAAGATACTTTAATTCGTTTCAAGCGTATGCAAGGCTACGACACTCTTTACCTTCCAGGTATGGACCATGCTGGTATCGCTACCCAAGCTAAGGTTGAAGCAAAATTACGCAAGCAAGGCAAAGATCGTCACCAAATGGGACGTGAAGCTTTTGTTAAGCAAGTTTGGGACTGGAAAGACGAATATGCTTCAATCATCAAGGGCCAATGGGCTAAGATGGGTCTTTCACTTGACTACTCAAGAGAAAGATTTACTTTAGACAAAGGTCTTTCAAAGGCAGTTAAGAAGGTCTTCGTTCAACTTTACAAAGAAGGTCTTATTTACCGTGGTGAATACATCATTAACTGGGATCCAGCACTTCAAACTGCTTTGAGTGATATCGAAGTTATTCACAAGGACGATAAAGGTGCCTTTTACCATGTTAAGTATTCATTCGCTGATGGCTCAGGCTATGTAGAAATTGCTACTACTCGTCCTGAAACTATGTTTGGTGATACTGCAGTTGCAGTTGCACCAGGGGATGAAAGATACAAGGATATCGTTGGTAAGGAATTAGTATTGCCACTTGTTGGTCGTCATATTCCAATTATTGAAGACCAACACGTGGATCCAGAATTCGGTACTGGTTTAGTTAAGATTACTCCAGCTCATGACCCTAACGACTTCCAAGTAGGTAACCGTCACAACTTGAAGAGAATCAATGTTATGAATGACGATGGTACTATGAACGAAGAATGTGGCAAGTATGCTGGCATGGATCGTTTTGACTGTCGTGAAGCTTTAGTTAAAGATCTTAAAGAAGAAGGCTACTTAATTAAGGTTGAACCAATCGTTCACTCAGTAGGTCACTCAGAACGTTCAGGCGTTCAAGTTGAACCACGTCTTTCAAAGCAATGGTTCGTTAAGATGAAGCCACTTGCTGACAAGGTTTTGGAAAATCAAAAGACTGACGGTAAGGTAAACTTCGTTCCAGAACGTTTCGAAGGAACTTTGGACCACTGGATGGAAGATGTTCACGATTGGTGTATTTCACGTCAATTATGGTGGGGTCACCGTATTCCAGCTTGGTACAACAAGAAGACTGGTGAAACTTACGTAGGTGAAGAAGCACCTAAGGATATTGAAAACTGGGAACAAGATCCAGACGTACTTGATACTTGGTTCTCAAGTGCATTATGGCCATTCTCAACTCTTGGCTGGCCTGATACTAATTCAGAAGACTTTAAGCGGTACTTCCCAACTAATGCCTTAGTTACTGGTTACGACATTATTTTCTTCTGGGTATCAAGAATGATGTTCCAAAGTCTTCACTTTACTGGCAAGCGTCCATTTAATGATGTTGTTTTGCACGGTTTAATGCGTGACGAACAAGGACGCAAGATGAGTAAGTCACTTGGTAATGGTGTTGACCCAATGGATGTAGTTGACAAGTACGGTGCTGACGCCCTTCGTTGGTTCCTTCTTAACGGTACTGCTCCTGGTCAAGACACTCGTTACGATCCAAAGAAGTTATCAGCTGCTTGGAACTTCATTAACAAGATTTGGAACGCAAGTCGTTTCGTAATCATGAACTTACCTTCCGATGCTAAGCCTGCACACATGCCAGACGTAAGCAAGTTTGACTTGTCAGACAGATGGATCTTCGATCGTTTGAACCACACTGTTAGTGAAGTAACTCGTTTATTTGATGAATACCAATTTGGTGAAGCAGGTCGTGAAGCTTACAACTTTATCTGGAATGACTTCTGTGACTGGTACATTGAAATTTCTAAGGTTGCTTTAAATGGTGATGACGAAGAATTAAAGGCAAGAAAGCAAGAAAACTTAATTTGGATTCTTGATCAAATCTTACGTTTGATGCACCCAATTATGCCATTTGTTACTGAAAAGCTTTGGCTTTCAATGCCTCACGAAGGCAAGTCAATTATGGTAGCTGAATATCCAACTACTCATAAGGAATTTGAAAACAAGCAAGCAGACAGCGACATGGCCTTCTTAATTGAAATTATTAAGGCTGTACGTAACATTCGTATGGAGGTTAACGCACCAATGTCTAGTCCAATTGACATCATGATTCAATTAGATGATGAATCTAACAAGCATGTTTTGGACGAAAATGCTGACTACGTTGAAAACTTCTTACATCCAAAGGAATTGACTGTAGCTGCAGAAATTGAAGCTCCAAAATTGGCTAAGACTGCTGTTATCCCAGGTGCACAAATCTTTGTTCCATTAACTGAATTGGTTAACGTTGATGACGAATTAGCTAAGATGGAAAAAGAAGAAAAACGTCTTGAAGGTGAAGTTCAACGTGCCGAAAAGAAGCTTGCAAACAAGGGCTTTGTTGATCATGCTCCAGAAGATGTTGTAAACAAGGAAAAGGAAAAGAAGGCAGATTACGAAAGCCAATTGGCTGGTGTTCGTGAACGAATTCAAGATTTGAAAGAGAGTAAATAATTGAAATTTACCAATGCTGAAGAGGTAATCCATTACTTGTATTCATTGCCTCATTTGCATCCTAAGAATGATTTATCTTTTATCAAAAAGTTGCTCCAGCAATTAGGTAATCCGCAGGATCAGGTAAAAACGATTCACATTACGGGGACCAACGGTAAAGGTTCAACATCATACTACTTAGCAAATCTATTAAAAAAGGCTGGTCAAAGGACTGGCCTTTTTGTCTCACCTTATGTCTATCGTTTTAATGAGCGAATTCAATTGAACAATCAGGATATAAGTGATGAAGATTTGGTTAATGTAGCCAATACAGTTCAAGCTGCCTATGAAAAACTTAAGCAGGAAGATGAACAATTTTCTTTAGTTACATTTGAGTATGAAGTTGCCATGGCTTTTGTTTACTTTGAGCAAAAGCAATGTGATTATGCAGTGATTGAAGTTGGGATTGGCGGCGAACATGATAAAACTAACGTGATTATTCCAGAGGTAAGCATCATTACTACGATTGGTTTAGATCATGAGAAGATTATCGGTCCCACTATTCAAGATATTACTCAAGAAAAAAGTGGCATTATCAAGCAAAATCGTCCTGTAGTATTAGGGAATGTTCCTGATAGTGTTTTGTCTATTTTGGTAAAAAAAGCAGACAAAATGCATGCGCCACTTTTGCAGTTAAAGCATGATTTTACAATTGAAACGCAAAATGGACGATTGAAATATAGTGATGCTAAACGGAGCCTTTCTTTTGCTTATCGTCCTCAGGTAGAGGGCTATGATATTGCTGTAGCTGTTAAGGCGTTTTTGCTTCTTAAATTGAATTTGAATGACCAAGAAATAGAAGACGCAATTAACCAGACTCAGATTCCTGGACGCTATCATATTTTGCAAAAAGAGCCATTAATTATTTTGGATGGAGCTCATAATATTCAAGCAATGTCTAATTTGCTTGAAGTCGTGCATGCTGAAGCTAAAAAAAGGCATAGTCATGTTTATGCTTTAATGACAATGATGAAAGATAAAGACTTAGAGCAAGTTTTTAGTTTATTTAATAAGGATGATCAAGTATTGTTAACGACTTTGGATTATCCGCGTGTTGCTAAAGAAAATGATTTTCCAATTGATGTCCAAAGAAGATATAATTATGAAGGAGATTATCGGCAAGGCTTTACTAAATTAAAAGAGAAGATGGACGCCAGTGATATTTTGCTGGTTACCGGGTCATTTTATTTAGTAAGTGCAATTTTAAGTTGGAAAGGAAAAGGCAATGCAGGTTAAAGGAATAAAAGATGATATTAAAGGCATTATCTTTGATATGGATGGTTTATTGGTTAATTCGGAAGAATTGTATTGGCAGGCTAATATTCAAGCTGCAGAAGAAGAAAAGCTTGGTACGCCAAGGGATGCATATTTAAAATTAACCGGTGCAACTGTCAAAGAGATGCAAGCTTTTTATCATAAGTATTTCAAAACTGATGCTGATCGCGACCGATTTATCAAGCGAACCGATGATTTGGTTTGGCAATGGACCGATGAAGGAAAATTAAAATTGCGTCCCGGTGTCCAAGAAGCGTTGGATGAATTTAAAAAGCGAGGTTTGCAAATGGCAATTGCTTCTAGCAACTACGAAGATGTGCTTCAGCACTTTTTGTGGGCAACGGGGATCAGAAATTATTTTGATTTTTATTTAAGCTATTTAGATGTGCAAAAGGGACATATTAAGGCCAAGCCCGCACCAGATATTTATTTAGCAGCTACTAAAAAGATGAATTTGCCAAAAGAAAATATTTTGGTTTTTGAAGATTCATCAACTGGTGTGCAAGCTGCAAAAAATGCAGGCCTAAAGTGCATAATGGTGCCAGATTTGATGGCTCCGACTGAGCAAGACAAGCAAAATGCAATAATGATTTGTCAAAACTTTTTTGATTTTCTAAAGAAAATTTAGCCCTTTTTTGCGTATTAAGTAATGAAGGGAGAATTTTTATGATAGAAATAAACTCAAATCATTACTTTGTAAATACAGACCTCGAATTATTGGCTAAATTATTTGAGCAGTTTAAAGATAAGGGAATTGAAACATTCGAAGAGATGGAATCTTTCTTAGGAAAAAGAAATTTCAATTCCTTTGATGACATAGTTCAATTTATTACGGGCCCAAATTGTTCAAGCAGCTTGGCTATTACAGCTGAAGAGGTGATGGATCGTCTGCGGATGGCATCATCTAAACGAAAGCCGGTTTTGGCTTCAAGCGTTGAAGTGGGTACATATTTAGCCGATAAATTAGTAGGTCACAAGCAAGAAGAGCTATGGGCACTGTATGTCGATAATGGAAATCGAATTGTTGCCGAGAAGAAGATTTTTCAAGGCACATTAAATAAATCAGTCGCACATCCGCGAGAAATTTTTCGCTGGGCCGTAATCTATGACTGTTCAGGGATTTTTATTGCTCATAATCACCCTAGTGGCAAATTAATACCGTCTTCTAATGATTTTGAATTAACTAAGGATCTATATCGGGCGGCAAAAATGATGAAAATTGATCTTTTAGATCATTTTATTGTTGGTCAAGGGCAATATTTGAGCATGCGCGAAAAAGAATTGTTTTAAACTTCTTTAAAATTTGCGTGAAAATCACCTTTAAAGTTATAGTATGCTATAATTATTCAAGATTTAGAGACCGCAACAATTAAGGAGAGATTTTTGTGTTTGGATTAGGTACAAAGAATATTGGTATCGACTTAGGTACAGCCAATACACTTGTTTATATGGAAGGCAAAGGTATCGTTTTAAGAGAACCTTCTGTAGTAGCAAAGAATACACATTCAGGTGAAGTAATCGCAGTTGGTTCAGAAGCTAAGGAAATGATTGGTAGAACCCCAGGTAGTATTGTAGCTATTCGTCCAATGAAGGACGGGGTTATTGCCGATTACGATACCACTGCTGCTATGCTTAAGTACTTTATGGAAAAGACTGTTGGTAACTCCAAGCCTTCAGTAATGATCTGTGTTCCTTCAGGTGTTACTGAGGTTGAAAAGCGTGCTGTAATTGATGCAGCTAGAGTAGCTGGTGCTCGTGAAGCTTTTGTAATTGAAGAACCATTTGCTGCAGCTATTGGTGCAGGCCTTCCAGTTATGGATCCTACTGGTTCAATGGTTGTTGATATCGGTGGTGGTACTACTGATGTAGCTACTATTTCATTAGGTGGTATTGTTTCATCAACTTCAATCCGTCAAGCTGGGGATAAGTTTAATAATGCAATTATTAATTACATTCACTCCAACTTTAACCTATTAATTGGTGAAAGAACTGCTGAAGATATTAAGATTCAAGTAGGTTCTGCTTCAATCGAAAAGGCTAAGGAAATTAAAGCCATGAATATTCGTGGTCGTGATTTGGTTACTGGTTTACCAAAATCAATCGATATCAACGCTGAAGATATTGCTAAGGCTATCCAAGATGCTGTTCAAGACATCATCGTTGCAGTTAAGGAAACTTTGGAGCAAACCTCTCCTGAAATTGCTGCCGATGTTATCGATCACGGTATTGTTTTGACCGGTGGTGGTGCACTTCTTAAGAACTTGCCAGAAGTAATTTCTGAAGCAACCAAGGTTCCAGTATTTATTGCTCAAGATCCACTTGATTGTGTGGCAATTGGTACTGGTGAATCACTCAAGAATATTGAAGTAATGCGTAGAAGTCGCAAATAATACAAAAGCCGGCTATGGTCGGTTTTTCTTTAGGATCAATTCTTAATGAAAAAATTTCTACAAAATAAAAAGTTATCATCAACATTTATTGTAATTATTGTCATTTTTACCGTTTTAGGTGGGAGCGTTAGTTTACGTAATAAACGTAATGCTCCATTGCTTGTTCAAAGTCTAGGAAATGATATTGTCGCTTTAGGAACTCGAATTGTCGATGTACCTGTAGGCTTTATTTCTGGTGGGTTGAATAGTGCACACGAGATTTTAAATGCACAAGATGAAAATAACCATCTAAAACGTCAAATTACTAATTTGGGACAAACTAAGGTCCGCAATGCCAGCTTAGAGAAGGAAAATCGTCAATTAAAAGCTGGATTGAATCTAAAGGATACTTTAAGTGGCTATACTTTAATCAATGCTTCCGTTATTTCTCGTGCACCAGATACTTGGTCAGACTTGTTGACGATTAACAAAGGTAGCTCTTCAGGCATTAAGAAAAATATGGCTGTTATGTGTGGTGGCGGTGTCATCGGACGAATCGTAGAAGCCGATGCAGCTTCTTCAAAGGTTGAATTAATCACTACTACAGATGAATCGGCTAACCGTTTTTCAGTTCAAGCCGATGCAGCTAATGGTAAAACCGTTCACGGAATTATCACTGTTACAGCTAATAATCAATTAGCCTTTACTCAAGTAGTTGATGGACGAAAGTTAAAAGCTGGTACTAAAGTTTATACAAGTGGTATGGGTGGCAATTCACCTAAAGGCCTTTTAATTGGTACTGTTACCCAAACAACGCGTGATTCATTTGGTTTATCTGATCAAATTCGAATTAAGCCGGCTGGTGATATTAGCGATCCTTCAGTTGTCACAGTGATTGAAAGACAGGTGGCTAACTAATGTCTGTTTTTCGTAAATGGGTTTTAGCAATTGGACTTTTTGTTGCTATCGTTGTAGATGGCGTTTGTTCATTATATTTACATCAATTTATGGATTATGGAAGTTTTGGTGCTGCTAGTTTGATTTTGCCGATTAGCGTGATGCTGATTGGACTTTTCGACGATACCAATAAAAATGAAATTTGGTTGGCATTAGGAACAGGTATAGTTGCTGACATTTACTTTTATGGCTTTATAGGTATTTATACTGTTTTCCTGCCATTTAGCTGCTGGATTTGCAAAAAGATTGCTCGTTTTTTACCAGAAATTTTTTGGGCAAGATTAATTGTGGTCCTATTGGGAACCACAGTCTTTGTAGCATATAGTTGGCTAATCTTTAATATGGTAAGCGTTGCTACCACGTCGCTTCATGGATTATTAATGAGTCTATTGGTAAATCTTGGTTGGACAGCCGGATTCTTTGTTTGTCTATACTGGATTTGGGGCAATTTAGCACAAGATTATCCATTCTTAATTGATTTAAATGCATATCGCGTATAAAAATAAAAAGAGACGAGAAAATTTTTCTCGTCTCTTTTTTTAAAACATTCCTGCTCCGGCCATTGCACCGACTGCACCAGCAACAACTGCGGCTAATGTAATGACAGCCATTAACCAAGCCATCACGATTGTCAATTTTTGAAAACCAGATTTCTTTTTCTTTCTTCGTGCCATAAAAAGCCCTCCTACTTGAACAATATTTTATGCTTATTAATAGTTTTTTTCAAATGAATTGTAGTTTAGAATAAAAAGGATGGAGGATCTTCTTATGCTTTTTATTTTCTTAATACCAGTTATTGGATTGATAGCTGCTTTTTTAATTAATAAAATTTTCCCACGAGCTCAATTTAGAGGTTATGATGTGTTGCCATTTTTCCTGCTAGTTGCATGTAACTTGGCTACTGCTCATGCTAATATGCCTTCTTTTTTACCATATGGATTTTTATTTTACTTTATCTTAGTTATTATTGTGTCTTTGAGTGATGCAATTAAAAATAAAAATATTTCATTAGGCAAGACAATTCGCAAGTTGTGGGACTATTTAGCTGCCTGCAGTTGTTTTTGGTATCTTTGTTCATTAATTTTAATGTTTGCTTATTAATTTAGTTACTAATTCCTTAATAAAGCAAAAATTATTTGTATATGCAGAAGCCGCAAAATTATAATATTTTGAGGCTTTTTTAAATTTTATAACTGAAACTTGAAAGCTAGAAATCACGCTCTTTCCGCATGGTTTCTAGTCTTTTTTGCGTAAAAATAAAAACGCAGGATTTCTCCGCATTATACTTTAAGTGTCAAATCCAAAGTAAAGGAGATCCTACGCAATGAAAAGTATAACGCAATTTAACCAAGAAAAGGACACTAAATCTTTAATTTCTTCATTTACTAAGTTAATTGGTCTAGGTGATTTGAGTAAAAAGGTAAACTTCAAACGACATTCCCTGGTTAGCCTGTTAATGGTTATTACCTGGATGATCAAGGCTAGATTTGCGCGAAAGTCGCTTTATCGCTGTCAGCGCGCCAAGAATTTTGCTGCTAAAACTGGCAGAAATGTGCTCAATGATGGCCGCATCAACTGGCAGAAGCTGGTCTGTTTGGCTGCTGTCAAGCTGATTTCTGTTTTGAAGCCAGCAATTGATCGGCGTCGAAGATTAGCTTTGATCGTTGATGATACGCTGATGGCCAGACCGTGTTCTAAAAAGACAGAATTATTGGCTAAAGTCTATGATCATATGACAAGCATGAATTTTTAACCGGCTATCGTGGTCTAACTGTTGGCTGGAGCGATGGCAATACCTTCTTGCCGGTTAATTTTGCTTTGATGCCAACTAAGAAAAAAGAGAATATGATTGGCAATCAGCCTGTTACTACTGATCAGCGCTCAATTGCCGGTCGTAGAAGAACCCAGGCTCAAAGACCAATGAACGTTGTCACGGTGGAGCTGCTTAAGCAGGCTGTCGCGCTGGGCATACCGGCTGAATACGTCTTATTCGACAGCTGGTTCTCTTCACCTAAAATGTTCTGGCAGCTGAAAAAATTAGGGTTAGACAGCGTAGGCATGCTTAAGCAGACCAAGAAAGTTTATTATCGTTACCGCGACCGCCTTTATGATGTCAAAGGCCTGTATGAACGTTTGGCTGCCGCCAAAACGCGGCAGTAAAGGAAAATATTTAGTACTGGCAACTACGCAATACAAGCTGCATCCACAGGAAATCATTCAGCTCTATGGCCGCAGATGGAAGATCGAAACTTATTTTAAAGCAGCTAAGCAATACTTAGCCTTAAACAAATCACAGATTCAAAGCTATGACGGGCAATGCGGCTACATTGCCGTGACAGCTCTAACTTATGATCTGTTGGCTTGGCCAGAAAGACAGAGTATCGATGATCGAACCTTAGGCGATTTATTCTATTTAATGAATGAAGCGCTGCCTGATTTAGCCTTTGAAGAGGCATTGGTCTACCTGCTTACCGCTCTTAAAGAAGTAAAAGCAGAGATCTCCGCCACAGTGGAACAAATATTAGACAACTTTATTAAGTTATTGCCGGTTTTCATGCAAAAGCAGCTGCTGCGGACAGCTTAAAAACTAAATTAGTAGTGAAAAAGCCAGATCCAATATGGATCCGGCTAGTTTTAGTGCTTTCAAGTTTCAGTTTTATAAAATAAAAAGATAAATAAACATAAAAATATGTATTTTTTTCCAGAGTTTGTGGTAGAGAGTGGTGAATTGTGGTAAATTATTTAGTGGAAGGGGGCTAGACCATGTTCATGGGTGAATATCACCACAATCTTGATAACAAGGGTCGCCTAATTATACCAGCGAAACTTCGCGATCAGATTGGAAATAAAATGGTATTTACTCGAGGAATGGAAGGCTGTATTTTTGGCTATTCGATGAAAGAATGGCAAAAAATAGAAGCCAAATTAGCAAAACTTCCGTTGACTAAGAGGAATACGCGCAAGTTTATGCGTTTATTCTACTCTGGTGCGATGGAAAGTGAGTTTGATAAGCAGGGGCGTGTCAATTTTACATCGACATTAAAAGCTCATGCTGGACTCATTAAAGAATGTGTCATTATAGGAGTTTCTGACCGAATTGAAATTTGGGCTAAGGAACGTTGGGATAGCTTTGAAGAAGAAGCTAACGAAGACTATGATGACATTGCTGAAAATTTGGACGACATTGAACTATAAAACCATGAAATTCAAACACACCAGTGTACTCTTACACGAAACTATAGATAATTTAAAACCAAAAAACGGTGGTCTTTATGTAGATGCAACTTTTGGCGGCGGTGGGCATGCCAAGTATTTGTTAAGCAAAATTGAGACTGGTACGTTAGTCGGTTTTGACCAAGATGAATATGCGATAAAATCGGCAGAGTTGAACTTCGCTGATTTATTGCAGCCAGATAGTGAACCTAGATTGAGATTAGTACATGACAACTTTAGTAATTTGGAACAGGATCTAGTTAAGCTGGGTTACTCAGATGGAATAGATGGCATATATTACGATTTAGGTGTTTCGTCACCTCAGTTTGATCAAGCTGATCGTGGCTTCTCGTATCGTTATAATGCAAGATTAGATATGAGAATGGATCAAAGTCAAGATACAGATGCTTATCAGTTAGTTAATACTTTAAGTCAAAAAGAGCTGGCAGATATCTTATATCAGTACGGAGACGAAAAATTCTCTCGGCAGATCGCTCATAGGATCGTAGAAAGACGTAAGGATAAGCCAATTGTGACAACCTTTGAATTGGTTGACATCATTAAAGAGGCGATTCCCGCGTATGCACGAAGGACTGGAGGACATCCAGCTAAGAAAAGTTTTCAAGCTTTACGAGTTGCTGTTAATCACGAACTTGATGTTTTACAGGCTTCACTTGAAGAAGCTATTAGAATTTTAAGACCTGGTGGCAGAATTAGCGTGATTACCTTTCAGTCCCATGAAGATAAAATCGTTAAAAAAATTTTTAAGAAGTATTCAGAGGTTGAAGTTCCAAGAGGAATGCCCTTTGTGCCAGACGATATGAAACCAACGCTACGTTTGGTAAATCGCAAACCGATTACTGCTTCGACTTCCGAGTTAGAAAACAACAACCGCTCACACAGTGCAAAACTACGGGTTGCAGAGAAGTTATAAAGAGGAAAATGCTATGGCTGACAGCTCAGCAAGAAAAATTGAATATGAACCTAGAAAACAGAAAGGTTCGCAGAAACGTCAACGAATTACCCTTGATCCGCATAAAGTTCCTTACAATGTTTTAGAGAAGACTTTACTAGCAATAGGAAGCATCGTCACCTTGGGAATGATGATCTTTTTGGTTTCTTCTAGTATTTCTGCAACTTCAGCTCAACATGAGTTATCTCAAACTCAGCAGACAGTTGCAAAGGAACAAAATAGGATCACCGATTTACGTCAAGAAATTGGTGAGTTAACTTCTACTTCACGTTTGAACAAAATCGCACGTGAAAAAGGATTAACTCTGATTAATAAAAACATTAGGACAATTCGCTAATGAAAAAAAACAGTAATTTAAAATTACAAAAATCCAAAGCTCACAGCTACCGCTTCACAGTGGGGAGAGTTCTCCAAGTAGCTGTGGCTTTGGTTTTTCTTGTATTTACAGCTAGATTTTTATATATAGGAATATCTAAGACTGTCAATGGACAGAATTTATCGCAGAGAACTAAGCAGCTTTATAAGCGGAATGAAGTTATCAAGGCTTCGCGAGGTACAATCTATGATTGCAACGGTTTAGCGATCGCAGAAGATTCGCATTTGTATACTGTTTATGCAATTTTGGATAAGTCTTCAATTAACTACAAAAATAAACCAGAATATGTGGTTAATAAGTCTGAAACTGCTGAAAAATTAGCTAAGGTTTTACCGTTATCTGCAGATAAAATTTATCAATATTTGAATCCCAAGCATAAAGCTTTCCAGGTTCAATTTGGTACTGGCGGTAGTGGATTAACTTTGAAGCAGAAAAAGCAAATAGAGGCTATGAAGTTGCCAGGAATTAAATTCGTGGCAACTCCTTCTCGTTTGTATCCAAACGGCAATTTTGCTTCACATATTGTTGGTTTAGCTCAGCCAGAATACAACAAAAAGACCAATAGTGAAATGCTAGTAGGTACTATGGGATTAGAGGCTTATTTCAACGATACTTTAACCGGTAAAGATGGTTATCGTATTTCTACAGTAGATGCTTCCGAAAACCAATCACCTAACCAGAATCAAGTTTATAAGCCAGTTGAAAACGGTAATAACTTGTATTTGACTTTGAATTCACAACTTCAAAGTTATTTGGAAGCTAGATTGACGGAAGTACAAAAAGCTTATGATCCTACTTCAATTACTGCTGTAGTTGAGGACATGAAGACAGGGAAGGTTTTGGCTGCTTCGCAACGTCCTACTTTTAATCCTCAAACTAAGAAGGGATTAACTAAATCGTATCGAAATATTTTAGTTCAAGATACGTATGAACCAGGTTCTGTATTTAAGGTATTATCATTTGCGGCTGCAGTGAACAGCGGCAATTATAATCCAAATGAATATTATCGTTCAGGTTCAGTAAGTATTGGTGGTTCAACAATTCATGACTGGCTTACTTCTGGTTGGGGCACCATCCCATTTTCACAAGCTTTTGAGAGATCAAGTAACACCGGTTTTGTTAAGTTGGAACAAAAGATGGGTTCAAAAACTTGGAAAAAATACCTTAAGAGGTTCCATATTGGTGAAAAAACTGGTATAACTCTTCCAGGTGAACAACCAGGCTTCATTTCATTTAAGACTCCAGTCGATCAAGCAGTAACTGCTTTTGGTCAGGGTGTTAACGTCAATGTAATGCAAATGATGCAGGCTTATAGTTCCTTAGGGAATAATGGTCAGATGGTTAAACCACAATTAGTTGATAAAGTTACTGACTTTAATGGTAAAACAATAAAGGGTTACCAAATCAAAAAAGTTGGTACGCCAATTTATTCTGCTAAAATCAAACGTGTTGTATTGGCCAATATGAGAAAAGTTTTGAATAAACAGTCAGGTACTGGATCAGCCTATAAGATGGGTAATGCTGATATTGGGGTTAAAACTGGTACAGCACAGATTGCCAATCCTAAGGGTGGCGGTTATCTTAAGGGCGATAGCAATTATATCTTCTCTGTTGTAGGGGTTTACCCTACTAAGAATCCAAGATATTGTATTTACCTAACTATTAAGCAGCCTCATTTAGCCGGTACAACAGCAGAAAAGATTTTAGCTTCTATCTTTAAACCAATGATGAGTCGAATTATTACAATGGCTAAGAGCAATAATTCAACTACAACTGTCACTGTCCCTAACTTTAAGGATATGACAGTTGCTCAAGCTTCAGCTAAAGCTAAGCAAATTGGTCTTAACTTGGTTAAAGTAGGCGAAAAAGATAAAATTACTGCTCAAGGAATTAAGAGCGGTGAAAAATTGGAGTCTGGAGATAAAATTTTTGTATATACTTCAGGTAAAATAAATTGTC
This sequence comes from Lactobacillus helveticus, assembly GCF_046109915.1. Classification (NCBI taxonomy): domain Bacteria; kingdom Bacillati; phylum Bacillota; class Bacilli; order Lactobacillales; family Lactobacillaceae; genus Lactobacillus; species Lactobacillus helveticus. The sequence goes on along the minus strand of NZ_CP151471.1, from coordinate 891,839 downwards.
CTGATATGAAGGGTTGGAGCTTTAATGACTTACATCAATTCTCTAATGTATCAGGTGTTAAATTAAGCATAAAGGGAACCGGAACTGTTGCCAGCCAAAGCGTGGCTAAGGGAACAGAATTAAAATCTGGAGAAAAAATAAAAGTTAATTTAAAGGAGTAGCATAGGATGAGTATTATGCAAGCAAGCTGTATTGCTTTAGTTAGTTCGCTGATTTTGACGGTGACTTTTTTACCGTTGTTAATTAAGTTTATGCATTCGCATCATGAAGGACAGGAAATTCGTGATGAGGGGCCAAAATGGCACCAAAAGAAATCCGGTACCCCTACAATGGGAGGAACGATTTTTGTGATTGCCGCAGTGATTTCTGTTATTTGGGTAACTGCATGGCAACATAGTTTGAATAAAGTTGTTTGGATTTTGGTAATCAGTCTTTTGGGTTACGGAATCATTGGCTTTCTTGATGATGGCATTAAGCTTTACTACAAGAGAAACTTAGGCTTAAGAGCATGGCAAAAACTTGCTTTACAAATTATTATTGCCGTTGTAATTGTGTTAATTGCTTCAAGCGATCACTTTAATTTCGGTTTATACATTCCATTTGCTGGAGTTGTTCATAGCGTAGCATTATTTGTAATCTTCATTATTTTCTGGCTGGTTGGCTTTTCAAATGCTGTTAACCTTTCAGATGGGTTAGATGGTTTGGCTACAGGTTTATCTGTAGTGGCTTATGGTACTTATGCTTATATCGCATTTAAACAGAAGAATTTTGCTATTTTAGCCTTTTGTATGAGTGTGATTGGTGGTTTGATTGCTTTCTTTATTTTCAATCATAAGCCAGCCAAAATCTTCATGGGGGATGCTGGCTCACTTGCATTAGGTGGTGGTCTTGCCACAGTAAGTATCATGCTTAACAGACCATGGTCACTTTTATTAGTGGGTATTGTATTTGTATGTGAAACTACTAGTGTAATTATGCAGGTTATTTCTTTCCAAACTACTGGTAAGAGAATTTTTAAGATGACTCCTATTCACCATCACTTTGAAATGTTGGGCTGGTCAGAATGGAAAGTAGACATTGTTTTTTGGATTGTTGGTTTAGTAGGTAGTATTTTATATTTAGCAATTTGGGGATAAAAATAAAAAATGAAGGATATTAAAACTTATAGTAATAAGAATATTTTAGTTTTAGGTCTAGGTAAAAGTGGATTTGCAGTTAGTGAATTACTTTTAAAATTAGGTGCTAAATTAACCTTAAATGATAAGGCTGATCTTGATAAAAATGAAAAAGCACAAGAATTAAAGGCTAAAGGCGTTCGTGTAATTGGCGGACATCACCCAGTTGATTTGCTTGAAAAAGAACATTTTGATTATTTGGTTAAGAACCCAGGTATTCCATATGAGAATCCAATGGTTAAAAAGGCTGAAGAATTAAATATTCCAATTATTACGGAACCTGAAATTGCTTTAAGCTGCAGCGATGCTCCTTATGTTTGTGTTACTGGTTCAAATGGTAAGACCACTACTGTAATGCTTACTCAAAGAATTTTAGACCATCATTTACAAAAATCAGGTCATCACGCTTATGCAGTAGGTAATATTGGTGTACCAATTTCTGAAGTAGTGCCAAAGGCAACTAAAGATGATATTTTGGTAGTAGAAATTTCAAGTTTCCAATTATTGGGTGTAACTGATATCGATCCTAAGGTAGCAGCTATTGTAGACATTTATAACAATGTTCACCTAGATTATCACAAGACCTTTGAAAATTATGTAAATGCTAAGTTGAACGTTACTAGAACACAAAATAGTGATGATTACTTCATTGCAAACTATGATCAAAAAGATATTTTAGCTAAGGAAAAAGAAGTAACTCCAGCTAAAATGCAAACTTTCTCAGAAACAGATTCCAGTGCAGATTACTTTATCGGCGATGAATATCTTGAAAGTCAAAATGAGAAGATCATGAAGATTGTAGATATCAAGTTGCCAGGTATCCATAATTTGCAAAATAGTTTGGTTGCAATCGCAATTTCAAAAGTTATGGGTGCAGACAATGATGACATTGCGGCAGTTTTGAGTACCTTCACTGGTGCTAAGCACCGTTTGCAATATGTAACGACTCTTGATGGACGCAAGGTTTATAATGATTCTAAGTCAACTAATATTGAAGCAGCTACAGTGGCTATTCCTTCATTTAAAGAGCCAGAAGTCCTGATCGCAGGTGGTCTTGATAGAGGATTCTTGTTTGATGATTTAGTACCATTGTTCAAGAAGCATGTTAAATCAATTGTTCTTTATGGAGAAACCAAATATCTGTTGGCTGATGCTGCTAGAAAAGCTGGCATTAAAGATATTGTAATTGTTAATACTCTTCAAGAAGCTGTTCCAAGAGCATATGAATTAAGTGAACCTGGTGACGTAATCCTATTCTCACCAGCATGTGCTTCATGGGATCAATTTAGAACCTTTGAAGATCGTGGCGATTACTTTGTAAAGTTTGTTAAGGAATTGAAGACTAAATAAAATGAGAGTTATATTTACTGGTGGTGGCACAGGCGGTCACATTTACCCAATTATGGCAATTATTGAACGTTTAAAGGAACGTGGAATTAGTACAAATGATGAAATCCTATTTGTAGGGACAAAAAAAGGATTGGAATCCAAAATCGTTCCTGCTGCTGGAGCTAATTTTAAAACGATTAATATCCAAGGATTTAATCGTAAGCATCCGTTGAAGAACTTCGAAACTATTAAATTGTTTTTGCAAGCTACTAAGAGTGCACGGAAAATTCTAAAAGAATTTAAGCCAGATGTAGTTTTGGGGACAGGTGGCTATGTTAGTGGAGCCATGGTTTATGAAGCTGCTAAAATGCATATTCCAACTATGATTCATGAATCTAATTCAGTTGTAGGTCTAGCTAATAAGTTTTTAGGTCACTATGTAGATCGTATTTGTTACACTTTTGACGATGCCGCAAAGGAATTTCCCGAAAAGAAGAAGCTAGTCAAAACTGGTAATCCAAGATCACAACAAGTTTTGAGCTTACATGAAGAAAAAATTGATATAAAGAAGAAGTGGGGACTTAATCCAGATATGCCAACTGTTTTGGTCTTTGGTGGTTCTCGCGGTGCTTTAGCTATTAATCGCATCATGCTTAAGTCATTAATGAATCTCAAAACTAAGCCATACCAAATTATTTGGGCTACAGGTACCTACTACTTTGACTCAGTTCAAAAGAAATTAAAGGGTGTAGATATTGGTACTAATATTAAGGTTTTGCCATACATTAAAAATATGCCAGGCTTATTACCAGAAATGACCTGTGTTGTTTCAAGATCTGGAGCAACAAGTATTGCAGAATTTACTGCATTGGGCGTACCTGTAATTTTGATTCCAAGTCCTAATGTAACGCATAATCACCAAATGAAGAATGCGTTAGATTTGGAAAAAGCTGGCGCAGCTTTGGTTATTCCTGAAGATGATCTTAACCCTAATAATTTTGTTTCATCAATTGATCATATTTTGCTTGATGAAAAATATGCTAAGGAAATGAGTCAAGCTTCAAAGGCATTAGGCGTACCTGATGCATCTGATCAAGTAATTAAAGTGATGGAAGAGATTTCACGCTAGGAGGCCGGTGAGGCAGATGGCAAAGAAACCAGTAACAAGGATTGATCCCAGAAAGGAATTATCTCCTTATCTGAATCATGAATTCAATCAACAAAAAAATAGTCGTAAATCTCAAGCCAAAATTTCTGCCTCACTTTCTAGTTTACAGGCGGAAAGACGACGATCTTTAAGACGAAGATTAGGTCTAATAATGTCGGTTTCAATTTTGGCGATTGCTGGCTTAGGCTATTATATTTCTCCTTTGGCCAATATAAGTACGGTTAAAGTGATTGGTGCTTCAGATTTACCGATTAAGGGAATTGTAAAAGCATCCAAAATCAAAGCTAGTGATAAAGTTTTTGATTATTTGTTTCAACAAAAAGATTTGAGTCAAAAATTATCTAAAAAATATCCTGAAATAGAGAGTGCGCAAGCACATTTAGGTCATGTTAATCAGCTTATATTACAAATTAACGAGCGTAAAACAGTAGGCTATTTAAAAGATGGCGATGACTATCGTAAAATTTTAAGTAATAGCAAACTTGGTAGTACCGCCATTACATGGACGAAAGTTGATCAAGATAAACCTATTTTCGTTGGTTATAATAAATCATCTTCTCTAAAAGAAGATTTAAACTTATTTAATAGTTTGCCCAAATCATTCCAAAATCAGGTAAAATTATTAAGTGGGAACACTAGACGAAAGTCGCAAGTGATTTTGGTTATGAAAGATGGCAATGTAATTATTGGCAGTACCGTAACTTTAAAGAGCAAACTAAAATATTACGATGAAATTAAAGTTAAAGCTGGTAAGAATAGCTTAATTGATTTAGAAATAGGTGCGTTTAGCAGGCCATTAACTTCAAGTGAAAAGAAGGCTTACGGGGTATCGTAGCTGTTTTACTTGTTTATTTATGTTAGAATTTTTTCAAAGCAAATATTAATGGGGGCTTAATTTTGGAGAATTCAAATCTTTTAGTGGGTCTTGATATAGGAACCACGAGCGTGAAAGCTGTTGTGGCAGATTCAGGTAAAGTCATTGGTGCAGTTACTACGCCGAATTCAGGCATGAGACATGGTCAGATCGTTGATATTGATCAGACTGCAGTTGCTATTAGCCGAGCTTTAAAGGGCGTAGCAGAAAAAACTAATGCAAAGATTTATAGTGTTGTAGCTGGAATTCCAGTAGGAATGTTGCAGTTAGAGACCGCAACTGGATTTGCCAATGTTGGTGAAGAAGGACAAGAAGTATGCAACGAAGATGTTAAGAGAACGATTCGTTCTGCAATTCATGCTGCTGCAAAGGACGATCGTGAAGCAATTACTTTTTTGCCTAGTCGATTTTTAATTGATGGAAAAACTGAGGTCGATGATCCTCGTAAAATGATTGCTCGTTCACTTGGAGTAACAGGTATTTTGTTAACAGCTCCAACTGGTTCATTGCATAATATTAAAAAAGCAATTGAGCGTGCGGGTTATCATAATAATTTCTTTGTTCCAACGCCATTGGCAATTTCTAGTGTTGCATTGAATGAAAGTGAAAAAACTTTTGGTTCTGTAATTATTGATCTTGGTGGTGGAGTAAGTACAGCAACTGTTATTAAAGAAGGTCAAATTAAGTATGCCAACATCGATTTAGAAGGCGGCAGTGATATTACCAATGATATTTCTGCTGTCTTAAGTATTTCTAAGCGTGATGCTGAGCAAATTAAATTAGACTATGGCTTTGCTGATCCCCAATTTGCCTCTAAAAATGATAAGTTTGCAATTAATAGCGTAGGCTCAAATGGCCAGCAAATGATCGATGAAGTTTACTTAAGCGAAATTATCAATGCTCGTCTTGAGCAAATTTTAACCCGTCTTGGTAAAGGATTGGCTAAGCATAATGCTTTGAAACAACCAGGTGGGATTGTAATTACTGGCGGTACTAGTTTGCTTCAAGGAATTGATAGTTTGACCGCTAATGGCTTAAACGTGAAGGCACGCATTTATCAACCAGATCAAATTGGGATGCGCAATCCAATTTATACTGCTGCATATGGAATAGTAAATTATTCTTATAAGATGTTAGAAGTTGATTATCTTGTTAACAGTGTAATCTATGGTTTTGGTGAAAATGTGGTTGAAGAACCAGTTTCGAAGCCAAAAACTTCCAAGAATTCTAAAAGAACTGTTTCTAATAGTGAAAGTGAAACCAAAGAAGCTTATAATAGAAACAAAATGTCCGCAAGAGATGATTCTTCAACGGACGAAGAAAATAACAATCAAGAGAAAACTAATGGCTTGAAGAGTTTCTTTAAGAAATTCTTTGATTAAAGGTGGTTAATTTAATGGATTTTACATTCGATTCAGACGACAATAAAAATGCTGTCATCAAAGTTATTGGTGTTGGCGGTGCCGGAGGCAATGCTGTTAACCGAATGATTGATGACGGTGTACAAGGTGTTTCATTTATCGCAGCAAACACCGATGTTCAAGCTTTAAACAGTAATAAGGCTGAAAATAAGATTCAATTAGGGCCTAAATTGACAAGAGGTTTAGGTGCAGGTTCACATCCTGAAGTAGGACAAAAAGCTGCTGAAGAAAGTGAACAAACAATTGAAGATGCACTAAAAGGTGCTGATATGATCTTTATTACCGCTGGTATGGGTGGTGGTACCGGTACTGGTGCGGCTCCTGTAGTTGCTAAAATCGCACGTGAAACTGGTGCTTTAACTGTTGGTGTAGTTACACGCCCATTCAGCTTTGAAGGCCCTAAGCGCTCAAAAAATGCTGCAGAAGGAATTACTCAATTAAAGCAATACGTTGATACTTTAGTTATTATCGCTAACAATCGTTTGCTTGAAATGGTTGATAAGAAGACCCCAATGATGGATGCCTTCAAAGAAGCTGATAACGTTTTGAAGCAAGGTGTACAAGGTATTTCAGATTTGATTACTTCAACTGACTACGTAAACTTGGACTTCGCTGACGTTAAGACTGTTATGGAAAACCAAGGTGCAGCTTTGATGGGTATTGGTCGTGCTAGTGGTGAAAACAGAACAGTAGAAGCTACTAAGCTTGCCATTTCTTCACCACTTCTTGAAGTATCCATTGATGGTGCTAAGCAAGTATTGCTTAACATTACTGGTGGACCTGACCTTACTTTGTTTGAAGCTCAAGATGCATCAGAAATCGTTTCTAAAGCTGCTGGTGATGATGTCAACATTATCTTTGGTACTTCAATCAATCCTAACTTAGGTGATGAAGTAGTAGTTACTGTAATTGCTACTGGTATTGATTCTAAGGCTGAAGAAGCTGCATCAAAGCAATTACCAGGACGTAGTCATCAAATTAAGGCTCAACCTAAGAAGGAAACAGATTCAGTTGTTAATACTACTGTTCAACCAGAAAAGCAAACTGTTGACCGTCCACAAACTGTTCAACCTGCTAATAATGCTAATGCAGATCGCGAAGCAGAAAAGCCAAAGCAAACAATGGTTGATCCAACTAGTGTTTGGGGATTGAACGACAATCAAGATAATCAAAGAAGAAATACAAAGCCTGCTGAGCCAAAGGATGATCATGAAAGCTTTGATACTTTTAGCAATGATGATCAAGACAGTATTTCTCAAATTGAAACTAGTGCTCAAGACGATAGTGATGATAATGACGACATCCCATTCTTCAAACATCGTGGTGAAAACTAGTTTGGAGGTAGATACAAATGGCTTTTGATAAATTAGGTAGATTTTTCGGTATTTCCAATGATGATGACGATGAGTTGGAAAAAGAAGAATATGCCACTTCAAACAATGATGAGAATGAAAACTTACCTCTAAATTCTGTTAGTCGAGACAATATTGTTTCAATTAAGTCAGGATTAAATTCTGCTAAAAGCAAAATTGTTTTATATGAGCCACGTGTTTATTCAGATGCTAAAGATGTTGCTCAAAACTTATTAAACAATAAAGCAGTTGTAATTAACTTTAGTAGAATGGAAGATAGTTCGGCTCGTCGAATAGTCGATTTTATCACAGGGACAGTTTATGCATTAAATGGTGAAATCCAACGCATTGGAGACAAGATCTTTTTAGCTACTCCACCAAAATTTGTTACTGATGGTAAAATTAGCGACTTAGTAGATAAGAAAGATAATTTAAGTTAATGTTAAACGTAATACACTTTATTTACTTAGCTCTCACTTGGATTCTATGGCTTTACAGTCTTTTTATTGTAATTGATGCAATTTTAAGTTGGGTACCGATGTTAAGTAACTCTGTCATTGGTCGCTTTTTGGATAAGATTGTAAATCCATATTTGAACTTATTTAGAAAAGGTCCATTTGCCAAATTAGCTAACTCTACTGGAATTGATGTTTCTCCAATTATTGGATTGTTTATTTTGTACTTTGTACAAAATTATGTCTTATATTGGATTATTAATATTTTGTTGAGGATGTTAGGTTAATGCAAAAGCGACAAGCAAGTAAGTTTTATTCACATTTTAATCAAGAAGAAAGACCAGTAATTGACTATTTTACTGGTCTTTTTAATCAGATAATTTTTAAACATGAGCCAATTTTAACGGATTTTTTAGATCCAGGTAAAAGAGCAATTTTGAAAACTATCGTGGGTAATGACGTTTTTATGCAAGAATATGGCGGGTATCCCAATGCTGAGAAGAAACGCGTTTATTTAAGTGAAGAATGGGTTAATTTACAGCCAAGTGATTATTTAATTCAACCATATGAAATTGAGTATCCACAAAAATTTATTAAAATTAATCATAGTGCTATTTTAGGTACTTTGGCTAATTCTGGAATTGAAACGGATACTTTTGGCGATATCATTACTGACGAAAATGGTAAATGGCAATTTTTTGCTAAAAAAGAATTAGTAGACTTTTTTGAAGAACAAATTACTCGAATAGGTAGAGCACAAGTAAAATTAAAAGAAATCACTTTTAAGGATGTTTTAGTGCCAGAAGATGATTCAACCGAGAAGACGGAAATTGTTGCTTCCATGAGAATCGATGCGGTTTTATCTAGTATTAGCAAGCAAAGTCGTGGTCAGATTCAAAAACTGATTGAAAATCATTTAGTCAAATTAAATTGGCATGACATAGCTGATTCTAATATAATGGTTAAAGAGAATGATATTTTGAGTTTGAGACATTTTGGACGAATTCTGATTGAAGATGTTTCAGCTACAAGAAAAGGTAAATATAAGGTGGTGCTCAAACTTTGGCAGACAAAGAAACGAAACTGACCCCGATGGATATTCATAATAAGGAATTCAAGCATCGAGGCCGCAATGGATACGATCGTTATGAAGTGGATAGCTTTTTAGATGATGTCGTTGATAGCTATGGGGATGCGCTTGATCAAGTAGTAGATTTAAAGAACGAAGTAGTATCTTTAAATAAAAAAGTGGAAGATATGCAGGCTCAAGTAGATGAGTACAGTAATATGAAGAAATCTCTTATTTCTGCTCAACAGACTGTAGATCAATTAAAAGGAAATTCGGAAGCAGAAGCTAAACGCATTCTGGATGATGCTAAAAAACAAGCTCAAACAGAGGTTGGCTATCAAAAGCAACAGCAAGAAGTTATTTCCAATGATTACAAACGTTTAAAGAAACAAATCGGCGAATTCCGTAGTCATATGCAAGCAATGCTCCAAGATGAGATAAATAATTTAAATGATGAGACTTGGCAACATGCTCTAGATGAATATTTCCATACAGAACGATTTTATCCAGGCAATGGTGCAGAGCCAATTGGTGAAGAAGAGGAAATTGCGAATGAATCCGCAATTGATGATGAAGATGTTGACAACGATGATGTAAATGACGTAAACTCTTCTCAAGAACCTGATGATTTGGACATGGACTTGTCAGATGATTCTGATGACGATGATGATTCTGCTCCTAAGCCAATGACAGGGGATAGTCCGCACCATGAAACAATTAATTTGAAACCTGAGATGCCTAAGACTTCATCAGGTCCAACAATTGTTTTCCCGGATGATTATAAAAAATAAAAAAATTAGATTGACAGTAAAACTCGAAGGCAATTCAGCGAGCTAGTGTTGGTGGAAGATTAGCATAAGAGCCTGAAGGTTGATCAGCTGTCTGAATAATCTAAACGTTTTTTGCACGTTACGCAAATTAAGTGGAACTTTTTAAGTTCAATTTAGGTGGTACCACGGTTAACCTCGTCCTAATTTAGGACGAGGTTTTCTTTTTTAGAAAGGAATTTGTTAATGAGAATTAAAGATACTCTTAATTTAGGTAAAACTAAATTTAAAATGCGCGGTAATTTGCCTGTTCGTGAAGCAGAATGGCAAAAACAATGGCGTGAAAATAAATTATATGAACAAAGATTAAAGTTAAACGAAGGTAAACCTCGTTTTGATTTACATGATGGCCCTCCATTTGCCAATGGTAACATTCATATGGGTCACGCTTTAAATAAGATCTCTAAGGATATTATTGTTCGTTACAAGAACATGAATGGTTACTACGCACCATACGTACCAGGTTGGGATACTCACGGTCTTCCAGTTGAACAACAACTTGCTAAAAAGGGTGTAGATCGTAAGACAATGGATCGTGCAAAGTACCGTGAACTTTGTCGTCAATATGCGGAAGAACAAGTTCAAAAGCAAATGACTGACTTCAAGCGTCTTGGTGTAATGGCTGATTGGGATCATCCATATATCACTTTGCAACATGACTTTGAAGCACAAGAAATTCGTGTCTTTGGTGAAATGTTCAAGAAGGGCTACATTTACAAGGGTAAGAAGCCTGTTTACTGGTCATGGTCAAGTGAATCTACTTTAGCTGAAGCTGAAGTTGAATATAAAGATGTTGAAGCAAATTCAATCTTCGTTGCATTCCCAGTAACTGATGGTAAAGGTATTATTGATCCGAAGGATACTTACTTCGTAATCTGGACTACTACTCCTTGGACTATTCCAGCAAACGAAGCTATCTGTGTAAATCCTAAGTTTGATTACTCAGTAGTTCAAGTTGGCGACAAGCGTTACGTTGTTGCTAGCGGTTTGCTTGATAAAGTAGCTGAAGAAATCGGTTGGGATGACTACAAGGTTGTTCAAACTGTTAAGGGTGCTGACATGGAATACATGAAGGCTAAGCACCCAATTTACGACAAGGAAAGTCTTGTAATTGAAGGTTTCCACGTAACTTTAGATGATGGTACTGGCTTAGTTCATACTGCACCTGGTTTTGGTGAAGACGACTTTAACGTTGGTCAAAGGTACAACTTGCCAATCTTTAGTCCAGTAGATGCTCATGGTTGCTATACTGATGAAGTTCCAGAACTTAAAGGCATGTTCTACCAAGACGTAGACAAGTTAATGGTTCAAAAACTTAAGGACGCTGGCGCACTTCTTAAACTTAAGGTATTTACTCACTCATACCCACACGATTGGCGTACTAAGAAGCCAGTTATCTTTAGAGCAACTACTCAATGGTTTGCTTCAATTGCTCCATTTAGAGATCAAATTCTTGATCAAATTGAAAAGGCTAGCTTCATCCCTTCATGGGGTAAGACTCGTCTTTACAACATGATTAAAGACCGTGGTGACTGGGTAATTTCACGTCAACGTGCATGGGGGGTTCCACTTCCAATTTTCTACGCTGAAGATGGTACACCAATTGTTACTCCAGAATCTATTGAACATATTGCCAAGATCTTCGAAAAAGAAGGCTCAAACGCTTGGTACACCCATACTGCTAAGGAATTATTGCCAGAAGGCTTTACTTCAGAACACTCACCAAATGGTGAATTTACTAAGGAAAAGGATATCCTTGATGTTTGGTTTGACTCTGGTTCATCTTGGTCAGGCGTCATGGAAAAACGTGACGGTTTGCATTATCCAGCAGATCTTTACCTTGAAGGTAGTGACCAATACCGTGGTTGGTTTAACTCAAGTTTAATTACTTCAGTTGCTGTCACTGGTCAAGCACCATACAAGCAAGTTCTTTCACAAGGATTTGTTTTAGACGATAAGGGTCACAAGATGTCTAAGTCACTTGGTAACGTTATTTCACCAAATGATGTCATCAAGAAGATGGGTGCAGAAATTATTCGTCTTTGGGTAGCACAAGCTGATACTACTTCAGATGTTGCTGTTTCAATGGGGATTTTGCAACAATCTGCAGAAAGCTACAGAAAGATTAGAAATACCTTCCGTTACATGCTTGCTAACACCAGCGACTTTGATCCTAAGGAAAATCGTGTTGCTTATGATGATCTTCGTTCAGTTGATCAATACATGGAAGTTAAGTTAAACGACTTAATTAAAGAATGTTTAGCAGCTTATGATAAGTTTGACTTTACTACTGTATTCAAGAAAGTCTTTAACTTCATTTCTAATGATCTTTCAGCCTTCTATCTTGATTTCGCTAAAGACGTTCTTTATATTGAAGTTGAAAACAGCCATGCACGTCGTTCAATGCAAACAGTTATTTATGATGCTGCAGTTAAATTGGCTAAGATTTTAACACCAATTTTGCCACACACTATGGAAGAAATCTGGGGCTTCTTGAAAGAAGACGAAGATTACGTTCAACTTGCAAATATGCCAGAAGTAGAAAATTATGCTAACCATGATGAATTGCTTGAAAACTGGGCTAAATTCATGAAGTTGCGTGATGATGTTTTGAAGGCACTTGAAGATGCAAGAAACAAGAAGTTAATCGGTAAGTCATTTGAAGCAGCTGTCACAATCTACCCAGATAAAGAAACCAAGGCAATGCTTGATGAATTAGATGCTGACTTCAGAGAAATTTTAATTGTTTCTAAGTTAACTATTTCAGATGATGAAGCTCCAGTAGATGCTGAACAACTTGCTAATGCTGCTGTTGTAGTTAAGCATGCTGAAGGCGAAGTTTGTCCACGTTGTAGAATGATCAGAACTGATATTGGTGCAGATCCTAAGTTGCCAATGCTTTGTGGTCGTTGTGCAGAAATTGTTGAAGCAAACTATCCTGAAGTAGTACAAGAAGGGTTAGAAAAATAATGCGTTTAGGTACTGTTAAACAATTTGATGAAGGAAGCAGCTATGGTTTTATCGAAGATGATCGAAATCATAAATCATACTTTGTTTTCTATAAAGCTATTAAAGAAGAGGGCTATAAATCATTACGAGTAGGCGACCGAGTACAATATCAATTGGCTCAAGGGAAAAACGGCCTACAATGTGTTAATGTATATTTAGCCTAAAAAAGGAGGATGAGACTTAGTGGATTTAAAAGAAACAGAAATCTCATCGCAACAGATTTTTCAAGGTCGAATCTTAGATTTATCTGTTCGAACAATCAAATTACCCAACGGCGAAACTGCAACTAGAGAAATAGTTAAGCACCGTCCAGCATCTTGTGTAATTGCAATTAACGATCAACAAGAAATGCTTTTGGTAAAACAATGGCGTGAAGCAATTAAACAGGTAACCTTAGAAATTCCTGCTGGAATTGTCGATCCAACTGATGCCAGCCCACTTGACGCAATGAAGCGTGAATTGAATGAAGAGGGCGGCTATAGAGCAGAATATTGGGAAAAAGTTAGCGAATTTTATTCTACACCAGGCTTTTGTGACGAAAAGATGCATCTGTTCTACTGTGATACGTTAACTAAATTGACTGATAAGCGTTCTTTAGATGCAGATGAATTTTTGACTTCTGATTGGTATAGTTTGGATAAGTTGAAGAATTTATTAGCTGAAGGCAAAATTGTTGATGCAAAGACAGTTTATGCAATTTCTGTTTGGGAAAATATGTTATTGCGTAATGCCCAAGCTGAAAGTAATAAATAATCATGACAGAAAAACGTTCTGATTATCGTAAAAGACAGAAAAAGAGTTTATTGAATAAAGTCAAATCTGCTTTTAATGATAATAATGCAACAGAAGAAGTTAATGTTAATCCTGACTTTCAAAGGGATGCTTCTGAAAGAAGACGTCCTTTAGAAGGTGATGCTCAGGAGTTTTATCAGGCACAGCAGTCAATCGATAAAGAACAGTTAAAAGAGCAGAAGTCTTTAAAACTGAAAAAAAGATTGAATAGTGCTATTCTGATAGTGTTTGTTCTAATTATATTAGTGCTTTTAGCACTGTTTCATTTATAATTTAAGCGAGGAAATTTATGAAGATTGCGATTATTGTTCCAATGGCTGAAGAAGCTGAATTTTATCGTAATCATTTCCAAGCAGAAAAGAAAGAAATGTTCGGATCAACTGAATTCGAACATTTTTCTGTTAATGGAAATGATGTATATTTAGGTTTAAGTGGTATCGGCAAAGTTCAAGCTGCTATGAACTTAGCTAGTTTATTAAGTAACGTTGATATTGATGTGATCTTTATGACTGGGTCTGCTGGTGCTTTAGCTAAGGATATTCATCAAGAAGATTTAGTTTTACCTAATGCATTCATGTATTATGATGCTCATAATACTGCTGCAGGTGATTATGTTGAAGGTCAAATTCCACAACAACCGGCTCAATTTGTCCTTGATTCACCAGAAAGAGCTGCATTTGCGGAATATCTTAAAAAGCAAAATGTTGCCTTTAGCGAAGGTTTAGTAGTTACTGGAGATTCATTTGTAGCTTCAACTAAACAAAAGGACGAAATAAAAGAAAACTTCCCTGACGCATTAGCTTGTGAAATGGAAGGTGCTGCCTTTGCTCAAGTTGCTCATGCCTTTAATAAGCCATTAGTTGCAATGAGAGCAATCTCCGATAATGGCGATGGCAGTGCAAATGAAGATTTTGACGTTTTTGTCAAGAAGGTTGGCGCTAAGGCTGCTAAATTAATTAGTGATTACGTAGAAAAGATGAATTAAAGTGCGTGAAATTTATTTAGATAACGCTGCGACTACACCAATGTCACCTAAAGTAATTGATGTAATTACTGATGAAATGAAAAATGATTTTGGTAATGCATCAAGTACTTATGAGTTGGGACGTCGAGCAAGAAATGTAATTGATCGAGCCCGTCATCAAATTGCGGCAAGTATTAATGCCAAAGACAATGAAATTATTTTTACTTCTGGCGGTTCAGAGAGCAATAATACTGCTATTTTTGGAACAGCATACAGTCGAAAAAATATTGGTAAAAAAATTATTACTACGCAAATTGAACACCCTTCAGTCTTAAATCCTATGAAGCGATTAGAAGCTGAAGGCTACAACGTTGTCTATTTAAATGTTGACGAGACTGGGCATATTTCTTTAGATGAATTGAAAAAAGAATTAACGCCAGATACGATTTTAGTATCTATTATGGCTGTTAATAATGAAGTAGGCTCTATTATGCCGCTTAAAGAAATTGGTGAAATGGTCAAAGACAGCAATGCATATTTCCATGTTGACAATGTTCAAGGCATGGGAACCGTTGACATTGATGTCAAAGCTATGAATATCGATCTTTTGTCAGTGTCTGCACATAAAATTAATGGACCAAAGTTTTTAGGATTTTTGTATGAAAATTCTGACATTGATTTGCCAAATTTAGTTTTAGGTGGCGAACAAGAAACTAAACGTCGCGCTGGAACTGAAAATGTACCAGGTATTGCCGGTTTTGGCGAAGCAGTTAAAGAATTGACCAATATTGGTCATGATGATCTTCAAGCAAAATATGCTCGTTTTCAAGATCTCATTTTGAATGAACTTGATCAAAATAAGATAAATTATAAAATTAATGGTGGTCATGGTCCTGGATATTCTCACCATGTTTTGAATCTATGGTTCAAGGGAGCTTCTACCACTTCATTGCAAACTAATTTAGATTTAAATGGTTATGCTGTATCAGGTGGCTCTGCATGTACTGCTGGTTCACTTGAACCTTCACATGTATTGATTGCATGCTTTGGTGCAGATTCTCCTCGGATTAATGAATCTATTCGTATTTCATTTGGACGCTATAATACAGATGAAGAAGTAGCATCTTTTGCTAAAAACTTGGTAAAAATCGTTCAAAGAATTCAATCTAAAAGAAAATAGTTGCTTTTAAAAAGAAAGTAACTTATTATAAATAAGTGAGGAAAAATATGGCAAATATAGTTGTGATTAATGGTGATAAACGTAAGTTTACTGTAAGTCCAGATTTGAAACTCTATGCTTTAATTGATGCAGGTTTTGTGAAGACTGCTAAAGGTAATTTCAATTATGAACATCCTTTATATAATGATTCACCTTACAATGCACCAACTAAGTTAAAGATGACAATTAACAAGGACTTATCTCATTTAACAATGGTTGTTACTGATCGCAATGGTTTGCAAAAGGTTAATATTTTTAAAAACAAGCAATTAGCAGCTACTGTTGAACTTTTGAATTATATTTTAAAAGATCTCGAAGAGCGTAAAATATTGCTTGAGGTAAAGGATTGATTGAATAATGGTTGACAATAGCAAGACTAGAGTAGTTGTAGGTATGAGTGGTGGTGTAGATTCATCAGTATCAGCATTGCTGCTCAAACAACAAGGCTATGATGTTGTCGGTGTTTTCATGAAAAATTGGGACGATACTGATGATTCTGGTGTTTGTACCGCTACTGAAGATTACGAAGATGTGAAAAAGGTTGCTGATAAAATCGGTATTCCATATTATTCAATTAATTTTGAAAAAGAATACTGGCATCGAGTTTTTGAATATTTCTTGAATGAATACAAAAAGGGAAGAACACCTAACCCTGACGTAATGTGCAATAGTCAAATTAAATTCAAGTCATTCCTAGATTTTGCGATGGATCTTGATGCTGATTATATTGCAATGGGACATTATGCTAAAACTGTTAAGGATGCTGATGGTCTTACTCATATGATGCGTCCTAAGGATGGAAATAAGGATCAAACTTATTTCTTGAGTCAATTAAATCAAGACCAAATTAAGAAGGTCATTTTCCCACTTGCTAATTTAACTAAGCCTCAAGTGCGTGAAATTGCCTTAGCTAATGGTTTAGCTACTGCCAAGAAGAAGGATTCTACTGGTATTTGCTTTATTGGTGAAAGAAACTTCAGAAAGTTCTTAAGTGAATTTTTGCCAGCTAAGTCAGGTAAAATGGTTACTCCAGATGGCAAGGTAGTTGGTGAACATGCAGGATTAATGTACTACACCATTGGTCAAAGACAAGGTTTGGGTTTAGGTTCAACCAAGGAATCAACAGATCCATGGTTTGTTGTTGGTAAGGACTTGAAGAAGAATGAATTGATCGTTGAACAAGGCTACGACAGCAAGCTTCTTTATGCAAGTCGCTTAAAGGCTAGTGACATGTCATTCTTTACTGGCAAGCCAGATCATGATGTAGAATTTCATTGCAGTGCCAAGTTCCGCTATCGTCAATGTGATGTTGGTGTAACTGTTAAGTATCATGCAGATGATAACACTGCCGATGTTTACTTCGATGAGCCAGCACGTGCAGTTACCCCTGGTCAAGCTCTTGTTTTATACCAAGGTGAAGAATGTCTTGGTGGCGGAAATATTGATGCTGCTTACCAAGAAGATAAGCAATTACAATTAGTTTAAAATGAATTTTAAAAAAGGACGTTCGAATTTTCGAACGCCCTTTTCTTTGTGCTAAACTAGTTATATCGATTAAACATGTTTGGGGGATAAAAATGCAGATTTATTTTGTTCGTCACGGTAAAACTGAATGGAATTTAGCTAGTCGTTTTCAAGGTGGACATGGTGATTCACCACTTTTGCCACAAAGCTTGAAAGACATAAAAAAATTAGGTGAACATTTAAAAGGAACTAGATTCAGAGGTATTTTTGCTAGTCCGTTGGATCGAGCATTTAATACTGCTCAAGGTATTGATAATGCTATGAATGCCAATTTGCCAGTAGTAATTGATGAACGATTACGTGAATTTAATTTGGGTGATATGGAAGGAATGAAGTTTGCGGAAGCAGAGAAGAAATTCCCTGAGCAAATGGATAATTTCTGGCATCATCCTGATAAGTATGATCCAACTGAATTACATGGTGAAGATTACGAACACGTCATTGCTCGTGGCAAATCTTTTGCTCAAGAAATGTCTAAAAGATTTCCAGATGATGATGATAAGGTGTTAGTAGTAAGTCACGGAGCAGCTTTATCGGCAATTATGGGTGGCTTATTGGGTTATCCTTTAAAAGATATTAGAAAAAATGGCGGTTTAAGGAATACCAGTTTAACGGTCCTTGAAACGTTAGATGGTGGTAAAACTTTTAAACAAGTTGTTTGGAACGAAACCAGTTATTTAGGCAGAAAGTTATCAAAGACGGATTCACTTTAATGGATAAAAAGATTGCACAACTTTATGATAATGGCAAGGTAAATGAAGCGATTCATTTATTAGTTCAAAAGATTGACCAAAAACCACAAAATATTGAAAATTATTTGCAACTGTCAACGTATTTAATTGAGCAAGGCAGTGTAGATCAAGCACAGCAATTATTAGAGCAGGCGCAACACTTAGTTAAAAAGCCCCAAGGATTAAATTATAATTTAGCTGTTAGCTATTATATGCAGGGCGATTTTGATAAAGCCTTGGCATTATTAGATCAGATTCCTAATGACGATTTGACATTATATCAAAAAGCCCTAACTTATCTAAAATTGGGTCAAAGTCAAAAGGCACTTGCTTATGCATTAACTATTAAGAAAATCGATGAAAAGGTGCAGGAATTATTAGGCGATATTTGGTTGAGCTTGGGAGAGAATGATCAGGCACAACAGTCTTATCTTGCTATTCCTGTAGATAAGCGCACAGCAAAAATTTATTTCTTGCTTGGTGTTTCAACTATGGAAAAAGATCGAAATAAAGCAGAAGCATATTTTGCCAAAGCAAAAGCAATGGATGAAAAATATTATAAGCGAGCAATGGATCAGTATGCTTCGATTATGAAAATGCTAAATGATAAGGAAAAGAAAAAGTAATGAGTGAATTCACCGGTAAAATTAACGGGATTGTTTTTGAAAACGATAAAGATTTATACAAAATCCTCGATGTTGAAATCATTGGTTCACTCGAAAATTATTCACGTAGCGAAATTAAGGTAACAGGAAATTTTGGTGACGTGCAAATTGGAAGTAGCTATCATTTTGATGGCAAACTGATTATGCATGAAAAATTTGGTTTACAATTTCGTGCTAATAGTTATAAACCGATCATGCCTCATGAAGAAGGTTCACTTACTAATTATTTAAGTTCTAATAAATTTCCAGGTATTGGTAAAAAAACGGCAGGTACCATTATTGAAGAATTAGGATTAAATGCTTTAGACATTTTAAAAGAAAATCCTGCCAAAATCGACACATTATCTTTAACCAAAAAACAAAAAGATAGTTTATTGTCAGGCCTTAATTCTATGGATTCTTATTCCGAAATTGTTTTAAAATTGGCACAATATGGGATCAGGAAACAAGTAGCCGCTAGACTTTATCAATGTTATCATGGTGCAGCTTTAGATAAATTAAAAGAGGATCCGTATGCTGCTATTAATGAAGTTACAGGTTATGGCTTTAAGACTGCAGATACCTTGGGCAAACAATTAGATATTAAAAATGATGATCCACGAAGAATAAATGGTGCCATTTATCAGATTCTTTTTGATGCTTTAAGCGGTGAGGGAGATACATATGTCTCACTATCCGATCTGTTAACTGCTGCCAAAGATTTATTACAAATTTCAGAGTTTGATCCGATTGCTATTTGTGTAAATTCTTTACAGAAAAAAGGAAAAATAGTAGTTGATGGTGAAAATGCCTTTTTGCAAAATATTTATCAAACAGAAGTAGATATTGCTCGATCTATGAAAAGCTTGGTAGAGAGCAGAAAACTGCAAGAAGATGAGCAGTATAGCGACAAAAAAATTGAAGAAGCCATTAAAGATGCGGAACAAGAGTTAAAGATTGAATACGATGATACACAGAAATTAGCAATTAAAAATGCTTTGAACAATCCTATTTCAATTTTGACAGGTGGTCCTGGTACAGGAAAAACTACGATTATTAATGGAATATTACTGGCATTAAGGAAATTAGCAGAAATCCCAGCTTCATCGCTATATAGTGAAGATTCACCATTTTTATTAGCGGCGCCAACAGGTAGAGCTGCAAAGAGAATGGGTGAGATAACTGGCATTAGTGCTAAAACCATCCACCGTCTTTTAGGATTGGGGATTGGAGACGCAAATGCCGAGGATTTGAATGAACTCAATGGTGAAATCTTAATCATTGATGAGATGTCGATGGTTGACATGTTCCTATTTAAGCAGCTTCTCTCTAGTATCAATCAAACTCGACACATTGTATTTGTGGGGGATAAGGATCAGTTGCCTTCTGTTGGTGCAGGAAATGTATTTAGCGATTTAATTAAGTCACATGCTTTTCCTACTACGGTATTAAAGCAGATTCACCGACAAGGTGATGAATCAACGATTATTACATTGGCTCATGATGTAAATGAGGGCAAAGATCAACAAGCTTTATTCAAAAAGACTAAGAATTATTCATTTATTAGCTGTAGACCTGAATTGGTAGGGGATGCAGTAGGTCAAATTGTAAAATTGGCTTTAAAACGTGGCTTCGATAAAGACGATGTACAAGTATTAAGTGCAATGTATCATGGTAGCGGCGGGGTAAATAATTTGAATGATGTTATTCAAGAAATAATGAATCCACCCAAAGCCAAAAGTAAATCCTTAGAAGTGCGTAATGAAGTCTTTCGGATTGGCGATCGAATTTTACAATTACAAAATAATCCTGAGAAAGATATCTATAATGGTCAAATCGGTAAGATAATTAGTATCGATGAAGATAATTCTAAGGAATGCATGGTTGCTAATTTTGACGGTCGGGAAGTAAGTTTTGGCAAAAAAGATTTAACAGACTTGACCAGGGCGTATGCGATTACTATTCATAAGTCACAGGGCTCGGAATTTCCGTTAGTAATTTTGAATTTGACTATGCAAAATTATGTGATGCTTAAACGAAACTTGCTTTATACGGCGATTACTCGTGCTGAGAAAAATTTAGTTTTAGTAGGAGATCCGCGAGCTTTTGCGGCAGCTTTTAATACACCAGGAAATGATCGAAAAACTGGATTGGCAGAAAAAATCTGTGCTCAATTGGGTATTAAAGATGTTAAGGCTGATGAGAACACGAAAGAAGAGGTAGTTGAATCAAAGCCTCAAAAACAAGAACCAGAAGATTATATCTTAACGCCTGAGAAAATTTATTCAGGTGAGATCGATCCAATGATTGGAATGGAAAATATTAAACTATAAAAAAGAAGCTGAGATAATCGGCTCTTTGTCAAATCCTGTTGATAGAGAGTAAATGAATAGAATCAGGCAGTCATTAAAAGGCTGTTTGGTTCTTTTTCTACCTTAAGTCAAGTAATATCAATAATTTAATAGATTATTTTATTAGAATTATTGGTACGAATGAAGCTAATTAAGTTAGAAAACTAAATTTATTAATAATTATATGTAACACAAATAAGCCTATGAGTACTGTAGTTTTTTCATAGGTTGTTATACTGAAGTTGATCATTTGATTTCAACTAAAGTCTTTGGTTATGTGTGGCTACGTTGTAATCATATAATTGATCATGTTTGATAAGAGCAAACATTGTACGTATCAGTTTATGAACTGATGCAATGGCGATTTTCTTATAGCCCCGGCTATTTGAAGATCGTTTTTTCTTATCATAATAATCAGTGATATGACAAGGCTGAGTAGCTTTGACAGTTTCCATTTGAGTAATTGTTCGATAAAGAATCTTTCTAGCTAAGTGATTGCCATGTTTGGTTATTCCTAAATGACTGTCCTTTTCACCTGATTGATAGCGGCCTGGATCAATGCCAACAAAGGCATCAATTTGGGCTGAAGTATCAAACCGTCTTAAATCACCTAATTCGGCTACCAACCTAACAGCAGTAGTTTTGGCAATGCCAGGAATACTCTCATAGATATTCAAAGACCGTGCATTTGCTTGCATAGCAAGCTTTTCCATATAATTGATCACATTATCTCTTTCGGCACTTAGAGAAAGCAAATTGGCAATATTACGCTGAATTGCTCGAATAGTAATACTGCTTTCATTGTCATATGGATAAGCTTGTCTGGCTAAGGCATAGAGCCTAGTTGTTAAATAATGAGCTCTTTGTCTGCCAATTCCTGAAATGGCCAACAAACTTTGAAAGACCTGGTTTTCATTGTGATTTAAAACATATTGGGCATGCGGGAATAAGCTGACAATCGTCCAATAAACTCTGCCAGATGAAGTTGAAAGGATACTCTCTATCTGAGGAAAAGTAGACTGCAAATTACGATGGAGCTGATTTTTATTGATTATCAGGGCTTGAGTAAGCTCTTCGTAATAACGACTCGCATTTTGCAGTTCATGATATTCCTTAGGTTGAGGAGCACGCAATTTTTGTGGCGCATTGAATTGAATTAAAGCTAACCGATAAGTATCAACTTTATCGGTTTTATTATGCCTTAGATTATTGTCCATCAGCTTCTTAGCCTTTAAGGGATTAAGCTTTAAATACTTGATATGATAATCTTCTAAAAAAGCCTGTAAACTCAATGAATAAACTCCCGTAGCTTCAAAAACTACTAAAGGCGTGATCAAGTATTGATTTAAACGATCCAATAGATCTTGATAGCCAAAGGAATCATTAGTAATCTTAAAGGTTTCACCTTGCTTAATTCGATCAATTACTACACAAACTGTAGACGATTTACTGCTAACATCAATGCCAAAGATAATATTTTGTTTCATCATTCTAACCTCCAAGTGAAGACAAACAGTTTTATCAACCTATTAATTCTCATTTTCTGAACTCGGCATCAAGTGCCCACAGACTTCGAAGAGACTTATAAATAGGCGGTAAAGCAGTCCGTTTTCTTTGCGACGTTACACGTCCAAAAGAACCAAGACTTTATTTGCTTTATCTTCACTTTCTATTTTAGACAAAATAAAAAGTGCCAGATCATGAATCCGTCGATTCATAATCCAACACTAGGTTAGTATGTTTTCTTTAAACAAGTTTTCCTCTAAACGAATTCTGGTTAAAAGATTGGTAAAATTGGAATAGCCAAAAGCTGTTCGTTCGATTTGTTTGATTTTGCGATTGAAGCCCTCAAGACAGCCGTTAGAATAAGGCAGGGCTGCTCCGTTAAGCACAGCTGTTAGATTATGCTTAAAGGTTAATAGTGTTTTGTGCATTAAAGTTCCAATTTGATCTTGGCAGTTGATTAACGATTTGAGCTCATGCGTATTGCCAGTTTCAACGGCTTGAATAAAGCTTTGCATCAGGTTATATGAATTCTCTAAAGCAGTGCTGGTGTTAATGCCTTCTGTAACTACTTGTGCTTGAGTTAAGCAGTCTTTGTAATGCCAGTTGTAGCGAGGATGAACTTTTTCAAGCTCATCAAACTTCTTCAAGTATAATTTCCAGGGAGATTTGAGTAGCTGATACTGTCTGGATCTTTTATCAAAGGTCTTCATGACTTGGACTCTTAGTGAGTTGAAAGAACGCGTAAGCATTTGAATCATATGAAAACGATCGATGACAATCTGAGCGTTAGGAAAACAAGCTCTGACGATATCTTGATAGTAAAAATTAAGATCCATCGTGACCGTCTTAACGTTAGCTCTAGCTTGGGGCGAGAAACGACCAAAATACTTAAGCAGCGTCTTCTTGTAGCGAGTTCTAAGAATCTGCACGACTTGATGACTATCGCCGTCTAAGCAGATAAAGTGCAGCTGACGGTCGACTCCTTTAAACTCATCAAAAGCCAAATGAGCTGGCAGATACTCATAGCTGTCAAGGAAACGGTGAGAGCAGCTGCCTAAAACTCTTTGAACAGTGTTGACAGAAACATTGTTTTCGCTGGCAATGCTGGTCATAGATCGATCTTCAGTTAACGCAGACAAAATTTTTAGCTTAGAGGCATTAGAAATAGAACAGTATTTATTTACCAATTCAGACTGAGCCATAGACCAGCGCTCACAAGCGCGACATTTAACTCGTTGCTTAGCCAATCTGATAATGACCGGTAAACTTGCATTAGCTGTCGGATAGTGAATGTTGGTAATCAAATGGCCATTGTGTAAGAGATCTAGGGAGCCGCAGAAAGGACAAGCAGGTTGAAGCAATTCAGCTTCATAGATTTTATGCTTTTGCAGTTTGATCGATTTATAGAAATAATCTTTAAAAACAATATTTTCATCTTTAACATCAAGCTCGAATTTAATACAATGATTAAGAGAGGACATAGAAATCACCTTTATTTATAAGAATTTGTGTGGAAACGATTTTTATTGAAGAGGACTATGTCCTCTTTTTTGCAATAAAAAATCCTGTTAACAGCTTATCATATAGATAAGTCATCAACAGGAAAAATTATAGAGCCAGATAATCATTCATCTGAATGAAAGTCTTAGCTTCTTTGCTTATTTCAATAAATTAAAGTGATCTATTTTAAATGTTAACTTAAAATCTTGAGCATCATGATCTTTACCATCAATTTGAGCAAATTCCGGTTTTTGAGTTGTAACCTGAATTTCTTTAGCCTCTATGTAGTGAAATTGGGGTGCATTAACGTGCGATCCATCTTTTAATAATTTGCCAAAAAGATGAATAAATTTGAATAAACTGGGCTTTTCAACAATTACGGTATCTAACTGGTGACTGTAAATATCGGCTTTAGGCAAAATAGCAATTCCGCCACCGAAGTAGGGGTGATTAGTTGTAGTGACAAAATAAGCATCCCCATAGCGAACAGTTTCATTTGCGGTTTTTATGGTCACTGTGAATGTATCTTGTTTTGCCAGAGCCTTGATAATGTTTAAGCCGTAAATTAAGTTGCCAAAATTAATGTGATTTAGTTTCTTTTTTAATTTTTCATTGTTGCTTTGATGAACAACAAATGCATCAAATCCAATACCGAAATTGTTAACAAAATAACCTTGAGGCATTTTATCAATGTTTGAGGTAAAGAATCCGCAATCAACACGTTCTGGTTCAGGATCCTGCAATAAGTTATTAACTAGTTGCAATGGATCGTCTGTTAGTCCAGCTCCTCGCGCAAAATCGTTTCCTGTTCCTGCCGGTAAATAGGTGATAGGAGTCTCAAGAAAGTTTGATTTTTTAATACCATTTAATACTTCATTAAAAGATTAGTCTCCACCTACGACAATTAAAATGTCATTGGGTGTAGTATTGGTATTAGCATAATCTTGAGCTAATTTGATTAATTCACCAGGATAATGGCTTTTTTGATGACTAAATGGAATGTTTAAATTTTTTAATACTTTTTGCAAGGAATAATTAGCTGCAACTGCATTTCCGTTACCAGCTACTTCATTAACTAATAAATGTACTTTAATTTTTTTATTCATATATCTTATATTCAAAATAAAAGACTCCCGAAGGAGTCTAATTTTTATTTCTTTTCAATAATGATTGGTAAAATCATTGGTCGCCGTTCAGTCTTAGAATAAAGGAAATCAGAAAGATTTTCAGAAATTGCTTTCTTAATATCACTTTCCTTAGGCTTGTCTGATTTAGCCATTTCATTTATAAGTACGTGGTAGACATGTTTTTGAGCCTGATTGATTAACTCAGTTGATTCACGCATGTAGACGAAACCACGACTGAGAATATCAGGACCAGCTAAGACACGTTTATGTTTGTAGTCAACAGTTGCTACTGCCACAACCAATCCTTCTTCTGAAAGAATTTGACGATCATGGACAACAACATTACCGACATCTGCAGTACCTGAAGTATCAACATAAACATCGCCTGCTGGAATTCTACCAGCAATTCTAGCTCCGTTAGGTCCAAAACATACGACTTCACCATTAGACAACACGAAAGTATTTTCTGCAGGTACGCCAGCTTCTTGAGCTAATTGCGTATGAATAACCTGCATTCTATACTCACCGTGAACTGGAATCATGTACTTAGGTTTAGATAAACGCACCATCATCTTTAATTCTTCTTGACCACCGTGACCAGAAGTGTGGACGTTGTTAACACGACCATGGATGACATTAGCGCCGCCTTCCATTAATTTATTAATTAAGTGGTTTACGCTCAATGTGTTTCCTGGAATTGGGTTAGAAGAGAAGATAACTGTGTCACCAGGCTGTAAAGTTATTTGTCTGTGAGTACCATTGGCAATTCTTGAAAGAGCTGCTAATGGTTCACCTTGTGATCCAGTACATAGGATCATAACTTTATCTGGTGGTAATTTGTTGATTTCTTCTGCATTAACGATTAAATCTTTGGGTACATTTAAGTATCCTAAATCAATACCATTAGCAACGCCGTTTTCCATACTACGTCCAAAAATGGCAACTTTTCTACCGGTATCAATAGCAGCTTGAATAGCTGTTGATACACGATAAAGATTAGAGGCAAATGTTGCGAAAATAATTCGCCCATGGATACCAGTAATAATGTTATGAAGTGACTGTGCAACGAATCTTTCAGATTTGGTAAACTGAGTAACTTCAGCGTTAGTAGAATCTGAAAGAAGTGCAAGTACTCCTTCTTTACCTAGTTGAGCCATTTTTTGAAAGTCTGGTGCAGGTTGATTCATTACAGGTGTTAAGTCAAACTTAAAATCACCAGTAAAGACTACAGCACCAAGTGGCGTATGAACGGCAATTCCTAAAGTATCAGGAATGGAGTGAGTGGTTCTGAAGAAAGAAACAGAGAGTTTCTTAAATTTTAAAACCGTATCTTCATGTTCTTCATGTAGTTCGGTAGTCTTTAAAATTCCGTGTTCCTCTAACTTGCCTCTGATTAATGAAAGGGCAAATGGAGTTGCATAAACAGGAATTTCAGGGATCTTTTCCAATAAAAATGGAATACCACCAATGTGGTCTTCATGTCCATGACTAACTACAAGAGCTTTAATCTTCTTACGGTTTTTAATTAGGTATGAATAATCAGAAATAACGTAATTAATACCTAATAAATCGTCTTCGGGGAATTTAATACCACAGTCCATGATGATAATTTCATCCTGATACTGCACACAATACATATTTTTACCGATTTCATGCAAACCCCCGATTGCATAAACGGCTACTTCATTATTTTTAATTCGCACTCTTTATTACTTCTTATCGAACTTAGTTAACTTAAAGTCAGCATGTTCTTTTTCGTAAGCTAAAGAATTGCCTGTTAATTCTTGGATGAGTTCAATGTTGTAGGGGGTATTGTCCTCAACCGTACTTCTTGCTTCGACCATGTTGTCAGCTTCCATGTAAAGAGTTTGAGTGGTTTCTCTACGTGGGTTGACAATTTTGTCTTTTTGATACAAAACTTTGTAAATCATAAATGATTCTCCTTAATTAATGTATAAACGTTCAATTTAGAGTGAATTCACTCCATAGCTAATAAAAATTTTATCATATTTGTAAAGCTAAGTATATAAATATGTTTAGATCGATTTTTATTTGAAAATTATTAAGAAATTCGTGTGATAATCATTGACGTAAAATAACATTAGCTGTACTATGATCTTGTAGTGAATGATGAATAAACTCATTTACTCGCTATAAGAAGTCTCTTCAATCTTCTTAATTCCCAATGTATGAACCACTGGTCCAGTCACCCAGTGGTTTTATTTTATTATAATATAAAAAGAGCCTGCTTGTGCAGACTCTTTTTTGATTTAAATAACATTTAGGAAATAACTACTGTGTCTTCCTTGAGTGCAAATGGTTCTTTTTTATTAATTCTGTCATAAAAGAGGTGACCGTTAAGGTGATCGATTTCATGAGAAGAAACAATTGCTGGATAATCTTTCAAGCGAATAGTTTTTTCTTCTCCATCAACAGTGTAGTAATGAATAGTTAACTTGTCTGGACGTGGTACATAGCCATTAATTACTTTGTCAACGCTAAGGCAACCTTCACCTTCGCTAAGGCAAGCTTGACGTACAGATTCAGAAACAATTTCTGGGTTAACGTAAACTTCCTTAAAGATGATTTCGCCTTTATCATCAGGAACTAAAAGCGCAGCCATTTGTACGCCTTCACCAACTTGAGGTGCAGCTAATCCAACACCTGCTCTAAGTTGATGCTTTTCAGCGATCTTTGGATCTTGTGAATTAACCAAATATTCCATCATGTCTTCTGCTAATTGCTTGTAATGGTCACTAAGCGGAAAAGTTAAAGGCTTAGCAACTTGACGTAAAACGGGATCACCGTCACGCACAATATCTTTCATTAAGATCAAAATAATTACTCCTTTTTTAAAAACTTATCTAATATATTTTTACCATATTTCAAGCGATTTTGCTTGATTTTAGATGAAAACAATTAAAAGTTAACTTATTGTTAAGCGTTGACCCGCGTGCAGTTAGGTGGTAGAATTCACTAACGTAACTATACAGATCAAAAATAGAAGCACTTCGATAAGGCGCAACTGCGTTACCGAAACTGTGACTCTGTCACAGTTTTTTTATTGAAGAGTGGGGAGGAATACTTTTGTCAGAAAAAAGAAGAGACGATCTTAGAAATATCGCTATCATTGCCCACGTTGACCACGGTAAAACTACTTTGGTTAACCAATTATTAAAGCAATCCGATACTTTGCCAGAACATATGAATCTGGAAGATCGTGCTATGGACTCAAACGCTATTGAACGTGAACGTGGTATTACTATTTTATCTAAGAATACTGCTGTTCGATACAAGGATACTACTATCAACATCTTGGATACACCAGGTCACGCCGACTTCGGTGGAGAAGTTGAACGTGTTATGCACATGGTAGACGGAGCATTGCTTTTGGTTGATGCTTATGAAGGTCCAATGCCACAGACTCGTTTTGTTTTGAAGAAGGCTTTGGAAGCTGGCGTAAAGCCAATTGTTGTTTTGAACAAGATTGATCGTCCAGGTGCTCGTCCTAAGAAGGTTTTGGATGATGTGCTTGAACTCTTCATCGAATTAGGTGCTAACGATGAACAGCTTGATTTCCCAGTTGTTTACGCATCAGCTTTGAATGGTACTTCATCATACGATGCAGATCCAAGTATTCAAAAGGAAACTATGGATCCTATCTTTGATACCATTATTAAGAATATTCCTGCTCCAATCGACAATTCAGATGAGCCTTTGCAATTCCAAATCACAATGCTTGACTGGGATGACTACGTTGGTCGAATTGGTGTTGGTAGAATTTACCGTGGTAAGGTTAAGGTTGGAGACAACATCACTGTTATGAAGCGCGATGGCTCTACTCAAAACTTCCGCGTTACTAAGTTATTCGGTTACTTCGGTTTGAAGCGTAACGAAATTAAGGAAGCTAAGGCTGGAGACATTATTGCCATTAGTGGTATTAATGATATTTATGTTGGTGAAACTATTGCTTCAGCAGAACATCCAGAAGCATTACCACTTCTTAAGATTGATCCACCAACACTTCAAATGGACTTTGTAGCCAATGACTCACCATTTGCAGGTCGTGAAGGTGATCAAGTAACACCTAAGAAGCTTGAAGACCGTTTGATTCGTCAAACTCGTACTGATGTTTCATTAAAGGTTGAACCTACTGATCAATTGAATGCATGGACTGTTTCTGGTCGTGGTGAACTTCACCTATCAATTTTGGTTGAAGAGCTTCGTCGTGAAGGATTCGAATTACAACTTTCACGTCCTAAGGTTATTTACCGTGAGATCGATGGTACTATGTGTGAACCATTTGAATCTGTACAAATTGATACTCCAGATGAATACGTTGGTTCAGTTATTGATTCTCTTTCACAAAGAAAAGGTGAAATGAAGAACATGGAATCAACTGGTAACGGTCAAACTCGTCTTGAATTCTTAGTTCCATCACGTGGTTTGATTGGTTACAACAACGAATTCATGTCACAAACTGGTGGTTACGGTATCATGAACCACACCTTTGAAGCATACAAGCCAGTAGTTAAGAATTGGAACCCAGGTCGTCGTAATGGTGCTTTGGTATCAATTAATCAAGGTCAATCAACTACTTACTCACTTCAATCAGTTGAACAACGTGGTGAATTATTCATCGGCGCTGGTGTTGAAGTTTACGAAGGTATGATCGTTGGTCAATCATCACGTGAACGTGATATTGCCGTTAACGTAACTAAGGGTAAGAACTTGACTAACACCCGTGCTGCAGGTAAGGACCATGCTGCTGCAATCAAGACTCCTAGAACTTTGACTCTTGAAGAAGCTATCGAATTCTTGAACGATGATGAATACTGTGAAGTAACTCCGGAATCAATTCGTTTACGTAAGAAGATTTTGAACACTTCAGAACGTCAAAAGGCTGATAAGAAGCGTAACCGTGCTAATTAATTTTAGATAATCTTAAAAAGGTCATCACTTAATAGAAGTGGTGGTCTTTTTGTTTTATAATGAAAAAGTATTATTTCATAAAAGGGGCAACGCTCGTGCGTCGAAAATTAAGATACCTTAACTATCGTATATTTATCCCGTATCTAATTTTGGTAGTACTGGGGATAGTTTTGGTTTATTCAGCAAGTTCAGATATTTTATTAGTTAATGGTTTTAAACCAAATGTTTACGGCATTAGGCAGGCAATTTATGCTGTAGTGGCCTTCTTATTTTTTGGTGTTCCATTTTTTGCATTAAAAATAAAAGTATTTAAAAGTCCTAAATTTGTTGCGGGCTTTTTAATTATTTGTATTTTGATGCTGGTATGGCTAGTTTTCTTGCGGTTCTTTCATAGTTCGGCGGCAGTTAATGGTGCTGTGGGTTGGATTAATTTAGGTTTTATAAATTTGCAGCCACTGGAAGTTACCAAATTAGCATTAGTTATTTACTTAGCTTATGTTTTAGATCGGCAAGATGGAAAATTTACTAGAGGAAGAATTAAGACTAATTTATCTCATCCAGCCATCTTAGCCGCATTTTTAATGTGCTTAGTTATTGTTGAGCCCGATTTAGGTGGTACAGCAATTCTTTTTATGATTACTCTGGTAATGTTTTCGGTATCAGGCATACCAGCTAAATTAGCTTTGACTTGGTTAATTGGCATCGCACTTTTTATTGGGCTTGTGGTGCTTTTAATCATTATTTGGAATCCTGAATTTTTGCAAAAGAGTTATCAATTCCAACGATTAATGTCGTTTTTGCATCCGTTTGAACTAGAAAGAAAAGGTGGAGCACAGTTAGTAAATTCCTACTATGCTATCCATAATGGCGGAATATTAGGAGTTGGACTAGGTAATAGTATGCAAAAAAGAGGCTACTTGCCAGAGCCATATACTGACTTTATTTTGTCAATCACAGCGGAAGAAATAGGGGTAATTCTAACTATTTTATTAGTAGGATTATTATTCTATCTAATGCTGGAAATCATGAATGTTGGTATTCATGCCGTTTCTCAATTCGACGCCTTAATTTGTTTTGGTGTTGCTACAATTATTTTTACCGAAGCATTTTTTAATATAGGGGCCGTATTAGGGCTATTGCCAATTACTGGGGTAACGTTGCCGTTTATTTCATATGGTGGTTCTTCTATGATTGTGTTAACCGCAGCGATTGGATTAGTTTTAAATGTCTCTGCAAATGAAAAAATGCTCAAAGAAAAGGATGAAGCAGTAGCGTGAGTATTAATCAAGAAATAGAAAATACACATTTAACTAAGCGTGTTGCATTAATTATTTATCTAAAATCTGTCAGTGATCAGTACAAATTGCGTCATTATGGCGATATAGTTTATTTCTCTAAAAAAATGAAATATTGCATTTTATACGTAAATCGCAAAGAAGCTAAAGATGTGAAAAATCAAATAGTCCAACTAGATTTTGTAAATTATGTCGAAATTTCTCCTGAAGAAAAGGTCAATTTAGATAGCCAACATATTGAAGGACAGTTGGTTAAAATGGCTAAAGAAGCAGAGAAAAAGTTACAACTTGAACAAGAGAAGAATGAGGATCAAATGCAATGAGAATCATTTCAGGAAAATATGCTAAAAGAAATTTGTTTACTTTAAAGAGTAATAAAACACGTCCTACAAGCGATAAGGTTAAGGAATCTCTTTTTAATTCATTAGGCCAATTTTTTAATGGCGGTAATGTTTTGGATTTATATGCCGGCAGTGGTGCTTTAGGAATTGAAGCTGTTTCAAGAGGTTATGATCATGCTAGTCTGGTAGATATCAATCATGCTGCATGTTCTATTATTAAAAAGAATGTTGCTTTAACTAAAGAAGAAAATCGTTTCAGTGTTTATAACATGCGCAGCAATGCTGCTTTAAAGTTATTTGCAGAAAACCAAGAAAAATTTGACTTAGTTTTTCTAGATCCACCATATGCTAAGGAAAAAATTGCAAAAGATATGTTGCAAATGAATAAATTAGGATTGTTAAACTCAAGCGCTACTATAGTAGCAGAAACTGATGATCATACTGAATTAGGTGATATCAGCGGTTTTTCTTTAATTAAGGAACATCACTTGGGTAAAACGATTGTAAGAATATATCGAAAGGATTAGAAATGACTATTGCACTTTTTCCAGGAAGTTTTGATCCTATTACAAATGGGCATATAGAAACCGCTAAAAAAGCAGCTGAAATTTTTGAAAAAGTTTATTTGGTAGCAATGACTAATACTTCTAAGCATTATCTGTTTTCTCCAGGAGAAAGAGCTGATTTTGCTAGGGATGCATTAAAAGATGTGGCTAATATTGAGGTGTTAGAAAAGCCTGATGAAATTACAGTTGATTTAGCACATGAATTGAACGCTAAGGCAATTGTGCGTGGAGTTCGTAATAGTGCCGATTTTCGTTATGAACAAGAAATTGCTGGGATTAATAAGCGCTTGGCTCCAGATATCAATACGATTTTATTATTCAGCAGTCCAGAAAATTCATTTGTAGCTTCCAGTATGATTAAAGAATTGGCTAAGTTTGATAAAGATGTTAGTCAATTTTTACCTGAAAAAGCTGCTAAAGCTTTAAGAAGGAAGTTAGGTAATGAATACGCAGAATAAAAAGCATCAACTACGAAATTGGCTACTTGCGCTTCTTGCCATTTTAATTGTCGGTATATTAGTATTTTGGCCGACTGATTATTTTATTGAATCTCCAGGTGAAGCTGTTCCAGTTAGTCAGTTTATTAAGTCTAAAAATAAAAAGCCAGATAATTTTTATCTTGTTACTGTTAGTGTGACTAGTCGACCTGCGTCTATTTTGCAGTATTTGTGGAGTTATACCAAACCGTATGATGAACGCGTTCCAAGTAAGGAACTATTGGGTGGCCAAACTAATGCTCAATATAATGAATTGCAAGATTGGTATATGGAAACTAGTCAGCAAAATGCCATTTATTATGCAGCTAAAAAAGCAGGTAAAAAGCATAGCTTGCAGTACTTAGGAGTTTATGTGATGGAAGTTCAGAAAAACTCTAGCTTTAAACATAAACTTCAACTAGGCGATACTGTTTTAGGCGCAAACGGTCATCGTTTTCATTCTACAGAAGAAATGATGTCTTATTTGCGCAAACAGAAAATCGGTTCTAAGATAACTATTTCAGTTTTAAGAGGAAAACAAAAGAAAAAGTTTACTGGTAAAGTTGTTAAGGTTAAGGGTACCAATAAACCAGGAATTGGAATTCAGTTAGTTGAACATGTTGAAGTTAAAACTAAGCCTAAATTAACAATCAATGCTGGTGAAATCGGTGGCCCTTCTGCTGGATTAATGTTTACTTTAGAAAGTTATGAAGTATTTAGTAAGCAGAATCTCAGTCATGGTCATAAAATTGCAGGTACCGGTACAATATCGCCAACTGGTAAGGTGGGTATTATTGGCGGTGTAGATAAAAAAGTAGTAGCAGCTAGTCGAGAGGGTGCGGAAGTCTTTTTTGCACCAACTGATTCATCCAGCGTGAAAAAGAGCGAGACCAATTATGCTGTTGCCAAAAGAACTGCCAAAAAGATTCATACAAAAATGAAAATAGTTCCAGTCGATACTTTTGATGATGCAATTAACTATTTAAAAGCACACTACTAAAAATTTTTGCAAAAAATTTAAAGTCCAGAAAAAATTCTGGGCTTTTTTTGCGTATTAAATAGTAGAGGTGAAATTTTATGGATTTTGAAAAAATCAAAGAATTCGTGTTGGAAAAGAAGTTATATTTTATTGTGGCAGTTGTACTGCTAGTAGGAGGACTGTGGCTCAAAAAAGGAGATGGAGCAGAAGATTCATATGATAATGCTCAAAAAATGAGTCAATCTAGCAGCGCCAATACCAGCGCATCAGCTAAAGTCAATTCGGCAAGCAGTGCATCAAATTCCGCTACAACTAATTCTAAAACAGTAACCTGTGATATTTCAGGAGCTGTTAAACACCAAGGTGTTTATACCTTGAAAAATGGGGCTAGGTTGCAAGAGCTAATTGAAGCCGCTGGTGGTACTACGGGAAAAGCACAACTAAAGGCGATTAATCGGGCTATTCTGTTAAAAGATCAGGATAAGATTCATATTCCGTATAAAGGCGAAAAAGTAGAAAGTGCGGCAACTGCAGGGACAGGTACAAGTACTAATTCAACTTCAACGTCTTCAAATAGTTCAGCTTCAAACCAAGAAAGTGGAGAAAAAGTAAATTTAAATACAGCTGATGTAGCTGGCTTGCAGAAATTGACAGGGATAGGAGAAAAGAAGGCAGAACAAATTATTGCCTATCGTGAACAAAATGGTCCCTTTAAAAAAGTAGAGGATTTGATGCAAGTATCAGGTATAGGAGAGAAGACCTTTGCAAGCCTCAAAGATCAACTTACTGTTTAAAAATGATGTTGGATTTTATTTGTTGACGGCGTTGTTGCTGATTGCAGTTTCATTTCTAGCCTTTGTTTGTGAATCATTTAGTCAAAAAATTATCTGCATTCTGATTACTGGCTACTTTGCTGTATTGTTGCTGAAAAAATATGCTACAAGTTTAAAACTAGTTCTAATATTGGTTAGCTTGTTTATAGGCGTGATTACTTTAAATAAAAGAGAGGCGTCGTTTGAATTAACTGAACAAAGTCAAATTAAAATTTATCCAGATCAGGTTCATGTCAAAGATGATTATTTAACTGGTATTGGGCATTTTCAACGAGGGAAGATTTTAATAAGCGGCAAAGTTACAAGCAAACAAGAAAAAGATTTAAAAAAGGGTTTGCCACTAATAATCAGTCAAATTAAAGGTGAATGCGGAGAAATTGAACCTGCGACTAATATTGGTGAATTTGATTATCAAAATTATTATGCCGCAAAAGGGATTATCCAAAAAATAAAATATTCTACTTGTAATATGCGGGTTATGAGATCTAATAGTGTTTTAACTAATTTACATAAAATACGATTCGATTTGCAAAATTATTTTCAAAAAATGCCGCAATTGTTGGGCTTTTTTGCTAGTGAATTAATCCTAGGTGAAAATAATGCGCAAGAAAACCAAGAGATTTTGAACAATTATCGTGATTTAGGCGTAATTCATTTATTGAGTATTTCAGGTTTGCACGTTGGACTATACGTCTTGATAATTAGTACGATTTGCTTTTATTTGAAAATGACGGATGAAGAAGCATTTCTTTGTTGCTGCATAGTATTGTTGTTAGGTATCTTTTTAAGCTATGGGCAAGCAGGGTTCGTCAGAGCAAGTTTAACGTATTTTTTGGGTAAAATTTGCAAGTTCAAGGGCTATCGGGTAGCTGGAATTGATATATTGGGATTAGCCTACATTTTGCATATTATATTTGTGCCACGTTTATTTATGATGGCGGGGGCGATTTTGAGCTACTTGTTAGCCATAGGACTGCAGTTAACAAATAAATTTGGCAAAATGTCACAATCAATTTTATTAAATGTATTGCTGACACCTTTATTATTGTTTTATTTTTATCAAGTTAATTTTCTTACTGTTCTGTTTAACTTGATGGTAGTTCCATATTTTAATTGGGTTGTGATGCCTATTGCTTTTGCTAATGTCTTGTTGTTTGGCTTTACTAAAAAGCTAGCTCCGTTTTTTGAGCAAGTTTTAGAGTTAGGTGAAAAAGCAATTGGCAATTTATCTAATACTAAATTAGGTTTGTTAACATTTGGCAAAATAAATTGGTGGCAGTGTTTGATTTTGATATTGCTGACTGTTTTGCTGATTATTGCTTTAAGAGAAAAAACAGAATGGAAGATTAATAAAAAGAAGCTGAGCTGTAGTTTAATTGGCACGTATTTTCTGTTCTTTAGCATGATTCATTTCCCGTTGCGAGGGCAGGTGACCTTTATTGATGTAGGTCAGGGTGACAGTATTTTGATTACTACTCCGTTTCCGCGCAGAGCGTATATGATTGATACAGGCGGAAAATTGAATTTCTCTGGTAAAAAAATGACACCGCAAATCAACCGTATTACAATTCCTTTTTTAAAGAGTTTAGGGATTAGTACGCTTGATGGGGTATTTGTTTCTCATCAGGATGCAGATCATGTTGGTGATTTGGGGCCGTTGCTGGAACAGATTTACGTAAAAAGACTTTTTATGGCAAAAGGGTTAATTAATAATCCTTCTTTTCAAAAAAGATTAAATGGGCGAGTTAAACATACCAAGTTAATAGAGTTATTGGCCGGGATGCAAGTAAAGGAGCCGCAAATCAAATTTAACGTTGTTTATCCGTATCAGCCAGGAGAAGGGAAAAATGAAGATTCCTTAAGCTTGTTTTTTAGAGTTGCCAATAAAAATTGGCTTTTCACAGGTGACCTAGGTCAAGATGGCGAAAAAGAAATTATGCAGAAATCAAATTTATCTGTTGTTTATTTTAAGTTGGGACATCATGGTAGTAAGACTTCGTCTAATCCAGATTTCTTGCGAGCAATTCATCCGCAAAAGGTTTTTATTTCAGCGGGACGTAAGAATCGTTTTGGACATCCGCATCAAGAGACTTTAACGACGCTCAGCGAGCAACAGATACCATGGGTTTCAACTCAAGACTGTGGTATGATTAGCTGGTACTATGGTGGAATGCAAAAGCCAAAATTTAGTTACTTTTTAAAGCGGGGTAAAAGATGACCTTACTTTCTTTGTTTAAGAATACAAATAATAATAATCCCCATACTTTAATTTGGGGTGGGGATGATTTTCTCAATGATTATTTAGCTAATTCATATATTAAAGAAGATCAGTTTAAAGATTTAGAACATGTCAGTGTAGATTGCGAAAATGATGGTTTGGATGAACTGATTGCCAGTTTGACAGAATCGAGTTTATTTAGTGAAAATAAATTGATTTTAGTGAAAAATCCGTTCTTCTTGACTGAAAAGGTGCCAAAAAAGCTGAAGAAGCAGATTGATGATTTACAAAAAATATTTGATAACCTAAATGAACTAGAAGATGTAGTGGTGATCGTTGCTTCATATGATAAGCTGGATCGCCGCAAAAAGCTGACTAAGACAGTTTTAAAGCAATTCAATGTGGTTGAGCCAACTATTCGTTCTTACGAGGTAGGAGCGGTAGTCAAGTCGCTAATTAAGACTGAAGGCTACACTATTACTCAATCAGCCTTACAATTGTTGATTGAACGCAGTGATCAAGTAATTGATACCATTTTAAGCAACTATCAAAAGCTTAAGATGGCAGTTAATGATAATAAGATTACAGAAAAATCCGTTATTCAAAATGTAGATCTGTCATTAGCACAAAATATTTTTGCTATTTTAGAAGCTGCGCTAAATAAAAATTATCAAGAGGCAATTGAGCGTCTTGATAATCAATTAAGAGAGGGCACAAATCCGATTCAGCTATTAGCAGTTTTTGAAAATCAATTAGAATTAATTTTAGTGGTAAAAATTTCAGCTCAAAGAGGCAGAAGTGAAGTTCAAATTGTTAAAGAACTAGGTGTTCATCCTTATAGAGTGAAGTTAGCATTGAGAAACAAATTAACCGTACCTAAGCTGGAACAATTGCTGCAAAAAGCAATTCAGTTGGAGTTTAATTATAAAAATGGAATATATCATGAAGACAATTTCTTAAAATTGTTTGTATTATCTGTTTAAGGCAAAAAAAGAGAGAAGAAACATAGTTCCTTCTCTCTTTTTGATTAGTAATAAGTAAAATTACTTGTTTGCTAATTTAGTTAAACGACTCTTGTCACGAGCAGCCTTGTTCTTGTGGATTAAGCCCTTTGAAGCAGCCTTGTCCAAAGCGCGAACAGCTTCTAAATGCAATTTGGAGACGTCTTCTTTACTATCACTTTCAACAGCGTTCTTGAACTTCTTAACAGCAGTTCTTAACTTGCTCAATTCAGAAGCGTTGCGTTTGTTAGTAGCATTTTGCGTCTTAACACGTTTGATAGCTGATTTGATTTGTGGCATGAAATTCACCTCCAATGATTTAGAAATTTACTCCATCCATTATACTTAAGAACTACTTGGGATGCAAGATAACTAAGTGTATAATTTTTTGCGGTAAGCTGAATAAAGGATTAAAAAAAGCTCAAGTCCGTTGAATTTGGACTTGAGCTAAAACAAAAAGACCAGTAGTCTGATGTTAACCAAAAAAACACATTAGAAGCTGGTCTTTTATGGAATCTATTATAACTGATATCGTGAAAATTATTAAGTCTGAAAATAATGTTCTTGCCCGTGAAAAGGCATTAATGTGCTATTTCTTTGATCTGATTGGAGAGTTGATGAAGCTGGCACTAGAGGAAGTTGATGTTGGTTTAGTTGATGAAACTAAAAAGCAAGGCTATCAGATTGAAAAGAAAAATAAGCGTTCAGTGGTGACAGTTTTTGGCGAAATCAGTTACTGGCGCAGAAGATATGTCTGTCCAGGCAGGAAGGCAAAATACCCGTTGGATCAATTGATGGGCTATGACAAGTATAAGCGCTATAGTGTTTTAGCAGTTAAAAATATTTTGCAGGTTAGTGCTGTATCAACTTACCGCAATACTGCCTTAGCTGTTAATACCCTGTCTAGCTTTAACATTAGTCATAGTCAAGTTGGTAAGCTGATTGTTCAAGCGGGCAAGCAAATCAAGGCACAGCAACAGTCTGAAGAAAGGTACGATGGCATTACCCAAAAGAAAAAAGTACCAGTGCTTTATCTTGAAGGCGATGGCGTTGTAATTAAAGGGACCAAAAAGCGGCTGGAGTTTCACCGCTATCAAGTCTGTGAAGATATTATTAATGTGAGCAAGACGCGCAGAAAGAGAGTTCAAGCCAAAGAGTTCGTTTCTTTAAGCCGCTTGAATGCCTTGCAAGAAATCAAAGCTTATTTAGCTAATACCTATGACTTAAGCGATACTTTGATCATCAGTAATGCCGATGGCGGCGCTGGCTATGCCAAAAAAGATTTTGATGAAATAGTCGGTCGCTGCAAGCAGCACGAACACTTCTTGGATGTCTTTCATTTGAATAAAAAGATTAAAGATCGTCTGGGCTTTATGCCGGCTATGCAAGGCAAATTAATTAGTGCAGTTGAGTTTAAGTACGATCGTCGCTTGACTGATGTGATTTTAGATACAATTGAAAGCAATCTGATTGACGAACTGAATACGCCAGAAAATCATGAAAACCTAAGGCGTCTGCGCGGCTATCTTCATCGGCACTGGGCTGATATTGAGCCGTTTAAGATGCGCAATTTGCCAGTAATTAAAGCAATAGGCTGCTGCGAAAGCAATCACCGCAAGTATACCTATCGGGTTAAAGGACAAGGAAAATACTGGTCAGAGGATGGCGCCGAAGGGATTCTGCGTGTGCTGACTTGCATCAAAAACAATGAACTGGAATATTGGCTAAGCAGCGAGTTTGCAGGCTCAGAAATAAATGCAATAACTGAGCAAGAATTAAAAGCGGCAGCCCGTGATAGCCTAAAGAAGCGACATGAAAGTCATTTAGGCATACAGCGCGGAGCTTTAACAACGCAAACGGCTGGAAGCAGCTATTTAAGCAAATTCAATCGGATGCTAAACCGCATAAATTATTAAGAAATTAAGGTCAGACTAATGGTTTTTAGGTTACCGCAAAAACATTGACACTTACCAAGATAATTTGAGCTTGCTTTTTTAAAAAATATTGTGTAATATAGTTCGAGTGAACCGTTAACGCTGTTTACCCGCTCACACCGACGATAAACGTTGTTAATGGCAATTTAATTTATGAAAGGTGAAATTTTTATGGCAATTTCAAAGACTGAAAAAGATAACATTATTAAAGAATACGCAACTCATGAAGGTGACACTGGTTCTGTTGAAGTTCAAGTTGCTCTTTTAACTGCAGACATCAACAACTTGACTGACCACATGAAGAGTCACAAGCACGACCACCACTCATACGTTGGTTTGCTTAAGAAGATTGGTCACCGTCGTAACTTGCTTCGTTACTTAGAAAACAACGACATCAACCGTTACCGTGAATTGATCAAGAAGTTAGGTCTTCGTCGTTAATTTTTTAATTAGCAATAATAAGCCAGCCCGTGGGGCTGGCTTTTTTGCATCTGTCATATTTTCTTTCTTTATGCTAAAATTGAAACAGATATTTTTACGTTGTGATCTTTTAGATCCATAAAAAATTAAAAATTTTAATATAGAAAAGGAAATATAATGGCTAATCAACTAAAGATTATGATCTTGAGTGGTGTGCGTGAACAAGGTAAAGACATGTTCGCCGTTCAAGTTAATGATGAAATTTTTGTCCTTGATGCCGGATTGAAGTATCCTGATAGTTCTTTATTTGGTATCGATGTAGTAATTCCTGACCTTGATTTCTTTGAACAATATGGTGATCGAGTAGCAGGAATCTTTTTGACGCATGGGCATGCTGATTCAATTGGTGCATTACCATATATTTTGAGTAAGTATGATATTCCAGTTTTTGGTTCTCAATTAAGTATTGAACTTGCTAAGATTGAGGTTCAACGCGAAAACAAGCACCGCAAGAACAGTTTGTTCCATGTGATTGATGCAGATACTGAAATCGATTTTAAGAATGCAAGTATCTCATTCTTCCATACTACACACTCAATTCCTGATTCATTGGGAATCGATGTACATACTCCAGCAGGTGAAATTGTTTATACTGGTGATTTCAAATTCGATCCAACAGCTGCTGATAACTATCGTACTGATATGGATCGTTTGGCAGAAATCGAACAAAAAGGAGTTCTTGCTCTTTTAAGTGATTCTTCAAATGCCGAAGCTTCATATCCTAATGCTTCAGAACAAGATATTGGTAACTTTGTAACTAATGTCTTTAGGAATGCAACAGGTCGAATTATTGTTGCAGCTAAGGCTTCTAATTTGAATCGTGTACAAGAAGTTTTGAATGCAGCAAAAGCTACTGGCAAGAGAGTGCTCTTAACTGGTCGTGATTTGGCTAAAATCGTTAGAACTTCAATGAAATTAGGCTATTTAGACGTTCCAGATGGCCTTTTGATGAGAGTTAAAGATTTAAAGACAGTGCCCGATAATCAAACGGTTATTTTGGAGACTGGCCGAATGGGCGAACCACTTAACTCTTTGCAAAAGATGGCTAAAAAGCGTCACAGCATGATTACTATTCATGATGGTGATTTAGTCTTTATTGCTACCACTCCATCTCATGCAGTTGAAACTATGGTGGCTGAGACTAGTGACTTAGTTTATAAAGCAGGCGGAACCGTTATTCAGTTAGGTCGCAACATACATACTAGTGGTCACGCAACCGGTCGTGATATTCAATTATTGATCGATACTTTAAAGCCTAAGTTTTTGATCCCAGTTATTGGTGAATATAGATTGTTAGAAATTGTTCGCAGTTTGGCTATCAAGACTGGAATGAGTCCTAAGAATATTTACATTACTAAAAACGGTGATTGCTTAGATTACGACTTTAAGAAGAAGAGTTTCTACTTATCTGATCCTGTTCCTGGTGAAGAC
Source organism: Lactobacillus helveticus (assembly GCF_046109915.1). NCBI lineage: Bacteria > Bacillati > Bacillota > Bacilli > Lactobacillales > Lactobacillaceae > Lactobacillus > Lactobacillus helveticus. The sequence continues at coordinate 850,316 of NZ_CP151471.1, read as the reverse complement.
ACAATGATCGATGGCTCAGGCGTTGGTGATGTGGGCAATATTGTTTTGCGTGACCGTGAAGTGCTTTCCGATGATGGTATTTTCATTGCTGTAGTTACGATTGATCGCAAGAAGAAAAAGATTATTGCAGAACCTAAGGTAACTAGTCGCGGATTTGTTTACATTAAAGCTAATAAACAATTGATGAATGATTCAATTGAGGTAATCAAAAAGGCGATTAACAGCAATTTCGAACACAAGAAGTTTGACTGGACAGAATTAAAGCAAGATATTCGTAGCGATTTGGAAAAATTCTTATATAAGAAGACAAATCGGCGCCCAGTTATTTTGCCAGTTGTAATGGAAGTAAATCAAAATCGTCATCGTGCAATGCAAAAGCGCAATGAGAAAAAACAGGAAAACAATAAGACGCATTCGTCAAATAATAAAACCAGAAATAATAAAGAAAAGAAAGATTAATTATGACATCAGTAAGTCAAAAGAATTTATTGAAACTTGCTGAAGAAAATAAGCACAAGGGAGATCTTGCTGCAGCAATTCAAAATTTAGAAGAAGCATTGCGGGGAGAGCATTCATTAGATGTGATCTTGAAGCTATGTGATCTCTATTGTGCAAATAAACAAGAAGATCAGGCCTATGCTTTAATTAAAGAAGAGCCTGATCTTTTTTCTGATAAGCAAGTATATCGCATGTATTGTAAAGTTTTAAAAGAAAATAACTTCTTAATAGAAGCTTTGCAGTTAAAAGAAATTACAGGATTAGAACTGCCTTTTAAAGTGCAGCCAGTTTCTGAAGAAAAGCAAAAACAAATTATGCAATCTTTTAAAGCAAAAAAGCAGGTTAACCAAATGGATTATGAAAGTTTGCATAAATTAAATTTAATTAATTTTACAACTTTTGCTCAAAGTATTTTATTAGAACCAGTTTCTGATTTTGCCGTACGTTTATCACTTTGCGAGGATCTTATTAGATTGAAGCTAAAAGATAAATTTAAAGTATGGGTTATAGATGATTTAACTGAGTTTGTACCTGCAGATACGTTGCTTTTAGAAAAGGATCCTAAATATAGAGAAATAATTTCAGCTATTGGAGCAAAATTTAGTCATAACCCCAGTCAATTGCCTTTAATGATAGGTGAAACCAACTTAGTGTTGGGCAGTTTGTATCCCAAGTTGAATAATTATGTAGATGAACCTGATAGTTTTGCCAGTGATTTGGTAGCTTATTTGCAACAAAAAGATGGTAGAACTCATCAAAAATTATTTGAAAGAATTTATCAGAAACTTACAAATTAAAAAATAGGTAAAAAAGGTTTACATTTTCAAAGTATTTAGTATAATTAGCAAAGGATATTTTCGTTAGGCAAATTAGCTTAAGCTTTTTTACTAGGCAATTGCCGAAGAAAGTAGTACAATATTCAACAGAGAATTATCCGTTAACTTATCTCAACGGACTTCTTGCAAATTTACAGGAGGGTCATTTTAATGGCAGAAAAAGAACATTACGTTAGAACTAAGCCACACGTAAACATTGGTACTATCGGTCACGTTGACCACGGTAAGACCACTTTAACTGCGGCTATTACTACTGTTTTAGCTGAAAAGGGTTTGGCTAAGGCTGAAGATTACTCACAAATCGATGCTGCACCAGAAGAAAAGGAACGTGGTATCACTATTAACACCGCCCACGTAGAATACGAAACTGAAAATCGTCACTACGCTCACATGGACGCTCCAGGCCACGCCGACTACATCAAGAACATGATTACCGGTGCTGCACAAATGGATGGGGCCATCTTAGTTGTTGCTGCAACTGATGGTCCTATGCCACAAACTCGTGAACACATTTTGCTTGCTCGTCAAGTTGGTGTTAACTACATCGTAGTATTCTTGAACAAGTGCGATTTAGTTGACGACCCAGAGTTGATCGACTTGGTTGAAATGGAAGTTCGTGACTTGTTAACTGAATACGATTACCCTGGTGACGATATTCCAGTTGTTCGTGGTTCAGCTTTGAAGGCTTTACAAGGCGACAAGGAAGCTCAAGAACAAATTCTTAAGTTAATGGACATCGTTGATGAATACATCCCAACTCCAGAACGTCAAACTGACAAGCCATTCTTAATGCCAGTTGAAGACGTATTCACTATCACTGGTCGTGGTACTGTTGCTTCAGGTCGTATCGACCGTGGTACTGTTAAGGTCGGCGATGAAGTTGAAATCGTTGGTTTGGTAGACAAGGTTCTTAAGTCAGTTGTTACTGGTTTGGAAATGTTCCACAAGACTTTGGACTTAGGTGAAGCCGGCGATAACGTTGGTGTATTGCTTCGTGGTATTGACCGTGACCAAGTTGTTCGTGGTCAAGTATTGGCTGCTCCAGGCTCAATCCAAACCCACAAGGAATTCAAGGCTCAAGTTTATGTCTTGAAGAAAGAAGAAGGTGGACGTCACACTCCATTCTTCTCAGACTACCGTCCACAATTCTACTTCCACACCACTGATATTACTGGTGAAATTGAATTGCCAGAAGGTACTGAAATGGTTATGCCTGGTGATAACACTGAATTCACTGTTACTTTGATTAAGCCAGCTGCCATCGAAAAGGGTACTAAGTTCACCATCCGTGAAGGTGGTCGTACCGTTGGTGCCGGTCAGGTTACTGAAATCCTTGACTAATTTCTAACGATATAGCAAAAAAGATGCACTTCTTCACAGGAGCGCATCTTTTTTCTTTTAGATTTGTTTTTTGTGCCAGTTTAAGGTAAGATAACTTAGTATGCAAGAAGCAAACTCAAACTTGACATTGGAGGTATTTTATTAATGTCTGTAAAATGGAAAAAGACCGGTAAAACAACCGGTGAACTTACTTTTGATATTTCAAAAGATGAAATTAAATTAGGTTTGGATCAAGCTTTTAGAAGAGTTAAGAAAAACTTACGTGTTCCTGGTTTTAGAAAAGGTCACGTTTCTCGTGTTATCTTTGATCAATACTATGGTGAAGAATCATTATATGAAGATGCTTTAAACATTGTATTGCCAAATGCATATTCTGCTGCTGTTAAGGAAGCAGGTATTGCTGCAGTTGGTCAACCTCAAATTGTTCCAGTATCAATGGATAAAGACAAGGACTGGACTATGAAGGCTACTGTTACTGTAGAACCAGAAGTTAAGTTAGGCGACTACAAGGGTATTGAAGTTCCAAAGCAAAATACTCGTGTATACCAAAAAGACGTTGATGCTGAACTTGACAAGCGTCGTGAACAAAATGCTGAACTTGTACTTAAGAAGGGTAAGTCAGCTAAGGGCGACACTGTAACCATTGATTACAAGGGTACTATTGATGGTAAGGAATTTGAAGGTGGCTCAGCTGAAAACTACTCACTTGAATTAGGTTCAGGTGCATTCATTCCTGGCTTTGAAGACCAACTTATTGGTCACGAAGCAGGTGACGATGTTGATGTTGTTGTAACCTTCCCTAAGGATTACGGTGCAAAGGATTTAGCTGGTAAAGAAGCACACTTTGCAACTAAGATTCACGAAGTTAAGTCAAAGCAACTTCCTAAGTTAGACGATGAGTTTGCTAAGGATGTTGACGATTCAGTAGATACTCTTGATGAATTAAAAGACAAGATCAAGAATCAATTGAAGGATCAAAAGGAACAAGCTGCAAACGATGCTATTCAAGAAGCAGCTATTGAAGGTGCAGTAAAGAACGCTACTGTTGACGAAATTCCTGATGCAATGATTCAAGACGACGTTGATACTCAATTGAACCAATACTTAGGTAACATGCAACGTCAAGGTATCGATCCACAAACTTACTACAAGTTGACTAACACTAATGAACAACAATTACGTTCACAATTTGCTAAGAACGCTGCTGAAAGAGTTAAGACTAACTTAGTTCTTGAAGCTATTGTTGAAAAAGAGGGTCTTAAGGCAACTAAGGAAGAAATTGATAAGGAAATCAAGGACCTTGCTGCTGAATACAACATGGATGAAAAGACTATACGTAACACCTTATCAGATGATATGTTAAGTCACGACATCACTGTACGTAAGGCTATGGATCTTGTTACTGATAATGCTAAGCAAGTTGCTAAGGCAAAGTTTGAAGCAAAAGAAGCAGAAGACAAGAAGGAAAACAAGTAATAAAAAATTATTACTGATTTCTCATTAAAAAGCGGCTTTAGGCCGCTTTTTTTGATATATAAGTTTAATATTTATCAAAATATGATAATTTATGATAATCTATTTTGGTAGGTATAGGGAGGAAATATAATGGCAAATCAGTTTACAGATCAAGAAGAGATTAAATGTTCTTTTTGTGGTAAAACTCAAGACCAAGTCAAAAAGATGATCGCCGGCAATGGCGTTTATATTTGCAACGAATGCGTTGACTTATCTAAGAAAATAATTGATGATGAACTGCGTGCAGATTCTGTTAAGACTGCAAGTGAATTACCAAAACCAATGGAAATTAAGAAACAGCTTGATCAATACGTAATTGGCCAAAATCGTGCTAAAAAAGTATTGTCTGTTGCTGTTTATAATCACTACAAGCGAATTAGTCAGATGGACGTTGATTCTTCTACAGAATTACAAAAATCTAACATTGCAATGATTGGACCTACTGGATCAGGTAAGACTTATTTAGCTCAAACTTTAGCTAGAATCTTAAATGTACCTTTTGCAATTGCCGATGCAACTACATTAACTGAAGCTGGTTATGTTGGTGAAGATGTAGAAAACATCTTGCTCAAATTATTGCAAAATGCAGATTACGATTTGGAACGTGCTCAACGCGGCATTATTTATATCGATGAAATTGATAAAATTTCTAAGAAATCTGAGAATGTTTCAATTACTCGTGATGTTTCAGGTGAAGGCGTACAACAATCATTATTGAAGATTTTGGAAGGTACTATTGCTTCAGTTCCACCTCAAGGTGGTCGTAAGCATCCACAACAAGAAATGATCAAGATGGATACCACAAATATCTTATTTATTGTTGGTGGTGCCTTCGATGGTATTGAACAGATCGTTAAGAATAGATTAGGCAAGAAGACAATTGGCTTTGGCGCCGAAAATGAAGTTGATAAAATTGACGCAGATGATTGGACTCGTCATTTGACTACAGCAGATTTAGTTAAGTTTGGGATGATACCTGAATTTATCGGTAGAATTCCAATTATCACAACTTTAGATAAACTCAGTAGCGAAGATTTGGTTAGAGTATTAACCGAACCAAAGAATGCTTTAGTTAAGCAATACAAGAAGTTGCTTTCACTTGATGGCGTTGATCTTAAATTTACTGATGGTGCACTTAAGGCAATTGCTGACTTGGCAATTCAAAGAAACATGGGTGCTCGTGGTTTAAGAACTATAATTGAAAACTCAATTATGGATATCATGTACAAGACTCCAAGTGAAAAAGATATTGAAGCTGTCGAAGTAACTAAAGATGTAATCACACGTCATGCTGAACCTAAAGTTATTCGTAAAAAGGATAAAAAAGAAAGTAGTAAAGCACGGGTAGGCGCGAATGATAATTAAAAGTAGTAATTATGCTGTCAGTGCAGTTAGAGAAGATCAGTATCCCAAGGATAATTTGCCTGAGATTGCATTATCAGGCCGTTCAAACGTGGGAAAGTCAAGCTTGATTAATACTATACTTAACAGAAAAAACCTGGCTAGAACCTCTTCACAGCCTGGTAAAACACAAACTTTAAATTTCTATCTAATAAACGATGAGTTTTATCTTGTAGATGTACCGGGATATGGCTATGCTAGAGTTTCACAAAAGAAACGCCAAGAATTTGGTGAAATGATCCAAGATTATTTGGAAACAAGACCTAACTTAAAGGGTTTAGTAATTTTAATTGATTCTCGTCATGAACCAACTAAAGATGATATTGCAATGTATAATTATGCTCAATATCTGAATTTGCCTATTTTAGTTGTATGTACGAAGATCGATAAAATAAAAAAGAGCCAAGTAAATAAAGTAATGTCCCGTTTGAAAAAGAACATAGATCTTAATTATGATCATGTAACGGTTTTGACATTTAGTTCTGTAACTAAATTACATGTTGCAGAATTAGGTAACTGGATTGAAGAAAAGATTAGTAAATAAAAAGCAAGAAAGCTGTTAACTTAGGTTAGCAGCTTTTTCTTATGAGATTCTTATTAGAATAAATTTGCTTAAAAGAAAGGGTGCTAAAATTGAAAGTGTAGTAAAGAAAGTAGAGGCTTTATCTTGGATGATAATAAAACGCAGAAAAAGACATTAACTACACTAAGCCTGGTTTTGATGATTATTACTACGGTTTATGGTTTTGGTAATGTCTCAGTTTCATATCGGCAAATGACTTATGCCGGAATTATTTGGTTTATTTTAGCCGGAATATGTTTTTTCTTTCCAGCTGGATTAATGATGGCAGAATACGGTTCAGCCTTTCATGATGCTAAAGGTGGGATTTATTCTTGGCTTGCTGGCTCTATTGGTGAAAAATGGGCCTTTATCGGGACTTTTGTATGGCTGGCCAACTGGGTATTATGGCTAGTATCTAGCGCCTCAAGGCTTTGGATTTCGATCTCAGCGCTAATTTTTGGTAAAGATATAACGCAAAGCTGGGATTTATTTGGCTTGCGCGGAACTCCATTAATAGGTGTGCTGGCTATCTTATTCATGATTGTATCTACATACTTATCATCAAGAGGGATGACCGGAATTAAGATCATGTCCTCAATTGGTGGTTGGTTTATGATTGGCATGAACTTGATTTTTATTCTATCTAGTTTACTAGTTATTATTATGAATCATGGACAATTGGCTCAACCAATCACTGGTTGGCAGAGTTTTATTATTTCACCTAATAAAGATTTCCAAACGCCAATAACCATTATTTCCTTTGTTGTCTATGCGGTATTTGCATATGGTGGTATGGAAACTGTTGGTGGGGTTATCGATAGTATGAAGCACCCAGAAAAGGACTTCCCTAAGGGCTTAATTATCGGTAGTTTATTTACTATTATCTCTTATGTCTTAATGATCTTTATGACCGGTTTTTCAGTTAATTATCAAAAAGATATTGTTCAAACTGGAGCCAATACAGGTAATATTACTTATGTGGTTTATGGTACTTTAGGTAAGGCTTTTGGGTCTGCGCTTAATTTAGATCCTCAAACCAGCTTAATGATTGGCAAAATCTTTACGAGAGCGATCGCATTATCAGGATTGATGGGAATGATGGGTGCTTTCTTCGTTTTGCTGTATTCACCTGTTAAGTCCTTTATTATGGGGTCTGATCCACGACTTTGGCCTAAGGCTGCTACTAAATTAAACAAGCACGGCATCCCTGCCAATGCAATGTGGGCCCAAACTGTTTTCGTTTGCTTATTGATTGCAGTAGTTTCATTTGGCGGTAGTGCAGCAACAAGCTTTTATCAGATTTTGACTGATATGGGGAATGTTGCAGCCACAGCACCGTATATCTTCTTGATCGGTGCGTTTCCATTCTTCTTAAAGAAAGATTATCCACGTAAATTTAGGGTATTTACGAATTATAAATGGACAGTAGCGTTAGTTGTGTTTGTAGAAATAATTGTCTGCACAGGAATCATATTTACGGTTCTACAACCAATTTTGGAACATAGATATGCAACAGCCTTCTGGACTGGATTTGGCCCAATATTCTTTGGTTTAATAGCCTATATCTTTTATCGTACTTCGAAGAAAAAACATGGTTTAACTGATTTAGATTAAAAACAAAAAAGACTTGCTTCAAAAAAGCAGGTCTTTTTGATTACGCTAAAGTTGTAATGTCGTTGAATTTATGTAAATTATCGACAAATCTTTCATAAGCATTTTGCTCATTAGTCTCAGTAATTTGTGCAGTAGCAAAGTTACTATTTCTTAAATCTTCTTCATCAATAGAAATTTGATGAGTAAATGTGGCATTTCCAATAAGTTCAATCCAATAATTATTGTTTTCATAATGGACAATAGTTTTAACCATGCCACCAGGATTATACACGTTAATTGGCGTATCAAATTCTGCTATCTCCGGTTTGGTTAAACAAAACGCTAATGAAGTAGCAGACATTCCAGTACCACAGGCATTGGTAAAGCCGACGCCGCGTTCATAAGTCCTTACAAATAAACGATTTTTATCTAAAATTTGGGCAAAATTAACATTAACGCCATCAGTAAAATAAGGATTTTTATCGTTGAGTCGTTTGCCAATAATTCCTAAAATAGGTCCAGTGATTTGTCTTTGATTAACGAAACTAATTAAATGAGGATTGGGTACGGCAATGGAAGAAAAACGCAAACCTTGATAAAGTTCGGGAGCAAAGTCGTCTATTAATCGATCATGTCCTAAATTATCGAATGGTAAAGCCTCTTTGTTGAAATGAACAGGCGAGATTTCAACGGCAAAAGCAGGAACGTTTGATGCGAAGTCATCGTCTTTTCTGACACGGAGACTCGCATTCATCGTATCAACCAAGAAATTAGTTTTTTGGTACTTTTCGCTTAAATAACGAGCGACAGTTCTAAGACCGTTGCCACACATAGAAGCTTCACTGCCATCGGCGTTAATAACACGCATTTGAGCTAAAGCATTTTCTCTGACAGGATCATTGACTACTAAGACACCGTCTGCACCGCCAAGGAGTCCGGTCTTTGGATTTGTAAGTTTAATAGTTAGCTTCTTTAATTCCTCGTCAGACAATTTTTGCTTTAATTCAGTTTGATCAAGAATAAAAAAGTGATTTTGTGAGCCGTGTACTTTTAATAAATTAACCATGATTTTCTTCCTTTGCAAAAAATTGATGATAGATAATCTTAACTGCTTCGTCTGCTTTTTCTTTTTTAGTTCCAATCATCATTGAAATTTGGGATGCACCTTGGTTGATCATGCGAGGTGAAATATCATGATCACCTAAAGAATCTAAGATTTGACGACTTACGACATGATATTTTTTCATCCCTTCACCAACGACCATGATGATTGCGTAATCGTCAATCCACTCAAGCTGATCTGGATTGATGGTGGCTTGAATTTCATTACAAATTTGATCGATCAACTGATCATTTAAAAAGTCATTGTTAAAAATAATTGTAATATCATCAATACCAGAAGGCATGTGTTCATAAGGAACATTGTGCTTGTACAAGATTTGCAGGATACGCAGTGTAAAACCAGCTTCTTTGTTTAATAAATATTTATGCAAATAAAGAGCTGAAAAGTGTTTTTGACTAGTTACACCTGTAATGATGTTATCTGGTACAAAATCTTTTTCTGGAACAATAATAGTGCCAGGTTGGTCAGGCTCATGTGTATTTTTAACATTGATAGGAATTTGACCTTGGATAGCTGGGATCAAAGCTTCATCGTGGAAAACGGAAAAGCCAGCATAAGATAGTTCCCGCATTTCGCGATAAGTCATTTTTTTAATGGATTGCGGATTATCTACGATATGCGGATTAGCTGCAAAAATTCCATTGACGTCGGTAAAGTTTTCGTACATATCAGCATGAAAGCCGCGAGCTAAAATTGCTCCGGTAATGTCGGATCCGCCACGTGAGAATGTAGCAATATTGCCTGATGGCGTGATGCCAAAGAAGCCAGGGAAAATAATGCGTTCACCTGTTGCAATTTTTATTTGATCAAGATTTAAATAGCTTTCTGGATTAACGAGCGCATCATTAGGTTGACCAGTAACGATTAAACCAGATTCTGTTGGATCAAGAAAGCGACTTTTAACGCCTTGGTGTTGTAATATCATAGCAATTAAACGTGCGTTAAGGCGCTCACCATGAGCCTTAAAAGCAGCCATTAAATAGCTGGAGTTAGGGTAGGTCTGATTAGGCAAAGCTAACAGAATATCCTTGATAACCTTGAGTTCTTGATCTGATAAGCCGAAATAATGACCAATTTCTTGATAACGCATAAAAATATTTTGAACGATCTCATTCGTATCTTCGCTCTTAAGCGTCATATCCGCATATTTGATTAAAAGATCCGTGATTTTGATATCGTCATCGCTTCTTTTTCCTGGTGCGGAAACTACGATTGCGCGTCTTTCAGGATCGCTCAAAACTATATTTAATGCTTGTTCAACATTTTGTCCATCAGCTAAAGAGCTGCCACCAAACTTAACTACTTTCATAACACAATCCCCTTAAAGTGAAATTTCATAATTCATTAATTAAAAATGGATTCAAACTAAATTAATTTGAATTTTAGCATTATTTTTTAATCTTGCAACTAAAAGTTGGTAATACTAGTCTTGAATAGAAAAGCATATATAGTACAAATTAAAAATTAATAAAAAAGTATTGACTAAAATTTAATAAGAATGTAGACTACATGTAAATCGAAGAGGCGCAAATGACAAAAGTAACAATTACGAGTTAGGCGAAACGAAGACTAATTGTGAAAGGGGAAGTTGCCGAAGCTTAAACCAAGCTAAAGGTATTAAGCTGGGTCGTGATTGAACAAATTACGGACTGTCGCGAACAAAATTCGCGGAGCGCTGTCGACCATAAGATTAAGTGAAAACTAATCCATTGTTTGTTTAGCGCAGACAATGGATTTTTTTATTGGGTGCTTCGCATGTATAAAGGCTAGGGGCAAGATATGAATTCACAAATTTCAGAAAATCAAATCAATCAAGCAGGACATTTAACTATTGGTGGTGTTGATACGGTTGAATTAGCTAAGAAGTATGGCACACCTCTTGTTGTATACGATGTAGAGCAAATTCGTCATCAGATTAGAGCTTTTAAGAAAGTATTTGAAGAAGAAAACGTAAAATATGCAGTTAGCTACGCTAGTAAAGCTTTTGCTTGTATAGCGATGTATCAAGTAGCTGCAGCAGAAGGTGCTTATACTGATGTGGTTTCGGATGGAGAGTTATATACAGCTTTGAAAGCCAATTTTCCAGTAAAGAAAATCAGTTTTCACGGTAATAACAAATCTAAGTCAGAGCTTGAAATGGCCGTTAAAAACCATATTGGCAAGATCATCATTGATAATTTTCATGAAATTAAGCTATTGGATCAGGTATTGCAAAAGCACGATGCCAAAATTGATGTCATGTTAAGAATTACACCAGGCATTTCAGCTCATACGCATGAATATGATCAAACCGGTCAAGTAGATAGCAAGTTCGGATTTGATTTGGAATCAGGCCAAGCAGATTTGGCTTTAGAACAAGTTCTAGCTAATTCAAGAATGAATATGATTGGAATTCATGCTCATATTGGATCACAAATTTTTGAATTAAATGGCTTTGAAATGGCTGCAAAAAAATTAATGGAAGTTGCTGAAAATTGGCGCAGTCAATATGGTTATACCGCTCAAGTAATTAATGTTGGCGGTGGATTCGGCATTAAATATACTGTAGAAGATAATCCATTAAGGCCAGAAGAATTTGTTAGAGCAATTGTTAAAACTATCAAGAAAGAAGCTAAGAATGCTGCCTTTCCACTTCCAGAAATTGATATTGAACCTGGACGTTCTATCGTAGGACCAGCTGGTTATAACTTATATACAACTGGTAGTCGCAAAATTGTACCAGGTCATTGTCCTTATGTAACGGTGGATGGCGGAATGGGTGATAACATTCGTCCGGCTCTGTATGATGCAAAATATGAAACAGTTTTAGCCACTGATCCGCGAGCTGATTTGACTGAACATGTGAGAATTGCCGGCAAATATTGTGAAAGTGGCGACATCTTAGCTGATGATCAAGCACTTCCTGCAACGAAGTCAGGTTCACTTTTGGCAATGCTTGATACTGGAGCATATGGCTATTCAATGGCCTCAAATTATAATCGAAATGCTCGTCCAGCTGTTGTTTTTGCGGAAAATGGCAAGGCCCAACTAGTCATTAAACGAGAAAGTCTAGAAGATTTAATTCATTTAGATCAACCATATAATAATGAAGATTAATTTTTAAAGAGGAAACATTATGACGAAATTAGATGCAAAAAGTATTATCAATTACATTGGCAATGCTCCTAAGAAAACGCCAGTTAAGGTCTTTATTAAAGGACAACTTGATCAAATTGATTTCCCAGAAGAAATTGAAAATTTTAATGAAACACATTCTGGGGTGATTTTCGGCGACTGGAAAGATGTCGAACCATTTTTAAAAGAAAATCAGGATAAGATTCAAGATTATCGTATTGAAAATAATGCTAGAAATTCAGCTGTGCCTATGATCGATATGAAGAAATTTGATGCGCGGATTGAACCAGGTGCCATTATTCGAGATCAAGTGGCTATCGGTAAAAATGCAGTCATCATGATGGGTGCAATTATTAATATCGGTGCAGAAATTGGCGATGATACCATGATTGACATGGGCGTGGTTTTAGGTGGACGTGCAATTGTCGGCAAGCATTGTCATATCGGTGCAGGCAGCGTGCTAGCCGGTGTAATTGAACCAGCTTCTGCCACTCCAGTTAAGATTGATGACAACGTAGTGATGGGTGCCAATGCAGTGGTGATCGAAGGCGTCCATGTTGGTGAAGGTGCCGTGATTGCTGCTGGTGCTGTAGTAACTCATGATGTAGAACCACATACAATGGTAGCGGGTGTTCCAGCTAAGGTGATTAAAAAGGTTGACGATCAAACTGAAAGCAAGACAGGTTTAGAAGATAATTTGAGAAAGATTTAGTTATGGCGGTTTTAACTGAAAGTGAACTAATTCAGATTAGAAGACATTTGCATGAGATTCCTGAATTAGCTTTGCAAGAAAAAGAGACTCATGATTATTTACTAAAAGTAATTAAGGGATTTAATTCAGAGTTTTTAACTATAAAGGTTCCTGAAGAATTGCCGACCGCAATTTTAGTACTAATTAAAGGAAGCAATCCGCAAAGAACAATTGGCTATCGGACTGATATTGATGCGTTGCCGGTAGAAGAAAAAACTAATTTGCCTTTTTCATCAACGCATCCCGGAATAATGCATGCTTGTGGCCATGATATTCATATGAGTGTTGCATTAGGGCTGCTTAGCTATTTTAGTGAAAATCAGCCTAAGGATAATCTGTTGTTCTTTTTCCAGCCAGCTGAAGAAAGCGAAAGTGGCGGTAAAAAAGCTTATGAAGATGGAATCTTTGAAGGAAAGTTTAAACCTGATGAATTCTATGGCTTGCATGACAATCCTGAATTGCCTGCCGGAGCCATTGGCTGTCGTGAAGGTACACTATTTGCTGGAACCACTGAGGTCAACATTGACTTGATTGGTAAGGGTGGACATGCAGCTTTTCCGCAAAATGCTAATGACACTGTGGTGGCTGCTGCGAGTTTAATCATGCAGATTCAAACGGTAATTTCACGAAGTATTGATCCAATTCAAAGTGGTGTGATCACTTTAGGTAAGGTCAGAGCTGGAACTATTAGAAATGTGATCGCTGGGCAAACACGGATTGAAGGAACAATTCGAGGCTTGACGCAAAAAATGATTTTGCAAATTGATCAGCGTTTGCAAGATTTATGTGAAGGCATAGCTCGTAGCTACAACATGAAAGTAAATCTGGAATTAAATCAAGGCGGTTATTGGCCGGTAGAAAATAATCCAGAGTTAACTAAAAACTTCATTAATTATATGAAGAATAATCCTGAAGTCGATTTTGTTGAAACTAAGCCAAAAATGACGGGAGAAGATTTCGGCTTTTTACTTGCCAAGTTTCCAGGAACTATGTTCTGGTTAGGTGTTGGTGATCCAGATTCACAATTGCATTCGGCAACTTTGAATCCAGACGAAAAAAGTATTATTCGTGGAGTTAACGCAATTAAGGGATTTTTAATCAATAGAATGGGGATTTAATATGGCTACATTAATTGATGCAGATTTATTGACGGCAATTGTGACGCCATTTGATGAGAATAAAAAGATTGATTTTGATAGTTTAAAGAAATTAACGAATTATTTAATTGATCAGGGATGCAACGGTTTTGTAATTGGTGGCACAACGGGTGAAACACCAACTTTGACTCATGATGAAAAAATTGAACTCTACAAGCAGTTTGGTCAAATCGTTAATGGCCGCGCTGTTGTAATTGCTGGAACTGGCAGCAACAATACTGCTGAAACTATTAAGTTTACCAATGAAGTGGCAGAAATTGACGGTATTGATTACGCCTTAGTCGTTGTACCGCCATATAATAAGCCAAATCAACGCAGCATGGTTGCGCACTTTACTGCAGTGAACGACAACGTTAAGATGCCATTTTTAATCTACAATATTCCAGGCAGAACTGGGGTCAAGATGGAAAAGGAGACTGTTGTTCAACTATCTCAATTAGATAATATTAAAGGAATTAAACAATGTGCATCTCTTGAAGAGATGGAATATATCATTGATCACAAGGCTGCAGATTTCCAGGTCTTTACCGGAGAAGATACCCAAGCATTAACCGCAAGATTGCTTGGAGCAAATGGGGTTGTTTCCGTAGCTTCTCATATCTATACCAAAGAAATGCGTAGAATGTACGATGCTTTATATGAAGGAAAATATCCTGAGGCAGCTAAAATTCAACGTTGGTTGACACCTAGAATGCAAGCCCTATTCATGTATTCATCTCCATCACCAGTAAAGGCAGTTTTAAATGCACAAGGCTTTGAAACCGGAGATTGTCGCTTGCCTTTAGTCGCCTTGAATGATGAAGAAAAAGTAACCCTGGCTCAACATTTAGGCTTAGAAGATAATGCTTTATTGCAAAAATTGCCATTAGATTTAGGAAAGGATCTTGAAAATGACTAAAAAAGTATTAGTTGCTGGTTTTACGGGTGCAATGGGACAAAAGGCTGTTAATTTAGTTAACAATATGCCAGGTTTTGAAGTAGTTGCTGGACTTTCTCCAATTGCAGAAAATAATCCTGAGCAATATCATTTGCCTGCAAGTGCTAAAATTTTTAAGAATTTAACAGAAATTTCTGATAACTTAGCAGATTTTTGGATCGACTTTACCACTCCTAAGGCAGTATACGAAAACGTGAAATTTGCCTTGCAACACCATATTAGACCAGTAGTAGGAACTACCGGGATGAGTGATGAACAAGAAGCAGAATTAATTGTGCTTTCCAAAAAAGAAAAAGTAGGCGGCTTAATTGCTCCTAATTTTGGGATGTCTGCAGTTTTATTGATGAAATTTGCTAAAGAAGCTGCTAAATACTTCCCAGATGTTGAAATTATTGAAATGCACCACGCAGATAAGAAAGACGCTCCATCAGGCACTGCCTTGGCTACTGCTAAGATGATTGCAGAAAATCGCCCTGAACATCAAACAGCGCCAGATGAGGTAGAAACTTTGAAGAATGTTCGCGGTGGAGATTATCAAGGAATTAAGATTCATTCAGTGCGTCTGCCTGGCTATATTGCACATGAACAAATATTATTTGGAGGACCAGGTGAGGCCTTGACCATTCGCCAAGATTCATTTGATCGTGGCTCATTTATGAACGGAGTAAAAGTAGCCTTAGAAAAAGTTGACCAATTAGATGAATTGGTAATTGGATTAGAAAATATCCTTTAAAGATAAAGGGAGGAAAAACTATGCAAGAATTAGCTAATGATTTGGGTTTTAGCCAAAAAGTACAAAATGTCAGAGCTTCTGGAATTAGAATTTTTGATAATAAAGTCTCAACCATTCCAGGAATCATCAAACTAACTTTAGGTGAACCTGATATGAATACGCCTGAGCACGTTAAAGAAGCTGCAATTAAAAGTATTCAAAATAATGATTCTCACTATGCTCCTCAAAAAGGCAAGCTGGAGTTAAGAAAAGCCATTAGCAACTATCTCAATAAGACTATCGGTGTTAAATATGACCCAGAAACAGAAGTTGTAGTAACCGTTGGTGCCACTGAAGCGATTAATGCTGCACTTTTTGCTATTACTAATCCTGGTGATAAAGTAGCTATTCCAACGCCAGTTTTCTCATTATATTGGCCGGTTGCTACCTTAGCCGATGCCAGTTATGTGTTGATTAACACTACTGAAGATAATTTCAAATTAACACCGCAGAAATTGACTGAAACTATTAAAGAAAATCCTACAATTAAAGCAGTAATTTTGAATTATCCCACTAACCCAACAGGCGTGGAATATACAGAGGATGAAATTAAGGCCTTAGCCAAAGTAATTGCAGAAAATCATTTGTACGTTATCACTGATGAAATCTATAGTACTTTGACTTATGGTGTTGAACATCATTCTATTGCTAGTTTGATTCCTGATCGAGCAATTTATATTTCAGGTTTATCAAAGTCTCATGCAATGACTGGTTATCGTCTGGGCTATATTGCAGGTCCTGCTAAAATTATGGAACAAATTGGTAAGGTGCATGGCTTAATGGTGACGACGACAACTGATTCATCGCAAGCTGCGGCTATCGAAGCGTTAGAAAATGGATTAAATGATCCAGCAGAATATCGTAAAGTTTACCAAAAACGAAGAGATTTTGTTTTAGAGAAATTAAGTGAAATGGGGATGCAGGCAGTCAAGCCTGAGGGAGCTTTCTATATTTTTGCAAAAATCCCCGCCCAATATGGTGAAGATGATATGAAGTTTGCATTGGACTTAGCCTTTAAGGCTAAAGTTGGCGTGACTCCCGGTAGCGCCTTTGGTTCAGGCGGCGAAGGATATGTAAGATTGTCATATGCATCTAGCGATGATAATTTACGTGAAGCAATGAAGAGAATGAATGATTTTTTACAAAAGGTTGAATAAGAATGGTAAGAGAATATAATGTTGCAATTTTAGGTGCTACAGGTGCCGTTGGTAGAAGAATGATTGATCAATTGGCTAAGTCAACTATTCCAGTAAAAAGCGTGAAGTTGTTAGCTTCATCACGTTCAGCTGGCATGGTATTAAAGTTTAGAGATCAAGACTTGGTAGTTGAAGAAACTACACCGGAATTTTTTGATGGCGTTGATCTAGTTCTTTCATCAGCTGGTGGTGCCGTATCAAAGAAATTTTTACCAGAGGCTGTTAAACGTGGCGCAGTTTGTGTAGATAATACTAGTGCCTTCAGAATGGAGCCAGACGTTCCATTGGTTGTTCCAGAAGTAAATCCAGATGCTTTGAAAGACCATCACGGTATTATTGCCAATCCAAATTGTTCAACCATTCAAATGGTAATGGCCTTAGAACCAATTAGAAGAAAGTTTGGTTTAAAGCAAATTATCGTTTCAACTTATCAAGCCGCTTCAGGTGCGGGTCAAGCTGCAATTGATGAGTTAAAGAAAGAAGCCCAAGATTATTTAGATGGTAAAGATACGCAAGCAGATGCACAAATTTTGCCAACTAAAGGGGATAAGAAGCATTATCCATTAGCATTTAACCTCTTACCACAAATTGATGTTTTAGAAGATTCTGGCTATTCTCATGAAGAATGGAAAATGATTCATGAAACTAAGAAGATCATGTTAAACGACATGAATGCTAAAGATATTAAAGTAACCGCAACTTGTGTTAGAGTTCCTGTTCCAATTGCACACGGCGAAAGTGTTTACTTCACTGTTGAAGATGAAAGTGCAACGACTCAAGATATTATGGATGCAGTTGCTAACTTTCCAGGCGTAGTTCTTGAAGACGACATTAAGCACCAAATTTACCCTCAACCAATCAATGCAGCTGGCAAGCGCGAAACTTTTGTTGGTCGCATTCGTCCTGACTATGAAAATCCAGGTGCCTTCAATATGTGGATCGTAGCTGATAACCTCTTAAAGGGTGCAGCTTGGAACACTGTTGAAAATGCTGAATACTTAGTAAAAATGAATTTGATCTAAAACTAAAAAGAAAAAGCACAAATATTGTCAAATAGGCAATATTTGTGCTTTTAATTTTGTGGTAGAATATTTCAGGATTAAATGGCAGAGGGGGATTTTTAGATTGAAGTCAAAAAAGATAATGTTAGCCATTGCATTTTTATCTTCGTTTATTTTTTTAGGTAATAGCACAACAGTTAATGCTAAGACTTATTCTAATAGTCAATTGCGTAAGTATGCTATTAAGGCAATGAATAAGCATCATTTACTGGGCACAATTGAAATTGTAAAAGATGGACATCGTCAGACAGTTAATGTTGGCTATGGTTATTACAGACGTAAAATTAAAAATGGTAATAAGAAATTACTATATCCTGTTGGTTCGTTGCAAAAATCTATCACAGCGGCAATTATTACTCAGTTAATTTATCAAAAGAAATTTTCGCAAAATACCAAAATTTCGCGTTGGTATCCAAAATTAAAACATTCTAAGTATATTACAGTTGGTCAATTAATGACCCATACTTCAGGAATTAATGTAATTGGAACCGAATCGAGTCACGGTATTAATTTCTCTGAAAAGGGTGCAATTAATTGGACGATTGCTAAGGCAAATGCGACAGCTAGAACCAAGCGTGCAAGCTTTAATTATAATAATGCTAATTATGTTCTTCTAGCAGGCATCATTCGTAAAGTAACAGGCAAGTCTTATGCTGCTAACGTCAAAAGCAGAATTGTTAAGTCACTTCATTTGAAACATACATATATTTATCAAAATATTCCTCGTTCAAAAACAGATGCTATTTCTTACTTATACCATCATGGTAAAAACTATCAAAGTGCATCTTATGCTAATAAGTACGTAGTTTCGCAATTGCCAGGTGCAGGGAACTTATTCTCTACAGCTAGTGATTATTATAAGATTCAACAAGGATTGCATAATGGCAAGATTTTAACTGAAAAACAGTTTAATTACTTGAGCCATTTGAAATCAAAAGTTAATACATGCTCTGGTGGCTATTATTTGAAAAATGGCGGTAAACTAAAGTTAGCCTATGGCAATTTTGGTGATACTCATTTTACCAATTGGATGCAGCTTACTACAGACAATAAAAATGGAATTGTGATGTTTTTGAATCAGCCATATGGTAGTAAAAATCAAATCAAAAGTGTAGGCTACAGTATTTTGAAACATATTAAGTCTGGTACTTTTATTAGAAGATAGAGGTAAAAATGAAAACTGGGGATAAATTTACTGATTGGGCAGTTGAACTATAGAGCATTGCTCAAAATGGCTTGAAATATGGTCATGATGTGTTTGATCGTGAACGGTATGAACAGATTCGTCAAATTGCGGCAGAGATGATGACTGCTAAGACGGGGATGCCGATTGAAAAAGTTAAAACCCTGTTTTGCGGTGATGAAGGCTATCAAACCCCTAAGATAGAAACTAGAGCGGCGATTTTTAAATCTGATAAAATCTTATTGGTTCATGAAAAATTAACAGATGATTGGTCACTTCCAGGTGGCTGGTGCGAAGCTAATCTTTCTACAGAAGAAAACTGTATTAAGGAAGCCAAAGAAGAATCAGGTAGGGATGTTAGGCCGATTAAATTAATAGCTTTGCAAGACCGTAACAAGCATAATAAACCTATTTTGGCTACTGGAATTATGAAGGCTTTTTATCTTTGCAAGGTATTAGGCGGTGAATTTGAGAAGAACACGGAAACTACAGATTGTCGCTACTTTTCATTAGATGATTTGCCTAAGCTGTCGATTGATCGTAATACGCCTGAACAAATAAGAATGTGCTATGAGGCTTCTAAAGATCCTAATTGGCAAACTATTTTTGACTAATAAAAAGCAAGATGGAATGTATCAAACAAACCATCTTGCTTTTTTTATCTGTGCTTTTTTGGCATCTTCGGTCGCTGTTCAAATAATTCACCAATTAGTTTAAAGAAACCATAGATGATTAACAAAATTCCCATAATGAGGATGGATTTGCGATCGAATGCTCGTGGATTGACTATAACGATAATTCCTAGAGCAAATGCGATGACTGCTTCAGTTGCTACAACCGTAATATGAAAAACTCCAGAAATTCTGTGAAGAATTAATTGTCGTAATCTGACATAGGAATAAATAATTAAAAACAGTCCTAAGAAATAGTGTGCTAAGAAAATTAATAAACGGTTATTAGAAATCAAAGCCGTAGAGAGGGCAAAAACAACTAGATAAGAAATAATGAAGAATTGTTTTTGTTTTGCTTTTAAGCTGGAATTAGCAGTATCCAAGATTTGGTGAACACTAAAACCGATTCCGGCGAATGCTACTAAAGCTCCGAATGCACGTAATGCATATTGTGGCATTGTTAAACTGATAATACCTAGCACAATTAGGATCCAACCGACAATTGTATCAGTTGAGAATAATACTTTAGTCAAATGACGACTTTTAATTGTTTGCCAAATTGATGAAAATAAAGAGCCAAAGACAAATCGAGTTCTACGAGAAGAATTAGTAAATGATAAAAGAATAGCGCCAAAACCGCCAAACCCATTTTTGTCTAATTCGTTAATCTTGGTGGCACCTCCTGCTCCTAAGGCAGAAAAGAGATCGTTAGTCAAAGCTTCTCGTTCCTCAAGTATGGCATTTCCAATCCATTGGTTAATCAGTTGGTTGTAAACCTTGGATTGTGGATTTCTATGCCGTTTAGTATCAAAACTAGAACCAATGATTTGCCAACTAAAGGCATCATGTTGACTCAAGTTATTGCGAGTACTGTTAACAATAGTAGGATGAATGCCTTCAGGTTCAAATAGGCGCCCGATAACACTGAACTCTGGCACGAATCTTCTTAATGTATTTTGCAAATATTTTAAAGGAAGCTGTGCGCCGACTTCTTCGGCAATGCCAGGAGAGTCGAAAGTGTAGATACGTTTGATTCGCTTACGAAGCTTAGGCTCGATATTAATGGCCGCATATTCGGCTAAATTGCCGCCTTTAGAATGACCACCAAGATAATAATCTTGATCATCCGCCTTTAAAATGCGCTCAAGTAGTTTCACTGCTTGCTTTTGTGCAACAGTGATCCTGAAACTAATTTCAAAGTCTTCTTTCCAACCAACAAGTGAATCGTCAGTACCACGAAAGGCGATAAAATTAGTTCCATCGGTCAATTCAATCTTGATAGCACTAAACTGAGTGTGTTCAGTTAACGTACTAACAAAGTAGGATAGGCGTGCATTTTTAAAGCGTTCAGCCTGAGCCATTAATTTAAATAATTCTTGATATTGCAAGTTATCATTGCGTGGGTGATCATCGGCAAAGTATAATTTAGCAGCTTCATCCACCGTAATTGTTTTAGCATCGCCACTAACAATATCGTGCAATTCAAGATAAGAAAAAATAGATAAAACAAGTGCATCAATATCATTGAAAGGCGATGTACTAAAGTCAATGTCTCCACGCCATTTTAAATATGTAAGAATATTATTATCTGGATACATGTTTTACCTCTTCAATTGAAAAACTATAACTCCCTTTACAATTCTAACGTAACTGTTGACAGATAGCGTAAAAAAACTTTTTTAGTTATTTAACAACAGCTGTTATTATATGCTGTAATAAAAAGCAGGTAGAAGGGGATTCAACTACCTGCCAAGGATGGATTATAATAAGGACTTATAGAAATTATAACCCGCACATAAGTATATCAGTTATCGATGATTAATGGTATACTTATGACAATATCTTCATATTTTTTCAAGAAAATACTCTCATATATATGTACAATGTATATAAGAGTGTTTTTTATTTTAAAAGGGGAATTTTTATGTTAAAAGATGGAACATATGATGCTGAGGCAAGAGGCATGGCAGGATTTGTTAAAGCAAAATTAACTATTAAAGATCAAAAAATTGCTGCTGTAGATTTAGATTTATCTACGGAAACTCCACAATATGGTCAAAAAGCAGAAAAACAATTAAAAAATGAAATTTTGGCTAATCAATCTGCAGATATTGATGCTGTAAGTGGTGAAACTTTTACTTCAAACGGGGTTAAAGAAGCAGTTGCGGATGCTTTAAAACAGGCGACAAAGTAGAGGAAGATTAATGCACGTTACAACGTATTTTGTTATTGGTGCAATTATCGTATTGATAATTGCGCTTTTTCGATCAGAGCATAAATTTGAATTCCTGAAGGCGGCAATTTTATTTATTGTCCAAATTTTCTTCAGTACGATTAATTTTTTGCTCTTTTTCATAATTGCGTATCTGTTAATGCAGAATAAGGATCATGTAAACTTGGGCAACCTTTTCTTACTGCTAGCTGCATTTGTGGTGCTTTCCGGGATGTTTATCTATTGGGCTATGCGTCTGGCCGCCCATGTATTTAAATTCTCGACTACGACTTTGACTTTAGTTGAATATTACATTCAATGGTCGCTTATCTATGTGACGGTTTACCAGGCAATTTTCAGCAATATTAAGCATATTAGTTCGATTACGCATTTCATTCGAGTAGGTAATTTCTTGGATCCTAATTTGATAGTTGTGGTTATTTTGCCATCATTTATTTCGGCATGGATTGCTGTAATTCTGTATAAAAAGTTTATTAAAGCAATATAATAAAGATAAGTTAAGTAAAAAGCATCCCTAAATTGGGATGCTTTCTTTATATACAGTGAGATTATTTAGTTCTTTCAAGAATTTCATCCATCTTTTGGAAGAATAACTCCTTATTTGCTTTAGTAACGATGTCAACTTCACGGCCGTTAGGATCACGTCTAAAGCTACCAGCACTCATGCCGTCGGTAATGACCGTTGCCTTAGCCTTTTCACTCTCAACAACTTCTGGGTATAAAGCACTGACAGTAGTAAGTACGTCCCAAAGGTAAAGCTCAGCGGAAGGAATCGAAATAATCAAGCTGTAGCCTTGACCAACTAAATCCATTGCTGGATATTTACGTAAACT
Source organism: Lactobacillus helveticus (assembly GCF_046109915.1). Taxonomy (NCBI): domain Bacteria; kingdom Bacillati; phylum Bacillota; class Bacilli; order Lactobacillales; family Lactobacillaceae; genus Lactobacillus; species Lactobacillus helveticus. The sequence goes on along the minus strand of NZ_CP151471.1, from coordinate 827,539 downwards.
TGCCCAGTGTTGACGCAATTCATCATTTAATGGAATTTCTTCAGTACTTTCAAGTCCCACTATTTGAATAGGAATATTAGAATCAAAGACGCGCTTAACAGCGTATGGATCCCAGAATGAATTCCATTCTTGGCTGCCATCTGCGTTAACCATAGCTACGTTACCATGACCATCAAGAGAGCCGCCCATCCAGTAAAGCTTCTTAATATGTTGTTCGATATCTGGATCAACGTCAAGAGCACGTGCCAAGTCTGTTAAAGGACCAGTCATGATTAAAGTGACGGGTTCTTTTGCATGCTTAAGTTTCTAAACCATATCAAGGTGAGCAGGCAATTCAGCTTGCGGGGTATCGACTGAACCCTTTTCGTTCAAAATAGGTAAATAGTTAAAAGAGTAGGTAGCCATACGCCAATCGTGTGGGAATTGGTTGACAGCTCTTGAGTTTGAACGTGCTACAGCCAATTCATCTCCGCGCAAGTTAAAGAGATCAGTCATCTTGCGGCATGCTGCAACAGAAGGATCGATAAAACCGTCTGCATCAATTGCACCGACACCTAATAATTTGATATCAGGAGCTTGTAAAAGAAGCAGGTAAGATACTAAATCGTCAATGTTACCATCATGATTAAAATATATTTGTTTCATTTTTTGAACCTTTCTAACTAATTACCTTCATTTTAACATGGTCTAATTAACAAAAAGAATTTTAATTTGAAATATTAGCAAAACCGCTTACATTAATCTTATAATAAGAATATTGAAATACTTAGAAAGGCAATAATTATGAAACAAATCAAAGTGGGACCATCTACGCTCTCTATTCCAGCTATGGCGCTTGGCATTATGCGGATGGATCAAAAAAATGTAACAGAAGCGGCGGATGCAATTAGTGCAGCTTCTGGAGAAGGAATTAATTTCATCGATTCAGCTGATATATATGGCGGAGGAAAATCAGAGACCGTTTTTGGTCAAGCATTGAAGCAAACTAAAATTAGTTGAGATAAGTTGTTTATCCAATCTAAAACAGGCATTGTGCCAGGAAAACGTTATGATTTTTCTAAAAAGCATATTTTAACTGCCGTAGATGGTATCTTAGAAAGAATGCAAATCGATTACTTAGATAGTTTAGTTTTGCATCGACCTGATATTTTGATGAATCCGGAAGAAGTGGCAGAGGCTTTTGATACATTGCAAGTCCAAATCAGTAGATCATGATGGACAAACGTGGAATTATTTATTAAGGGACAAAATAACTTTGCAGTGCTGGTCACCATTCCAATATGGGATGTTTGAAGGGACGTTCATCAATAATCCGAAGTTCCCTCAGCTGAATGAAGAATTAGAAAAGTTAGTTGAGCATTATCAAGTAGGTAAAAATGCAATTGCTGCTAGTTGGATTCTGCGTTGTCCTGGACAAATACAGATTTTAGTTGGCTCCATGAATCCTAAGCATATTGCGGATTCCGCAGCTGGCAGCGACATTCAGTTAACCAAACAGGAATGGTATGATCTGTATTTAGCAGCTGGCAATGATTTGCCATGATGAGTTAAAAAAGCATAAAGAAAAAGAGTTAAATAGAATCTAATCTAACTCTTTTTTGGTAGTTTAATAATTGTATTAGTCTAAGTCTTTACCGTTTGATTCGATGACCTTCTTGTACCAGAAGAATGAATCCTTACGTGAACGTGCTAAGGTACCTTCACCGGCATCATTCTTATCAACATAGATAAAGCCGTAACGCTTGTCCATTTGACCAGTACCAGCAGAAACTAAGTCGATGCATCCCCATGGAAGGTAACCCATTAAGTCGATACCATCGAGTTCAACAGCCTTTTCCATTTCTGAAATGTGGTTTCTTAAGTAGTCGATTCTGTAGTCATCATGAACCTTGCCGTTTTCAACCTTGTCGTAAGCACCAAGACCATTTTCAACGATGAATAGTGGCTTGTGGTAACGATCTTGCAATTGGTTTAAGGCAATTCTCAAACCTTCTGGGTCAATTTCCCAACCCCAGTCACTACGCTTCAAAGTAGGGTTCTTAGCTACAGCTTTTGCCAAATCAGTTAAGTCATCAGGCTTAACTTCTTCGCTTGAAACTGTAGTAGTTTGGTAGTAGCTGAAGCCAACATAGTCAACGGTACCTTCCTTTAAGACAATTCTGTCTTCATCAGTGATGTCAGGACGGTAGCCATTTCTTTCAATATAAGCTTCAACTGCATTTGGATATTCACCAAAAACGTGAACGTCTGAGAACCAATCACGACGTTGTTCCCATTTATCAGCTAAAAGAACATCGTCACTTGATGGAGTAAGTGGACGAACAGGTGAGTAGTTGATCATACAACCAATTTGGAAGTTAGGGTTGATCTTGTGGCCAATCTTAACAGCTAATGCGGAAGCAACTAATTCGTAGTGCCCAGCTTGATACATTGCAGCTTCCTTATCATGGTCAGTCATACCATCCTTGAAAAGAATGCCTGAGTTAGTAGCCATTAAGAAGTCATTGTTAAATGCTGATTGATTATCGATTTCGTTGAAAGTCATCCAGTACTTAACCTTGTTCTTGTAACGCTTGAAGCAAACTTCTGCAAAACGTACAAAGAAGTCGATTACCTTACGATTGGTAAAACCACCGTAGTTCTTAGCAAGGTTGAATGGCATTTCAAAGTGGGAGAGGGTAATTACAGGCTCAATGCCATATTTATGACAGGTATCAAATAAATCGTCATAAAACTTCAAACCTTCTTCATTAGGTTCTTTTTCGTCACCATTAGGGAAAATTCTAGTCCAAGCAATGGAAGTTCTGAAAGCTTTAAAGCCCATTTCAGCCATTAACTTAATATCTTCCTTGTAGTGGTGGTAGAAATCAATAGCTGAGTGGTTAGGATAGTTCTTGCCTGGAAGCACGCCATCAGTGATTTCACGTGGTTTAGTAGCAGAACCAACAGTCATAACATCGGCAACAGAAACTCCTTTGCCGCCTTCTTTCCAAGCACCTTCAAGTTGGTGAGCAGCTACAGCGCCACCCCATAAAAAGTTTTTTGGCATTTTTGCTGAATACATTAATTAATTCCTCTCTTTCTGTATGTAACTGTGAGCGTTTACAATAGCCATTCTGACACAGTGAATTTTTAAAATCAAGTTGAATTTAATCACCGTTGACTGTTAAAGCTCCTCGATCATAGCGATTGCGCGATTCTGATAGTTCGAATAGGCGACCATCTTCTAGGAATGCTTTTTGCTGAATGCACAAAACAGGATCGTCATTAGCACAATCAAGGTATTTCATGTCATAGGCATCGGATTTTTCGGCAGTGATAACGCGATTGTCTTTGCCAATTTTAAGACCTAGTTCATTTTGGATATAGGAATAAACGGATTGATGAAGAATATCGATGGTGATGCCAGGAATGCGCTTGATAGGCATTATCGTATATTCCAATCTAGCAGGCTTTCCATTTAGGATACGCTGCCTAATAATGTCGTAAACTTCGTCATTTTTATCCAAGCACAGCGCTTTGCATTCTTCAGCACTTGGCTTTCTGATGTTAAAAGAAATTACATTGCTAGTTAGTTGAAAAGCGCTATTAACATGTTTAGTAAAACCACCATGTTCGTTAACGCCGGAGTTTAGGAATATATCAGGAATCGACTTGTTGGTGATGAAAGTACCATGTCCCTTAACTGCTTTGATTAATTTTTTATTTTGCAAAATTTTAAGTGCATGGACAATAGTTATGCGACTAGTGTGATATTTTTTAGCCAAATCGAATTGTTCAGGCAGTTGCCTAATATACTTTTTTTCAATAATATCTTTTTCAATAAATATCTTTTTCTATATCATTGGCTATTTCTTGATAACGACTCAAGGTAAGCCTCCTTTCTAATGTAAAGGAAATTATTACATTGCTATTTTACCAGTTTTTTGTATATTTATGTAAGCGGTTCCTAATATTTCTATAAAAATTGTAAGCAATTTCATAAGTGAAGTGGTATGCTTTACATGTAACCGGTATGTATTTGAAAATGCATACAAGTGGTGCATAATATTTGGTGAGAATTGAACAAAAGTATATATTTTTGTTTACAAACTAATGAAAGCGTTTTATAATAATTGGCGTAGATCAATAAAAGAGATTTAAATATAAAACGTAATGATCAGGGGGATTTTATATTATGGCTGAACAAACTATTATGTTAAATTGTAGTGCAGGTATGAGTACTTCACTTTTGGTAACTAAGATGCAAGAAGCTGCTAAGGAACAAGGCATTGATGCAGAAATCTTTGCTTGCCCAGCTGCAGAAGCTGATGAGAAGATTGCACAAAAGGAAATTGACTGTGTTCTTCTTGGGCCTCAAATAAGTTACATGAAGGGTGACTTCGAAAACAAAGTTAAAGGCAAGGGTAAAGACGGTAAGGACATTCCTTTAGCTGTTATCAACATGCAAGATTACGGTATGATGAACGGTAAGAACGTTTTGGCTCAAGCCGAAAAAATGATTAAGGGTTAATTGACTAATTAAAGGAGAGACAGATTTATGGCAGAAGAAAAGCAAACTCCAGAGCAAAAGGAACAAGAAACATTAATGGCTGCTATGGGCCTTATTGCTAATGGTGGTAACGCAAAAAGTTTAGCCTTTGAAGCAATTCGTCTTGCTAAGAAGGGCGATATTGAAGGTGCACGTGAAAAACTTAAGGAAAGTGACAAATCACTTCTTGAAGCTCACAACTCACAAACCAACATGCTTACCAAAGAAGCACAAGGTGACCATATGCACGTCACTTTATTAGTGGTACACTCACAAGACCACTTGATGAATGCTATTACCTTTAGAGATTTAGCTGGAGAAATGGTAGATCTTTACGAAAAGCTATATGAATCTGGCTCTCTTAAGAAATAATATAAGTAATCGCTAATAAAATAGGCTCTTTGTCAAATCCTGTTGATAGAGAGTAAATGAATAGAATCAGGCAGTCATTAAAAGGCTGTTTGGTTCTTTTTCTACCTTAAGTCAAGTAATATCAATAATTTAATAGATTATTTTATTAGAATTATTGGTACGAATGAAGCTAATTAAGTTAGAAAACTAAATTTATTAATAATTATATGTAACACAAATAAGCCTATGAGTACTGTAGTTTTTTCATAGGTTGTTATACTGAAGTTGATCATTTGATTTCAACTAAAGTCTTTGGTTATGTGTGGCTACGTTGTAATCATATAATTGATCATGTTTGATAAGAGCAAACATTGTACGTATCAGTTTATGAACTGATGCAATGGCGATTTTCTTATAGCCCCGGCTATTTGAAGATCGTTTTTTCTTATCATAATAATCAGTGATATGACAAGGCTGAGTAGCTTTGACAGTTTCCATTTGAGTAATTGTTCGATAAAGAATCTTTCTAGCTAAGTGATTGCCATGTTTGGTTATTCCTAAATGACTGTCCTTTTCACCTGATTGATAGCGGCCTGGATCAATGCCAACAAAGGCATCAATTTGGGCTGAAGTATCAAACCGTCTTAAATCACCTAATTCGGCTACCAACCTAACAGCAGTAGTTTTGGCAATGCCAGGAATACTCTCATAGATATTCAAAGACCGTGCATTTGCTTGCATAGCAAGCTTTTCCATATAATTGATCACATTATCTCTTTCGGCACTTAGAGAAAGCAAATTGGCAATATTACGCTGAATTGCTCGAATAGTAATACTGCTTTCATTGTCATATGGATAAGCTTGTCTGGCTAAGGCATAGAGCCTAGTTGTTAAATAATGAGCTCTTTGTCTGCCAATTCCTGAAATGGCCAACAAACTTTGAAAGACCTGGTTTTCATTGTGATTTAAAACATATTGGGCATGCGGGAATAAGCTGACAATCGTCCAATAAACTCTGCCAGATGAAGTTGAAAGGATACTCTCTATCTGAGGAAAAGTAGACTGCAAATTACGATGGAGCTGATTTTTATTGATTATCAGGGCTTGAGTAAGCTCTTCGTAATAACGACTCGCATTTTGCAGTTCATGATATTCCTTAGGTTGAGGAGCACGCAATTTTTGTGGCGCATTGAATTGAATTAAAGCTAACCGATAAGTATCAACTTTATCGGTTTTATTATGCCTTAGATTATTGTCCATCAGCTTCTTAGCCTTTAAGGGATTAAGCTTTAAATACTTGATATGATAATCTTCTAAAAAAGCCTGTAAACTCAATGAATAAACTCCCGTAGCTTCAAAAACTACTAAAGGCGTGATCAAGTATTGATTTAAACGATCCAATAGATCTTGATAGCCAAAGGAATCATTAGTAATCTTAAAGGTTTCACCTTGCTTAATTCGATCAATTACTACACAAACTGTAGACGATTTACTGCTAACATCAATGCCAAAGATAATATTTTGTTTCATCATTCTAACCTCCAAGTGAAGACAAACAGTTTTATCAACCTATTAATTCTCATTTTCTGAACTCGGCATCAAGTGCCCACAGACTTCGAAGAGACTTATAAATAGGCGGTAAAGCAGTCCGTTTTCTTTGCGACGTTACACGTCCAAAAGAACCAAGACTTTATTTGCTTTATCTTCACTTTCTATTTTAGACAAAATAAAAAGTGCCAGATCATGAATCCGTCGATTCATAATCCAACACTAGGTTAGTATGTTTTCTTTAAACAAGTTTTCCTCTAAACGAATTCTGGTTAAAAGATTGGTAAAATTGGAATAGCCAAAAGCTGTTCGTTCGATTTGTTTGATTTTGCGATTGAAGCCCTCAAGACAGCCGTTAGAATAAGGCAGGGCTGCTCCGTTAAGCACAGCTGTTAGATTATGCTTAAAGGTTAATAGTGTTTTGTGCATTAAAGTTCCAATTTGATCTTGGCAGTTGATTAACGATTTGAGCTCATGCGTATTGCCAGTTTCAACGGCTTGAATAAAGCTTTGCATCAGGTTATATGAATTCTCTAAAGCAGTGCTGGTGTTAATGCCTTCTGTAACTACTTGTGCTTGAGTTAAGCAGTCTTTGTAATGCCAGTTGTAGCGAGGATGAACTTTTTCAAGCTCATCAAACTTCTTCAAGTATAATTTCCAGGGAGATTTGAGTAGCTGATACTGTCTGGATCTTTTATCAAAGGTCTTCATGACTTGGACTCTTAGTGAGTTGAAAGAACGCGTAAGCATTTGAATCATATGAAAACGATCGATGACAATCTGAGCGTTAGGAAAACAAGCTCTGACGATATCTTGATAGTAAAAATTAAGATCCATCGTGACCGTCTTAACGTTAGCTCTAGCTTGGGGCGAGAAACGACCAAAATACTTAAGCAGCGTCTTCTTGTAGCGAGTTCTAAGAATCTGCACGACTTGATGACTATCGCCGTCTAAGCAGATAAAGTGCAGCTGACGGTCGACTCCTTTAAACTCATCAAAAGCCAAATGAGCTGGCAGATACTCATAGCTGTCAAGGAAACGGTGAGAGCAGCTGCCTAAAACTCTTTGAACAGTGTTGACAGAAACATTGTTTTCGCTGGCAATGCTGGTCATCGAACGATCTTCAGTTAAAGCTGATAATACTTTAAGCTTGGAAGCATTAGAAATAGAACAGTATTTGTTTACTAATTCAGATTGAGCCATTGACAGCGATTGCAAGCGCGACATTTAACTCGCTGTTTAGCTAGTCTGATAATTACAGGATGACTAGCATTAGCTGTCAAATAGTGAATGTTGGTAATCAAATGGCCATTGTGTAAGAGATCTAGGGAGCCGCAGAAAGGACAAGCAGGTTGAATTAATTCAGCTTCATAGATTTTATGCTTTTGCAGTTTGATCGATTTATAAACATACTAACCTAAGTGTTGGATAATCTTTCGACGGAAGGATTATCTAGCGCTTTTATTTTTGCTTTAAAATAAAAGTTGAGATGAAGCACTTAATGCCGTGATCTTTTTGGGCACTTGATGCCATTATATAAACTGGCAGTTTCACCGGCTTTTCAGGAAATTTCATTGGAGTATGTTGGCTCTTTAAGCCTTGTTCAGAAAATTAATGACTGATAGCTTATGTGAACAGTAACTTCATCTCGTTAGAGCATGGATTGAAAGGATGGCTTAGTGATGACCTATAACGTAGTTTTTGGAATTGATGTTAGCAGTAAAAGTTCAACGGTAAGTGTTTTGATCAAAAGAAATGAGTTTAAACATTTTACTATCGCCAATGACTTAGTTGGCTTTAATGAACTGCTAGAACAATTACAGTGCTACAAGCATCCTGTAGTTATCTTTGAGGCTACTGGTGTCTATTCCTTACCACTGCAATCATTTTTAGATCACCATAACTATGATTACACGCGCATCAATCCATTAAGTGCTAAGAAGCTAATGGATAACAATCTGCGCCATCTAAAGACAGATCGTACTGATGCACATAACTTAGCGAAAATTCAATTTGATGTGCCACAGCCACTGACTCCTAAGCAAGACTACCGTTATCACGAAATGCAAAATGCCAGTCGGTTTTATGAAGAACTAACCAGAGATTTAGTCAAATATAAGAATCGCTTGCATCGTGCATTGCAATCTACTTTTCCTCAGATTGAACAAATCTCTAGTAGTCGAAGTGGTGAGGTTTATTGGCATATTGTTGATTTATTTCCACACGCCAAATTTGTCTTAGACAGTTCCTATGATCAAATAGCATCTCAATTGGTTAAGATCAAAGGAATTGGAGCTTCTAAAGCTAATCAAGTAGCCTGCAGCTTGCAAAGTCTTGCACAACGCACTTGGTATTACGATGACTGTGACAGTATCACAGTTGAATTAATTAAGTATTGTATTGAACATTTGCTTCAAATTGAACAAAGACGCAAGCATATTCTGGCATATATCAAGCAAATTGCACCTAATCCTAAAGATGTCCAAATATATTTATCTGTACCTGGTATTGGCAAGAAGACGGCCTTAAGAATATATGCGGAATTAGGTGATTTAAGACGCTTTAACAATGCTAATCAAGTTGATGCTTTCATTGGAATTGATCCTGGTGAATCTCAATCTGGAAATACTGACAAGCACTTACCGATTACAAAACATGGTAATGCAATAGCGAGAAAGATTATGTACCGTATCATTACCCAAATGGAATCGGCTAAGAAGACTAAACCTTGCCATATTACAGACTATTATGAACATAAAAAACAGCTTTCTCAGACGAAAGGTCATAAGAAAGCTGCCATCGCATCAATGCATAAACTGATTCGCACAATCTATGCTCTAATTATTAATGATCAATCATACGATTACCATAAAGCACTCCGTAATCAAAGGTAATGATTAATCACTCATAGTATATCAGCCTGCACAAACAGAATAAAGTGAAGGTTTAGTTTGTTGTGCTCAAAATCATGCTTTAACATGAAATTATTGAGCATAACTCGCTCCATTAGTGATAAAAGCAAAAAATAAATTGCTCAGAATCATTGATAATACTTGATTTTTGGTAGAAAAAATAATCTTTAAAAACAATATTTTCGTCTTTAACATCAAGCTCGAATTTAATACAATGATTAAGAGAGGACATAGAAAGCACCTTTATTTATAAAATGTTTAGTGGAATACGCGTGGTGCTAGTTAAATCGTTCTAGACAATAAGCTAGATTATAAGTCAGAATAGCAATTTCTAATCGTGCTTGAAAGCCAGTTAAACTGCGCGCTCGATTGTTCTCGGTGTTGTAAGAAGTTAGAAGTGAAAAGTCGCTTTCAATTGTTCTGCGAATAGCCATCAATTGACGATCATTGTGCTTTTTGGCGCCAGCCCTGTTTTTCCGATATGGCGTCCACAGTTCAAAGCCCATTTGCTTTAATCGATCATGCAATCGTTTGCCTAAATAGCCCTCATCGCCAAGCAGATAGCGATTGGCTGGATGAGTATTTTTCATTAGTTCCACCGTTTCCTTGGCATCATGGACTGAGGCGCGGGTTACGGCATAATCAAGAACATAGCCGTCGTCGCTGACAATCGCATGAACTTTGAAACCATAATAGTAGATCTTTTTGGCTGCCTTATAGCCAATATTCGCAGAACCGCGAAAAATCCTTACGCGATAATTGCGAACCGGCTGACAAACTGGAACGGGAAAACTGTCAATAATCAAGAATTGTCCGCTTAAATCAACTTTTTGATTCATTTTTTGGCGTATCTGATAAATCAACTGGAGCAGCTGTCGAGAACGGCGGTTAAAACGCGAATGCGATAGACAGCCGAAGCATTCGCAGAACCTTCTTTGTGATTCGATTCCAGTCTTGGCCTGCCAGATAAGCAAAGCCAAGATTAAACTGTCCGTAGCTCAATCAGATCAGACTCTTTTCTATTGAATACTAAAACTTGAGTCTAGTCCGATTGGACTTTTTTATTAACTAAAACGATTTAACTAGCACCACGCGTAGTGGAATAGATTTTTTATTAAAGAGGACTATGTCCTCCTTTTTTAATGCAATAAAAAACCTGTTAACAGCTTATCATATAGATAAGTCATCAACAGGAAAAATTATAGAGCCATAAAATAGATCTCACAAAAGTGGGATCTATTTTTTTGCCTAAAAATGCTAAAATGAAAATAATTAAGTTTAGATTGAGAGAAGAAATATGGATCAAAAAGAAGTCGAAAAAAAAGCCGAGGTAGCAAAGACTAAGCACCGTGAAAGTATCAAATACATGTATTTTAGTCGGTATTTGATGATTAGATATATTGTAACTATCTTTTTATTTTGCAATCTGATGTGGTTTATTATCAGTGCCTATTATGGCTCACGATTTGACATTTTTGCCGCATTGATTATAGGAATTTATTCTGCTGTAGCTAGTTTTGAACAGCTGTCAAAGATGCATAATCGCAAGCGTGATATTCCAATTACTAGAATATATTTATACGTCCAGATGGCAGTTAATGCATTGCTGGTAATTGTTTTGTTTACTCCACTTAAAAAGATGATTTTTCCATTTGTCATTAACAATGATATTTTGTACTTCATGGTTGCTTTTCTATTAATTGGAATTGTTTTAGCAGCTTTATGTGAATTTAGAATTTATCAAATTCTGAATGATAAAGATCGTTATTACCGTGTAATTGAAGTTTTCAAAAAACATCAACAATAGAACCGAGTATATTAAAAAAACTTATAAATAACTATAAGTTTTTTTATTTTGCTCAAAATCCCATAATGACAGGAAAAGTAAAGACTTTTATTTTTAAAAATATACTGTATGTTAAGGAAAAAGCGTTTACATAAGAAATCGTTTTCGCTATAATGAAATTGTTCAGATTTGATGAATGTTTCAGAAATATTGAGGGGGAAAAGAATATGGCTGATTCTAACTCAGCTTCTTTCAAAGAAAAGATTGCGGCAAAAGTCGGGAAGTTTGCTTCATCTCGCTTTGTTAGAGCTATTATGGACGCTGGTTACAGTGTTATTTCGTTTTCTATTATTGGGGCAATTTTCTTAATTTTAACTGTATTGCCACAAGCATTTCCAATTCCTGGATTTGCTGATTTTTATGCAAATACTTTGGGTCGTTTTAGTAACTTGTTCCAAGTTGTTTACAACTCAACTATGGGTATCTTGGCATTAGTATTTGCCGGTACTTTTGCATATTCATACACTAATATTTATCGTCAAGAAGAAAAATTGGACTTAGTTCCAATGAACGCTTTGTTAATGTTCTTGATGGCATTCTTTATCACTGTGCCAGAACTTGTTTGGAAGAATGGTTCAATTCAATTCTTAACCATTCTTACTAAGGCTAAGATGGTTGCCGGTGGTTACGAAGCTTCAACTGGTGGTATTACTAGAATTGCTTCAGTTGGTATCTTTACCGGTTTAGTAGTTGCATGGTTAACTGTTCAAATTTACCGTTACACTGTTAAGCATAACTGGAGAATTAAGATGCCTGCATCTGTTCCATCTGGTGTTGCTAACTCATTCAGTGCCTTAATTCCAGGTTTCTGTATTGCTTTAGTAGTTGCTATTATTGAATTGATTTTGGTAACTCTAGGAACTGATATCTTCAAGGTTCTTTTCATTCCATTTTCATTCATCAGTAACATTGCCGATACTTGGTGGGGCTTCCTCATCATTATCTTCTTAATCCACTTCTTATGGTGGTTCGGTATTCATGGTGCTACTATCATGAGTTCATTCTATACTCCAATTGTTTTGGCTAACATGGCTGCTAACGTAAAGGGTGCTTCACACTTCTTTGCTGGTGACCCATTGAACTCATTCGTAATCATCGGTGGTTCAGGTGCTACTTTAGGTATGGCTATTTGGTTAGCCTTTGGTTCACGTTCAGCTCAATTGAAGGAAATTGGTAAGGTTGAATTGGTACCAGCTATCTTTAACATTAACGAACCTCTTCTTTTCGGTTTGCCAATCGTTTATAACATTAACTTATTGATTCCATTTATTTGTGCACCACTTGCTTCAGGTATTGTTGGTTACGTTGCCGTAACTACTCACATCGTACCTAAAATCATCGTTCAACAACCATGGCCAACTCCAGTTGGTTTGAGTGGTTACATTGCTACTGTTAGTTGGCAAGGTGCCGTTCTTTCCATCGTGTGTGCACTTGTTGCATTCTTGATCTGGTTCCCATTCATTAAGCACTACGACAATGTATTGCTTAAGCAAGAACAAGCAGATGCTGCTAAGAACTAATAAGATTGAAAAATTGAAAATAAAACTTTATTGACTTTGAACGATAAAAGACATTGTCTTATCAGGCAACGTCTTTTTGATTTCTAAAGAAAGTATTAAGCTTTATAAATTGAAAGAGAATTTGATGTTTTCTTGCGTAATTAAGTATAGAAGGTAAAAGTATTAAAAATATGATTAGTAAAATTTGATCAGTTATAATGATAAAAATGGAAAATATTTGTGAGGAAATTTCAATGAAAGCTTTACAATTAGTTAATTGGATGAGAGTAAAAAATTACGCGCAGTTAAAAGATACTGACGAAAAGTATATTAATGTAGAACCTTTAACGCAAATGAAAGCAATGAAAATTCTGTATTATATGCAGGCAGCTAGTCTTGTTTTAAGAGAAAAGCCTTTGTTTGATGAACCAATGCTAGCTTGGAAATATGGCCCCGTTATTAAGTCGGTACATGATAAATATCGAGGTCAAAGATCAATTGTTGATAGTATTGATGATCAAGCAAGAGCTGATTATAAAATGATTTAGCAAGATCCTGAGATCCGAGATATCGTCAATACCATCTATGATCATTACAGTCCACGATCCGCAACAGATCTGATGAGGCAGACGCATCAAGAAGGGCCATGTCGACAAACCACAATTAATGGGATTATTACACAAGATATTGTTAAGAATTATTTTAAAGATATTTTTGTGAAGGAAGCATAAAAGAAATAATACGTATGAAGCAAAAACAAAAAAGGCCGTAATTCAAATGAACTACGATCTTTTTCATGCTGAGAGGATGATTCTAAGCAACCATATTGGCATATTGGCATAAACATTGTCACCCATACGTTTTAATTCTTTTCTAGCACCCATTTTTAACTGCCAGTTATAGAACATAGTTTGCAACTTACCATGCTTTTCACGATCAAAGCTGAGCATGTCCTCACTAAAGGTAATCTTAACGCCTTCATCATTATCTTCAGTTACATACTTAATCTGGAGCTCTAGGCGGCTAGTCTTGAAGTGAGCACCATAAACCTTGTTGCGCTCATAATCGGTGATTTCAACCTTAGCGCCATCCATTTCATACTTGGTACCCTTGGTTAAAACAACGGGCATATCATTGCCTCTAGCTTTCTTAATAGCAGGGATGAGTTGTTCTTCTAAATAATCAAAAAAGTCCTTAGCTTTAAAGTTAAATTGTTTTGTAATGGTAATCAATTATTTCTCTTCTCTCTATACTATATTACTTATATCTTATTATATTTATTAAAAAATAGAGTCTAGCTTTTTCATAAGTTAGGCTCTATTTTAGGATTAAATTAGTCTAAATCTTCACCATTTGAAGAAATGACTTTCTTATACCAGTAGAATGAATCCTTAGGGTAACGCTTAAGTGATCCGTTGCCGCGATCATCACGATCAACATAGATGAAGCCGTAGCGCTTCTTCATTTCACCTGTACCGTTAGATACTAGGTCAATTGCTGACCAAGTAGTGTAGCCCATTAAGTCAACACCATCGATTGTAACGGCATCCCTCATAGATTTAATTTGACTACGCAAGTAATTGATACGGTAATCGTCGTGAACCTTGCCGTCTTTTTCTAAAGTATCGGCAGAACCTAAACCATTTTCAACTACCCATAAAGGCTTGTGGTAACGGTCCCAGAGATCGTTAAGGGCAATTCTTAAAACGTTGTGCCCAACCCCAAGCATTACTTTCAAGGTAAGGGTTCTTAACGCCACCAGCGCTAACATTACCAGAAGCTTTAGCTTCTGCTTCATGAGTAGTTAAAACATTTGAAGTATAGCAGGAGAAGCTTAAGAAGTCAGCAGGGTACTTAGCGATCAATTCATAATCTTCTGGTGTATCGTCCAATTTAATACCATCACGTTCATATTTCTTTAAACGATATTCTGGGTAGTGTCCACTAGTTTGAACATCACTATAAAAGAGCATATCTTGCTTAACTTCCATTACCTTAATTTGATCCTTAGGATCACAAGTGTATGGATAGTAAGCGGAATAGGCTAGCATCTGACCAACACGGTTGTTTGGATCGATTTCGTGGGCTAATTTAACTACTTTAGCACTTGCTACAAACTGATTATGAGCACCTTGGGCACGATTTTGTTCACTGCCATCGATTAGGCCACCACCCATATATGGAGCCATATCCATGGCGTTAATTTCGTTGAAGGTAAGCCAGTATCTTACTTTGCCCTTGTAGTGGTTCATTACGATGTCGGAATAATGGACAAAAGCATCGATTAAACGACGATCTTTCCAACCACCGAAATGAGTGATTAATGAAAGGGGAGTTTCATAGTGAGATAAAGTAACTAACGGCTGAATGCCATATTTAGCACATTCATCGAAGACTTTATCATAAAATGCTAAACCTTCTTCATTAGGCTTTTCATCATCGCCATTTGGTAAGATTCTGGACCAGTTCATTGATAAACGGAAAACATCAAAGCCCATGTCTGCCATATATTTAATATCTTCCTTGTAATGGTGGTAAAAATCAGTGCCTTGATGACTTGGATAATAGTAGCCGTCAAGCAAGGTAGGAACAGCTCCCTCAGGTAAACTGAATTCTTTACCCCATACTAGAGGCGTAGCCCCCGTTTCGCCATTAGGCTTTTTCCAAGTAACTTTACGTGGCTCAGTTGCTGAACCATTAGTCAAAACGTCAACGGCATTTAATCCTTTACCGCCTTCGTCATAACCACCTTCATATTGATTGGCAGCAGTAGCGCCGCCCCAAGTAAATTCTTTTGTAAATGACATATATTACCTCTAAAAACGATTATTATCTAATAACACATAGTCACGTGTATCATAGCGATTCTTGCTGACAGAATATTCGATAGGTTGACCATTAGTAAGCCAAATGATTTGTTCTAGTTCAAGAATAGGATCGTCTTGCTTAGCTTGTAAATATTTTTGATCATATTTATCAGGTTTAGCAGCGCGAATCTTACGATAAGCGTGTCCGAATTTTAAATTAAGATTCTTATGAATGTAATCATAAATTGATTTATGCAAAATATTTTCATCAAGATCAGGAACTAGCTTAACTGGTATGTAAGTATGTTCAAGAATAAGAGGTTTATCGTTATAAAGTCTTAATCGCAGAATATTGTAAACCGGCTCTGTTTTCTTGATTTCAAGATTCTTTTGCATTTGTTCATCAGAAAACTCTACGGAGAAATGAATGATTTGACTCTTTATGGCATCTTTGCCTAATTGATTTCTTAAACCAATGAACGCGTTTGCTGGGGCGTCAGTATCTCTCTTGATTAGAATTTCTCCAGCAACGAAGGTACCAAGTCCTGATTGTTTATAAACTAATCCCTGGCGTTCAAGGCCATCAAAGGCTTTTTTGACAGTTAAGCGACTGACGTTGAATTCATGAGCAAACGTCTCTTGATCGGGAAGAGGCTCTTGCTTGCTGTAGATGCCTTGTTCAATTCTTTTTCTTAATTCATCTGCTACTTCTAAGTATTTTGACTTTGCCATGTCTTTTCATCTGATTTCTATATTAGATTTACATCTTTATTGTATAGCAAAAGTCTATACTTTAGTAAAAAAGAGACATTATTTTACTATTTTTTATAGCTTAACAACGTCTCTTTTTATAAATTCAAATTTTAGCTATTTTAATTGTTGTACCACCTATATCAATTGCGGCTAAATTCATAATCAAAAATCTCCTTAGTAAAAATATATACTTTTAAATCAATTATAGTTATTTTTTTGAAAGCGCTATCAATAATCAATCTAATGATAAAATGAAAATGTAAGAAGCATATAGGAGGCTTTTATATGGTAAATCCAATTTTTGAAAATAGAAGAGCAGTCCGTAAATATTCTAAGGAAGCAATTTCTGATGACAAGATTCAAGAAATGATTGCTGCATTCCAAACTGCACCTTGTGGCATGCATCAAGCAGATGTGATGAATCTGGTCGTGGTTAAAGATGAAGGCTTGCGTAATAAAATTGAAGAGGTAACTTATAATTCTTGTTATAATGCACCAATTTTGTTTTTAATAAATTCTAAAAAAGATAGCGAATTTGGTGAACGGGATGCATCAGTTGCTGCGGAAAATATTATGCTTGAGGCAACGGATTTAAGTTTAGGTTCAGTTTACATTATGGGCGGTGCTGCAAGACTTAATGATTTCAGCGATTTGCAACAAGAGTTGGGGATTGATCCTGAATTTCAAACAACGGTAATCGTAGCTGTCGGTAAAAGCGCAGTTGAACCTGAAAAAGAAGATCGCTCTAAAAGATATCATGTAACTATCTATTAATAATGTAATTAGGGAGGGACATAAGTCTCTCCTTATTTTTATATTAAATTAGATATTCATACGCTTTTTAGCATATAATATTCATGATTACATGATAAAGATGAGGAAACTATGAATAAGAAAATTCTAGTAGGAATATCTATGCTTTTTTTAATGACTACGTTAACAGGCTGTAGTCAGATACATTTTGGAAAAGATGCAGTGACAATTGGAAATGTAAAGAAGGAGAAAAGTACTAAAGCCAAAATAAAAAAGGCACAGTCTTCGAGTAAGAAAACTGCGCCAAAAAAGAAGAAAGTAGTTAAAAAGAAAGCCACTAAGAAAAAGGTCAAAGTTCCTAAAAAGAAAATAGTAAGTAAGTGGGACATTAAAAAGACGCAAAAGCTGCAAAAAGCTGTTAATCAATGGGGCAAGGCAATAGGGCAAAGTTATCGTTTTTATGATGGTAAACGCACTTTAAAGACTAAAAATGGTCCAACTTATCCTGACGTCCTTAAGAAAAATAGATTTTTGCTGAATAAAAAGATTATCAAGATAGGCTACAGTCCATTAGGGAAGAATGATTATCAATATAACGTTGTAGCCATTGCTAATGAGAATTTTAAGTCATGGCACAATACTTATTTATTCTGCTTGATGAAGGATAAACCGGTTATTTTGTTAGATCAATCTAAAAATGCTAATCCAGTAATGGTCAAAGTAGTAAAAGACAAAAAGCTGAATAAAGATTTTAGCAAAATATATACTGAAAAATAATTAAAGATATAACAAAAAAGCATGTAGAAATTAATCTACATGCTTTTTGTTGAAATTGTACTCGGTTAATCGAAATTAATCGTGGTCAACGTCATCTGGGAAGAATGCAAGACGTTCGCCCTTGCCAAGTTCTTCTTCGATTTCAAGTAAGCGGTTGTACTTTTCAACACGTTCTGAACGAGCTGGAGCACCAGTCTTAAGTTGACCACCGTTGATAGCAACAGCCAAGTCAGCGATGAAGGTGTCACCAGTTTCACCTGAACGGTGAGAAATCATAGTGTTGTAGCCGTTCTTACGTGACATACGGATAGTTTCAAGAGTTTCAGTAACAGTACCGATTTGGTTCAACTTGATTAATGAAGCGTTACCGGCACCTTCCTTGATAGCCTTCTTCAAAAGTGCTGGGTTAGTACAAATGAAGTCGTCAAGAACGATTTGGATACGGTCTTTGTGGCTCTTAGTGAACTTAACCATACCGTCAACATCGTTTTCGTCGTATGGGTCTTCCATTGACATTAATTCTGGGAATTCGTCAAGAAGCTTGTCGTAGTAGTCTGCCAATTCTTCATCGTTAAGAACCTTGCCTTCAAGGTGGTACTTACCGTCTTCCTTGTTGTAGAAGTATGAAGCAGCACAGTCACATGCGATACCGATATCTTCACCTGGCTTGTAACCAGCCTTGATGATTGATTCGTGAAGAGCCTTCAAAGCTTCTTCTGAGTTCTTCATGTTAGGAGCGAAACCACCTTCGTCACCTAAACCAGTTTCGTAACCCATGTCTTCAAGAACCTTCTTCAAAGTGTGGTATACGTTAACGATCTTTTCGAAACCATCACGGAATGAAGTCTTAGCAAGTGGAGTAATCATGAATTCTTGAATGTCGATACCGTTGTCAGCATGTTCACCACCGTTGATAACGTTGTGGAAAGTTTGTGGCATTTCAAGATCAATACCGCCAAGGTAACGGTAAAGAGGTTGGTGGTTGTTGTTAGCTGCAGCAACAGCAGTAGCCATTGATACACCTAAGATAGCGTTAGCACCAAGACGACCCTTGTTTGGAGTACCGTCTAAGTCGATCATAGTTTGGTCGATCTTAGCTTGGTCATATGGGTCCATACCCTTTAAAGCATCGTTGATTTCAGTGTTAACATTGTTAACAGCCTTTGAAACACCCTTGCCGCCAAGACGTGAGCCACCGTCACGTAATTCAACAGCTTCGTTTTCACCAGTTGAAGCACCTGATGGAACTTCAGCCTTACCTACGACACCGTTTGAAAGAGTAACGTGAACTTCAACAGTTGGGTTACCACGAGAGTCAAAAATTTCGAGTGCGTGTACATTTTCAATAACTGATTTGAGCATTAATAAACCTCCTCAAAAACTATGGTATGTATAAAAATTTGCATACCATACGGAACAATTCTTGCTCCGCTTTACAACTCAAATTTTAGCCTAACTTTGTGATTGTGTAAATATATGAAAGCGGTTTACATTTTAAAAATAGTAAAAACCGTTAAAAATCGCTATACTCAAGAGCTATAATATATGTATGAAAATGTTACGAGAAATCAAAGGATTTTAAACATGAAAAATATTAAATTAATTCTTGATTCAAGTTCCAATATGGAAACTAACGAAAAAGAAAATTTACAAGTAGTTCCTTTAACTATTTCATTTGGAGGGCAAGACTATATTGATGATCAAACTCTCATCATGAAAGAGTTTTTAAGCAATATGAATAAAAATGATGTGGCAGGTAAGACTACTTGTCCTAGTATTCACGCCTGGCTTGAGGCATTAGAAGGAACAGAAAAGGCAATTATTATTACCATGACAAGTGGTATGAGTGGTACTTTTTCATCAGCGCTTCAAGCTAAGAAAATGTATGAGGAAAAGCATCCCTTAAGTAAAATTATTGTTGTTGATTCTAGAAGTGCCGGTCCAGAACTAACGATTGTTGCATACGGAATTGAACAAATGCTTAAAGGCAACATTCGCTTTGTTGACTTGGAAGAAGCAATCGTAGAATTTAGAATGCATACGCATCTATTATTTGTTTTGCAATCCTTGCATAACCTTTCTTTAAATGGACGCGTAGCTCTAGCAGTAGCCAAAATCGCAGGTTTATTAAAAATCAATTTGATTGGTACGGCTAGCAAGGAAGGAAAACTTGAGCCATTAACCAAGGCTAGAGGGATGAAAAAAGCATTGCGCGAAGTCTTCAAATACATGCAAGAAGACAATTATCATGGCGGTGAAGTCATTATTGACCACTGTGAAAATGAAAAGGATGCTGAGACTCTTAAAGAAAAGATTTTGGCAGAATATCCAGACGCTAAGGTTGAAATTAGACCAATGCGCGGCCTTTGCAGCTTCTATGCTGAAGAGGGCGGGTTAATGATTGGTTTTCATGAATAGTTGAAATTTGAGTAAAAGAAAAAGGTCACGTTTTGAAACGTGGCCTTTTAAAATGCTAAAAATAGTTGTTGAGAAATACTAAAGCAAACAATTGCTAAACTAGTAGCTCCAACGATGTCTGAAGGGTAGTGTGCTTTTAGGCTTAAGCGGGAAATAATTACCATCACCCATAAAGCAACAATGCCGATGATGAAGATTAACCCAAATTCTTTTGCAAATAATTGTAATAAAATTAGCCCCATCGTTGTTGCGCCAAGTACGTGACCGCTAGGGAAACTATAACCGTTTTCCATATCGGAATGCATGATTGGACGTCTGCGCCGAATTAGCTTTTTCATTACAATGCCAGATGCATCTGCAAAGCCTAAAGTTCCTAAAACCCAGATTGCAGTCAAGTTGCGTTCTTCGTTAAGTAGAAGACCTGCAAGCAAAACATCCCAAACTACCATTAACTTAGGATCATTGATAAAAGCAATTACCTGCCATTTGTAACCATCATGTTTTTTGACTAATTGCTGGTGCAACCAATGGTCAAATAGGTTAAATCGTCGGGATGTTTTGATGTTGAAAATAAGTAGCAATAAAATTGAGACTGCCAGTAGCAATACAATATAACTATTCATTAATCTCTAGTATTCCTTAATTCCTATCTGTACTAATTACTTATATTTTAACCAGAAAAATCCAAATAGTATCGATTTTTAGATAAAATTAATATTTAATTTTGGTAATTGAAGCAGGTCTTAGTGAGCATATCAAAAGTAATCAAGTCTTTAGAATCAAGATCTTCTTTGTTCATATCAACAACTTTGATTTGCTTGTCTGTATAAGTTGTGTAGTAGAAAATACCCTTATCTAAGTTGGTATCGTCTGAGTAAATAGTATATTCGAAGGAATCTGGACCTACTTGATCCAAGCCCTTTTGTTGTTCAGCTGAATGCAAGATGTGGAGGTAAGTATCGATGTTTTCTTCTTCGGTATCAGCAACTGGAGCATTGAACTTGTTGAATGCTACTCTGACAAAACGTGATTCAGCGTCCATACCACCTGGCAAGTTACGTGAACCAAGACCGCGGCTGTAGCCATCCATGTTAATTTTGCTTGAGAAGTTGTTCTTAGGCATGGCAGGTGAAACGTCTTGGTAGTTGTTCAAGTTGAACAATTGCTTAGGGAATTGTGGGTTGTTAGTTAAGCAGCCGACAGGGTTGTCGTAAACGTGCATACCGTCTGCGTCAGTTTCAACAACAATAGAAGCACCAGTTTTATCTGCGATGATCCAGTGAAGTGGGGATACATGCATCTTGTCGCTGAAGTTCTTCTTAGTGATGTTGATCTTGGCTAATAACCTCTTAGCTTCTTCAACAGTAGCTGCTTGGCTTAAGATCCATGGGATGAATTCGAATGAGGCGATGTTGTCCTTGCCTTCTTTTACATCTTAGTAAACGGCATTATCAGGATAATTAAGGCCGCCCATTCCTAGACCTTTTTTATTAGCTGCGTCAAAGTATAAAGGATAACCACCAGCATTTAATGCAATACCAACCATTGCATAGTGATGATCGATTTCAGGCATATCACGGAATTTGAATACGTAGTCACGTGGGGTAATAATAGCTTGTTGTCCAAAAGTGATTTCAAGGTCAAGGTTACGACCAAAGTAATGATCTTTAGGACTAAATATAATAGATGAACACATAATTGTTCTCTTTTCTATGTAACTATATCTTAAAATAAAGTACTAGAACTTGTAGCACTCAAGAAAAAATTTAGCATAGTAATTTTAAAAATTATATAAAAACATAATTGCTTTTGGATTATTTACAATAATGGGTTATAATAATACCGTTATGGAGTGTTGGCAGAGTGGTAATGCACCGGACTCGAAATCCGGCGAACCAAGTTTTCCTTGGCGCGCAGGTTCAAATCCTGTACACTCCTTATTAGAAAACCCGTAAGTGTTGAACCTACGGGCTTTTTGCATGCTAAGTTTGATAGATGAGAAGGGATTAAATGCCTAATTTTGATTGCTTCAGACCAAAGTGCTGAAAAATTTAATCCAGCTTCTTTACCCCGGATGTTTAAAAAAGAAGGGATTGTTAAAGTTTTTTTGACAAGTTTGTTTTCTTCTTTTTCACGTTCGAGTTGAAGGTCAACTTGAACAGGTACTAAAAAGTTTGGCTCTTTTAGTTTAAATTTTTCAGGATCATCTGTTGGAGTAGGTACCTCTTCATGAAAATCTTCTTCAGTTAATAAATATCCAGTCAGTGAATCATGTGCACTTTGGGTAGCTTCTTCTAAGGTATCTCCATATGTAGCAGCATATGGTTC
Organism: Lactobacillus helveticus; assembly: GCF_046109915.1. Taxonomy (NCBI): domain Bacteria; kingdom Bacillati; phylum Bacillota; class Bacilli; order Lactobacillales; family Lactobacillaceae; genus Lactobacillus; species Lactobacillus helveticus. Next base: position 805,016 of record NZ_CP151471.1, on the reverse strand, counting down.
TAGATCAGGAAAAGACACTTCATATTGATTGTCTGAGTTTTTATGAAACTTTTCAAAATATAAAACCATAATATAACTCCTTTACAAAAATTATTTCCAACCAGCTTGTTTAAAAATACTGTTGACTGTACCTTTAGGTAAATCCTTATTAGGATGTGGAATTGTTACTGTCCCTTTTTTGGTAGGTCAAGCCGTGTTCTCGTGGATTATCTAAGAGTTGATCATAAGTTTTAAATTTAATTTTTTCTTCATAACGAAAAACACCTCATGGAAAACTTACCATGAGGTGTTTTAACGACCCGCGTACCTTGCAGGCATTTCAACTAATACCTTAATGCCAAGTTGTTTTGCTCTAAAAGTCAATCTTTACCTTTCGCACGTTTGTTCTTTCTGTTAATTATAGCAAACATTCGTTTAAGTTGAAAAGGGGAATAAGCAAGAAACTAAATGAAAGTGGTTAGAGCAAACACGAGATTTGTGTTTTTCTCTTGACAATCGCCAAGATTAAAATTAAATTTATCTAATAATATTATAATAGGATAGAATTGATTTTTTGGAGTTGTTATATGAGTAAAAAGAATAACGCACCTCAATTAAGTCGTACCATGTCCGCTGGCCAGATGGAGATGATTTCTCTTGGTGGAGCAATTGGTGTCGGCTTATTTATGGGGTCAACATCAACTATTAAATGGACCGGTCCGTCTGTATTGTTAGCCTACATGTTTGTCGGGTTAATCTTGTACATTGTCATGAGAGCTCTAGGGGAAATGCTCTATGTCAATCCAGGTACTGGTTCTTTTGCTGATTATGCAACGGAATACGTGCATCCCTTAGCTGGATATCTTGCCGAATGGGCGAATGTCTTTGAATATATTGTGGTAGGGATGTCTGAAGTGGTTGCCGCAACTGAATATTTAAAATATTGGTTGCCGAACATCAGCGTTCTGTGGTCAGGGATAATCATTATCGCTTTTCTTTTGCTAGCAAACCTCGCGAGTGCTAAAGCATATGCGTCTTTGGAATTTTGGTTTGCCATGATCAAAGTTATTACCATTATTTTAATGATCATTTTAGGCTTTATCGTTATCTTCTTTGGCGTGGGTAATGGTGGTAAACCTACTGGCTTTAGCAATTTATGGGCACACGGCGGTTTCTTTACCGGCGGTTTTAAAGGCTTCTTCTTCTCAATGTCAATTATTGTAGGTTCTTATGAAGGAATCGAGCTTCTAGGAATTTCGGCTGGGGAAGTAGCCAACCCACAAGAAGCAATTGTCAAAAGCGTTAAATCTGTTTTATTTAGAATCTTGATTTTCTATGTAGGTGCGATCTTTGTAATTGTCACTATTTATCCATGGAATCAATTGAGTAGTCTTGGTTCTCCATTTGTAACTACTTTTGCTAAAGTAGGAATTACCGTAGCTGCTTCAATCATTAACTTTGTTGTATTAACAGCTGCGCTTTCTGGAGCTAACTCAGGTATTTATTCTTCAAGTCGAATGCTGTTTAAGTTGTCGCATGACAAAGAAGCTCCTGGAATCTTTAAGCATATTTCTAAGCGAATTGTTCCAGATCGTGCAATTATGGGAATTTCTGGTGGTATTTTCATCGGTTTTGTATTAAACGTAATTGCTTCGCGATTTAACCATTCAGCTTCTGACTTGTTCGTCGTAGTCTTCAGTTCATCAGTTTTGCCAGGGATGATTCCATGGTTCGTAATTTTGCTGGCCGAACTTAGATTTAGAAGACATAATAAGGATATGATGGCAAAGCATCCATTTAAATTGCCACTATATCCATTTTCAAATTATTTTGCCTTTTTAATGCTCTTAGTCATTGTTGTCTTTATGTTCATTAACCCCGATACTAGGATTTCAGTTATCGTTGGTGCCTTGGTATTGATTGTGGCAACAATCGTATACTTGGTAAGACATAAGGGTCAATTTAAGAAAAATTAAGCAATAGATCCCAAATTAAGTTTTGGGATCTTTTCTTTTGCCTAATTCATGCAAACTACTAAATATAGTAACCTTGCATTATCAAAACTACTACATCTATGGTATGGTAATAGAAAATGATTTCTTGAAAGGTGAAGAAAAATGGCGATTCTTGAACAACCGTATTTAGATCTATTGCAAAAAATTATGTCAGAAGGGCATGATAAAGATGATCGGACCGGGACGGGAACCAGAAGTTACTTCGGTGCTCAGATGCGTTTTGATCTTTCGCAAGGTTTTCCATTGTTAACTACTAAGAAGGTGCCATTCGGCTTAATTAAAAGCGAATTGCTTTGGTTTTTGAGAGGAGATACCAATATCCGTTTTTTGCTTGAACATAATAACCATATCTGGGATGAATGGGCTTTTAAGAACTGGGTAAATAGCAGCGAATATCAAGGCTATGATATGACGGATTTTGGGTTGCGCAGTCAAAGCGACCCAGAATTTAACAAGATTTATCAGGCAGAGATGAAAAAGTTTGATCAGCGGATTTTGGATGACGAAGATTTTGCTAAAAAATATGGCAATCTAGGTGATGTCTATGGTGCGCAATGGCGACATTGGGAAAAGCGCGAAGGCGGATTTATTGATCAGATTGCTGACGTGATTAAGCAAATTAAGGAAACGCCAGATTCTCGGCGCATGATTGTTACGGCATGGAATCCTGAAGATGTGCCAACTAGTGCACTTCCACCTTGTCATGTCATGTTTCAATTTTATGTGGTAGATGGCAAAATCAGCGTGCAGCTTTATCAAAGATCTGGCGATATGTTCTTGGGCGTGCCGTTTAACATTGCATCTTATTCGCTTTTGCTTAATTTGATTGCCCGAGAAACTGGTTTGCAAGTTGGTGAGTTTATCCATACTTTGGGGGATGCTCATATTTATCGCAACCACTTTAAGCAAGTTGAAGAATTGCTTAGCCGTAAGCCATATGATTCACCACAATTATGGCTTAATCCTGAAAAGAAAAATATTGCAGATTTTGAGATGAAGGATATTAAGGTAGTCGATTATCAGCATCATGGTACGATTAAAGCACCTGTTGCAGTTTAGGAATGAGATGGAAAATGATTGAATTTGTTTGGGCAGAAGATCAAAAACATCAGATAGGTTTAGATGGACATTTGCCGTGGCGATTGCCTGCAGATATGGCTCATTTTAAGGAGAAAACGATTGGTCATCCAATTATCATGGGAAGAAAAACTTTCATGAGTTTGCCAAGGTTATTGCCTCAGAGAAAGCATATCGTTTTAACCCATGATCAAGATTTGAAAAAGAAGTACCAAGATAATGATCAAGTAACAATTATTAATTCGATAGCAGAACTAGGTGATTATATTCAAAATCATCAGGGTGAAAAGCTTTGTGCGATTGGTGGGGTGTCAATTTTTAAGGCATTGCTTGATCAAGTGGATGTTTTAGAAAAAACGGAGATCGACGCTACTTTTGAAGCGGATACGGTGATGCCGGAGATAGATTATGATCAGTTTAAATTGGTGAAGAAAGAACATCATGAAGCTGATGAAAAGAATAAATATCCGTACACTTTTTTTACTTATCAGAGAAAAATTAAATCCATTAAATAAAGAGGCGCGTTACTACGATGGTTAGTAACGTGTTTTTACATCTAAAAGTTTAGAACTAATGCTTTACTATGAATTCATAGTGAAATCCTATATAATTTAGTTATATTAAGGAGAATGCTATGACTACTTCAATTAAGAACTATATCAACACTTTCAATATTAGAGGCAAAGAAATCGAAATAACTGCGCCTGCACGATTTGATGATGCTACTCAAAAAGTTGTTCCAGATATGAAACTTGATAATGCAGCTGTGAAGATGGCTCAACAAAAATATCGTGAAATGTTCGATTTTATTAAACCTGAAGAAATTAAAGCATTATGACAAAAGTGGAATTTGACACAAAAGCAATTTGCAAAGGTGATAGGGTGGAGCCCATCTACTGTAGTTTTATATGAAGTAGGTGAAATTCCTACTAAAAGTAATAATCGGTTACTAAAAGTGATGATCAAAGATTCAAACGTAATGAAAGAATTCATTGCTGAAAGCAAGGCCGATAGTGATTTAGAAGAACTGTAAAGAAAAAATTAAATCCATTAAAAAAGAGCTCGCAAGTTGCGGGCCCTTTTGTTTCTTCGGTATAATGGTATATAAAAAATATTTACTTAGGAAAAGAAAATGAACGAAGAAAAGACAAATTTAGAAACAGGATTAACTACAGCTGAAGTTGAACAAAAAATTGCAGCTGGTGAAGTCAACAAAGCAGTTGACGATCAATTTAAAACAAATAAACAAATTATTCGTGAAAATGTTTTTACCTACTTTAACTTGATTTTCTTAGTTCTATCTATTTTGCTGGTAGTGGTTGGAGCTTATAAGGACTTGACTTTTTTGCCAGTAATTATCCTGAACACCGTTATCGGGATTGTTCAGGAAATCCGGGCCAAGAAAATTTTAAGCAAGTTAAATGTGATGAATGCCACGGATATTGGAGCTTTGCGGAACGGAAAAGAGGAGCAGGTTCCAATTGAAAAACTGGTTAAGGGCGATATCGTCTTATTAAAAACCGGTGATCAGATTCCTGCAGACGGTCAGGTCATTAAAGGAAATATCCGCGTTAATGAATCACTCTTGACAGGTGAATCAGATGAAATTACTAAAGAAGTGGGCGACGAATTAATGTCCGGTTCTTTCGTGGTTTCGGGCAACGCCTACATGCAGCTAGAAAAGGTTGGTAAAGAAAGCTATATTTCCAAGTTGACTATTAAAGCTAAGGCAATGGGAAATAGTGAACAATCCGAAATGGTTCGCTCGATCAATAAGTTGATTAAATGGGTTGGGATCATCATTATTCCCCTGGGAATAGCGCTTTTTTCGATGAGCTTTTTCGTTAATAAAATGTCGCTTTACCGCAGTATTGTTTCCATGGAAGCAGCCATTATCGGTATGATTCCGGAAGGCTTGTATCTTTTGACAACGATTGCGTTGGCTCTTTCTGCCGTAAGATTGGCACGCAAACAGGTAATGCTGCACGACATGAAGAGTGTTGAAACCCTAGCCCGCGTTAACGTATTATGCGTTGATAAAACCGGTACGATTACCGAGCCTAAGATGAGTGTAGAAAAGGCAGTACCTTCCAAGAATTATCAGGGTGATTTGGACAAGGTAATTGGTGATTTTGCTCAAAATATACCAGCTGATAATGCCACAATGAAGGCTGTTCATAGCTTCTTTACTCAAAATATCGGGCAAAAAGCCAGCAGCATTTTGCCATTTACTTCAGTTAATAAATATAGTGGTGTCGTTTTTAATGATCATACTTTGTTAATTGGAGCACCAGAAATGGTATTAAGAGACCAATTTGACGAATATCAAGCCGAATTTGAGAAGTATGCAAAAACCGGTTATCGTGTCTTAATTGTTGCCGATTATCCAGGAGTTTTAACCGAAGATGATTCTAAGCTAACTAAGCCAGTTGAGGTTTATGGCTACATTCTTTTGACTAATCCGATTAGAAAAGAAGCCAAGGCAACCTTTGAATACTTTGCTAAGCAAGAGGTAGCCATTAAGGTGATCTCCGGTGATAATCCTGTCACCGTTTCGCGAGTAGCTCAACAAGCTGGTATTCAAAATTCAGATGCATATATCGATGCTTCAGAAATTCCAGAAAATGGCTATGAAGAAGCCGTTCAAAAATATAGCGTCTTTGGCAGAGTGAAGCCGGAACAAAAACGTAAATTTGTTAAAGCTTTGCAAAAGCAAGGCAACACCGTAGCTATGACAGGCGATGGTGTTAATGATATTTTAGCTATGAAAAAGGCTGACTGTTCAATTGCGATGGCTTCGGGAAATAGTGCGGCAGTCCAGGCTTCCCAAGTTGTATTGCTGGACTCAAATTTTGCTAGAATGCCGAAGGTAGTTAACGAAGGTCGACGCGTTGTTAATAATATTCAACGGTCTGCCAGTTTATTCTTAGTGAAAAATATCTTTTCATTCTTGATGGCTATCTTCTCATTGGTAATGGTAATCAATTATCCTTTGCAGCCGTCACAGATCACATTGATCTCGGCATTTACGATTGGTTTGCCATCATTCTTGCTTGCACTAGAAAGCAACCACAACCGAATCCGCGGACAATTTATTCCAAATATTTTATCCCGTGCGATCCCTGGTGGGCTAACCGACATGCTAGCAGTAAGTATTCTGGTAGTGGCAGGTGGTTATATTGCCCTAGATCATAATGATGTGGGGACTACTGCCACATTATTGTTAGTAGCAGTGGGGATGATGGTGCTTTACCACATTTCGGCACCGCTTAATCGTTTCCGCTTGCTGGTTATGCTGGGTTCGTTTTTAGGATTAATTTTGGCGATTATCTTCTTGCATGATTTATTCTCACTTAAGATGATCTCAGATAAGGCGATCTTCATCTTAGTAGTGCTATTCTGTGCGGCTACTACTATTTTCCGTTGGTTATCTAGAATTTTAGATGGTATTCGTGAAGTACTAGTGATCTTTGATCAAAAGGGCAAGAACATGACCTTCGGCGAATTTAAAGAGGCATATCGTCGCGGCCGAGAAAATAAAATTGAATAAAAATTAAAAAATATGTTGACTAGATTAAAATAAGATGATAACTTATTTATAACAATTATTAAACAAACATCTTGAAGAACTGAGTAACTAGAGCTTCTATCTATAAAGAGAGCTGACGTGGTGGTGAAAGTCAGCAGATAGAAACTAGTGAATATGGGTTTGGAACGATGACTGATGGTGATATTTAGCTATCAGCGGTTTTGCATCCGTTAACAGTGCAGGCTATTTTTTGATAGTCGCTGAGGCTTAACTGCGTAAGCAGTGAGTGAATTAAAGGTGGTAACGCGAGCATTCGTCCTTTTAGGGATGGATGCTCTTTTTATTTTCATGAAAAATGAGGGGTTGATATAATGAGAAAACGTAGACGCAGAAATACAATTATTTGGTCAATCATTGGAGTATTGATCATTATTGCTGGCTGGTTCAGCTTTGGACCAGGATTGAATTTTAATAATCAAGCACAAAATAAAGTTGTGACAGTTGGTGTTGTTGGTCAAAGTAAGCAGGACGCAGCCATCTGGAAAAGCGTAGCTAAGACTGCTAAAGAAAAATATGGCATTACGATTAAAATTAAGAACTTTACTGACTATAACCAACCAAATAAGGCTTTGAAGTCAGGGGATGTAGATTTAAATGCATTTCAACACTATGCCTTCTTAGATGCTTGGAATAAGTCAAATGGCGGTGGCGTTGTCCCAATTGGTAAGACTTACATTGCGCCAATTCGTTTGTACTCTAAGAAGTATCACAAGCTTGCAGATTTGCCAGACGGTGCAACCATTGCTATTCCAAATGATGCTACTAATGAATCAAGAGCATTGTTTGTTTTGAAAAATGCTGGCTTGATTGATTTAAGAAAGGGCAAGACACTTGTTACTGTTGCCGATATCACTAAGAATCCGCATAACCTTAAATTAAAGGAAATTAGTACTGAGCAAACCGGTCGAGTAATTAATTCAGTTGATGCATCTGTAGTTAACAATGACTATGCTGGTCCTGCTGGTTTGGGCGATAAGCAAACCATCTATATCGAACCAGTTAACAAGGATTCTAAGCAATGGATCAACATTATCTGTGCCAGAAAAGGCGAAGAAAATAATAAGCTTTACAAGGATGTAGTTAAGGCATTCCAAACTAAGAAAACTAAGCAATTAACTAAGCACTTCTACGGTAATTCTCAAATTACTGCTTGGGATATCAAGATTAAATAGGGAGGAAAAAGTATGAGCATTATTCAATTAGATCATATCGATGTAGATTTTCCGCAGAAGAAAGGTAAAGTAGTCAAGGCTGTTCAAGATGTCACTTTACATGTTGAAAAAGGCGATATCTATGGTGTAGTTGGCTTCTCCGGTGCCGGAAAATCAACTTTAGTTAGAACAATCAACTTATTACAACATCCTTCTGCCGGTGATATTCAAGTAAATGGCGTTGATTTTGTCAAAGATGGCAAGCAGGTCATTTCTAATAAAAAATTGCAATTAGAACGTAGAAAGATCGGCATGATCTTCCAAGGGTTTAATCTTTTGAATGAAACTACGGTGTTAGAAAATGTGGCTTTTGCATTGAAGCATTCTAAGCTTTCTGATGAAGAACTTGAAAAGCGTTCTTTGGAATTGCTCGACTTGGTTGACTTGAAGGATAAGGCTAACTTTTATCCGGTTGAATTATCAGGTGGTCAACAACAAAGAGTAGCGATCGCTCGCGCTTTGGCCAACCATCCAGATATCTTGATCTCTGATGAAGCAACTAGTGCCCTCGATCCGCAAAATACGCAACAGATTTTGGATTTATTAAAGAGATTGAATAAGGAATTAGGCTTAACCGTCGTGTTGATTACGCATGAGATGGATGCGGTTAAGAAGATTTGTAACAAGGTTGCCGTAATGGAGCATGGTAAGATGATTGAAAATGGCAACTTGCGTGAGATCTTCTTGCACCCTAAGAAGGAAATAACCAAGAGATTCGTTGGTGGTAGTTTGGAGGCTATTCAAACTCTTGATTCTTTGAACTTAGGCAAGCTTAGTGAAAACGAAGAAGTTTACCAATTGGTTTACAGCATTGCCAACGTGACTAAGTCAATTATTATTGAACTTTACCGTCAGATTGGTGTAGAAGTTTCAATGCTTTATGGTAATGTGGAGCTCCTAAATGGCGAGGCAATCGGTACTTTGGTTGTACTTGTTAAAGGTGATAGTGAAAAACAAAAGCAAGCTAGAGAATTCTTGGAGAAACAAAGCGTTACATTGACGAGATTGGATGAAAAGGGGAATTTAAATGATTAGTTGGTTTGAAAAAATTTGTCCAAATGTAGTGCAACTAGGTTGGGGCGGCGACGCCGGCTGGGGTACCAGTATTTTTCAAACTCTCTTTATGACCTTCTGGGCTGCAATCTTTGGTGGTATTTTAGGTATTATCTTTGGTGTATTGCTTGTAATTACTAAAGATGACGGCATTCGTCCAAATAAGTTTTGGTACAACGTTTGCGATAAGCTGGTATCTATCTTTAGAGCGATTCCATTCGTAATCTTGCTCGCATTTGTTGCACCAGTTACCCAAAAGATCGTGGGTACGCAAATCGGTATGAAGGCTGCCTTGGTGCCATTGACCTTGGGTGTTTTCCCATTCTACGCTCGTCAGGTGCAAGTTGCCCTTGAAAGTGTGGACGCTGGTAAGGTAGAAGCAGCACAAAGTATTGGTGCTACTGTTTCAGATATTATCTTTGACGTTTACTTGCGCGAATCGCGTTCAGAATTGATTAGAGTTTCTACTGTGACTATCATTTCATTGATCGGTTTGACTGCAATGGCTGGTGCCATCGGTGCTGGTGGTTTGGGTAATACCGCTATCTCATACGGTTACAACCGTTTCAACAATGATGTTACTTGGGTAGCTACGATTTTGGTTATTATCTTGATCTTCATCGTGCAAATTGTGGGTGACTTCTTTGCTAAGAGAATGAACCATCAGAATAGATAAATTTTTGAATTAAAAATAAAGAGATTGATTATCTTTAAAATGTTGATAATCAATCTCGTTTTGTTTTTTAAATTCTATTTTTCAACTACATATTCAAAATGTGAAGGGAAAGGTATTAAGTTGAAATTTTTCTTATATAATCTGAAAATCTCTGCTGGAGTATCTTTCTTAAATACAATAGTCGCTACCTTGTTTTGATCAGGTTTAGCTGAAACTACCCAATCTAGAATTTTGGCGACAATTGTTTCTTCTGGTGTAGGCATACGTAAAATATCCATATCTAAAATTTCATTTTCCATAATTAAGCTCCTTATGAAAGTATATAGGCGTATGTTTTTTGAATCGTTACAATTATTATAATTATTTTTTTATCAATTATATAAAACCCCTTTCACCAATTGAAAAAGAAAGCCTTTACAGGTATCATAAAAAGTGATTACTAATAAAGACAACAACCTTATACTTATATAATAAGGAGGAAAAATATGAGCAAAGAAGAATATCGTATTGAAAGTGACACTATCGGTCCCGTAAAGATTCCTAAGGATGCATTGTGGGGACCACAAACTGAAAGAAGTCGTAACAACTTCCCAAGTGGTGAATTAATGCCATTGCAAATCATTCGTGCCTTTTTACACTTAAAGAAGGCTGCCGCTGAATCTAACGTTGAAGTTGGCGATGAACCAAAGGAAAAAGGTGAAGCAATCGAAGACGCAATTGATCACCTTTTAGCTTTAAGTGATGAAAAACTTAGAAAAGACTTTCCACTTCACGTTTTGCAAACCGGTTCAGGTACACAAAGCAACATGAACGTTAACGAAGTAGTTGCTAACTTGGCTAATAAATTGCACCCAGGCTTAGACATCTTGCCAAACGATGACGTTAACCGTGGTCAATCCTCTAATGATACTTACCCAACTACCATGAACATCGTTGCCGTTGAAGCATTGGACAAGCTTGAACCAGCTATTCAACACTTGATCGATGAATTAGTAATTAAGGAAAAGAAGTACTGGAAGACTGTTAAGATTGGTCGTACCCACTTGCAAGACGCAACTCCACTTACTTTTGGTCAAGAATTGTCTGGCTACATTTCCGCATTGAAGCATGATCTTTCATACATTCAAGAATTGAAGCCAACTCTTTATGAATTAGCTATCGGTGGTACTGCTGTAGGTACTGGCCTTAACGCCGCACCAGGTATGACTGAAAAGATTGCTGGCAAGTTGTCAGAAGTTTATGGTCATGAATTCAAGGTTAAGACCAACAAGTTCTGGGGCTTAGCTCACCACTCAGGCCTTGACGTTGTTCATGGCGCTCTTAAGACCTTGGCTGCTGATATGTTCAAGATCGCTCAAGACGTTCGTATGCTTGCTTCAGGTCCGCGTGCCGGTTACCACGAATTAAACATTCCAGCTAACGAACCAGGTTCAAGCATCATGCCAGGTAAGGTTAACCCAACTCAAGCAGAAGCTGTAACCATGGCCGCCGTTAAAGTATTTGGTAACGATACCACCATTACTGTTGCTTCCAGTCAAGGTAACTTTGAAATGAACGTCTTCAAGACTGTAATTATCGCTTCATTCCTTGATTCTTGTGACATTTTGACTGGTACAATTACTGGTTTTGCTGATAAAATGATTCATGGTTTAACTGTTAATGAAGACAGAATGGATGAACTTCTTGAAAATTCACTCATGACAGTTACTGCTTTGTCACCACACATTGGTTATCACGCAGCTGCTAAGATTGCTCAAACTGCCGATAAGGAAGGAACAACCTTGAAGGAAGCTGCCTTAAAGAGTGGCAAGGTAACCGAAGAACAATACGATAAATGGATGGACTACATGAAGATGACTAATGTAGATAAGTCTACTCCAGAAGAATAAGGGAATGGAATATGCCGAATAATAAAGAATTAAAGAATAAATATGATGCAATTATTGTTGGTTCTGGTGGTACTGGTTTAACCGCCGCACTTCAAGCGCGTGAATTGGGCTTGAACGTAGTTATTTTGGAAAAGAATGAAAAAACTGGTGGTAATACCAGTCGTGCTTCAAGTGGGATGAACGCTTCTGAATCACTCGTTCAACTTCAAGAAGGAATCATCGACAACAACCGCGATTTTTATGAAGAAACATTAAAGGGTGGCGGTTTGTTAAACGACCGTGCAATGCTTAAGTACTTTGTTAACCACTCAGCACTTGCAATTAGCTGGCTGATGAAGTATGGCGTTAACTTGACTGATTTGACCATTACTGGTGGGATGAGCAAGAAGAGAGCTCACCGTCCAGGCTCAATGGAACCAGTTGGCTTTTATTTGACTTCTCGTTTGACTACGCAAGTAAAAAAGGCTGGTGTTGACATCTTCACTAGCGCTAAGGTAAGCAAGCTTTTGCAAGATAAAAATGGTCGCGTTAACGGTGTCGAAGTTGAAACTGAAGATGGCGTTAAGACTATTAAGGCTAAGGCTGTACTTTTGGCTACTGGTGGTTTCGGTGCTTCAAAGGACATCATTAAGAAGTATCGTCCAGACTTAGTTGATTACAAGACAACCAATCAACCAGGTGCAACCGGTGACGGCTTGAAGTTAGCCGAAAATGTTGGTGCACAATTGATGCAAATGAACTTTATTCAAGTTCACCCAACAGCTGATACTGACAACCCTCACGTTTACTTGATCGGTGAAGGATTACGTGGTGAAGGTGCGATTTTGGTTAACAAGGCCGGCGAACGTTTTGTTAACGAATTGAGTACTCGAAAGATCGTTTCAAATGCCATTACAGATTTGCATGAAGATGGTGCTTACTTGATCTTCGATTCCGGTGTACGAGCACACTTTGCTGCAGTTGAATTTTATGATCAAATTGGCTTGGTTGTACATGGTGATTCATTAGATCAATTGGCAGAAAAGATTGGCGTTGATCCCTATAACTTGAACGAAACAGTTTCAAATTGGAACAAGGCAGTTGAAACTCACAAGGATAAGGCATTCGGTAGAACTACTGGTATGGATCGCCCACTTGACCGTGGACCATACTTCGCAATTCACATTCACCCAGCTATTCATTACACTATGGGCGGTGTTCACATTGATACTGATACCGAAGTTTTGGATACTAATGGTAATGTAATTAAAGGACTCTATGCTGCAGGTGAAGCTTCAGGTGGACTTCACGGCAACAACCGTATTGGTGGTAACTCAATTGCTGAAACGGTCATCTTTGGTCGTCAAGCTGGTATTCAAATGACCAAGTATGCTAGAACAATTAAATAGTTAATACGCGTGGTGCTAGTTAAATCGTTCTAGACAATAAGCCAAATTATAAGCTAAAATTGCAATTTCTAACCGGCTTTGAAAGCCTATCAGACTACGTGCTCGATTGTTCTCGGCATTGTAATAGGTCAGAAGCGAAAAGTCGCTTTCAATTGTTCTGCGAATAGCCATCAATTGATGATCATTGTGCTTTTTAGCTCCTGTCATATTTTTACGATATGGTGTCCAAAGGTCATAACCCATTTGTTTTAGCTGTTGATGCAGTTCTTTGCCTAAATAGCCTTCGTCGCCAAGAAGATAGTAATTAGATGGATGGGTATTTTCCATCAGTTCAACTGTCTCCCTGGCATCATGAACTGATGCTTTTGTTACTACATAATCAAGAATGTAACCGTCATCGCTAACAATGGCATGAACTTTGAAACCATAAAAGTAAATTTTCTTGGTGGCCTTATAACCAATGTTGGCATAACCGCGAAAAATTTTAGCACGATAGTTGCGAATTGGTTGGCAAACAGGTACCGGAAAGCTGTCAATGATCAAGAACTGTCCATTCAGGTCAACCTTTTTATTCATTTCTTGCCGTATCTGATAAATCAATTGCAATAGCTGACGTGAACGTCGATTAAAACGTGAGTGTGATAAACAATTGAAACATTCACAGAATCTTCTTTGTGATTCAATTCCTGTCTTAGCTTGCCAGATAAGTAAAGCCAAAATCAGACTGTCCGTAGCTTTTACCCGGTTGATGTTTCGCCGTTGACTAAATTCAGCCGGAGCAGATAAACGATACCAGTGCCGACAAATTATCACTAAATCTTTAAAACTAACTTGTAAATGGTGGCTAAAACGCTTAAGCTTAAGGCAGTTCAATCAGATCAGACTCTTTTCTATTGAATACTACAACTTGAGTCTAGTCCGATTGGACTTTTTTATTAACTAAAACGATTTAACTAGCACCACGCGTAGTTAATGATTGAAAAAACAATGCTTGTCAGGAGCATTGTTTTTTTTAGTAAGATAAAAAAGATAAGAAAGCTTAAAGATTAGAAAACTTGATGTTATAATATTATTTGCCTATACACTAATTACATATACGGTTAAAGTATATAGCAGTTCTTAAAATAATGTTATTTTATAGGCCCCATGTTAAGGCAAATTAATGGTATGATAAAAGTGTATTAATTATCGGTACTGACTAAAATTTGAATATATAGATAAAAATTAAGCAGTCAGTAGTTTACTGGCTGTTTTTTATGATGGTGAGTAGGTAAAGAAGTATGAGCAAATTTACGGATATGTTTAATAAGTCAATTAGAGCAGAGATTGAGTTCATTGATTTGGACAACGGTGAAGCCAAGCTAGATAAGGTTGAGGGTAAAGGAAAGCAAAATGCCCCAATCGATTATGATCCAAGCGATAAGATCGAAGAATTCACGAATGAAGGATATGAACTTGCAAGCAACGACTTAGACATTAATGGTGTGAAACCGACTTACGATGATGATGGTCATATTTATTACATTGGTTTTCACCATGGCACCACGGTTGCTGATGCAGATTATCCTGCTTATGGCTATAGCAGCGATCAATTGGCAATGAAGGTTACCCAAACTGTTCATTATGAAGGTGCCTCGACCAGAACACCGATCGATAGCAAGCTTGAAATGGATGTTCATAAGAGATTAGTGGTCGATCGAGTTAATGGCGAAATCATTAAGGATAGTCATTGGCAAGACAAGTTTAGCAACTTTAAGTTGATCGCCACACCAATTGTGCCAGGCTTTGTGGCTGATCAAGCTGTTGTTGGTGGTAAGGCGATTAATGTTTTTCATCCTAATGAGACTTATACGGTTAAGTACGAATTGAATAAGAAGCCGGTAGCTGATCAAACGGTGAAGATCGAATACGTTGATATTTTGGATGACAACAAGGTTATTGCCACTGACGAAGTTAAGGGCAAGGCCAATATGCCAATAAGCTATGATGCCGAAGCTAAGATTGCAGCATTAGGTGAGCAAGGTTTTGACTTAGTTGACAATAGCTTCAATGGTGACGGCAATGTTCAATTCTTCGGTGACAGCGAGCAAGTGCCTGTCTTTGTCATTACCATGAAGCATAATTATGCTTTGGTTAATGAAAAGCATCCCTTGGATGGCGTTGATAAAAAAGAATACTCTAAAGAAATTTCATTCATCGTTAACTTCACAGGTGCTGGCGACAAGATACCTAAGCCTAAGAAGCAGACCGCTGTTTTAACCCGTTCGCTTTTTGTAATGCCTAAGAATAAAAATATTGTAGGTGCCAGCGAATGGAAGAGTCGCAGTGATGTTGACGGAGATAAAAAGGCTGATAGCAATTTTGCAGCAATCAAGGTAGATCCAATTGATGGTTATACTGTTTCTGCAACCAAGAATGGACAGTCAATTAATATTACTGATAATGAGATTACGTCCAGCAAATTGCCAGCTTTGATAAATGGTGAACCTGCACAAGATATTACTGTAAAGGTAACTTACACTAAAGATGGTGCAACTAAGCCAGGTACCGGCCAACAAGGCGGTAATCACAATGAAGGTGGCACCGGCAGTCAAGGTACAGGTCAACAACCAGGTGACAACCCAGGTGGTGGTACAATTGGTAACCAAAGCTCTGGCAACTCAGGCCAAGGCAATATCAGCGGCGGCACTACTGGTACCGTAGCTGGTGGATCTGCTTCAGGTACTGAATCTACTACTGGTTCAACTTCATCAACAACTAGCTCAACAACAGCCGCAACTGGTACAGATACCAAGACTGCTACAGCTGCTAGTCAATCTGACACTAGTTCAGATGACAGTGACCTAACAGTGACCTAGATGATGAAGGTTACGATGATGACTCAGGTGACGTAGAAGCACTACGTCATCATAAATCTGGAAAGAGCAGATCTAGTCGTCGTGCCGCAGCCAGTGCCAGCGGTGCCAGTGCTAGTGCTGCTTATGCTGCAGCTGCACGTCCAACTGCTGCCGCTTCCGGCTACGCATCAAACATCGGCCCTCATGGTCAATCATCTACTGCCGGTTCATCTTCTAACATCGCTCCTAACAGTGAAGCTTTACCAGATGGACAATCGATCAATGCCAAAGGCCAAGTTTTGGATGCTAAGGGTCAAGTGATTGGCTATGTTTATAAAAATGGTCAAGTTCATTACTACTCACTTCCACAAACCAGTGAAAAGCAAAACGATTTAGTAGCTATTTTAGGTGCTAGCGCAATTGCTATTAGCATGATTGGTTTAGTAGGTGTGAAGAAGCGTCGTAATAATTAAAAATAAGCAAAAAAGTAAGTATGATTACGGTTAAAGTAATTGACTTACTGTTTTTTGTTAGCAATAATAATTACAGAATAAAGGGCGTCTAATGTAAGCGCTTAGTGTATAATGGATTTGTAGATTAAAAATATACATTTTTGAAAGGACTAAATATAACTTATGAGTAGAAAAGTATTTCTTGTTGGTGATGGTGCTGTTGGTTCAACTTTTGCAAATGACTTATTGCAAAATGCTAAGGTTGATGAATTAGCTATCTTCGATGTAGCTAAGGATCGTCTTGTTGGTGACGCAATGGACTTGGAAGATATCACTCCATTCATGGGTCAAACTGACATTCATCCAGCTGACTACAGCGATGCCAAGGATGCCGACGTTTGTGTAATTACTGCAGGTGGTCCCAGAAAGCCTGGCGAAACTAGACTTGACTTGGTTGCTAAGAACGTCAAGATTTTGAAGAGTATCGTTCAACCAATTGTTGAATCAGGCTTCAAGGGTGTCTTCGTAGTATCCGCAAACCCAGTTGACATCTTGACTACCTTAACTCAAAAATTGTCAGGTTTCCCAAAGAACCGCGTAATCGGTACTGGTACTTCACTTGACTCAATGCGTCTTCGCGTTGAACTTGCTAAGAAGCTTAACGTTCCAGTTGCTAAGGTTAACTCAATGGTTCTTGGTGAACACGGTGATACTTCATTTGAAAACTTCGATGAATCAACTGTTGATGGCAAGCCACTTCGTGACTACGCAGAGATCAACGACGATGTTTTAAGTGAAATTGAAACTGACGTCCGCAAGAAGGGTGGAAAGATCATTGCTAACAAGGGTGCTACATTCTACGGCGTTGCCATGATGCTTACCCAAATCGTTAGCGCAGTTTTGGACAATCGTTCAATCTGCTTGCCATTATCAGCTCCAATCAACGGCGAATACGGTATTAAGCACGACTTGTACTTAGGTACTCCAACTGTTATCAACGGTGAAGGTATTGAACAAGTAATCGAAACCAAGCTTTCAGATGCTGAAAAGGCTAAGATGATCAATTCAGCTGACAAGATGCAAGAAGTTTTAGGCGGAATTGAACTTTAATCTAAATATTTAAAAAAAGAAGCAGTTATCGTTAATTTATCAAACGATAGCTGCTTTTTTATGTTTTTGAAAAAGAATTTTGAAAAAAGAAATAATTTTCAGGGGGAATGAAACAAAAACAACGCCATTTTTTTAATCTTGGCAAAGGTGAAGGATAAATTAATTTGTTAAAATCACTCAGGCTTTGAATATATCCTTACTTGGACTAGGGAGATCACTGATAATATATGCTTAAAAATATAATTTGGTAATAAATTTTTAAACTAATAAAATAACATAGAACGCTATTGAAATTATCCTCAAATTTTGTACACAAAGCCTTATATTTCTATTAGCTAAGGTACTTAACTGTAGATAGAGCAACAGCAAACGTCTTGTAAATAAAGAAAAAATAACTGAAATGTGGGCTGTAAAGTATAAGGATTTGAATATCGAATTATTCATCTCGTATTAGTTTGACGGGGAGTTTAAGTATGTTATCAAAGAATAATTTTAATTAACGTCTTCGTAAAATGGAGCCGAAGAAAGAGCGGTTCTCTATTCGTAAATTTTTGGTAGGGGCTGCTTCTGGTTTAATCGGGTTCTTCTTTATGAACTCTATAGGTGATCAACAGGTTCAAGCTGTGGATAATAATCCTGCGGTTAAACCAGATGATGCCAAAGTTGCACAATCAGAAAGTGGTACTAAGGATACTACGGAAGTTACCAAGAATGACGGCAGTGTAGAAAGTTTGGAAGAAAATCCTGACGTCAAGAAAGTAGCTGCAACTATTAAACCAATTAAAAAGACTGAAGAAACAAGCTCAACAGGGAATGTGAATAATGTTGAAGCAAATAAATCAGTCGATCAAAATGCTAATTCTGTAAATAAAACGTCAGAGCAGGTAGCTGCTCCTAAGCAAGAAGAAAAGAAAGCTACGCAAAAGCCTGTAACGTCTCAAAATCAGGCTCAGTCTGAATCAATTCAAAACAAGAAGAATAATACTAAGACTGATCAAACAGGCAAGACAAAAGAGACTAAGACGGTTAAGTTGTCAGATACTCCGAAGACTCTTTCTTTAGCTGATTTTACTAAGGAAACTAAGGAGTTAGAGACTAAACTTCCTAACATGAGTGAGGCTGAACGTAAAGCTGTTGCAGATAAGCTCCTTGCTGATCAAAAGACTTTGTCTGCCGCAGATCAAGCCAAACTTGCTACTATGATTAGTGAGCAAGCTGATATTTCTAATGGTCAAACTGAACACGCTCATGACTACAGTTCATTCTTAAGTGCGTTGCGTAATGCCAATGCAAGTACCATTGTCTTAGATAACGATATTGACTTTAGTAATGCTAATTTAAAGCATGGTCTTCTTAATTTACAGGGTGGTAATTGGGAGAGACTTAACAATAAAGGCATAGCTCGTACAGTTACAATCCAAGGTAGTAAGAAGGCAGACGGCACCATTACTGAATCAAAATTTGGTGATCGTTACATTGCCTTTACCGATGATAACCAAAGCAATGGTCAAGGTTGGCACATCAAATTAAGTGATCTTACGCTTCAAACTGAAACTGTTTATGGTCCACTTTACTTTGCACTTGTAGGTGTTACAAATGCTGGACAAGATTACGTTGAATATCATAATGTTACTACTACGACTGATACTAAACGAGTCTTTAATTCTGATGCTGCTAATGTTCAATTTTCAGGTGCTAACGTCCTCAACTCAAGTCCTGAAAACGGTGGTGCAGCAATTTATGCTAATAGTGTCGAAGTTTTAGATGGTAACACAATCGTTAATGCTTTGCCAGATGCTAAAACTACTGCGTAAGTGTCAATATTTTTGCGGTAGGCTATTAGCCATTAGTCTGACCTTAATTTCTTAAATATTTATTTGATTTATTTTTCTGCTAAAATCGTTTAAATAGCTATGTCCTGCTGTTAAGCTTTCAATGGCGCCGTGATGAATGCCCAGATGAGCTTCATGCGTCTTTCTTAGGCTGGCACGAACTGCACCTTTCAATTCTTCCTGATCACCAATATCGAGCTGTCCACCTGCAAACTCACTGCTAAGCCAGTATTCCAGCTCTTTGTTTTTAATGCAAGTCAGTACACGCAGAATTCCTTCGGCACCATCTTCTGACCAGTATTTTCCTTGCCCTTTGACGCGATAAGTATATTTACGGTGATTGCTTTCACAGCAGCCAATTGCCTTAATTACGGACAAATGACGCATTTTGAATGGCTTAATATCCACCCAGCGACGATGAAGATAGCTGCGCAGGCGCCTTAAATTCTCATGATTTTCTGGCGTATTCAGCTCATCAATCAGATTGCTTTCAATCGTGTCTAAAATCACGTCAGTCAAGTGACGGTCATATTTAAACTCAACTGCACTGATCAATTTGCCTTGCATGGCCGGCATGAAGCTTAGACGATCTTTAATCTTTTTGTTCAAGTGAAAGACATCCAAGAAGTGTTCGTGCTGCCGGCAATAGCCAACTATTTCATCAAAGTCTTTCTTGGCATAGCCAGCACCGCCATCGGCATTACTGATGATTAAAGTATCGCTTAAGTCATAGGTATTGGCTAAATAAGCTTTAATTTCTTGCAAAGCATCCAAGCGGCTTAAAGAAACAAACTCTTTGGCCTGTACTCTCTTTCTGCGCGTCTTGCTTAAATTAATAATATCCTCGCAGACTTGATAGCGATGAAATTCCAGTCGCTTCTTGGTGCCTTTAATCACAACGCCATCGCCTTCAAGATAAAGCACTGGCACCTTTTTCTTTTGAGCAATACCATCGTATCTTTCCTCAGACTGCTGCTGTGCTTTAATCTGTTTGTCTGCTTGCACAATCAGCTTGCCAACTTGACTATGGCTAATATTGAAACAGGAGAGAGTATTAACAGCTAAAGCAGTATTGCGGTAAGTTGCCACGGCGCTAACCTGCAAAATATCCTTCACTGCCAAAACACTGTAACGCTTGTATTTGTCATAGCCCATCAGCTTATCCAGTGGATATTTAGCCTTTTTGCCAGGACAAGCATATCTTCTGCGCCAATAGCTGATTTCACCAAAGGCAGTCACAACTGAACGCTTATTTTTCTTCTCGATCTGATAGCCTTGCTTTTTAGTCTCTTCAACTAGACCAGCATCAACTTCTTCTAGTGCTGCTGTCATCAATTCTCTAATCAGATCAAAGAAATAGCACATTAATGCCTTTTCACGGGCAATAACATTATTTTCAGACTTAATAATTTTTACGATATCAGCTATAATAGATTCCATAAAAGACCAGCTTCTAATGTGTTTTTTTCGTTAACATCAGACTACTGGTCTTTTTGTTTGAGCTCAAGTCCAATTTCAAAGGATTTGAGCTTTTTTAATTAATTATTCAACTTACCGCAAAAAATTATACACTTAGAACTACTGCTGGTAGTGATGGTAATGCTGCCATCATAATCGGTGCTTATAAATCTCATGGTAATGCTGTCATTGATGAAGGTGCTAATTTAACTGTTAACACAGATGGGCACTATGGTAAACAATCAGATAATACTTACGATCCTAACAGGAACCATGATATGTTGGGCATTCGCTACCAAGGTGCTGGTGCTCAAGGTAAGTCTATTGATGAAGCTACTGGTGGTGTAGTCCGCGTTAAGAAGCATGGTAGCTTAACCATTAATACTGGTACTGGTGGTTCAACTGCAATTGAAGCCGGACACCTTGACGTACAAGATGGCGCAAATGTAACCATTAATAGTAAGCAAGATACTCACTTAGGTCACGCCGGCGATCACTGGGGTCCTATCATGCTTGGTTACGCAGATGGTGATAACAATGCCGAAGCTCGTATTGGCAAGGGCGCTAACTTAACCATTAAGCGTACAAGTTCTGAAGCTTCTGCACCAATGATCAGTTTTGGTGGTGGTATGGCCAATAATGGTAAGACCTTTAGAGTCGAAGTTAATGGCGGTACTTTAGACTTACAAGATAGTGCTAAGGACGTAGCAACTTGGCAAAAGAGTTGGGTAACTAATGCTCCACGTGCAGGTATGATCACTATGTGGGGTACTGGTGGTAACGACACTATCGAGTTTAACAACCCTGAATACATCAACTTGCAACGTAAGAATGCAAATCAAGCTGGTAGTATGTTCAGAATGGAAGGTTCGCAGAACCATTTCTACATTAACGATCCATCAACTGATTATTATCAAAAATATGGCAATACTGCCGCCACTGTTCCAGTTTTCAAAATGCCAATTATTCGCGTTGATGCCGATCATCCTAATGAATTGGTTGATCCAAGTGCATATTCTCGTCAAATCAATTTTGTCGTTAAATATGATGGTGCAGGTGAATTAACACCTAAGGACAATGTTCAAACCATTGACTTTAAGCGTACCGTTACCGCTAGTCCAATCACCGGAAAGATCATCGAAGCTGGCAAGTACACCACTCCTTGGCAATCAGATCAAGAATCATTTAGCGATGTGGTTGTTCCTGTCGTGCCTGGATACCATGCCGACAAGAAGATGATTAATGGCATTAAGGGTGTTGATTCAATCGAAAAGACCGTTAACTATGCACCAAACGGCCGCATTATTCCGGTAGATCCTGATAACAAGGAACTTAAGGATGTTAAGCAACCAATTTACAAGACCAGTGCAACCGATGCTACCCAAGTAGAAAGCGGCATTCTTTTGCCTAAGGTTAAGGGCTACAACTGCGACTTAGTAACTATTACGCCAGAAGATCCAGGCAAGGATACCAAGGTAACCTATAAGCCGATCAAGAAGGACGACATTTTGGTAATTAAGGTTGGCAAGAATAAGGCAACTGATACTGAAGCAGTTAAGGCTCTTGAAAAGCCAGCAGAAGAGGCTCCTGCAAAGATTGCTGAAGAAAAAAAGAACCTGCTGCAGCTAAGCCAGTTGAAGAACCTAAAGAAAAGCAACCTGCTGCTCCAGCAACTGAACCAACACCTCAACCTGTTGAAAAGCCAGTTATTCCAGAACCTAAGATGGCTGAAACTTCAGAAAATCCTGAAACTGAAACTCAAGAAGCAGTAATCAACTTTATTGATCTTGATCAAAATGGTAAGCAATTGACTTCTTCAGGCGTTTTGAGAGGGATGCCAGGTGAAAGCATTAATGATCTTTACAGCAGTGAAATTCCGCTTAAAGTGATTAAGAAGGCTGGCTACAAGGTTGTCTTCAACAACTTCGACATCCCTGGTGTCACTCAACGCTTCAGCAACAATAAAGTGATGATTCAAATTTTTACTATCGGTTTGAGCAAGAAAGACTCTACTGAAGGTAACAATTAAATTATCTAAATGAAATAGTGAGCAAATATGCTTGCTATTTTTCTTTAGTCAGGTATTATTAATTAACAAAAGATTAAAATATGGAAAAGAAGGTATACTATGACAGCTATCTCAGAACAAGAACTCGCTGGCTTTTCAGCGGACTTTAACTCTAATGAAAAAAATAAAGTTGCATCCCGTGCTGCACGTCGCAGTGGCTTATACGAAGCATCATTCAATGATCGCGTTTCTGAACGCTTGAATCACGTCTTTTCTACCGAATTAGACGTTGGCGGCGTTACTGATCAAAAGCACTCTGGCCGCTGCTGGGAATTCGCTACTTTGAACGTTTTGCGTCACTACTTTGGTAAGAAGAATAAGGTGAAGGACTTCACATTCTCTCAAGCTTATAATTTCTTCTGGGACAAGATTGAAAGAGCTAACGCTTTTTATAACGCAATGATCAAGTTGGCTGATAAGCCAATCAACGATCGTGAAGTTCAATCTTGGCTTGAATTCGCTGGTCAAGATGGCGGCCTTTGGAGCATGGCCATTAACTTGGTTAAGAAGTATGGTGTAGTGCCATCATATGCAATGCCTGAAAGTTTCAACTCTAACAACACGACTGCTTTAATTGATTCACTTGCACGTAAGGAAAGAAAAGATGCTTTGCTTTTACGTAAGTTGGTTAATGAAGGCAAGCAAGATGAACTTGAAGCTGCCAAGAAAAAGTGCTTGGGTGAAGTTTATCGCATGGTTGCTGTAGCTTTGGGTGAACCACCAAAGAAGTTTGACTTGGAATATCGTGATGATGACAAGAAGTATCATTTGGAGAAGGATTTGACTCCACAAGCCTTCGTACAAAAGTACTTCAAGGACTTTAAGTTTGATGACTATGTTGTTTTGTCCAACTGCCCCAACCACGCATTTAACAAGCTTTACCACATGCCACTTTACGACAACGTTGAAGGTGGCGACCAAATTAAGTTTTTGAATGTGCCAATCGAATACTTGGCTAACGCTGCTGTGGCACAACTTAAGGCGGGGGATGCCGTAATCTTTGGTAACGACGTCTTGAAGCAAATGGAAAGAAAGACTGGTTACTTAGATACCGAACTTTACAAGACCGATGAATTGTTTGGCGTTGACACTAAGATGAGCAAGGCCGATCGTTTGAATACCGGTGAAGGCTTTGCGACTCACGATATGACTTTAGTGGGTGTTGATGAAGATCACGGCCATATCCGCAAGTGGAAGGTCGAAAATTCTTGGGGCGACAAGTTTGGTCACAAGGGCTTTTACGAGATGAGCCAAACATGGTTTGAAGACTACGTTTACGATGTTGTCGTTAAAAAAGAATTTTTGACTAAGGAACAAGTTGAACTTGCTGAAGGTCCAGCAGTAGACTTGAAGCCTTGGGATAATATTGGCTAATGTGATATAATGAAAATGAAAAAAGAGGTCGGCATTACGACTGCCGCACCTCTTTAGTGCAAAACCGTTAAAAAACGGTGGTACTGTTTAGGATTAATTAAAAACCGCTAAACTTCTTCCAAAAGCTATTGAAGCGGTTTTTAATTTTGCTATTTTTCGAGAATAAGTGCAGAAATGTACTTGTTCTTTTTATTTTAAAAAACATAAAAAATAACTTTATTTTTAAAATAGTTTAAATTCCTCCTGAAAGGTATATAATACTATGTGAAAAAATTCATTTTTGAATTGATTCTTTTATTGATACTCATCAGGGGAGAGAAATGAGAAATTTAGAGAAGGTAAATTATAAAGGCTTTATTTGGCCTTTAGTAGTAGGTATAGTGCTGTGGTTAATCACACCATGGCGACCAAGCGGTTTATCACTTCAAGCCTGGGAAATGTTTGCAATATTTGTTGCAACGATTGTGGGATGTATCACAAAGCCGCTGCCAATTGGCGGTACAACATTGCTTGGAATGGTAGTAACTGTTTTAGTTGGTTTAGCTCCAGTTAAAGATGTAGTTAACTCCAAGGGCGTTGTAGTGCAAACTGGTATTTTGAGTTCTTTTGGGAACTCTGCTGCTTGGTTAATCGCTATGGCCTTTATCATGGCTCATGGTATTAGCAAGACTGGTTTAGGTAACCGTGTAGCTTATTTAATGATTAAGAAGTTCGGTAAGCGATCAATCGGTATTGGTTATGCTGTTACTGGCTTGGAATTAATCATGGGTGCACTTATTCCATCTAACAGTGCTCGTACTGGTGGGGTAACTTGGCCTGTAGTTGAATCAATTTCTAAGAGTTACAAGTCTAATCCCCACGATCCTTCAAGAAAAAAGATCGGTGCATATTTAGACTTCACTGCCTTTCATGCAAATATTTTGTCAACAGCATTGTTTATTACTGGTGCTGCTCCTAACTTGGTTGCTCAACAGATGGCTGCACAAAAAGGCTATCAAATGAGTTGGATTAGCTGGTTCTGGGCAGGTTTAGTTCCAGTCATTGTGGCTACATTAATTATCCCAATTGTCATTTACAAGATGTATCCACCTGAGATTAAGGAAACTCCTAATGCTAAAGATTGGGCTGACGACAAATTAAAAGAAATGGGACCAATGTCTGAACCAGAAAAGATTATGGCGAGTGTCTTTTCTTTAGCAATTTTACTTTGGGTTCTTTCAGGATTCTTCAAGATTCCACAACTTGACTCAGCCTTTGTTGCATTTTTAGCAGTAACGCTTTTGTTAATCACTGGTGTGTTAAGCATGGAAGATGCTTTGCATGAAACTGGTGCTTGGAATATTTTGATTTGGCTTTCAATTTTGATCTTCATGGCTGGCAAGTTGATTTCTTACGGCTTCATTGATTGGTTTGCTAAATTTATTCAAAGCGAAGTTCACGGCATTAGCTGGGGATTTGTTCTTGTAGTATTAATTTTATTAATGTTCTACACGCACTACTTCTTTGCTAGTGGTACAGCTCATATGACAGCTCTTTATTTGCCATTTTTAACTGTGGCTACTGCAATGGGTGCTCCACTTGGCCTTTCAGCTATGCTTTTAGCCTTTACTGGTGTAATTAATGCTTCAACTACTCACTATGCTAATGGTCCTGCTTCAATTTTGGCTACGACGGGTTATGTTAAGCAAAAAGAATGGTGGAAGATGAATTTCATCTTGGGAATTCTCTACATGCTGATTTTTGGTATTGTAGGTTCACTTTGGATGAAAATTATTGGTGTTTGGTAGAAAAAGCAATCTGGGAAACCAGATTGCTTTTTTATGTGATAATAAGGTTAAAACTAAGAAGACAAATAAGGATCAAAATGAAATTTAAAACAAATGATGATGTCATGCTGCATTACAGCGATACAGGAGAAAAAAATCGTCCCGTTTTGTTGGGCATCCCCGGTATTGGCGGTTCTAGTCAAATGTGGCAAGACTTAATTACACTTTTTAATGATCGTTATCGCTTTGTCATGCTTGATCCGCGCAATCAAGGACAATCCGAGCGTACTTATCGCGGTCAACGAATCAGCCGTCATGCCGTCGACTTAGAAGAATTGATGGAAGAGCTGGATTTGCATGACGTAGTTGCCATCGGCAATTCCATGGGAGCTGCCAACATTTGGGCTTACTTATCTATCTATGGCAAGGGCCGTCTTAAAGCTATGGTCGATTTGGATCAGTCACCTAAGATGATTGCCGATAAGACCTGGCAATATGGTTTTAAGGATTTAACCTGGGACAACTATCCAGAAATGTTAAAGTTCGATTTTGGCAAGGCTTTTTACCATCATATTGATGAAAAAATGTTCCAAGATGCCAAAAATGAATACCAAGCCTTTCCATATAATCCTGAGGAAAACTACAACTGCTTAGTAGAGCATGCCGAACAAGATTGGCGCGATATGATTATGGATAGTCCTGTGCCGATGCTGGTAATTGCTGGTGAAAAATCACCATTCTTCAATCCTGATTTTACTAAGGCAATTAAATTCCTGAATGAAAAGGTCGAAACCGCGATTATTCCGGAATGTGGACACTTGCCTCAAGCAGAACAGCCAGCTAAAGTGCACAAGGTTATTAGCAATTTTTTGCAAAATTTGAAAAACTAAGCACAAATTTGAAATATTAAAATGGCAGGAGTAAACTGTTCTTTGTGAAAAAGATTACTTGCTCTTTGATAATAGTAAGGTGGCATATCAATGGATAAAGTAGTTGATTTGTTTTTAAGTGATGCCGCAACTCGTCAAAAATGGGAGAATTTGCTTTCATCTTTAGATTTGCATAATTTTAGTGCAAGAGAAGTTGATCAGATCGACCATACGATTGGTTTGGTGGATGAGGATTGCAATCTAGTTGGTACAGGCAGCGTTGCCGGTAATGTGTTGAAGTATGTGGGCGTGATTAATGAAGATACGCAAGGCGCACGCTTTAACAAGGTCGTTACTAACTTGATGCAGTATTTAGCTGGACAGAAGATTTACCATTCATTCGTTTTTACTAAGGCTAAGTATGCGACTAGTTTTGAACACTTGCATTTTAATTTGCTGGCTAAGACAGATGAGGCAGCCTTTTTAGAGAACGGGATGCCAGATATAAATGATTTCTTGAGTGACTTGCCAAAGGTAGAGGATCAAGCAGATAAGAAGATCGCAGCGATCGTAATGAATGCCAATCCTTTTACCTTGGGGCATCAGCACTTGGTTAAGATGGCAAGTGAAGAAAATGATTTAGTCTATGTCTTCGTAGTGGCTAATGATGTTTCTTTGTTTAATTTTAACGAAAGAATGAAGCTGGTTAAGGAAGGAACCAAGCAATTTGCTAATATAAAAGTTGTTTCAGGTGGCGATTACATGGTTTCTCCAGCAACTTTCCCAGCTTACTTCTTAAAATCACCTGATGAATTGATTGACGTCCAAACCTCAGTCGATGCAGCAGTGTTCAAGAATGAGATTGCACCTGCTTTGAACATTGCCCGTCGTTATATCGGTCAAGAACCTATTTCACGTACGACGAACTTTTATAATGTTAGTTTGGCTCATGAGCTTGGTCCTGATATTGAAGTGATTACTGTTAAGCGCCTAGAGAAGGCAGGGCAAATTGTGACTGCTACTCAGGTAAGACAATGGATCAAGGATGGAGATTTGACCAAGATAAATAAGTTTGTGCCAGAATCTACCTATGAGTTTATCAAGCAAAATATGAGTGAATTGCAATCGAGAATTGAGAAAGGAATGAATATTGATGGAAATTAAAACTACTGCCGTAGCAGGAACTCTTGAAAGTTCTGATATTCAAATCATGATCTCTAAAGGTTCTAACGGCATTGAAATCGATTTGGAATCTGAAGTTAAGAAAGCATATGGTGATCAAATTGAAAAAGTGATCACCGAAACCTTAAAGAAGTACGGTTTGGAAAATGCCAAGGTTAAGGCAACTGACAAGGGTGCACTTGATTGTGTAATTAAGGCTCGTACTTTAGCAGTTGCTCAACGTGCAACTGAAACACAAGATAAGCCTGACTTGGAGGTGCTTTAAATGACTTACGTTAAAAATCGTTTACGTAGAACCATGATGTTCGTTCCCGGCAACAATCCTGCCATGATTAAAGATGCAGGTATCTATGGTGCCGACTCAATTATGCTTGACTTAGAAGACTCAGTATCTTTGACTGAAAAAGATGCAGCTAGAATGCTGGTTTATGAAGCAATTAAGACTGTTGATTTTGGCGGCATTGAAATCGTAGTCAGAGTAAATGGTCAGGATACGCCATTTTATGATGAAGATGTTCGTGCCATGGTCAAGGCTGGTGTTGATGTCATTCGTTTGCCAAAGACCGAATCTGCAGCAATGATTCAAAAATTGGTTAAGGACATTGAACACTGGGAAGATGAATATGGCATTGAAAAGGGCTCAATCGGTGTTATGGCTGCCATTGAAAGTGCCAAGGGCGTTTTGAATGCTCCAGAAATTGCCACAGCTACGCCACTTATGATGGGACTTGCCGTATCTGGTGAAGACTACACCGCTGATATGCACACCCACCGTTATCCAGATGGCCGCGAACTTGAATTTGCACGCAACATGGTTTTACAAGCAGCTCGTGCAGCTGATGTTTATGCCTTTGATACCGTATTTTCTAACATGAAGGATACTGAAGGCTTCTACCGTGAAACTAATTACATTCACGAATTAGGCTACGATGGTAAGAGTTTGGTTAACCCACGTCAAATTGCTATGGTTAACAAGGTCTTCAATCCAACTAAAGAAGAAATTGAACAAGCTAAAAATGTTGAAAATGCTATTCGTGAAGCCAAGGCTAAGGGCAGCGGCGTTATCTCACTTAACGGCAAGATGGTTGATAAGCCAGTTGTAGAAAAGGCAACCCGTGTACTTGAAACTGCTAAAGCTTCTAACTTGATTGATGAAGAAGGTAACTACATTGGAGAATAAAGTAAAACGCGAATTACCAGACGATTTAATGAATAAAATGGGTTTAAAGCCATTTGAAACTACTGAAATTGGTCATCCAGAAGTAAAGCGTGTAGCTCCAACAGTTCGCGTAACTATTGGCCAAAATAAGGTCGTTGCTTCTCTTGATGAGGTAATCAAGAATAACTTGAAAGATGGCATGACTATTTCATTCCACCACCACTTTAGAAATGGTGACTACATCTTTAATATGGTCATGGACAAGATCATTGCTATGGGCTACAAGGATTTGACTTTGGCTCCAAGTTCATTGACTGGTGTCATGAATGATAAGGTAATTGAAGCTATCAAAAAGGGTGTTATTACTAACATTACTTCTTCAGGGATGCGTGGCTCACTTGGTGACTTCGTTTCTCACGGCGGCTTGAAGAAGCCTGTAATTTTCCGTTCACACGGTAATCGTGCTCGTTCAATCGAAGAAGGAGAAATCAAGATTGATGTTGCCTTCTTAGGTGTACCTGTATCAGATCCTGCAGGTAACGCTAATGGTCAAGATGGGGATGCTGTATTTGGTTCATTAGGCTATGCTTTAATGGATGCTCAATACGCTAACAAGGTTGTTCTTTTAACTGATAACATTGTTGACTATCCAAACACCCCTGCTTCAATCAAGCAAGATCAAGTTGACTACGTAGTCAAGGTTGATAAAGTAGGTGACTCTGACAAGATCGGTTCAGGTGCTACTCGTTTCACTAAGGACCCGAAGGAACTTAAGATTGCTCGAATGGTTAACCAAGTTATTGTTAACTCACCATACTACAAGCAAGGCTTTAGCTTCCAGACTGGTTCAGGTGGTGCCGCATTAGCCGTTACTCGCTATCTTCGTCAAAGCATGATTAAGGATGGCATTACTGCTTCATTTGCTTTGGGCGGTATTACTAAGCCTACTACTGATTTGCTTGAAGAAGGTCTTGTCAGAAAAGTGATGGATGTTCAGGACTTTGATAAGGGTGCTGCTCAATCTATGGCTAACAACAAGAACCAACAAGAAATCGACGCTTCATGGTATGCGGATCCACATAACAAGGGTGCAGTAGTAAACAACCTTGATGTTTCTATCTTGTCCGCATTGCAAATTGATACTGACTTCAATGTTAATGTTATGACTGGTTCTGATGGTGTCATTCGTGGTGCTGTTGGTGGTCACCAAGATGCTGCCGCAGGTGCCAAGATGACTATTATTACTGCTCCACTTGTTCGTGGTAGAAATGCTACTGTTGTACCTAGCGTTGAAACTATCGTTACACCAGGGTCATCAATCGATGTCTTGGTTACTGAACGAGGCATTGCAATTAACCCAGCCCGCAAGGACTTGATTGATGCATTTAAGAATGTACCAGGACTTAATATTTTGGACATTCATGACTTGCAAAAGATGGCTGAAAAACAAGTTGGTGTACCAAAGCCACTTGAATATACTGACCGTACTGTAGCTTTAGTTGAATACCGTGATGGTACAATTATTGATGCTATTAAAGAAGTTAAAGACTAAAAAGTAGATTTGCCTTAAAAGCATGTGCATTGCGCATGCTTTTTTGTTTTTTGCCAAAATTTGGATTAAATTTATAAATGTCTAAAATATGATGCATTTATTAGCTAAAGTTAAAAATTTTAATTTAAATAATTGAGATACGTATTTTTAATTTTAACCGTAGTTCTAGCTTGAAAATGTAAATTAAGTAATAATTAAAAATGTAAAATCAGCATTTTATAAGTAATTATTAATATTGACTTAAATAAAAATTCAGGGTATATTAACGTTCAAATCTATGCGTGGCGCCTAATTAGATTGATTTATAAAAAATATAGTTTAATATTTTATTTGTATAGTATTACTTATAGTTAATACAGCTACCGAGACTGTAAAATAGTTTGTGTAAGGATGAATGATTCCTTAAATTAATTTCTTAAAACATTAGAAAAAGGAGTTCCTTTCTCGTATGATTGGTTTGAACAAAAAACACATACAGAAAGAAGAACTCCTTCATGAATGATTTTACCAAAAATATTGCTCAAGCTCTATTCAATCAAGACAAAATTAATGATTTATTGCGTAAAGAATTACAACAAGCAGTTAATGACTTGTTAGAAGCTGAATTAACCGCCTTTTTAGGTTATAATCCTTATGCAAGAGACGGCTGGAATACCGGCAATTCTAGGAACGGTACCTACTTTCGCAAGGTGGATACGCAGTTTGGCAAAATTGAAATCCAGGTGCCACGAGACCGCAACGGCCTGTTTCATCAGCACACGCTGCCTGACTACAAGCAGCATGCAGATGTGTTGGAAAACATGATCATCAAGCTTTACTCTAAAGGCGTAACTACCAGAGAGATAGCTGATTTGATTGAAAAAATGTATGGCAGCCATTACAGCCCCGCTCAAGTATCCAATATTTCTAAGCAGATGATCCCCAAGGTAGAGGCCTATCACAAGCGTAAGCTTAGCGATAAGTTCTTCTGCGTTTATCTAGACGCTACCTACGTTCCTCTGCGCCGAGAAACTTTTGAACGTGAAGCTGTCTATATTGCCATTGGTATCAAACCTAATGGCCACAAGGAAGTTATCGACTACTGCATTGCGCCCAATGAAAACATTGAAGTCTGGACGGAGCTGCTCCAAAGCATGAAGTCTCGCGGCTTAGAGCAAGTAGAGCTTTTTCTTTCAGATGGCGTTGTGGGCATGAAGACAGCACTGGCAAAGACCTATCCTCAAGCTCATTTCCAGCGTTGCTTGGTTCATGTCATGCGTAATATCTGCGCTAAAGTACGCGTGGAGGATCGCGAGGCAATTATGAACGAATTCAAGCAGATTCACCAGCAAGCCAATAAAGCAGCTGCTGTTGATGTATTGCATGCCTTCTATGCCAAATGGGACAAGAGTTATAATCATGTCATAAGAAACCTGAAAGACATCGAGCCGGACCTGCTGGTCTTCTATAATTATCCTAAGCAGATCAGAGCTTCAATTTACTCTACCAACATGATTGAATCTTTTAACAACGTCATTAAGCGCAAGGTTAAGCCTAAAGCAGAGTTTCCGACTGAACAGTCGCTTGATACTTTCATTGGCATCCAAGCAATGAGTTACAATGACCGCTACTTCAACCGAATTCACAAAGGCTTTGGTCAGGTTCAGGACACCTTAGAATCTTACTTTGATTAAATAAAGAATAAAAAATCAATCTATGAGAAAGATCTATTTACACAAAAGATTTGACAGTTTCCAGCTACCAAATTAAAATATGTTTTACTGGGAGTTTAAAGCATATGAAAAAACAATTAAAAGTGATAATGGCTGGAACTACTGTTTTTTGGGGAGCGAGCATATTTAATGATCCTGTACAAGCTATAGTTTTTTAAAAAGTGCCGACTACGCAAACAAGTAGTGAAAAAGAACATGAAGACTTTAGTATTTATCAAGATAAGACAGAGTCTAAGGATGTAGATGGCAATTTGACTATGGTTGGTGAGATTGCAGAAGATCAAAACAAGCACAACGTATTAGGCGTGGCTGGGATGTTCCATATTTTTTCAAAGGAAACTAATATTAGTGCAGATACTAATGGTAATGTTGCCACTAAGACTTATCATTCTGGCAATGAGTTTGGAACTAGGGGAGAAAGTCACAATTTAACTGCTACTAAAGATGTCAATTACATCGAAAAGATAGAAGATATTGGGGCTAATGCTGTTAGGGCTCAAGATCAAACAGTAGTAGTGGGAAAAGATAGCGATAATGTGCAAAAGCAAGGCAATCAGGTATTTGTGAATGGAAAGCGGCTGGACCATTTGCATGCCAAAGATCTGCGTAAAGAAGATGAGATTCATCTGGGACATAAATACATTGATATAGATCGTGAATTTAAGAAGTTGGAGTTGAATAGCAACAGTTTTGCTAGAAATAAGCAGTCTGAAGGGATGCAGGTCAATTTTAACGATATGAATAATCGCTATATTGATGTCTCCAATGCTAAAAAAGATGAGTTCAATAATATTTATGTTGATTTGGATGCGCAATATCTGATGGCACCGCAGCCGATTACTATTAAGGGGATCTCTGAAGAAAAAGAGGCACCAACGATTATTGTTAATATTAGAAATAGTAATGCGGGACTAACTGCGAGCACGCAAACTAGGTTGATTTATCATGATAACGTAACTTTATCACCAAGTGAATCGCATCCTCGCCGCAATAAAGTGTTGTGGAATTTTGGTGAAGAGCTTAAAAAGCTAGATGTTTCTTCGGGCTACATGATGGGGAGCATTTTAGCACCTAATGCCGTTGTGACCTTGAATGTTAATGTTGATGGAAATATCGTAGCTGAAGTGGTTAACGTAAAGGGCGGCGAAAGTCACCGTTGGGACTTGCAGCCAAGCAAGCCGAAGGTTCCGAAATTGCCGGACAATGAATTTATTGTTCCGCCACCATTGCCTGAAGATCCGAATAAGGATAAGCCGGGGTCTGATGATCCAGGGAAGGATGAGGAGAAACCAAAATCTGAGGATCCAAATAAGGATAAAGAAGAACCTAAGCCGAAAGTTCCAAATAAGGGCGAGGAAACTCCAAAGCCGGAGAATCCAGGTGAAGAAAAGCCAACTCCTCCTGCTGGGGATGAGGAACAACCAGAGGTGGAAACTCCTCAAACTGAAAATCCAATTCCTTCAGATCCAGGTGATAAACCATCTATTTCAGATGAACCAGTAACACCTCACGTAGTAGAGCCATCTAAGTCTGCAATAGTAAAACAAGTTAAAAAGGAAACATCTAATAAAAGCGCTTCCGATCTTAAGACAATTAGACCAGCAGTGAGTGTCACCGCGACCGAAACTTCTGTAAAAAACTCAAAAACTAATCAAAATGATTTACCACAAGCTGGCGAAGATAAAACTCATCTAACGCTAGCAGGGTTAACACTCAGTCTTTTGGCTTTGATTGCAGGTATTTTTACCAAATCAAAAAGAAATTAAGCTTTAACTCTAAGGGGGATGCTTCAAATGAAAACTTACGCAAATAAAGAAGAACTAATTACAGAACTCAAAAAATGTTACCAAAAATATATTGCTGAATTTGAAGATATCCCAGAAGAGTTAAAAGATAAGCGAGTTGAAAAAGTAGATAGAACACCGTCTGAAAATCTGTCTTATCAATTAGGCTGGGTGACCTTATTAATTGAATGGGAAGAAAAGGAAAAAGCTGGAATCAAAGTGCAAACTCCAGCAGAAGGGTATAAGTGGAATAATTTGGGTGAACTTTATCAATTGTTTTACCAAAAATATGGTTCAGTCTCTTTAGCTGAACAGATTCAACAGTTAGATGTAAAAGTCGCAGAATTATGTGCTTGGGTGGAAACGTTAAGTGATAAGGAGTTGTTTGAACCTGAACAAAGGAGGTGGGCTACTTCCAAAGCAAAATGGCCACTCTATAAATGGATTCATATTAATAGTGTTGCGCCATTTACAAATTTTAGAGTCAAGATTCGTAAATGGAAGAAAATCGTGTTGAAAAATTAAATTCAATCCCTAAAAATGTACTAACCTAAAAAGCCAATCTACCAAGGATTAGCTTTTTTACTACAAAAATGAGCCTATCTTGGTAGATAGGCTCTGCGTATACATATATTTTTCTGAGTATCTTTATTATGACATTTTTATAATAAGTTTTCACTTATTTTGACTTGAGAAAAAATAATTCTAGACACTGTCAAATAGTTTGTGTAAATAGATTTTTCTCGTAGATCGATTTTTAAATCTTTTATTTAGTCAAAGTAGGATTCTAAGGTATCCTGAACCTGACCAAAACCTTTGTGGATTCGATTGAAATAGCGTTCGTTGTAGCTCATTGCCTGAATGCCAATAAAAGTATCAAGCGACTGTTCAGTTGGAAACTCTGCTTTAGGCTTAGCTTTACGCTTGATAACGTTGTTAAAGGATTCGATCATATTGGTGGAGTAAATTGAGGCCCTGATTTGTTTAGGATAGTCATAAAAGACCAGCAGATCTGGCTCAATCCCCTTGAGGTTTCTGATGACATGATTATAAGCTCTGTTCCACTTGTCATAGAAGACGTGCAAGACTTTGA
This sequence comes from Lactobacillus helveticus, assembly GCF_046109915.1. NCBI lineage: Bacteria > Bacillati > Bacillota > Bacilli > Lactobacillales > Lactobacillaceae > Lactobacillus > Lactobacillus helveticus. The sequence continues at coordinate 769,891 of NZ_CP151471.1, read as the reverse complement.
TCGCAGCTTCTTTATTTGGCTGTTGATGGATTTGCTTGAATTCATTCATGATCATTTCGCGATCATCTACGCGTACTTTAGCGCAGATATTGCGCATGACATGTACTAGACAGCGTTGAAAATGGGCTTTGGGATAAGTCTGTTCCAGCACTGTCTTCATACCAACAACGCCATCTGAAAGAAAGAGCTCAACCTGTTCTAGACCGCGAGACTTCATGTCTTGAAGCATTTCCGTCCAATTCTCGACGTTTTCGCTAGGATCAATGCGGTAATCGATGACTTCCTTGTGGCCATTAGGCTTGATGCCAATGGCAATATAAACTGCTTCACGATCAAAGGTTATGCGGCGCAGAGGAATGTAGGTAGCGTCAAAATAAACGCAGAAGAACTTGTCACTGAGTTTGCGCTGATGATAGGCCTCAATTTTTGGAATCATCTGCTTGGAGATGTTAGATACCTGAGCTAGGCTGTAATGACTGCCATACATCTTTTCAATCAAGTCGGCTATTTCTCTGGTGGTTACGCCTTTGGAATATAGCTTGATAATCATACTTTCCAAAACATCGGAGTGCTGCTTGTAGTCAGGCAGCGTGTGCTGATGAAACAGGTCGTTACGGTCTCGTGGCACCTGGATTTCAATCTCGCCAAACTGCGTATCAACCTTGCGAAAGTAAACACCATTGCGTGAACTGCCTGTATTCCAGCCAGCTCTGGCATAAGGATCATAGCCTAAAAACGCAGTCAGTTCAGCTTTCAATAGGTCATTAACTGCTTGCTGGAGTTCTTTGCACAATAAATTGTTTATTTTGTCTTGATTGAATAGAGCTTGTGCCATATTTTTGGTAAAATCATTCATGAAGGAGTTCTTCTTTCTGTATGTTTTTTTTGTTTAAACCAATCATACGAGAAAGGAACTCCTTTTTCTAATATTTTAAGAAATTAATTTAAGGAATCATTCATCCTTACACAAACTATTTTACGGTCTCTAATTCTATTTTCAAGCAGATTTAGTTATAATGAAAATATTCTAATTGAAAGTTAGTGAGCCATCTTCACTAACTTTTTTCTTGTGTAAATTTAAAAAGAAAGATAGATGAAATGAAGGGGAAGAATATGGAGAGTTGGCTATTTTTAGCATTAGTATTAGTTGTAGCCTTAGTTGGTAAAAACATGTCGTTGATCATCGCTACAGGCGTGGTAATGGCATTAAAATTAATTCCATTTGCCAGCAAGTGGCTGCCAGTGATTCAAGCCAAAGGAATTAATTGGGGCGTTACCGTTATTTCAGTAGCAATCTTAATTCCAATTGCTACCGGACAGATTGGTTTTAAGGAGCTAATCAATACCTTCAAATCGCCAGCAGGTTGGATCGCTATTTTAGCCGGGATCGCCGTAGCTATTTTATCAAGATATGGCGTTGATCAGTTGGCAGCCGTACCGCAAGTAACTGTCGCACTTGTTTTAGGAACGATCATCGGCGTAGTAGTATTTAAAGGGGTAGCCGCCGGTCCAGTAATTGCTAGCGGTATGACTTATTTGGTTATCACTTTATTTAACTTGCATTTCTAATATATAATGTAGAAAAGGAAGGTGAGTGTATGGCAGTTATTGTTCATGAAGATATAACGCAGCGACTAGATGATTACTTAGAAAAACGGTTGCGTAACTATGAAGTTATTACACCGCCAATTCCTAAGAAGCCAGAAGTTGTCACGATTGATGACGATGATAAAAAGAAGAAACATAAAAAGGACTAATGCAAAATTAGTCCTTTTTTGCTACATGAATGGATTATAAAAGCGGCCGTGATTCAATTGCCAGAGCAAAATTACTATTAAAATAGCTAAGACCGACAATCCCATCACCCAATAATCTTCTTTCTTAAAAGATTGAGCTACATACCAAGTTCTTTTCTTCTTAGAACCAAAGCGTCTTAACTGCATGGCCGTACTGATGGTATCGATTCTCTCCAGACTAGAGAAGATGAGCGGCATAATAATGTTTAAAGTGCCTTTGATTCGTTGCGATAACTTAGCCTTTTTTGACAATTCGTTGCCTCGAGCTTGCTGGGCAACGGAGATTGCCCAATATGAATTCTGAATATCGGGAATATAGCGTAAGGCCAGTGCCACAGCATAAGAAATTTTATAACTAATGCCAATTTTGTTTAAACTAGCGGCGAATTGGCTCGGATTGGTCGTCAACAAGAATAATAAGACAATCGGGATTGAGCAGATATACTTTAGCAGCAGATTGAATAAGTAGAAAACTTCCTGAATTGTTAGAGTGAAGTAGCCAGCATGAATTAGAATACTGCGTGAATGATAAATTTCTTGACCATAGGTTGGTTGAAAGAGATAAACGAAGATTAAGTTTAAAATCATGAAGGCAACGATAAATTTCACAATAAAGGAAATCTGCGACCATTTGATTTGTGCTTCTTTGAATAAAATAATGGAGAAGACACAGATTGCAAGTAAGAAGCGTGTATCATAAGTGATCATACAAGCGGCTGAGACCAGCAACATGAAGATTAGCTTCGTAGTAGCATTTAATTGATAAATAAAGCTGGTGCCAGGCTGGTAGCCTAGAATCTGGTTTTGATCATGCATTTTTACTGGTCCTTTCTGAATCGACATAGGCACGGACGAAGTAATTAGGATCCTTTAGATTATATTTACGTGCTAGGTCATAAAGACTAGTTCTTTTAAGAGAAGCCTTTTTAATTAAACTGTTTTCGGTTAATAATCTAATCGGCTCAGTGTCCGCAATTAGTTTTCCATCGGCAAAAACCAATGAGCGATTAGTGTATTCCATCATCAAGTACATATCATGCGTAATAATCATGATAGTCTTGCCTTGATCGTTTAACTTCTTTAAAAAGCTCATGATTTCCGTGTAGGTCTTCCAATCTTGACCAGCGGTTGGCTCATCTAAGATGATTACGTCAGGTTCAAGAACTAGGATAGCGGCGATGGTAACGCGCTTTTTTTGACCAAAACTCAAGGCAGAGATTGGCCAATGGCGGTAAGGGTAAAGGCCACAGATTTTTAAAGTCTCAAAAACCTTATCCTTGATTTCTTCTTTGCTGTAGCCACGTAGACGTAACCCCAAGGCAACTTCATCGAAAATCATCTTTTGTGAGATCATCTGATTTGGATCTTGCATGACATAGCCAATTTTTTCAGAAATTTGCTTAATAGAGTATTGTGATAGGTCATTGTCATCAAATAAGATTTTGCCTTCATTGGGAATAAAACCGCAAATAATGCGGCAGAGCGTAGTTTTACCTGCACCGTTTTGTCCTACAATAGACACAAAATCGCCCTTATTAATAGTGGTTGTAACATCACGCAATGGATTAACCTGCAAGTGATTGTAGCGATGTCCCACGCCTTTTAGTTCAAGCAAGGAATGCTTTTCTTCTTTAGTAGAAATTAAGGAAGCATCGTCTGTCCATTCTTGCAATTTTTGTCCAATCTTAGCATCATCAGGCAAAGCCTCTATTGAAGTTAGATCAGGAATCGTATCTAAATCAACAGCAGCTTTGACTAAGGCAGTTAGATAAAGAGGGCTTCTTACACCGATATCTTCTAACTTATTTTGATGAAGCAAGTCATTAGGTGATTTATCAGCGATAATTTTGCCATCATTAACTAAAATGACACGATCGATAGGCTGGCTGAGCACCTCTTCTAAACGGTGCTCAATGATAATTACCGTCGCATTATTTAATTCCTTTTGAATTTGATCGATTAACGCCATCGTTTTCATCCCTGAAGCAGGGTCTAAGTTGGCCAGTGGTTCATCGAATAACAGAATAGGAGATTCGTCAATTAAGACGCCAGCAAGTGCTACGGTCTGCTTTTGCCCACCAGATAAACTCTGTGGTGCCTGCTTTAATAAATGGCTGATCTCTAATTCATCGGCCCAGCGGTGAACAGTCTGTCTAATCTTATTCTGCGGACGACAATCGTTTTCTAATGCAAAAGCGATGTCTTCACCGACAGTTAAACCGATGAATTGACTGTCAGTGTCCTGCAAGATGGTTGATGTAGTGAATGATAAGTCAAAGAGGTCGGTTTTTTTGATATTTTTGCCATTAATTAAGCATTCACCAGTAATTGTTCCAGTATCAATATTAGGAATCAGACCGTTGATGCAGCGACCAATAGTTGATTTGCCACTGCCAGATGGCCCTGCAATTAATATTTTTTCACCGCGATTAATAGTTAAATTAATGTCCTGTAGCGTAGGGAATGCTTGGCTGTCATATTTAAATGAAAAGTTTTTAAAAGTAATAATAGGTTCAGTCATGCCTAAGTCTTTCTAATCTTCTTTACGTAAACTGCCTTTTTTAATTTTGGTACCAGCATAAGCCTTTAATAAAAGCGTGCCGACTACTAGGATAGTGATGCCGTTAGAGAGGGTAGCACTAATTCCTTGAACAAAAACTTTGTTGGCAGGTTCGCTGTAAATGATAATATCTCCGATAGGAGCAACCACTATCCAGGCTATGATATTGGCAAAGATTTGAACAATATTAAACAGCAGAATTTGTTTAATGCCAAAAATACCATTTTTAGGATCAAGCTTTTTGCTGGCTAATCCAATAATCAAACCTAATACACCGGTAGCCAAAACCCAGCTCCACCATGTTTGACCATACATGATAAAATCAGATAAAGTATGGCCGATAAAACCTACTGCAAAGCCAACTTTAGCGCCGTAGATTGCGGCAAAAAGAGCCAAAAATGGGAAGACTAGCTCAATGTTGGTATTAGGAATAGGAGTTGGAATAGAGGTGAAACGGGCCAGGATAACATAGATAGCCGAACCGATTCCCATAGCGACAACATTTTTAACAGATAAATCTTGTTTTTTCATATTTTTTCTCCGTTTTGTGATAATAATACCGTATAATTGGAAAGCGGTTACCGTCAAGGGGATGTAGCAGAAAAGCTGGATATGTTACAATTAAAATTATGATAATAATGAACTAGTAGTTAGAGGTAAAAATGAAACAGGACGAACTAAAAAAATTAGATAATGAAATTGGTCAATATGCGGCCGATCAGACCAAGATTATATGGGTTGATGATCAAACCATGCAAATTGCTACAATGATGATTGATTCTTATGGTGACACCGTTTATGTGTGGGTTAAGGAAGATGAAGATAATTGCCGGGTAAGTGATGGCGGTCGTATTTTGTTTAAACTTGATCCTAATCAAGAAGATATGGAATTGTATGAGACTGCGGCAGATATCGCTCTTGGATCAGGCTATCAGTTTGATGAAGAACATTGTGAGATTTATGTTGATGTTGATCGCAAAAATGTGGCTCAGGCAGCAATGAAGCTGGCCCAATTGCAAGTGGCAATTTCATATTTAGGCTAAAAAAATGCATCCCTCGATCTTTTTTGTTGATCAGGGATGCATTTTTATATTCAAATTTCTTCGGGCAACTTTAGGCATTGATAATCCTTCCTACGTGAACATCTTCTGGTTTTTGGCATTTAAATCAAAATCAGCGATATCCTCGGCTAAGGCCATAATTGTTTCAACATCTGGAATACAGTCATCTACTCTAAATTCCATAATTATCACATCTACCGTCATTGTAGATCGGATTTATCGAAAAGTTAATCTGATTATCCTTTTTTCTTATTATTATGTTGCATAAAAATAAAGAATGCAGAAATGATGTTAATAATCACTGCAGGCAATGCTAATACTGCTGTAAAACCATAAAGTGCATTGCCTATAACGCCTAAGATTGGTCCTACTAGTGAAATGCTTAAATTATGTGATTGGACAATAGCAATTGCGTTAAGAATTACGCCTATCCAAGCAAACAGATAGAAAAAGAAGGCGATTTTAGCTGTGAAATCTGCTCCAAAGATTGCAAACCAAGAACAGATGAATAGGCAGCAGTTAATTAAATTGATTGCTCCGATCCATAGATCATATTTTGATTTTTTCATATTATCCCCCCTAAAAGTTAATCTGCTTCGCGCAATACACGTTGAGTTAGACCATCGTTAATAACTAGGTGTGTGATGATACCGCTGCGCAAAGCGCCTAATAATGCTTTTGACTTGAACCGATTGCGGACGATGCAGAAGCGGATTGGTGTTCGCGTGATGTCATTCATTGATATACCGCAGATATGTTTTTCAAAATCAGAGAAAAATTCACCGTTGATATTGTAAGGCCGTCCCATAATAAAACCAGCTACTTGTTCTTCCGGGATGTTTTGGAATAGTCTAGGACCATAGTTTTTATCCAAAAATGGATTAGTCTTAAATGATTCAATAGTGCCCAGACCCGTAAAGAGGAGGTCTAAGTTATGGTAGCAGTTTTCAATTACTTTGAAGTAGGGCTCTTTTTTTAAAGCTGGAATAATCTTAGGATTCAAGATATAAAGTGGCGTAGGCAAGCCTAAGCTTTTAGCATGGAATTTTTCAGCTGCTTCTTGCATCAAAGGATTTTTGCGACGATTTGAATTGATGGCGTGACCTAAGAGCTGAACGAAGCAAAGCTTATTAAAGTTTTCTTCATTAAAGTTGTTAATGACGCTGCGCACTGTGCTGCCCCAGGTGAGACCAGCGATACGGGTATTTTGCAAATATGTTTGAATTTGCTCAGCCGCAAAATTAACCACAGCTTCACCATCATCGCTACCATGTTCTGAATCCTTTAAAATAAAGACTTCTTTTAAACCAAATAATTTTTGAAATTTTCGCTCCAAAACTTGGTTGCGTTTGATGCCTTGCGTGATTTTAATTTTAACAATGCCACGCATTTCCGCGTCATCTAGTGCCTTGGCGATTAAATAGCGTGATAGGTTATATTTTTGTGAAATTTCCGCAATATTTAGCTTGCTGAGATAAAAATCATGAGCAATACTAGCAAGTTGTTCATCAGTTAATTGTGCCACTATAAACCGTCCTTTATTTTTAATTCATATATTCATTATAGATTTAAAATAGTAAAATGGAATGCTTAATTTTTGAAAAATATAAAATACGTTCCACTCAAAATTACTGTGTTAAAATAGAGAAGCGTATTTTAATCGAATTTAAAAATGAGGGAAAGAAATTAGTCTAATGAAGGAAAAGGAACGAGAATATCATTTGTCGCAAAAACATCACATGAAGATTTTATGGGAGGAGTTCTTCAAGAGTGATAATAAGACAATGGCACAGGATGCTACTCTAGTTGAAAAAGCATCGATCGTTGGCCGAGTAGGGATTATGCTGCTGAGCTGCGGAACCGGTGCTTGGCGTGTGCGGGATTCGATGGATACGATCGCTAGAACTTTGGGGATTACCTGTTCAACAGATATTGGCTTAGTTTCAATTGAATATACTTGTTTTGACGTAGACAATGAATCATATTCACAGACATTGTCTTTGCCAGCAACGGGTGTGAACATGACCAAGTTGAATGAGTTAGAAAAATTCGTTCGTCAGTTTGAAGCTGGGCACGGTAATTGGAAGATTGGTCAAATTCACAAGCGTTTGAGTGAGATCGAAAATCAAAAATCAGCTTATTCAGCAGCAATTGCTGGTCTTAGTTCTGGTTTAGCCTGTGCAGGCTTTATCTTTTTGCTAGGTGGCGGCTTGCCTGAAGTCATTTGTGCCTTTTTAGGTGCAGGAGTAGGTAATTATGTACGAGCACTTATGGGCAAGCGCAAGATGACTCTTGTAGCTAAAATTGCGGTAGCCGTTGCAGTAGCTTGTGCGGTTTACTTTTTATCTTTCCATATTGGCAAAATGATTTTCCACTTAGATTATCATCATGCTTATGGCTATATCGGTGCAATGCTGTTCGTAATTCCGGGATTTCCGTTCATTACGTCAGGACTGGACATGTCTAAGCTGGATATGAGATCTGGGCTTGAACGAATGACCTATGCACTTTTGATAATTACGATTGCCACTATGTCAGGCTGGGCAGTGGCTACGATTTTGAATTTGCATCCGGGTTCTATGCCTAAGTTGAATCTCAATTCAGGGATGCTAACATTCTTGCGTTTGATTGCTAGTTTTTGTGGGGTATTCGGCTTCTCAATCATGTTTAACAGTCGTCCTAATATGGCCGCAACTGCCGCAATCATGGGTGCTATGGCGAACACTTTACGTCTTAGCTTAGTTGATTATGGTCATATGGCACCAGCCCTGGCTGCCTTTATTGGAGCTCTTGTTTCAGGGCTTTTAGCAAGTATTGTTAGACAAAAGGTTGGTTTCCCACGAATTGCAATTACGGTTCCTTCAATCGTAATTATGGTTCCAGGGCTGTATATGTACCGCGCAGTTTTCAACCTCGGTATTACTAATATCAATATTGGTGCTTACTGGATTACTGAAGCATTGATGATCGTTATTGCACTTCCGTTAGGATTGCTTGCCGCACGTATCTTAACAGACAAGAAGTGGAGACATGCAGATTAAATAAATTGAATAGCAAAAAGAGTCAGATTTTCTGGCTCTTTTAATTTGCTTTTGATAGCCTTTTTGAGTCAAGGGCTAATATAATGAACATGAGGTGATAATATGAAAATCGAAATACCAACAATGAACGGTTACTTATTTGACCGTTATGGCAAATTTGCACCTGCAGACCAAAAAATTGAAGGCAAGCCTAGCCGCTCTTTTCCTATTTTTGTTTCTGACGTGCCCAAAGATGCAAAAGCTTTAGCAGTTTATTTTCATGATTATGATTCAGTTCCAGTTTGTGGTTTTACTTGGATTCATTGGTTAGCTGCAAACTTGCCTGTCAAAGATATTCCTGCTGATATTAGTCAATATCATCAAAATATTGATTTTGTTCAAGGCTATAACAGCAATATTAGTAAGTTTTTGCCAAAAGATTCAAGACCAGTATTGGGCTATACAGGTCCTATGCCACCAGATAAGACGCATAACTATTCATTAACTGTTTATGCCTTAGATCATGAATTGGAATTAAAAGATGGTTATTATCTAAATGAATTTTTAGACAAAGTTAAAGATCACATTATTGCTAAGACAACTATTGAAATTCCAAGTCGTGCTAAATGAAAAATAAGACTACTGATTTTTCAGGAGCCTTATTTTTTGCGCTATTGTTTAATTTTTACGCTTTTTGATAGCTAATCCCATTAAGCCAGCTACAGCTGCCAAACTTAATCCAATTACGCCTAAGTTGGATTTCTTTTCACCAGTTTCTGGAAGAGTATTGGCTGAAGCAGAGTTATGATCTGCTTTTGAAGAAACTAAATTACTTTGCTTAGTAGGGATATTTTGACCCTTAGGACCAATATTATGGTTGTAATCTTCACCCTTAGGAACGTAGTTATAGTTGTAATCCTTCTTCTTGTTGTGGTCTAAGCTTTCACCATTTGGATTATGGTTAGTGCTCCATGAATGATTCTTCTTAGGAATATGTTTCTTGTGCTTAGGCGTCTTAGTTGGAGTAGGAGTTACAGGCTTATCTGGTTTTGTGGCTTAGGTGTTGGTTTAGGTTGTGGCTTAGGCTCTGGTTGTGGTTCTGGGGCAGGAGTAGTTATAGCATATGGAACTTGAATACCGATTACGCCATTTTCTGGTAAAGCAGTAATTCCATCATTGTTAAATGGAATTACTTTGATTTCACCGTTTTTACCTTTGACAATTAAAGCTTGTTCGCTTTCATGTTTGCCAGTGTTATCGGTGATGATAAATTTGCCATTAGGATCAATGGTGTAGCCATCATCTAATTCTTGGTAAAGATCTTTAAATGGAATGGCCTTGAATGAAAGACCATCATTATTAGTACTGGTCTTCTTAGCATCGAGTGACCAATTAGTCCAATCCTTTTTAACGCCAGTAACTAGATCAACATCTTGTGTACGAACAAAGTAGAGATCATAGTCTTTAGGTTGGAAGCGATCTGGGACAGGATGACCTTGCTTTGGACCATTTTCGTAGTAGCCTTTGACTACTTCGTTTACAGTAGCAGTTTGTGTTTGCTTTTCTGTTTCATGGGTGAAATATACATAGTATACTTGATCATTTGGCTTCTCTGTATTGTCAAAGACCAAGTTTTTAGCTGCATAACTATTAACATGGTTTTGGTCTTTTGACAAAGCGATAGTTTGTGAGAAGTTATTACTTTGATCAAGATTTAATGTAGTCCCATCTGACATTACCACATCATTTAGAACAAAATTATTATTTTTACCATCTGTTGCAGTTGTATCAAGAATATAATGATGGTTAGGTAAGTTTTCAATGACATTAGTTGCAGGGTTGATAGTTGTGACAGATAGTGGTTCTTAGTTAGAGATTACAGAAGGATTACCAATTTCTTTTTTACTATCTTCATCAATATAGTGAATGGTGATGTTTTCATGAAGTTTGTATGGAATAGTGATAGTGTAGGTAGTTTTGGTACCATTTGCCCAATTAGAAGTTGGTATTTCATAAGTGTTATTTTTACCATCTAATGAAAGTCCTTTAATACTTGTAGAACCATTATTAGAATTGATTAAATCAATGTTTGCGTTATTATCATTAGTTCGGATCTTAATATCCTTACTATTTAATGCATATGTTGCTGGATCAGAATTTTCAACGCCTCTGACTGTATTAGATATATGATTTCACTAAATTGAGGTTGATCTTTATCTGGAGTCCATTCACTCCATTCAATGTGGTTCCCATTAGGATCTTTTGTTGCGTCATAAGTACCAGTACGAGTATAAGTTACAGTTATTGTCGTATTTGGTTTATCAGTTACAGGATTTGATGCATGTGGACCATTTTCATAGTAATAGTTAACATTTTCAGTAACTGAAGCATGTTGGGTAACAGTTTTAATATCTTCTTGTTCAGAATCACTAGATGCTGTTCCATAATAAAATGGTTCAGTATACGTTTCTTGGCTCTTCCCACTACCTTTAAAATTAGACGTAATAAGCACTGGAATGGAGCCTGGAGACACCGTGCTAAGTGTATCTAACTGAATGAAGTAGGCGGTATTACCATTTACATTATTACCTAAAGAACTATCAGCATTAAAAGTAGTGTTGCCTTCTTTTTTACCAAAGGTAATCGTATTATCTTTAGAATCTTTAGTTAATGCTTGACCAAACTGTGTACGTTGTAATCCATTAGCACCGTAAGTAATGTAATTATAGATAGTAGGTGCATAGCCGTTATTATCTTTTTTCCAATTAGTTATAAATTGATTATATTTTGGTGTATCGGGAGCTTATCACCAATTCCAAATCGAATTCCATTTCCATTTTGTAAAAGATCACTTGGAACTTCGAATACTTTAATAGAAGTAGGTAGTAATTTTTGTGCTCCACCGAATTTGGCTTGGAAGTTAGGATCCAGTAATTCATTCCAATCTTTATTTAGCACCTTACTATAATTGAAATAAATACCCCATTGATAGATAGTTTGATCAGAATTTGATTCTACTGTTCCATTAGTAATCTTGGCATTAGGATCAATATTTTTAATTAAATCGTAATCAGTGGCACCGATGTTACCATACTCACTTTCTTTTTTTACAGTTGTTTCTGCTAAATGAAAGCCTTTAATTAACTCATATTCATTAACTTTGTCTTCAAATGGAGTGTATTCCTTTTGATAAAGTGGAGTAGGGGTTGAAGGTATTGTTTTATCATCATATTTAACTGTTACTACGGGAGCTACCATGGTTGGAGTTTTAATGGTGCTATCGTCTCCTAGAATATGAAAATTAAATTTCAATTCTGTTGGAGAGGAAGTGCCTTTCCACGTGCATTATAAATACCATTATCTGCATATTGGATGTTCCAATCACCATTATTGCTAATTTTAGTATTTACCTTAATATGATTAAATTGATTGTCTGCATCTGCATTAGTGACAGCAATTTGAATAGGATTGTTTTTGGTAATATCTTTATTAGCATTTTTGAAATTAATATTAACGTTAACTTTAATTGGGTCTTGACAAGCTATTAAAGTATCTTTTTTGAGGTTATTTACAGTATCTTTGTCTGTATCATTGGTTTTAATAGTGACATCACTAGAGTTGATTTTACTTTCTTCCAGTTGTTTTGAATTGAGCGTTTGTGGATGTTGAGCCACCTTTAAAGTAGTAGTTGCTTCATCATCTTTTTGTGCAGCAGGTTGTTTATTAACCGCAGAATCGTTTTCTTCCTTTACCTGTTGAGATTGGTTAGCTTGATCATCTTTTGCAACATCTTCATCATGATTTTGAGTTGATTGAGATTGACTATCAACTTCTTCAGTTTTTGCCTCTGAAGCTTGTGTATCATTTTCTACATCAGCGTGAACAAGTTGACCATTACTTAAGAAAAAGGTAGTGCCAAGAGCAACAGCAGCTAAGCCAACAGATAATTTTCTAAAACCAAATTTTTGTGTTTCATTCTTTTAAACCCCTTGTATTTTAGAAATTTGGAAGATTTAATGTTAAAAGTTATATAACATCTTTGCTTATTATTTTTAACACATGTAGCTTAGCACAAAAAATAACAATCGTACCCAATAATTGTAATTATTTTGTAAAAAATACTAATCTGTGAAAAGAGTTACGGCAGTATATAAGATAAAAATTTTAGAAAAATAAAGTTATCTTAATAACGAAAGGCAAACTGAAAGCAAACAAAAAGAGCAACATGAAGCTGCTCTTTTTATATATGTAATATGTTATCAATTTTATTTTGGTTAATTTGAAATTGCCACCGCTGTAACAATAAACGCAGCAGTCATAGCAACTGTAAAACCAACAATTCCTAATAATATATTCAGTTCAGTCATCTTCTTCTATATCTGTCATGTTTCTATATGCGGTACATGATTAGTTTAACATAAAACGAAGATGATGACGCAATAATTTGAAAGCGCTTTTATCCTTTTAGATCTACAAAAGGTGCATGACAGAATTTTGCTAAATCTTCAGGATTTAAAAAAACACTTCGACCTAATTCACCACTTGAAACGGCAATTTCTTCGTTGTCTTTCATAGAATCATCTAAGTAAATAGGTAGTTTTTCTTTGAAGTAAATACCAATTGGCGTATTAGCTCCATGAACATAACCGGTAGTTTTAGCCAATTTCTTCAAAGGAAGCATTTCACATTTTTTATTGCCGGAAACTTTGGCTAATTTTTTCATGCTTAAATGCTCTGTAATTGGAACGACTCCGACTAATGGACCAGTTTTATTTCCTTCACAGACTAACGTTTTGTAGACTAAATGCTCTTTGTCTTCTAGAATAGAAGTGTCCATCTGTGCAACGCCACCTTTATCTTTGGTGACTGCAAATGAAGCTTGACGATATTTGATCTTATTTTGATCTAAGATCTTTTCAACTAAAGTTTTTTCAAGTTTGTTTTTTTTATTCTTTTTCTTTGACATATTTATCACCTTTATCATGATAGCATTGTACAAAGAAAATCCCAAAAGGAGATTACTATAATGAAATTATTAATTATTAAAATCGATACTAGTCAAGAAGTAGAAGATGCTTTAAGCATTTATGCTATGGATAATTTGAATGCCTTAGGCGTTGAATCTAGAAACCGCAGCGATTTTGAACAAGCGGGTTGGCTTCATGATTCAACCGTTGTTGATATGGACGATATCAAAGATTTGCCTAAAGATACATATTTCTACGCTTACTTTGACGAAGAAGCAGATAGAGATGAATTAGTTAAAAAGTTCCAAGACAAGATGCAGGAACTTAAGGGATATGGTCTTAATATTGGGGATGCAAAAATTACTACTTCCTATATTGAGGATCAAGATTGGAACACTGCTTGGCAAAAGTATTACCATGTGATCAACTTCTCTCGTCACTTGGCTATTGTGCCTAAGTGGGAAGACTATAAGCCTGCCTTTAAGGAGCAACAATTGATCAAGCTTGATCCAGGTTTGGCCTTTGGTACCGGTAATCACAAGACTACTCAATTAGCAATGATGGGCCTTGAGCGTGCAATCGTGAAGAAGCCAATTAGTGTGGTTGACGTTGGTACTGGTTCAGGAATCTTAGCAGTCGCAGCTTCAAAGCTTGGTGCTACTGATATCTTGGCTACCGACATTTCTGATGAATCAATGACTGCAACTGAACAAAACTCCGCTTTAAATGATATTAAAAATATTCGTGTTCAAAAGACTAGTTTGCTTGCAGATGTAGACGGAAAATTTGATATTATTGTGGCTAACATTTTAGCCGAAATTTTGCTAGAGCTTATTCCACAAATGGATGCTCACTTAAATGAAGGCGGACAAGTCATCTTTTCAGGAATTGACTACTTGCAATTGCCTAAGATTGAAAAATCATTAGATGAAAATGGCTTTAAGATCGACCTTACTATGAAGCAAGGTCGTTGGGTTGGACTTGCCATTACTAGAAAAGAAAAATAATCGTGGTAAAATATTATCAATTAAATTAAACTTTGATGAGAGGCACAAACTTTTAATGAGAAAAATAGGGGATAAAATTAAGAACATTCCGATAATTAGAAAATTAAACACCTATCGATGGATGCCACTTGTCTGGTGGAGTATTTTAGTGGTGATCTTGCCTTACGTTTCAAGTCTTTTACATGTGCCCATTGTTTGGCGCGAAGGCCTACTATTTATGATAATTGATAGCACAATTGCTTATCATGTAGGTAATCTAATCTTGAAACTAAAGCTGAAAAGATGGTGGCTGCTATTGTTGCCGATTGTTTTTTGCTTGGCAATGTTGCCTAAATTTGCTTTGTATAATTTAATGTTTGGCTTGATTTATTTAATAATTGAAGCCTTTGGATTAATGAATAAAAATATTTACCGTTAGAAGGGATGACCAGAATGTCTAAATACATTGAAATGACACATGATCAAGTGATTGATACTTGTAAAAAGTATATGAATGATGATCAGGTTGCTTTTGTAGAAAAGGCATATGAATTTGCAAATAAAGCACATGCTGGCCAAAAACGGGCATCCGGGCAACCTTATATTATTCACCCAACGCAAGTTGCTGGGACTTTAGCTACATTGGGCTTGGATCCAGATACGATCGCTGCAGGTTTTTTGCATGATACTGTTGAGGATACGCCAGTTACTAATGACGAATTAAAGGAAAAGTTCGGTGAAGACGTTGCTTTTATTGTTGATGGCGTAACCAAATTAAACAAGTATGAGTACAAGTCTCACCAAGAATTTTTGGCAGAAAATCACCGTAAGATGTTAATTGCGATGGCTAAAGACTTACGTGTAATCATGGTCAAGTTAGCCGATCGCTTGCATAATATGCATACTCTGCAGCACCTGCGTCCTGACAAGCAGCGCCGGATTGCTTCTGAAACAATGGATATCTATGCACCACTGGCTGATAGATTAGGTATTGGTACTATTAAGTGGGAACTAGAAGATATGAGTTTCCACTACTTAAACCCTGAAGCTTACTACCGCATCGTTAATTTAATGGATGTTAAGAGAAGTCAACGGGAAAAGTATATTGCTGATACTATCAAGACCTTGAAGAAGACTTTGGACGAATTAGGCATTAAATATGAGATTTATGGCCGTCCTAAGCATATTTATTCCATTTATAAAAAGATGGTTAATAAGCACAAGGATTTTGATGAAATCTATGACTTGCTTGCTGTGCGTGTAATCGTTAAGAACGTCCGTGACTGTTATGCTGTCTTGGGTGCCGTTCATACAGAATGGAAACCAATGCCTGGTCGTTTTAAAGACTACATTGCTATGCCTAAGGTCAACGGCTATCAATCCTTGCATACAACAATCATCGGGCCTGGCGGTCGACCACTAGAAATTCAGATTAGAACTGAACAAATGCATGAAGTTGCTGAATACGGTGTTGCTGCCCACTGGGCATACAAGCGTGGCAACTTTACTGGTGTCCAAGAAAGCTCTTCTGGTGAAAAGCTTGACATGGTACGTGAAATTCTGGAATTAAAGGACGAAACCAAGGATGCCGGCGAATTCATGAAGTCAGTTAAGAGTGATATCTTTTCTGATCGTGTTTATGTCTTTACGCCAAAAGGTGAAGTATATGAATTGCCAAAAGGATCAGTTACATTAGACTTTGCCTATGCCATTCATACTCAAGTGGGTAATCATGCGGTAGGTGCGAAAGTTAATAATAAACTGGTTCCGCTTGATTACAAGCTGAGAAACGGCGACGTAATCGAGATTATGACGCAAGCTAGTGCTGCGCCATCACGTGACTGGGCAGACATGGTCAAAACTTCTAGAGCTCGTAATAAGATTCGCCGCTACTTCAGAAGTCAAGACCGCGAAGAAAGTATTGAACGCGGTAAACAGATGATAGCCAATATGATTCGTGAAGAAGCCCTTGCGCCTAAGGACTTTATGGATAAGGATCATATTGAAAAAATTCTTGATCATTTTAATTACCATACTACTGAAGAATTATATGCTGCCGTCGGTTTTAGTGATTTGTCTGCGCAAGCTGTAGTTAACCGTTTAACAGTTGATTTGCGCCGTGAGGATGAAAAGCAAAAGCAAAAGGAATTAGAAGAAAAGATTCTGAACTCTGGGCAACAATCTATTCAAGATGAGCAACCAAAGAAGAATTCTAATTCTACTATGAAGGTCAAGCATAAGAACGGTGTCATGATTCAAGGCGTTAGTGACTTGATGCTTCATTTGGCTAAGTGCTGTAACCCAGTTCCTGGTGACAAGATTATTGGTTATGTTACTAAAGGCCGTGGTGTAACCATCCACAGAACAGATTGTAGAAATATTACCAAAGAAGCAGAAGAACAAGGTCGTTTAATTGACGTTGAATGGGAAAATGTTGAAGAAAATAGCGTTCAATCATTTAATGCCAATATTGAAGTCTTCGGCTACAATCGCTCTAATTTGCTCAGTGATGTAATTAACAAGCTAAATTCACTTACTAAAAATATCAATAATATTTCAGGCAAGGTTAATGAGGATAATATTGCACATATCTATGTAACTGCTGCGGTTAAAAATTCACAACAGCTTGATGAGATTTTAAGTAAATTGCATGATATTCCAGATGTTTATGAAACTAAGAGGTCAGATAATTAATGCGAGTTGTAATTCAGAGAGTTAACCATGCTCAAGTAAATATTGACGGTAAAACCGTTGGTAAGATTGGCAAGGGGTTTATGCTATTAGTCGGTATCAAAAATGGGGATGAACTACCAGTTGTAAAGAAGGCAGCTGATAAGATTGCAAAGATGCGAATTTTTGAAGATGAGGAGGGCAAGACTAACTTATCTTTGAAAGATGTTGGTGGTGAAATCTTGAGTGTCAGTCAATTTACTTTGATGGCTAATACTAAGAAGGGCAATCGTCCAAGTTTTGTGGATGCTATGCGTCCGCCTAAGTCTAAGAAATTATGGGAAGATTTTAATAAAGAGCTTGAAGCAGATAGCTTTCATGTTGAAACCGGTGAATTTGGAGCAGACATGCAAGTTGAACTTGAAAATGATGGTCCATTCACAATTGTGTTAGATCTTTAAATTATTCAGCCGTATGGGTTGACTTATTGCATTAAAGAATATAAGCTAATAAAGAATATAAGCTAATAAAGAATTATCGATGACAAAGAATGAAGATTAGCAATGATCTATTGAAAGAGACTGCTTGTGTTGGTGAGAGAGCAGATAGATCGCAGTCTGTGACACCTTTACCAGATAATGGATCGTTTTGCGAGCGTTAATCGTAGTAACCAATAAGGTGGTACCGTGCTAATATAAGCGCCCTTGATTTATTTCAAGGGTGCTTTTTATTTTTTAACAGGTTATCAAATATAAAAAGGATGATTAAATGAGAGTTCAAAAACCTAAAGGTACAGTTGACATTTTGCCTGAACAATCTGGCTCATGGCAAAAAGTCGAAGAAACTGCTAGAAACTTTTTCAATCGTGCAAATTATCGCGAAATTCGCACACCAAGTTTTGAAAACTACGAGATTTTTTCTCGTTCAAGTGGTGATAGTTCCGAAATCGTAGAAAAGCAAATGTACGATTTTAACGATAAGGGTGGTCGTCATATTGCACTTCGCCCTGAAGGAACAGCTGGCGTAGTTCGTGCATACGTTGAAGATAAGATGTATGCTCCTGAAGTTGTTAAGCCATTTAATGTTTTCTACATGGAATCAACTTTCAGATATGAAAGACCACAAGCTGGTCGTCAACGTGAATTCCACCAAATTGGTGTTGAAAGCTTCGGCTCAAGCAACCCATTAGCTGATGTACAAACTATCATGATGGGTCATGACTTATTAGGTGAACTTGGCGTTAAGAACTACCAATTGCACATTAATACTTTAGGGAATGAGCAAGTTCGTAAAGATTACCACGATGCATTGGTAAACTACTTCACTCCAGTTAAGGATGAATTGTCAGAAGATTCCCAAAGAAGATTACGTGATAATCCTCTTCGTATTTTGGATTCCAAAGATGATCGTGATAAGAAGTTCTTGCCAGATGCACCTAAGATTCGTGATTTCTTGGATGATAATTCTAAGGCAAACTTTGAATCAATCTTAAAGATGCTTGATCAATTAGGTATCGATTATGTAATCGATGATGACTTGGTTCGTGGTCTTGACTATTACACTGGTGTTATCTTTGAATTTATGGTTGAAGATAAGAGCCTCTGGGAATCAGCAACTACCATTTTGGGTGGTGGTCGTTACGATCACTTAGTTGAAGAATTTAATGGTCCAGAAACCCCAGCCGTTGGTTTTGGTATTGGTGAAGAAAGATTAATGCTTGTTCTTGAAAAGCAAAACCCAGAATTGTTTAAGAATGAAGGCATTGATTTCTTCATTACTAACATCGGTGAAGGAACTGCACAAAAGGCTATTGAGATTGCTAGAAGCTTGCGTAAGCAAGGCTTTGAAGCTGATTTTGACGTTAACCAAAAGAAGCTTAAGGGCCAATTCAAGAAGGCTGACCGTGAAGGAGCCAAGTATGTAATTACTTTGGGTGAAAAAGAACTTGCTAACGGCGTCTTGAATATTAAGCGTTTAGCAGATGGAAAGACCATTGATCTTAGCCTTGAAGATATTAATGATATGAATAAGGTAATGAAAGAATTAAAGGACTAGAAATAATGGAAAAGATCGAAAAAAGAACAGATTATTGTGGCAATATTACTGAAAAATATATTGGTGAAAATGTAAACCTTTATGGTTGGGTACAACGTGTACGTAACCTTGGTAACTTGGTATTTATCGATTTGCGTGACCGTGCAGGTATCGTTCAAATCGTTGTTAACAAGGATTCTGGTAAGAAGTTAATGGACATTGCCGACTCACTTGGTAACGAATACGTTTTGCAAGTTAAGGGTAAGGTTGTTAAGCGTTCAGAAGTAAACCCTGACATGAAGACTGGTCAAGTTGAAGTTGATGCAACTGATATTATTGTTTTGAACAAGGCTAAGAACCCTCCATTTGAAATTAAGAATGGTGTTGAAATTTCAGAACAAACTAGATTGAAGTACCGTTACCTTGACCTTCGTCGTCCAGAGGTACAACAAGCTATTATCTTACGTTCAAAGATTTTGCGTGCTACTCACGAATTCTTTGATGAAAATGGCTTTATTGATATTGAAACTCCAATTTTAGGTAAGTCATCTCCAGAAGGTGCACGTGACTACTTAGTTCCATCAAGAATTTACCCAGGTAGTTTCTACGCACTTCCTCAATCACCACAATTGTTCAAGCAATTGCTCATGGGTGCTGGCTTTGACAAGTACTACCAGTTAGCTCGTTGTTTCCGTGACGAAGACCTTCGTGGTGACCGTCAACCAGAATTTACTCAAATCGATATGGAAATGTCATTTGCTGACGAAAAGACTATCCAAGATTACACTGAAGGTCTTTTGAAGAAGATCATGAAGTACGTTAAGGGTATTGATCTTAAGACTCCAATTAAGCGTATTTCATGGACTGATTCAATGAACAAATATGGTTGTGATAAGCCAGATACTCGTTACGGCATGCTTATTCATGACTTGAGCCCAATCTTTAAAGACAGTGACTTCAAAGTCTTCTCAGGTGCAATCGCTGATGGCGGTTTTGTTAAGGGTATCGCTGTTAAGAATGGTGCTAAGGTATACTCACGTAAGAAGATTGACCAAAAGGCAGAATTCATCAAGCGTTTCCACGCTAAGGGCTTAGCTTGGGTTAAGTTTGAAGATGTTGAATTCTCAGGTCCTGTTGCCCGTTTCTTAACTGACGAAAACAAGGAAGCTTTGAAGAAGGAATTCGATCTTGAAGGCGGCGAATTAGTAGTATTTATCGCTGACAAGTGGAAGGTCTGCTGTGACAGTTTGAACCACCTTCGTCGTGAATTCGCTAAGGAAACTGACATTATTCCTAAGGGTGTTTATGACTTTGTATGGGTTGTTGACTGGCCATTATTCGAATACGATGAAGGTCTTGGCCGTTGGGTAGCAGCTCACCACCCATTCACCATGCCAGATGATGAAGGCGTAAAGCTTTTGACCACTGAACCACATAAAGCACATGCACGTAGTTACGACATCGTAATGAACGGTGACGAAATGGGTGGTGGTTCAATCCGTATCCACAAGCGTTCAATCCAAGAAGATATGTTCAAGGCATTAGGCTTCACTGAAAAGCGTGCTTATGAACAATTTGGTTACTTGCTTGACGCCTTAGACATGGGCTTCCCACCTCACGCAGGTTTGGCAATCGGTCTTGACAGATTCGCTATGATGCTTGCTGATAAGGATAATATTCGTGACGTATTGGCATTCCCTAAGAATGCTAGTGCTTCAGAACCTATGATGCATGCTCCAGCTCCAGTAGCAGATCAACAATTGAATGATTTGGGTATTGAAGTTGAAGCTAAGTACGAAGATAGCGTTAAGGCAGCTGAAAAGCGTCTTGAAGATTTAGCAGTTGAAGATGCTAAAGAAAACTCAACTTGGAATAAGTAAATAAGAGATAAATAAATTATTAACAAAATCAGTAATTCTACGTAAACTTTCACGTAATTGCTCAGTTGATGAAGCATATGAAAGGCGAACGTATCCTTCGCCACCTTTACCGAAGTAGCGACCAGGAGTAACACCGACTTTTGCTTTTTGAGCTAATTCATAAGCAAAGGTTTCATCGTTAGTACCATATTTTTCAGGAATCTTAGCAAAAATATAGAAGGCACCTTGTGGTGTAGCCATTTCAAAGCCTAATTTTTCCAAGCCAGTTTGCATAAATTGCAAGCGACTTTCATAAATCTTGCGTGATTGAAGTGGATCGTTTTGACCGTTGTTTAATGCTTCTACGGCAGCCATTTGGACATTGTCTGTTACTGAAGTTACCAAGAATGCATTAATCTTGCGGATATTTTGCATAATTTGCTTAGGTCCAGCAATATAGCCTAAACGCCAGCCAGTCATTGCGTATGCTTTAGATAAACCAGAAATAAGGATGTTATGATCCGGAATGTATTCTGATAAGGAATGGTGTTCAGCATTTCCGTAAACAAGTTCAGCGTAAATTTCATCAGTTACTGAAAAGATCTTGTATTCTTTAATAACTTCGGCCAAAGCCTTCAATGTTTCAGCTGGATATACACGACCGGTTGGATTTGATGGATCGGTTAAAATAATAGCTTTTGCACCTTTGCCGCAACCTTCCAAAACGTGACGCAAATGTTCAGGAGTTAAAATAAATCCATCCTTTTTGGTATCGATCTGAACGGGAATTGCACCGGTCATTTTAATTAATTGGAAATATAGTGCCCATACAGGAGTAGGGACTAAGATTTTATCACCAGGATTTAGCAGGGTCATAAACACATCATTTAACGCACCCGTAGCTCCGACAGTGACACAAATTTCACTTTTTGGATCATAGTGGACGCCAATTGAACGATCAAGATAATTGCTGATAGCATCAAGAAGTTCTGGCTTCCCGGCTTGAGGAGCATAGTGTGAATCGTCAGTTTGAATATCGGCAATGGCCGCTTGCTTGACATGTTCAGGCGTAGCAAGGTCAGGCTCACCGATAGTTAATTTAATAATACCAGGGATACCTGAAACCTTTTGATCAAATGCCCGAATTTTTGAAGCAGATAAATTATTAAGTCTTTTGTTAATAATTGAATTTAAATCATTAGATAAATTTGACATATATGAAGTTCCTTTCTGTATTACTTGAATTTTATAGCACCAATTTATATATGACAACCTTTTTATATGAAAATAAAAAAAGAAATGAACCTAATCATTTCTTTGAATGCTCCAAAACCTGGTTTGGATTAATATAGATCGTTTTCTTGGTAGGTAAATCTTTTAATCTTAATTGCGAATAAGGAAGCACTTTATTAATTTGAGGCTTTTTAAGAAAAATCGGTTCGTCAACTACTTTAATTGTTTTAACTTTGGGATATGAAGTTGCTTGTTTATTAAAACTACAGGATGAAAGGGTAATCAATAGTAGACAAGAAACTAACACCTTTATTATAAATCTCACTTTTTTATTTTTTCCTCAAAAATCTAACCCCTATAAACTACTCTACTATTTTCTGGAATGAGATAAAATGAAAACGAATGATTTTAAAAAAGGAACAAGTAAAATGACACGAATAACGGTTTATTTAACAGGTGGAATTGCAGCTTATAAGGCTGTTCAAGTCGTTCGCAATTTAGAAAAACAAGGACATGAAGTTCGAATAATAATGACCAAAAATGCGGAGCATTTTGTAACGACTAATACTTTAGCCGCTTTAACAAAATATCCAGTTTTAGATGATTTATGGGAGAAAGCAAATGAAGCAAGCATCCCTCATGTTCATTTAGCACGCTGGAGTCAATTGGCTTTAATTGTACCTGCTACTGCAAACTTTATTAGCAAAATGGCTAATGGAATTGCAGATGATACAGCCAGTACGACTATTTTGGCAACAAAAGCGCCCAAATTAGTCGTGCCAGCTATGAATGATCAAATGTGGAATAATCCTGCAACCCAGCGTAATATAGCGCTTTTAAAAGGTGATGGTGTTCATGTGATGGAGCCCGTAACTGGAATGCTCGCTGAAGGCTATGCTGCAAAGGGCAGAATGCCTGAACCTGAAGATATTACGGCTTGGGTGCAAGATATTTTGGATGAAAACAGGATCTTGAAAAATAAAACGATGGTAGTGACGGCTGGCGGTACACAAGAAGCAATTGATCCAGTTCGTTTTATTGGTAATCGTTCAAGTGGAAAAATGGGAATTGCTATTGCACAAAAGGCCGCAGAAGCTGGAGCACAGGTAAAACTGATTTATGGTAATGTTACAATTCCTCTTCCTAAGGCAAACAATATTGAATTAATTCATGCATCAAGCAGTGAGGCAATGCTCAAGGCTGTTGAAGATAAATTTCAGCACGCAGATGTTTTAATCATGGCTGCTGCTGTGGCAGATTGGCGAATGGAAAAAGTTGCCGATCACAAGTTAAAGAAGAATTCTGAGCAAGATACGTTATCTTTAACTTTAGTAAAAACTAAAGATATTTTGCATGAAGTTGCTAGTCATAAGAAGGCTAACCAAGTAGTAGTTGGCTTTGCAGCTGAAACAAATGATTTGCTTAAAAATGCAGAAAAGAAGCTAAAAAACAAAGGAGCAGACATGATTGTGGCCAATGACGTTTCAAATAATGTTTTTGGCAATGATCAAGATCAAGTCGTTATTTTGCAAAACAATACAAAGATAGAAAAATGGCCATTGATGACTAAACAGGAAATTGCAGGAGCTTTAATAAAAAAGATAGCTAATAAATTAAAATGATGTTCACATATATATTAATATAAGCAATATAATGTAACATTTTTGTAATATAGCATATCGTATCGTATTTTGATAATTGGAAACTGTCAAATAGTTTGTGTAAATAGATCTTTCTCGTAAATTGATTTTTTAATTTTTTCTTAGTCAAAGTAGGATTCCAATGTATCCTGCACTTGGCCGAAGCCTTTATGGATTCGGTTGAAGTAGCGATCATTGTAGCTTATTGCCTGAATGCCAATGAAAGTATCAAGCGACTGCTCGCTTGGAAACTCTGCTTTGGGCTTTGCCTTGCGTTTAACGACATTGTTAAAGGATTCAATCATGTTGGTGGAATAGATTGAGGGTCTGATCTGTTTGGGATAGTTGTAAAAGACCAATAGATCAGGCTCAATGTCTTTTAGATTCCTAATGACATGATTGTATGCCTTGTTCCATTTGTCATAGAATGCATGAAGAGTTTGTACAGCGGCTGTCTTGTTAGGCTGCCTATGAATCTGCTTGAAATCGTTCATGATTGTCTCACGATCGTCAACACGCACTTTATTGCAAATATTGCGCATGACATGAACCAGGCAGCGCTGAAAATGTGCTTTGGGATAAGTCTTTGCCAGAGCTGTTTTCATGCCGACAACACCGTCAGACAAGAAAAGCTCGACTTGCTTCAAACCCCGCGATCTCATGTTTTGAAGCATTTCAGTCCAAACTTCGACGTTTTCGCTGGGTGCTATGCAGTAGTCGATTACTTCTTTATGGCCATTGGGCCTGATGCCGATGGCAATATAGACGGCTTCACGCTCAAACATTTCTCGGCACAGCGGAAGATACGTTGCGTCAAGATAAACGCAAAAGAACCTGTCGCTAAGCTTGCGTTTGTGATAGGCTTCAACCTTTGGAATCATTTGCTTGGAAATATTTGATACCTGAGCCGGACTGTAATGGCTGCCGTACATCTTTTCAATCAGATCGGCTATTTCTCTGGTAGTGACGCCTTTGGCATAAAGCTTGATAATCATGCTTTCCAGGACGTCCGAGTGCTGCTTGTAGTCAGGCAGAGTGTGCTGATGAAATTCGCCGTTTCTGTCTCTGGGAACCTGAATTTCGATCTGGCCAAACTGCGTATCAACCTTGCGATAATAGATGCCGTTTCTGGAATTGCCAGAGTTCCATCCGCTTTTTGCATAAGGATCATAGCCTAAAAAGGCAGTCAATTCAGCTTCAAGCAATTGATTAACTGCAGTTTGAATTTCCTTGCGCAAAAAATCATTAACTTTGTCTTGATTGAATAGTGCTTGAGCCATATTTTTGGTAAAATCATTCATGAAGGAGTTCTTCTTTCTGTATGTTGTTTTTTTGTTCAATCCAATCATACGAGAAAGGAACTCCTTTTTCTAATGTTTTCAGAAATTAATTTAAGGAATCATTCATCCTTACACAAACTATTTTACGGTCTCGATAATTGATTCTAACATTAAGCCTTTTGCCAATAAAAATAACAACTTAATTTACTTATTTGTTTTAATGTGAATAAATAGTATCATAAGTTGTGGGAATTAAGAGACTGAAGAGAAAGAGTTGATGAAACGTAAATCGACCCTTTCTTTTTTATAACTATATTTGTATATATTATATACTTAAGCTTAACTGCAATTAAAGCTGAAATAGTGGCTTTATATCAGGACTTAAGCTGCAGAAAAGATGTCGAAAGCAATACAAAATTTAAAATATATGTATAGGATTTAAATGAACTTTGATGTATGCTAATCATAGCATGCGGCTAATAATGCTATTCATGTATTGATTTTTTAAGTAGAGATATCTTAAATTAAGGTATAGAGGTGTGAAAGTGTGAAATTCGCAAAAACTTTGACGCTTAATAACGGAGTAGAAATTCCCCGGATTCAATTAGGAACTTGGCTAAGCAATAATGATGATGTTAGAAAAGTAGTCTGCCAAGCAATTGGCGTTGGCTACCGTTCCTTTGATACTGCCAAAGACTACGGCAATGAAAAGGGAGTCGGTAAAGGTATTTGGAACTCCGATATTGAACGTAGTGATATATTTTTAACAACCAAATTGCCAACCGCAGTTAAAGACTATGAAGGTACTAAAGAGGCAATTGATGATGCCTTAGACCGTTTTAGTCTAGAGTATATTGATTTATTGTTGATTCATTCACCGCAACCTTGGATTGAAGTGAACCGGACTGATGATCGCCATTTTGAAGGAAATCTGGAGAATTGGCGTGCAATGGAAGAAGCTGTAAAGTCAGGTAAGGTTAGGGCAATTGGTGTATCTAATTTCTTGCAAGAAGATGTGGCAAATATTGTCGATAATGGGACGATAAAGCCTGCAGTTAATCAGATTGAAGTACACATTGATAAAGTACCAATGGATCTAATGAACTATTGCAAGAGTTTAGGTATTCAGATTGAAGCTTATTCGCCATTAGCTCATGGCCGATTGCTTAAAGATCCAAAGATAAATGAATACGCCAATAAATATAATGTAAGTCCAGCTCAATTAATGTTAACCTTTGATTTGCAACTGAGATGCATTGTATTGCCTAAGAGTGATAATATTGCGGAAATGAAAGAAAATTTACACATTGATTTTAGAATCAATGATGAAGATATGAAGAAGTTGATCAAGCTTAAAGAGCGTGATCAAAATGTAGCTGTTTAATAAGTATCGCGTTTAAGCGATACTTATTTATTTTTGAGAAAGAAAAATGAGCAAAATAAAATTAATAGCAATTGATATTGATGGCACCTTAGTAAATTCTAAAAAAGAAATAACACCAGCAGTAAAAGAGGCAGTTTTGGCTGCAAGAGAGCGCGGAATACAGATAGTTATTTGTACAGGGCGTCCTCTGTCTGGTGCGCAGCGTTATCTTGATGAGTTAGGCTTAAATTGTCAGGATAATGAGTACGTAGTAAGCTTCAATGGAGCGGTAGTTGAATCGACAAATGGTCAAGTTATTTTCAAGCAAGGTTTGAAATATGAAGACTATATTGATCTTGAAGCGATCGCTCGCAAATTGAATTTGCATTTTCATAGCGTGAGTCTAGATCGAATTTATACAGCTAATCGCAATCTAGGACACTATACGATCTATAATTCACGGGTGGTAAAATTAGAAGTCTCTTATCGAACTCAAGAAGAGATGCGACATATTCCGATTATTAAGTGTATGTATATTGATGATCCAGATTATTTAAATAGCAAAATTACTAGTCCGTTATTTCAACAGATGAAAGACAGAGTAGTTTTTTTTAAAACTGAACCTTTTTATTATGAAGCTACTGCAGCTGGAGTTGATAAAGGAACTGGATTAGAAAGACTGTGCAATTATTTGAAAATCGCTCCAGAAAATGTTATGGGTTTAGGTGATCAAGAAAATGATGCACCGATGCTGGAATATGCTGGAATAGGTGTGGCAATGGGGAATGCTGTAGATTACACTAAGAAGCATGCCGATGCAGTAACAGCAGATTGTGATCATGATGGCGTCGCTGTAGCTATTAATAAATTTGCAAAATAGATGTTAATTTAAAGCAATTAGTGGTATCTTGACTTAAGAAATATTAAATAGAGGTTAATAAAGATGAGTAAAGCAAAAGTTTTAGTTTTAGGCGGTTTGAGAGACGACGCCTTAACAGAATTAAAAGAAGTATGTGATATAACTGTTGGACCTGTTGGACATCGCCCAGATGATGATCGTCAATGGGTTTAGATCATATTGCTGCATATGATGGCGTAATTGTGGCTAAGATGATCTTTGATAAGCAAATGATTGATGCTGCCAAGAATTTGAAAATTATTTCTACTTATGGTGTTGGCTTTGATCATGTTGATACAGAATATGCTAAGGAAAAGGGAATTGTAGTTTCAAATTGTCCTGAAAGCGTTTTGCGTCCAACAGCCGAATTGGCTTTAACAATGATCTTAGCTTCGGCACATCGTCTTCGTTATTATGACCATACTTTGCGTGAAGGCGTATTTTTGAATGCTGATGAATATGATAATCAAGGCTATTCAATTGAAGGCAAAACTTTAGGTATTTTAGGCATGGGCAGAATTGGTCAACAAGTTGCACGTTTTGCTAAAGCTTTAGGAATGAAGATTATCTATCATAATCGCCATCAACTTGATGAAAAACTTGAAGCTAAGTATGTTGATTTTGCTGATTTGATCAAGAATGCAGATTTCTTAAGTTTGCATGCTCCTTTAACCGATGAAACTTACCACATTATTAATGCTGATGCGTTTAAACAAATGAAGGATACTGCATTTTTAATTAATGTAGCTCGTGGTTCTTTAGTTGATAGCGATGCATTGATTTCAGCTTTAAAGAATGATGAGATTGCTGGTGCAGCGTTAGACGTGTTTGAAAATGAACCACATCCTAGACAAGAATTAGTGGAGATGGATAATGTGATTATGACTCCACATGTAGGCTCAGCTACACATGTTGCTAGATATAATTTATCTAAAGAAGCAGCTAACAATGTTTTGTCCTTCTTCAAGGATGGTAAGGCTATTAATCAAATTAATTAGAGGCAAAAATAAAAAAGCAATTGCAAAATTGCTTTTTTATTTTACATAATTTTTGGTATGTTAGTCATGGTCAAGCTGACTGTGATGGTAGCCATAAACGAAGTAAATCACACTACCGATTACGAGCCAAATGATTGCCATTAGATAAACTTCGGAACTTAGGTGACAAAGCATAAAGATACAGATTAAACCAGAAATAATTGGCAAATATGGATACCCTGGAACCTTAAAGCCATCGTTGGTAATGTCTGTTCTTTTTCTTAGTTTTAAAATACCAAATGATACTAAGGTAAAGGCAAAAAGTGTGCCGAAATTTACTAAGTTGGCTAATTGATCAACTGAGAAAAATGCGGCTCCTGAAGCAATAATAATGGTTACAACTATTAAGGCATTTTGAGGAGAATTATGCTTTTTATCTAACTTACTAAAAGCTGTAGGAAGCAAGCCGTCTCTTGCCATGGCATAAATTAAACGAGAACTTGAATAAATCATCGTCAGCATCATTGTAGCCATTCCTAGCATTGCCCCAAATGAGAGCAGTTCTGCTACCCAATTTTGGTGAACGTATTGCAAGGCGAATGCAACTGGATTAGATACATTAAGCTTGGTATAGTTGACCATCCCTGTTAAAACTATTGAAACACCAAAGTAAAGCAGAGCTGCAATTGCTAAAGTACCGATAATTCCTAATGGCATATTTTTCTTAGGATTTTTAACTTCGGCAGCAGAAGATGAAACTACATCGAATCCAAGGAAAGCAAAGAAGACTGTAGTAGCACCCTTGATTACGCCTGAGAAATGATATGGCAAAAATGGATGATAATTGGCTGGTTTAATGAAGTATAAACCGGCAAAGATGAAAATTAAAATGATAGCTATTTTAATAAAAACGGCTACGATGTTGATTTTGATAGAATTTTTCATCCCGCGAGAAAGCAGGATGCTAATTAGTAAAATTATTAAGACTGAAACTAAGTCAAAGTAAACCCCATGAGAAAGATTCATTGGCCCAGAAACAGCATGTGGAATTTTCAACCCGAATGGACTTATGAAGGAGCTGAAATAAGAGGACCAGCCAGCAGCTACCGTTGCTACCGAAAGCATGTATTCTAGAATTAAGGCCCAGCCGATAATCCAGCCAGTGAATTCGCCGTACACAATATTACCGTATGAATAAGCACTCCCGGCTACTGGAATGGCTGAAGCAAATTCGGCATAGCACATTCCAGCCAGCGCACAAACTATGGCGGCTACTACAAATGATAGACTTACCCCGGGTCCTGCAAGAGTAGCAGCTACTGTCCCTGGTAAAATGAAGATCCCAGTACCAATTACAGCACCAACACCGAGGGACATTAAATCTACCGCATTAATTGTCTTAGCAAATTTGATATCTTTGCCAAGATAATTTTGAATGCTTTGTTTCCTAAAAATGTTAAATCCCATTACATCATCCCTTAAAATAGAGTTAGATTAATTTTACATTATCTTTTTAATTTTTTGAAGAAGAAAAAGCCCTATTCATGTGAAATAGGACTTTTTATGTTAGTTTTTAATTTTTTGTTTGTACCATCTGAAGGAGAAGAAGATCATTGTAATTAGAATTAGGCCAGCAATAATCAAAGAGTATTCTTCAAAAATAGTAACTATTACATGCCATTTTTCTCCCATGTAAGAACCCAACGCTACTAGAATTGTGTTCCAAACTAAGCTCCCTAAAGTAGTGTAAATTAAGAACTTAGACATTTTTACTTTTGCAGTTCCAGCAGGAATTGAAATTAAGCTTCATACGACAGGGATGCAGCGCCCATAGAAAATAGCGCCTGTGCCGTACTTATCAAACCAATTGATTGCCTTTTGTACATCGCCTCTTTTAAAGCTAAGCATTTTAAAAGCTTTATGATCTAAGATGCGTTCTAAGCGTTCTTCATTTAAGAACCAGCCGATACCGTATAAAATTAAAGCTCCAAGGACTGCGCCAATAGTAGAAGCAATAACCGTTCCTACAACCGTCATTTGGGAGTGGTGTGTGGCAAACCCTGCAAAAGATAAAATGACTTCTGAAGGGATAGGTGGAAAGACATTTTCGATGGCAATTAAAAAACTGATGGCCATGTAGCTAAATTGGTTAATTAAGTCAAAAACAAAATTAGTCATCTTGTATCCTCTATGTTTCTATATCAATGTAAACTCAATTTAGCAAATTTTTATTTAAATAGCTATAACTTATAAGCAAAGTTAATATCTTCTTAAAAAAGCTGTGGTAAACTATTACATACGAATTTTGTTAGGATGAGAATAAATGGCAACACAATTAATTGAAAATAAATTAAAACTTTTGCCAGGAAAACCGGGTTGTTATTTGATGAAAGATATTAATGGTACGGTTATTTATGTGGGCAAATCCAAGAATTTAAAAAATAGAGTACGTTCTTATTTTAAGAGTAAGCAAGTAGGACGCAGAGCAGAACTTGTTCGTGAAATCAGAGATTACGATATCATTACTGTTTCTACAGACAAGGAAGCCTTTCTATTAGAAATCACTTTAATCAAGAAATATCAACCATATTATAATGTACAATTAAAGCAGGGAACTGGTTATCCATATATTGAAATTACGCGTGAACATGATCCACAGACACGATTAACTAGTATTGTGCGCAAAGACGGAGGCTATTATTTTGGCCCTTATCCCAATGTCTATGCGGCACAAGCTACCTTAAAGTTTATTCAAAAAGTTTTTCCGTTGAGACGCTGTCACGGTTATCAAGGACGACCATGTCTTTATTATCATATGGGGCAATGCCTTGGTGCATGTTTTAAAAAGGTGCCTCAAAAGGAATATGACGAACAGATTAAAAAGATTAAACGCTTTTTGAATGGGGATATTGGTGCAGTCAAGCAAGATTTAACTCAAAAAATGGAGCAAGCTTCTGAGCAGCTTGAGTTTGAACGAGCAGCTGAAATACGCGATCAATTGAAGTACATTGAAGAAACCGTTGAAAAGCAAAAAATCATTTCTAATGACAATACGCAGCGTGACATCTTTAACTATTACGTTGATAAATCTTGGATCTCTATTCAGATCTTCTTCTTGCGTCAGGCTAAATTGTTGCGGCGTGAGACACGGATGTTTCCGTTGACCGATACCACTGACCCAGAAGATGCATTTACTTCTTTCATTGTGCAATTCTATGGTCAAAAAAACCGTGTTCTTCCAAAAGAAGTATTGATTCCAGCTGGATTTGATAATGATACGTTAGCTGAGGTTTTAACAGTCCCAGTTAGAACGCCTCAACGCGGTCAAAAGAAATCACTGCTTGATATGGCTAAAGACAATGCCAAGTTAAAATTAGATAATAAATTTAGATTATTAGAAGTAGGCAATCGAAAAACCAAGGGTGCACAAAAAGAAATTTTTGATGCGTTGGGCTTGCCATATGGTCACATTATTGAAAGTTTTGACCACTCCCATATTCAAGGTGCGGATCCTGTCTCTGCTTTAGTAGTGTTCAAAGATGGAGAACCTGATAAAACAGCTTATCGTAAATATAAGTTAAAAGGCGAAGTAGAGCATCAAAACGGTGGCGATGAAGTCCGCAATACTCGTGAAGTAGTTCGCCGCCGCTATGGACGTTTGCTGCGAGAACATAAGAAAATGCCAGATTTGATTTTAATGGATGGTGGTCAAATTCAGGTGGATGCCTGTGAAGATGTTTTGCGAAACGAGCTTAATTTGAATATTCCAGTAGCCGGAATGGTTAAGGATGATAAACACCGGACTAATCACTTATTATTTGGTGATCCTATTAATGGCGTGCCATTGAAATTGATCCCATTAAATCCTAAGTCTGAAGGCTTTTATTTAATGACAAGAATTCAGGATGAAGTTCACCGGTTTGCAATTACTTTTCACCGCAGAAGACATGCTAAAAATGCTTTAGCTAGTCGGTTAGATTCAATTAAAGGCATTGGTCCTAAGAGTCGGAATAAGTTATTGCGCAAGTTTGGCTCATTGAAGAAGATTAAAGAAGCTTCAGTAGATGATTTACGTGCGGCAGGGTTGACATTGCCCCAAGCACAAACTGTAAAATTAATGTTGTAAAACCTAGAATTCGCGCTGTAGAGCGTGTTTGTGTGGTATAGTATAAAAGTTAGATTGAGACGGAAGGAAGAGATATACATGCCTACATTTGTTGATCAGACTAAAATTGAAGTCCAAGCCGGAAAAGGCGGCGATGGCATGGTGGCTTTCCGCCATGAAAAATATGTTCCAAATGGCGGACCAGCAGGCGGTGATGGTGGCCGCGGCGGCAGCATTATTTTTGTCGCAGATAGTGGTTTGCGTACTTTAATGGATTTTCGTTATCGGCGCAAGTTTAAAGCTGATAGTGGTGAAAACGGCCGAATAAAGTCCCAATATGGTCGTGCAGCTAAGGATTTATATTTAAAGGTACCAGTAGGTACAACAGTATATGATTTTAATACTGGTGAATTGATTGGCGACCTAGTTGAAAAAGGCCAAGAATTAGTAGTTGCTAAAGGTGGTCGCGGGGGCCGTGGCAATATCCACTTTGCTACCAGTGTAAATACCGCTCCTGAAATTGCTGAAAATGGTGAACCTGGCGAAGACAGAGTTTTACGTCTTGAGTTAAAACTTTTGGCTGATGTCGGTTTAGTAGGATTTCCATCAGTAGGGAAGTCTACTTTGCTATCAGTAACTACTAAAGCTAAACCAAAGATCGCAGCTTATGAATTTACTACTTTAACCCCTAACTTGGGCATGGTGATTTTGCCAGACGGTCGTGATTTCTCAATGGCTGATTTACCAGGTTTAATTGAAGGAGCTAGCCAAGGGGTAGGTCTTGGTATTCAATTTTTGCGTCACGTTGAAAGAACTAAGGTAATTTTACACTTGGTTTCAATGGATCCTAATAATGGTCGTGAAGCAATCGAAGACTATCACACTATTAAAAATGAACTTAAAAATTACGAAACAGACTTATCTAAAAAGCGGGAATTAATTGTTGCTTCTCAAATGGATATTTCAGGAGCAGAAGAAAAATTGGCTGCATTTAAGAAAGCCTTAAAAGAAGAAGGCAACAATGAGCCTGTTTATGAGATCTCCAGCGTAACTCATAAAGGTGTAAGCAAACTTATGAATGATACTGCAACTCTTGTAGAAGAAGTAGAAAAAGAGCGTGCAGAAGAAGAACCTAAGATTGTTCAAAAGACCAAGGAATACAAGTACAAAGCACCACAAAAGAATGAGTTTACTGTTGAAAAGGTTGGAGAACACGAATTTGTCGTTAAGGGCGAACAGTTGGAAAGATTAGTTCAAATGACAAACTTAGATCACCAAGATGGAATTATGCGTTTGGCAAGACGTCTTAAGAGATTGGGCGTTGATGATGCATTGCGTGAAAAGGGAGCAGTCAATGGTGATGATGTTGCAATCGGCAAATTTGTCTTTGAATTCGTGCAATAGCAATAAGGGTAGAGATGAATATGAGAAGAAATCGGTTTATTACAGGATATTCTGGACTTAGAGCATTAGCAGTTATAGGAGTAATACTTTATCACTTCGATCCTAATTCTTTTATCGGCGGGTATCTGGGAGTGCCGATTTTTTTCGTTCTATCAGGCTATTTGGTAATGGATCATATGCTGAATTCATATGATCAGACGGGTACTTATAACAATCGCCGATTTTATTTAAACAGAATTAAGAGACTTTATCCGCAATTGATTGCAGTTTTATGGATAAGTGCGACTTATATTTTCCTTTTTCAAAGGAATTTGCTTGCCAAATTAAATCAGATTGTTTTTGCTAATTTGCTCAATGTATTTAATTTTTGGCAGATTAATAATGGTCAAAGCTATTTCGAACGTTTTGCCAATAATGAATCTCCATTTACAAACTTATGGACGATGTCTATTGAAGGGCAGTTTTACATAGTATGGCCCTTAGTTATCTTTTTATTGGTTAAATTAGTCAAAAAGAAGAAAAGAATTTTTTACTTTTTGATAGCTGTCTCTCTTCTGTCAGCAATCGAAATGGCAATTTTGTATTTGACGAAGGCTGACATTAACAGAATTTACTATGGAACTGACACTCGCTTTTTCTCATTAGGTTTAGGTGCCGCTCTGGCTGTTATCTGGCCGATAGAAGAGCTAAATCCGGAAGTGCCTAAGCAAGATCGAATCCTGTTAGATGTGATTGGTCTGGTTTCATTTATTTTGCTGCTAGTAATGTATTTTGCTAAGGCAATGAATCCGCAACAAGCATTTGCGTACTGTGGAGGGATGTTGCTGTTTTCATTAATTGTCTGCATCTTTACCGGTGTAATTGCCCATCCAGGCAGTCATTGGAATCAAATCATGACTAACAAACTTTTTGATTGGATTGGTTCAAGAAGTTATGGTATTTATCTTTACCAATTCCCAATAATGATTTTCTTTGAATCTAAAATTAACAATTTAGGCGATCATCCTATTTTATATCGAGTAATTGAATTGGTTTTGATTTTAGTCATTAGCGAAGTTACTTATCGTTTGATTGAAAGACCAATGAGCAAGATTACTTGGAAGAAAACTAAGCAATACTTTGGTCATGTTTTTGATATGCAAGCTAAAAACTACGTAAAGAAAATTCAAGCAGTTTTAGCAGCATTTGTATTGATATTTGGCAGTGTGGCAATTGCCATTTCTCCACATGTTAAGGCAGAAGATTTTAACAAGAGTCAATTAGCTCAAAGAATAAATCGTAACGCTAAAAAACAAAAATCGGATAACGCCAAGTTAATTGAAAAGCTGAAAAAACAGAAAAAGCAAAAAGAAAACGACTCGAAGATTATCAAAGAAGCGGCTAAGAAGGCGAAAAGCAATCCGGTTAACCAATCATATGTTAAGTATGGTATTTCTCAACTCGATTTGGAATTAGCACAAAAAGTGCAAGTAACTGCGATTGGAGATTCTGTCATGGCTGGCTCAAGCAATGATCTTAAGCAGCTGATGCCTAAAGCCTTGATTGATGCAGCGGTATCTCGTCAATTAAATGTTGCCTTTGGCTTGCTAGATAATTATAAGAGACAAGGTGTTTTGGCGGATAATGTATTGATTGGCTTAGGTACTAATGGACCATTTTCAATGGACGATTTGAATAGAATTATGCAAGAGGTTGGTCCTAAGAGAAAGGTGTTTTGGATCAATGTGCATGTTCCAACACGTGATTGGCAAAGACCTGTAAATGATTTGCTAAAACAAGGTGCAAAACGCTATCATAATTTTATAATTATTGACTGGTATTCATATTCAAAGGATCATCCTAAGTGGTTTTATGATGACCACACTCATCCTAATATTACGGGTTCTAAATATTACAGTGCTTTTATTACTAAGACAATCATTAAACATTCAAAATTTTAAGTTTAGAATAGGATTTTCATGGAATTACAATTTTTAGGCACGGGAGCAGGACAGCCTTCCAAACAGCGTAATGTTTCAAGTGTCGCGCTTAAGTTACTAGATGAACTAAATGAAATTTGGCTATTTGATGTCGGAGAAGCTACACAGCACCAAATTCTGAGAACAAATATTAGATTGCGAAAAGTTACTAAAATTTTTATTTCACACAATCATGGCGATCATATTTTTGGCTTGCCGGGACTTCTTTCAACTAGATCTTTTCAAGGGGATGTAGGTCCATTAACAATTTATGGCCCTCCTGGTATTGAACAATTTGTCAAAGTTTCATTAAAAGTATCCAGAACTAAAGTGTCATATCCAATTAAATTTGTGGAATTGACTAAGCCAGGTTTGATTTGTGAAGACAAGGGCTTTCGCGTTTATACTGATCGATTAGACCATAGAATACCTAGCTTTGGATTTAGAGTAGTTGAAGATTCTCATCC
Source organism: Lactobacillus helveticus (assembly GCF_046109915.1). Taxonomy (NCBI): domain Bacteria; kingdom Bacillati; phylum Bacillota; class Bacilli; order Lactobacillales; family Lactobacillaceae; genus Lactobacillus; species Lactobacillus helveticus. The sequence goes on along the minus strand of NZ_CP151471.1, from coordinate 733,613 downwards.
CGGCGAACTTTTAATTGATAAGTTAGCAAAGTATAATATTCCTAACGGCCCACTTCTTGGTCAATTAAAACGAGGTGAGCAGGTTACTTTAGCTGATGGAACAGTTTTAAACGGTAAAGACTTTTTAGGTGCTGAAAAGCCTGGCAGAATCGTGACTATTATTTATGATACTCGCTCAACACCAAGCATTGCTCGCTTAGCCAAAGATGCAGATGTTTTGGTTCATGAATCAACTTTTGCTGGAGATGAAGCTAAGATGGCACATAATTATTACCATTCAACTTCTGTTCAAGCAGCTAAAATTGCTAAGCAGGAAAATGTTAAAAAATTATGTTTAAGTCATATTTCTGCTCGTTATATGGGAAATAAAGCTAAGAAACTCGAAAGTCAAGCTAAAAAAGTTTTCCCTAATACAATATTAGTTAATGATTTTGATCAAATTAATATTCCAATGAAAGGTTCAGAAAAATGAAAGATTCATTAAGAAATAAAGTTGTTATTGTTACTGGTGCTTCTAGTGGTATTGGTCGCTCAATTGTACTTGAAAGTGCGGGCCGTGGTGCTACTGTGATTTTAATAGCAAGAAGAAAAGATCGACTAGATGAAATTGCTGCTGAAGCCAGAGAATTATCTGGAGCTGAAGCATATGTATTCCCAACTGATATGGGCAAGCCAGAAGAAATTGAAATTACTTTTGATGAAATTACTAAACAAGTAAAGCATATTGACTTCTTGGTTAACTGTGCCGGTTTTGGTAAATTTGAGGAATTCATGCATCAAAAGATGCAAGACGTTACTAACATGTTCCAAGTTAATGTTTTAGGTTTGATGTATTTCACTAGACTAGTTGGCCGCGTAATGATGGAACAAAAGAACGGTCAAATTATTAACTTTGGTTCAATTGCAGGCAAGGTCCCAACCACTAAATCAGCTGCTTACAGCGCCTCAAAAGCTGCAGTTATTCAATTCTCAAATGTATTGCGTCTAGAATTGATGCCATTTGGCGTTAAGGTGATGACTGTTAACCCTGGTCCTGTTTATACTAATTTCTTTAATGTGGCTGATAAGACAGAAAATTATGTAGAAAACGTGCAAGAATTTATGCTTGATCCAGATGATGTAGCTTGGCAAGTTGTTCATTTCTTCGGCAGTGATAAACGTGAGCTTAATTTGCCATTGAGCTTAGCTGTATTAGCAAAACTTTATAACTTGTTCCCATCAATTGGAGATATGCTTTCTTTAAAATTTGCTTCTAGAAAGTAATTGGAAATGGAAAAAGAAAAAAATCTAATTATAGGTTCAATTATCACTTTAATTGCGGTGATTTTTGTTGTTTTAAATACTTCACCGGTAGCAATTAATTTCGGCTTTTTTAAGGTTAAATTACCGTTAATTGTTATTTTGGCAGTAATGGTAATTATCGGTATGATTATTGCTTGGTTTTTCGGCCGTGATAAAAAAGAAAAAGATGAGCAACATTTTGGTTTAATTTTGAATAAAAACAAGAAGAACCAAGAATAGATCTTGATTTATTCTTAATTGAATAGTATTATTGAATCACGTGAGTAATTCAGGGTTAAATAATCCTGAAGCTTAAGACTACAATAAAGGAGATCAATTAAATGGCAGTTCCTGCAAGACATACTTCTAAACAAAAGAAACGTTCACGTCGTGGTCATATTAAGTTGAGTGTTCCAGCAATGCACTATGATGCAACTACTGGTGAATACCGCTTAAGCCACCGTGTTTCACCAAAGGGTTATTACAAGGGTCGTCAAGTTGTAAACAACAACGATAACGGCAATAACTAATTAAAAGGCACCTGGAATGATGGTGTCTTTTTTTATGCCTAAGAAAAGGAAAATGAAAGATGAAATTAGTATTTTTGCATTCAAGTGATACTCATGGCTTTTTATTGCCAACTGATTATCAAAACAAAACTGATTATAATGCACCTTTTAGTTTAAGTAGAGTTAGCTCAGTAATTAAGGCTGAGAAGAAGAAATACGGTGATAATAATGTCGTCGTCACTGATGCGGGAGACTGCCTTCAAGGTTCTCCACTAGCTTCATATGCCCATTCTACGGGTGATTATAGTGACTTGTGCAAGTTCACCGAAGCATATAATGCAGTAGGTTATGATGCACGTTGCTTGGGTAATCATGACTTTAATTTTGGATTAGACTACTTAAGCTATTACGTTGATAATAACAAGGCTCCAATTATTAATGACAATGTTTTGGATGCTGAAACTGAAGTGCCATTTTTTGGTCGTGAATATGTCATCATTAAAAGAAACGGCTTAAAAATTGGTATTTTGGGTATTACTACACAATACATTCCGCATTGGGAGCCTAAAGAAAATGTTGCAGGTCTAAAATTTGCTTCGGCATATGAGAAGATTAAGCATTATGCTAAAATTTTGCGCCCTCAAGTAGATATTCTAGCCGTAATGTATCATGGCGGCTTTGAAAGTGATCCAGAAACAGGAAAGGCTACTGAACCACATCGTGGTGAAAATGAAGGATACAAGATTTTAACTGAAATTCCTGAAGTTGATGTTTTCTTAACTGGCCATCAGCACCGTCGCTTGAATTTGGTTACTAAAAATACTGCAATTGTTCAACCTGGTTATCGTGGTGAAGCTGTTGCAGAAGTCATTGTTGAAGTTGATGATAATACTAAAAAGATCACCAATATGACGACTAAGCTGATTGATACTAAGGATTGTGCTCCAGATCCTGCTGTAGTCGAAAAAATCGCTGATTTAGACAAGAGAACTCAAGAATGGTTGGATAAGCCTATAGCTCATTTAAATAAGCCTGCACGGATTGAAAATGCCATGAAGGGCCGAATTGAAGGTGCACCTTTCATTAACCTGATTCAACAAATGCAATTATGGTTTACTAAGGCAGATGTTTCTGCTACGGCTGTCATGAGTGAAACTGCTAATGGCTTTAATGAAACAGTTACTATGTGTGATGTTTTGTTAAATTATCCATATGCTAACCAGCTTTGCCGAGTTAAGCTGACTGGTAAAGAGTTGCGTCATATTATTGAACACAGCGTCGGCTTTTTGAAGAAAGATAAAGATGGCAAGATTGGCTTCATCGATCGCTGGATTAAGCCTAAGCCAATGCTTTATCATTTTGATGTCTTTTATCCAGTTGAATATGAAGCTGATTTATCTAAGCCAGAGGGTGAACGTTTAACTAAGCTTACTTTGCATGGCAAGCCAATTGAAGATGACAAGGTTTATCATTTGGCTGTTAACAATTATCGTGCAATGGGTGGCGGATTCTATCCAGAATATAGCATGGATAAAATCGAAACAACGCTAGATAAGGATTATGTTCAGATGTTCAGCGAATATTTGACTCATGGCGATGTTCAAGTAGATACTAATAAAAACTACAAATTCTATTAATTAAGAAAAAAACACGTGAGAACTATGAATTCTCACGTGTTTTTTTCTTAAAATAATTATTTTAACTTACTGTATTTACTGTTGTCCTTATGTGAATGAGCAGTAATAGTTGCAATGATTGCTGAGAAAAGAATGCCGAAGATAAGGCCAACGATTAAGCAAGTCTTAACATCGTTAGCGTTGAATGAGGCACTTTGAGTTAAAGGTCCAGCAATAAAGCCTACAACAAACATGTAGATTATGCTCCATAAAATTGTGACTAGATATCGACCCATATTGATTCCTTCTTTCGGATAGAATTTTATCAAAAATAAGGTTTAATTTCAAACGAGATTAGTGCAATTTGTTATACTTAATTTAATAAATTTCTGCAGTGAAAGGTGGTTATTTTATGCAAGTAGCAACACTTCAAAACCTAAGTTCATTTACTTTGCTAGATAGTCCTACAAAAGTTTCAGATTTAATTGAAACAGCCAAGAAAAGGGGCTATCAAGCTGTAGGACTAGCTGATGTAAATGTGACATATGGTTTGGTCAATTTTTATGAATTGGCTAAAAAAGCGGGAATTAAGCCACTTTTAGGGATGCAGTTGCGATTAAATGGTTTGGTTGATAGCACGCAAAAATACGACTTAATTGCTTTTGCCAAAACAAATGCAGGTTATCATAATTTGTTGCGCTTATCGAGTGCGATTAATCTTCTAACTGATAATGGACAAAATAATAATGTTTTAACGTTAAAAGATCTAAGTAAATACCTGGCGGATTTATTACTGATTGTTCCTGCCAATACCAAAAGTGAATTATTATCTTTATTTGAAACAAATAAGCAGCTAGGTAGTGACCTAATTCGAGATTTGAAAGAATTAACTTCAGATCTTTATTTGGGTGTATACGCCAAGCCAAGTATGCAAAATTATATTGATTATGTACGCAGTTTAAGCAAACAATTTGATTTACCACTGCTTGCAACTGAAGATAGCGAGTATTTGAATCCGCATGATCAATTTTTGCAAAAAACGTTGCGTGCGATTGCTACAGGAGACAAGATTCAGGATGCCTTGCCGTTAGCTAAACAAGAAGGATCACATTATTTGGTCGAAGCAGAGCAATTGCTTCAGCGATATCATGAATTTGATCTAGACGATGCAGTAAATAACACATGGCAAGTTGCCGAAAAATGCAATGCGGAAGTTGTTTTTCAAAAGCCTGTTTTGCCTAAATATCATCAAAAAAAGTTTGTCACTTCGGAAGAATATCTGCACTATTTAGCTCAAACTGGATTGCAGCAGCGTTTTGGTCAAAATAAGATTCCAGCAGAATATCAAAAACGATTAAATTACGAATTGCGCGTCATTAATCAAATGGGATTTGATGATTACTTTTTGATTGTATGGGACGTGATTAATTATTGCCACCGCGTTCAGATTACTACTGGGCCAGGGCGTGGCTCTGCGTGTGGATCACTAGTTTCTTATTCCTTGCGAATTACTGAAGTTGATCCAATTGAATATAATTTGCTTTTTGAACGGTTTTTAAATCCATCTCGTCATGAAATGCCCGATATTGACTTGGATATTCCCGATGTTCAAAGAGATACTGTAATTAAATATATGTATCAAAAATATGGAATGGATCATGCAGCACAAATTTTGACGTTTGGAACATTGGCTGCAAAGCAGGCATTGCGGGATGTCGGTCGAGTATTTGGCTTAACGATGGTTGAGATCAAAAAATGGGCAGATGCAATCCCTTATTCCAAAGGCAAGATCACATTAAAAGAGGCATATCAACAGTCACGAGAATTGCGTTTATTAGTCGATGCTACGCCTGAAAATAAATTGCTGTTTAAAACGGCTTTAGGTTTGGAAGGCTTACCGCGCCACTATTCTATTCACGCTGCTGGACTCGTAATCAGTGACAATTCAATTGCGGGAATTTCAGGCCTGCAGGCAGGCCCATTGGGGATCCCTGTTACTCAACAAACTAAAAAGTATGTTGAATCTTTGGGTTTGCTTAAGATCGACTTTTTGGGATTGCGTAATTTAACCGTATTGGGCAATATTTTAAATTTAATTCGTCAGCAAGGCATAAAGATTGATCCTAATCAAATTCCTTTAAATGATGCACAAACTCTGCAACTTTTCCAACAAGGAAAAACAGATGCTGTCTTCCAATTTGAATCAGGTGGTATTCGCCAAGTTTTACGTAAGCTTCATCCTGATAATTTTGAAGATTTAGTAGCGGTGAATGCCTTATACCGTCCGGGTCCAATGCAAAATATCGATGCCTTTGTCAGAAGAAAGAATGGGCAAGAGGCAGTCAGATATCCTGATCCTAGTTTGAAGAAAATATTGCAGCCAACTTATGGCATCTTGGTTTATCAGGAACAAGTAATGCAAACGGCACAAATTTTGGCTGGCTTTTCTTTAGGTGAGGCTGATATTTTGCGGCGTGCCATGTCTAAGAAAAAGCAAGACGTAATTGAGCAGGAAAAAGGCAAGTTCATTGCTGGCACCATCAAACAAGGCCATACCAAGGCTGTAGCGGAGCGGGTATATCAATATATTGAGCAGTTTGCTAATTATGGATTTAACCGTTCCCACGCCGTTGCTTATACAAAAATTGCCTACTGGCTAGCCTATTTAAAAGTTCATTATCCTGCAGCTTTTTATACGGCGATGTTAAATTCGGCTGCTGGAGCTAAGGCACAAGATTATATTATGCAGGCGCAGGAAGCTAATATTAAGATTTTGCCTCCTGATATTAATCACAGTAGTTTGGAATATACTTTGAAAAATAAACAGATTTTGGTTGGATTGAAGGCTATTAAAGGTTTAAGAGTAGATTTTGCTAAAGAAATTGCAGATAATACTAAGCCTTATAAATCATTAAATGATTTTCTGCGTAGAATCGATCCTAAGTTTTTGCAAGCTGATGCTATCAAGGCTTTAATTATGGCTGGTGCTTTTGATGGGCTTGAAAAAAATCGCAATGAATTATTGGTTAATTGCGATGAAATAATTGCTAATGTGCAATTGACAGGTCAAAATATTTCTTTATCTGAAATATTGGGGAATGCACCGCTTAAGCCAGCAGATGAACCAACGGGTGCAGAAAAAGTTGCAATGGAAGAAAAAGTTTTAGGCTTTTCGACAACTACTTCGCCTTTAATTGCTGTTCAAAAATTTGCTCAAAAATTTAATAGCAGACCGTTAAATCAATTCCAATTGAATGAATCAGGAGTTGGAGTGGGCAAATTAATCAGGTTCAAGCAAATTAGAACCAAAAATGGCAAAAATATGGCGTTTGCCAGCTTTGCTGATACTTCTGGTGAGCAGGAGGTTGTGATTTTTCCTCGAATTTATGAAAAATTTGGTACAGAATTAAAAGTCGGTGACATTTATTTATTAGGTTTACGCGTGCAAGGAGATCGTTTTGACCAAAATAAAAAGCAATATCTGCTTACCAATTTGCGAAAAGTAAATTTTAAAGAATAATTTTTAAAAGAATAAATTATTCTTGCTTTGCATGTAAGTGCTAACATTTTATAAATGAAAATAAACCGTAATTTAGCCCAATTTTTGTGAGATTTTTGGGTGAAAAAATGTTAATATTTATTTGATGTGAGAAATTACACAAAATAATCATGATGAGGTGAATTCATGAAACGGATTGGTATTTTAACTAGTGGCGGAGACGCCCCTGGTATGAATGCAGCAATTAGAGCTGTCACCAAGACTGCTATCCATCATGGACTTGAAGTCTTTGGAATTCGTTATGGTTTCGCTGGTTTGGTTGCAGGTGACTTTGTTCCGCTTACTACGGAAAATGTTGACCACAAGATAAGTGAAGGCGGTACATTTTTGTACAGTGCCCGCTTCCCTGAATTTGCACAAGAAGAAGTGCAACAAAAGGGTGTTGAGCAATTGAAGAAACATGGTATTGATGCTGTTATCGTTATTGGCGGTGACGGATCTTACCACGGTGCTTTAGCCTTGACTCGCCACGGCGTAAACTCAGTTGGTTTACCAGGGACTATCGATAATGATATTCCTTATACCGACTACACGATTGGCTTTGATTCTGCTTGTCGTACTGCTATGGACGCAATTGATAAGATTCGCGACACAGCAAGTAGTCACCACCGCGTTTTCGTTGTTAACGTAATGGGACGTGAATGTGGTGATATCGCTATGCGTGTTGGTGTAGCTAGTGGTGCAGATGCAATTGTTATTCCTGAACGTCCATACGACGTTAAAGAAATTGCAGAAACTATCACTCGTGGTTTTGCAGATGGCAAAGATCATGGTATCATTGTTTTAGCAGAAGGTGTCATGACCGCTGATAAGTTTAAGGATGAATTACTTAAATACGGCGATTTTGATGCTCGTGCTAATGTCCTTGCGCATATGCAACGTGGTGGCTCACCAACAGTCACAGATAGAGTTAATGCTACTAAGATGGGTAACTATGCTGTTAAGTTGCTTCTCGATGGGAAGGGCGGTTTAGCTGTCGGCATGGAGAATGGTCAACTTAGTACCCACGACATTCTTGATCTGTTTGACGGAAAACACCATGGCGATTATGCGTTATTGGATGTAAATGAAGAAATGACTAAATATTAATTTAGTTGATTTTTGGAGAGGATTTTTTTAATAATGAAGAAAACTAAGATTGTTAGTACTTTAGGACCAGCTTCAAACGATATTGAAACTATTACTGCTTTAGCTAAAGCTGGTGCAAACGTATTCCGTTTCAACTTCTCACACGGTGATCACCCAGAACACCTTGCTCGTATGAAGATGGTTCGTCAAGTGGAAAAGGATACTGGTATGCTTCTTGGCATCGACCTTGACACTAAGGGTGCTGAAATCAGAACCACTGAACAAGAAGGTGGTAAGTTTACTATTAATACCGGTGATATGATCCGTGTATCAATGGACGACACCAAGAAGGGTAACAAGGACATGATCCACGTTACCTACGAAGGTTTGTACGATGATACTCACGTTGGTGGTCACGTATTAATCGACGATGGTTTGGTTGACCTTTTGATTAAGGAAAAGGATGACGCTAAGAGAGAATTAGTTTGTGAAGCTCAAAACACTGGTGTTATTGGCTCAAAGAAGGGTGTTAACGCTCCTGGTGTTGAAATCCGCCTTCCAGGTATCACTGAAAAGGATACTGACGACATTAAGTTCGGTTTACAATACGGTATTAACTTCATTACTGCTTCATTTGCACGTAAGGCTCAAGACATCTTAGACATTCGTAAGCTTTGTGAAGAAGCTGGCGCAGATTACGTTAAGATCTTCCCTAAGATTGAATCACAAGAAGGTATTGACAACGCTGACGAAATCTTACAAGTTTCAGATGGTGTGATGGTAGCTCGTGGTGACATGGGTGTTGAAATTCCATTTATGGAAGTTCCATTTGTACAAAAGAGCTTAATCCGCAAGGCTAACGCACTTGGTAAGCCAGTTATTACTGCTACTCAAATGCTTGACTCAATGCAAGAAAACCCACGTCCAACTCGTGCCGAAGTTTCTGACGTTGCTAACGCTGTTCTTGATGGTACTGACGCAACTATGCTTTCAGGTGAATCAGCAAACGGTCTTTACCCAGTTAAGGCTGTTAAGGCAATGGCTGAAATTGACGAACGTACTGAAAAAGAAATGCTTAAGCGTAACACTTTAGCACTTCAAAGATTCGAAGCTTACAAGGGTTCAAACGTAACTGAAGCTATCGGTGAATCAGTTGTACGTACTGCTCAAGAATTAGGTGTTAAGACTATCATTACTGCTACTAACTCAGGTTACACTGCACGTATGATTTCTAAGTACCGTCCAAACGCAGACATCATTGCTTTGACTTTCGATGAAAAGATCCAACACTCATTGGGTATCGTTTGGGGTGTACAACCATTATTGACTGAAAAGCCTAAGTCAACTGATGACATGTTTGAAGTAGCTGCTAAGGTAGCTAAGGAAAAGGGCTTTGTTAAGGATGGCGACCTTGTAATCATCGTTGCTGGTGTTCCAGTTGGTGACTCAGGTACAACTAACTTGATGAGGTTACAAATTATCGGTAACAAGCTTGTTCAAGGTTTAGGTGTTGGTAACGGTTCAGTTATCGGCAAGGCTGTTGTAGCAAACTCAGCTGAAGAAGCTAACAGCAAGGTTAAGGAAGGCGACATCTTAGTTGCTAAGTCTACTGACCCAGACTACAACCCAGCTATCAAGAAGGCTTCAGGCTTAGTTGTTGAAGCTTCAGGTTTGACTTCACACGCTGCAGTTATCGGTTTATCATTAGGTATCCCAGTTGTTGTTGGTACTACTAACGCTACTGAAAAGATTTCTGATGGTTTAACTATTACTGTTGACGCTCGTCGTGGTGCTATCTACCAAGGCGAAATCTCAAACCTTTAATTAAAAGATAAAAACAAAATATAGATTAGCTAATCAAAAAAATAGTCAGCTTTCGAGCTGGCTATTTTATTTTGTCTAAATATCTTTTATACTTGTATATGAAAGAATATGTAAAGTAGGAGAAAAAGAAATGCTTGGAACTATTGCAAAAGGAAAAATAATTGATGAAAATGACAACGCCTATTATGTACAAATTGATGGCGTTACTTATGAACTAAAAAAGCAAGAGCTTACCCAAGACGAAATTCCTAAAGTTGGCGATGAAATCGAGGGCTTTATTTATGATAATAAGTCACATGATCGAGAAATGACGCAGTTCTTACCTTTTGCTCAACCTGATCAATATGGTTGGGGTAAGGTAACAGAAGTTCGACCAGGTTTAGGTGTGTTTGTTGATGTCGGATTACCTGATAAAGATGTGGTAGTATCAATGGATGATTTGCCACGAGAAAAGGAAAGATGGCCTCGTCGCGATGATCGTCTTTTGGTAAGACTAGAAACCGACTATAAGGATCGAATTTGGGCTAAATTGGCTGACGAAAATATTTTTGACCAATTGGCAGCAAACTTTCCTAATGGTATGAATAATGAGAATGTTGTTGGAACTGTTTATGCCACTCGTGAAATTGGGGCTTTTGTTTTAACTAATGATTATTACTTGGGCTTTGTCCACGAGTCACAAATGCCTCGTCCAATGCGTTTAGGTGAGCAATTTAAGGGTAGAGTTATTGGTATAAGTCAATATGGTCGTTTAAACTTGAGTGCTTTGCCACGTGCTTTTGAAGAAATCGACGATGATGCACAAATGATTTTGATGAGTTTACGCAGAAGAGAAACTAAGACTTTACCATTTTACGATAAATCTGATGCACAAGAAATAAAGCGTTACTTCGGCATTTCTAAATCTGCATTTAAGCGTGCATTAGGGCATTTGCTTAAGGCAGGTTTGATTGAGGAAGATAAAACTGCCGGAACAATTACTTTAATTAAAGATCCAGAAGAGAATACTGATGGAGAAGAATAAGTTACAAGATCAAATTGATGATTATTTACGATATAGCCAAATTGAACGTGGTTTAAGCAGCAATACGATTACTGCCTATCGTCAAGATTTGGAAGAATACTTAGCTTTTGTAAAAAAAGAAGGCATGGATTCGTGGCCCACTGAAGCTAGTGATGTAGATGCTTTTTTGGCAAGACAGTACGATTTAAATAAAGCCACAAGTTCAATCAGTCGTCTTATTTCTAGCATGCGTAAATTTTATCAATGGCTTGCGCGTCAAAATATTCAAAAATTAAATCCAATGCTTGAGATTGATTTGCCTAAAAAAGAACGCCGTCTTCCTGTAGCTTTGAATCAAAAAGAAATTAATGATTTGCTTGCTCAACCTGATATTAAACGGAAATTAGGCTTAAGAGATCGAGCAATTTTAGAGACTTTATATGCTACAGGTATGCGTGTAAGTGAATTGATTAATTTAGAATTACAAGACCTGCATGAAGATTTGGGTTTAGTTAGAGTACTGGGAAAGGGTTCTAAGGAGCGCTTAATACCAATTAGCTCAGTAGCTTTGCATTGGATAAAACAATATCAAAAAGAAGTGCGTGATCCGCTAATTTTGAAAGCTGGACAAAATGATGAACATATTTTCTTGAATAGCAGGGCCAAGCAGCTTACGCGTCAAGCAATTTGGCAAATGATAAAAAAGTATTGTCAATCTGCCGGTATTACCAAAGATGTTACACCTCATACATTACGTCACACCTTTGCTACACATCTGCTTGAAAATGGTGCGGACTTACGAGTCGTTCAAGAAATTTTAGGACACTCAGATATAAGCACTACTCAAATTTATACTAATTTGTCTCAAAAACATATTTTACAGGTATATCAAAAGACGCATCCTCGTCTTTAGGTGATTAACAATGCTAATACAGTATAAAAAAGACTATGAAAAAATGGCTATGGGATTGCTCTCATACTTGCCGGATTTTAAAAATATTGAAAATCTAAAAGAAGAAATAGGGCTTAATCAAGAAGATAATGATTTTATGCTTTATTTGTATCGTAATAAACAGAACAATATTGTAGGGGTGTTGGGTACACAAGTGACTGATCAATTTATCGTGATCAGATATCTTTCTTTAGCTACCGGTTTTCGTGAAATTAGCTACGAAAAAGAAATCGTAGATGAGCTAAAAAATGAATATCCTGATAAAAGAGTTACTGCTGTGCCTGAGTATACGAATTTATTAAAAACCGTCGAAGAAGATAATGAATAAAAGTAATTTAACGTTAGAATTGCCTAATTTTGAGGGGCCATTAGATTTATTATTGCATCTAATTCAATCACAAAAAATAGATATATATGATATTCCGATTGCTCAGATTACTAGCCAATATTTGGAGTATTTAAGACAAATGCAAAGCCTGAATTTGCAAATTGCAGGTGAGTATTTTATGATGTCTTCAACTTTATTAAGAATAAAATCACAATATTTGTTGCCACAAAACGATTTTGTAGATGAAATTGAACCTGAAGATGATCCTCGTGATGAATTAGTGCAGCAATTAGTACAATATTCAATTTTTAAAAAGATTTCTGCATATTTCAAAGAACGAAATGAAGAAGTGCCGATTGTTGTTTCTAAGGAAGCCAGTGTTTCAACGTCTGTTAAAGTTCAACCGTTGCCAAAGGGACAAATTACCTCAAATGAATTGGCAACAACTTTTTCAATGGTTTTGCGTCGATTAAAAATGCGGCAGCCAGATACTGCTTCAATTAAAGTAGCTGAAACACCGATTAATGAGATGATTGATTATTTACATCGCCGTCTAGCAAGTAAGCGACAAGTAAGCTTTTTTAGTTGTGCAGACAAGATGCATAGCATTTCTGATGTAATTGGTTTATTTTTAGCAATGCTTGAATTGAGCAAAAAACACGAGATTCGAGTCTTACAAGCAAGAGAATTTGGTGATTTAAATTTAGAAAGAAATGATGTAAATGGCAAGTAAAGAGGCAAATTTAGAAGCACTTTTATATGTAGCAGGTGATAATGGACTAGAAGAACAAAATTTAATTGAAATGCTGGAAATTGACGGAGAATCTTTAGATAAAGTAGCTCAAAACTTGCAGCGAAAATTAACGCAAGATGCAGATTCTGGCTTGCAATTGATTCATATTGCTCATACATATAAGCTAACCACTAGTCCACAAACAGCTAAAATAATTGAAAAATATTTTCAAAAGGATTTAACTAAAAATTTAAGTCAGTCAGCCTTAGAGATTTTGGCAATTGTTGCTTATCGTCAACCTATTACAAGAGTGGAAATTGATGACATTCGCGGGGTTAATTCATCCGGCGCCTTGCAGACCTTGGTTTGGCGTGGGCTGATTAAAGCTGATGGAAAAAAAGATGCTCCAGGACATCCTAAATTATACGTGACTACTGATTATTTCTTGCAGTATTTCAATTATCATAGTTTAGCAGATTTGCCTTTAATAGAAGATTTCGCTGATAATGATAGCAATGGCGAGATAGACTTGTTTGAAGCTAAAGGAACTGCAGATAAGCAGATGCAGAAAGAGGAAGAATAAATGGAAGAAAGACTACAAAAAGTAATTGCAGAAGCTGGAATCGCTTCAAGAAGAAAAGCAGAAAAAATGATTGTAGCTGGCCGTGTGAAGGTAGACGGCAAGGTAGTTACTAAGTTAGGGACTAAAGTTGAAACCTTTAGTAATATTACAGTTGATGATGAACCGATTGAAAGAGAAAGTTTACACACATATCTTTTTTATAAGCCACGTGGTGTTGTCTCTACCGCAGATGATGATAAGGGGAGAAAAACAGTCGTAGATTATTTTGAAGATGTGCCATATCGCTTATATCCAGTAGGTCGTCTTGATTATGATACTTCAGGCCTGCTTTTAATGACCAATGATGGCAAATTGGCTAATTTATTGATGCACCCAAGAAATGAAGTTTCTAAAGTTTATGTTGCTAAAATCAAGGGAATTTTAACTCCTGACGAGATTAAAACATTAACTACTGGGGTTAAACTAGATCGATTTAAAGCTGCTCCAGCAAAAGTGAAGATTCTTAAAACAGATAAACGCAAGGATACTCAAATTGTTCAATTGACCATTCACGAAGGACATTATCACCAGGTTAAGCGCATGTTTAAGGCAGTAGGTCACTTAGTTGAAAAATTATCACGTGAAAAGTATGCGTTTTTGACTTTGGATTCTCTTACTTCTGGACAATATCGTGAATTATCAAAGCACGAAGTTGACAAATTAATGAGATTAGATTAATTTATACTTAGAAATTAGATATATAGGTTGTTGTCTTCAAGGCAGGGTGAAAATCCCGACCGGCGGTTAGAGTCCGCGACCCACGCAAGTGGCTGAATCTTTTGATACCGATAGTTAAAGTCTAGATGGAAGAAGACAGATCGATAAAATAAATTTTACTTTACTTTATAAAGGTCTGTTGCTGGAGCAATGGACCTTTTTTGTAGGAAAGAAAGTAAGTTTATGAATAAATCGAAAGCAAATGCTACAGGATTAGCAAATATTATTGCATATGCATTAATTGGGTGTATTGCCTTTGTGGTAATGAAATTTGAATTTTCAATTATTCCTGGCGTAGGTTTTTTAAAGTTTGATTTTTCAGATGTAATTATTACAATTGGAATGTTCATTTTTGGAGCTGTTCCAGGTATAATCATTGCATTGATTAGAATGATTTTGAGTTTGATTTTTGCTGGTTTTGCTCTGTCAAGTGTAGTAGGTGAGGTTGCGGCCTTTCTTGCTTCAATATCGTTTGCTTTGCCATTTTATTTCTTCAGTAAAAATATAACTGTTGAGAATAGAAAGACAAAAATGGGGATAATTAAACCAATATTCGGTTTAATTATTGGCATTATTGCAATGACTTGCGTAATGTCGTTAACTAATGCATTTATTTTAACTCCGTTATATGCAATAACCTCAGTTCCTAATTTACCTGCGATCAATAGTTATGGCGCTTTGTATAACTTTACTGAAAAGGTTTATTTAGGACAATTATTGCATTTGCCATCCATGCAAGCTTATATTTTTACGATTATAGTGCCATTCAATTTACTAAAGGGCGTAATTAATAGTGTAGTTGTATATTTGCTTTTTGAAGCAACAATTAAAACGATTAAGCCTTTTGTACGAAAGAGATTTAATTTGAAATAGAATTATAGAATCCCATTAACTTTTAAAGTTGATGGGATTTTTCATATTCAAAGACCAGTAAAGTATGCTAGAATTAATCCGTTAAGTGAATGGAGGAATTTACAGATGGATAAAAAATCAACAGGGCCATATCAACACTATGAACGGCCGACTGAGAAGCGAAGTTCACAGGATAAGCAGCCCGGTGGATCTGCTAGATGGATTGCAGTTATTGTAATTTTGGTAGTTATCTTAATTGCATTGATTCCAGTTGTTCATCGTTTATCATCAGGCCATTCTGAAAAAGCTGAAGAAGTTCAAACAGTTAAGAAAGTTTCTTCTAAAAAGTCATCTAAGGCAATTAAATCATCTAATAAAGCTAAAAAGACTTCATCTTCAGCTAAGAAGAATTCTGTTAAGACTAGTTCAAGTTCATCTCAAGAAAGTAAGCCTAAGACTTATTTAGTTAAAGATGGTGATACTTTAACTAATATTGCAGAAAAAAATGGTATGACTGTTGATCAATTATCCAGATTAAATGATCTTGAAGATACTTCAAACGTCAATGTTGGCCAAACACTTAAATTGAGATAATCTTTCAGAAAGGATAAAAGAGGTCGAGCAGTAAGATCTCTTTTTTATTAAAATGCAAGTAGCAGTAGATGGACCTGCATCAGCAGGTAAAAGCACGGTTGCTAAGATCATTGCTAAAAAGCTGTCTTACGTTTATATAGACACTGGTGCAATGTACCGTGCATGTACGGTTATTGCTCGTAATCATCAGTTAGATTACGGGGATGAAGCAGGAATTTTGCAAGCTATTGATGAAGATGGAATTGAATTGAAGTCTGAACATGGTGAGCAAAAGGTTTATGTAGCAGGAAAAGATGTATCTAAAGAAATTAGAACACCAGAAATTTCTGCTAACGTGTCACAAGTTTCTGCATTGCCTAAAGTACGAGAAAAAATGGTTAGTTTGCAACGCCAAATGGCTGGCA
Source organism: Lactobacillus helveticus (assembly GCF_046109915.1). NCBI lineage: Bacteria > Bacillati > Bacillota > Bacilli > Lactobacillales > Lactobacillaceae > Lactobacillus > Lactobacillus helveticus. The sequence continues at coordinate 717,551 of NZ_CP151471.1, read as the reverse complement.
AAACTAATGTAATTATGGATGGTCGCGACATCGGTACGACTGTTTTACCAAATGCAGAAGTAAAGATCTTTTTAGTAGCTTCTGCTAGATCTCGTGCTGAACGTAGACTCTTGGATTTCAAAGAACGTGGCATTGAGTCTAAACAAACAGTAGATGAAATCGAACAAGATATTGCAGCAAGAGACTATAAAGACTCACACCGTAAGATTTCACCACTAAAAAAGGCAGATGATGCAATTGAAATTGACACTACAAATATGTCAATTGAGCAAGTTGTAGATGCAATTTTAGCGGAAATCAAAAAAACTCAAAAAATTTTTTAAAAAAACAGCACAAAATAGTAGAAAAATATCAAACTTTCCTTTAAAATGGGACATGATATTGGGAGGTACATATGTCAGAAAACAGTAATCAATTTTTAGACGCATTAAAGCAAATGCAAGGAGTTGAGGTCGGAGATATTGTCGATGTCGAAGTATTAGACGTTGAAGACGGCCAAATCAATGTTGGTGTTGTAAACGCTGGTGTTGAAGGTGTTATTACTCGTCGTGAATACACTTCAGATCGTAACGCAGACTTACGCGATTTAGTTAAGCCCGGCGACAAGTTCAAGGCCTTAGTATTAAGAAGAGCCGGTGGCGATAAGGAAAATGGTGAATTTTTCTTCTCAGTTACCCGCTTGAAGGAAAGAGAAGCTTACGACAAGTTACAAAAGGACTTCGAAGAAGGTAATGCTATCGAAGGTACTGTAACTTCATCAGTTCGTGGTGGTTTACTTGTAGATGTTGGTACACGTGGTTTCTTACCAGCTTCATTAATTTCAAACCGTTACGTTTCAGATCTTAAGCCTTACATTGGTAAGACTATGAAGCTTAAGATTACTGAAATCGATCCTAACAAGAACCGTTTGATTCTTTCACACAAGGATTTAGTTGAAGAAGAACGTGAAGAAGCATTTGATAAGGTTGCATCACAATTAGTTGTTGGTGACGTTATCGAAGGTAAGGTTTCACGCTTAACTAACTTTGGTGCATTTATCGATGTTGGTGGTGTTGACGGTTTAGTTCACATTTCAGAAATTTCTTACAAGCATGTTGATAAGCCAAGCGATGTTTTGAAGGCTGGTCAAGATGTTAAGGTTAAGGTTATTGGTATTGACAATGACAGACATCGTATTTCCCTGTCTATTAAGCAAACTGAACCTTCTCCATTTGAACAAGCTACAGCTGACTTACACGAAGGCGATGTTTTTGAAGGTGAGGTTAAGTCATTAACTAACTTTGGTGCATTTGTTGAGGTTGCTGACGGTATTCAAGGTTTAGTACACGTTTCAGAAATTTCAAACAAGCACGTTGACAAGCCAAGCGATGTTTTGAAGGTTGGTCAAACTGTTAAGGTTAAGGTTTTGAACATTGACCCAAGTGACAGAAGAATTTCACTTTCAATCAAGGCTGCTGACTCAAACGCTTCTTCATCAGATAACCACAGTTTTCGTCCACGTCGTTCACGTAACGAAAACTCAGTTAACAAGAAGTACATGGGTGACAACGATAACGGCTTTGCATTAGGTGACATCATTGGTGACCAATTAAAGGACCGTAAGTAGTCATTTCTGTTAAAAAAGCCGACACAGAGTCGGCTTTTTTATTTTTATATTTTAAAAGGAGGGCACATATGGCTTTACCAGTTGTTGCAATCGTTGGACAACCAAATGTAGGAAAATCTACACTTTTTAATAGAATTATTAATCAACGCTTAGCAATCGTAGAAGATAAACCCGGTGTTACTCGTGATCGTAATTATGCTCAAGCTGAATGGATGGGTCATAAATTCGATTTAATCGATACAGGTGGTATTACCTGGGAAGGTGGAAAAATCGAAGAAGAGATCCGTGCACAGGCTGAAATTGCGATTGAAGAAGCAGATGTCATTGTGATGCTTACAAATGTAGTAAATCATGTGACAGATCTTGATGAAAGAATTGCACATCTTCTTTATCGCACCAAAAAACCAGTTATTTTAGCGGTTAATAAAGCAGATAATCCTGAACAGAGAAATGATATTTATGATTTCTATAGTTTAGGATTAGGCGATCCTATTCCTGTATCTAGCAGTCACGGGACTGGTATTGGTGATTTGCTAGATGAAATTGTTAGTGATTTCCCAGCTGAAAAGGATAGCCAAGCCAATGATGTTATTTCATTCAGCGTAATTGGACGTCCAAATGTAGGTAAATCTTCAATTGTTAACAAATTATTGGGTGAAGACCGAGTAATTGTGGCAAACGAAGAAGGCACTACTCGTGATGCAGTTGATACACCGTTCACTAAAGATGGTGTTAAATTTAAGGTAGTTGATACTGCTGGTATCAGAAGACGCGGAAAGGTTTATGAAAAGACCGAGAAGTATTCTGTCTTACGTGCTATGGCTGCTATTGAACGCTCAGACGTGGTTTTGCTTGTTCTTGATGCAAGTACGGGCATTAGAGAACAAGACAAGCACGTAGCCGGATATGCACACGAAACAGGACGTGGAATTATCATTGTTGTAAACAAATGGGACTTACCAAAGAAGAACAGTACTAGTGCTAAGGAATTTGAACGGGAAATTAGAGCTGAATTCCAATATTTGGATTATGCACCTATTTTGTTTGTGTCAGCTAAAACTGGCCAACGCCTTGATCAAATTCCATCAATGGTTAAAGAAGTTTACGATAATCAGAATCAACGTATTCAATCAAGCGTGCTGAATGATTTATTGCTTGAAGCAAGTAAATTAGTTCCAACACCAATGATTAAAGGAAAGAGATTGCGTGTTTACTACATGACACAAGTAAGCACCAATCCGCCAACTTTTGTTGTGTTCGTTAATGATCCGGAATTAATGCACTTTTCTTATGAGCGATTTTTAATTAATCAATTGCGACAAAACTTTGATTTTGCGGGAACTCCGATTAAAATTCTGCCGCGTAAGAGAAAATAATGAAAAAAACACCAATATTTTGCAAAAATCCTTGTTGTAATAAGGGTTTTGTGATATTTTGGTTTCTAGGAAACAATGATTAGTCTAGATCTAGATCATTATTCCTTGTTTTTTCAAAACAAAGAAAAAACTTTGAACTTCGGGTTCAAATTCAGGAGGTGAATTATTTATGGCAAATAAAGCTGAATTAGTTTCTGAAGTTGCTTCAAAGACTAAGTTGACCAAGAAGGAAGTTGCTGCTGCTGTTGATGCTATCTTTGGCTCAATTCAAGACAACCTTGCTAAGGGTGAAAAGGTACAATTAATCGGTTTTGGTACTTTTGAAGTACGTCACCGTGCAGCACGTAAGGGTCGTAACCCACAAACTGGTGATGAAATCGAAATCCCAGCTAGTGAAGTACCTGCATTTAAGCCAGGTAAGGCTCTTAAAGAAGCTGTTAAGTAAGATGCTTAACGCTATTAAAAGACGTTGGACTTTGTTCCAGCGTCTTTTTTTAGTACAATTAAAGTCTGACTGGAGGCAAAATAATGAGTTATTCAGAACAATTACTTGATTCAATTCAAAACCATGATTTTTCACAAAGCAAACATCTTTTAAAAGAAGCTTTAGATAAAGATGACCCTGAAATTTTATCTTCTTTAGCGGAAAATCTGACCGATTTAGGGTTTACTAATTTAGCTAAAGAAGTTTATCGCGCTTTAATTGCTAAATTCCCCCAAGAAGACTTATTTAAAGTATATTTGGCAGAAATTATGCTCAATGATGGAGATGAAGATGATGGCTTATCGCTTCTTTACGGCGTCTCTAAGGAGTCTTCAGCCTATCTAGATGGTTTGCTTGTACAAGCAGATTACTATCAAACTAACGGCCTAATTGAGACAGCTAAGGATAAATTATTGCAAGCTCTTAAACTTGCTCCGGAAGAAGATGCAATTAAATTTGGCTTAGCCGAGCTTGACTATTTAAGCGGAATTTATGAACAAGCGCTGGCCTTATATGATGATTTGATTCAACGCCAAAAGACTTTTGGCGAAGTTAATTTAAATCAAAGATTGATTGCAACTAATGCAAAATTAGGTAACTACGAAGCAGCTGCTAAAATTATTAGAGAGCATAGCAGTAGTCTGTTGGATATTGACAGTAAATATGAGGCTGGGTTAGTAATGCTTGCTGTTGGAGATGATGATCAAGCTATCAAGCTATTAGACGAAGTGATTGATCAAAGTCATGATTATGTTAATGCCTATCCTTTGCTAGCTCAAGCTTATGAGCATAAGCATGATAATGAGCAAGTATTGCGGACTGTGCAGGCAGGTTTAGCATATAACGAATTAGATGAAACTCTTTATTCAATGGGGGCACGTGCCGCTGCTAATTTAAATCAATTGGATACCGCTGCAGATTTGCTCGAGAAGGGCCTTAAAAAGGCTCCTGACAATAGTGAATTACGAATGCAACTATCTAACCTATATCTGCATCGTCATCAGGATAAGCAAAATATTGTCTTATTTAAGGACTTTGATAATGAGAACATTGATGCACAGGCTCACTGGAATATGGCCTTATCGTATGAAAGACTTGATGACACAGAAAAAGCACAGAGCGAATTTTTGTTAGCTTATCCCGATTTTAAAGAAAATCCTGATTTTCTGCATCAAATGATTATGTTCTTTAGCGTCCAAAACAATCCTGATATTACTAAGCAGTTATTGCAGAAATATCTTGAATTAGTACCAGAAGATATGGAAATGCAAGACTTATATAATAAATAAACGTCTGAGAAATTATTCTTCTCAGACGCTTTTTCATTTACGAATTAATAAATGGTGCCGCTTTTGCTTATACGTAAATCCTTCACCTAATGCTTCGTGAACTTCAATAATTGATACAAAAGCATTAGGATCTTCTTGTCTAATTAATTGCTTAATTGTGGCTATTTCTCTAGGAGAGACCACTACGTAGATTACGCGCTTGTTATCTTGCTTGTAGCCACCTAATGCTTTAAAGTAGGTAAAACCGCGATCAAGTTTTAGATCAATCATTTTACCAATTTGTTCATACTTATCAGAGATAATTAGTAACCCACGTGCACTATATGCACCTTGTTGAATCGTATCCATGACACGTGACAAGACAAAAGAAGCAAGTAAAGTGTACATCATGTGTTTAAGATCTAGGTAAGATAGGGATGCAAATAAAACCACGGCGTCACAGAATAGCAGCATTTTACCAGATGAAATTCCAAACTTGATCTGACATATTCTGGCAATAATATCTGTTCCGCCTGAAGTGCCGTTATATCTAAAAACTAGTCCTAATCCTATACCTGAGAGGACCCCTGCCGAAATTGCGGAAAGGAAGAGATCGTGTTCTAAATCTAATTGTTTTATAATAGGTACTGAACGCCAAAACCAAAGAAAGAAGGAAAGGCAGAGCGTTCCCCAGATTGTATAGGTTAATAAGCGTTTGCCCATAAAACGATAACCTAATATAATTAATGGTATATTAAGTACTAGGGTAGAAAGACCCATGTTAATATTCCAAAAATGGCGCAAGATAAGTGAAATACCGCTTATTCCGCCATCGGCTAATTTATTTGGAACTGAAATGATTTCCAAACTTAAACCGTAGATGGCACATCCCAATGCAATCATAAAGATATCGATAACGGTAGATTTGTTGAGTTTAAGCATGATGATTGCCTCCTTTATGTCTTTTCCTTCATTTTAACAAACTAAAAGTAAAAAGTTATAAATAAAGAAATTAAGAGTTGAGATTTTACCAATGATCAAAGTAGATAAATTACCAGATGTATTTATTAAAGCAATGCCAGTCTTGCAAACTTTAGAAGATGCTGGCTTTGAAGCATATTTTGTCGGTGGTTCTGTAAGAGACCTTTTATTAGATAGACACGTACATGATGTTGATATCACTACTAGTGCTTATCCTGAAGAGGTTAAGGAGCTTTTTGCAAAGTCGATTGATACAGGAATTAAACACGGGACGGTAACTGTACTATATGGTGGCGAAAGTTATGAAATCACCACTTTTAGAACAGAGTCTGGTTATCAAGATTATAGAAGGCCAGATCACGTTACTTTCGTGCAGAATCTTGATGAAGATTTAAAACGTAGAGACTTCACAATCAATGCTTTGGCAATGGATCTTCATGGTCAAATTGTTGATTTATTTAATGGAGTAGAAGATTTAAAGAACCATATTATTCGTGCCGTGGGCGATCCTGAAAAAAGATTTCATGAAGATGCCTTAAGAATGATGCGAGCTGTTCGTTTTACTAGTCAATTAAAATTCAATTTAGAAGAAAAAACAGAACAAGCGATTAAGGATAATCATGAACTTTTGAAGAAGATTTCAGTAGAACGTATTCGTGAGGAGTTTGTTAAGATGGGGATTGGGCCTCATTCAAGACAAGCGTTTCAAATTTTCCTTGATACGCAATTAAGTGAAGACGTTCCTGATTTTGCGGGAAAAAAGGAATTGTTGCAGATTTATCCACAATTGCAATTTAGTCCAACCCTTGAAACTAGCTTGTGGTCATTAATCATTATTTTGTTAAAGCTTCCAGATGAAGATATCAGCAAATTTATGCGTGATTGGAAAAATTCCAATGCCATGACTGAACAAGTAGAACGGATTATTAAGTTCTTCGACTTGATTTCTGATCATACTCCAAATGATTACGAATTATTCCAAGCAGGTGAAAGAACAATAATTAATACCATAGATGTGGCACACATTTTGGGCCAACCAGTGGCTTCAGAAGCCCTAGTTGATCGTTATCTAGCCTTACCAATTAAAAAGCCAGCTGAATTGGCAATAGATGGACGCTTTTTGATTAAGCACGGGATGCGTCCAGGTGCTGAATTGGGTCATACCCTTAATAAAATTAGAGAGTTAGTAGTTTCAAGCAGATTAGAAAATAGTCCAGATGCAATTGAAAAGTATTTAGAAGACTTAGATTAATAAAAAAGGATGTATCAAAAATCGATACATCCTTTTTTAAACATAAAGCAAAACGGAGAAATACATTAAAATTGAGCCTAGCATAACGAATAAATGCCATACTGTGTGAATAAATGGCACATTACGCATGCTAAACAAAATTGCTCCAACCGTGTAAGCAATGCCTCCGCTGACTAAAAGCCAAAAACCAGTTGGACTCAAGCGAACATATAAATATGAGCCGGATAGAATTACCAGCCAGCCCATTGCTACATAAAATACGGTGTCAAGAATTACATGTTTTCCGCGATTGAAAATATAGTAAATAATTCCGAAAATCGTTAAGCCCCAGATCAATCCAAATAATGTCCAGCCCCATGCGCCGCCAATTGCGACTAATGAATATGGCGTATACGAACCTGCAATCAGCAGAAAAATTGAGGAATGGTCAAAGATCTGGAAAACTTTTTTAGCACGAGTAAAAACTAAACTATGATATAAAGTAGAAAACAAATATAACAGGACAAGGCATGAACCATAAATAGTAAAAGTTACTATGCGCATGGGACTGCCTGTATGAGCAGCTCTAACAATTAAAACTACTAATCCTGCAACTGCTAAGCCAAAGCCAATTCCGTGTGTAATCGCGCTAAAGATATTATCAAGTAAATAGTATCTTTCTGATCTTACATTTGGTTCTTGCCAAAGTTTTTTAATTTTTGTAATGCACCAATCTACCAATCTAATCATTCCTTTTTTCTTCTTGAAAATTTTTGATATACTAACTATATGTTACTTGCTCATATTTTATCATAAAAATTAAAGTGAGCATCTTAGAATAGGGGTTGAATACATTGTTAAAAATTATGACAGATTCTTCAGTTCAATTGACTGAAGAAGAAATTAAAAAATATGATATTACTGTTGTACCTTTGTCAGTAACTATTGATGGTAAGACATATGTTGACGGTGTAGATATTACTAGACGCGACTTTATTGAAAGAATGGATGAAGACAGTGATGTGCCTAAAACCAGTCAACCTCCAATTGGTCGCTTTGTAGAAACAATTAAAAAGTTGACTGCTGATGGTAGTGAAGTATTGGGCATCTTTTTGGCTAAATCACTTAGTGGAACAATTGATGCCGCTAAACAAGCAGCACAGATGGTTCCTGACGCCAAGGTGGTATGTCATGATTCAGGCTATACGGATCGAAGCGAAGGCTATGAAGTAATTGCTGCAGCTCAAGATGCTCAAGCAGGAAAATCTATTGATGAAATTTTGGATCATTTGAAGAAAATGGAAGACAATATGTATTTGGAAATGATGATCCCTGATTTAACCAATATTGTAAAGGGCGGTCGACTTGGAAAATTGGCTAGTCGCGTAGTCAGCATGTTAAATATTAGAATTTTCTTGCAGATGAAGAACGGCAAAGTTTTAGTATCTAAAAAAGGTCGCGGTAAAAAATTCACCGAAAAGTTCAATGATATGTTGGTTGAACAATTGAAAGAATTAGGCGATCAAGTCAAGCAAGTAGGTATTTCATATGTTGATACGCTGGATGACATGGAAAAATTAGCTGCTCGTTTTAAAGAAGTAAATCCTAATGTAGATATTTTGATTCGAAAAACTAGTCCAATTATTATTACTCATGCAGGTCACGGTGCCTACGCAGTTATGTTTTATACGGAGTAAAAATGGCTTATCGAGAAAGTTTTTATCGTTATTTGATGACGCAGCGTGATGCAGATTCTTCAGATGAAATAGCACAATTTGCGAATAACGCACAGCATGATCTGACTTTTCCTAAACAAGAACAAGATTATGAAAAATTGTCAGATTATTTAGAATTAAATGCTAGTTATTTACCAAGTATGTATATTTTTGATCGTGCTTATAGAATGTACGAAGACAAAATGATGTATTAAGCCCAAGCCCCTGTTGCCTGGGCTTTTTTATTAAATGAGAAATTAAAATGAAGGTAATGATTTTTATTGGACTTATCGTTTTTGCCGTTGCTTTGGCAACGATAATCCAGCAACGATTTTTACAAAAAATATCAGTTAATTATATAGCTCTGGTGATCGGGATAGCGATTGCCTTGGTCCCGCAGACAAATATTTTAATTGAAAATTTTAATTCAGAAGTCTTTTTAGGCTTAATTGTGGCACCACTCTTATTTTTTGAGGGTCAAAGAACCAGATTATATAGCATTTTACGTAGCTGGCGTGCAATTGTAGGCTTAACGGTAGTAATGATCGTAATAGCGACAATTGTAGCAGGATTAGGAGTTCATGCTTTTGGACTATCATTGCCGTTATCTTTTATTTTGGCAGCTGTTTCTACGCCAACCGATGCTACGGCAACTGAGTCTGTTATCCATGGTTTAAAATTACCTAAAAAAATAAGTTTTTATCTCAAAGATGAATCTTTATTTAATGATGCATCTGGCATTATATTGCTTAATATGGCAGTAGAATGGTATATTCATAAGCAACTTCATGTTGGTGAAGCAATCGTCGATTTTCTTTACTCTGCTGGTGGAGGCATTTTGCTAGGCATTTTGATTGCTGCTATTTTAGTCTTTTTGCGGCAAGCGAGTTTTAGATCAAAATATCATTTAGCATCTGATGTAAGAATGCCGATAGAAGTGCTGTTCTTTTTAACGCCTTTTATCATTTACTTTATAGCAGAAGAAATTCATGTTTCAGGAATAATAGCTGTAGTAGCTGCAGGGTTGCTTCATAATGTGGAATCAGAGCGTAGTCGCTTAACTAACGCTTCAATCTTTTATAGCAGTCATCAATTTTCGCAGTTAATAATTGATATTTTAAATGGCGTCGTCTTTTTGCTTTTAGGGATTATTATTGTTCGTTCAATGCGAGAAGATGTTTTTAATCAACAAACGATTGAAGTGATTTTAATTGGTATAATCTTATATGTCGCAAATTTAGCAGTGCGCCTTCTCTATTGTCGTTTTTCACCATCGATTAAAGGAAAAGTCAGTTCAAAAGGTGCATTGATTTTCAGTTTAGGCGGGATTCATGGTGCGGTAACTTTTGCCTTAGCTTATACTTTAAGTGAAATGAGCGTCAATATTGCTGATTTTCATTTGATCTTGGTTAGTGAAATTGTATTAATTTTGCTCAGTTTGATAGTTCCTACTATTGCATTTAGATTTATTTTAGAAAAAGATAAACCTGATTTAGATCAAAGAAAAGAAGTAAATCGTGTACGTAAGGCAATGGTTCATTACGCATTAAAGCAAATGAATCAGATTTATTTGCCTAAAAAAATAAGAAAGCAATTAGAGTTTGATTTGCGAACACAAATGAATAAGACTTCGATTAAGGACTTTATTAAAGAAGTCAAATATACTGTTAAACAAAAAGAATTAACAGATGATCAAAAAGAGTTTAGAGCAAAAGTCTATCGTTATGCTTTTAGACAAGAACGAAATTATTTAGGTAAAATTGCTCAGCAGGAACAAGAGTATCAACACGGCTTTCTGGTTTTATATCGAGAAATTTTGATTGCGGAAGTAATTTTCTTAGGTGATGAAGAATAATATAAAAAGAAAGAAGAGATAATATGGCAACAATTCAATGGTATCCGGGTCACATGAATAGGGCTCGAAATCAGCTCGAAGACAAATTAGGCTTGATCGATGTTTGGGTTGAAGTACTTGATGCTAGAATCCCCGAATCTTCTAGAAATCCAATGATAGAAGATTTGGTTGGCAACAAGCCTCACATTATTATTTTGAATAAAGCCGATTTAGCTGATCCTGTTTTAACTAAAAATTGGTCAGCTAAATTAAGTGGACCAGGCAAATATGTTTTGTCGATTGATTCACTGCATAATACCAATATGCAGAAATTAATTTCAATGGTTAAAAAAGCCGCTGCAGAAAAAACTAAGAAGTTAGAGGCAAGAGGTGCTTCAAATCCTACGATTAGAATAGCTCTTGCAGGTATCCCTAACTGCGGAAAATCCACTATTATTAACCGTTTGGTCGGCCGTAATGTGGCTGAAGTCGGTAATAAGCCAGGCGTAACTAAGGGTCAAAGATGGCTTAGAACTAGCAGCAATATCCAAGTTTTGGATACACCAGGTATTTTATGGCCTAAGTTTTCAGATCAAGAAGTAGGCTATAAATTAGCTGCTTTTGGTGCGATTAAAGATAGTGTATTTCATGCTGATGATGTAGCTTTATACGTACTAGAAAATTTGCGCCAGCATTATTTGAAAGATTTGACTAAATTCTCTAAATTAAATAGCGCAGATATTGAAAATCTGTCAGATCCGGATATTCTTTTAGCAATGACTGAAAAATATGGTATGCGCGATGACTACGATAGATTTTCATTGTTTATGCTGCAGCGATTACGTAAGGGAGCAATTGGAAGAATTACGTTAGATAGGCCAAGCAATGACGATTAAAGAAGTAAAAGAATTATTATCGACTGATGTAACTGAGGATCAATTAGCAGAATTAGAAAAAGATCCTCGCGTTGGCGTACAGAAATTGATCATTAGCTATCGGAAAAAGCAATCTAAGCTACTAGCGAAGAAACAAGCTTTTTTAGAGCGCTTTTCATACGAAAAGCAATTTTGGCAAAAAGGCGAACTGGTTGCCGGTGTTGATGAAGTTGGTCGTGGACCCTTAGCAGGACCAGTGGTCACAGCTGCCGTAATTATTGATCACAATTTTGATTTATTAGAAGTCAATGATTCTAAAAAATTGAGTCCAGAAAAAAGATTGCAGCTTTATCCCAAGATTTTATCGGAAGCTGTTAGCGTTGGAATTGGCGTTAAAAGTGCAGCAGTAATCGACCAAATCAATATTTATGAGGCAGACCGTCAGGCAATGGCACAAGCGGTTAAAGCTCTTGATGTTAAGCCGAATGCACTTTTAGTTGATGCCATGAATGTTCCAGTAGATTTGCCGCAGATTGAGTTGATCAAGGGGGATGCTAAATCAAATTCTATTGCGGCTGCTTCTATTGTTGCTAAGGTATTTCGGGATAAATTGATGGATGATTATGATAAAATTTATCCACAATACGGTTTTCCTAGAAATGCGGGTTATGGTACCAAGGAGCATATTGATGCATTGAAGAAGTATGGTCCAACACCAATTCACCGTAAAACTTTTGCTCCAGTAAGCGATTTTTTTAAATAAAATTCAATTTTAAAAGAAAAAAAGTCTCTTTTTTTGCGTATTAAGTAATGGAGGCTTTTTTATGAAAAAGAAAGAATTTTTATTAAGATTAAAATTGCAAAAGGGTGTTGGCTACGTAAAATTATTAACAATTGCTAATCAAATAAAGCCGGGGTTAGAAATAGAATTAGATGATTTAAAAGAAATGGATTTATCAGAGAAGTTGGTAGATGCATGTCATTTAGCCTTTAATGATGATAAGCTAGCTAAGCTGACTAGACAAATTAGGCGACAATGTATTGTGATTAGCTTTTTTGATGAAGAATATCCTGAAAAACTACGGCAGATTTATCGGCCGCCTTTGATTTTATTTGCCCAAGGAAATTTATCTTTATTGAAAAAAGATATTGTGACGATTGTGGGTTCACGTTATCCTACGCATTATAGTAGGGATGTGATTAATCGGCTGGTCCCCAATTTACTTGATCAAAATAAAGTCATTGCTAGTGGATTAGCTAGGGGAGTAGATGCTTTAGCTCATGAAGCTACTCTAAAAAATAATGGCCGTACTGTTGCTGTAGTTGGCAATGGTTTAAATCATTCTTATCCCCAAGAAAATTATTCTTTGCAAGAGCAAATTAAAAACGATGGTTTGATTATCAGTGAATATTTACCAGACACCCCACCAAGGCCCTATAGGTTTCCTGAAAGGAATCGTATTTTAGCGGGTTTAAGTGAAAGTATTATTGTAACCGAGGCCAAAGAAAAGTCTGGTTCGTTAATTACTGCAAGTTTAGGATTACAAGAAAATAGAAACATTTATGCAGTCCCTGGGCCAATTACTAGTAAATTATCAGCCGGCCCAAATCAATTAATTGAGGCTGGAGCTACACCAATTGTTGATTTTAAATTTAAAAACGAAAAGATTTGACAATTACCAAAGTATTATTTATCTTTGGACTGTATAAAGTAAAAAATAATATTTAAATAAGGAGGCATTTAATGCCTACTAAAGCAAAAAGTAAATCAAAAACTAAAAAACATAAAAAAACTTTAGTCATTGTGGAATCTCCTGCAAAGGCTAAAACTATTGAAAAATATTTAGGTAGAAACTATCACGTTATTGCCTCTAAAGGTCATATTCGTGATTTACCTAAGTCTCAAATGGGAATTGACTTTGAGGATAATTACAAGCCCAAGTATATTTCTATTCGCGGCAAGGGTGACACAATTAAAGAGCTTAAGAGTGAAGCTAAAAAAGCTAAGGAAGTATATTTGGCATCTGACCCCGATCGTGAAGGGGAAGCTATTGCTTGGCACGTTGCCCATGCTCTTAATTTAGATGAGAATGCTAAAAACCGAGTAACTTTTAACGAAGTTACCAAGGATGCAGTTAAAGAGAGTTTTAAGCATCCTAGAACAATCGATATGGATACTGTTGATGCTCAACAGGCACGTCGCGTTCTTGACCGAATCGTAGGTTACTCACTTTCCCCAATTTTATGGGCAAAAGTGAAAAAAGGTTTGAGTGCTGGTCGTGTTCAATCTGTTGCCTTGAAGCTGGTTATTGATCGTGAAAAAGAGATCAAGAACTTCAAGCCTAAAGAATATTGGACAATTGATGCCGAGTTTGCAAAAGACAAAGAAAAATTTAAGTCTGCTTTTTATGGTGTTGATGGCAAAAAGAAAGAATTGCCAAACATTGATGCAGTTAAAGATGTTTTAGCAAAAATCGATAAAAAGAAGAACTTTACTGTTGAAAAAGTTGTTTCTCGTCAACGTCGCAGACAACCTGCTGCACCATTTACCACTTCAACTATGCAACAAGAGGCTAATAAGCGTTTAGGCTATAGAACTCGTAGAACTATGAGTATCGCACAGCAATTATATGAAGGAATTAGTTTAGGTAAACAAGGTACTGTTGGACTAATTACCTACATGAGAACTGACTCTAAGCGAACTTCTCCGGTTGCTCAACAAGAAGCTTCAAAATTCTTGCATGAAAATTACGGGGCAGAATTTGCTGCTAAAAATCAAAGACATTTTAAGAATCAAGAAGATGCTCAAGATGCCCACGAAGCAATTCGCCCAACTAACGTATATAGAACACCAGAATCATTGAAAGATGTTTTAACTAAAGAACAATATCGTTTGTACAAGTTGATCTGGTCACGTTTCTTGGCTAGTGAAATGACACCAGCTGTTTATGACACTGTCAGAGCAGATATTGTACAAAATGGCGTAATTTTTAGAACTACCGGTTCAAAAATGAAATTTGCTGGTTTCACAAAGGTTTATGATAACCAACAAGAAAAGAACGTTGAATTGCCAGACTTGCAAGAAGGCGACCAGGTAAAAATGACCAAGTCAGATAATAAGCAGCACTTTACTTTGCCACCTGCTCGTTATACTGAAGCTAGCTTGGTTCATGCTCTAGAAGAAAACGGTGTTGGTCGTCCGTCAACTTATGCACCTACAATCGATACAATTCAACGCCGCTATTATGTTAAGTTAGATGGTCGTTCAATTGTTCCAACTGAATTAGGAGAAATTGTTGATACATTAGTTGAAAAATTTTTCCCAGATATTGCTAACGTAGACTATACAGCTCATCTTGAAAATGAATTAGATGAAGTTGAAGATGGTAAAAAGCAATGGGTAAACGTAGTTGACGAATATTACCAACCATTTAAGAAAGAATTGAATAAAGCAGATAGCGAAATTCAAAAGGTGCAAATTAAAGATGAACCGGCTGGATTTAACTGTGATATCTGTGGTGCGCCAATGGTAATTAAAATGGGACGTTACGGCAAGTTCTATGCATGTTCTCGTTTCCCAGATTGTCGTAATACAAAGCCAATTGTGAAAAAGATTGGCGTAGTTTGTCCTAAATGTGGTAAAGGCGAAGTAGTAGAAAAGAAATCACGTAGAAATCGTAAATTCTACGGCTGTTCACGCTACCCAGAATGTGATTTTGTATCATGGGACAAACCAATTGGCAGAAACTGCCCTAATGATGGTCACTTCTTAGTAGAAAAACATTCTAAGAAAGGTCCAGTAACCTTGTGTCCAAATGGCGATTACCGGGAGGAACCACAAGAAAATGAAGATAAATAAGATTGAGAATAAAGGTGATTTAATGCCAAAAAATGTAACTGTAATCGGAGCAGGTCTTGCTGGAAGTGAAGCAACCTGGCAATTAGCTAAGCGTGGAATTCACGTGGACCTATATGAGATGCGTCCTCAAAAAGAAACTCCTGCACATGAAACTGGTGAGTTTGCGGAATTAGTTTGTACGAATTCTATGCGTTCTAATCAGTTGTCTAATGCAGTTGGACTTTTAAAAGAAGAAATGCGTCATCTTGATTCATTAATTATGAAAGCCGCTGATAAGACACAAGTTCCTGCTGGTGGTGCATTAGCAGTGGATCGTGATAGTTTCAGTAAATACGTAACTGATACTTTGCGTGGCTTAGATAATGTCACAGTTCATGAAGAAGAAATTACTGAAATTCCAGAAGATGGTATCACTATCATTGCAACTGGTCCTTTAACCAGTGATGCTTTAGCTGAACAAATTCAAAAATTTTCTGGTACAGATAGTCTGCATTTCTTTGATGCCGCTGCTCCAATTGTGGCTGCTGATTCAATTGACATGAATATTGTTTATAAAAAGTCACGCTATGATCGCGGTGAGGCTGCCTATTTAAATTGTCCTATGAATAAGGAACAATATGAGAACTTTACTCGTGAATTAATTAAGGCAGAAACCGCGCAATTGCATGGCTTTGAGAAAAACGATGTGTTTGAAGGCTGTATGCCAATCGAAGTTATGGCTGCTAGGGGTGCTAAGACAATGCTGTTTGGTCCTCTTAAACCAGTAGGTTTAGAAGATCCTCATACGGGTGAAACACCATATGCAGTTGTACAGCTTCGTCAAGATAATGCCGCCGCTTCAATGTACAACATCGTAGGTTTCCAAACTCACTTGAAATATGGTGAACAAAAGAGAGTCTTCTCTATGATTCCAGGGCTTGAAAATGCTCGTTTTGTTCGTTATGGCAAAATGCATAGAAATACTTATATGGCTTCTCCTGATGTATTGACTGCCAGCTATGAAGCTAAAAAACGTCCTGGATTGTTCTTTGCTGGACAAATGACAGGTGTTGAAGGCTATGTTGAAAGTGCCGGAAGTGGGTTAGTAGCTGGAGTTAATGCTGCTCGTGAAGCGTTAAGTGAAGAGCCAATTGCTTTTCCTAAGGATACTGCATTAGGTTCAATGGCAAATTACGTTACCACTACTAGTGCTAAGCATTTTCAACCAATGAATGCTAGTTTTGCACTTTTACCTGCTTGGGAAGGTAAGAAGATCCGTAAGAAGCGCGAACGTCACGAAAAGATTAGTAAACGTGGCATTGAAAGCATCGATAAATTTAAAGCGGAAGTTTTAGATTAATGACAGAAAAACAGGATGAATTAACTCATTTTATTTCTTATTTGCAAAATGAGCGACATTACAGTGAATTGACAATTTTCTCTTATCAAACCGATTTATTAGAAGCTAAAAAGTTTTGGCAAGAAAATGGTGGCTTTGATGGGTGGAAAAATGTGCAAGAGCGAGATATTCAGATTTATTTGCAGAATTTAGCTGATCGTAAATTAGTACGTAGCAGTCAAGCGCGACAAATGTCGAGTCTGCATTCGTTTTTCCGCTTTTTAACGCGCAGAAAATTTATTAAAATTGACCCTACACAGGGAATTACTCTTAGACGTGGGGAGAAAAAGCTGCCAGAGTTTTTTTATGGAAATGAGCTTAAGCAGGTATTTGACTCATTGAAAGGTAACAAGCCTTTGACGGTGCGTAATCTGGCTTTGTTTGAATTGTTTTATGCTACAGGGATGCGTGTAAGCGAGGTTAGCAATTTGACCTTGCGTCAAATTGATTTAAACTTACAAACGATTTTAGTCCATGGTAAAGGCAATAAAGATCGTTATGTTGCTTTTGATGATCATACTAAAAAATCTCTGGTTAGATATCTTGAAGATGCTCGGCCCAATTTATTAAAAGATGAGACTGAGCAACATGTTTTTTTGAGCAATTTAGGCAACCCCTTAAGCAAGCGTGGAATTGAATATGTGATGCAGAAGACTTTTAATCAGGCGGGAATAAGTGGAAAAGTTCACCCTCATGAGTTGCGTCATACTTTTGCAACCGCTATGCTTAATAATGGAGCAGATTTACGTAGTGTCCAAGAATTGTTAGGACACAGCAGTTTATCTGCTACTCAGATTTATACGCATGTTACAATGGCGCATTTAAAATCAGATTATGAAAAATACTTCCCTCGTAATAAAGAAAGTTGAGGTTTAATATGACAACAATTTGTTCAGTAAGATTTAATGGAAAGACTGCAATTGCAGGTGATGGTCAAGTTACTTTAGGTGAAAAAGTAATTGCAAAGGCAACTGCACGTAAGATTCGTCGTATTTACCATGATCGTGTAATTATCGGCTTTGCTGGCGGTGTTGCAGATGCTGTTAGCTTGCAAGACATGCTTGAAGGCAAGCTTGAAGCATATAGTGGTGATCTCCGTCGTGCAGCCGTTGAAATGGCTCAAGCATGGCGTAAAGACCCAACTTTGCAAAAATTAAATGCAATGTTAATTGCATTTAATGACAAAGATTTATTGTTAATTTCAGGTAATGGTGAAGTGCTTGAACCAGATGAAAATGTTGTAGCAATTGGTTCAGGAGGTAATTTTGCTCAAGCTGCAGCCATCGCAATGACACGTCATGCAAATGATATGCAAGCAGATGAAATTGCACATGAAGCTGTAAAAATTGCTTCAGGTATTGACGTCTTTACTGATGATCATATTGTTACTGATGAAATTTAAGGAGTAAGAAATGGCTATTAAAACACCAAAAGAAATAGTTAAGATCTTAAACGAATACATTATTGGTCAAGATGAAGCTAAAAAGTCAGTGGCAATTGCTCTTTACAACCGTTACCGTAGAATGCAATTGTCTAAGCAAATGCAACACGAAATTACCCCTAAGAACTTGCTGATGGCAGGTCCTACAGGTGTAGGTAAAACTGAAATTGCACGTCGTTTAGCTTCAATTGTTGAAGCTCCATTTGTAAAAGTAGAAGCTACTAAGTTTACTGAAGTAGGTTACGTTGGTCGTGATGTTGAATCAATGGTTCGTGACTTAGTAGGCGAAGCTGTGCGCATGGAAGAAAAGGATCAATTTGCACGTGTGAAGCCACAAGCTACTAAAGAAGCTAATAAGCAGTTAGTTCGTTTGCTCGCTCCAGGCGTTAAACGCGAAAAGCATGAAAACCAGATGCAACAAATGCAAGACATGATGTCAATGTTAATGGGCGGTGCAAATCCAAATAATCAAAATAACGATCAAGAAGAAGTAACTGATGCAGTTAGAAATGAGCGTATGGATATAGCTGAAAAGCTAAACAAAGGCTTGCTTGAAGATCGTGAAGTAACCATTGAAGTTGAACAAGCTCCTAAGGCCAACCCAATGAGTGACATGATGGGACAAATGGGAATGGACATGGGTTCAATGCTTAATGACATTATGCCAAAGAAGAAGGTTAAGCGTACTTTGTCTGTTCGCGATGCACGTGAAGTCTTGATTCAGGAAGAATCACGCAAGATGGTAGATTATGATACTATTTATCAACGTGCTATTGAGAGAAGTCAAAACAACGGTATTATTTTTATCGATGAAATTGATAAAATTATTGCTGGTAATAAGCGTAATTCTGGTGAAGTTTCTCGTGAAGGTGTACAAAGAGACATTTTGCCAATTGTTGAAGGTTCAACTGTAAATACTAAGTATGGTCCTGCTTCTACTGATCATATTTTGTTTATTGCTGCTGGTGCCTTTGCTGAAAGCAAGCCAAGCGATTTGATCCCAGAACTTCAAGGTCGTTTTCCAATTAGAGTAGAGCTCAATGCTTTAACTAAGGACGACTTTGTCAAAATCTTGAAAGACCCTCAAAATTCATTGCTCAAGCAATATATTGCTTTAATGAAAGCTGATGGTATTAAATTGATCTTCACTCAAGAAGCAGTTGATAGGATTGCTCAAATTGCCTTTGACGTTAACCAAGGTACAGATAATATCGGTGCAAGACGTCTTTCAACTATTCTTGAAAAATTGCTTGAAGATGTTTTATATGAAGGTCCTGATATGGAAATGGGCGAGATTACCATTACCGAAGCATACGTTGAAGAAAAATTACATGATATTATCATGAATAAGGACTT
This sequence comes from Lactobacillus helveticus, assembly GCF_046109915.1. Taxonomy (NCBI): domain Bacteria; kingdom Bacillati; phylum Bacillota; class Bacilli; order Lactobacillales; family Lactobacillaceae; genus Lactobacillus; species Lactobacillus helveticus. The sequence continues at coordinate 698,147 of NZ_CP151471.1, read as the reverse complement.
AACTAAGTTTATTTTATAATTCATAAATTGAGAAACAGCTGGATTTTCCAGCTTTTTTTGTTAAAAGCATCTGTTTTGTTTAGCGATTAATGTTAAAATATAAGTAATCGAAGCGATTACATTATATTTTTAATATTATTAAATAAGCTAAGTAAGGACAAATTAAGTTATGGATTATACTATTGAAAATAATATGATTAAAGTTGTAATCTCAGATATCGGTGCTGAGATTCAAAGTGTTAAAAGTGTTCATACTGGTGAAGAGTTTATGTGGCAAGCCGATCCAAAAATTTGGGGAAGACATGCACCAATTCTTTTCCCAATCGTAGGTAGACTTAAGAACGATAAATATACTTATAAGGGTAAGACTTATCATTTAGGACAACATGGTTTCGCTAGAAATTCAAAATTTGAAGTTGAAAACCATACTCAAGAAAGTATCACTTTTTTATTAAAGGATAATGAAGAGACTCGTAAAGTTTATCCATTTAAATTTGAATTTAGAGTAAATTATAATTTGATGAATAATTTGCTGGAAGAAAACTTTAGCGTTGTGAATAAATCTGATGATACTATGATCTTTGGCGTAGGTGGTCACCCAGGATTTAACTTGCCAATTAAAGAGGATGAAAAAAAGGAAGACTACTTCTTTGATATGCATCCATCTGTAGCTCGTGTGCAAATACCTTTAAAGAATGCATCTCTTGATTGGGATAGCCGTTCATTAGCATCAACGGATAGCTTTATTTCCTTAAGTGATGAATTGTTTAAGAATGATGCCTTAATTTATGAATTACATGGACATGACAATAAGGTTTCACTTAGAACTGACAAGAGTAAGTTCCATATCAATGTTTGGACTAGAAATGCTCCATTTGTAGGTATTTGGTCACAATATCCTAAGACAGCTGATTACGTATGTATTGAGCCATGGTGGGGAATTGCTGACAGAGATGATGCAGATGGTCAATTAGAACATAAATATGGTATGAATCATTTGAAACCTAATAAGGAATTTCAAGCTGGTTTTAGTATGACTTTCCATTCAGATGCAGATCCTGAAGAATAAAAATTATAGATAAATTAAAAGACCTATTTTCAATTTTATTGAAGATAAGTCTTTTTTCGATACAAAAATCTTATTAGTATACAAAAAATATTTTTAAATTTAACGGCTTTCATTCCTAATTTGACAATATTTTTATTTTGAATGTCAAAAAATACGTAAGCGTCAGATAACCGGGTATCTTTTTTAGTCCTTATTTTTCAGGTATTCTAATCTTATCAAATTAATGGAGGTTAAAATATGATCGAAAAACAACAACCCATTGTGGCACTTGGACATTCAACTAAATCTAAAAAGGTTCGTCCACCACGCAATAATCTTTTGCTTAGCTTAAAGAAGAATGATTTAGAACTAAACTTTTACAGCAGCTTAGACCCTGAAATTATGAATAAGCTGCTTGAAAAAGTCTTATCATGATTAAACTCAGTGATTTAGGCCAGGTCTACATTGTTTGCGGCAAGACGGATCTGCGTAAAGGCATTGATGGACTAGCAACTTTAGTCAAAGAACAGTTTGAACTTGATTCTTTTAGCGGCAAAGTCTTCCTCTTTTGCGGTGGAAGCAAGGACCGCTTCAAAGCCCTTTATTGGGACGGACAAGGTTTTTGACCTGGCTCACTTTGGGCTTTAGCGCATTAGTGATGCAGGACAACGAAGTGCTGCTCTACAAAAGATTTGAAAATGGAAAATTGAACTTGCCCAGGAATCAAAATGAAGTTATAGCTTTATCTTCTGAGCAGGTCGACTGGCTAATGAAGGGCTTCGCAATCAATCCAAAAATAAAGAACACGAAAGCGTGCGAATTCTACTAACACTTGACATCGCACGCTTTTTTGATATTCTTTTAACTAATAAATTTAGGAGGAAGTTTAAATTATGTCACAAGAAAATTTGGAAAAGATTATTGCACAACAAGCAACTACTATTCAAAACTTAACTGATGAAATCAAGCTCCTCCGTGAACAAGTAGCTTACTTAACGCAAAAAACGTTATGGCAAGTCTTCAGAACAAATACCTTTAAATGGGTCTCTTTGATGAACCTGATGCTCAAGATGACGGAGAACGTCCCCGACGCCACCGTTCAGACTATTACTTATAAACGTAAAGCTCATAAAAGAAAACGCGCTGATTTATTGGAAAGCATTCCAGCTGAAGAAGTTCACCATGAATTAGGCGACAAGCATTGCCCTGATTGTCATCATGAACTGATCGAGATAGGCAGGCAGTTCAACAAGAATTATTGTTTATCCCAGCTCAACTCAAAAGGTTGGATCATATCCAACATGCTTACAAATGTAAATATTGCAGTCAAAGAAATCTTAGTGACAAGATCATTAAAGCTGCAGTACCTAAGACTCCCTTGAATCATGGTCTAGGTTCAGCTTCACTCATCGCTCATTAACTTTATCAAAAATATGAAATGAAGGTGCCGGACTATCGCCAAGAAAGCGACTGGAAGAATATGGGACTAGAAGTTTCAAGACAGATGTTAAATTATTGGGATTTGAAAAGCAGTGAATACTACTTTAAACCAGTGTATGATCTGCTTAAGCAAAAGCTGTTAATGCGGCCAATTTTACATGCCGATAAAACTTACTATACTGTCCTGGAAAGTGAAACGATCAAGACTTCCTTTCAGGCAAACATGATCAATATGGGATTACGCTGTATCATCATAATCCTTCCCGTAGTGGAAAAGTTGCTTTAAACTTCTTAGGCAACTATCCCGGTTATTTGCACTGCGATATGTGGCAGGATTATGAGCAATTGCCGGAAGCAACTTTAGTTGGCGTTGGGCTCATGTTAGAAGAAAGTTTCATGAAGCTGTACCACAAGAGGCTTCTGAAAAGTCTCTTGCCCAAAAAGGACTTAACTACTGCAATCGCATGTTTTACTTAGAACAAATTTGGGAGAATTTGAGCAAACAAGAACGTTACCAGCTAAGACAAGAAAAACTCAGGCCACTAATGCAAGAGTTTTTCGACTGGTGTGAGAATAATAAGACAACCATTTTACCAGGTTCTAAATTGGGAAGAGCTATTAATTATACACTCAAGCATCAAGATACTTTTGAGCATGTCTTGCTTGATGGCAATTTAGAATTGTCCAATAATAAGGTTGAACGTGCTGTTAAATCACTCGTCATGGGTCGAAAGAATTCGCTATTCTCTCAAAGTGAAACTGTTGATGGTGTGAACGTTACTAAAGAGGAAGTAGGTAATACCTGTGCCTTTTTGATGAGTGATTTAGCAACCGGTTTAACTGGAGATGTGATTTTTGTGGATAAGGGTGTTCACTTAAGATAAAATGCTAGTTTATCGATATGATCAGGTTGAATCTACGCAAGATTTGGCCAAGGACTATTTGAAAAACAAAAATAAAAAAATAGCGGCTTTTGTTGCCCAAAGCCAGACCAATGGTTATGGCAAACAAGGCCACTTTTTCTATTCACCGGCTCAAACAGGAATTTATTTTAGTATAGCTTTTCCAAATTTCGAGATTGTGCAAGATAAAATCAATTTATTGACGCCATGTATAGCAACATACGTAGTTGATGTACTCAGAAAGTTTTATCCGCAAAAAGATTTTCTTTTGAAATGGGTTAATGATATTTTTTTAGAAAACAAAAAGGTTGCAGGTATTTTAACGGAATATGAAAATAATAGCTTAATAATTGGTGTCGGTATTAATGTAACAACGCACAACTTCCCAGAAGGAATCAAATTTAAGGCGGGATATATTTCAGATACCTTTTTTGAGCATAAAAAAATGACCAATGAACTTTTACAAGCGGTTGAATTGGCAAGTAAAAATTATGGTCAAGTACAGTTTATGGAACAATACCGTCAACTGTCCTGGTTAATTGGTAAAAAGGTGAATCTTAAGCTAGGCCAAAAAGAAGTGATGGGCGTAGTAAAGACTATTGATGATGCAGGTAAATTGGTCATTTTTACAGATAATCAAATTAAGAGATTCTCTAGTGGAGAAGTGACTAAGGTTGAGCTACCTTGAACTCAGTAGTTTCAACATAGAGCATCATATTTTTGCGGTAATAATTAAGTGATTTAAGAGGGATGCGCAATGTTTTGAGAATTTCTTCATCTGAAAGTTTAGGATTAGATAAAATTGAGTAGACAAAACTCATGCGGAGCTTATGACTAGTCAATTGCATCCCAATTAAATCGCGATCCGGTGCTATTTTTTGATTGATATTAAAATCTGAAGCATAGTGATCGCCACTCTTAGTGGCAAAAAGATATGGATTGGCATCTTGTGAATAATCCGTATGAACTTGTAAATATTTCTTTAATTGTGAATCAGTGATTTGATCAAGCAAGGTATTGATTCGCATGGTTAATATTTCATCTGGCTTGTAGCCAAGAGAAATTGCAGCCATCATCTTAATAGTTTCGGAATGTAATTTAGTGATTTGGGTTAATTCTGATAAATGACTCATCCAATTGATAACGTATTTTTGCTTACGGTCAAATTTATTTCCACGTAATGTGAAAAGAGGGTAGGAGTTAATAAAGCCATATTCAGCTAAGAAGACAAAATACATTTTTAAGTGGCTGAGATACTTGTTAACAGTATTACTCTTGAAGTGCATTTTTTGTTCAAGAGAATCTAAAAAGTTACGAATATCGCTAGTAGTTACTTCATTGATAGAGGCGTTAGGACCGATATTAGTGGCATAATAATTCCAAAAGGTAGTGATTGATTTAGCAGCAAGTGCAATTGTAGAAGGCGCTAACTGCTTTTTTTGTTTGCAATATGTTTGAAATTTTTGCTCATAAGGAAATGTCATGAAAAATTTTTCCTCCTTAGAAATTATTTTTTATTTTATTATATCATTTTTAAGTAGGTTGTTACTAAATTTAAATTTAAAAATAAAAAAAGCTAGGTTTCACTTCGTTCAACCTAGCAATCCAAACAAACAGAAACAGCAACTTGCTAAAGTAAAAAATTAATTGTATGATCATATTTGTTAACTAAATAGGTGATAACGTTCACCATTAACCGAGAGATCTAATGACATCTACTTTATCCCAGGGGTAGAGTGGACGTTTTTTGTTTGGGGGATTTTTAATGAAAATTAGTAATTATATTAGTATTGCCTGTTTTGCCTTTTTAGGCGGAATGGCTCGATATAATTTAAATGCTCAATGGAGTTTCTATGGGACGTTCTGGGGAAATATCATAGGATGCTTCTTGTTGGCTTTCTTTACATACTTTTTTATTGAATTTAAAGACTTTCATCAATGGTTAACTGTCGGAATTGGGACAGGCTTTGTCGGAGCTTTTACAACTTTTTCTACTTTTAATTTGGATATTTTGAAAAATGTTCAGGTTGGATTACCAATTACTGCTTTAATTTATTTTGTGAGTTCAATTATTTTTGGTTTTCTTTTTGCTTTTTTAGGTATGAGAATAGGCAAAAACGTAGGACTATTGCTTAGAAAGGAAGATTAAAGTGAATATTTTGTTAGCAGGTCTTGGTGCATCAATCGGGGCAATGATCAGATATGCGATAACTAATTATGGTAAAAAGCATTGGGAACGAATAGGTAAACAGTTTTCTAATCTGCCGACTCCGACATTATTTATTAATCTAACAGGAGCTCTTATTTTAGGCTTTATATTTGGATTTGGAAGCAATGTCTTTTTCTATTCATTAATAGGAACCGGCGTGTTAGGCGGTTATACGACTTTTTCAACAATGAATACTGAATTAGTTGAATTATACAAAAGCAAAAATTACCGTGGCTTAATCCTGTATGCGTTAACTTCATATCTGGGAGGAGTAATTTTAGTTTTCTTGGGTTTCTGGTTAGGACAACTGTTTAAATAGAATTAAAGATTAAGTTATTCTAAATTCATAATATATTAATTAACATAGTGTCACCAAATATATAAACTATTTATCAAAAGATGTAATAGAGTGATATAGAAATGAGTAGCATTATGAAACAGCATGTTCCTAAATTAACATACGATATTAGTAACAATGAATTTTTAGACTTAATCGTAGATTGCTTTCATTCAGCAATTTTTGGTACCGTAGACGAAAATGGGGAGCCCCATACCAATGTTATTGACATTGATTTTAACGAAAATGAACGTTTAATTTTTGCGACTACAAATCAGAAAAGTTTTTATCGCAAATTTGAAGAGGCACAATCATGTATCAATTACAGCATTGCGTGGTAGAGAGACTTTAACTAGCGTGGGCTTTACTTTACAAGGATATGTTGACGAAATTAGTCCGTCTTATTTAAATAAAATTTTTGAGATTAAACCAGAAATGCATCATATTTATGCAAATAAGACAGAAGATTTTGATACTTTACGAGCTTTTGCTTTAACACCTGTCATTGGCTCTGTTTATGATTTGCGTGACGAAAATGTCTTTCAAAAGCAATTCGATTTTATTAACCAAAATAAAGAGGAGATGGCTTAGAGCCTCTCCTCTTTTGTTACATATTCATTTCACGTTTTTCTTCGCGTTTACGGAGCCATGGAAGCAAGAATCCTAAGCCGAAAAGAACAATTACAGTGATAATATTCATAATTAATTGGTGGTTAAATGCTGCACTACCAAATGTTGCCTCAGCTTCTTGAGGAATGAATCCTAAAGTTGCACAGATGAAAGTGAAGATCAAGCACCACCAGCCCATGATCAAGGCACCGGTCTTATTTTTAATAAAGACATAGTCTGAATGGAACTTACCCTGGTGCATTCTCAACATTACAAATGCAAAGAATACCCAACAAGTCTTGTATGGTGAAATAATACCATTAATATTTAAGAGCCAATTATAAATTGAGTTAATGTTTGGCAAAGTACCTGTGAGCAGAAGCAAGAATAATGCTAATCCACAAGTTAAGGTGTATGAGTGAACTGGACGACCAGTTTTATCTTTTTTACCAGTTAACCATTTAGGCATGTACTTATCAGCCACATCACCAGCAAATACACGACTTGATGCATCAAGCAATACGGCTAATTGTGCCATCATGAAGATAGCTTGTACTACTGCAAAAATATACATTAATACTTTACCCCAACCTAAACTTTCACCAAGTAATTGGAAAGCATAGTAAGGGCCGTTCATCTTAAAGTCGTGTGGAATATGATGAGCATTAAAGAACATTGCTAATGCTAAGGTACCAAAGATAGTTAGGAAACCAGTCATTAAAGCAAGCATCCACATTGCTTTAGGGAATTCGTGCTTGGGATTACGCATTTGTACAATATAAGGTGCAGCAAGTTCGGCACCAGACATAGCAAAAATTAACAATCCAGTAGTAGAGAAGTAACGCAAACTGAATGATGGCTTAAAAGCACCCCAATTAAATGGCTTAGTAGCAATATGATGGCCATGCATTACTGCCCAAACTGCAAGTAAAACAAAGAGCATGGACATGATGAACATTGCACCACCACCGATTAGTGAAAGCAATTCAAGTGAATTCTTAATGGCATTTTCAATTAAAATGAAAGCCAAGATGATTACAAAGGTAAGAATTCCGAACCAGAAGGTGGACATATGCTTGTCTAAAGTATTATTTCCTAGGATAATCCAGGAAAAGGACACGATGACTGAGTTAGAAACGTCAACTAAGTATGGAACGGTTTGCACCCAGTACATCCAAGAGGTCCAATAGCCTAGAGTGTCATTGGATGAATGACGTACCCAAGATGCCAGACCACCGGCTTGGTCATTGAAAGTTAATCCCATTTGAGTAGACATTAATGCATAAGGGATAACATAAGCAAATAAAAGGAAAATCCAAGATACAACTACAGATAATCCTTGGTTTTGAAATGGATAAAAGATGTTTTCAAAACTGATGATGGTAACAAAGTCAATTAATGCAATGACCGGCCAGCTCATATAATGTTTTTTGCCGGGCTCAAAATTAATGGTTTCTATTTCCTCTGACATAAAAATATTTTCCTCCAAGTATTTATTCAATTACATTTAAATATCTTTATGTTCAGGGGGCGAACAGGGCAAGTGCACTTGTTTAAAACCTCCAATATTTATATAATATGTACCGTAATTTATGAAGTGATTCAAAAACTACATAATACTGTAAAAAGATTATAAAGAATTATTTAAGTTTTGCAACTTGAATTCGTAATTTGTAATAAAAATGGAAAGGAAAAGCATGGATTTTTTGAAAATAGCGTTTGGAAACGGCGTTAATTTAAACAAAATAAAAAATTGGAAGACAGTTCCAATTGACCAAGTTAAAAATAGTGCAGAGATAGCTGCAATTGTAATTCAAAACAAAGATCCTAATGCGCAAAAGCAAGCACAGGCATTAAGAAATCAATCTGGCTTTTCCATTCCAATAATTGAGGTTGATCAACAAGTTTCAACAACTGATCAAGAAGAAATTGCTGATTTAGCTAAGAATTATGAACAGAAAATGGTACCAGGCTTTTTAACTGATCTAATTAATTTTGCTCAGGCAAAGCCGATCAGTTTTACTACTCCAGGTCATCATAATGGTCAGTATTATGATATGCATCCTGCTGGTGTGGTTTTTAATAAGTTTTTTGGCAAAAATTTTATGTTTGCAGATACCAGTGACACTGTTCCGCAATTGGGTGATACTATGACTCACGCTGGAACACCACTTGATGCCGAAAAATTAGCTGCGAAAACTTATCACGCAGACAAAGTTTATTTCTGTACAAATGGTACGACTAGTGCTAACTCAATTTGTGCTAGTGCACTTTTATCTGAAGGAGACTTAGTTTTATTCGATCGTAATAACCATAAATCTTTATATAATAGTGCATTAGTTATGAGTGGCGCTAAGCCAGTTTATATTCCAACTGATCGTAATGCATTGGGCCTAATTGGAGAGATGGATCCGGACTTTTTGACTGAAGACAAAATTAGAGCTGAAGTAGCTAAGGGCGATCCGGAAAAAGCCAAAGCTAAACGCCCATTTAGATTAGCTATTGTGCAAGCTGAAACATATGATGGCGTATTTTATGATGCAAAGTGGATTGTCGATCGTATCGGCAAGCTTTGTGATTATATTTTATTTGACTGCGCGTGGGGCGGATTTGAAGAATTTGTCCCAATTATGAGACATTTGTCACCGCTCCTTTTAAGCCTAGGACCAGATGATCCAGGAATCTTAGTAACACAATCGCTTCATAAACAGCAAGCTGGTATGGCTCAAGCTTCACAAATTTTGAAAAAAGATTCGCATATTAAAGGACAAAAACGTTATGTGGACCACAAGCATTTTAACCATGCTTATTTGAAGTTTGTTACTTCTTCATATGCTTATCCTCTTTATGCATCCCTCACAGTAAATTCCTATGTTACTGCTGGTGAAGGCAATAAAAAATGGTGGGCAGAAACTTTACGCATGGGAATCGAATGGCGCAAAAAGTTGTTAAAACAGTCTAAGCTATTCAAGCCATTGGTGCCTGACAATTTTGCGGAAATCCCTACTGCTGATTTAATGGATGACGCCAAATACTGGAACATGAGTAAAAATGACGATTGGCACGGCTTTAGAAAAATGGGCAATGGTGAAACTATGATCGATCCATTGAAGATTACGGTGCGTACTCCTGGAATTGATGTTAAAAATGCTAAGTATGAAAAAACAGGGATTCCTGGTGCGGTAGTTGCAGAATTTTTAATGGAAAATCATATTATCAGAGCTAAGAATGATTTGAATTCACTTTTGTTTTTGCTTACCCCTGGTGATTCGCAAGAAGAGCTAGATACTTTGCTTAATGCCTTCTTAAAGTTTGAACAATATTATGATGAAGATGCATTAGTAAAGGATGTTTTGCCAGTTTTATATCAAGAATATCCTGAACGGTATCATGGTTATACATTGAAGCAGCTTTGCCAAGAAATGCATGAGTACTACAAAGAAAATAAGACTTTTGTTCTGCAGCAAAAATTGTTTGCTAAACCGAATATGCAGAACTACCAAATGACCCCAGCTGAAGCTGATCAACTTTTTAAGAAAGATCAAACAGAATTAGTTGATCTTGAAGACGTAGTAGGAAGAACGGCAGCCGAAGGAGCATTGCCATATCCACCAGGCGTCTTTATCGTTGCACCGGGTGAAAAGTGGGGAGAAATCGATCAAAAATATTTTGAAGTTTTGGCTCATGCAATTGAAAAATTCCCAGGATTTGTGCCGGAAATTCAAGGTGTTTACTTAGAGCCACAAAAAGATGGCAGCATAAAAGTACAAGTCGAAGTTATCAAGGATAGATGAAATTAAGGAGTAAAAAATGAGTTTTTCATGGAAAGAAAATTTACCACAAGAATTAAGTGACAAAGTCACTAAAGTAGAAAAAATGATTCAACCTCGCATTGATGAGATTGATGAACAAGTTCTCTACAATCAGCAACGCGTACTCGATTTATTTAGAAAGCATCATGTTGGTGAAGAAGATCTCGTACCTTCAACTGGCTATGGTTATGACGATATTGGTCGTGACAAGATTGAAGATATTTATGCAGACTATTTCAAGACTGATGATGCCTTAGTTAGACCACAATTTGGTTCAGGTACGCATGCAATTACTGTTGGACTCTTTAGCATGCTTCGTCCAGGCGATACCCTTTACTATTTAACAGGTACCCCATATGACACTATTCAAGAAGTAATTGGCCTTGCTGGCAACAAGCCAGGCAACATGAAGGAATGGGGCATCAACTTTAAAACTACCGAATTAAAGAACGGCGAAGTTGACTATGAAAATGCCAAAAAAGATTTACAAGACAAGTCAATTAAAGTAGTAGCCATTCAAAGATCCTTAGGTTATGCCACCCGCAAGACTTTTACGATGGACAAAATCAAGAAGATGCTTAAGTTCATCAAGGAAGTTCGTCCTGATGTTAATATCTTTATTGACAACTGCTATGGTGAATTCTCTGAATGTGAAGAGCCAACTTTCTATGGTGCTGATATGATGGCTGGTTCTTTATATAAAAATGCAGGTGCCGGTTTAGTAAAAGGTGGCGCATTCTTGGTTGGCCGTCAAGACTTAATCGATGGTGCGGGCTCACGTTTAACCGTTCCTGGTGCTGGTAAGGGTGAAGGCGCAACTTGGGGCTATTTACGTGATATTTATCAAGGATTTTTCATGGCACCACATACAACCGGTGAAGCACAAAAGGGAATGGTCTTTACAGCTGCGTTGTTGGAAGAGATGGGGATGCAAGTATCACCTAAATGGAGTGATCCACGTAGTGATATCGTGCAAACCGTAACTTTCGGTAAACCAGATCCAATGGTTAAATTCTGTGCCGCAATTCAACATTACTCACCAATGAACTCATTTGTTGATCCAATTCCTTATCATCAAGATGGTTATGAAGATGAAGTAGTTATGGCATCAGGTTCATTTGTAGAAGGTTCAACTATTGAACTTTCTTCAGACGGTCCACTTCGTGATCCATACATGCTTTATATTCAAGGTGGTTTATCTTATGCACATGATAAGATTGCGATTACACATGCCGTTGAAGAAACATTTTACAAGTAAATGAAGCTTAAGCAAATGAAAAAAGCATTGAGTTAATCTCAATGCTTTTTTTATGATGGTCTATAATTATTTATCTTCTTGCAAAATCTCACCGATCTTTTGAACGGCTTCATTTGAACCGATTAAAGTGATCTGATCTTGTGGATTAATAATATCAGTAGCAAGTGGCACCTGATTTAATTTTCCATTATGAGTGATACCGATAATGTTTACGTCGTAATTTTTGCGGAAATCCAAATCACCTAATGACTTGTTAAAGGAGCGGGGATTTTCAACGCTAACTTCAACTAAAGAAACATTTTTAGAAAGTTTGAAATAGTTGACTACATTTGGATGAAGCTGACGGAAAATTAATTGTCTGGCCATATCTTGCTCAGGTTCAATCACATGATCAGCACCGATCTTTTCTAGAACCAACCGATGATTGTGATTAATTATTAGCTCGCGTAGTGACATCAGGCGCACCAATTTTTTTAGCTAACATAGTAGTGATAATACTGCCTTCCACATTTTCACCCATAGTGACGAAAACATGATCAAAAGAGCCAATATCGAGGTCACGCAGTTCATCTTCGTCAGTAGCGTCAGCAATTACGGCATGAGTAACTAAATGAGCGACATCATTAACAACTTCTTCATTTGAGTCTATTACTAAGAAGACGTCTTGGTCAGCTTGTAATAGTGCCATTGGTAATGCCATGCCAAATTTTCCTAAGCCAAGAACTGCAAAACTTTGTTGTTGATGTGAATTAGCAAATGATAATTTCCTCCTCTGGATAGCGACAACTTTGTTTAGCAGGATGAGATTTAAAAATAGAATACATAAATGTATAAATGCCAACCCGTCCAATAAACATTAATGCAATAATTATAATTTCCCCAAATAAATTAAGATGTGGTGTAAGACCGAGGGTCAAACCAACTGTACCAAATGCAGAAACTGCTTCAAACACAGCTTCGACAATACCATTATGACTTGAAAGTGGCTGCGTCATCGTTAACAATAATGTGGCAAAAATAATTAATAGAATTGCTGAACAAAATAAGGTTAAAGCACGATTAATATTATTGTGAGTAAAGCGACGATGTGAAAATGCTGCTTCTTTTCCAGTAAAAGTACCTATACTCTGCAAAAATAAAATTCCTATTGTTGAAGTTTTGATACCACCAGTAGTAGAACCAGGGGTCCCACCAATGAACATTAAGATAATGGTAATTACAATGCCAGCTGCGCTAATTTTAGTATAAGGAATTGAAGCAAATCCAGCGGTTCTTGGTGTTACTGCTAAAAATAACGTATTAAAGAAACGTTGAACACCATTTAAACTGCCATCGAATTGTTTAAGATTTTGTTCACTAATTAAGAAACCGACTATTGATAATATTAGAATACGCGTGGTGCTAGTTAAATCGTTTTAGTTAATAAAAAAGTCCAATCGGACTAGACTCAAGTTGTAGTATCAAAAAGAAAAGAGTCTGATCTGATTGAACTGCCTTAAGCTTAAGCGTTTTAGCCACCATTTACAAGTTAGTTTTAAAGATTTAGTGATAATTTGTCGGCACTGGTATCGTTTGTATGCACCAGCTGAGTTTACTCATCGGCGAAATATTGATCAAATTAAAACTACGGACAGTCTGATTTTGGCTTTACTTATCTGGCAAGCTAAGACAGGAATTGAATCACAAAGAAGATTCTGTGAATGTTTCAATTGTTTATCACACTCACGTTTTAATCGGCGTTCACGTCAGCTATTGCAATTGATTTATCAGATACGGCAAGAAATGAATAAAAAGGTTGACCTGAATGGACAGTTCTTGATCATTGACAGCTTTCCGGTACCTGTTTGCCAACCAATTCGCAACTATCGTGCTAAAATTTTTCGCGGTTATGCCAACATTGGTTATAAGGCCACCAAGAAAATTTACTTCTATGGTTTCAAAGTTCATGCTATTGTTAGCGATGACGGTTACATTCTTGATTATGTCGTAACAAAAGCATCAGTTCATGATGCCAGGGAGACAGTTGAACTGATGGAAAATACCCATCCATCTAATTACTATCTTCTTGGCGACGAAGGCTATTTAGGCAAAGAACTGCATCAACAGCTAAAACAAATGGGTTATGAACTTTGGACACCATATCGTAAAAATATGACAGGAGCTAAAAAGCACAATGATCATCAATTGATGGCTATTCGCAGAACAATAGAAAGCGACTTTTCGCTTCTGACCTATTACAATGCCGAGAACAATCGAGCACGTAGTCTGATAGGCTTTCAAAGCCGGTTAGAAATTGCAATTTTAGCTTATAATTTGGCTTATTGTCTAGAACGATTTAACTAGCACCACGCGTATTAGAATAATTATGCCAACTGTTAGGGCAAAACGAGTATGCAGGGAGAGTTTGTGATGAATATGGTACGTTAATAAATCTCGCCATACTAAGAAACCAAATGAACCAGCACTAATTAAGAGCATAATAATGGTTAAAAAGTAAGGATTATTAGCAAATTGTTCAAGAGATGGACCAAATAAATCAAATCCTGCATTACAATAAGCTGTTACTGAGTGAAAGATACTATACCAAATACCTTTTCCTATTCCTAAACGTGGTTTTAAAACAATAAAGAGTAGTATTGCTCCCATCAATTGAATAATCAAAGAAAGTCTAATAATCAATTGTACTATTCGCAGCTGAGAGGGGTGATTAAGGTTTAGCGCTTTTCCAGTTAGCATTCTTGCTCCTAGACTCATTCGTTGATGGGCAAAGTTGCTAAGCATAACTGCGAAGGTCATGAATCCCAAGCCACCTATTTCGACTAGAATCATAATAATTAATTGTCCAAAAAATGACCAGTGTGTTGCCGTTGTCACTGTACTTAATCCTGTCACACAAACTGCTGATGTGGCAGTAAAAAGTGCATCGGAATAATTAGTTGCTTGTCCTGCTTTATCCGCAAAAGGTAGTGATAATAAAATGCTTCCGATAATTATCAAAATCAGAAAACCAATGGTTAAAGCCAGTGAGAATGTGATACGTCGATGAAAAGATGTATCAATATTTTTCCTTCTTTCTTACTTGTAATACTTTAATTATAATCCATTAGAAACTTTGCTAAAATAGAGAAAATGTTTCATATTAAGTTAGGAAAATTTATGAATCCAGAAAAAATTTTAAAGCAAACTTTTGGCTATTCTAGTTTTCGTCCAGGTCAAAAGAAAGTAATTGATTTAATTTTAAATAGAAAAAACGTTTTAGCTGTTATGCCAACAGGTGCAGGTAAATCTCTCTGTTATCAGGTTCCGGCTTTAATGAATGAAGGCGTGACGTTAGTCATTTCACCTTTGATCTCGTTAATGAAAGATCAAATTGATTCGCTAAAGCAAAATGGTATTAACGCAGCAGCGTTAAACTCAACCACTCCGCAAGAAGAAGTAAATCCTATTTTACGACAAGCATATGAAGGTAAAATCAAGTTGATCTATATCACGCCTGAGCGTTTAGCAATGGACTATTTTAGATATCAGCTTAATTTTTTAGATGTCGATTTGGTTGCAGTGGACGAAGCACACTGTATTTCGCAGTGGGGACATGATTTTCGTCCAGCGTATAGGCAAATTTTTGAAGGAATTAATTCTCTTAAGAGCAAACCTACCATCTTAGCATTAACGGCAACTGCTACACCGGCAGTTCAAGATGATATTGGGCAGCAATTAAATATTCCACAAGAGAACTTCATTGTTACTTCATTTGCACGCCCAAATATAAGCTTTAAGGTGGTTAACTCTCCGCAAAATACCCAGCTTTATATTGCACAATATATTAAGGCCCATCCAGATGATGCCGGAATTATTTATACGAATACCCGTAAGAAAGTTGAATCTTTAACTGACTATCTTGCTAAAAAAGGTATTTCAGTAGGTGCTTATCATGGAGGAATGGATGCAAAAGAAAGATCACAAATCCAAGAAGCATTCCAATTCGATGAATTTCAAGTGATTGTAGCAACGAACGCTTTTGGCATGGGAATTGATAAAAGCAATGTCCGCTTTGTAGTTCATGCATCGAGTGCTCGTAATATTGAAAGCTATTATCAAGAAGCTGGTCGTGCCGGTCGTGATGGTGAAGAAAGTGAAGCGGTGATGATTTACCATCCAGGAGATCTTCACCAGTATCGCTACTTTATTGAAGAATCGGATGCAGATCAAAAATATAAGGAATTGCAATATCAAAAATTGCAGGCGATTACTGATTATGTAAACACTGGTGAATGCTTGCAGCAATTTATAGTGCGCTATTTTGGTCAGGACTGTCCGCCTTGTGGTAAATGTTCAAATTGTCTTAATCAAGGTGATTTAAAAAATATAACTACTGATGCACAGAAGGTTATCGCGCTGGTCTACGAACTTGATGGCCGCTTTGGTAAAAATATTGTAGCGCAATGTCTAGTGGGTTCGACTAGTCAGCGAATGCAGGAAATACATGCAGACCAATATGAACATTTTAATAGTTTAAAAATCAGCCAGAAGGAAGCCGTAAGCTTGATTGACTATTTAATTGCTTCTGGTTACTTGAAAATTGAAGGGATTAAATATCCTTTAGTTCACGTAACCAATCGGGGATGGGATGTCCTAGATGGAAAAGCAACAGTAAAAAGAAGAATTAGTAAAATTCAAAAGAGAAAGCAAAGTTTTGCCCAAGATGCAGATACTAATTTATTCAAAGCTTTAAGGGAAAAGCGCAAAGAACTGGCTAAGAAGCAAAGAGTTCCTGCCTTTATGATTTTTTCTGATCGTAGTTTGCATGATATGACTAAAATTAAGCCGCAAAATGAAAATGATTTCTTAGAAGTAAGTGGCGTGGGACAAGCTAAATTGAAAAAGTACGGTCAAATCATGCTTAAAGTAATTGAAAAATTTGCAAATTAAACAGATTATTCTTTTTACATTGATGGCTATAATTGGTAAATTATGATTATAAGGTTATTTATATCTAAAAAATGATTATTATGAAGATAATCAAAGGAAGGAATAATTATGGCTAAAAAGACATTAATTTTATATTACTCATGGTCAGGCAATACTAAAAAATTAGCAGAAAAAATTCATGATCAAATTGAAGATAGTGATCTTAAGGCAGTTGAAGTTGCTGATGGCACTTTTGATGATGATCAATATAAGACCAATGATATCGCTTTAGATCAAATTCAAGCTAATAGTTTTCCAGATATCAAATTAGATAATGTTGATTTTAATAAATATGATTTGATCCTAATTGGTAGTCCTGTATGGTCGGGCTATCCAGCAACCCCTATCAAGACTTTATTAGATCAAATGCAAGGCTATAATGGAGAAGTCACTTCTTTCTATACTTCTGCAGGAGCTAATCGTAAGGCATACGTTAACCACTTTAAGGAATGGGTCAATGATTTAAATGTTGTTGATGTTGCTGAAAATGATAGCAAAATTGATGAATGGGTAAAGTGATTTTTGATTGAATGAAATCAAAAAAAACCACTTTATATTCCTCACTTAATCTGCTATTATAATAGCGGAGCGTGTGATGAGCGCTCCGAGGATGAAAAGGCTAGGCAAGATGTCTATTATGGCATTTGCTGATAGGAAAAAATTTGAAGGTGTAGAAAAGCCACTAAGGACATTTTCCTTAGTGACTTTTTTTGTACAAAAAAACCGCTGTTTTCAGCGGTTTTAAAATTAAAAGTTATTTTTAGAAGTTCGAGGAGTAACTCTATCCCAGATAGCATCAATGATGCCAACCCACATTGCTCCAAGAGCAACAGAGCCACAAACGTCTGATGGGAAGTGAGCGTAAAGATATACTCTTGAAATCATGACTAAAATCAACCAAACGATTAATAAAACATTCAACCAGATCTTAGTAGTTCTATTTTTCACTAAAGCTGGGATTAAAATCATCATTAACCAAAAAACAATGATTGCCATTCCTAATGTGTGACCACTAGGGAAACTAAAACCATCATCTACAGCCAAGTGCTGCATAGGACGAGCACGTTGAATGATATGTTTTACTACCCATCCAAAAGCATCTGCTGTAATTAAAGTGATGATGATACTAAGCGAAAGAGGACGCTGCTTTTTAATCCATAAAATAATAGCAATTAAGAGCATCCAAACTAAATCAACTTTAGTATCTGCTAAAAAGGTAATCTTTTTCATAATGCCTTGCAGATTAGGAATGGTGTGAACAATTTGTTCAAAGAAATTGTCGAATCCATTAATCCAGCTGGCATGAATCATGATTGAAATTGCCAAAATTAAAAATACAGGCAATCCAATACAAATAGCTGTAATATTTTTCTTTTGCATTTTTTCCTCTTTAAAATATTATTTTTTAACAACAGTAACGAGTTTATCATATAATTATTATTAATGATCAAAAAATCAAAAAGAATGCGAAAAAATAATTATGGAAGAAAATACTAAAAATATGCTCGCTGGTAAACCATATCGTCCCGATACTGAAGAATCAGGACGCTTTTCTAGTTTGGCACACCGTTTATCACGAGATTATAATTTAACAACTGATGAAGATAAGTTAGAGAGAAAAGCAATTATTGATCGACTTTTTCCTGATCATGGGGAAAGCGTCTATTTGCAGGGCCCAATCGAGGTTGATTATGGTCGTTTTACTAAGTTAGGCAATCATTTTTATGCTAACTTTAATTTAACGATTCTAGATACTTGTCCAATTACGATTGGCGATAATGTGATGTGTGGCCCGAATGTTACTTTTGCAACACCTTTGCATCCACTGCTTCCAGAGCAAAGAAATATTAGAATGCAGGCTGATGGTAAAGTAGCCGATATTGAATATGGTGCTCCAATTAGTGTTGGTAATAATTGCTGGTTAGCTAGCAATGTGACGGTTTGTGCGGGCGTAAAGATTGGCAATAATTGTGTAATTGGTGCGGGCGCTGTAGTCACGCATGATATTCCAGATAACTCTTTAGCAGTAGGAGTTCCAGCAAAAGTTATTCGCAAAATTACTGAGAAAGATCATTTAGATAATTATCCATATTAAATATGAATAATTTTTATCTAATCTGTAACCTCACTGAAAAAAATAAATGCTAATATATTTTTATAAGATCTGATCAATTCTGGAGGGAATTAAAACGAAAAAAATCAATTTCAAAAAGGCATTAATGAAAACAGCCGCGTCACTTACAGTGGCTGCCTCTTTACCAATAGCTGGTGTAGTAAGCTCTAATCAAGTAAAGGCTGCTAGCTATAATCAAACTGAAATGCGTAGTTTTGTTAGAAGCACACTTGCTAATTATTATGCACGTGGTACTACAGTAATTATTAAAGATGGACATCCACAACAAATTAGTTATGGTTATGGCTACTATGGCAAGCACCTTGGTGCTGGGAATAGAAAAGTCGTTTATCCTGTTTGTTCATTGCAAAAGGTAATTACAGCTGCAATGATTACGCAATTAATCTATGCTGGAAAGTTTAATCAAGATACTAAGATTTCAACTTGGTATCCTAATTTAAAGGGTTCGTCAGATATCACCGTTGGTAATTTGATGACTCATACCTCAGGACTTAAGGCTAGTGACACGGAAGTTAACCGTGGTAAAGTGGCTTCTGAAGATAGTGCTATCAATTGGGTGGTTAATAAGTTGAATTCTACTAGTCAAAATAAGCCTGGCAATTTTTCTTATAATAATACCAACTATATTTTGCTAGCGGGAATTATTCGTCAAGTGACAGGCAAATCATATAAAGATAATGTTAAAGAGCGAATTATTAATCCGCTTAATTTAAAGAGAACTTACTTCTTGGAAGATGTTCCAGCTGGCATGACTGATGGTATTTCTTATACCTGGAATAGGAAGAACTATCAATGGGCACAATATGTTAAAAAGCAACAGGCTTCTCAATTAGTTGGTGCTGGTAATTTATTCTCTACACCAATGGATTACTACCGGATTCAAGTTGGACTTACAAATGGAAAGATTTTGAATAAGACTGAATTTGATTACATGACTAATTTGAAGGCTAAATCTCCAAATGGTTATTCAGGTGGTATGTATATCGAGAATAATGGCACCTTGAAGTCAGCCTATGGTAACTTATACAACACTCACTTTGGTAATTGGATTCAAATGACTTCTGATAATCAAAATGGCTTGATCATGTTTTTGAATCAAACTCAAAATGATGAAAACAGAAACAAAGCAATTGGTTACCAAATTTTAAATCACATCAAACCAAATACATTTAACGCACGCTAAATTTTAATGTTTCCTGCTATTAACTATGTTAAGCTAATAGCAGGATTTTTTGATTGGAGTGAAAAAATGATTGATGGAGGAGTATTAATTAGCCAAGATTTATCATGTATGGGGCAAGTTTCATTAAGCGTGGTCTTACCAATCTTGGGTGCATGTGGATTAAAGCCTACTGTATTGCCAACTGCAATTTTATCAACACATACTGGTGGTTTTGGTAATAATACGTATTTAGATCTAAGTCATGAAATGGCACAGATTACCAAGCATTGGCAAGAATTAGATATAGATTTTGAAGCACTTTATTTAGGTTATTTAGGTAAAAATGCATTAGATTTTTGGCTGCAAAATAAGGAACTGGTTAATCAAAAAATAGTTTTAATCGATCCTGCAATGGCTGATCATGGCAAAATGTATCGTGGCTTAGATCAACAGTATGTTGAAGAGATGCGGCAATTGATTAAAAAGGCTACGATTCTAACGCCAAATATGACTGAAGCAGCATTTTTATTAGGAAAAAAGCCCGAAGAAAATTCCATTCAAACAGCTACAAGTTTAGCGCAGGAATTAATGGTTAAATTTAATATACCTAATGTAATTATCACTGGAATTGATTTAACAGATGACCAGATTGGAGAAGTAGGCGTTACTGAAGAAAAAGAGTGGTCATTAACACAGGGAAGATTACCAGGTAGTTTCTTTGGGACCGGTGATATTTTTGCTAGCGTCTTTTTAGCAGCATTTATGCATCACTATAGTTTAAAAGAAAGCTGTTCTATTGCAGCCGACTTCGTTGAACGGGCAATTTTAAATATTCCTAAGCAAGATCCACGTTTAGGACCGAATTATGCGGCAGGACTAAGTGGGTTATTGAAAAAGATGGGGGATAGAAAATAATGAGAACATATAAGAACTCTTTACAAGCATTGATTTTTACAGGATTATTTGCGGCAATTATTTATATTGGTATTTGGGTGTTGCGAATTCCGGTACCTGCTATGGTAGGTCGACCATTTATTCATTTTGGCAATACTTTAACCGCAGTAGCTATTCTTTATTTGGGTTACCGCAATGGAATGATTGCTGGAATTATTGGCTTAGGTGGTTTTGACTTGTTAAATGGTTATGCAGCAACATCATGGCTCACTATGCTTGAAGTTGTCGTGGTGGCAACGGTTTTGAGCTTGATTTTTAAAGGAATGAATTATCAGGATAGTAAGAAAAATATTATTATTTTAGGTATTGTTGCTGGTGTAACTAAAATTTTTACTACTTACTGTGTTTCAATTGTTGAAGCATTAATGGTAGGAACAAGTTTGCAAGTAGCCTATGTAGGAGCATTTGTAAGTTTGCCTGCAACCGTAATTAATTCAATTTCAACCGCAATTTGTACGCCCATATTATATTTTGCATTAAAGGATGCAACGAGAGTTATTATGAAAAAAGCCAAATAAAAACATAAGATTTTACGCATATGTTCTTGGGTGCTATATTTAAATTATTGACTTACTTATAAAAAATAAAGGTAGAATAGCATGAATGAGGATCTAAAAAGAAAAAATAAACGAAATAATCTAATCATATTAATAATTGGTGTTTTAATTGTGATCGGTGTTGTTGGAGGCTTTGGTATTCATAATCATCGAGTTGCTAGTCAAGCTGCAGCGGAAAAATACGCACGCACGCACTTTAACCCTAATGTTAAGATCGATGGTGTGAAGGTGGGGAAGTTAACCGTTGCTAAAGCTACTGCTAAGGTAAATAAAAAAGCTAAAAACCATGTGCAATTAAGAAATGAAAAGTTAGTTTATAGCTATAATACGACTGTACCTGCAATTGATGAAGCAGAAACTAAGGCATTTTTTAAGAAGCAACAAACTAAGACGCCTTCAGATCAGGCATATAATTTTACTACTAAAAATTTAGCTGTTGCTAAGAAAAAGCTAAATGCGTTAAAGAAAGCAGAATTAACTTACAAAATCAATGGTAAGAATTATCAGTTAAAAGCAAAAGATCTTTTGAATGATGTCAGCTATCAAGATAATAAATATCGGTTTGGCGATACATCTAAATTAACTGAAAAATTAACCCAAATTGATAAAGAAGTTTCTACTTTACATAAGAGCTATGAGTTTACAGTACCTGTGGGTAATAAAGTAAAGGGTAAGACGATTACCGTTGAAAATAAGACCTGGGGCTGGGGTGTTTATGTTAAGAAAGCTCGTCGTTTAATCTTGCAAGCTTTTGCAGATGGTAAAACTACCTTTGATGGCACTGATGCTATTTATGGTGTAGGTTATAGTACTTACGCTCACGGTTACGGTAAGAGCAATCATGAGATTGGTAATACCTATGCAGTTGTTTCATTAAAGAAACAAGAAGTTTGGCTTGTTAGAAAAGGTAAATTGGTTGCACATTTGGATGACGTAGTTACTGGTACGATGGAAGGCAGCAAGGGTGACCAAACTCCACGAGGTGTCTGGTACATTCACTATAAAGAATCTCCAAGTACTTTGCGTGGCACTAACGATGACGGCTCAAGTTATGCTTCACCAGTTAAGTATTGGATGCCATTTACTTTAAGTGGTTGTGGTTTCCATGATGCTAGTTGGAGAACTGATTGGAGTAAGAAAGCTTACTTAAGAGGTGGTTCTCATGGTTGTGTCAATGTTAAACCAAGTGAGATCAGAAAAGTTTGGAATAACATTTCTAAGAATGAACCAGTTATTATTTATGAATAATTAGGATAAAGAAAGCCCTGCGGAATTTGATATTCTGCAGGGCTTTTTCTATTTCTTTAACTTATCTTTCAGATCCAGACCCTTTTTAAACATGAAGTAACCGATAATCCAGGTTAGAATATCACTTAATGCTTGTGACCAAACGATACCGTGATAACCTAAAGTACTCTTTAAGATTTCTAACACGATGAAATAAATAATCCCTTGACGAGTAATTGCCATGACGAAGGCGCCCCAGGCGTTACCGATTGATTGGAAAACTGTAGTGTAAACTAAGATAATTCCTACAAATGGGGTAGTAATAATTGTAGCAATTAACATGTAGCTGCCAGCCGAAACGATAGATGGTTGATTCATAAATAGTGCAGTTACTGGTTTGGCTAAAATAATCAGTGCACCACCTACAACAATTGCATAAGAAACCAAGACGATAGTATCAAACGCTGCCAGTTTTTAGCGCCATAGTTGTAGCCAATCAACGGTTGTGCTCCAAAGGCAAAACCGACGATAACTAAAATGACGATGCTATAGATTTTTTGTGTGATTCCCATGGCAGCGACTTTGTTTGCACCATATGCGGCAAGTGACGAATTGAGAAGAGCCATGCCGAAACTTTGAGCAAAGTTGGTGATTGAACCAGGGATACCGATGGCAATGACATCTTTGATATTTTGCCCAGAAATTTTCATGATTTTAGGATTTAGACTGATATAATGAGCATTCTTGATAGTGAAAAAGATTAACAATAAATCAGTTACCAGATAGCCAATGATATTAGCTAATCCAACACCAGTTGCGCCCCACTTTAGTCCAAAAAGAAAAATCGGATCGAGAATAATAGCCCAAATGGTTCCTATCATAGTACTAAGCATGGCTTCAAAAGCTAAGCCTTCAGTTCGAATTAAATTTTGTGGCACTAAAGAGAAGATAATAAAGACAGAACCCAGTGCGATAATCCAATAAAAATCGAAAGCATATGAGTAAGTAGATGTTTTTGCTCCTAGAAGGATTAAAATTGGTTTGGCAAAGACTAAAAGCAAAATGGTCAAAATAATACCAACAATTACAGATCCAAATAGACAAAAACTGCTGATTCTTTTGCTTAAATCATAACGCTTTTCACCAAATAGACGTGAAATCAAACTACTGCCGCCAAGTCCAAAAATATCAGAAACAGCAATTAAAAAAGTAAATAATGGAGCACCAATCGTAACTCCGGCCACCAAGTCAGTATTACCAGTCTTAGCTACAAACATTGTGTCAGCTAAGTTATAAATCATCGTGGTAATCATCCCCAGCACCACAGGGAAAGCTAATTTAAAATAGACTTTTTTTATAGGTGCTTTTGCAAATAATTCATCCATAAATTTTTCCTATTCTCATTCAAATAATTCTTACCAATTTATTATATTCTTTTTTGAATCTGCTTATGACTGAGATTTTTGAAAAATACTTTAATTAATAAAAGCAATCTATTATACTGAATACAATATGAAATTTAAATGAAAAGGTGGCTCAAGATATGAGTTTTTACGATTTAAGTTACGAGCAAGATAAGTTTATTCACTATGCTAAAGAAAATACGCGATCTTTCTTTGAGCATCATGATCACATCCCATCTTCACCTGGTCAAGTTGCGTTAGCAAAAGAATTAGTGCGGGAACTAAAAGATATGGGACTCGACGCATATTACAATGACAAAACTGCCTTTACTATTGGTAAATTAGCTAAAAATACAACTGATGAGGTCACGCCAATTGGCTTTTTTGCGCATGTTGATACTGCGGATTTTAATGCGGAGAATATTAAGCCCCAAGTTCATCCTAATTATGATGGAGGAAAGGTTTATTTAGATAAAGATGAAGCAATCGTTCTTGATCCTGCCGAATTTCCTGATTTATTAAATTTAAAAGGACAAACATTAATTACTTCAGATGGTCATACTTTGCTTGGCGTTGATGATAAAGCAGGTATTGTTGGAGCATTGTCCATGTTGCGCTATTTAGTTGAGCATCCCGAAGTTAAACATGGGGATGTATATGTTGCTTTTGGTCCTGATGAAGAAATTGGCTGCGGAGGTAAGTATTTTGATCCGCATGATTTTCCCGGTGTCCAATTTGCTTATACTTTAGATAATGGTCGCCCTGGCGATTTTTCTTATGATACTTTTAACGCTTCAGAAGCTACTATTCATATTAAAGGGACAGTTGTGCATCCCGGTGAAGCTTATGGTTTAATGGTCAATGCCACTACATTAATGAACGAATTTTTGTCAGCATTGCCGCAAAATGAAGTCCCAGAAAAGTCCCGCAATCATGAGGGCTTTTTCTTGGTGACTGATACTACAGGGACGGTAGACCATGCGGATATTAGTATGATCATTCGTGATTTTGAATGGGATAAATTTATCGCAAAAGAAAATTTGATAAAGGAAATTGTTCATAAGCTGAATGAAAAATATGGCAGCGATCGCTTTACCGTTAAGATTCGCCGTCAATATGA
Source organism: Lactobacillus helveticus (assembly GCF_046109915.1). Lineage (NCBI taxonomy): Bacteria > Bacillati > Bacillota > Bacilli > Lactobacillales > Lactobacillaceae > Lactobacillus > Lactobacillus helveticus. The sequence goes on along the minus strand of NZ_CP151471.1, from coordinate 673,007 downwards.
AAATATTTATAATGGATTAAAGGATAAGCCATATATCGTTAACTTAGCTTTAGACGCATATCGCAAATGTGGTCTGACACCGCATGTTCAATCTTTTAGAGGCGGTACCGACGGTAACTTTATTACGCCAAAAGGTATTCCGACTCCGAACTTATTTAATGGTGGTGGCAACTATCATGGCCGGTATGAGTATGTAACCGTAGAACAAATAGACAAATTGGCGGAAGTATTAACGATGATAATTACAGAGCACTTGCGTCAAAGTCGTGAGGGCAGAGATGAACGCCCACTTGAGAAATATTGGTAATTAGAATGCAAGATTATAAATTAGAAATTGATGTAGAAAAACAAACAATCCAAGGAATAACAATTCCTAATCTGAAAATGTTTCAGCAGATTTGTTTTGTAGTGAAAAATAATCACTTAGAGGGTTGGAAGCCGGAAGCTAAAGATGTTAAGCGATTAGTTGAGCAGGCAAATAAGCCAGAGCAAAGTATTATAGATGAAATTAATGAGGCATTTTAATGGCAGAAGATTGGATTACGGCGACCCTTTATCCTAATGGGACGATGAAGAATAAGTTGGGGATTAGGGATGCAGCAAAATTAGCCGACGTGGAATTTCAGATTGCAGCTGAGCGAGAATTATTGCTATTAAAGTAAAAAGTAAAAGTAAGTCAAATTGAAGACTTAAAGAAAGTCCATCAGATAATATTTTCACCTTTATACGAATGGGCAGGACATTATCGCAAGAATGATTTTCGCAAAGGAAATACCGTCTTCTTTCCACGTGAACGCTTTGACTATGCTGAAGAAGATATTAACGAAGTTATTTCTAATTTACTGAAAAAAGGACTATTATCTGCGGAAAATTATGCGAGTTTGATCGATAAGATTAATTTCTTTCATCCATTTAGAGAAGGTAATGGCCGTAGTACGAGAACTTTTTTGCAACTGTTTGCTTTAGAACATGGGCAGGCAATCGATTATCCATTATCAAATGATGCAATGATCGTGGCAGAAAATGAAGCTGATGTTGCCCAAATTGCCTCATTAATTAAAATTGAGGCAGTTGCTGAATAAAAAATTAAAGTCATTTAACAAATTAGCATTTTAGAACTACTATAACAGGTGGCTGGATGAGCATCCTTCCTCCTTTAGAAGTGAAATAAGCAATTAAAAAATTTCTTCATTTCATCATCTTGCTAAAGAGCGACAACTGTGTGCGTTTGCCGCTCTTTTTCTTGTGAAAATGCGTCGATACAGGCAAAAAATGTTATAGTGGACACGGAAGGAAGAATTTTCAGATGATTGAGATATACAATGAGAGTTTAGCAAAATATGCAGATGGAGATCGTCATATCTTTACTGCGAAGTTTCTACGTCCTGACGATCGTAAAGGGATCTTTACTGAGTTAACTGTCGATAATGAAGATAATGTAGTAGTTAAACAAATTGCCCTTCATATGACTAAGGCATTCAAAGACTTAAATCTAGAAGAGGGCGACGTAATTCAATTTGAAGGCATCGTGAAGAAGAATACGCGCGATGAATATACAGTTGAACGTCCTACAAGAGCTGAAAAAATCAGCAGTGCTGATAACAGTGATAGCAAAGTTCACGTTATGGGCAACGATTGGGATTGGTTTGAAAAGTAAAAAAAATATCATATTTTTGATGAGAAGCATGTCAAGTTGGCATGCTTTTTTTGCATCTTGGGGTAATTTTTTGACCACTTGGCAAAATTGAGTTGAAAATTAAAAACAGGGGGGTAAAATTAAAAATAAATAAAAATATGATAGTTTCAATAATATGATGGATGTGAGTATGAATGAATATTAAGGGATTTTACGAGATACATAGGGGACGCTTTATCTTAGTCTTCGCCATGGTAACAATCGGCATGGCAATAGACGCTAGTACACAATATTTAATGACGCCAGCCTACAATAATTTGAAAAATTTGAATTTTAGCGGCTTTTTATTCTTTTTAATTCTTTCACGAGTATTAGATTTGATGCGCTTACTTTTAATCTCTGGTTCAGATTATTTATTTAGTCAACAAACGCAAAACTATTTGCACAAAATTAGAATAAAAATTAGTCGATTCATTTTTAAAAATAATATTACGGAAACAGCTAAAGTTCAAAATGATTTGAATGCTAATCTTGATCAGTTAACTAAAAATTATGCGACACCACTAAAAAATGTCTACATGTATGCTTTGGATGTGATTTTATCCATTATCATTTTATTCTACTTTAATTGGAGTTTAGCTATTTTAACGTTAATTCTGACAATTATCTCATTAGTGTTGCCTAAGCTTTTTGAAAATATGACATCGAAGGCCACTATTCAAGTTACTGAGAAAAACAAATCTCTATTAAATAGTATTGCTAAGTGGATTAATGGACTAGATGAACTTAGAAGATATGCTAGCTTTGATATTTTCAATAGCTCTTTAAATCAATCGACAACAGCATATAAAAAGGCTGCTATTAAACAAGGACAAACTGTAGCTATTGCGGATGTAGTTAGTGCTGGTTTTAATACTTTTGGTCAGGTAATTTTGATGCTCTTGTGTGGTTATCTCTATTTCCAAGGACAAATTGTTTTTGGTGCTGTGATGACGACGATTGCATTTAGCTCAACTGTGATGAACGGGATTACATATTTAGTTTCAGAGTGGAATTTAATCAAATCAACTAAAGAACTTAATCAAAAAATATCAGCGATGGAGAAGCCTGTAAAAATTACAAAAAATCAACACGGTGATCAAAATATTGCTGAATTAAAAATTGAAAATTTGGGTTTGCATTTTCCTAATGGTGAGAAAATTACTTATCCTGACTTAGAAGTGAAAAAGGGAGAGAAAGTTTTATTGCTGGGTGACAGCGGAACTGGAAAGTCAACTTTGTTTAAGCTGATTTTGGGCAAACTGAAGCCAACTCAAGGCAAAATTTCTTTTGTAGATGAACAGGGAGATTTAAATATTAATTCTGATGAAATTGGCTACGTAGCTCAGGATGGAATTTTATTTCCTGGCAGTATTCAAGACAATATCACAATGTTTGATCCAAAGTTGAATAAGTTAGCAGAAAAAGCTGTTCAGTGGGTTGATCTAAATAAAGACATTGAAAAATTCCCTGCAGGAATCAAGACAGCAGTTGACCTTGATCAAGATAATCTATCTGGAGGGCAAAAACAAAAGATTATTTTGGCTCGTGCTCTGGTTCATCAAACGAAGTGGCTTTTTATTGATGAAGGAACTAGCGCAATAGATAGTGAAGCAACTAAGAAAGTTTTGAAGAACTTGCTTAAAACTGATCAGACTATTGTCATGATTGCTCATAACTTTTCAAATGAATTAATAAATGCCTTTGACCGCAAGATTGTATTAAGCAATGGACAGGCAGGTGAAACAGATGAGCTTTAAAGGATTTATTAAGACTAACTATTTTCGTTTTATTTACATTAATGTTCTTTCCATCTTAGCTGGAGTAGGCGCTATTGGCGGTGGTTATGTTCAGATGTATTGGTTGACTTATGTTAAAGATCATAATTGGTCTGGTGTACTTTGGACCGTTTTAGTATTAGGTATCTTTTACATATTTGCACAAGGATTGATTTATTACATTCAATACGAAGTTAGGGTTCAAGAGGAAGAATATAATCAAAAGCTGCGTCAAAAACTTTTTGATCATTACTTCAAAGATGGAAAGTATCATGCAATTGCAGATGTACAAAACAGAATTACTAATGATCTTAACTTGGTAAAAGATAATTATTTTGAGTGGTATATAATTGTTCCTTTTTATGGCACGATGTTTGTTGCAGCCTTAGTTGCTTTAATTACTGTGCATTGGTCATTATTTGTTGCTAGTGTTATTTTAGATATTTTTGCTTACTATGTACCGAAATTAGTCCAGAAAAAGATGGAACGGGCAACCGATAATTTATCTAAACAAAATAAGATGTACTTGAATACCTTGTCGCAGTGGTTTTCTGGACTTGCAGAAATTAGAAGATATTTTGCCGGGATCAAATTATTTAAGGTGCAAGAGCAAGCAGCTGATAAAGTCGAGCAGGCTCACGTTAAGCAAACTGCAGCACAACAAGAGATGATCATTCTTAACGGTGTATGCAATATTGTCATGCAAATAATTTTGATGGCAATGACAGCTTCTTTGATCACTAAGGGATTGATTACCTTCGGTGCAATTATGTCTGTGCAAAATTTTGCAGCTAATATTTCGATTGGTTTACGGCAAATGTTGCAGGCAATCAGTTATATGAAATCTTCACATAATTTGATGAATAATATTAGTGCAGACACTTTTGAAATTAATGTAGAGAAAAAGCATACTACAGCTGCACCCGCAACGATTGCGACACATGATTTAGCCCTCGATTTTCCCAATGGCGAAAGCTTGCGTTTCCCTGATTTAGAAATCAATCAAGGTGAAAAGATCCTGCTAACAGGCGACTCTGGAGCTGGTAAATCCACTTTGTTCAAGCTGATCTTAGGTTCAATTAAGCCAAGCAAGGGTAAGGTCGAATTTAAAGATAAAAAAGGCAACGTGGTCAACCCAGATATGACAAAAATCGGTTATATTCCGCAAGATCCTAATCTTTTCCCTGGGACCATCAAAGACAACATTACGATGTTTAACAATCGTTTGGATCAAAAAGTTACACAGGTCATTGATGAAGTTAATTTTGCAACCGATATTGCTAAGTTCAAAAACGGCGTTAACGAAAAACTTAATTTGGATAATTTGAATATCTCTGGCGGTCAAAGACAAAAGATCGTGCTCGCCAGAGCCAAAATTCACGATGCTGATATTATTTTGATTGACGAAGGAACCAGCGCTATTGATCAAAAGGCTACGATGAATATATTGCAAAAGTTGGTCAAAGAAAAAGCTACGATTGTCTTTATTGCGCATAATTTTAATGAAGGGATGCGGCAGTTGTTTGATCGTGAGATTCACTTAGTTAAGGAGTGATGTAACATGTTTTTTAATAAAAACGATAAAATTGAAAAGGTAGATAAGATCTTAACTAATGAGGCATTTGAGGAACTGCAAGTAGATTTTGCGGATATAAATTTAGCAATTGAATCTGGGGATCATTTTGAGGTTCACTATCATGGCACAGAAGACAAGCAACCAGTAGTAACGCAGAATGAACAACAATTGCGACTTAAGCAACCTGAAACTGATCGTAAAAACGGCAGATTCTGGCAGAAAGGCTTGTTCAAAATAGAAGTAGTGACAAGCAGTGATGTAGGGAAGGTAAAAATTACTATTTCCAAGGATCATCACCTGCGTGAAGCATATATTGGCCTAGCTAGTGGAGATACAAAAATGCGGGATATTAATATAGATGAGCTGGAATTTGGCTCTGCTAGTGGTGACTTGAAGATTGATAAGTTAAATGTAAATAAGCTATCGCTGTCCATTGTTTCGGGGGATGCAAAATTAGATCAAGTGAAAATCGATTCTGGTAATGCGGATCTAACGAGTGGTAATTTCATTTTAAAGAATAGTCAAATTATGAAAATTCTTGCAGTTACAACTGTTTCAGGGGATAATCTAATAGAAAATGTTGAAGTTGACCAATGTGACCTGACAACATTGAGTGGTGATAACACTATTTTTGGAGGGAATGCCACTCATGCACAGATTGGCAAAGAAACTAATGGCAGCCATTTGAAAATGAGCGCAGTGTCGGGTGACAATACGGTCAAATAGTTAGGGGAAAATATGGAAACAACAGCAACTTTTTTGATGATTAAGATCGCGTTAGTCTTTATTGTCGGAATCGAACATATTGGAATTTGTCTATTAGAGATATTTGGTAAACCGGCTCAGCAAGCCAAGGCCTTTGATATGAGTAAGAATTTTGTTAAGCAAAAAGAGGCTCGTATTTCGATGGCTAATCAAGGCATTTATAATGGGATGTTGGGATTATTGTTGATCTTAAGCTACTTTGTTTTTCCATTTAGTACCGTGATTGAAGTTTGGCAATTACTGTTAGGGATGATCATGGTTGTGGCCATCTTTGGTGGTTTTACTGCCACTAAAAAGATTTGGCTGGTGCAGCTACTTCCGGCTTTGATTGCTTTCTTGTTTTTGATTTAACTTAATATTTTTACTAAAAGTCGTATTTGATTTTTTTCGTAAATTGCAATAATAAATTGAACACTTTTAGTTAAGCTGCTTGATAGATTAGATCTAATTCTCTTTCAAAGATTTCATCTGGTGTATGATAGGCCAGTATCTTTCTTGGCAAAGAATTGCACCAGGTTTCAATATTAATGATGTCTTGTAAAGAATAGTTAGCTATTGCTTCTCCTTTAGGAATGAATCTGCGAATAAGACCATTGTGTCTTTCAACTGTTCCCTTATCACAAGAAGTGTAAGGATGGGCATAGTAAACCAGTGTATTGGATGCTTTTTCTAGGTTGGAAAGATCTGCAAACTCTGAGCCATTATCAGTGGTAATGGTTTTAAAAATATCATTCCAATGTTCGCTGTATTGCCTTTGGAGTTCTTTAAAGGCCTGCATGACACTGACAGAAGTCTTGTCAGGAATACGAAGAATTAAAAACTCACGACTCATACGCTCAGATAAGGCTAGCAGCACCTCATCATCTTTGCTCTTATGTCCGAGAACTAAATCGCATTCCCAATGACCGAATTCATTACGTTTATTGATCTCTTTAGGACGTTCTTCAATGCTTCTGCCAAGTTTTTTCTTATTTTTGCGAATACGATAAAGCTTGGTATTGCGTTTAAGCTTCTCTGGCAAGTCGTAATTATGTATATCTAATAGACCTTGGTCGACATAATTGTAAAGAGTCTTAGTACAGACAACATCTCTGCTGCTAAATGCGCCAACAGCAGTGGCACGATTACTGCACACATCAAGCGACCAGCCGTCTTTAAAGAAATGCTTGTGGACATAGCGCATGAATTGAGTTTTCCTGAGAAAGTCTGATTTGCGCCCACAATTTTTACGATGAGCTTGATATGCATCACGCCCTTGAGTAGCCTTATATCTTTTGACTTTGCCATGATACAGTTCTACAGTACCGCGCTTAACCTCATAGCTGATAGTAGAAGGAGAACAGTTTAATTCACGGGCGATGGCACGCAAAGAATAGCCATCTTTCAAACGCAATTGAATAATAACTCTTTCCTCGAATGATAAATGCTTGCCTTTAATGTGCTGATTCATGGTAGAATGTAAAGAGTCCATTTTGACCTCGTTTCTAAATGTTGTGTGGTAACTACATTCTATCAAACAGGTCCGAATGGACTTTTTATTTTTTATCAAGTGTTCAATTTAATTTTACAATCAGCGATTTGATTTTTTCTTCGATTCAAGTACGACTTTTTATTGTTTATTCATCTTATGAGTGTATAATTTTAGAAAAATATAGGGAAGTTGGTGGGAGAAATGGATGAAGATTTAAACAAGAAAGAATATATACAAGCTGCCTTGATAGTGGCGAGTTTAGTTATTCCATTAATCGGTTTTGGCATAGCACTTTGGTTTTGGGTTAAAAATAATCGCGCGTTAGCGAAGAAATATTTTTGGTGTAGTTTGCTAGGAGTAGTAATTACAGGGTTATTGTATTTTGTCAAAAATGGATTTAGTTTGCACAATTCATTGATGAATTTGTCTCTTCATGGTTTTAAATCTGCCTACATTGGTGGAGGATTCATTGTGGCATTTCTGGTTTTTGAATTTGTAGAAGATATTAGCGTTAAGCGAATGGCGATTATCTCATTCATTACTAGTCTGGCGTTTGTTGCAATTAGTGCTTTGCGGAGAATCGCTAACTAATTTCTTGGCCGCTGTGCCTCAGACTGCTGTATTAATTTTGACTTATGTAATTTTACAAAAGAGAATGAAAAAATGGTTGGCTTTTGCATTAGGTCTGATTATAAGTTTCGTTTGGGTATTGATACTATTTTCAATTGTTGGTGTCTTGTTCAATATTTAAGGGGTGAGATGATGTTTTTAACGAGTGTTTTAACCGGTGGACAGTGGTTTTTGCCGGTTATTGTTGTGTTGGTAGCCGCCGCACTTTTAGCTAGCTATGCCAAGAAGAAAAAGTTAGCTAAGTTAGAAAAAGTATTGAATATCTTAGGCTATGTTTTCATGTTTCTATTAATGGTTATCCTTTGGATAATGTATTATAGAAAAGAGATGGCATTCAGTAGTGCCTTTATCTATACCGCAATAGTCATTTATACGATTATGTCTGAAATACTAAAGAAGTATAAAAATACTTTAAAGGGAAAATATCAGCTAGCAAAAATGGCATTAGCCGGTATCTATGCTGTAGCAATTGGTCTGATGATTTTAGTAGGCGGGCAATTTTCTTCAGTTGCATGGCTAATTGCAATTATCTTCGTAGTAGTAATATGGGTAATTGCTTATGCAATTGAAAAGTCATAGTAAAAAAGCATTAAAGGTTAGAAAATTCTAACTTTTGATGCTTTTTAAATTCGTAATTTTTAGTTTGTTGTTATTGGGTGCATCGTATTCTTTTTAGTAGAATATAAACAAGGAGTTATCGATGTATCCTGATAAATTTTACTTAACCAGAGAACAAAATAGATGTTTTGCAAAAAAGAATTTAGTTAGATTAGTTTTTACAAATTGACGTTTTGAAGGCGTAAATACTATATTACCGCAAACGCAAACGATTATTGATGGCGTGAGTCCGGCTGGTGTATCTATTAATAATTTGAACGTAATTGTTCAATTGAAGCGGGGCTGGCAGTATGTTATTAAAGAAAATAAAGAACTATCGTTAAAAATTGAGCAGAATATTAATCTGTTGGTTGCGAGGTATGATTCGTTAAATCCGGGCAGTTTTAGAACAGGCTCAGTTACTGTAGAACTTGGTAATGATAAAGGTAAATGGAAGCCTCAAGAATTAGATTATCAATCTGAAGTGGATTTTTTAATAATTTGATGCAAAAAGATACTTCTATTACAGATAAAGCAATGACGTTAATGTATCATAATATGCGCAATCAACTTTTTGGGGATGGAAATAAAAGAACGGCGATATTAGCAGCGAATAAGTTGATGATAGATCATGGTGCAGATTTGATTAACGTACCATTGGATAAGTGGGATGTTTGGAATGATTTGATCAGTAAATATTATTTGTCTGGCGACATGAAGACACTTAAGGATTGGACTTATGTGAATGGGATCCAAGGTGTGACTTTTGATCATAAGCAAAATTTACCGAAACCTGATATTAATCCTGAAGACTACGAATAAAATGTATAGCAAATATAAAGGTCTCCCAGAAAGACATTAACTTTCTAAGAGACCTTTTATTTGTTAGTATCGTGAAATAGCTAAAGAAATTAAATGATTTGTCCAGCCGTTTATTGGTAAAATAGTTTACTATTTCTTTACCTTAGTAAAATCATACTTTCTATATTTAAGTGCAACATTTTTATCCATAAAAATCGCACCGTTGATGACACTAGGATCAGTCCCATAGCTTAAGAAGAGACAATCATGGTTCTTAAATTGACCAGGTTGATAATCTAAGTTCACCAGATCCAAGAAGCCGCGCACTTTTAACGAATTACCTTGAGTATCAATTAGAACAATATTGCCAGAGTATTTTTTATTTTGTTTTTCAGAGTGACGATTCAATTTTAAATTTGGATCAACTTTTTGATAACTGACATTGCCGTTAACCGTGTGCTCAGTAATCACGAGTTTTCTAGCCTTTTTAGAATAAGGATCGCCGCGATACCAGGTACCACGGTACTGGCTAGGTACAGTTGCAAGTTTAAAGCCCTTATATTTTTTATGAATATTAATGCGAGGAGCTTCACTAGATGATTTAGTCTCATGACGTACAATTTTTGAACTACTTGATGATTGTGAACTTAAATTTGATTTTGCTGTTTGCTTATTGCATCCCGTCAATAGCGCAGCAGCCATTACACTGATTAAAACAATCGCTTTTTTCATATTTATTCTCTTTTCTTAAATTTAATCTCAATTAAAAAATATCTTTGAACAAAATAAAAAGCGGCTTAGTTTGCCGCTTCTTTTGCAAATAGCATGTTGATTCCACCAATGAGGATGAATACTGCGCAAAGAATAATTAAAATCTGATCGCCTGAATGATCGAGCATGATCCCAGCAACTACGGAGCTAATTGGACCACCAATTGAAGTACTAGTGCGGATCGTGGTTAGCACACGTCCTAAATATGCATCTTCCGTAGTAATCTGAATCATTGATTCTGACAGAATATTTTGAAAACTAGTTAGAAAACCAAACAAGGCGATGAGCACACTTAATGCAAGCCAATTAGACAGGAAGAAGATCATCATTAATAAAGGAATGGTACTAAGCATCCAAGTGTAGGGGATCGTTTTAACTGTAGGAGTTAGCTTGCCCGAGATGAGTGCTCCTAAGAGAAAGCCACCGACAAAGCAAAGATAGAATGTACTATAAAGTCCAGCAGAGCCAAGCTTATCGGCTAGTTTAGGTAAGAGAATAATTAACGCTGGTGAAGCGAAGGAATAGCAGATACATGACCAAAAGTAGTATTTAAGAAACCTATTTTGGCGAATATACTTTAAGCCGCTGAACACTTTTGCGCGATAGTTATTAGTTTTATCATCAGTATCGTTTGCTTGAGGTTTAGTCGATGGAATTTTTCTTAACGCAATGTACAGGAAGAAGATACTAATCAGACTTAAGCAGCTACAAACCAGCATCGATTGGCCAGCGATTAAAAGACTCAATAAAACACCTGAAAGGGCAGTACCAGCGATATTCACAACTTGATCAATCATGCTCAACTTTGAAATTAAGCTGTTTAAATCTTTTTTAGAAGGGACGCTTTCTTTAAGGATTGCACGATCGGCCGGACTGAAGAATTCATCGCACATGGACATAATAGTAGAGATTAAAATGGTCAAAACTATGTCGTGACTCAGCCAGAACATCACTGCCGTTAAAAGGAATAACAAGATAGTTTGAACTAATAGGGATGTTTGACTGGTTCTCTTGAAGGAATGCTTATCAATAATTGGACCGTAAAAAATTGATAAGGCAGCGGTAATTGAGAAAATCGCGTTAGTCAAGCCGACTAAAGATGATTTGCCAGTTTGGGTTTGCAGCCACCAGATGATGATCATGCCAAAGAGAGAATTGGATAAAAGCATGGTGGCTCGAGATAATAGGTAAGTTTTCTTTTCTAACATTCACAACAACTCCAATTAGATATATGTATTGAGGTTAGTATACCATAATTTTTATTATATTAAGAAAAAGTTAAAAAAGGTAAAGCTCTTACTCGTAAATGTAAGTGTTGAAACTTTCATTCTTTTTATAATTAAACTTATCAAGTAATTCGCTAGCCGCCCAATCGGTATCGTCGGCTTCAAAAAATGTAGTGGAATATTTTTTGAAGATTTTAATTAACAAACTATCTATAAAAGATGAACAGTTTGCAGGATCAACCGAGCATAAATAAGCGATTTCATTATTTTCTGTAAAAGCAACATTGTTGAGGCGCCCCTGTTTATCCAAACTATAATATCCAGATCTTGTTGGGACTTCAGTAATGAATTCATTCTTACTAGCGGTAAGAGGTGAGACTAATTCATGAGTAGTTTTGTAATATTTATAGAGAAAATCGCAACATTTTGAATAAATAGGATCAGTAGCGATAAAAGGCACAACTTTAAAATTGGTTCTTAAGGGATGCTTTAAGTCAGTAGCACTAACTTCAGCCTCAAAGCAATATCTTTTACATTTGAAACCATTTTTTAGCATAAAATCTACGAGTTTAGTGTGGCTAGATTCAATCATGACTTGTAGTGGTTTTTGTTCTTGCTTCCTAATTTCTGCAAATGGTGAAGTGGTTGGAATTTTAATTAAGTTAAACTTCAAGTATATGCAAGAGTCATGAAAAAGATTGCGGTAAGTGGAGATGGTACCTAAAGATTGATTATTTTCAAATAATTCATATGTTTGAGGATTAACTTTTCTAAGTTTCATTTTTTATTCACCATAAATGTATGAACTACACCGGCACTGAAGTGCCGGGTTTCTGGGAACACTGAGTAGTGTTTAGGATCTTACATTGAACTAGTCAAATACCTAACTCACAGAACTCAGCTTGTTACCATGGCCAGTCCCTGACCACTTAGCTTTTTACTTTCTTTATGCAAGATATTAACTGCCGCATTAATATCTCGGTCATGCTTGGTTTGACACTTAGAACAAGTCCATTCACGAATCTCTAATGGCTTAGCGCCACTGTTATAGCCACATTTTGAACAAATTCTGGAAGTGTTCTTGGGATCAACTGCAATTAGTTTCTTGCCATACCATTCGCATTTGTATTCTAGCATTTGTCTAAACATTCGCCATGAAGCATTGGCAATTGACTTAGCCAAATGATGATTTTTCTGAAGATTCTTGGTTTTCAAATCTTCAATCGCAATTACATCATATTGCTTAACTAAATGCGTAGTTAGTTTATGCAGATAATCTCTGCGCTGATTAGCTACTTTAGCTTGGTATTTGGCTTTTGACTTTTGCGCTTTTTGCCAATTAGCAAAGCTTTCTAAACTTCTAGGACAAAGCACCCTTTTATTCTTATTTTGTAAAACTAGTAATTTAACTAAATGTCTACGTCGAGAATACTTTTTCTGCCAAATTTTAGCTTTCTTTTCAAAATAAGAACTGTCAAAACTAGGATATTTTAGCCCATTAGACAGAATCGCTAAATCAGCTACGCCAACATCAATTCCAACTCGTTTGCCGGTTAAGCTGTACTTCTCTGGTTCAGGTATTTCAGCTTGTAGAGACAAATAATACTTGCCCGTTGGTTCAAGTACGACCGTATAACGCTTAATCTTAGTGTTTTGCAAAACTCCATTCTTGCTGGTTTTGACATAGCCTAATTTAGGAATCTTCAAGTACCTTTTACCTGCAGTTTTTATGATTGACTTGCCTGTATAAGACTTTTTCAGATACTTGCGTGAATGAAAACGAGGCTTGCCAATTTGACCAGTTTTATCTTGAAAGAAGTTCTTCCAAGATTGAGTTAGGAATTCATTAACTACCTGCAAGCTTGAAGAATCGCTGTTTTTCAAAAAAGGATATTCTTTTTTAAGCGGCTTAAGCAGATAATTCAGCTTGAACTTGCCTAAAAAAGGCAAAGCTTTATTATTCTGATAGCGCTCATTCATCATGGCCAGCATTTAATTCCAAACAAAGCGATCATTGCCAAACATCTGCTCAAGCTGGTTTTGTTGTATTCTATTAGGATAGAGTCTTAATTTGATCCCTTTTAGCACATTTGTTCCCTCCTTTCTTTTTAAGATTATATCAAACATATGTTTAAGAAAGAAGGAGGAAACAAGCAAAAAAACTAAAAAAGGCCGGATTCATCACGGGATTAAAATCCCGTGTTTTCTCCGGCAATTAATCAATAAAAGTAAAAAAGGTACACTGCAGCGGCCTTTCATAAAATTATTTCTCCGAAGTTCTAAGTGAACAAATGATGTTGATTATATTGCCTAACAGCCAAACTGCAAAAAGTGTTAAAGAGATAGTCAATGCGGTTTGTAAATTGGCGGAGTTAGAATTTTTTAAGTAGGTAGATATAATCATTGCCACAATACTTATCCCAATAGTCATGTGATCTAAGATTGAAAGGGTTTGATATGCTGCGGCAACTTTTATTTTATGATCTTCTGCCAATTCTGGTTCTTCTTTAACTGGATTTAATACCATCTTCAAATAAGCAATAGAGCCGACAAAGCAGATTAACGCACAGATCAGAGCGATGCACATCACCTTTTGATCACCATTATTAAATGCCATCCATGCTGTGGCTGCACAAAACAGCCCAACCAGCAAAGTTAAAGCTATTAGTAGTAGCTGAACAAGCTTAATTGTTTTTCTCATCTCGATCTCCTCATTTCAACAATTTATTGTGTTGCTTAAAATTATATATGATAGAATTAAAAAAAATCTATTTCTTATAATAAATTAATGAAAGAGGTGCATTTGGTTTTGACAGAAGTCATGATTAGAAAATATAGAACTGAAGACTTTGATGAACTGGCTAAGGTTATGGATAAAGGACGCATGCAGGAACTTAAAACAGCAGGGATGGAACAAGTCTTTGTTTCTTTAAAAGATGCACCATATCTCAAGTATTTTTTGTCCTGTGATATTTACGTTGCTGAGAAAGATGAGCAAGTTGTTGGCTTTGTCGGTTTAGGACGACGCCGTTTAGATTTCTTATATGTTTTGCCAGGGATGCAGGTAAAAGGTGTTGGTTCTGCATTGATGAAGACCGCTTTGGCGAAGCTGCCGCGACCAGTAAGATTAGCAGTGTTTACTGACAATGAACGAGCCAAGAATTTATATCAGAAATTCGGCTTTAAGGTAACCGAAACAAGGACTGAAAAATGGTCTGATGAATTTCCAGTTGTCTTTTCTGAGGACACAATGGAGTTGGAAGAAACTGTCAAATAGTTTGTGTAAATAGATCTTTCTCGTAAATTGATTTTTTAATTTTTTCTTAGTCAAAGTAGGATTCCAATGTATCCTGCACTTGGCCGAAGCCTTTATGGATTCGGTTGAAGTAGCGATCATTGTAGCTTATTGCCTGAATGCCAATGAAAGTATCAAGCGACTGCTCGCTTGGAAACTCTGCTTTGGGCTTTGCCTTGCGTTTAACGACATTGTTAAAGGATTCAATCATGTTGGTGGAATAGATTGAGGGTCTGATCTGTTTGGGATAGTTGTAAAAGACCAATAGATCAGGCTCAATGTCTTTTAGATTCCTAATGACATGATTGTATGCCTTGTTCCATTTGTCATAGAATGCATGAAGAGTTTGTACAGCGGCTGTCTTGTTAGGCTGCCTATGAATCTGCTTGAAATCGTTCATGATTGTCTCACGATCGTCAACACGCACTTTATTGCAAATATTGCGCATGACATGAACCAGGCAGCGCTGAAAATGTGCTTTGGGATAAGTCTTTGCCAGAGCTGTTTTCATGCCGACAACACCGTCAGACAAGAAAAGCTCGACTTGCTTCAAACCCCGCGATCTCATGTTTTGAAGCATTTCAGTCCAAACTTCGACGTTTTCGCTGGGTGCTATGCAGTAGTCGATTACTTCTTTATGGCCATTGGGCCTGATGCCGATGGCAATATAGACGGCTTCACGCTCAAACGTTTCTCGGCACAGCGGAAGATACGTTGCGTCAAGATAAACGCAAAAGAACCTGTCGCTAAGCTTGCGTTTGTGATAGGCTTCAACCTTTGGAATCATTTGCTTTGAAATATTTGATACCTGAGCCGGACTGTAATGGCTGCCGTACATCTTTTCAATCAGATCGGCTATTTCTCTGGTAGTGACGCCTTTGGCATAAAGCTTGATAATCATGCTTTCCAGGACGTCCGAGTGCTGCTTGTAGTCAGGCAGAGTGTGCTGATGAAATTCGCCGTTTCTGTCTCTGGGAACCTGAATTTCGATCTGGCCAAACTGCGTATCAACCTTGCGATAATAGATGCCGTTTCTGGAATTGCCAGAGTTCCATCCGCTTTTTGCATAAGGATCATAGCCTAAAAAGGCAGTCAATTCAGCTTCAAGCAATTGATTAACTGCAGTTTGAATTTCCTTGCGCAAAAAATCATTAACTTTGTCTTGATTGAATAGTGCTTGAGCCATATT
Organism: Lactobacillus helveticus; assembly: GCF_046109915.1. Lineage (NCBI taxonomy): Bacteria > Bacillati > Bacillota > Bacilli > Lactobacillales > Lactobacillaceae > Lactobacillus > Lactobacillus helveticus. The sequence continues at coordinate 657,233 of NZ_CP151471.1, read as the reverse complement.
TTTGGTAAAATCATTCATGAAGGAGTTCTTCTTTCTGTATGTTGTTTTTTTGTTCAATCCAATCATACGAGAAAGGAACTCCTTTTTCTAATGTTTTCAGAAATTAATTTAAGGAATCATTCATCCTTACACAAACTATTTTACGGTCTCAGTTGGAATGATTAAGATGAATATAATTGTAAAGAATATTTTTAAAGTAGTAGGAATTTGGTGCATTTGCATTATGCTGTATTTTGTTTTTTCATTGTGGACGCATGTGCGATTACATACTATTGAGCTAATTTTTGGTATAATTAATTTTTACAATGGCTAAAGTATTTGCACTAAAAGGAGAAAAATATGAAAGACATTGAAAATAAACTAGCCCCTGACTCTACTTGGCAAAAGATGTTCCAAGCGGCTAAACAAGTACAGGGGGTTCCATGAAATATCTGATCATATGGAAGCCGGTGGTGTGGCCGCTGCAGTATTGTCAAAATCGGGGAAGATTTATACCGGAGTGTGTGTTGACACAGCCTGTACTTTAGGCGTATGCGCTGAAAGAAATGCGCTTTTTAATATGATTACTAATGGTGAAACTAAAATCTCACGTGTATTGGCGCTTATGTCTGATGGTAAAAATGGTGCGCCATGTGGTGCCTGCCGCGAATTCATGGTTCAGATGATGGAAAAAGATTATCAAAATGTTGAAGTGATGATGGACTATGAGAGTAATAAAGTAATGACATTAGGTGAATTAACCCCAGAATGGTGGTTATGATTTGGAGGAATAGAGATGAGTGAAAAACCATTTATTTTAGATTTTGATAATGACCAACATGCAGTGCTTGAGCCAGAAGTTGAGCATTTACCTTTTAAATTTCATTCAAAATTGTTGTATGCGTTTGTTCCAGCTTCTGATATTGAGAATTTCTTAAAATCTGTACCTCATAAGGTATTGGGAAAATATGACACAATATCTTTTCAACCTAATATTTATGAAATAGAAATTAATCATGAAAAGATGACTTTATGTCAAGCTCCTTTAGGGGCGGCAGCTGCTACGATGTTGCTTGATTGGCTAATTGCTTATGGGGTAAAGCAAGTTTTAGCCTTTGGAAATGCAGGTGCTATTAAAGAGTTACCAGAAAATGCTATGTTTTTGCCTGTGAAAGCAATTAGAGGTGAAGGTACCTCCTTTTACTATAAGGAACCAGGACAATTCATCGATATGAGATCTAATTATCTTAATGAAATTGGAAAAGTAATTACGGATATGAATTTGGACTACGATGAAATAACCACTTGGACGACAGATGGTTTCTTCAGAGAAACATCTAAAAAAGTTAAACAATTTCAAAAATTAGGAGCTGTGACGATTGAGATGGAGTGTGCAGCAATAGCGGCGTGTGCACAATTTAGAAAAGTTGAATTTGCACAAATATTATTCACTGCAGATTCACTAGCTAATATTGAAAATTATGATTATCGCAATTGGGGACATGAATCGCATGCTGTAGGATTAGATGTTTGTTCGCAGATTTTGAGTAGGGTGTAACTATGGAAGATAAAGATTTATTAATTGAGTGGGCGAAAAGATTGCAAAGCTTGGCACAGGCTGGGCTAACTTACGGAAATGATGATTTTGATTTAGAACGCTATCAAGAAATTCGCGATATTTCTGCGGAGATGATGACTTATAAGTCAGATTTACCTTTGCAAAAAGTGAAGGATTTATTTTGCAATGAAATTGGTTATCAAACTCCCAAGCTTGGGACACGAGCTGCCATTTTTAAGGATAATAAAATTCTTCTAGTTCAAGAAAATGATGGTAGCTGGTCTCTTCCAGGTGGTTGGTGTGAAGTTAATATGTCTGTTAAAGAAAACTGTATTAAGGAAGCCAAAGAAGAGTCTGGACTCGATATTGAAGTTGAAAGAGTTATCGGAATCTATGATCAAAATAAGCATAGTGAAGCCATTTACCCATACAATGTCGTTCACGTTTTCTTTCTTTGTAAACCGCTCGGTGGTGAATTCAATAAAAATATTGAGACCACTACTCGTAAGTATTTCGCTTATGATCAATTACCAGAAAATTTGAGTACAGATAGAAATTCGCTTGATGAGATTGAGGCTTGTTTTAAGGCATATAAAGATCCTGGTTTTCAAGTTGAGTGTGATTAGAAAATACATTTAATGAAAAAGGTCGGTCATGGCATTAGGTGAGTTAACACCAGAATTGGTGACTATTTACTTGGTCAAATGGCTTCACAATTTAATGCAGATTACGGATATGAGAAAAATCCGAATAAAACTACTGATTATCAAGTTACCGTGATTGATTTTGATGAGAATTTCAGAAAAAGATCGACACAGTATATTTAAGAAGGTGTATAGTATATGTTCTCAAATACTATTTCAATAAAATCGTGGTTAGATTTCCCACAAATTACTAAGAAGTGTGATCTTGCGGAAGTAATAATTAGATTTTGCAAAAAAATGTGCAAATATAAAAGATGGTGATTAATGCTAAGAGAAAATACGTTAATGGTAAAAAGATAGAAGGATAATAAAATGACACAAGTCGAATTAACACGTTTTCGTATCAAAAAAGGTAAAGAAGCGGAAGCTCAAGAATGGATGGATTTTTTGAATAGCCATCATGAAGATACCGTAGCCACGATGTCCGGTGAAAAGATGTATATCGAAACTGTTTTTAAAGATGAAAATGAAGATGGTTATACATATTTTTATTGGTATTCAGTACAGGGTGAAAATGGTAGTGCGGTCGAAGAGTCAGAGAGTTATATCGACAAAAAGCACCTTGAATATTGGGATGAATGTATTGATCCTGACTATAAGCCAGTTGATTTAGTTTTAGAACAAAGTTTAATTGCACCAAACGTGATGGAAATTATTAAAAACAATAAATAACAATGTCAGAAGATAAGTGCAACTCCCTAAAAACGCACTTGCCTTATAATTTCAGCCTTTGATATGATAAATTTTGAATAGGATTTTAAAAACATAACGGAGGTTTATTATGAAAAATTTATCAAAGTCGGTGCAATGGCATTAGCGTTAACTGCTTCAGTAGGGACTGTTGTTCCAGTTGTTGATCAACCGCAGACTGTGCAAGCTGCTTCCAAGACTGTCAAAAGTGGATCACTCACTTTTCATATTAAGAAGAAGCAAGTAAGAAAATCTTCTCTTAAAGGAAAGAAGATTTTAGTGCTGTGGGTAGATGTTACTAACCATGGTAAAAAGACAGTTAAGAGTGACATGCTGATGAACTACAGTGGAGTTAATGCTTACCAGAAGGTTCATGGAAAATGGCAGGAATTAACCACAGGTGCAACTAATTCTTCTTCCTTAATTAAGGGATTAGGTAAGATGGAACATAATTTAAAGCACACAAGACTATTAAAAATGGTGTAATTATGTTCACTTTAGAAAACCGTAGTAAGGTCAAGGTTGAATTTCAAAAAGTCTATAATCAAATAACAGCTAGACGTTACTTTAAAGTTAAATAAATTGAAGAAGCATTTATCGTTTGTTACGACAAATGCTTTTTTAATTGCTACTCATTGTCTAAGTGTATAATTTTTTGCGGTAAGTTGAATAATTAATTAAAAAAGCTCAAATCCTTTGAAATTGGACTTGAGCTCAAACAAAAAGACCAGTAGTCTGATGTTAACGAAAAAAACACATTAGAAGCTGGTCTTTTATGGAATCTATTATAGCTGATATCGTAAAAATTATTAAGTCTGAAAATAATGTTATTGCCCGTGAAAAGGCATTAATGTGCTATTTCTTTGATCTGATTAGAGAATTGATGACAGCAGCACTAGAAGAAGTTGATGCTGGTCTAGTTGAAGAGACTAAAAAGCAAGGCTATCAGATCGAGAAGAAAAATAAGCGTTCAGTTGTGACTGCCTTTGGTGAAATCAGCTATTGGCGCAGAAGATATGCTTGTCCTGGCAAAAAGGCTAAATATCCACTGGATAAGCTGATGGGCTATGACAAATATAAGCGTTACAGTGTTTTGGCAGTGAAGGATATTTTGCATGTTAGCGCCGTGGCAACTTACCGCAATACTGCTTTAGCTGTTAATACTCTCTCCTGTTTCAATATTAGCCATAGTCAAGTTGGCAAGCTGATTGTGCAAGCAGGCAAACAGATTAAAGCACAGCAGCAGTCTGAGGAAAGATACGATGGTATTGCTCAAAAGAAAAAGGTGCCAGTGCTTTATCTTGAAGGCGATGGCGTTGTGATCAAGGGCACCAAGAAGCGACTGGAATTTCATCGCTATCAAGTCTGCGAGGATATTATTAATTTAAGCAAGACACGCAGAAAGAGAGTACAGGCCAAAGAGTTTGTTTCTTTAAGCCGCTTGGATGCTTTGCAAGAAATTAAAGCTTATTTAGCCAATACCTATGACTTAAGCGATACTTTAATCATCAGTAATGCCGATGGCGGTGCTGGCTATGCCAAGAAAGACTTTGATGAAATAGTTGGCTATTGCCGGCAGCACGAACACTTCTTGGATGTCTTTCACTTGAACAAAAAGATTAAAGATCGTCTAAGCTTCATGCCGGCCATGCAAGGCAAATTGATCAGTGCAGTTGAGTTTAAATATGACCGTCACTTGACTGACGTGATTTTAGACACGATTGAAAGCAATCTGATTGATGAGCTGAATACGCCAGAAAATCATGAGAATTTAAGGCGCCTGCGCAGCTATCTTCATCGTCGCTGGGTGGATATTAAGCCGTTTAAGATGCGTCATTTGTCAGTAATTAAGGCAATTGGCTGCTGTGAGAGCAATCACCGCAAGTATACTTATCGCGTCAAAGGGCAAGGAAAATACTGGTCAGAAGATGGTGCCGAAGGAATTCTGCGTGTGCTGACTTGCATTAAAAACAAAGAGCTGGAATACTGGCTTAGCAGTGAATTTGCAGGTGGGCAGCTCGATATTGGTGATCAGGAAGAATTGAAAGGTGCAGTTCGTGCCAGCCTAAGAAAGACGCATGAAGCTCATCTGGGCATTCATCACGGCGCCATTGAAAGCTTAACAGCAGGACATAGCTATTTAAACGATTTTAGCAGAAAAATAAATCAAATAAATATTTAAGAAATTAAGGTCAGACTAATGGCTAATAGCCTACCGCAAAAATATTGACACTTACACTCATTGTCTAATATTTGCAAAAAGCTAGAATTTCCTTTATTTTTGATGTAACGGTTAAAATTTTAAATATAGTATTTAAACATCTTCAAAAGTAATAGGAGAGAGTATCATGCGTCAATGGTTAATCATTTTAGTAGCTCTAATCGGAGCCGGATTTATTGTTTATTACTTTGATAAATATCGCAATCGTCGTTATCCAGAATCTAGACCGCAAAATCAAGGTGGAAATTGGGATGCTTTCTGGGCATTTTTGTTCCCATTCATTGTTTTTATCATGGCTATTTATTTCGCAATTGCTAAGCGCAATAAGTTCCGTGCGAAGACCTGTGTGATGTGGGCACTAGGTGGTATGGTTTTTAATGCAATTTGGTATTTATTGTTTAGATAAAAAGGGTTGATCAACTCTTGATGTGAAGTGAGACCTAAAAGTGAGACACTTTTAGGTCTTTTACTATGTCTAAATTTAATAAAGAACAAAAAATATAAATTTATCATAAATGGAAAGATGAGAAAATCTCAATCAGTCAGTTGTCAAAAGCATATAAAATGAACTTAGCTAATCTGGATTACATGCTTAGATTGATTGATATGCATGGAACAAATATTTTGAATACTAGAAAGCGGGTTTATTCTAAGAAGTTTAAAGAACAAACAATTGAACAAGCTATCTTTGGTACTAAGTCAGATGTTCAATTATCGCTAGAATTAGGTTTCAAAAGCATTGGCAGGCTTAACAATTGGCTTAGAGAATACAAAGAAAACGGGTATAATTTCATTATCAAACAGAAAGGACGTCCTGCCCGTGGTCAAAGAGAGTCCAAAATCGCGCAAGGAACTGGAGAAAGAGATCCAAAAGCTGAAAGAAGAAAACTTGCGATTGCGTATTGTGAACGAATACGTAAAAAAACTGAAGGCCTTGGATCAGGAAAAAGATCAGAAGAGATAACTAAGGCAATTACTGATCTAAGGCATGAATTTAAGGTCAGCTTGGACTATGTGCTAGAAGCAATTATGAGCATCCAGAACTGCCCATAATTGCCAGAAGCTCTTACTATAAGATCATTAAAAGAAAACCTAAAAAGCCTAAGCGCCCTAAGCTTATTGCCAAGATCAAAGAAATCTTTAATCACCATCAAGGCCGTTATGGCTATCGCCGAGCAGCGCTGCAGCTAATTAAAGAAGGCTGGAACATTACTGAAAAAACAGTTCGCTACTGGATGCATAAACTAGGCCTTAAGGGCATTAGACGCAATAAGCGCAAATACTCGAGCTATAAAGGTACTATTGGCAAAATAGCACCTAATTTGATTCATCGTGATTTCTTTGCGCCAATGCCTAATATGAAATGGCATACTGACATCACTGAATTTCACCTTAATGGTGAAAAGCTATATTTATCGCCTATTTTGGATGGTTGTGGAGGCGATATAGTTGCTTACTCTATTTCAAAACATCCAGATATGGATTTAGTAATGACGATGCTTGATAAAGCTTTCGTTAAAGAAACAGCTCTTAACAACTGCACTTTTCATACTGACCAAGGCTGTCAATATCAGAATCCCCAATACCAACGTGCCTTAAAACTTCAGGGCATTACTCAAAGCATGTCTAGAAAAGGCAATTCCATGGATGATGTTTAATGGAGAACTTCTTTGGTCTGCTTAAAACAGAGATGTTTTACGATCAAGAGTACAAATACCATAGCCTTCAAGAATTAACTCAAGCTATTAAAGAATATATTGAATACTATAACGAAGAAAGGATAAAGAGCAGATTAAAAGGCTTAACTCCGAAAGAATATCGGAATCAAGCCTCTATTAATCCTGTATTTTAAACTGTCTAATTTTTAGGCCTCAGTTCAAATTGCTACAAAGGTAATGTTTTTTTAATGTTGTTAACAGAAAAATAATAGAGTTATTCTAGCTAGTGTTATTCATCAGATATAACTTTAGCATATTTAGGGTTAGATCAAGAAACTCGTTAACACATTCTAGATACAATTGATTTTGGATAATAATACAACATGAAACTTATCTTTCAGTTTATAAAATTTTTAGCTTGTATAAAGTGACGTAATTAAGTACAATATTAAGTACAAAGAAGGTGAAGGAAATGACAGTAGCATTAACTCAAAGCGACTTTAGAGCGCACATTAAAAAATATTTAGATCAAGTAAACGATGATGATGAGACAGTTTATGTTGCCAGATCAAATAGTCGTAGTGTTGCAGTAATTTCTCAGGAAAAGATGTATTGGATGGAGAAAGCTATACAAGCAAAAGAAGATTCATTAGATTACGCTGTTGCTCGTGATCAATTAATTCGTAGAAATGTTTTGCCTGATGACCCAATTGTTGAATCCAATGATGATTATTGGGAGAAATTTAAATAATGTCAAAATTAGTATTTAGACCCGTGCAACATTTAATGCTGATATGAGACGTCTTGGAAAACTTGATCCAACAATAATTGATGACGTCAGAGCAGCTATCGAAGAATTACTCGAAACTGGTACGTTATCTGAAGAATATCGTGACCATCCTTTAAAAAGGCGACTAGCTGGTTATCGCGAATTTCATGTTAGAGATACCCCTAAAGGTGAGCAGCCTAACGATATAAATGATGTATTAGTCATTTGGTATATTGAACACAATAACTTAGTGGTAGTTGGTGTACGAGTAAGCTCTCACCAACGACTGTTTCCAGGTTTAAATAAGTCTAGAAAGTTTCGTAAATAGTGTAATTTAAAGCTTATTTATATAAATATGTCTTGTTTTCGCTAAATAGTTCTTTATGGCTCTAGTTCTGATTATTTGATTGACGGTACTCTTAAAGTCCCCAGAAATGAAGGGCTTGGCTACTTCGAGACGGCACGGAAGACGGCTTTAGCCGTCTGAAGCGTCGAGAATAGACTTGCCCGAAATAGATGGGGACTTTTTAATTTACCACTAAACAGTCATGGAGTACTTAGACTATTTAGTGTAGTAGTGCTAGCATTATTTTATCTTATTATTCTGTGAATATTTAAGCTTCTATTAGGCACGAGCCAATAATTTAAGTCATCAATCTTAGATAATATAAAATAGAGATAACGCACTATCATAGATATAGAGGTATGCAATGAAAGCACACGAAAAAGAATTTTTAGACAAAACGAAAGACTTAAAAAATAAATTCAATGAGATCAAAAATGATCCTTCCTTTATTTATAATCCTAAAAAGCCAGACGGGGCACATTTAATAAATGTTCGCTCAGTTGGAGAGGGCATGGTAGAGCATACTGAAATTATGAATGCAATTATTGTTCCTGAGTGGGCATTTAACGCTGAGTTTTTAGATGAAAAACATGAAACTGCTAAAATTCAGTTCGAAAATTATTATGCTGATAAAAATGAAAGTCTACCTCAAAATATGTGGCAGACTCCTGTAAAATTTGTATATGATTATTGCAGTTATGACTATACAATTGGTAGTTTTTCTGAAAAATTAGATAATTATTCAGAAGATTTTATTTCTTACGATGAAGCATTGGAAAAATTCCAAGCCTACCAAGAAGACATGATAAAATTAAATGAGCTGATTGCAGAAGCCGAAAAAGCTGATTGCAGAAGCCGAAAATAAGAGAAAAAATCTTAATTCCAATTAATTACGGATAAAAAATGACAAATCTGAATATAATGAAGTGAGACCTAAAAGTGAGACACTTTTAGGTCTCACTTCACTTTTAATATGGCAATGTATTCTTTTCTTATTTCATAAACGAATTTGCCCGTTTGAATAGAGTGAACTGGCAAATATTCATCATTAATATCGAGATCAATGACCTTACCGATGATTTTTTGATCATGAGAGATAAAAATTTGAGCTTGGAATTTATCATTATGAAAGTCCGTTTGGTAATAAAAATAGTTAGACTTCTTAACAAAACCATATTTCGTTAGCAGCTGAAAATTAGGTTGATATTTATTAAAGATAGTTTGTTCTAGTTCTATAATCTTTCTCCGTCTTTTTCTTTCATTATATAACTGTCCCGCGGCGTCATAGATAGCTTAAAAGTTAAGATAATAAATTTTACCGAAAATTAGAATATTCGCTTAACTGTAACCTTAGGTGATACCTTATTTTTAACTAAAAATAAGAGGAGAAAAAATGTTTAACGTTAAGGAAAGACGTATTCTAAAAAAGCATATTAAAAACCTAAAGTCTGCTAGTTTATATAAAACTTATCGCAAAATCCATAATGAATTGGAAACCGATCCTTTAATTAGAACTCATCATTTTGAGCTCTTAGCCAAAAGAGGCGTTAAGCCAGCTGTATATTCAAAAAGGATTAGCCAGGATAATCGAATTGTGTACTCAGTTGATCTAAAAAGCAAAGAGGTAATTATTTTTAGTGCCTGCTGGCATTATTCGAGTGGCAATCAAAGCTTGATTCATAACAAAATTTAATTATAAATAAAAAATAGAGGTGTTAAAGCATGCCAACGAAAAAATTATTGTCGATTTCTGAATTTGCTAAAATTGCTCAAACTACTAGACGGACTTTAATTTTTTATGATCAAAAAGATATCTTTAAACCAGCTAAAATCGCTGAAAATGGCTATCGCTATTACAGTTATGGGCAGCTTTATCAGATCGAATTTATTTTGGGTTTGCGTGATCTAGGATTATCAGTAGAAGAAATCAAAGATTATCTTAGTGATGATAGTTCTGATGCTTTGAATAAGAAGCTAATCCCATTAAGACAAAAGATCGAACAACGAATTCAAAATCTCCAGCAAATTTTGCCTATTTTGCGACAAAAAGAATCACACAATACACAGTTAAGAAATACTGATTTTTATGTGGCTAAAAAATGCTTTTTACCAAAGAGAGAATTCTGGTGTTCAGATTTTAAGGCAGATTGTTCTGAAGAAGAAATTGCTCGTGCGTATAGTGAATTCTATCAAGAAGTTGGTGCAGGCTTAATGACTAACAAGATGCTGTCTGGCTTTTTAACCGCTTTGCCGCAAGCACATGCCAACCAATATGCAGATTTCGGTTTTAGAATCATTAAGGAAAAGTCTTACGATGATGAAGTCAAAATCCCTATCATTACTCAAAACGATGGTTAGTATATAGTTGCTAAAGTCGAAAGTACAGGAATTGGCATTGAAAAAGGTCTGGCTGTAATTAGAAAATATGCCGAAGCTAATGACCTTGAATTAGGTGATGATTTATGGCAATTCAATATAGGTATTAATATTGAACGTCTGGGTTTAACTAAAGACAGTATATTAGCGTATGCTATAACTGATAATGAGTTATAGTTAATAGTCACGCATATTCTGAAATGGCAGAGGGCGATTAGATGAATATTCAAATTAAGCAAATAACAAATTTAGAAGATATTAACATAAAGAATGAACCTTTTACTATCTGGGGCAAGATGATTCCCAGTCTAAAAAATGGACATTGGAATTATCAAATAGAGAAGTTTAAGCAGTCCAGTATGACTTGTTTTCCTGACGAAGATTATCAATATGATAAAAATGCGATCTATCTAGCTGCCTACGATAAAAATAAGTGCATAGGATTAGCAATTTTACTAAAAGGCATGTTCAAATATCTGTATTTAGATGATTTAAAAGTTAGTTCTGCCTATCGTGGACAAGGAATAGGCAGTAAGCTAATTGCGGAATGTATGAAAAATGCTAAAGGTGAGGGGATGCAAGGAATATACACGATTGCTCAAGATAATAATTTATCAGCTTGTTTATTCTATCTAAAAAATGGTTTTGAAATTGGTGGCTTTAATAATCGCGACTATCGTGGAACTGCTCAAGAAGAAAAAGCAGATATTTATTTTTATAAAGACTGTTAATTAAGAAGGGATATTATGGCATTACCAAAGCAAATGGAAGTTAGAGGAGCAAAAGTTCACAACTTAAAAAATATTGACGTCAATATTCTGCTGCATAAGTTTGTAGCTATTTCAGGATTGTCTGGATCGGGGAAATCATCCCTAGCTATGGGAATTCTTTATGAAGAAGGATCGCGCCGGTATCTTGATGCACTTTCTACATATATGAGAAGACGAATTAAGCAGGGGGCACAAGCTGATGTTACTTCGGTTAAGCATATTCCGTCAACATTGGCTCTGCGTCAGCGTCCCAGTGTTCCTAATGAAAGAGCAAATGTTGGTACAACAACTGAAACTTTTAATGTCTTGCGCTTGATTTTTTCACGACTTGGTTCACCTATCTGTCCTAATGGTCACCGAGTTGCACCAAGTCTGGCAATAGCTGAAGCAATGTCAAAATCCGGCGAAGAAATGGGACGAATCACTTGTCCAACTTGTGGCGTAAAGTTTTATGTCCCAAGCGCTGAAGAATTTGCATTTAATTCAGACGGTGCATGTACTGAATGTGGCGGTACAGGCAAGGTGCGTCAACTTGATGAAAATAAATTGATCGCTGATGAAAACTTATCAATTGAAGACGGCGCAGTTGCTTCGTGGTCCTTACCAGGGCGTAATTTTATGCCTAGTGTGGCAGAGCATGCAGGAGTTCGTATCAATGTTCCATTTAAAGATTTAACTGATAAAGAAAAAGACTTTGTCTTAAATGGTCCAGAAAAGAAATATAAGATGGACTTTTTATCAGGCACTGGCCGCGTGTTCCATGACTTTAATGCTCTTTATGAAAATGCTCACCAGGCAGTTCTTCGTTCAGCCAAGAGTAGCAAGAGTGAACGTGCACAAAAGAGAATCGCCGAATTCTTCACTTATTCAACTTGTCCTGTTTGTCATGGTACACGGCTTCGTCCTGAATTACTCAAGCAATTAGTTAATGGCAAGAATATTGATGAAGTTGAACATATGCAACTAGGTGATTTGCCTGCTTGGAGTAAAGAAGTTTTAGCCAAATTACCGGAAGAGATGCACCAGATGGCATCTTCCTTGATCAAGGAATTTATCAATAATTTGCAGCCATTGCTTGATTTGGGCTTAGATTATTTGACTATGGCTCGAGCAGGAAATACACTTTCAACCGGTGAATTGCAACGAATCCAATTGGCCAGAACTTTAAGAACAGAAACTACAGGCGTTCTTTATGTATTAGATGAACCATCAATTGGGCTCCATCCCGCTAACGTCGATGGTTTGATTAAGGTTTTGCGCAAATTAGTTGATCAAGGCAATTCTTTGGTCGTGGTTGATCATAATGTCGATATTATTAAGGCAGCCGATGAAATCATCGAAATCGGACCAGGATCTGGTGAACAAGGTGGTCAAATTCTAGCTCAAGGTACGCCTCGAGAATTAGAAGATAATAAAAAATCTTTGATTGCACCATATTTAAATGGTAAAGCTGATTTGATGGCAAGAAAAACGACTGATAAGATTAATAGCGATCAAATAAAATTTGAAATAGAGCATTATTTCAACTTACATGATATTAAAGCTGGTATTCCAGTTAATCAAATTACTGCAGTGACAGGCTTTTCTGGAGCAGGTAAGACCAGTTTGATTTTGGATTCCTTAGTTCCGGCTATTGAGGCACAGGCAAAGGGCGAGAAGTTACCTAAACAAATTAAGAAATTCTCTTCACCGGTTCATAATGTAGTTAGTGTTGATGCGACTCCGATTGGTAAGAGTACCCGTTCAACTGTAGCAACCTATACTTCAATCATGGATAATCTGCGTAAGCTTTTTGCTCGGCAGCCACTAGCAAAAGAAAAGCATTACACGCCAAGCTACTTCTCTTATAACAATAAAGAAGGAGCTTGCCCAACTTGTGGTGGAACGGGAATTGTGACGTTAGATATTCAATTTTTGCCAGATATGCAGCAGACTTGTCCTACTTGCCATGGTGAACGTTATAATCCAGCAATTCAACAAGTAAAGTGGCACGGAATGTCAATTGTTGATGTGCTTAATTTAGATATTAATGAAGCACTACCTGTGTTCAAAAAGGCACCGAAGATTGAACGAGAATTGAAATTGTTAAAAGAAGTCGGTTTGGATTACTTGCATTTAGGTGAAAGTACACCAACTTTATCTGGTGGTGAAGCACAAAGATTGAAGCTGGTTACTCATTTGAGTCATAAGCAAGATGATACTTTGTTTGTCTTCGATGAACCAACGATCGGTTTGCATCCCTTAGATGTGAAGGTTTTGGTAACCGTAATGCAAAAATTGCTTGATCAAGGTGCAACCATTATTACGATCACACATGATTTGAATTTAATTGTTAATAGCGATTATATTTTGGATCTAGGACCACGCGGCGGTAAAGCTGGTGGTAGAATCGTGGCTGAAGGGATGCCACGAGAATTAGTCAAGCATCCAGATAGTTTAACTACACGGTATTTGGCTGATTATTGGAAGCAATTTGAATAGATAAGAAAAATGAGTCTTTTTTGGACTCTTTTTTGTGTATGACTAGTGATAATATATATACAAAATTGAGGGAGGACAAATAGAAATGAAAGCTTTAAAAATTAGTAGTGTAATTTGGCTTATTTTATTCATACTTTTGGCAATTTTCATTATGATGCGACACGTGGACGGTGCCGGCGTAGTTCAAACGATGCCAATTAAGTTGATAAATTTAGCAGTGCTGGCTGTATTTGCATTAATTGTTTTAGTTGGACATCTTATTTGGCTTTTGATTGTGCGGAAAAGACAAAATATTTAGTATAAAATTACTCATCAAAATGGACATAGAATTTTTAAAATTCTACGTCTGTTTTTCAATTGGTCTAGATAAAAATAAACGCTTAGTATTTAAAACTTCACAAGCAACATATGAGTAATATAAATAAAGTACGTTAATAAGCCAATATCGATAATAAAGGCCAGTAACACAGCCCATTATTCTTGACTCTACTTCACAAAGATTAGACAATGAAACTGTATCTTGATACCGGATACATAAAATTGGTATAAAACAAACAGAGCTTTTAAATGAAAGTGGAGAAAAAGAAAATGGATAAATTATTATATACAACTTACGATCAAGATAAAGTAAACGATTTACAAGAAATTTTAGGTGAATTAAATCTAGATATTGAAGTCATCGGATTATCTTCAATAGATTATGCGCCGCAAAAGTCGTATTCTGAGGAAACATTTTTGAATAATGCGAGAAATACGGCTCATCGCTTGGCTGAGTATACCAAGTTGCCAACATTATCTGAAAGTTCTGGACTAAGTGTTGATTATTTGTTCAATTCGTTAGAGATTTTACCTTATCATCATAATGGTCAAGATGATAAGGCAAGACTGCTTGGCTATTTAGGTGGAGTACCTAGTGAAAAAAGAACGGCCAGTTATTACACGACTTTTGCTTTCAGTTGGCCTGGTCAAGAAGATAATGATATTGTTAGCTCTGGTCGAATTAGCGGCGTGATTGCAAAATATCCTTTTGGCAATAGTACTTATGGTTATGATTCTTCATTCGTTGTTCCGAAGCTAGGTAAGACATTTGGCGAGATGAATATTGATGAAAGAAATCAAGTGTCACAGCGTAGAGCTGCATTAGATAGATTGCTCGCAGGTTTACCAAGTTGGTGGCAAGCACAAAAGCAGGTAACTACTAGATAAAAATAAAGGATTAGATATTGAAAGGTGAGATGAAAATCTCGCTTTTTTTGTTTATAAATAACCATTTACCGCCCTAGAACTACCACTTACCTGAAATGACTGGTATTAACGTCAAAAGAGCATATACTGGTAACAAAGTCAGGAGGGGATGCAAATGAAGGTTAAGTTCAATATTGATGAAAGTCTTCAGGAGGAAAAGGCAGAGTTTTGGTTAAAGAAAATGACTGATAAGATTAGTCGAATTACAAAAGAGTTGAATTCAAAACAGGATTTTCTTTGGTGCTTTAAAAATGGGGATGCTTTTCCAGTCAATTTTTCAAAAATTGCTTTAATTCAAGTCGAGGAGGAAAAAACTAAAATTTACACTGCAGACAATATTTACTTGTATAAGGTTCGTTTGTATCAGGTTAAAAATTTATTGCCGCATGAATTCATCGCCGTCTCGCGAGGTGCGATTATTAATTATCATCAATTAGATCACTTGCAAATATTGAACAATGGCAATATTGATGCAATTTTGACAAATAAGATAAGGGTACAAGTTTCTCGGCGTAGAATCAAAGATTTGAAAGAGAGGTTAGGGCTATGAAAACTTTTAAAAATATGGTTATAAGTGCGTTGGTAGGAATCGGAATTGGCATGATTTGGATGGCGGTTGATTTGGTGCTTTCGGTTAATGGGCAAAGTGTTGAAAATGCAAAGATGTTTGTATCAAGTTTTCTTTTTTGGCTGGTAGCTTCATTTTTGATTGGCGTATTTTTCTATCTTGCTAGTTGGATTTTTGATAAAGATCAATGGTCATTGAGAAAGCAGGTAGTGGTTAATTTCTTCGTTTGTTTTGCGGCGTGGTTGCTTTTAAATCTTTATCTTAATAATTGGCAGTTTTCTTGGACGTTGGTATTTAGTGCATTTGCTAGTTTTGTAATTATGTATGTTATTGCCTATGGGTTATATTTCTGGCATTTGTGGAAAGATGTTAAGAAAATCAATCAGAGATTGGAGAACAGTAAATAATGATAGTCTTTTATGTTGAGACAGCTAGTTATTTTCACTAAATGTATAGTCATAAATTATTAGTTTAATTATTTCATAAGCAATCACTTGATATGATTGCTTATTTTTAAGTCTTGCTTTAATGACTTTATGAGTATATATGATATAATATTAGTGAAGGAGATGATCTTTTGAAAGCTGGAAAAGTGATGGATTTGCTTCAAATCAGTCGTTCAACTCTGAAACGCTATCGTGAAAAAGAAATCCTTGAGGCTAAAAAATTGCCAACCGGTCAATATGATTTTGATGATGATTCCGTTTTTTTGCTTAAGAATAAACATTCCAAACGCTTGACCGTTTTATATGGCCGAGTTTCAACCTATAAGCAGAAAGCTGATTTGGCTAATCAAATGCAGGAGCTGTCTGATTTTGCCCAAAGCAAAGGCTTTCAGGCAAACGATAGCTTTCAAGATATTGCCAGTGGCATTTCTTTCAAGAACCGAAAGCAGTTTTTCAAGATGCTTGACTTAATCTTAGCAGGCAAGGTCAAGCGGGTTATTATCACTCACAAAGATCGCTTAAGTCGGGTGGGCTTTGAACTGTTTGAATATTTATTTCAAAACTACGGTACTGAAATTGACGTGATTTCAGATGAGATGAACCCCAAAACTGATGAGCAGGAATTGTTTGAAGAAATCATTAGCCTGCTTCACTGCTTTTCAATGAGAGAATATTCCCATAGCAGAGCTGAAAGAAAGCTTTTTGAAGCCACTTTGAATCAAAAGGAAAAGACTAAGTAGACTAATCATATTTTAAAGGATGCGAAACTATGCGTAAGAAAATCGTGCCTAGAAACAAGGCTAAATATGAACATCTAGCCAGCGAATACCTGGTTGCTGGAAACAGCAAGCTGGATCAGTGCAGTCATGCCAGTCATGATCTTTATAACCGTGCCCTTTATGATCTACGTCAGGGCTTCTTTAAAAGAAATTACGTCAAAGGCTATTGCGATTTAGACCAAAGATTCAAAAAGCGCTATAGCGCTCGTGAATCTATGCTTTACCACTCATTATTCTATGTTCAAAGCGCCCAACAGACTCTAAAAGAAGTCAATACTATCTGGTCGGCTTGGCTTAAGGCACTCAAAGCATATCAAGCCAACCCCGGCAAATTTACCGGTCGGCCAAGAATGCCTAAGTACTTAGCCAAAGGTCAAAGACATGTCTTCTTTGTCACTAATCAAAACGCCAAAGTAAAGGATGACTATTTAATCATACCTAAGCTTGGCTTCAAACTGAAATTAACACCTCAGGTCAAGGCTATTCAAAGAGTAGCTTTTAAGCCGGTCTATGGCGGTTATAAGGCCATCGTGCAATACAAAACAAATCGAGATATTGACTATTTGCCTGATAACGGTCGCTACATGGGTATTGATCCGGGAGTAGACAATGCCTTTGCTTGCGTGGCTAATATCCAAAAAGCGCCTTTGCTTGTTAATGGTCGGGCCATCAAATCGGTTAATCAGTACTACAACAAGGAGCGTTCAAGGCTAAAAGCTTTGCAGGCTCGGTATCATCAGCTTGAAAGCATAGTTGATACCCAGCAGGGAAAGAAGCCAGTTTATCGGGAGACCAAAGCCATGCGCAGAATTACGGCATGGCGCAATCGCAAGATCCGGCAGTTTGCCCACAAAGCATCCAAGCGCATCGTTGATTATGCGCTAAGCTGTGGTGCAAATACGATCGTGATCGGCAATAACAAGTCTTGGAAGCGCAGTTCCGATATGGGCAGAAAGAACAATCAAAACTTTATCGGCATTCCGCACAAGGTCATGATCGACATGATTCAATATAAAGCCAACCTAGCCGGCATTAGCGTCATTAGAACTAATGAAAGCTACACTAGTCAGACAAGTGCTTTGGATCATGAAAAGCCTTGCTGGGAAAACGGCAACCAGAGCCGTAAAAGACAAGGCAAAACCCCGATTAACAGACGCATTCACCGTGGGCTGTTCCAGTCGAATAACGGCAGACTGGTTAATGCGGATATTAACGGAGCCTTGCAGATAATCAGAAAAGTATTCCCTAAATTTTCATTAGATGAAGGGATAGAGGATGCAGTGTTGCATCCAGTCAAATGGTCGCCTCTCATTTGAGCGTCCACTTGACAAACGAAAATAGCTTGGCGACTGGCTTTAGCTGGGTTGACGCTGTTGTAAAGTTGTCCTTATAGCTTCGGTTATTATCATAGATAAACGGAGTGTTTTAAAAAGGTTAACGGCAGATATTGGCTAAAACAAGTTGCATTCTTAGGAAAATAGGGTCATTTGAAGCAAAATGACTGTATTGACCTAATATTTTCTAACATCATAATAACATTTTAGAGTATAAGCTTGTAATTTATAAAGTGTCGTGATATTATTGCTTCATCAATTGAAATTCATTTTATAGAAAGAAGGGTCGCCGTTGCGTCTTTAATCTTGCAAATTTAAGCATAGTTGAATAATTATTCCAGATTATGACGGAGAGACTATGCACTTTTGACAAGATTAGCAACAGGCGATATCTTCTTTTTCTATGCGCAAATAATGAGGGAGAGTCTGCACTTGTCAAAAGTGTGGGCTCTTTTTTGCGAGGCGATTTTATGAGCAACATTAGAATTTCAAATTTGTCTTTTAGATATGATGACAGCAGTGAGAATATTTTTAACAATTTAAACCTGAATCTAGATAGTACTTGGAAACTGGGGTTAGTTGGCAGAAACGGTCGCGGTAAGACTACATTTTTAAACTTGCTGCGTGGAAAACTACATGGTCTGGGCGACATTCAAACCCGGTTGAATTTTTCATATTATCCGATTAAAATTGCTGATCCCGCTAACATCACTTTATATGAGTTACAAAAGCAAACTAATTTTGAAGAGTGGGAGCTAGACCGTGAATTAAATTTGATGAACGTTAATCCAGACTTGTTATGGCAACCGTTTAACACTTTAAGTGGCGGCGAGCAGACTAAGGTTTTACTAGCGTTGTCTTTTACAAATAAGGATTCTTTTGCCTTGATTGACGAACCTACAAATCATCTTGATGAAGATAGCAGACAAGAGATTAGCAATTATCTAGGTAAGCATGAGAAGGGCTATATCGTGGTTAGTCACGATCGTGATTTTTTGAATCAGGTGACCGACCATATTTTGGCGATTGAAAATACGGAGATTCATTTGTATCAGGGGAACTTTGCGACATATGAAGATACAAAGCAGAAGAGGGATGAGTTTAACCGAGAGAGAAATCAAAAGCTGAAGGGTGAGATTAACGAATTACATCAGCAAAAGGAGCAATTTTATCATTGGGCCCAGAAAGTAGAGGCTAGAAAAAATATTGGTCGAAAATATCAGCATGTTCTTAATCGGCGAACTAGATTAAATAAAGGAGCCATTGGTCATGCGGCTGCCAAAATGATGAAGAAGTCGATTAACGCTCGAGATAGAATGGATCATAAGATTCAAGCTAAGCAGGGCCTAATGACTAACATTGAAGATATTCCTGAATTAAGCATGAATTTCAAGGCTAACTATCATTCCACTTTGCTTGAAATCCAACATCTTGATCTTCAAATAGATGGTAAAAGTTTATTTAAAGATTTAAATTTAGTGGTCAAAAATCATGGAGTTGTTTCTCTTGAAGGACGAAATGGTTCAGGTAAATCGACTTTTTTGAAAATGCTGCTAGATAAAGCACCAACAGTTAAATACCAAGGTAAGTATGAATTAGCTGATGGTTTATCAATTTCTTATTTGCCACAGGACTTTACAGAGTATAAGGGAACTTTACATAATTTTGCATATGAACATAAAATTTCTTATGAAGAATTGCTGAATAATTTGAAAAAGCTGGGCTTTCCCCGAGCCAGTTTTGCAACGCTGATTGAAGAAATGAGTATGGGACAACAGAAGCGAGTAGCATTGGCTAAGTCGCTAGTTGAACCGTCCGACTTGTATTTGTGGGATGAACCGGCTAATTATTTTGATGTTTTTAATCAAGATCAACTGATTGAATTATTGAAAAAGGTCAAACCTGCTATGCTGCTTATTGAACACGATGAGTATTTCATTGAGCAGGTGGCGGATCAAAGAGTGAGATTGGATATAGCAGAATAGAAAGAAGCACGTTACTGGTTGGTTAGTAACGTGCTTTTGCTTAAATCTTTTTGGTTAACGATTTTAATATTGTTTTCTTTTTTGAGCTGTATTTTTGTCGAGACTGTAAAATAGTTTGTGTAAGGATGAATGATTCCTTAATTTAATTTCCTAAAACATTAGAAAAAGGAGTTCCTTTCTCGTATGATTGGTTTGAACAAAATAAACCATTGTTAGACTTACTATATAAATTAAACTCATTGCAAAAAATTCATCTTAGTATACCTGCTGATTTGGCCAATGGGACAGCAGGTTTACTAATAGGATTTAATTTATTGGTTAAAACCTCAGATTATCCTTCATTTTCTTATATTAGAAAGAGATTAATTCATAGTCTGATTAAATACCATGAAACAGATGAAAATGGAATAGAATATGGAAAACTTGGTATTTTAAATTGCGTTTACTTTTTA
This sequence comes from Lactobacillus helveticus, assembly GCF_046109915.1. Taxonomy (NCBI): domain Bacteria; kingdom Bacillati; phylum Bacillota; class Bacilli; order Lactobacillales; family Lactobacillaceae; genus Lactobacillus; species Lactobacillus helveticus. The sequence goes on along the minus strand of NZ_CP151471.1, from coordinate 636,872 downwards.
AATAAACGAAATAATTTATTTAAAAAAATTTATAAGCAAGAATTTTTTGATGATTTGAAATATGAAGTCGAAAAATTAATAAGAAGAAATATCCAAAACAAGACTTTTCTAGGAATACCTGAATATCAAGATAAAAATATCATATATCCTAATTTAATGACAGGCGGAGCGGGAGCAATACTATATTGTTTATTCTGCAACGATCTAGGTATAAGTCAATCTACACTTCTAAAACAGTATGATGTGCCCTTTATGGTAAATAACGGTATATCTTATGGAATTGCAGGTTTTATTTTACCCCTTCTATTAGGATTAAAATAGGCCGATTGTAAAATTAAGTTGAACACTTTGTAAAAAATAAAAGTCCATCTGGACCTGTTTGATAGAATGTTAATAACCACAAAAACATCTATTGGAGGTCACAAATGGACTCTTTACATTCTACCATGAATCAGCACGTTAAAGGCAAGCACTTGTCATTTGAAGAACGGGTTATTATCCAAACTCGCTTAAAAGATGGCTGCTCTATTAGAGCAATTGCTCGCGAACTGGGCTGCTCTCCTTCTACGATCAGCTATATGAAGTCAGACGGGGCACTGTTTCTCTCTATCACGGCAAGCAGAAGCGCTACAAGGCTGATCAGGGCCAAAGCGTTTATCAAATAAATCAGCGCCACTGTGGCCGCAAATCAGCTTTCTTGAAGAAGGCTGGCTTTATCAATTATGTCATTAAGCATTTCTTTGAAGACGGCTGGTCGCTTGACGTTTGTGCCAACCGTAGTTTAGCTACCGGGGAATTCTCGCATTATCAAACAGTCTGCACCAGAACTCTGTACAACTACGTTGATCAAGGACTGATGACCATCAAAAACTATAACTTGCCCGAAAAGCTCAAGCGCAATACCAAGCTTCATCATGTTCGCCAAAACAGGAAGAAGCTGGGACGAAGCATCGAAGAGCGGCCTAAAGAGATTGAGCAGCGCAGCGAATTTGGTCATTGGGAATGCGATCTTGTCTTGGGTCATAAGACCAAGGACGATCAGGTTCTGTTAACTCTTTCCGAGCGCATGAGCCGCGAATTCCTGATTATTCGTATACCTGACAAGACCTCTGCCAGCGTCATGCAGGCTTTTCAAATGCTTCAAAAACAGTACAGCGAGCATTGGAACGATATCTTTAAGACAATTACTACTGATAATGGTTCAGAGTTTGCGGATCTAGCTAATCTGGAACAAGTCTCTAAAACGCTTATTTATTATGCTCATCCTTATACTTCTTGTGATAAAGGAACTGTTGAAAGACATAATGGCCTGATCCGCAGATTCATTCCTAAAGGAGACTGCATCAATAACTATTCTCTCCAACAAATCATTGATATTGAAACCTGGTGCAACTCTTTGCCCAGAAAGATCCTGGCATATCACACGCCAGATGAAATCTTTGAGAGAGAATTAGATCAAATCTATCAAGCAGCTTAAGCGTTCAATTTATTATTGCAATTTACGAAAACAATATTTTTTTCTTTAATATCAAGATCAAATTTAATACAATTATTAAAAGAGGACATAGAAACACACCTTTATTTATAAAATGTTTAGTAGGATAGATTTTTTATTACAGGGGACTATGTCCTCCTTTTTTATGCAATAAAAAACCTGTTAACAGCTCATCATATTGATAAGTCATCAACAGGAAAAATTATAGAGCCTTAATTGAACTCGCACTTTTTAATACATATTTACTTTACAGAACCTGGACGCTTCTTCTTTTCAACTTTTTTACCCATAGTCATGTTGTCATTGTAACCCCAAACCCAGGTAGCGATGAAGGCTACAATAATTGATACAGCACTAGAGATTAAGAAAGTGTAGAAACTGTTGAGTTGAGTAGGGTGAACTGGGTTAAAGAAACTTGAGAAGCCGATCAAACCACCAGTAAAACCATACATAGTTCCGTGCATCAATCCAGTAACTAAACCACCAAAGGCGGAACCGATACAACCTGAAGCGAAGACTTTCTTAAATCTTAAGTTAATACCATAAAGAGCTGGTTCAGTAACACCGCAGAAGGCTGAAATAGCTGCGGCAATACCTAATTCCTTCATGTCAGCTTTCTTAGACTTGATAGCAACTGCTAAAACTGCAGCACCTTGAGCAACCATAGTTGAACATACAATTGCGTTCAATGCACTTTGACCAGTTCCGGCAATTTGTTGAGCGATAAGTGGAACCACACCCCAGTGTAATCCAAAGATAACGAGCAATTGGTAGAAGGCACCAATGATTAAGCCGCCAACCCAGCCAGATGCGGAAACCAACCAGTTGATGAAGACAGCGATACCATTAGCGGCACCTTGAATAACTGGACCAGTAACTACTAAGGTGATAGTAGATACAGCCAAAATGGTAATTAATGGAATAAAGATCATTTGTAAGTAGCTTGGTAGAACTTTCTTAAGCCATTGCTCACATTTTGCAGCTAGCCATGCAGCTAAAATCATTGGGAAAATGGAGTAACTGTAGTTCAAGAATTGGAAGTTCCAACTACCTAGATTGAACATCATTTTTCCTGCTGTACCCCAAGAAATCATTTGAGGGTAGGTGATAAAACCACCGATTACAGCAGCGATAATTGGATCACTGTTTAATCTCTTAGCTGCGGCAAAACCAACCATAATAGGAAGGAAGAAGAAGGCAGAATCTGCCATTGCACTGACAGTAATGTAAACGGGACTTTTTACATTTAATAAAGCACCGAGTTGTGGCAGGGTCAAAAGTGCGAGCAAACCCTTGATAATACCTGATGCAGCAATTACACCAATTACTGGGCTCATTGAACCAGTAATAAATCCGATTAAATTACCAAATGCTCTTGAAACATGATTTTTGCCATCGTCTTGGTTAGTTGGTTCAGGAGCAGGATTGTTGCCTAATCCAGGAAGCTGCTTCATTACAGCATCGAAGACATTAGTAACTTCGTTACCGATTACTACTTGGTATTGACCACCAGCGTGCATAATGTCCAAAATTCCGCGTTGATTCTTTAACTTGTCGTCATTAGCTTTTGATTCATCCTTTAAGTTAAAACGTAAACGCGTAATACAATGAACCAAGCTGTTGATGTTATCCTTGCCACCAACATTTTTAATGATAAAAGTTGCAAGTTCATCATAAGAGAGTTTCTTGTCTGAAGTATCTTCTTCATCTTCTTTTAGATAAGCATGAGCAACCACATCGCCAGTTTTGGCAGGCCCTTCTTCGACATCGAGTCCATCAATCTTCATACTAGAATTGGTAATCAAAATCATAATGGTAGTATCAAGACCTTTATTTTTAATAAAATCGAGATCCATAGTGGCGATATCTTGTCCTTCTTCAACAGTATCGCCATTTTTAATTAAAACTTCAAAAGGTTCGCCGTTAAGGCCTACAGTGTCAACGCCCATGTGGACTAAAACTTCTAGTCCATCATCAGTGGTAATACCAATTGCATGCTTAGTTTCAGCAATCATTGTCACTTTGCCGCTGACTGGTGCGACAACTTCACCATCAGATGGAGTAAGACCGAAGCCTTGACCCATTGTTCCTTTACTAAAAATAGGATCGCTTGTTTTGCTTAATGCAATTACTTCTCCGTTAGCAGGTGCAAGTAATTCAATTTCACCATGTCCCATAAAAAAAGCCTCCTCGTTAACTTAAAAAACGCTTTCATTCAACTTGTTGATTATTATAATAAACATGTATATACATGCTGTCAAGATATTTTTTGAAAATGGTTACTTTACTGATAAATTAGTAAATAAAATAATTATTTACATGTCCATACATGAATAATATAATAAACTTGATTTGAAGAAAGGAAAGATAATATGGCTAAATCAAAATCAGATTTAATTGCTCAAGATCTGGCCTTAAAGATTCAGCACAAGCAATTTCAGTGGGGCGAATTTCTACCTGGTGAAAATCAACTGGCTGAGTTATACGGTTCCTCACGTGAGACCGTGCGTAAGGCACTAGAGCAATTAACTTCTTTAGGATTAATTCAGAAGATTAAAGGAAAAGGTTCAATAGTTCTGGACCTGGGAAAATATTCTTTTCCTATATCAGGGATTTCCAGTTTTGCGGAATTAAATAAGTCGCTGGGAATGAATGCTAAGACTGAATTGCTGGATTATGAAAAGATGGAAGATCTGCCTTCTTTATTTAAGAAGCATTTTCCAGAGCAGGAAAAGCAAGCGGGTACTTATATTGAACGTTTACGTTTAATTGATGGTGAACCAGAAGTGCTTGACTGCGATTTCTTATTTAATCCGCCAATTAAAGATTTACCTAAGGAAGCTGCTGAAAAATCTATTTACGTATACTTAGAAAATGAATTAGGATTAGATATTTCGTATGCAACTAAGGTAATTACTGTAGAAAAAATAGATAAAGAATTACAGAATAAATTGCAGTTATCAGATAAGATGGCTGTTTTGATTGCTAGTCATAATTTCTTGGCGGACACAACTTTGTTCCAATTAACTTTATCTTTCCACAATCCAGATAAATTCGAATTTATTGATTTTGCACGAAGACAAAAAATTAAGTTTTAGGAGGATTTATATGAATGATTTAGGCAAAAAAGTTATTTACCAAATTTATCCCAAATCTTTTTATGACTCTAATGGTGATGGAATTGGCGATATTCCAGGCATTATTCAAAAAATTGACTATATTAAGAAACTTAATGTTGATATGCTTTGGTTTAATCCATTTTTTGTATCGCCGCAGAATGACAGCGGCTATGATATTGCAGATTACTATAATATCGATCCTCGCTTTGGTACGATGGCTGATTTTGAAGAATTGGTTGCTAAATTAAAGGAAATCGGTGTTGGCGTCATGTTAGATATGGTGCTTAATCACTGTTCTACTGAGAATATTTGGTTTAAAAAAGCATTGGCAGGGGATGAAAAGTACCGCAAGTTTTTTTATTTGAGAAAGGCTAAGCCAGATGGCAGCGTACCTAATAATTGGCAAAGCAAATTCGGTGGTTCTGCCTGGGCCAAATTTGGTGATACAGATTATTATTACCTTCATTTATATGATCCAACTCAGGCTGACCTTGATTGGCATAATCCTGAAGTTAGAAAAGAGTTGTTCAAGGTAATTAACTTCTGGCGCAGCAAGGGCATACATGGCTTCCGCTTTGATGTAATTAATGTTATTGGCAAGGATGAAGAATTGGTTGATTCAACTGATCCAGTTGAAGAAAAAAGTTTGTACACAGATACTCCTGTAGTTCATAAGTATTTAAAGGAAATGAACGCTGCAACTTTTGGTCAAGATCCCGATTCTGTAACAGTAGGAGAAATGTCATCAACCACAATTGCTAATTCAATTGAATACTCCAAGCCAAGTGAACATGAATTATCCATGGTCTTTACTTTCCATCATTTGAAAGTTGATTATAAAGATGGTGAAAAATGGTCTAAGATGCCATTTGATTTTATGAAGCTCAAGGAATTATTTACTGAATGGCAAGAAAAGATGGACCAAGGTGGGGGTTGGAATGCGCTATTTTGGAATAATCATGATCAACCTTGGGCGTTGAATCGTTTCGGTAATACTGGAAAGTATCGTGAAAAGTCCGCAGAGATGCTTGCAACTGCAACTCATTTAATGCGTGGTACGCCATACATTTATATGGGTGAGGAAATCGGAATGATGGATCCAGATTATTCATCTATGAATGATTACGTTGATGTTGAAGCAAAAAATGCATTTAAAGAATTAACGGCAAAAGGCATGAGTGAAAAAGACGCTTTTGAAATCATTAAGACCAAGGCAAGAGATAATTCACGTGTGCCAATGCATTGGGATGATAGTCAATATGCTGGCTTTAGCGATGTAAAGCCATGGCTGATGCCAACTGATCAAAAGCAAGTTAATGTAGAGAAAGAACTATCAAGTGGCGAAATTTTTGACTATTATCAAAAACTAATTAAGTTGCGTAAGAATGAAAAGTTAATTTCTGATGGGCATATTAAGATGTTCTTGAAGGATCATCCACAAGTTTTTGCATATGAACGCTTCTTAGATAATAGTGATAAAAAATTATTAGTCTTTACTAACTTCTATGGCAAGGAATGTCAGGCTAAATTACCTAAAGAATATGTTAATAAGAACTATCAAGTTTTAATTAGCAATTATGAACATAACAGTAACCAATTTAAACAAGAGATCATCTTAAAGCCGTATGAGGCTTTAGCAGTTGTGATTTAGATAAGATAATAAAAAAGAATTGATAATCATAGTTAATTTGTGATTATCAATTCTTTTTATTTTGTTGATTTTTTATTTGTAGCAATTCGGGTCTGCGTGCCAATTCAATATAAGGGCGATCATTTTCTACAGCTATCCCTTCGGTTTCGCGCAAGGTATGAAATTGGTAGTGCTGTATGAGTTTTCCTGGATGGGTAATTATGAATAAATTATCGTTAAAAGCTAGGTAAAACTTAGAACGACTAGAGGTAAAGCCTTGCAGAGGTGAATTGTTTTTTACAAAATCAGATTGAGTTGCTCCGATTTCTGTTGGCATCCATGTATTTCCGTTTCGACTTAATTTCCAGTATTCATATAATCCTTTGCTGGCATTATGAAAAGTAACGTACATTAAGTGACTATTAATAAAGCAAGCGTTATGAAAATAGCGTGGATAATAGCTAGAACGATTCCATACTTTTATAGTCCAAAGATGGTTAATTTGGTAGTTTTTTCTAGAAATTTGAAAAATTTCTTCGGATTTATCGGGATTAGCTTCTTTGTTGCTGCTAGCCAGTACATAAATATATTTTTTAGTCATGCCGATAGATTGTCCGTGCCCCAGCTTCATATATGGAGATATTGCAATATTGCGTGATGTGTTTTTAAATTCTCGCCACTTCATAGTAAGTAAATTTTGTGATTTAAGTGGATCGGACAAATGATTGAGATTATAAGTAACTAGATGTCCCCATTCAACGTTAGGTTCACTGAAATATGAAACAGTTAATTGATTTTGTTTAAGGCTGATCCCTTGAGGAATAACTCCTATTTGATTAAGAGGAGTAGGTTGGGGCGTTAATGAATGAAAACGAGGTTGGTAAAATTGGGTTATCATCAAATTATGCTTATTATCATAATATCTATTAATTTTGGTTTCAGGCTGATAATTATTTTCGGGATTCCAATTTGGAGAAGAAGATTTGGAACTACCAGAGAATGTTTTTACTAAAGAAGGTCCAGCAATAGCAGTTCTGTTTGCGACAGTAATGCCTTCGTTTAAATTAGGTCTAACATGAACGTTGATTGTTGTTTTTAAATGATGGTATTTTAATTTAATTGTAAATTTCCCAGGAGTTGTAGAATTAACAAAATTTTGGGATGCAGATACTTTTTTAGGATCGATTAAGGTGCCGTGCTTGTCTGCAATATAAGAAATTGCATCCCTCACTGGGAAAGAGTAATAGGGATTACGAGTTAAAGATACATGCTTTGCCGCAAGTAGTTTGCTACGTAAAAAGAATTTTTCATTAACCCAACCAATTTGTCTACCGTTGACTGTTAATTGATAAAAACGTCCTTGCTTGGTTTGCGCTGATTTAAGAGATTGAAGCAAACCGTTCCTGAAATCCTTGGTAGAAGTGAAAGCATTGATACCACCGTCTTTAGAAATATTGCGATAAATTGGAAAATCATGGAGTCCAGCCAATTTAGTTTGAACATTAGTGTAAGTAGTTACTGGTGCAGGCTTTAACACGATAGATCCGTTTTTTAACGGATTAATTTTTAAAGGTAAATAAAAATATAGAATGAATAAAATTAATATCGGTAAAATTATAAAATATAAAAACTTTTTCATGATATTCATATTATCTACTAAATCTAAGGACGTGACTAAACTATTTAGATTATAGATGTAAGATTAAGAGGTTTAATTGAATCTTGAAAGCTTTTTTCATTGATAAAATTCTGTATAATAAAGCTTAAGCATATTAAAGGAAGTTGATTAATTAACTATGTTAAAAGAAGAGAAGAAATTTGATCAATTTGGGCAAAAATTATTTATGCAAGGCACTTTGCAAGAATTTGAAAAGAAAAATGGCCCAATTAAGGGTAGAATGGCAATTACTGAGGGTAAAATTCCACCTGAAATGTTAAATAAATTGCAACCTGAATTAATGAAAAATCCTAAATGGAAAGTAGTCGAAGGCAGTTTTGATTTTTCAAACTATACTATTGGGATGGTAGTAGGTCTTAATCCAATCAAGCCATTGAGTGAAGGATGGCTAGTTCCTCAATTAGGTCATCCCGGTGGACAACCAGATAAGCATTGGCAGGAATTCTTTATGGAAAAAGTAATGAATTTAATTGACGAAAATGGTCATATTGATTTGCCATTGTTTACTTGGATTTCAGATAAGAATGATTTGACGAAATCTGCAAAAGATATGTAGTAAAAAAGCCACTTAGAAGGATGAAAGACCTTCTTGGGTGGCTTTTTGCATTTTATTTTAAAAAATTATGAAAAATTATTATAATCTAGTTTATAATTCGGTTTAAGATTGAAAAACGAAAAAAACGAAAACTTCACGGAATTTGGAGGAATTTAAAAGAATGACAGAGAACAACAAACAAGCCAAAGCCACTGATACCAAGCCTAAAGGCGCATTAGACACGGCAATCTTTGCTGGGGGATGCTTTTGGTGCATGGTGAGCCCATTTGATAAGCTGCCCGGAATAGAAAAGGTAGTTAGTGGGTATACTGGTGGCCATGTTGCCAATCCAACTTACGAAGAAGTCTGCACGGGTAAAACTGGGCATACAGAAGCCGTTGAAATTACTTTCGATCCTGAAAAAATGCCTTATCAAAAGTTGCTTCAATATTATTGGCAGGTTACTGATCCCACGGATGCAATGGGGCAGTTCCAAGATCGTGGCGATCAATATCGTCCCGTAATTTACTATAACTCACCAGCACAGAAGGAAGCTGCGGAGAAGTCCAAACAAGAATTAGCTGAAAGCGGCAAGTTCGATGATCCGATTGTAACGCAAATTGAACCAGCTCAACCATTTTATCCAGCAGAAGAATATCACCAAGATTTCTATAAAAAAGATCCGCTTCGTTATGCAATGGAAGAAGCGGGTGGCCGAGAAAAATTTATCAAAGAACACTGGGATAAATAATGAAAGCTTTGTCTGTGCGTGGTGACTATGTCATGCAGATGATTAACGGCACCAAGAAAATAGAATATCGCACGTGGAAAACTAATTATCGCGGACCGATTTTGATGTGCTCTACGGCAAAAAGAGTGCCGAATTCTGCACCAGGATATGCACTTTGCGTGATGGATCTGTATCGAATAGACTGGAATGATGTCGATCAATGCTATTATTGGTACATTAAACTTAAGAATTTGATTGATCCGATTAAAGTAAAAGGACAGCTTAAGCTTTTTAATGTTGATGATGATGTAATTATTCCAATTAAGAGCTCAGAATTTGAAAAACAAGTTATTCCATTGATTTATCGTTCCAAAAATAAAAACGTTTAATAATATAACTTATGTAAAGCAGTGAAAATATGACAATTATTGCTTTGGATCATTTTGTAATTACTGTGACTGATTTAAATAAATCTAAGAATTTTTATCATGAAATTCTAGGATTGCCTATTGTTGATGAACAAAATGGCTTCGTTTCTCTTCAATGTGGTGATCAATTAATTCGACTGAGAAAAAAGACTAATGGGGTTAACGCAATTGTGGCTAAACAATTGGAAACGGGAGTTTTTGATTTTTGTCTTCAAACTGATCAACCTATTAAAAATGTGATAGCTAAGTATAAATCAAATAATCAAAAGATTATTTCAGGCCCAGTAGAGAAGCATGGTGCACATGGAAAAATGACTTCTGTCTATACTAGGGATCCAGATGGAAACTTGGTCGAAGTCTGTTCTTATGAATGATTACTATATAGCTAGTGCTAAACATTGAGAAAAGGTTCATTTTTTAATATTAAAAAATGAAAAAAGCTGATAAAACTTTGTTCTGTGAATGAGGATATCAGCTTTTTTCTGTCTTAAATCAAATATTAAAAAATAACAATTTTTAAGAAAATTAATATAAGCCCAATGGTACTCTTATTACATATTACTTATAAAAAGTAATAAAATACTTAAAAAAAGATATACATAATGATCTATTAATACTTATAGCTATGTTAAATATATTCATATAGAATAAACATGCTTTAAGTGATGTGATATTAAGATGTTATCTGAAAATAACTATAATGAGAAAATAAGGAAATCTAATAATAAAAGAAATAAATCTTCAATTAGGAAACTATCAGTTGGAGCTGTCTCAGCTTTGATTGGAGTTTCTTTTTTCTCAAGTAGTGAGTGCAGATACCGGAATAAATACTGCTGGTGCTATAAGTCATCATGTAGTATGTGCAGATACTGCTGATAATAGCAGCAACGGACATAATAATCCGGCAACTGATTCAGATACTTGGCAAATTGGAAGTCAAAACGCTAAGGAATATGACGGAAAAGAAACTAATAAGATTGATGTCAATAAGTTTAGTTTGTCAGATGGTGATAAAAAACTAAATACCAGCAGCATCAATAATGATAGCTTTCAATGGGTTGATAAAAATGGTGATGCTATTGTAGAAAATCCTAAAAATGTTGGTACATACTATGCTAAATTAACAGATTCAGTTGCTAAAAAGTTGAGAAAAGATAATCCTACTTTATCCAAAGATCCAGGAATTGTTGGTACTTATACAATTGCTCAGGGTAAGGCAAGCGCTGAATTAAGAGGCTATGATTCAAAAGCAGCGGATGCTGGATTTAATGCAGTGGCTAAAAGGTATGAAGATTTAGGATATGTGGTAGAAACCACAAAGACTGGATAATGATAAGCCAGTTCAACCTGAAACTGTTGAAACAAACGATAATTCCTTGCCTCAATCAGGAGAAGAATCACTTTCATGGCTAGGCATACTTTTATCAAATCTAGGCTTAGGCAGCATGTTTATTAAGCGAAAAAAGAAATAGCTATACTCATCAATGATTGCTAAGTGTAAAATAGTTTGCGGTAACGTTTAAATATAAATCAAAAAGAGTCAAATCCATTTTAGGACTTGACTCCAAAACAAAAAGACCAGTAGTCTGATGTTAAGAACAAAAAACACATTAGAAGCTGGTCTTTTATGGAATCTATTATAACTGATATCGTGAAAATTATTAAGTCTGAAAATAATGTTATTGCTCGTGAAAAGGCATTAATGTGCTACTTCTTTGATTTGATTAGAGAATTAATGAAATTAGCACTAGAAGAAGTTGATGCCGACTTAGTTGAAGAAACTAAAAAGCAAGGCTATCAGATTGAAAAGAAAAATAAGCTAGTCTTTCGACCAGCTTATTTTTTAATGCGGCAGTTATTTAAATAACTGGGCAAAACTAAAACTTAAATTTTCGCATAAAGATTGGATGGGTACGATGATCAAGATAGCCAGCCTCTAACGGAGTGATTTCCAATACTCTTAGATCTTCTTTAGCCACTTCAACGTTATCAGCATATATTTCATTTAAGTAATCGTTTTTTTCAAATATTTCATCAATGTATTCATGTCCAACATTTTGGATAGTGCCGCGGATAGAAAAGCCACATGAATCCATGGTGCCATTACCTTTGTAGTCATTAACGATGACCTTTGGTTGTTTGATTAAATCTTTGAAGAATGGATTTTGACTTGAAGTAGCGATATATAGTTTTCCATTCTTGTTTAAAAGCAGATCACATACTTGAGCACTTGGTTCACCACGATGAGTAGTGGCAACATCTACATTATGAATTTGCTCTACAGTGAAGTCTGAGAATTCTTGATTAGTAGTTTGATTAGTTAAAATATCCACCATAATAATACCTTCCTTGCTCTAGTAGCTTGTTAGTTTTATTATAAGCTTAAAGACTGACATGTTTTGACAGGAAAGACTAGAAAATGAAAAAATCTGAACGACTTAACCAAGAATTGATCTATCTAAGCGATAAAAAAGTATTTCACTTAAAGGAATTAGAAGAAGCTTTTGCTATATCTGAACGCACTGCTTTACGGGATATTGCGGATTTGGAACAATTAGGATTAGCTTTTTATAGTGAAACTGGTCGTAGTGGTGGTTATCACATTACTAATAGTAAACTGCTATTGCCAATTCGTTTTAATACAGCAGAAATTAATGCTATTTTCTTTGCCCTACAGGCGATTAAAAATATTAGTGAAACACCGTATAGTAATGCATATCAAAAAATTCAGGTCAAGTTATTAAAGAATTTGCCTACTAGGTTGCAGAAACAAATAAATCTTCAGGAAGAATTTGTTCAGTATGTTAGTCAGCCTAGTTTGAATAAAGTGACATTTTTTGATTTGCTACTTAAGGCATGCATTAATAATGATTTGGTATTGGCTGAAAATCAGCAGTTTATTAAAGAAAAACAAAAGTTGCAACTACTTGATTTGTTTTATCAAGCAGGGAATTGGTTCTGTCATGCTTATAATTTAGATTTGAAACGTTGGTTTGTTTTACGTCTGGATAAATTTAAGGTGGTCAAACAACTGAAACCTGATCGAGTAATAATGAGTAAAAATGAATTAAGTGAAAGCTACCAAGAATATGAACAAAAGCATTATTGTATCCCATATCAGTGTTTATTAACTAAAGCTGGCGAGCAGAAAGTAAAATATAATTCATATCCAATTATGAAAGTGATTCATAACCGACAAGGAATTTACTTAAATGGCAGTTACAATAAAGAAGAACTGCATTATCTAGTGGATTATTTGATTTCACTTGGTTCTGAAGTAAAGATAATTAAGCCAAGAGAATTAAAAGAAAAATATTTGGAAAAGTTGCAACGAATTATCCAGCAATATTAATTTTGAAATTCTGTCATAACTTGGCGGTGTTTAGGAATATAGTTGAATAGCAGAACATAGGAGGTAAAAATCATGACAAAAATAATGAACGAAGATTTTTTAGATGTTTTACAAGACAAAGGGCCGGCAACGATTGTCTCGATTAATGGTAATCCAGCTAGCGTAGTTAATACTTGGTCACAATATATTAACGTGGTTTCTGATGATATAATTTTGATTCCAGCTGCGGGGATGCACTCGATTGAACAAGATTTTGAAAAAGATCCAAAACATGAACTGATCATTACGATTGGTTCTTACAATTATTCAGGAACCGCTGGAATGGGTCGCGGTTATCATATTCATGGCAGTGGTCAATTCATTAATGAAGGCGCATATTTTGATCAAATGAAAGCCCAATTTGATTGGATTCGCGCTGTATTAGTTGTGAAGATTCATGATGTTGAGCAGAAGATATAGCAAAAAAGTTTGGAGCGTCAACTCCAAACTTTTATTTTTAATCAATTTATTGAGCAAAATATGATAGACATTAAGTAATAAGTGTTACCCTTAAAAATGTAATGAAGAAACTATTGTGTTAGGAGGATTTTATGGATAAACGTAAAATTGTAATTGTTGGTGCTTCACATGGTGGTCATGAATCAGCAATTGAGCTGTTGGATAAATATAATGATGTAGATGTAACTGTTTATGAAGCTGGCGACTTTATTTCATTTATGTCCTGTGGTATGCAATTATACTTAGAAAATAAAGTTACGGCTGAAGATGACGTCAGAAACTTTGCTCCTGAAGATGTTGAAAAGAAGGGCGGTCATGTTTATGCCAACCATGAAGTAACCGCGATTCATCCTGAACATAAGACAGTAACAGTTAAGGATTTAACCAATAATTCTGAAGAAGAAGTTCAATATGATAAGTTAATTCTTTCATCAGGTGTAACGCCAAAGGTTTTACCAGTACCTGGCAATGATCTTAAGAATATCTATTTAATGCGTGGACGTGATTGGGCTTCTAAGTTAATGAGTGCTGTTAACAATCCAGCAATTAAGAATGTTGCTATTGTTGGTGCTGGTTATATTGGTACTGAAGCTAGTGAAGTATTTGCTAAAGCTGGCAAGCATGTAACTTTAATGGACATGATTGATCGTCCATTAGGAACTTACTTGAACCCTGAATTGCTTGATGTTTTGGAACCTACCTTTAAGAAGAATATGGACTTGAAGATGGGTGTTAAAATTGAAGGCTTCAACGGTAATGAAAAAGTTGAAAGCGTCAAGACCGATCAAGGCGATGTACCAGCTGACTTGGTTGTTGTTTCAGCAGGGGTAACTCCTAATACTGATTGGCTAAAGGGCACCGTTGATTTAGATCAAAGAGGCTGGATTAAGACTGATCCATACTTGAGAACGAATGTTAAAGACGTTTACGCTATTGGAGATGCAATTTTGCCACTTTCTATTCCAGTAGGTAAGCCAATGCCAATTGCTTTAGCTACTACTGCTAGAAGAGAAGCACAATATGTGGTTGATCATATCTTTGAAGATAAGCTAGATCGCGCTTTCAAGGGTGTTATCGGTGCTTCAGCTCTTAGCGTCTTTGACTATCACTTCGCTACTGCGGGATTAAATAAGTTTTCAGCTGCTAAGAATAAGCTTGATTATCAAACTAGCTTCTATGAAGATCATATGCGTCCAGCTTATGTTCCAGAAGCAGATAATCCTAAGGTATATGTCAGCTTAACCTTTAATCCATATACTCACCAAATCTTAGGCGGTGCTGTCCTTTCTAAGTATGATATTACTGCTCAAGGCAATGTTTTAGCTTTGGCAATTAGTCATAAGATGCGCTTGGAAGACTTGGCTGAACAAGACTTCTTCTTCCAACCAGGATTTGACCGTCAATGGAGTTTGCTTAACCTAGCTGCTCAACATGCATTAGGTATGGCAAGATTCTAATTTAATCGTTAATAAAAATAAATTATAAAGATAAAAACTAGTCATGTTTTAACAACATGGCTAGTTTTTTTGGCTCTATAATTTTTCCTGTTGATTGCTTATCAATATGATAAGCTGTTAACAGGTTTTTTAGGTTATCATGCAGCACGTGTTGCTAATGTTCAACCAGGAGATTCGGTAATTGTGTTAGGTGACGGTGCTGTTGGTCTTTCCGCAATTATTGCAGCTAAATTGCGCGGAGCTAAACAAATTATTTCAACTAGTCGTCACGCAGATCGTGAAGCTTTAGCACATGAATTTGGCGCAACTGATAATGTTGCTGAACTGCTGAACGTGATGAGGAAGGAATCAAGAAATTGCTTGATGTTACTCGCGGCGGTGCTGATGCAGTACTTGAATGTGTTGGTAGCAAGTTATCTATGCAATTATTGTTGGTGGCTTATTGATCATCTTTGCGCGACCAGTAATTGCTTTATTCATGAATCAGCCTGATATTGTTAATGCTGGTAGCTATATGTTACTAGCGACAATAATTACAACACCAGTTGTGGGGATTGTCTTGGTTTATACAACTATTTTTCAATCAATTGGTAATGTTTGGGGTGCTTTCATCATGGCGATTGCTCGTCAAGGTGTGGTCTACTTCCTAGTTTTGGAATTAATGAAAATAATTTTAAGCTACCACGGAATTGTTTGGTCGCAGGCGATTAGTGATGTTATTACTTGCGTGATTGGTTTCTTGATCTACGAAAAGAGCTTGGATCTGAAGGATAAGATTAAAGATAAAGAATAATTTGTTAGTTTTAAAGCACTTAGTTTTTAATATTAAGTGCTTTTTTCTTGATGGTCGTCAATTTCTGCTAACAACATTTCTCCTAAACTAAAACATGAAAAGCAAAGGAGAATATAAATGGTAAAAATTCAACAATTTTTTGTTAAACATCAAAAAATAATTTTGGCACTTAATACTGTGCTGATTTTACTTGCGGAAGCAGCTAAATGGTTATTCCATATCAATGCTGCTTATCAAGTTCTGATGCTAGTAGTAGGAGTTATTGGTTTAATTCCAATATTGTTAACAGCTATTTCATCATTGAAAGTAAAATTAGTTTCCATTGATGTTTTGGTGTCATTGGCAGTAATTGGCGCTATTATTATTGGCGAATTTAATGAAGCAGCAATTGTTACCTGGCTTTTTGCATTGGGTGATGTTCTGGAAGAACTTACTCTTAAAAAGACGCGTAAAGCTGTATCTGATTTAACTAAAATGGCGCCACGAACCGCGTTAGTCTTGCAAGATGACGGGACAACGGAAGAAGAGGATGTAGATTTTATTGATCCTGGTGAAAAGATTTTGATTAAAACCGGAGATCAAGTCCCAGTTGATGGAAAAATTGTTGCGGGTTCAGGTTATCTAAATGAAGCTAATGTTAACGGTGAGTCGAAACCAGCCGATAAAAAACAAGGTGATCAAGTCTATGCTGGTACAATTCTAGAAGATGGCACCTTGACAGTAGAGACTACAGCAGCCGGAGATGATACTACCTTTGGCAAGATTATCGAAATGGTAGAGAAAGCTCAGGATTCCAAATCTCATACTGAGAAGTTGATCAATCGTTTTTCTAAATACTACACTCCTGCGGTATTAGTGATTGCGATTATTGTAGGCTTAATTACAAGAGACTTCAAATTAGCAATTACAGTAATGGTTCTAGGTTGTCCAGGTGCTTTGGTTATTGGAGTTCCCGTTTCAACTGTTGCCGGTATTGGTAACGGAGCTAAAAATGGCGTGATGTTTAAGGGCTCTCAAGTAATGGATGCAGCTCGTAAAGTCGATGAAATTGCCTTTGATAAAACTGGTACTTTAACAGTTGGTCACCCAGAGGTTAATAAAATTGAAGTTCTGAGTGGTAATAAGGACGAAGTTGTTAACCTAGCTGCTAACATTGAGTCTCAAAGCAATCACCCGTTAGCTAAAGCAATGGCTAAGCTTAGTGAGCAAAAGATTGATCAAATTGAGACTAAGACAGTTAAGGGCAAGGGTATGATAGCTGACTTAGATCGAGAAAAGTATTATTTAGGTAATTTAGCTTTAATTGAAGAAAATACTTTTGCTAATCCTGAATTAACTCAAGTAGTTAATAAACTAAGTAACTTAGGAAACTCTGTTGCAGTCTTGGCTAATAGTAATCAAAGTAAATTGGCTATTTTTGGCATTAAAGATCGCCTTCGTCCAGAAGCAGAAACCGCGTTAATGCAATTGAAGCAACTAGGTATCAAGAAGTTGGTTATGCTTTCAGGTGATAATCAAGAAACTACTCAACAAATTGCGGCTGATTTGCCAATTGATGAAGTTCATGGGCAAATGCTTCCAGCGGATAAAGCACAATTTGTTAAGCAGGAACAAGAAAATGGTCATCACGTTGCCTTTATCGGTGATGGGGTTAATGATAGTCCTGCATTAGCTAATGCCGATGTGGCTATTGCAATCGGTAGCGGTACAGACGTTGCAGTTGATGTTTCGGATATTGTCTTAGTCAAAAATGACTTGCGTAAAATTGCCTATGCTTTATCAATTTCTAAGCGGACCGTTTTAAATATGAATGAAAATATTGTAATTGCATTGTTAACTGTTTTGTTACTGTTCATTGGGTTATTTGCAGGTTATGTCGAAATGGCTAGCGGTATGTTTATTCATGAATTTAGCATCTTAGTCGTAATTTTAAATGGTATGCGCTTAATTAGAAATCGTCGAAAAGTTGATAACCATCAATTTTCTGATAAAGAAAAGATTTAGCATTAAACATGTAAGGAATAAGAAAGGAAGGTTTTTATGCAAAAAGTAATGATGAAGTTAGGTGGGATGACTTGCCCATCTTGTTTAACCAAGATTGAAAAAGCTGTTGAAGATGTCGATGGTACAGATCAAATTAAGGTATTATTTAATGCCGGTAAGTTAAAGTTCATGATGAATGCTGATAAGGCTGATGTTGATGATGTTAAAACAGCAATCGAAAAGATGGGCTATGAAGTTAAGGATGTAAAGGCAAAGGAGTTAAACTAATGAAGGCTGAAGAAGCATATAAGGCAGAGTTAAAGCAAAGTGACATTGATCATCATATGCCTACAGCTGGTGCAATGGTTGGTCACATTATTGCCAATTTACTGATTCACACTTTAAAAATTAATCAGGCCAAGTTCTTCGCCAAGGGTCAAGCTAGTTTGTTTTTAGAGCAGCATGCTGATGAGTGGATCAGATATGAACAGAATGAGTTTAACCAACTAAATCGAATTTTGGTTAATAACGGTGAAAGCATACCTACCATTACTGATCAATTTAAAGAATATACTATGCTTGAGGAAGACGGAGCAAGCAAGTACGAAGATGACCAAGACCAACTTTTTGCTTTAGTAAAAGATTTTGATACACAAATCTTATTTATTACTAAGGCAATTGCCTTAGCTCAAAAAGAAGCTTGGCCAGAATTGAATGCCAATTTAATTGAATTTCTAGCATGGATTAAGGAACAAATTTGTCAATCACAAAACTTCTTAGGTCATGAATTGCGTGAAGGATTATATACTGAAGAAGATGATGATGACGGTGATTTTTAAGTAAAGGAAGTTTTTTGGATGGCAGAGTTGTGTGTACACTTAGTTCCATTATTTAATGCATTACCGACAAATGATCAAATGCAAATAGAAGAGCTAGTTCGTCATCAGAATTATCAAAAAAGTGAATTAGTAATGGATCCTACATCAAGTAATAACTTAGTAATTGTTGCGCATGGTGGTGCTCGCCTTTATACTTTAGACGAAAATGGGCGCGAAAATGTTACCCAGATTTTAAAAACGGGTGATTATGCTGGTGAAAACTGGTTATTTGGTGAAGTAAATACAAATACTTATGTTGAAGCTACGGAAAATAGTGAGATTTGTTTGCTTAATCAAAATGACTTTTTAGCGCTAATGAAAAAAAAACCAGAGTTAAGTATTCAACTCTTAGAGCAAAATATCATTAAAGTACGTGCTATGCATAGGCAAATTCAATTACTTAGTTTGCCTAAGGTGGAAGATAGACTATTGAGTTATTTGCAGACTTATGCAAAACAAGTGAATAAAAATTCATTTACTTTGCCATTAAAAATGAAAGATTTAGCCTTGTATTTAGGTACTACTCCCGAAACTTTATCGCGTAAATTCGTGCTATTAGAAAAGCAAGGAACCTTAAAACGAAAACTACGTCACATTGATTTATTCTAATTATTATTAAAGATCTACGAGCCAAATGGTTCGTGGATTTTTTCATTAAGAATTATCGCATGGTAGTTTTTAAATTAGCGAAAAACCAACTCCTTTGATAAAATTTTATTTAGAGTAGGGAGACACTATGTCACTAATTTATATTCGTCAAGCTGCCAAAAATGACCTTGAACAAATTATGCCGATCATTGATGAAGCAAAAAAGTTTTTAAAAGAAGAGGGGAACCCGCAATGGCAGAGTGATTATCCCAATGTTGAAACAATTACAGCCGACATTGAAGAAGGCGTAGCCTGGGTCTTAATCGTTGATCAGAAAATTGCTGGCTACACTGCAATTACTGATGGACCTGATCCCAATTATAAAAAGGTTGATGGCAAATGGAATAATGATCTTGATCCTTATGTGGCCATTCACCGTGTAGCGATTTCTGATGAGTATCGCGGGATGCATATTTATGACGATTCAGTGAATGTCTTAACCAACTTTTCAGTTTTCCTAGCACAAATTGAAAAGTTGGCTGATTTTGCGGCTGTCTCACCAGCACAACCTAAGAATACAATTGTTCCTAATGTTGATTTGAATATGTATAGTAGAAGTCTAGGGACACGTCATTTGCTTGGCGGAATGGATTCTAGCTCACGCTTTGTTAAGGTAGCATTTACTTTGGCACATGCACCTAAGAGTGATGACGAAACTGAAAGTGTAACGAATTTCTTCAATATCTTGCATTCAGTCGAACAAGCAAAGAGATTGGACGAAATTGAACCTGGTAAATTTGAATATACAATGTATTCAGACTGTATGAATTTATATAAAGGAATTCTGTACTTTACTACTTATGATAACAATCAAATTGACGCAGTTGACATGAATAACTAAGTGTATAATTTTTTGCGGTAAGTTGAATAAATAATTAAAAAAGCTCAAGTCCTTTGAATTTGGACTTGAGCTAAAACAAAAAGACCAGTAGTCTGATGTTAAGAACAAAAAACACATTAGAAGCTGGTCTTTATGGAATCTATTATAACTGATCTGATATCGTAAAAATTATTAAGTCTGAAAATAATGTTATTGCTCGTGAAAAGGCATTAATGTGCTACTTCTTTGATTTATTAGAGAATTAATGAAATTAGCACTAGAAGAAGTTGATGCCGGCTTAGTTGAAGAAACTAAAAATTGGGGAAGAGCTAGCTTTTGGAAGGCACATGGCATTAAATATTTGAATGATGGGCTGGATGCAAGGCGCTGGTGATGGTACTTTCTACGGCCCTCATACTGAAAATGATCAACCTGTATTAGTGATCGGTGAAGGTGCTGGTCTTTGGACTAACTGCGTTACTTGGAAGAGTCCACAACTTGCACAGCAATATAAGCATAAGAAGTTTAACGATTTGTATTATCAGGATGATGAATAGGTAGTTGTTTGTTAGATGAAGCATTCCGAGGAGGGATGCTTTTTTATTTTTGACTAATTTTCAGTAATCGTAATTACGATAATTATAATTACTGTAATTTAAATTACTGAAAAAGAAGATTCCTCGTGATGATTGGAAAGAGTGTTGGCAAAAGATATATAATAGCATAAAGTAAAATGGGAGTATTTAAATTGAAGGCAGACAGTATTAACTTATTTGATTTTTTAGGAAACGGAAAAACTATTTTTGAAATTCCAGTCTTTCAACGGAATTATGAATGGGGCAAGCCCCAATGCGAACAACTTTTTAATGACTTGTTAACAGCAGAAAAGGAAGATCAAGATCATTTTATTGGTGCAGTAGTTTACGTTACTGACTCAGGTAAAAAAATGAGTCATATTTATCGAATTATTGATGGGCAACAAAGACTAATGAGTTTGACTCTATTGCTTAAGGCTATTTCTGATATTGATGCAGAAAATAAGGATGAAATTGAAGAACAGTACTTAACCAATAAATATTTGGATGCAAATAATCATCTTAAGTTGAAGCCCGTTGATCATGATGCTGATGCCTTCTTTGCTGTAATGAATGGTAAAGAATATAATAACCCATCTAAAGTAGTAGAAAATTATAATTATTTTAAAAAGAGAATAACTGATTCTGGAATTAATACTCCTCAGCTTTATGAATCTATGGATCATTTTGCAATGGTATATATTGAATTAACAAATGATCCTGGGGATGAAAATCCACAAATTATTTTTGAAAGTCTTAATTCAACTGGCGTGTCTCTTTCAGCTTCTGATTTAGTAAGAAACTTTTTATTAATGAGCTTAGATTCAGAAAATCAAGCATATCTTTATAAGGAATATTGGATTAAAATAGAACAATTCTTTACTACAAATGCATTTACTGAATTTTTACGTCATTATTTAATAATGAAAACTCACAATTTAGTAAAAAGAAACAAGGTCTATGATACCTATAAAAATTATTTTCACACACATAATCTAGATTCAGAGGCGGCTTTAGCAGATTTATATAAATTTGCTAAGTTTTATAATGAAATGCTCAATTGCAATACAGAATCTTCTGAGTTTAATAAAATTCTAAGACATGTAAATGTAATGGAAAGTAAAGTAATTTATCCATATTTCTTAATGTTATTAGAAATGCGCCAAAATTCTGAAATTGATTGGGATAAATTAATTGAATTAGCACACATTATGGAGAGCTATTTGTTCCGATTGAAAGTTTGTCGTCATGCTACTAATGGAGTAAATAGAATAGTTATTGCGCTATGTGATAAAGACAAGGCAAAGTCTGATTTACAAAAAAATGAAATATATAAATTAAATAATAGTTTCCCTGATGATTCTGATCTTAAAAATAGTTTATTAGAAGTAAATCTTTATAAACAAAGAAATAATCTAGCTAAATTAGCTTTAGTAGTCTTAGAAGAAAACAGAACAAGGGAAACTATTAACTTTGATAATGCTCAAGTAGAACATATTATGCCACAACGTTTAAATAATGATTGGCGTCTAGAAGTCAAAAATGCTGATAAAATAAATGATCAACTAGGCGGTACAATAGGAAACTTGACTTTGACTATGTATAATCAAGAAATGAGCAATAAAATATTCAGTGATAAAAAAGAATACTATAGCAAATCCAATGTTTCTTTAACTAGAGAAATTCCTGAGAGATATGATCAATGGAATAAAGATACAATACTTGATCGTACAAAAGATTTATCTAATGAACTTTGTCAAATTTTTGCCAAACCAGATATTAAGAGCGAAGAAGCTGAAGATATTGCTGGAGAACATACCATTAATGAAGAAGTTGACGTAACAGGTAAGAAGCCTGTTCGTATTACATTAAATGATCGAGATTACTCAATTGACTCTTGGCGTAGTGCTTTAGTAATTTTTCTGAACTATGTTTGGGCAATTGACAGTCGTAATTTTGAAAAAATTCGTCAAGACGATTCATTAGACATGAAACTATTTTCTCACTTTAATCGGCCAGCAGTACTAGCAAACAATATAAGAGCAGAAACTAATCACTCTGCTACAACAATTATTGCAATAATTTCAAAAATAGCAGATTTATGTGGTATATCTGATCAAGTCAAATACACAATTAAATAGTAATATAGGAAGATCAAACGGGATAATCTTAATTTGATCTTCCTAATTTTTTCGTATGTAATTCACTTCCTATCATTGATATAATGAAAATGTTACTAAATTGAATGAGGGATTATAATGTCACGCAGTTATAATGGTGGAATTGCTTCTTATGCAATTTGGCTGCCAGAACTTACAAAATTTATTGAGCTTTATCAGTCAGGTTATAGTATTAATGATATTAAGCAAATGAGTGATGAAGAAAATATCTTTCAAATGCCAACGAAAGCACGTGCTAAAAGATGTTCCAGAAACCTTGCCGTCAGAGTAAAAGCATTGCCTGAATCAGTTTTAAATATATTCTCGCAACTTGATACTTCCAATCAAAAAATCATTTCTTTATTGTCAGTAATGTTAACTAGTCGTATTTTAGATGAGTTTATCTATGAGGTGTATCGTCCCAAAGTGCAAATGCGAGAGGATATTTTGAAAAGCTATGAAGTGGAAGCATTTATTAATCAAAAAAGGATAGAGAGTCCTACAATTGCTGCGTGGTCGCTAAATACTTATAAGCGAATTAAGGGAGCACTAAAGACATATATGCGGGATGGAGGATTGATGGAGATTGATCCTCAAAATAAAAAACAAGATAAGCTTCTGTTTCCATTACTTGATTCTCAATTAGTTTTAGCAATGAAAGTTGCAAAGTTAGATTATGAATTAGCTGCTTTAGGAGGGATGTAATGACTGAGAATATTAAAGTTAGGATCGAACACTTAAAAGAAAAAATGGACGATTCTAAGTTTCGACATAACGAAGGTTTATCAAATGAAGTAGGCTATTATGTTTTTGATTATCCAGCAGATCAGGAACTTTATATGCGGAAGCAGATTGATAAAATTCAAGAAAGCCCCCGTGCAGCAAGAGTTAATCTAAAAGTATTTGATATTTATGACATTATGATGCATTTGCTCAAGGATCAAGAAAAATATACTGGATCTGATCCTATTCCGATTTTAGAGGATATTGAGAAAAATCAAGGATTCGATGTTTTAATCGAACAAATAAACAACATTCTTGAAATGAGTGAAAATAATAATTTGATTGTTGGATATATTAAAGAAAGAATTCCAGAAGGGGATGGACAATGTATTGTATTTCTGACTGGACTAGGCAAAGTCTATCCAATTATTCGCGCTCATAAAATTTTAAACACTATGCATCAAGTATTAGATAATAATCCAGTTGTTATGTTCTATCCTGGAAACTACGATGAAATGAGCTTGCGTGCATTTGGCGAAATTAAGGATCAGAATTACTACAGAGCATTCAGAATAGATTAAAGGCATATTATGATACAAATAAAAGATATTTTTGCAAAAGATATAAATAGAGATATTCGTGGCGTCATTAAAATTGGTCAAGATAGTGATGATATTAAACAACAAGAACTCGAAGAATATGTTGTAACTGATGAATTAAAACGTAACTTTACTCGTTTTTTTGATGCTTATGATAAGAGTATTAATAATCCTACCGATGAAATGGGAGCATGGATTAGCGGTTTCTTTGGATCAGGTAAATCTCACTTCTTAAAAATCCTTTCCTATTTATTAGAGAATGATACGGTAAAAGGACGTCAAGCAATTGATTACTTCTTACAAGATGGTAAATTCGATGATGATCATTTAGCTGATGCCATTAATAAAGCTACTAGTGTACCGACCGAAGTTGCTTTATTCAATATTGATTCAAAGGCTGATTCGAACGCTGCAAATAATGATAATTCAATTCTAGATGTCTTTCTTAAAGTCTTTAATGAGCAATTAGGATATTCACCAATTGCAGTAGTAGCAGATATGGAACGCTGGCTTGATAGCATTGGTAAATATGAGGCCTTTAAGCAAGCTTTTGCAGATTTAGCTACAACGGATCATTCTAGCTGGGTTGAACTTAGAAAAAATTATGCATTAATGTCAACTAAGATTAAGACTGCTTTAGTAAATTGTGACGCATTAGATGAAACAGATGCAGATAATTATGTTAAAACTTTGTTAACTAAAAAATTTAGTATTGATGCAACAGCTTTTACTAAGTTGGTTAAAGATTATCTTGATAAACAAGGCAATGATGCTCATTTTGTATTCCTAGCTGATGAAGTTGGTCAATTTATTGGTGACAATAATAGTAGAATGCTTAATTTGCAGACGATCGTTGAACAA
Organism: Lactobacillus helveticus; assembly: GCF_046109915.1. Classification (NCBI taxonomy): domain Bacteria; kingdom Bacillati; phylum Bacillota; class Bacilli; order Lactobacillales; family Lactobacillaceae; genus Lactobacillus; species Lactobacillus helveticus. The sequence continues at coordinate 611,911 of NZ_CP151471.1, read as the reverse complement.
TTAGGTGTCCAATGTCAAGGTCGTGCTTGGGTAGTAGTTACTTCTCAGCAACAAATGGATGAAGTCGCCAGCAACTTTTCTAAATATGAACGAGATTTCTCTAAAATTCAAGGTCGTTTTAATACTTTGATCAATATGAGTTCTGCCAACGCAGATGAAGTTATTCGTAAAAGATTACTGACTAAAAAGCCACTAGTAAGTGATCAATTGGCAGATATATACTCTCAAGAGCAATATAGCATTAATAATAAGATTAATTTCAGTGATGCAATCAAGCGTCAAAAATTTGATAATGCTCAAGAATTTGTCGAAAACTATCCGTTTATTCCTTATCAATTTAGTTTATTGAAAGAAGTCTTGACAGCAGTTCGTCAACATGGTGCAAATGGTAGCCATATGTCCGATGGTGAACGTTCAATGTTGGGAACTTTCCAAGAAGCTACTAAAAGATATGAGGATGATAAGTTAGGTAGATTAGTACCATTTTCTGCATTCTTTATCGGGATGAAAGAGTTCTTAAGCCATGATCACCAAGTGGTATTTGATCGAGCTCAAACCGATAGGTATGTTAACAAAAATAATGAAGACTATTGTTTTAATATTCAAGTATTAGCCGTTCTCTTCATGGTACGTTATGTTGATAATTATCCTTCAACTTTAGAAAATATAGTTACTTTACTGCTAGATAGTGTTGATCAAGATAGACAAGCTTTAACTGCAGAAGTTAAGGACGCTTTGAATGTCTTAATGAGACAGAATTATATTCAAAAGAAGCTAGATACTTACCAATTCTTGACTGATTCAGAACGAGAAGTTAATGAAGCAATTAATGCAATTGAAGTTGATGATCGTAAGGTAGCTCGAAAGATTGGTTCATATTTATTAACATCTAATTTGATTGACGCCAAATATACTTACCCTCATATGAAGAATCAATATATCTTTGAGTTCAATGAATATATTGATGAAATGGGGTTAAACCGTTTAAGCAATAATCTCAATATTCAGATTATCTCTCCATTGATTGCTGATGATTATAGAGAAATTGACTTCCAACAAAAGGCTAGTGATGGTAAGAACATCATTATCGTTCTTAAAGACGATGATCGTTATATTGAAAACTATCGTCATATTGAAAAGATTAATGCTTACTTGCAAAAACCGGAAAGTCGATCAGATGATAAAAAGCAAGAAATTGCCTTTAATAGAAAGGCTGAATCTAAGCAGGTAGAGGAAGCCACTCAGAAGATGATCAAGGATGATCTGATTGATGCTGATATTTATGTCTTGGATGATGTTTTACCTAAGGGTAGTAATTTTGAAAGTCGATTAGAGCAAGCCAAGAAGGAAATAATTGATAGTAATTATCGTAATTTACATTATTTGACTGCGGTTAAGACGGATCAAGATATCCTTGATACCCTAAAGGGTAAAAATAAAAATGACTTGTTCAGTGATGATGAACAGGCAATCAAAGAAATCATCAACTATATCAATGTACAAGCCAGCAGCATGAATAATGTCTCATTGGCTAATGTGATTAAACGTTTTGGTGAAATCCCTTATGGTTATAAACCAACTGATATTGCTTGGATGGTAGCTAAAGCATTTGTTAACGGTAAAGTTAAGCTCTATTTTAACAATGAACAGATTTCATTGACTAGTGCTCAAGAGGATCCCAAAGGAACGCAACGTTACTTAATCGGCAAGAATAATATCGCTAAGTTGACAATTAAGCCAGTTAAAGAAATATCGATGCGTCAAAAGAGGGATGCAAAGGACTTTGTCAATGATATCCTTGATATGCGTTTAACAGTAGATGAAAATACTACTTCTGAGCAAATGGCAACCGATATTAAGGAAAAGACAGATTATTTTGTAGGTCGGTTGAAGGCATTAATGCGTAAAAAGTATAATTTTGATACGCCTTATCCTGGTCATAAATTATTAGCTGAAGGTGTTAATGACCTAAATGCTATTGTTAACGTTAAAGATAGTGACCGTGTCTTCCAGATTATTTCAGATCATTTAGATGATTATGAAGATTGGCATGAAGAACTCGAAGATAAAGCTATTCTTGAGTTTTACGGGGATGTAGAGCAAACAAGTAACCAACAAGCAATTTGGAATAAAGCACATCGTTATCTTGATCGCTACAATTACGCTAAGAGTATAATTGAAGACCAAGACTTAATCGGAATAGCTCAAAAGATTAAAGGTTGCCTAGAAAATGATAACTTCAACAATACAATTCCTAAGCTTAAAGAGTTAAACACTCAGTTTGCGGATAAATACAATGATATTATTCAAGAGGCTTACGATAAGATTGAGGCACAAATTCAAATAAGTCTTGATGTAATAAAGAAGAGAATTGCGGAATCAGATTTTCCGGAAGATAAAGACCGCGAATTAAATGATATGGCGGAAAATGTCTTCAATACTTTATTGCAAAAAGCTAAGGAATACAGCAATAGCGCTAGTGAAGATGCTTATGTATCATTGGTTGGACTAAAAACTAATATTGATGGTCAAACCAATGAACAGAAGGAAAATATTGCTCGAGTTAGTTCAGAATTAGCTGAACAGGCTAGAAGAGAGCAAGAACTACGAGAAAAGAAAACTGTAGTAGAAGAAAATGAGACTAACAATGAGGGAGCCTCTACTTCTGCAGCTTCTGTACCTGATAAGTCTAAGCCGATTGTTAGAGTTAAGAGCAATAAATCTAAAGATATTACTGAACTAGTTCATGAAGACTCATGGAAGATCACGAATGAAGAAGATCTTGATAAATATTTAGCTGAATTGAGAAAGAATATTGAGCAAGAACTTCAGCATACAGATATCTTAAATGTAGACTTCAAATAAAATTAAAGACACTCAGAGCACATTACTCATGAGTGTCTTTAGTTTGCTATAATTTAGATAATTATATAAATTAAGGAATCAACTAAATGGATAAGAATAAGATTAAAAAATATGCGATTAATGCAAGAACAGAATTAATTAATGCTATTAAAGTTAAACTAGCAACTTTAGGCATTGATGAAAATGAGATTCAAGACAAATTGTCGATTTCAACCCCAGACAAGGAATACTATGTTGATGATAATGAAGCTAATGCATTAACCGGTGCACAAATTGGCTGGCGCAAAGATATTGTAGCAGAATTAAATCGCCACGGATATCAAGAAGACTCTAAGACTGCATATAAGGATTTTGTAGAAGAAGTAGCTTACACTTGGTTCAACCGAATAATTGCTATTCGTTTTATGGAAGTTAATAATTACTTGCCAAGTAGAGTGCGGGTTCTTTCTAGTGAAGAAGGTAGAAATGAACCTGACATTATCAATGAAGCAATGGAAATTGGTGATGATCTTGGTGGCTATAGTATTGAAGAAAAAGAACTAATCACTACTGCATTAACAGAAAAGACTCCTGAATTAATGGATAGTTTGTATACCATGCTATTTATTAAGCAAAGTGATGCATTAAGTGAGATTCTTCCTGGATTGTTTGAAGAGACATCTAATTATTTGAAGTTGTTGTTCACTCCACATTATGATCGTGGCGTCATTAAAGAATTGGTTAATGAAATTCCAGAAGAATATTTTGATGTCAAAAGGGAAGGACAAGTTCAGATTATTGGTTGGCTTTACCAATATTACAATAGTGCACCTCATGAAGAAGTAGTAAATATGAATGGTAAAGCTATTCAAAAAGATGAAATTCCTGCTGCTACACAATTGTTTACCCCAGATTGGATTGTTAGATACATGGTAGACAATTCATTGGGAAAATATTATCTTGAAAGACATCCTGATAGTGCAGTTAGACAAGAATTAAAATATTTATTACCAGATGAAATAAAAGCTATTAATGAAAATCAAGATATTATTGACTATAAATTACTGGATAATGCAATGGGATCAGGTCATATCTTGGTATATGCATTTGATCTTTTCATGAAGATGTATATTGAGCAAGGATATTCAAAGAGGGATGCTGCTCAAAAAATTATTGAGAATAATCTTTTTGGATTAGAAATCGATAAACGTGCATTTCAGTTAGCTTACTTTTCTATCATGATGAAGGGGAGAGAGTATGATCGACGCTTTTTAAGAAGAAGTCCAACTACGAATCTTTATTATTTTGAAGATCTTCATGTATCTGATGAATTTTATAATTTTATTTCGGATAAAGTGGTTAGAGGCAACTTAAAGAAAGTAGTTAAGGATTTTTCTGACGCAACAGAATTAGGATCAATTATCAAAATTGACGAAAGCATTGATTTGGATTCTATTGAAGAAGTAGTTGCTGGATTAGATTTTGAAAGTGGTCTTGATGTTTTTGGCTATAAGAAAATACAAAAGCAGATTCTTAAGACTCTAAAGATAATTAAAGTAATGACTACCAAATATGAAGCTGTTGTTACTAATCCACCTTATATGAATAAGTTCGATAAAACATTGAAGAAATATTTGAGAGATAATTATAAGAATTACTCTAAGGATCTGTTCTCTGTTTTTATTTACCATAATGTACATCAATTAGTTAAAGGCGGATATGCAGGCTATATGACACCTTTGGTTTGGATGTTTATTAAGACATATGAACCATTAAGACATGATATTATCAATAATTTTAAGATCGATAGTTTAATTCAGATGGAATATTCAGCTTTCGAAGAAGCTACAGTTCCTATTGATACATTCGTGTTAAAAAATTCAGATGATAAAATTGGTACTTATTTACGCTTGAGTAATTTTAAGGGCGGAATGATTGTTCAAGAGCAAAAAGTTCTAGAAGTTATTAGTGATCCAACTGTTAAGTATTTGTATCATACTGATCAATCAAATTTTGATAAGATACCTGGCAGTCCTATTGCTTATTGGGCAAGTGAGAATCTGATTAATGATTTTGAAAAGGGAACATCCTTAGGAGAAGTAGTTCAAGCAAAAGTAGGATTACAAACTGGGGATAATAAACGTTTTTTACGTCAGTGGTTTGAAGTAGGAATAGATAATATTAGCTTTAATTCACATAGTATTAAAGATTCAGTAGAATCTGGTAAAAAGTGGTTTCCATATAATAAAGGTGGTTCATATCGTAAATGGTATGGAAACTATGATTATGTAGTAAATTGGCAAAATGATGGTTATGAAATAAGACATTTTGCTTGGCCTAATGGGAAGCAACGTTCTGTTGTCAGAAATTCCCAAGTTTATTTCAAAGAAGCGGTTACTTGGTCAGATATTACTAGCGGCAGTTTTGCAATGAGATTTAGAAAAAACGGAAGTATTCATGATGTAACAGGTATGTCTATATTTTCATTGCAGAAAGATAAATTGTATATAGTATTAGGAATTATGAATTCTAAGATAGGACAATATATCTTAAAAATATTAAATCCTACAATTCACACCCAAATAGGAAATATTGTTAATATACCAATTTTATTAGATGTTGATCATAATACTACTTTCATTCTTCAAAGTAATCTTAACATTTCTAAAACCGATTGGGATGCATTTGAAACTTCATGGGACTTCCAAAAAAGTCCGTTTCTAACTCAAAATGCTGCATCCCTCCACCAAGCCTATAATAGCTGGTCCGACGAGGCTCTAACCCGCTTCAACCAGCTCAAATCCAACGAAGAAGAACTCAACCGCATCTTCATCAATCTCTATGGCTTGCAAGATGAATTAACTCCAGAAGAAGACGACAAAGAAGTATCTGTTCGTAAAGCAGATCAAGTTCGCGACATCAAAGCATTTTTGTCTTACTTTATCGGCTGTGTCTTTGGTCGTTATTCATTAGATCAAGATGGTTTAGTCTATGCTGGTGGCGACTGGGATGATTCAAAATATACGACATTCAAGCCAAACTCAGAAAATATTATTCTATTAACTGATCGTCAATCCTTTGATGATGATCGTGATATCATAGTTCGCTTGAAAGAATTCTTGACTAAGACCTTTGACCCTGAAACATTGACAGAAAATATGGACTTCATTGCTCAAACATTAGAACCTAAAAAGTTTGAACGAGGTACAAGTGCAGAAGATATTATTAGAACTTATTTCTTAAATGATTTCTATAAGGATCATGCTAAGATCTATCAGAAGCGTCCAATTTACTGGGAATTTAATTCAGGTAGAAATAAAGGTTTCAAGGCATTGATGTATCTGCAGCGTTACAACACAGAACAGCTTCCAATGGTACGTCATTATCTGCATGAGCTTCAGCCTGCAATGAATGATCTAATTGAAGTTGATCAGAATTTGCTTGATCAAGAAACAACAGCTAGTGCTAAAAGTAAATATCGTAAGGCGATTGCTACTCTTAATAAGCAAATGAACGAGATTATGAAGTATGATCAGATTCTAGACCACTTATCTCAAGACCCAATTGACCTTGATTTGGATGATGGTGTACTTGTCAACCATGATAAATTGCAACAAGGCGAGAAGCTGTTATCGAAGTTATAAGGAGATTTAAAATGAAAGTCTTATCTGTGAAGCAGATAGGGCTTTTTGTTATAATTTAAACAAAACATATATTCTGAGGTGATCATATTTGACTGAATTAAATCGTATAGAACAAGCAATAAAAGAAATTGATCCAGCTACTTTTCAAAAACTTTGTGATGAATATGAAAGAATCGAATGTAAAACGAAAGGTATTGATGCTAGCATAGTACCTCTAGGTTCAGAAGATGGAAAAAATAAAACTACTAAAGGTACTCCTGATTCATATATAATTACCTCAGACGATAAGTATATACTAATGGAGTATACATCTCAGAAAAAGAAAATATTTCAAAAGGTTAAAGATGATTTATCCAAAATTGATAATAGTAGTATCGATAAAGATAAAATTAAGAAGATAAAATATTTTTCGGCAACTTCAGATATTGAACCGAAGGATATACAGGCAATACAAAACCTTCTGAAAAAGAAAAATATAGATTTTGAATTTGTTTCAAATTATGATTTGGCAACAGATATTAGAGATAAGTATAGAAGCCTTGCAGAAGAATATTTAGGTTTCGTATTAAAGCCACGACAATTAATGACTGCTAAAGAGTTTGAAAAAGACTTTAATGATCAATATACTGGGGCATCAACATATAATTATTTTGCATATAGGGAAGGTGAGCTTGAACAGTTAAATGATAAGCTACAAAACAAAAATGTGGTTATATTAACTGGATCAAGTGGTGTTGGAAAAACTAGACTAGCATACGAGTACACTAAAAAATATGGTGATCAAGTTTTCTTTGTGAACAATGTCTTCGATACAAGAGCATTAATTTCCGAAATTCAAAGCTATATTGATGATTCTTCTTTGAAAGTCATAGTATTTGACGATGCAAATCGAATTAATGATTTAGAAAAAGTCTTTCAAGCTTTTCAAAGAAAAATAAAAAAATCAGATATAAAAATCATACTGACAGTACGAAATTATGCAAAGAATGATGTTTATGAAGAACTGGGGCATTGGGTTAATGCTGATATATTGGAATTAACACAGCTTTCGGCAATACAAGTTCGAGAATGTATTGAAAAAATATATAATATTAAAGATGATATAGTCTTGGATAGAATTGGGGCGATATCACATGGCAATTTAAGATTCGCATTACTCTCAGCAAAAGTCTTTAATAAAAGACATCGACTTTCAGATATTAGTGACTTTAGTCAAGTATTTAAGCAATTATTAGGTGATGTTTTAGTTAGAAAACATTTAGATTTACGTAGACTTATTTCTTTGGGCATAATTGCTTTTTTAAAGAATGTTGATATTAAAAGAATTAGCTATTATAAACCGGTATTAGAAAAATACAAAATTTCAGAAGAAGAATTCAAAGAAAATATTGACATGCTTACCCAAATGGAATTAATAAATGTGGTAAATCATAGATATGTATTTTTTGAGGATCAAGTTATTTGTAGCTATGTATTAAAGACAGTGTTTCTTGATCGACAATTAATTTCTCTAAATTTTATGATTAATAATTATTTTGGATATGTTTCTAACATTGTTCGTGATAATGTACAAACTTTGCGTGGCTTTTTTCAGAATGAAGAAAATAATAGCTATGTTACACAACAAGTAAAGAAGTCATTTCAATTCTTCCATGATCAAGATGAAATTCTATATTTGCAATTTGTTTCTATGTTTTGTAGCTATGATATTAATTCATCTGTTAGCTTAGTATTGGCTAAAATAAAAAAAGTTAAGCCAGTAAAAGTTGATATGGACAATAAAATTGAAAATGACACCTTTCTATATGATTATTTACTAAAAATAATAGGAGGTATATCATATGACGAGCCCGAGTTAGCAGCAGAACTTTTTTATAAATACCTTGTTAAAGTGCCACAAAAAGTATCTCAGTTTAAATTGGCAGTAGATGAATTCTGGTCAATACAATTTAATACTTTTAGGTTTTATAAATTTACACAACAAATTGCACTTATTAATGAACTAATAAAAAATTTTCCTGAAAAATCAGCACAAAGAATTTTTCTGGCTATTAGTCCCGATTTTTTTAAATTGAGTTTTCACACTGCAAGTGAGATTCCAAATGAAAAATCTTTTCTGGTAATGCAGAATTTTCCTGCTTTTAAAACTCCAGAATATGTTAAATTTAGAGAAAATATTTGGCAAGGTTTAATAAGTTTAGCTAATCAGAAAACAAATCATAAGACAATTAAACATTTGATTGCTGATTACAGTAGAAATTTAAGATTAACTATTATTAATAACTCAAATTCAGTGCATTCCGTACATGATGTAATAGAAAATGACAAGAGATATCTGGTAAAGATTATCCCAATAGTATTTCATTCATCAAGCTTGACTGATTGTGAAGCAGTTGCAAATATAGTAGAGTCTCTTAATAAGTTAAATATAGGAATGCAAAATTTAAAAGAATTTAGTGAAAATTCCATTTTTAAAATCTATCAAAAAATAAGTATTCAGATTCGTTCAAAAGATTTTGATGAAAGCAAATTCATTAGAGAATTTCCAGATAAATTAGGGTTACTAAGGCAACTTGTAGATTTATTGGAAAAAATTGATAATGGTATTATTGCGTATGAAATATCCGATATACTTCAATCTCTAATAAAAGATATTGAAGATAATCATTTAGATCTTTTGGGTGCTGCCGAGATTATTTTTAAAAGTAAAAAAACTGTTGAGTATGTCAATATACAAGTTTTTAACTATTTATTTAAAGAATTCGAATTAAAACAAATAATTAATTTAATACAAGATTCTAATGTCGATCATCAAGATCTTCTCTGGTATTATTTCTTTAGCAATATTCCGTATGACAAAGTAGATGAAGAGACATTTGAGTTGCTTAAGAGATGGCTTAATAATGAGACAGAGGAAGACGTGGGCAATACTATAAATCGTAATATATTATTTGCTCAGAAATTCAATAGAGTTAATAAACAAGCATTAGAGGAATGCTGTTCTATTGTGTGGTCCAAAGGAGAAAAGTTTCGAATAATTTATTTCAGATATGTATCTTTAGATGAGAAGCAAAGTTCAGTTCTTGTAAAATCTTTTCAAAATATTACTCTTCTAGAGGATATATACCTATTTATTTTAAAAAGAAATAGTCAAAATGGAGATTATTCGGGTTACTTATTTAAGGACCTTTATAAAGAAGATACTAATGTTTTAATCAGATATATTGATGATATTTTGATACCTCAACTGAAAAATACTTATTCAGTGAAAAATAAATATAAGCTAGTTAATCTGATGGCAGGTCAATATGGACAAACTGTTTTATGCACTATATGGAATCATATTTATCAAACAAGACAGACAGTTCTTCAAATAGCTTATCTTAGATTCTTGATAAATCAGTTATGTAGTGTACAAGGTGAGGCAAGCACGCAGATAAATAAATGGCTGACCACATTGATTCAAAAAAACAATGATAATACTGCGAAAATGTAGATGATTTTTGATGGTTTAAATGAGTGCGATGATCTATCAATATACCACAGATATATTAAAGTCTTAATTTTAACTAAACCTGATCCTGATTTTTTTAATAAGATACGTCTTGATAAAAGTAGTTTATCCTGGGATGTAAGTGAAGCAGGAATAAATAAAGTGTTTGGAGGGGAAATTGAGCAACTTCAACAATTATCTACTTGGACAAGTACGTTAGGAGTAGATTATTTTGAATATAAAAAAATAATTGATCAGCGAATTGAAGTGATTCAAAAAGAATTAAAAGATCTTCTTGATAGATTAGATGCAGGAATAGATTAAGAAAGAAGCTATTTAATATAAATACTCAAGACACACTTTTGTGATCCTCATATATTTATTACGAGTGCATCAAGCACCAAGACCTCGTCTATTAACTCGATGAGGTCTTTTTTGCATCCCCGCCGACTGTTATAATTTATTTAACAGATTTAGGAGAAGATTTATGCCTACATTAACTACTGATAAGATTATTGCGAAACTTAATAGCTACTTTACAGATAACCAATATGTTTTTTGGTACGATGATAAGCAAGAATTCAAGGATATTATTGATTCAATTGCACAGCATTTAAGCTCGGTTAAGCTTTATAAAGCTCAAGCAAATCAACAATTCAAGAGTAAGATTGACCTGCTAAACGATTCAGAGCATAAATATTTAATCTATGCACCATACAAGAGACCTGCAATTCAAGAGAATTACCTAACTGATATGGAACATTATTCTAAGCTCTTCACTGCAGATGCTACACAAATTATCTTGGAAGAACTCCAACTTCCAGAGAATCAACTGCTTTTTGTTAAGAAGTATAATAGTTACTTTGGTGCTAAAACTAGAAGAGCAGATTTTGTTAAGTATTGGTCTGATACTTTTGATAAGACACCAGAAAAGGGTATTATTGCTGCAATTACTAAAACAGAAAAGCTCGATATGAATGAGTTGTTGATGAAAGTAATTGCTGCAGGTTATACTAATAATCATTATATTTTTACGTTCAGTAAATATGATGTACTTGATACTTTTTGGAAGCTGGTCATGAATTACTTCGGTGGTGAGGCTGATAGTGAAGTTGATCTGAAGTATCTAGTTGAGCGCATTTTTATCACATATTTAGCCAATGAATTAAACAATAAGCTCCCTGATAGATTTAAAAATTATTATTTTAAACAACAAGATAATGTTCAAATCTTTATTGATCGTATTGCTGATTCAAATAAGTATCAGCAATACTATGACAACTGCTCATCTACAGTTTGGCGCGATTTGAATTTGAATACCGTGTTGAAGCATGAACCAGCCATGATTTTGACTAAGATTAGCATATTCGAAGAAATTAACCATTTAATTTTGGCTAAGTTAGTCGCTAAATTTGACGGCAAGAGAATTACTGATTATGAGCAACTGCTTGAGATCATCGATCAGATGCTTGATCATACACGTAATAATTTCAATGGCGGAACTGAACCCGAATATAAATTCTTACGATATGCTGCAGAATTATTGAATTTAAAAGTGCCAATGGTTGATGATTGGCAAGATGAATTGAATGATTACTTAGATAATAGCTACAAAATTGACACGATTTATCGTAAGAGTTTGCTAGCTTACACTAATATCATTGATACTGATAATTATATTGATATTAAAAAAACTATTGATCGTTATTATGGCAATATGTTGCTTGATAGCTCTGTTAAGCAGTGGAATGAAACTTTTGATCTAAAGGAGGTTCCTGTCAAGCTGAAGCAAGAACGCTTTTATCATAATTATGTCAGGGATGTACGAGAGAGAGTAGTTGTAATTTTCTCTGATGCCTTGCGTTATGAAGTAGCTAAAGAATTAGAAGAAGAGCTAAATAGCGATGATCGTCTGACAATGAAGATGAATCATGCAATTACGGTTTTACCATCCGTCACTTATATGGGGATGAATGTGATGCTACCTCATGAAACTTTAGAATGGGATAATAAAACTTCTAAGGTTAAAGTAAATGGTGAAAATGCAGAGAATACTGACAGTCGGGACAAGTTACTTAAGTCATATGATGAAAACAATCTTGCTTTTCAATTAAAGAATGTCCTGGAAATGTCTTCTAAAGAGATTAAGCAAATGATTACGGGGAAAAATGTAATTTACCTCTATCATAATCAAATCGATGCCAAAGGACATGAATTAAAGACAACTAAAGAATTAGTTGAAGCTACTGAAAAGGCAATTGATGAAATTAAGCAAGCTGTTCAAGTCCTAAGAACTAATGGTATAGCTCATATCATCATTACTGCTGATCATGGATTTATTTATCAAGAAAAGCCAATTGAAGATAAAGATAAAATCGATCTTCAAGGGCAAAATTATGAAGGAAATGCTCATTTAAGATATTTAATCACTCCAAGTCAAATTAATGTAATGGGTGTTAAAAATACAACAATGGGTGTCAGTTTAAATAATGATGATCCTACCAATGTCTATTATCCAGTAAGTCCGAATGAATTCGTGGCTAGAAGTGGAAGCAAGAATTATGTTCACGGTGGTTCTTCTATTCAGGAAATGTTAATTCCTGTTTTAGATATTAAAGCAACTTCTAGAAGATCTATCGCTCAACCGGCAGAAATTAAATTGGCGGCAACAACATTTAGAATTAATAATTTGAAGATGAATCTGTTGTTTAACCAAACTGCGCCGATTAGTGATACTGTCTTACCAGCAGAATATCATGCTTACTTCACCGATGAAGATGGCAATTTGATTTCTAACAATGTAATTATCGAAGCAAATCGAACTGGTTCTGCAGCTGATCGTACAATTGCTATTACGATTACAATGCAAGACATGCAGTATGATCTTGATAAGAAATACTATTTAGTAATAGATCGTGAAGGTAGTACAGAAGAGCCAAAACGATTTGAATATAGTATGGATTTGATTAATTAATGGATTAGTGAACAGATTAGCTTAATATCTAATCTGTTTTATTTTGAGGGAAATTAGTAATGAGAAGAAGAAGTGTATTTCGCAAGCCATCACTGAAGGCATCGTTTAAAGCACGAACTACAGGTAGGGCTAAGAGAGCAGTTAAACGAGCGATCATACCAGGATATGGTAAAAAAGGCACAGGATTCATTAAAAATCCAAAACGTAGCATGTATAATGCGGTTTATCATCGAACAAGTATTGATACTTTAAAACCAATTAAGAACAAGAAAAGAACTACACAAGGTCAGGGAAATCAACAATCATCTAGTTCCTGTCTTTGGTGGATTTTTTGGATAGTAATATTGATATTATGTTTAGCCAACATTCATATAACCTTAGGAATTCTTGCTGTTTGCGGAATAGTTTGGTTAATAGTCAGATTATTTAAAAAACATGATAAAATCAATTCTTCTAATGCAGGAAATGTAGATCAATCTGTTGATTCAACTGATACACCAAAAAGTACTGCTAAACCTGTTGTACATGAAGGAAATTTAGTAGCAGGAAATAAAAGTTATAATATAAATCCCAAAATTCTGCCATTATTGTATTTCACTGATGGTCAACTAAAGAATATTGATTCAGAAGTAGGAGAACCATCAGCTATTTCGATAAATTTCCCAGTTGCAGAAGGTCAATTTCAAAAGTTGAGTTATTATCCTAGTTATTCAGGATTAACGTCCGAACAGAGAAATGGATTCTTAACATGGCTGACGACAGATTTATCAAATGTTCCCGATATTGGCTTTGCTTTTCTGCTGTTGTATTGCTTAGAACGTCATATATTACATGATGAATATTTAGAAGAGTCTCTTAAAATTATTTCAAAACTACAAGGTCAGATTAGTAATGGCTCATTTGATTATTATTCTTCAACGTCCATTGGATACATATTCTTTATTCATAAGCGATTAGATTTACTCAAATATGTTGATTTGAATAAATGTGATATAAAACTTCAAATTTTATTGAGTCATAAATTATCTGCTGACCAATTAATATCATTGGCTACAGAGGTTGATTTTAGAAATCGATATTATATAAAAGAGTATCCAGAATTATTCAAAAAAGCTTTGATTGAAAGCTTGAAGAGAGAGTTTGGTTCAGAATATTTTCAATATGAACTTTCAAATATTCAAAAGTTAAAGAAAGAACCTTATATGTTTTCAAATTATTCATTACGAAAAGGTAATAATCGACCAGATCTATTAATGCCAGATCCGTTGTCTGATAGAAAACTTTGCCATGATATATATGCTGAACTGCAGAAAGCTCATGATCAAGTTAAAGGATTTCTTGAAATAAAGAGGGCAGTAGAGCCAAAGAAGGATAAAAGCAAGAAGAAAATTGCTAAGCCCAAGCGAATAAATTCTAAGACGGGTTATCCAATGTCAACAGATAAGCAAATAAAAAATGCTACAGAGCAGCTTAAATTGACAAGAAAATTTTTAAAGAATAATCAGACTAATCCTTATAAATCAAGAAATTCACAAGAAAAGATAGAAGATTGGTGTTGGAATAATTCTGCTGAAAAGATGGATAATGCTGATCTTGAATATAAAAAAGGTGAGTGGGATAAGGCAGAAAAATTATGGTTAGCATGTGTGGCTATTAATTATCGAGCAGCAAACAGATTAAGAATAATGTATCAAAAAGAACATAGATTTAACGATGCTGTTCAGATTATTGATTTTGCAATAGATTCGCCTGTATTACGTAAAGTTAACAATGACTCTTATGTTACGGATTTTAAAAAGAAGCTAGAAACGGCTGAACAAAAATCCATGAAACATGAGAATAAAGATCAATCAAAATTATCTGAGGAAGATTTTAAAAAATTAAATAGTGATTCGGATTATTGGTTTAAGAAAGTGAATAATATTACTTATTCTTAAATTACTAAAAAATGATATCAATGCAACATGCAAAGATATCATTTTTCTTTTATCTCAAATTCTTTAACTGAAACTTGAAAGCTAGAAATCACGCTCTTTCCGCATGGTTTCTAGTCTTTTTTGCGTAAAAATAAAAACGCAGGATTTCTCCGCGTTATACTTTAAGTGTCAAATCCAAAGTAAAGGAGATCCTACACAATAAAAAGTATAACGCAATTTAACCAAGAAAAGGACACTAAATCTTTAATTTCTTCATTTACTAAGTTAATTGGTCTAGGTGATTTGAGTAAAAAGGTAAACTTCAAACGACATTCCCTGGTTAGCCTGTTAATGGTTATTACCTGGATGATCAAGGCTAGATTTGCGCGAAAGTCGCTCTATCGCTGTCAGCGCGCCAAGAATTTTACTGCTAAAACTGGCAGAAATGTGCTCAATGATGGCCGCATCAACTGGCAGAAGCTGGTCTGTTTGGCTGCTGTCAAACTGATTTCTGTTTTGAAACCGGTAATTGATCGACGTAGAAGATTGGCTTTAATCGTTGATGACACGCTAATGGCTCGTTCTTGTTCTAAGAAGACCGAATTATTGGCTAAAGTCTATGATCATGACAAGCATGAATTTTTAACCGGCTATCGTGGTCTAACTGTTGGCTGGAGCGATGGCAATACCTTCTTGCCGGTTAATTTTGCTTTGATGTCAAATAAGAAAAAAGAGAATATGATTGGCAATCAGCCTGTTACTGCTGATCAGTGCTCAATTGCCGGTCGTAGAAGAACCCAGGCTCAAAGACCAATGAACGCTGTCACGGTGGAGCTGCTTAAGCAGGCTGTCGCGCTGGGCTTACCGGCTGAATACGTCTTATTCGACAGCTGGTTCTCTTTACCTAAAATATTCTGGCAGCTGAAACAATTAGGGTTAGACAGCGTAGGCATGCTTAAGCAGACCAAGAAAGTTTATTATCGTTACCGCGCGACCGCCTTTATGATGTCAAAGGCCTGTATGAACGTTTGGCTGCCGCCAAAACGCGGCAGTAAAGGAAAATATTTAGTACTGGCAACTATGCAATACAAGCTGCATCCACAGGAAATCATTCAGCTCTATGGCCGCAGATGGCAGATCGAAACTTATTTTAAAGCAGCTAAGCAATACTTAGCCTTAAACAAATCACAGATTCAAAGCTATGACGGGCAATGCGGCTACATTGCCGTGACAGCTCTAACTTATGATCTGTTGGCTTGGCAAGAAAGACAGAGTATCGATGATCGAACCTTAGGCGATTTACTCTATTTAATGAATGAAGCGCTGCCTGATTTAGCCTTTGAAGAGGCATTGGTCTACCTGCTTACCGCTCTTAAAGAAGTAAAAGCAGAGATCTCCGCCACAGTGGAACAAATATTAGACAACTTTATTAAGTTATTGCCGGTTTTCATGCAAAAGCAGCTGCTGCGGACAGCTTAAAAACTAATTTAAGAGACAAAAAGCCAGATCCAATATGGATCCGGCTAGTTTTAGTGCTTTCAAGTTTCAGTAAAATAAATTAGAATCGAATATTAAAAAGCTAGAAACAACACATTTTTAAAGTGTTATTACTAGCTTTTAGTTTTCACTTATTTATTCGAAGTTTGCCACTTTGATAAATTGATTTTTCCCAATTTGGTAGTATTTACTATGACCGATTTTTACAATAGAAGTAGCTTTCACTCTTACTTTTTTGCCCTTCTTCAATAGAACCTTCTTCTTACCATTTTTAATTGTTTTTCCAGATTTTGAATATAGATATGCATTGTGCTTTAAACGCAAAACTATTGTTTTTCTTTCAATAGTATTTGCTACTTTGACAAATTCGTTTTCGCCAATTTGATAGTATTCGTGTTTGTTAATAAGTACTTTTGCTGCATTATTTAAAGGACGAATATGGGAGCCTTTCTTTAAGAATAGATTTCTTCCTAGCTTCAATACAAGCTTACCATTTTTATCATATACAAACGCATTGTGAGTTAATGTGATTGTTTCATCTTTTGTAAAGTTATCTTTTTCAACATTGACTTGGTTATTGGCTGAAGTATTATTTGAATTTGTATTAATTGAATCAATACTATTGTTTAACTCTTCGTTATCTTCAGAGGAGCTATGGCTCATTTTGTTTAATTCATCCTGTGCTTCCTTAATTAGTTGCTTAGCTTCTTCTGAAGTAACTGCTTTCTTACGGCTAAGAATAGGGGCAGTGATTAAGTTGCCTTCTTCTGTTTGATGTTTAAGGTAATTAACGAAAATATCAGTATCAACCCCAATATCTGCAACCTTTTTTGCACCTTTCAATTGACTAGTTGAATCAACTAAATAATTGCTTGTAATCACGCGATAAACTTTATTTGGATTAACAGGGTGATTATTGCCGTCATAAAGAACTGCAACCTTCTTTGGAAAAGCTTTATCGTTTTGTGTAGTGTAAACATAATGCATTCCACTCAAAAGATAATATCTGCTTTCATTGCTAGAATCATATTGTGAGTTAAGTAGATCATAAAGTTGCTTTCCAGTTACTTCGAAAACTTGAATTTGATTACTAAAAGGCTGGACTGATTGTGCTGATTGCCACTTAATTGAGCCATCCTTTTCGACTTTTAAGTCACTTCTTACACCACCACCATTAGTTATAGCAATATCAGCAACAATACCTTCTCGCTTAGCTTCTGCCATTTGCGCATCAACTACTAGATCGCCAATTGCATTTTCGGTATCTGAATTAAGATCTTTGGTAATATCTTTTGCGGCTGCTGCTTTACCAATCACACTATTAGTGATCTTAGAAGTTCTTTGCTCGGCATCTTTTATGACTTGTTCTACAGCTGGATCAGGCTGAATTTCTTTATCATCAGTTGCTGACATAACAGGGTAAACATGAGTGATTAAACTTCCTTTTACAAAATCATTAGTTGATGGATCGATATAACCGATAGCATCATCATATGCTTTTGTAAAACTTGCAGCTTGGACAAGTTTTGTATTGCCAACTCCACCATTTGCATATTGATGTGAGTGAGCTGCAATATATAAATCGACTGAATTATCAGGATCGATACGACATAGTTTTTGTAAAATTTTAACCGCATCGCCTTGAGTCTTTCCTTTATAAGTTTCTACACCGGTATGTGCTAAAACAATGATTGCATGAACACCTTGATCTTGCAGAATCTTGTCATATTTAGCAATTGATTCAGCTTCATCTAGCACATCATAATCCTTTAGATTTTTGGCAAAAGTTAATTTAGGTAAATCTGTTGTATCAATTCCGATAAAACCAATTTTTGATTTTTTACCATTGTATTCTAATTCTTTGATTATATATGGCTTCCAGCCAAAAGGAACCTTTCCATCGGACTTTCTTACCAAATTAGAAACTACAATTTGAATGCCAGAATTTTCATGAGGATAATCCTGTTCTTCTTGGTTAAACTGTCCTTTCTTAGGGGCTTTTCCTTCTAAAACTCTATCGAATTCATCTAGTCCTTCATCAAATTCATGATTACCTAAAGTACCAATTTCAATGTGCATCTGCTTTAGTGCATGCATTGTAGGTTCATCTTGCAATAATGAAGAAGTTGCTGGAGATGCTCCCACAATGTCACCAGCTTCAACTCTGATAGTTGTTCCATTTGGATTTTTCTTTTTAAAATCAGATTCGGTATTGTTCAAATATCCAGCCAATCTGGCAGCATTACCTGCGTTTTGGTAGGAACGATAGCCAATCCAAGTTTTACCAGTGGTATCAATATTTCCGTGTACATCATTGATACCTAAAATTTGTACAGGAATGGCATCTTTATATTTAGCGGGATTTGACCAATGATCATTGTTCGGCTTTGACTGGTGATCAGTGTAACTGACTACTGGTACTTCTTTCGAGCTTTCAGTATAAACAGTAGTTGAAGATTGCTTTGTTGAATCAGCATTTTGCTGAGTAGTTTGAGCAACTGGTTGCTGAACTTGTTGTGTATCTGCTTTAACTTGGACACTTGTTAAAAATAGCCCCATTAAGGCACTTGCAGCTAAACTCGTAATGATTCCATTTACATGACGTGATCTCATTTTATACTCCTCAAATTAAATTAAACAATATTTATTAAGTAAAGTATAAAATGTGAACAATTTAATTTCAATTATCAATTATAGTTAATAACTGGAACTTGAAAGCTAGAAATCAAGAAAACTGTATGTACCTAGGAAATAGTGATGCTTAATGAAGCAAAAAATCCTATTAATTCAAGGTTAATACCAAGATTTAATAGGCTTTTGTTATTTCTGAGTTTTTTCCCAGACTCTTTTTATTATTTTACCCTAAATGATCAAGTTACTAATCGAATGCTAAAGATAGTGACAATCAAATTATTACTGAATATTTTGATGGCAGATGCGAGGTTAGATTTAACCTACCACCGGCATTTATTACTCCGCAATAGGTACGAGAATTATGTGATGCCTATAATCAAGCAATGTAAGTTGGTACAATCTCGCCCTTACTGCTATCTGGATTTTATTTTTGATTTTGTGTCGATCCCTCCCAAGATAGTAATGGACGTATGTCACGTCTATTAATTTTATTGACAATGTATAAGGCTGACTTTGATGTAGGAAAATATATCAGTATTGAAAAATCTATTGAAGATACTAAAGCTGATTATTATTGAGCATTACAGGAGAGTTCTTTTAATTGGATGAATAAGGAGAACGACTTATTTACCGTTTTAGGATTATTTTTTAGGTGTGGTTTTAAAAGATTATCGAGATTCCAATGAACGGTTGAGCCCCATTATCAAACAGATTTGCTTGTTGATAAATTAAGCTTAAAAGTAATACAGAGCCATTGTCAATTAAGGAGCTAAATGAGCATATTCCACAATATAGTGAAGTTACAATCTGTCGTGCACTTAAGAAGCTTCGAGAAGAAGAAAAATTTGGTAATGCTCGAGCAATAAAGTATGGATTAAAGATATAAAGTAGTTCTAAGTTCCTAGAAGAATATAGTATTAATACTATTTAGTGTAAAGATAATAAAATAATGACACTCCGTAAAATTGAAGACAAAAAATCACCTAAGCAATTTGGTCATGATTTAGGCGCCTTTTTTGTATGGAAGACATTTTAGTTCTATTGAATGATTATTTTATAAAAAATAATTTAAAGATATATTGACAGATTAAAAATATGGGAATATTATTAAACCAATTTCTAGATAAGATTTATTTAGAAATGATTATTATTTTAACTTTTTTACAGGAGGTTTTAATTATGAAGATCAAAGATAAAAGTCGTAAATTTGATGAAGAAAAGAACTTGAACAGAGAATTGCCTGCTGCCGGTTGTTGTTGCTGTTGTACAAGTGACAAACCTACAAAAACAGACGATTAATTACAAAAAAAGAGGCCTTATAATATCTAAGACTTGTAGACAATATATTTTTATTTTCTATAAGTCTGATAGGTAATTATTAGGGCCCTTTTTTATAAAGAGGATTAGCATGAAATATAATGATATATATAATTATGGTAATAAGATTAAAAAAATAAGTTTTAATAGAATTGTATCTTTAGATTCCGGTGAAAAGGAACATTATTATAATCGTTTCATTACAAATACCGATTCTCTAAAGTTAGACTTAGATAACGATTTTAATTCTAGCAAATATGCTAAAAGTTTTGGAATGTATGGTGATGCTATCAATAAAGAGTTTTCAACTTCTTTTAAATTACATGAAGAATTAAGAGGAGCAATTTTTTACCTCCTGTAGAAAAGAAAAATTCCTATAATTTGGAAACTCTTTTTAATAGCAGAATTAGTAAAAGAAAATTTACAAATGCTAATTGGAATTTACAAAATTTGAGCAATTTGTTTTCTGGAATTAGGGTATCATCAGATGGTCATCGTGGATATGCATCTGGCGGAGGACTTTATCCCGTAAGTTTATATTTTTTCACTCAGGGTATTATGAAACTTGATGATTTTTCGGTATATAAATATCAGCCATGCACGAACAGCGTAATCAAAATAGAAAATATGCCAAATAAGAATTTATCATCTTACGTACATATAGAAAATTTGAGTCATTCTGAAAATATTAAGTTAGCTATTTATCTAGTAGTTAATAGAACCAAAAATGAATTTAAATATGGTAAACGTGGTCTAATTTTTTCAATGATAGAGTCAGGAGAAATGATACAGAATATTGCATTAAGTGCAGCTCAATATGATTATAAAATGTGTCAATTGGGTGGATACGATATAGAGAAAAGTAATATAGCATTAGGAATTGATGGTTTTGCTAGCTTTATAACTGCTTGTGCTGTTCTTGGAGGTTAATAGAATGAAGTATGTAGAATTAAAAGATGGTAGTGTTAAATATCGTATAAGTAGAGACTTATTGTATATTCGATTAGGTATATGGGATTATACGGAAATAACTCTTGATAGACAATCATTTGTTAACAATAATTCAAATTTTGATGAATTTACACAGTTATTTTGTCAACTCTTAGATGGGCAGAGAAAAAAACTTAGCGATTTTGAAGATCCATATTGGGGCTCTTTAATTGATGAACTTATTGAAGGTAACTTACTTATTGGATACGAAGAAAAAGCAAAGTCTAAAGTTTATGTAATAACTGATTTTCAAGAAAGTCATAAAATACAAAAATACAGTGCATTATGTAATCAAAGTGTAGAAGTTCATTCTATGGATGAGCCAATAAATATAAATGATCAGTTTAATTATCTAGTTATATTAAATAATTTAGAGGTCAACCGTTTAAAGAAGATAAATCAAACATTTTTCCAAAATAATAAAAGTTGGAGTATGGGTATTATTGACGGAAAATTTATGCATTTATCTACTTTTGAGCCACATATTACAGGATGTTTTGAATGTTTTGCACTGGGAAATAGCTTAAGAATGGCAGATTATGAAAATTATATAAGTTACCTAAAAGAGGAACGTAATTTACGTAAAGCTAATAATTCAGATAGTTTATCTTTATTTGCCTATCAACTTCTTTTAATGCTTACTATGCAAAATATAAATTCATTAAAAGGACAATTATTAAGTATATATATACCAAAACTTGAATTTAATTTAGAACCTCTACATAAAAGCGCTTTGTGTAATTTAGATGGTTTAAAAGCTCAAGAAATATCGGAAGAGTTAAACGTTGATGCACAAAATATTATTCAAAAGATATTAGAGGAAAATAAAAATGAAAAATAACTGGCACTTCTCCTCTTTAGGAATTGATAAGGTAAAAAAGTTAAGTGGGAAATATACTGGCCTATTAACAGATGAGGTATTTTATACTCAAGGATCAAATACAGGTATTCATATGAATATTTGTACTGCTTCATTACCTAATTATGAAAAATTCATTGTTAGCCCAAAATCAGAAATAAATTATCATTTAGCTGGATATGGTACTAATCTAAATGATAGTCTTACTAGATTAGGAGGAGAAAGTGTTGAACGAGCTGCAGGAGCAGTTTCACAGTTATATTTAAAGAAAAGAATAGTTAGGGCAACTTATTCAGAGTTAAATGAGAAAGCTATTAATTTAGAATATTTAACTCCCTACACTAATGAGCAACTTAAAAGATTACATAGTTTAAACTCTGATTTTTTATCTAAAAACCCAGATTTTGAGACACAACAAGATTGGGTAAGGGCTAATTCATTATTTTATCCTCAACAAAGTATTTATATACCTAAAAATACTTTTCTTTTTGGGTCTCAAAGTAAAAAAAGAACTTTTTTAGCCGTTTCTACTGGAACTGCAGCACACATTAATTGGCAAAAAGCTTTATTGAATAGTTTGATAGAGTATATTCAAATAGATGCTTTTATGTATTCCTGAGACTGTAAAATAGTTTGTGTAAGGATGAATGATTCCTTAAATTAATTTCTTAAAACATTAGAAAAAGGAGTTCCTTTCTCGTATGATTGGTTTGAACAAAAAACACATACAGAAAGAAGAACTCCTTCATGAATGATTTTACCAAAAATATTGCTCAAGCTCTATTCAATCAAGACAAAATTAATGATTTATTGCGTAAAGAATTACAACAAGCAGTTAATGACTTGTTAGAAGCTGAATTAACCGCCTTTTTAGGTTATAATCCTTATGCAAGAGACGGCTGGAATACCGGCAATTCTAGGAACGGTACCTACTTTCGCAAGGTGGATACGCAGTTTGGCAAAATTGAAATCCAGGTGCCACGAGACCGCAACGGCCTGTTTCATCAGCACACGCTGCCTGACTACAAGCAGCATGCAGATGTGTTGGAAAACATGATCATCAAGCTTTACTCTAAAGGCGTAACTACCAGAGAGATAGCTGATTTGATTGAAAAAATGTATGGCAGCCATTACAGCCCCGCTCAAGTATCCAATATTTCTAAGCAGATGATCCCCAAGGTAGAGGCCTATCACAAGCGTAAGCTTAGCGATAAGTTCTTCTGCGTTTATCTAGACGCTACCTACGTTCCTCTGCGCCGAGAAACTTTTGAACGTGAAGCTGTCTATATTGCCATTGGTATCAAACCTAATGGCCACAAGGAAGTTATCGACTACTGCATTGCGCCCAATGAAAACATTGAAGTCTGGACGGAGCTGCTCCAAAGCATGAAGTCTCGCGGCTTAGAGCAAGTAGAGCTTTTTCTTTCAGATGGCGTTGTGGGCATGAAGACAGCACTGGCAAAGACCTATCCTCAAGCTCATTTCCAGCGTTGCTTGGTTCATGTCATGCGTAATATCTGCGCTAAAGTACGCGTGGAGGATCGCGAGGCAATTATGAACGAATTCAAGCAGATTCACCAGCAAGCCAATAAAGCAGCTGCTGTTGATGTATTGCATGCCTTCTATGCCAAATGGGACAAGAGTTATAATCATGTCATAAGAAACCTGAAAGACATCGAGCCGGACCTGCTGGTCTTCTATAATTATCCTAAGCAGATCAGAGCTTCAATTTACTCTACCAACATGATTGAATCTTTTAACAACGTCATTAAGCGCAAGGTTAAGCCTAAAGCAGAGTTTCCGACTGAACAGTCGCTTGATACTTTCATTGGCATCCAAGCAATGAGTTACAATGACCGCTACTTCAACCGAATTCACAAAGGCTTTGGTCAGGTTCAGGACACCTTAGAATCTTACTTTGATTAAATAAAGAATAAAAAATCAATCTATGAGAAAGATCTATTTACACAAAAGATTTGACAGTTTCGTATTCCTGGTATTCAGCTAAAAAATATAATGGTATTTATTTGGAACAATTAAAGGATCGTAGTTTAACAGATAAATTATTTGAGTTGCTAGGAATTTATAAAAATTATTATAGATGTTTAATAATTGATATTTCTAAATATGCTCAAGTTCCACTTAATATCTTTGGCATTTTTCTTATCTCTAAAGATAAAAATGGTATACCTGCGCTTTCTTTCGGATTACAAGGAGGCCTGAATAAAGAAGAAACTCTAATTCGTGCATTTTCTGAGGCATTAGCAGATATAAAGATGGCTGAAACTAATTTTATTAAAAATTCTAGATTTTCAGAAATAAATATTGATAATATCATTAATTTCGATAAAAATGTAGAGTATTTTGCCAACCCTAAAAATTATAAAAAGAATGTAGAGTATTTATTACATAGGATTAATTTAGTACAAGAGCTAAATAATGATGAATCAGTAAAGAATTTATCTGAAATAATAGAATATTTAAAGAAAATAGCACCGCAAACATCCTTTCTCGATATTACTCCACCTTATGTTTACGGATATAGAGTAGCTCGAGTATTTATACCAGAATTTCTAGCAATGACATATCCTTCTTTTCCTCAGCTAAATCATCCTAGATTAAGGAAGTATGCTCATGATAGTTTTTATATTCATCCTATGCCTTAATATTCTTATTACCCTATTTTCAAGCACAATTTCAGGATATATATTTGCTTATACTAGGTGGTCCTTTTATAAGATATATAGTTGTTTCCTCTTTTGCTTGATATTATTTCAATTAATAGAAATACACGGTAGGTTGAAATTATCTTCGTTTTTTCAATATAAATGGCTAAATATAATTATCATAGTTCTTACATTTATATTAGTAGTAATCGAAATTCGAAAAAATAATTTTTTAGCATTATCAGCCGTTTTAGAAGAAGGAATATATAGAATCATAGCTGTTCCGTACTTTTTAAACATCTTCAAATCGCCTGGTATAGTAGTAGTTTTAATTAGCATAATATTTATGTTTAATCACATATATATCATATATATATCTTTAAATCGCTTTAAATCATTCCTAATCTTACTTATATTAAATATTTGTTTGATTCTTTTAGCTATGTATGTCAATGTTTGGGTTTGTCCATTAATACATCTTATATATGATATAGAAGTTATTAAACGGTAAGAGGAGGTCAAATCATGACTTTATTATCTGTAAATAATATTTCAAAAACATATCAAAAAGCACACAAAAAGGCAGTATCTGATATTTCATTTAAAGTTGATAGCGGTGATATTGTTGCCTTCTTGGGTCCTAATGGTGCAGGGAAAACCACAACATTAAAAATGATTCTTAATTTAGTCAGTCCTGATGAAGGGACGATTGTATTTGACGGAAAAAATGTAACTAGCAATAATCTCTTTTTATTAAAAAATACTGGCGTTTTATTAGAAGGATCTAAAAATATGTTTTGGGCTTTGTCACCAATGGAAAATTTTGTTTATTGGGGAGGGCAACGTGGTCTGAACAAGAAAGAAGCAGAAAAAAGAGGAGAAGCTCTCCTCAAACAGTTTGGCCTACTGAATAAGAAAGATACCTCTATTACCAGATTAAGTAGAGGTATGCAACAGGTTGTGGGAATCTGTTGTGCTATGATTGCCGAACTAAAACTTTTAATTTTAGATGAACCAACTTTAGGTTTAGATCTTAATGCTACACAAATAATGGTTAAGAGTCTAAAGATGTTATCCACCAAGGGAGTAGGAATTCTAGTTACTACTCATCAAATGGAATTTGCTCAAAAAGTAGCTAATAAAATTTTATTAATCAATCACGGTAAGCTTGTCTTTTCTGATAGTGTAAAAGATAGTTTGGAGAAACTGAATGAACAAGAAGTTTTTGAAGTACATTTTAGCCAAGAACTTACTACTTCAGAAAAAGAAGGTATACTTGCAAGCTGTAATCTTACAAAAAAGGCTGATGGGGTTTATCGTTTGAGTGTTAAACCGCAGGTATCCCTTTCACATGTTTTTAAATTATTGAGTGAATTACCAATAAATAAAGTACAAACTGTGACTAGGGGATTAGATGAAATTTTCAAACATTATACGGGAGAATAAAATGACAAGTTTTAAAGCTGAATTTTGGCGTCAATTCTATTTATACAAGAGATACCTCTTTAATTATATTTCAGATTTTTTCTTACTAATTTTAATGTTTATGGCTATTTTTTGGGGTGGTAGTCTTGTAGGTGGTGGCGTTTTAGGAAAATCATTAAATGCCTTGGTAGTTGGCTATGTTTTGTGGAGTTTAATTGAAAATACTGTTAGTCAAATGGGATCTGCGGTAATGAATAATGCCAAAAGTGGTATTTTGGAACAACAATATCTTATGCCAATTTCTTCTAGAAGGCTATTTTTAAATAAAAGCATTGCTAATATTGTTTTGGCACTCGTTCAAGCAATTTTAATATTAATCGTTATAATGGCATTTTCTGATCACTGGATTAGTTTTCCAGTAATAATGATTATTCCATTCATGTTAGCTTTACTAACTACGGTTGGTTTAGGTTACTTAATTGTCAGCTTAGTTTTACGGTTCAAAAGAATTGGCAGTACCTTAGTAATTTTTCAATATATTTATTTAGGCGTATTATTAATCAATTTTGAAAATTACTCAAATCTTACAAAATATTTATCTTGTTTATTGCCAATCTGTTCAATGGTTAGTTGGATGAGGTTAGCAGTTAACAATCGCCCATACAATTTAGTATTTTATTTGAGCGGATCTATATTTAATGCCATACTGTGGTTGATTATTGGATTGTTAGTGTTTAATTTAACTGACAAATATGTAAAGAAAAATGGAACTTTATCTTTTTATTAGTGCTTTGAATCGTTTATATAAAATATTGCTATATCAACATTTTCCTAAATATAAAAAAGCAATAGTATTATAATTATAAAATAGCATAAAATGATACTATAGCTAAAATGAAGATGGTTAATGCTGAGAGGAGCATTCTATGGTCTTTAAAATTTATTTGGTTCAAATTTTTAAGTCATTTATGATGCTTAAATACAGTTAGCAACATGGAGATAAAATAACATATGAGACAGATAGTTAAGCCAATCAAAGATTCTTGGGTTTTGCGCTCAGTTCAAGAATCTCTTTTAAAAGATTTCGATCTGGGATTCAGGAACTATACTATTTTTCGAAACTGTCAAATTTTTTGTGTAAATAGATTTTTCTCGTAGATTAATTTTTTAATCTTTTATTTAATCAAAGTAGGATTCTAAGGTATCCTGAACCTGACCAAAGCCTTTGTGGATTCGATTGAAATAGCGCTCGTTGTAGCTCATCGCCTGAATGCCAATAAAAGTATCAAGCGACTGTTCAGTTGGAAACTCTGCTTTAGGCTTAGCTTTACGCTTGATAACGTTGTTAAAGGATTCGATCATATTGGTGGAGTAAATTGAGGCCCTGATTTGTTTAGGATAGTCATAAAAGACCAGCAGATCAGGTTCAATCTCCTTGAGGTTTCTAATGACATGATTATAAGCTCTGTTCCACTTGTCATAGAAGGCGTGCAAGACTTTGATCGCAGCTTCTTTATTTGGCTGTTGATGGATTTGCTTGAATTCATTCATGATCGTTTCGCGATCATCTACGCGTACTTTAGCGCAAATATTGCGCATGACATGAACTAGACAGCGTTGAAAATGAGCTTTCGGATAAGTCTGCTCCAACGCTGTTTTCATACCAACAACGCCATCTGAAAGAAAGAGCTCAACCTGCTCTAGACCGCGAGACTTCATGTCTTGAAGCATTTCCGTCCAATTCTCAACGTTTTCGCTGGGAGCAATGCGGTAATCGATAACTTCCTTGTGACCATTAGGCTTGATGCCAATAGCAATATAAACTGCTTCACGATCAAAGGTTATGCGACGCAAAGGAATGTAAGTTGCGTCTAAATAAACGCAGAAGAACTTGTCACTGAGTTTGCGCTGATGATAGGCCTCAACTTTTGGAATCATCTGCTTGGAGATGTTAGATACCTGAGCTGGGCTGTAATGACTGCCGTACATCTTTTCAATCAAGTCGGCTATTTCTCTGGTGGTTACGCCTTTAGAATATAGCTTGATAATCATGCTTTCCAAGACATCGGAGTGCTGCTTGTAGTCAGGCAGCGTGTGCTGATGAAACATGCCATTGCGATCCCTAGGCACCTGAGTTTCAATCTCGCCAAATTGCGTATCAACTTTGCGAAAGTAAGCACCATTGCGTGAATTGCCGGTATTCCAGCCAGTTCTGGCAATAGCCTAAAAACGCAGTCAGTTCAGCTTCCAATAAGTCATTAACTGCTTGCTGGAGTTCTTTGCGCAATAAATCGTTTATTTTGTCTTGATTGAATAGAGCTTGTGCCATATTTTTGGTAAAATCATTCATGAAGGAGTTCTTCTTTCTGTATGTGTTTTTTTGTTCAAACCAATCATACGAGAAAGGAACTCCTTTTTCTAATATTTTAAGAAATTAAATTAAGGAATCATTCATCCTTACACAAACTATTTTACAGTCTCAAAAAACGACATCCACGCTAAAAAGCACAGATATCGTCGTACGTCTATCTTAAATTATCATCTTTAAATTCTGCTACATTGCCAATGCTTTTCTTTGCAACTATATTAGCCTTGAAGCTCACCTTATCATTAGGTCTCATCAAGTTAGCAAAATCATAGTCTGATGTGTTAACAGTATAGATGGTATTGCTATTTTTCAGCGTGAACATCACCTTGTTTTGGTTAGAAACCACGGCTACTCGGTCAACGATTCCTTTAATATTTTTTAAAGTAGCTTTATCAGTATTACCAATCTTGGCACCACTGTTAACCAGAGCTTGTCTGAATGCATCAATTGCACTAGTTGGAGTAGATCCGGTGCCATAGACACTCTGATCCGCTGCGTCTAAGTAATAGTAACCACGAATTGCGCTAGTCGAATCAAGAATCGTCATTACCCAAGTTGGGCGGCTGTTGACATTATATAGAATCGGCATATTTGCCTTCCATTGCTGCGCCTTATAGTCTTGGTTGGCATTATTTTTAGCACCGTCACTGTCCATGATATTGTTAGCACGATAGAAGGTAAGTTTACCTGTTCGTGCATTGATCATGCTATAGCCGAGGGCAGAATCTGAACCAGTTTTATCAGTGGTGAAATCAGTGAAGTAACTAATCGTACCATTTTGATTGAAAACGGAGGTTACACCGTCTTCAACGCCATTACCAGTTGGCTTCATCACGCCAGTTTTACTGAAGTTCCAAAATCCATACTTGTATTTACCAAAATCAGTATTTAGCTTATTGGCAATTGCAGTAGTAATGCCTTCATCAATGAACTTTGGCATATTTTTAATTGAATAGATCTTAACTGCACCAGATTGAGCATTCATCACTGCGACATGTAATTTCTTGTAGTTGACGCGATGACTTAGAAATTCTGACTTGTACAAAGTTTGCACCCAATATGGCTTGCCAGCATTATCAATTTCTAATTGCGGTGAGCCAAGATCAAGCCAACTAGTGGAGTGGCGATAGATTTGTCGAGCTGCATCTTTATTGAAATATGCACTGGTGGCGTAGCGATAAGGTCGCTTAACAAAATGGGGCGTCGCGTTTTGTCTGGTGGCGTCAATGATGAAGTAACCAGGGATGCTGCCAGCTTTAGTCATTTGCCAAAAGCCACTGTATTCAACAGGCACTACGTATACAGGTTTATTTTTGAAAAATTGTGCCTGAACTTGATTTGAAATTGAATAATATTGACTGTGTGGAATATCAGAAGAAGCTTTTCGCACACGGTTAATGACTGTCTTTGGTGCTAAAGCAATGGGTGTTTCACCGCGCTTAAAGGTTGGAGCTTCATTACTTTTGGAATAAACCTTATTGATCGAATTCCAAGTAGGCTTAACTGATAAGAATGAATGAAGAAATCCACCAGCAGAAACGATGGCTAAAACACCAATTGCGATTGAAGCCGTTTTAAAAATTAGTTTTTGTCGTGGACGTTCTTCCTTAGTAAAATTCAGTAAAAAATAGATTATTACAGTATAGATAATGCCATAGACTAGATTTCCCCAAATGATACTTAGCAGATTTTTGGATGTTAACCTAAAGTAAGTGATGCCAAATGCAATTACGTATACTAACGCCATTAAGCCGATGGGTAGAAGCTTATGTCGTGTGAAAATGATAATACTAATCATTAACAAGAGCGGTAATAGATTGTATAAAAGTGCGACGGTTAACATTTTTCCTCCTCATAGACTTTATGAATAATAAAATAAGACATATTTTACACCATTTTTCAAAATCCGAGCAGAAAAAATAAGCATCCCAACAATAAAGTCGAGATGCTTATTACTATCCAAAATTCTACTTCAATCCAGCGATTCTGACTACGTCGCGCTCAATCATTAACTCCTCATTGGTTGGAATTACCATACCAGCAATCTTGGAATCTTTCTTAGTGATGAATGTATCATTCTTCTTGTTAGCAGCTAGATCGGGCTTTAAGCTAAGAGCTTCAATGAATCCATGACACCTTCACGGATGCCGTAATCGTGTTCACCAACGCCAACCGTGAAGATGATGCTATCGAGTCCGCCCATTTCAAGAATATAGCTACCAACATAACGGATGATTCGATTAATAAAAATATTCCGAGCTAAATCTGCTCTGGCTTTCTTTTCACCCTTAAGAGGAGTCATATTACTACGTAAATTACGCTTACTACGTAAATTACGCATATCGGGTGAAATTCCTGAAATACCGAGTAAGCCCGATTTATGGTACAAAATCTTCATCATCTGATCAATGTTGATGTCTTCTTTTTTCATAATAAAGGGTAATAAGGAAGGATCGACATCACCTGAACGAGAGCTCATAGTGATTTCGGCTACTGGTGTGAAGCCCATCGATGTGTCGTAAGACTTGCCATTTTTAACAGCGGTGATTGAAGCACCAGATCCCAAGTGGCAGACTATTAATTTCAAATCTTTGATGTCAAGGTTCAAAATTTGCGCAACTTTTTGACTAATATATCTGACGGAAATACCGTGAGCACCATACTTTCTTGCCCCATATTTTTCATAATACTTGTAAGGCAGGGAATATAAATAATGAACAGGGTCTAAACTCTGGTGGAATAAAGTATCGAAGACGGCGACTTCAGCTGCATCTGGCAAGAACTTCATAAAAGCTTTGATCACATCGGCTTCTACGGCATTGTGCAAAGGAGCATATTGCTTCAAATCATAGATCTTTTGCAGCGTTTCCTGATCAACTAGAGCTGAATCTTTAAATTCCTCACCACCAGCAACGATCCGATGTCCGATACCAATAATTTCTTTAGGATCATCAATTAAGTTATATTTTTTGAGCTTTTTAAGTAAAATCGTGACCGCAGTTTCAGAGTTTGGAATTGCGATTTTTTCTTGATGTTTTTCACCATTAACCTTAATAGTGAAGGATGAATCATCCAATCCGACTCGATCAGCCATACCTTTATTTTTGTGACGTGAAGTAGCGTCAATTATATAACTGATACTTTAATAAATACATTATCCAGTCCATGTAACCCTTTACATTTATTTCCATACTAATTAAAAAATAAATAAAAATCAAGAAAACTGTATGTACCTAGGAAATAGCGATGCTTAATGAAGCAAAAAATCCTATTAATTCAAGGTTAATACCAAGATTTAATAGGATTTTAGATTTATTGATTAAAGATTTACCAAATGACTACGCGCTTAGCAGGGTCAAGCCACATGCCATCTCCTTCTTGAACATTGAAGGCTTTGTAAAATTCAGGTTGGCATTGCACTTGAACGTTAACTCTTACAGGACCTGGAGCGTGAACATCGAATGCGGCAATTGTCTTAATGATTTCAGGAGATTCTTTACTTGCCCAAATGCGAGCATAGTTTTCGAATAGTTCTTTCATGTCGCCATGTTCATTCTTATTAGCTTCAATACCTGCAGTTAAACCACCTTGGTCGGCGATGTTTTCACTAACGATTTGTTTACCATTAAGAGTTACAGGACCATACTTAATGCCATCGAACAAGTCGATTTCAGCTTGAGTACGCTTTTCAAATTCCGCAAAGTCTTCCTTGGTCCACCAATTCTTCATGTTGCCGAATTCATCGTATTTGGCACCGTTGTTGTCGAATGCGTGAGAAATTTCGTGGGCGATTACCACACCAATACCGCCATAGTTAGTAGCACGAGAAGCATTGATCTCGTAGAAAGGTGCTTCCAAGATAGCGGCAGGGAAGGTAATATCGTTTCTCTGTGGATCGTAACAAGCATTGATCAAGTTTCCTGGCATGTACCATTCGCTGCGGTCAACTGGCTTGTACAGTTTATCGAAATTATGCTTCAAGCTGATTTCACGAATATTTGCTTGATTACTGTAGAGGTTGCCACCTTCATTTGCTGGAGTAACTTGGAATAAATCGTAAACGTGATCGATTTTATTAGGATAACCAATCTTTAAAACCAAGGCGTGCAACTTAGTAATTGCCTTTTCCTTAGTAGCAGGTGAGAGCCATTCATTATTGGTTATTCGTTGTTCGTAGACATCGATCATGCGATGAATCATATCTTCAACGTCGGCCTTGGCATCTTCGCCGAAGTAAGTGCGACCATAATAAACGCCGATTACATCATCAAACAAATTATTAGCTTTGTAGTAAGCTTCCTTTTCTTGACTAGGCAATTCTTTTTGACCATAAGTAGCTTGCTTAAATGGGAAGGCAGCTTGACGGAATTCTTCTGATAAAAACGCGGCAGCTTTATTAATGAAGGTAGAGATTAACCAACCTTTAAGTTCATCGAAGCTCTCTTGATTAAATAATTCGTTGAAGTGGTCCAAGAATTTTGGTTCACGTACTACAACGTAATTTGGCTTCTTTTCAAAGAGCTGCTCAAGCAACTGACCCAAGTTCAAAGAGCTAGTCTTTTCTTCAAATTCGTTAGTCTTGATTGGGTTGTAAAGAGCTACATCATCGGCACGTTCTTCGGCTGATTTTGCAACCTTAACGATTTTAGCATCGAGTGCAATCGCATCAGTGGCGTATTTCTTAGCAGCAGCTTCTTCAACACCAGCCATCTTTAACAAGTTTTCGGTTTGCTTTTGCCAAACATCGAGCAATTGCTTAGCAGCAGGTGATTGGTAACTAGTAGTGTCAGGCAAGATCAATGAGTTGCGGTCAAAGGAAAGAGAATTGGTCTTCGTATTCTTACGATCAGGTTCAACTTCGAATAAAAACGGAAAGCTAAAGCGCAAGAATAATTTTGCTAGATTTTGCTTGACGTCATCGACATCTTTTAAGTTTATTAAAGTTTCAAGATCAGCTTGAGCAGGTTGAAAGCCATCGGCATCTCTTTTGGCGAAATCTTTAGCTAATTTATAAACTTCGATTGCCTTGTCAAAGTTAGGAATATCAGGCAAAGCTTTTTTACCAGAAGCAAAATCAGCTAAGTCGTTCATCAATTCTTTTTCGATTTTTAAATCAATTTCACTGAAACTACTGATTAATGGACGATCGGCAGGGATCTTGGCTTTAGAAATCCAGTCAGAGTTAACGGCTAAGTATAAGTTATCTTGAATGCGGGCATTGAGATCGGGCTTGGTGATATCACCAGCACCGCCGCGGATTTTTGCTAAATTCATATGTTTCTCCTTTGTTTTTTAGTTGGTTAAATCATAGCATTTTTTAAAATAAAATGAAAATTTAATTTTGCTTATTTATAGTAATAAAAGCATTTTGTTAAATAAAAATAAGGATGTAAGCACATCCCTAACACCTGCTATTAAATTGATGTATACTTATAGTGTATTGATAAAACAGAAGGGATGTATTATCTATGAAGAAATTAAATACTAACAAGCTTACTGAAGAACAAGTAAATCTTTTCAAGAATAACTTAGTTTACTTATCAACTGTTGATGCTGACGGCAACCCACAAGTTGGTCCTAAGGGCTCAATGACTGTCTTAGATCCAAGTCACTTCCAATACCTTGAAAAGACCAAGGGTGAAGCTTACGAAAACATTAAGCGCGGTTCAAAGGTTGCTCTTGTTGCAGCTGATGTTCCATCACATACTGCAGTTATGGTACTTACTACTCCAGAAGTTCACGAAGATGATGACTACGCAAAGAAAGTTTTAGCTAAGACTGAATTTCCAAATGCATTCGTAGTTAACTTAAACATCGAAGAAGTATTTGCATAAAAACTTAATTAAAATAGCAATCAAGCTGGGACATTTTCCCCAGCTTTTTTGTTTAAAAATATCTTGCCATATTAAAAAGCTCATGATTTTCTAATAAAAATGAATTGAAAGAGGAAAAAATCATGTTTTATCTTAACGCCAATGTAGCTTCAACTTCATCTAGCTCAAGTTCTTCCCGTTGAACTTGAGTAGTTTTGGCATACAGATAATTCATAGCCTGAACCTACTCATGATAATTAAGTAGGCTCAGGCTTTTTTCATGGAGGAAATAATTATGGCAGATAAACACCCTAACAATAACCTAAAACGTTCAATCGGTTTTGGTTCAGCCATTTCAATCGTAATCGGTATAATCATTGGTTCAGGCTTATTTTTTAAGCATGCTTCCGTATTGGATAGTGCCGGTTCAAGTACAATGGCAATTATCGCCTGGATTTTTGGTGGATTGATCACGCTGACAGGTGGATTAACGATTGCTGAAATCGGTACCCAGATGCTATACACTGGTGGTTTATATGTGTATATTGAAAATCTGTATGGTCGAATTTGCGGCTTTATGGCAGGATGGATGCAGATCATCGTCTATGGTCCTGCGATTATTGCTTCAGTAGCCGGCTTCATGAGTATTTTGATGGCTAATTTTTATCGAAATGGTTGGTTTCCTAATGGATTCAGCGGTGTATTTACAACAATGTTGACAGTAAACTTCGCTTTTTCAGGTACTGAATTAATTGGGGTACTGCAGGTGAAGCAAAAAATCCTCAAAAGGCTATTTCTAGTGCAATCAAGACAACGCTTTGGCGGTTGCTTATTTTCTTCATTGGTAGTATTGCTGTAATGTCTGCGTTGATTCCATATAAGGTTGCCGGCGTTACGCAAAGTCCATTTGTTTACGATTCAATTCATGTGCCTTTTGCGGCTAATATCATGAATTTTGTTGTGATGACTGCAATTATTTTAGCTGCCAATTCTGGCTTGTATGCATCTACTAGAATGTTATGGTCTCTAAGCAATGAGGGAACTATTCCAGCTATTTTTAAGAAAACCAATAAAAACGGCATTCCTGTTTAGCATTAATCTTCAGCATGCTTGGCGGTGTATTTGCATTAGTATCAAGTAAGATCGCAGCTGACACAGTTTACTTAGTCCTAGTTTCAATTTCAGGACTAGCAGTAGTTTTTTCGTTTGGATGGCAATCGCTTGGGCAGAATTGAATTTTAGAAAGCAATTTTTAAAAGATGGGCATCAATTATCTGAATTAAAAAATTATCTGAATTAAAATATAAAACTCCTTGGTATCCTGTTGTGCCATACTTTGCTTTTATTGCTAGTTTATTATCATGCGTTTTGATCTGGTTTGATCCTACGCAAAGAGTGGCACTGTATTACACGATTCCGTTTGTGCTTGTTTGTTACTTAGGACACCGTTTTTGGTTGAGGCGTAAAGACAATGAAGTAGTCAAAGAGGCAGAATAGTAGTGGTAAAATATTTCTAGCTAATGTTAGGGGAGTTAGAAATGCAAAATACAATTATCAATAGTGCAACAGAAAAACTGTCGCCGTTTAAAACTTTAACTGCAGAACAAGAGAATCTAGTTAATGATATTTTGTCTTTTACTACAAAACACATTAAGCAAGATTATCCTGCTATTTTTACGGTTTATGGGGATGCAGGAACAGGAAAAAGTGTTGTATTAGCACACTTATTCAATGAAATCCAAGTTGCCGCAAGAACTAAGGAAGATTCACCACTTTATCAAACGACCAATTATTTTGTGGTCAATCACCCAGAAATTTTAAAAGTATATAAAGAAATTGCAGGTGATTTGCCCCATCTTTACAAAAAAGACTTTACTCGTCCCACTTCTTTAATCAATCAACTCGATAAAAAAGATGAAACAGTAGATGTCGTTGTAATTGATGAGGCTCACTTATTATTGTCAAGATCAGATCCATATAATAACTTTACTTACAATAATCAATTAGTAGAGCTCATCAAGCGGGTTAAAGTTGTAATTCTTGTATTTGATCAATATCAAGTTTTACGCACTAAGACTTTTTGGACCAACAAGCAATTAGAAAAAATTACTCATCAATATCCTCATGAAGATTATCATTTAACTCGCCAATTTAGAGTCAATGCCAGTGATGATCTACTT
The DNA here is from genome assembly GCF_046109915.1 of Lactobacillus helveticus. NCBI lineage: Bacteria > Bacillati > Bacillota > Bacilli > Lactobacillales > Lactobacillaceae > Lactobacillus > Lactobacillus helveticus. The sequence continues at coordinate 575,291 of NZ_CP151471.1, read as the reverse complement.
AATTGGTTTAATTATTTTACTGATGAAGAGAAAATCCTGCCATTCCCTGAGGATGCGCGACACAATTATGATTTTCGCATTTTTGATGATGCAGAAAAGATGCGGCAGGAGATAGTTAAACGAAACAATGAGGTAGGATTATCTAGAATTTTATCTACTACCGGATATCCTTCGACTCTTGATGGTGGTAAACACTATATCACAGAAGGCAAGTTCAAAATGCCGTGGGATCAGTATAATTACACATCTAAACCTTGGGCTGAAATACCAGAAACTATTAATGAAGTTGGTTCTATTTATACTTGTCAGGGTTTTGATTTAAACTACACCGGAATCATTTTAAGTCCGCCAGTTACGCAAATTCCGAGTACCAATAAACTGAAGGTAGATCCAAGCAAGTTTACAGATATTGAAGCCTTCAAAAAACGTAAAGATCTATTCAATGATCAAGAACTAAATGAAGCTAAGAAGCGGTTATTCATGAACATGATCAACGTTTTATTCAAGCGCGGTGTTTATGGTACCTATATCTATGCCCATGATCCATTATTGCGACAGACTTTATACCAAAATTATCAAAAATTAATTTCTAAGCATAATAGGTGACATGAATAGTTTTTATCAGTATTATTAGATAAAAATAGCAATTACTTTTAGTAAAAGGATGAGATTATGAAAACTATTCAAAATATTATTATCGGCTTTGGCAAAGGCGGCAAGACTCTAGCAAAATTTCTCGCACAAAAGGGTGAAGAAGTTTTAGTAATTGAAAAGTCGAATCAAATGTATGGCGGTACTTGCATTAATATCGCTTGCTTGCCATCTAAGCGGTTGATCATTGAAGCAGATAATGGCGTAAAATTTACCGATGCTGTTAATGGTAAAAATCAAATGACTACTATGCTGCGTGGTAAAAATTATCACATGTTGGCTGATGAACCAACTGTCACTGTGCTCGATGGTGAAGCAAAGTTTATTGCAGATCATGAGATTGAAGTAACAACTACCGTAGAAGAAAAAGAACAATATCGCGGTGAAAGAATCTTCATTAATACTGGTGCATTGCCAGTGATGTTGCCTATTCCTGGCCTAGCTGAAAGTAAGGCAGTTTTAGATTCTACTGCTGCAATGGATCAAAAAGAAATGCCTGAAAAGCTGGTAATTATTGGTGCGGGGTATATTGGTCTGGAATTTGCTTCTATGTTTGCAAAGTATGGTTCAAAGGTAACAGTACTAGATTTGCATGAACAATTTTTGCCACGTGAAGATAATGACATCGCTAGTGAAATCAAGAAAGATATGGAAAATAGTGGTGTAACTTTTGAACTTGGCGTCAAAATCAATAGAGTTGATGGGCAAACTGTTTTTTATGAAAAAGATGGTCAATCACACGAAATGGTCGCAGATCGTATTTTGGTAGCTACTGGTAGAAAACCAAATACAGAAAATTTAGGCTTAGAAAATACTGCAATTCAATTAACTGATCGTGGTGCAATTAAAGTAGACGATCATCTTCAAACAACTGTGCCTAATGTCTGGGCAATTGGTGACGTTAAAGGTGGATTGCAATTTACTTATATTTCCTTAGATGATTTTCGGATTATTAAGGATCAACTATTTGGCTCAGGCAAGCGCAGCTTATCTGATCGAATCAATGTACCATACAGCGTGTTTATTACTCCATCCTTGTCTCGGGTTGGTTTAAGCGAAAAAGAAGCAAAGGCTCAAGGCATTACTTATGAATTAAAGAAATTGCCAGTAGCAGCTATTCCAAAAGCTCATGTGTTAAAAGATCCACGTGGATTATTCAAAGCCTTGATTGCCCCTAAGACAGGTTTGATTTTAGGAGTAACCTTATATGGTGCGGAATCATATGAGTTAATCAATATGATTAGTTTAGCAATGAAAATGAAAATTCCGGCAGCTATTTTACGAGATGAAATTTACACTCACCCCACAATGAGCGAAAGTTTCAATGATTTATTTAAGTAATGAAAAAGCAGGCATTCTATTAGTGAGTGTCTGCTTTTACTTGCTATAATTGAAAGTATAAGTAAATTCTGATGAGGTAAAGAAATGAAATTAAAGCAAAAGATTGTATTAACTTCGGTAGCTACTTTAATGGCTGTTACTCCTGCTGTTGGAATGCTTCAACCGTCACAAATGGCTTATGCGGCTACTAATAAACAGCAAATTAGTCAAAAAGATAAATTGAAGCTTAATCATAATGCTTATATTTATAATAAACAAGGTAAGCATACTAAGAAGCTTTTACGCAAAGGAGCTTTAGTTAAGTATCAAGGCAAGATTAGTCAAAATGATTTTGCGGATAACCTGTACTTTTATCAAAATTATTCGAATACGCACAGATATCAATTAACTATAACTAAGATCAAAGGCACAGATTATTTTAAGATTGGTAAAAATCAATATGTTAAAGCTGCAAATGTTGATGCTATTGATGGCAATAAACTTTTATTTAATCAAACTACAGTAACGGTTAAAACAAAAACACCGCAACTTTTTAAAGCTAGCAGAAACAGAGCTTTGACTACCGGAAAATACTATAAAAAAGGTCAAAAGCTAGTTGTCGATCAATTAGGCGGAATGGATGTGTTAGCTAATGGTTTCCCTAATGCTTATCATATTAAGGGCACAGATTATTATATTTGGGCAAGGGATGTCACTGCTCGCCAAAATATGGATTCTATTAATTATGCTGAACGCAATGGTATGGTCGTTTTAGCTAAAAAAGATAAAATTCCATTTTACTCTTTTACTGGTCAAAATATTACTCCGAATAATTTTGCCTGGATGAGAAGTCAGGGATTAAGAATAAACGGCGCTATTTATTTATGGAATGAACAAGAAAATAAAGCAGAACTTTACTATCATGTAGTTGATCGTTATCAAAAGATGGCTAACTTAAAGACATCACCTGGATTCCCTGAAGTAGTTAAAATTAATACGGTAAATATTGGAGATGCTTTTGTCAAAGTAAGTGATGTTACTTTTGCAAATGGACTGCATTTAAAGCCAATTAATAGTGCTAGTCAAGCTGAAGATAATGCTAAAATTGCTATGTCTGAAAGTGAAGAATTAGACTTAAAGGATTTAATTAATAAGCATGCAGTGGTACAAGGTAGTATTAAGTACAAATTATCTAGCTTTTACAAACGGTATAACTATGATCAAGCAATTGATGAGGCAAGATCCGCGTTGGATAAAGGTACTATTTCAGCTACGCAAGCTCAATACTTGATTTGGAACATTAAGACAGCCCAAGACGAATTAGATGGAGCAAAGGTCAAAGTAGGCAATCTTAATAAATTGACGCAAGATGAAAGACTGGCTATTGAACTGCTAGTTTCAAATATTTACTCTAAGGAAACCGATACTGAATCACTTTATGGTCAGGTAACTATGAGTGAAGCGGATGAGTCTGTCTTTGAATTAAGCATTGAAAATGAAAGAGATCATAATAAGGTTGTTTCTACGAAGATGATGAAGACTAGCGACTTTGCGGAAGAGCGTTAAATATTTGGAGACACAAAAAATGGGGATGCAAGATGCATCTCTATTTTGTTTTGCTTATTTTTACTAATATATCAACAATCCGATGCCAAGGAAAACTAAACAAAGAACAAACTCAATGACTAATAACTTCCAGCACCATTTAAACCATTTGTTAAAGTCAATATTAACCATCATTAAACTCATCAAAATCAATCCGGTTGGAGCAACTAAAGATATGAATCCCAATCCCCAGTTGTAGGCGTCAATAACACTAGCGCGATCAATCCCAATAACATTGGCTAATGGTGCCATGATTGGCATAGAAAGAACCGCCAAACCAGATGATGATTGGATGAAGAACCCTAGAATAATGTAAACAATGAATAAGAACCACACGAAAATCAATGGACTCATGCCGGATACTTGTTGACTGAAGAAGTGCATGATCGTATCGCTTGTATGACTGGTATCCATTACGATTGAAACGGCTCGAGCCAAACCGATGGTCAATGCCACTCCGAGCAAATCACTAGCCCCGTCGACAAAGGCTTGCACCACTTTATGTTCAGTTAATCCTGAGAAGATGGCCATCAAGTAGCCAGCTGCAAGGAAGACAACAGAAATTTCAGTGAAGTACCATCCTTTTTGCTGAACACCCCAGATCATAACAATGAAAGCAACAGCAAAGATAATTAAAGTTAATTTTTACTTCCAGGTAAATTTGCCTGTTTTTCTATATCAGCGCCGCTTAAATATTTTTCTCTGTTTTGTTCATATTGGTCATACACGACAGACTTAGTAGGATCTTTGCGTACTTTTCCGCATAAAAGATTACATAGAGCATCCCAACCACAGTACAAATAACCCACATGGTAATTCTAGAGCAAAGTTTACACCAGCAGTGTTGGAAGCAATAATCGTTGAGAAAGGATTAATTGTTGAAACCATCGTCCCAATACTCGTCTCGAGGAAGATCGTTCCTAGTACTGTCATCGTATCATAACCAGCAATCAAGAAAACTGGAATCAGAATAGGGTACATAGCCATAGTTTCTTCAGCTAGGCCAAAAGTTGTCCCACCTAAAGAGATCAACCCCATAACTAAAACAATCAACAGAACTTGTTTACCTTTAATTCACTTAGATAGGGTTTGCATCCCTGAATTAATCGCACCATTTGCATGGACTACTCCGATACATCCCACCAAGGATTAATACGAAGGCAATAATGTCAACACCTTGACCAATTCCTTGAACTTGTGAGGTAAAGAATTGAACAATCGCTTGCCATAAATTTGGCTTTTTCAAATTGATTCGCTCATAAGAATTGGGAATAGCCACTGGTTTATATATTGTGCCATCCTTAAATTTCTTAACAGCTATATTAACTTTATATTTCTTTAAAGTAGCCTGGGTAGCAGGAGCTTTATCTTTTTCACCGTTAGGCTTAGTGATCACAAAATCTTTATCGGACGTGTCATAGGCCAATGTAGCATAATTACCGGCAGGTATGACAAACGTCAATAGTTGAACTAGTAAAAGAGCACAATAATGATGACCGTATAGGCCGTCGGAAATTGATGCTTTTTCTTCTTTTTTACAGCAACCATCTATATCCTCTCCTTAAACAATAAACAACATCTAATCCTATTATATAAAACTAGCAGGAAATATGTTACCGCTTACTTAAGGTGAAAACAAATATCAAAGTCGCTATATAGTAAAACACGAACAATTATCACTATAAACAATAATATTTTTAGTCAATTAGTAGTATATTTGACCAAAATACTGTAAATATTTAAAAACATATGCTAAAATCTGATCATTAGATGAACAAGAGGGGAAACATTTATAATGAACAACGATATTGAAAAAGTATTATTTACTCAGGAACAACTTAATAAACGGATGGATGAAATGGCTGAACGCTTGAATAAAAAATATGCGGGTCAAGAGCCTATAGTTATTCCTGTTTTAAATGGAGCAATGCTTTTTGCCAGTGATATGATTAAAAAGTTGACTTTCAAGTTAACCATTGATCCAATAAAGGCCTCAAGTTATGCCGGAGCTGCTTCAACTGGTAAAGTCAAGATCGTCCAAGATATTAAATCTAATGTAAATAATCGTCCGGTAATTTTTATGGAAGATATTATTGATACTGGCCGCACATTAAAGGCACTTACTGAAGTAATGGAAAAACGCGGTGCTAAAAGTATCGAAGTAGTTTCTATGCTTGATAAACCAGAAACACGTGTAGTAGATTTCAAAGCTGACGATTATGCTTTTAAAGCACCAAATGCATTTTTAGTAGGTTATGGTCTTGATTACAACGGTTGGTATCGTAATCTTCCTTATGTGGGCATCTTAAAACAAGCAGTTTATGCATAGTTTTAAAAAAGTGTAAAAACCAAACCTCTATTTTAAAAATAGTTGATTTTAACAGTACTTTATATTACAATAATCGCTTTTACTTATATAAAAATTAATATAGAGCTATAATGATTTTGTAAAGTAAGCGTTTTATCAACTAAAGAGGTTAGTAAAATGAATAAAGATATTCAAAAATAAAAAAAAGGAATTGAGTACCCAGAACAGCAAAATGGAATTCCACAATTCTAAGTATAAAAGATTGGGTACCGATGCTCGTTATTTATATATGATTTTTACACTGAAGATAACTAAGTCACCAAATAATGGCTGGGTAGATTCCGACGGAAACATGTATATTATTTATCCTGATAAAGATTTGATGGATGTGTGAGTGAAATTTATAAATAGAAGATTTAGCACATTATTAATAAAATAGTGTGTTTTTTCTTGCAAATAAGAATGCTGTCATCTCTTATTTTTGTATGTTACAATATGAATATATGTTCTAACGAAGAGGTGACTAACATGCTGACGCGCTCGCATCGTTTATGCAGTATTGCGCTTGTCGAATTAGGGGTAATCGCTAGCAATGCATTTATTGCTGACCCTGCATCTAATTTAATAATCCTATTGGCTACCGGAGTAGGCGCGTCTTTACCTGATATTGATGAATATAACAGCACGACTAGTCGTAAATCTCCGATCAATTTTAGCTTATTTTTACGACATCGTGGGGTAACTCATTCGTTTTTAGGCTGGTTAGTTTTTTCAATTGGCTTATATTTTATAATGAATCACTTTATTCCTATCCAATTTCGTTCTTGGCAATTGCCGAATTGGTGGGGCAGTATTTGGCTAGGCCTGATTTTAGGCTATTTCTTGCATCTAGTTGAAGATAGCTTCAGCAAGCGGGGAGTAGATTGGTGGGCCCCATTTGTTAAAAAAAGAAGACATCACTCTATATTTCGGTACAAAGTAGGCGGCTTTTTTGAGAAATTCATTACTCTAATTGCCTTTTTAGGAATTATAATGATGTCGTGTTATTGGCTATGGCTACTTGCTGCACCTGAGATATAAGTAAAACGTGTACGTTTATTTAGTAAATATCTTTACTAGATATGGTGAATGATACTACTTAATGTTATACTAACGTTGTTGGAAATATTTTAAGAAAAGAGATATATTAAAATGAATCAAATTGCTTTTAACCAACAATTATCAGATAAATTAAATGAAGTACTTAACCCCACCTTGTATTCAACTCCAGGTAAGGGTGAAATTACTGTTGTTGCTAATGAAAAGAATGACTTGCGTGAATACCGCATCATTACTGAAAACAACAAGGTTGTTAAAGTCGAGGATGCTTACGATGCTAAGCATGATGCAGACTATGATAAGATGATGGATTTCCTTAAGGACTATCGTTAATTTAAAAATTTGAATATAAATACAAAAAAGAACAGAATCGATTTTGATTCTGTTCTTTTCTTTTACCATTTGAAGTTGGACCTTGGAATAGGCCGCCATCTTGCCAGCCGATGCCGTAATCCCAACCACGTTGCAATAATTCCTTTTGCGTTTTGCCATGTTTCTTTAGCCAATCTGTGCAATCCAGGAACGTACCTTCGGTCTTAAAGGTTGATACTCCATCAAAATGCTTAGTTACGTAGTCGTAAGCTATGTTTACGTTTTTTGAAAGAACTGGCAAAAGTTGATCAAGCCAGTTGTCGCCTTCGTCGCTGTAAGCACCGATTAAAGCATGTTCTGAAAAGACGTTCATACTATTGTAAACAGTCTTTTCACCAACACTTTGGATGCGTTCACGGATAGGCTTATTGTAAATAACACTGTAACTACCAATTAATCCTGCGATGTTAAAAGTTTTAGATGGAGCATAAAAAGCTGCAGTATGTTGCTTAGCCCATTCGCTAACTGATTGGGTAGGAATGTAATGGTGGTCGTTCATCATCAGATCGGACCAGATTTCATCAGAAATAACCCAAACGTTGTTTCTCTCATAAACTTCCATTGCCTTGGTAATTTCTTCTTTAGTCCAAACGCGGCCAGTTGGGTTATGAGGATTACAAAAGATTGCAACATGAATTTGATTTTCCTTAATCTTATTGTCCATGTCCTCATAGTCCATGCGCCAAGTACCATTTTCATCTTTAATTAAAGGTGAGTGGACAATTTGGTAACCATTGCTTAAGACAGCGTTAGTAAAACCCATATATGTTGGTGAATGAAGCAAAACTTTATCGCCTGGTGCTGCGAAGACTTTTAAGGCGGAAACAACACCACCAAGTACACCGTTTTCGTAGCCAATATCTTCTTTAGTTAAACCTGACACGCCCTTGCGCTTTTTATGCCAATCAATGATTGCTTGGTAGTAGGCGTCGCTTGGTTGGAAATAACCAAATAGGGGAGATTGGTTATCTCTTTTAATAATTTCTTCCTGAATTGACTTAGCTGTAGGGAAATTCATATCGGCTACCCACATAGGGATCGTATCAAAGCCTTCTTTTGGTTTTGATGGTGCAAAACCAGGTAATTTTCCGATTGGCATAACTGCAACATTACTTGCGGTTGCGCCAGTGGCAAGGGTAGTTAATTTGCCCACAAATAATATCGTTCAAGCAGCAAGACAGACAGCTAGCGGCAAAATCAAAGTAACTTAAACTTACGCTAGTTATTTTGCTAACGGTAAGAGACACCCGGTTAAAAAGGGAAAAAGTCTTGAAGTATTATGGTACGCCTAAATATAAGCCATTTGATCCAGGCAGCTATTATTTTGGTGAGTTGCAATATAATTTAGACAATGGTGAAACCCTGTCTTCTGACTATGTTAAACAAATTTCTGGTAAAAACTGGATTACAGCCATTAACAATGGTCATTTGTACAACGCAAAAGGCAAACGACTATCTACTAAGATTAAACGTGGTCAAACTTTAGCTTACAGTGGCAAAATTAAATCCACTAAGAACGGCAAATACTACTTTTATGAAAATAATAAGAAAAAGCGAATCCCTTATTACAAGATCAAGGGACGCAAATATTACAAACTCGGTCGCAATCGCTATGTGAAAGTGGCTGATGTGATTGCTGTTAATGGCAATTACTTAATGACTACTGGAGAGACGACAGGCGTAGTTAAAAATAATAATGTCAGAACCTTCATCAATTCTAGTGACTACAGTAATGACAGTACTATGGCACCTAGTGATAAGTATTTAAAGAAGGGGCAAAAGCTAACCTTCGATCAGGCAGTTACTTTTGTGAGTCAATTAGACGATTTTGATCATAATCCTTATGACTATTACCGTATTAAGGGCACACATCTCTTTGTTTCTGCAGATAATTTAAACTTGTCAAAGGCATTGCCGGTTCACGAATTTGAAGATCTGTATTCTAGTCGAGTTGAATTAAAAGCCAAAACCCCAATTTACAATGCAATGGGTGAAAAGACTGATCAACTTTTACCATTAAACCATGAAGTGGCTGTCGTAGAAGAGACTTCTATGGCTGATTTAAATCACGTTGACGAAGAAGTATATTTGTGGGTTCCTAGTGAAAATAAAGCAGAACTCTTCTATCACGTGATCGGTTACCCTAACAGCAATACCAATGAGCTGAAGGATTACGGTTATATTAAAACCAGTGAAGTAAAGAAATTTAGAGGATTAAAGCTTGAGCCAATTAATACTGCAGCAGAAGCTAAGGCTTACATATAAATCAGCACTAGAAAAAGCGATTGCCAGTGCCAAGGAAACTAAGAGGACAACTAAATATAAGTTGACTGACTATGATTTGAAAGTCAGATTTAACTCTTATTTAGCCAATGCAGAAAAGATTAATACCAACAATCAAGCAACTGTTTTGGTAGTTAAACAAGCTCAAAGAGAATTAACTAATGCGGAAAAAGCATTAAACGGCAAGAAACTTAAGGTTGGCCGCTATGATCAATTGACCATGACAGAAGTACAAAAGGTTTTGCGTTTGGGTTATAACTTAGTTAAAACCGAACACAAGGGATATGTTCTGCCTAATATCTATAACAGCAAGAATAATTGGCAATATGTCACTGATCGTCCTGTTTGGAATTTTGGCAAGGATAGTCATTTTTGGTTAGGATATGCCGCTGTGGATGTGAAGAAGAAGCAGCCATTAAATATCAAGGAACTTGCTGAAGAGAGTACAAAAAAGCGGCTTTAAAGAAGTTGGTCAAAGAATATTATGGCCTTAAAGGTAATCAATACTTTATCTATAATCGTCAAGGTAAATTAGTCAAAAAGTTAAAACTCAAGAAAGAAAAGGTCTTTAAGATTAGAGGCCACCGGATCGTGAAGGACCAATATATGTACCAGATCGGTAAGAACCAATATACTCCAAGTTTAAGCTTTCGTTGGGTCATCAAAAAATAATATTAAAAAAGTGTTGACAACGATGATAATTCGATTAAAATAATTATTAACAATTTAATCAATCTGAAAACAAAGAGAAAGAAGAGTAATTTAATTCGAATTTACAGCGAGTCTCGTTAGGTGTGAGGAGATAAAGGTAGAATTAAATGAAAATCACTTTCGAGTTCTATTTCTTAATGTTTTAGTAAGAAATAGTGGGAGCACCCGTTATAGTGCCTGCGTATCGCCGAAGTTTCTTCGGCCGCACGTGAAAGGTATTGCTAGTAATAGCAATATAAATAAAGGGTGGTACCACGCTAGAAGCGTCCCTCAATCAAAGCAATTTTGGTTGAGGGACTTTTTTTGTGATCAGATAATTCTTAATTCTCAGGAGGACGAGTGTATGAATGATGAAAAATCTCGTAAGTTGACCTGGAAGCAATATCTAGTCGTTGCTTCTTTACTATTTGGATTATTCTTTGGGGCAGGTAACCTAATTTTCCCACTTCATTTGGGACAACTTGCTGGCGCAAACTGGGGGAGCGCCGCAGTTGGATTTCTGATCACTGGTGTGTTATTGCCTTTACTATCAGTACTTGCCGTTGCCATCACTCGTGCAGGTGGTGTTTATGACATTGGTAAGCCGTTAGGTGCTGGTTTTGCAGTAGTATTCATGGTGTTAATCCATGCGACTATCGGTCCTTTATTTGGTACACCAAGAACAGCTACAGTTTCATTCACAGTTGGTATGGCACCATTTATCCCTAAGGACATGCAAACTGTCTCACTATTAGTATTCTCAGCAGTATTTTTCTTATTGGCATTTGCATTTGCATATCATGAAAACAACATCTTATCTAACGTTGGTAAAGTTTTAAACCCATTATTTTTAGCACTTTTATTCTTAGTTTTCGTTGTTGCATTTCTTAATCCATTAGGAAATTCACAAACTGCAGCTGTTACCGCAGCTTACAAGCATTCTGCTTTAGTAAATGGTTTCCTTGAAGGGTACAATACTATGGATGCTTTAGCTGGTTTAGCTTTTGGTGTTACTGTTGTTACCGCCGTTCGTTCAATGGGTCAAAAAGATCCAAAGAGTGTTTCCAAGGTAGTTGCTAAATCTGGTGTGGTTGCAATGGGAACTGTAGCTCTAATCTACTTGCTTTTGATCTTGATGGGTGCGATGTCATTAGGCCACTTCAAAGTATCAGACAACGGTGGTGTTGCATTTAACCAAATCGTTAATCAATACGGTGGTCTCTTTGGTCAAGCATTACTTGCATTTTTGCTAACTGTTACTTGTTTGACTACTGCAGTTGGTTTAGTTGCTGCATTTGCTCAAGATTTCCATAAGCATTTTCCAAAGGTTAGTTACCACGCATGGCTTGCACTTAGCTGTTTAGCATCATTCTTAGCTGCTAACTTTGGTTTGGATCAAATCATCGCTTGGTCAATTCCAATGCTCATGTTCTTGTACCCATTATCAATGGTCTTGATCCTTTTATCAGTATTTTCACCATTGTTTAAACGTGATGGCGTAGTTTACTTCTTCGTAATCTTGTTTACAGTAGTTCCTGCATTAGGAGACATGGTTGTAGCATTTCCAGCAGTTGTTAGCCAAAGCCAATTTGGTTTAATGGTTGCTGCAGTAAGAAGTTCTTTACCACTAGCAAGCATGGGACTTTCCTGGTTAGTACCTGCTTTAGTTGGTTTGGTAGTCGGTTTAGCATTCCATGTCTTTAGACGAAAGAACTTGGTTGCTGCACAAGAAGAATTTGAATAAAAATAAAAACTTATCTATTCATCTTTGGGTCTGAGTAGATAAGTTTTTTCGTTTATATATTTAATGAATAAAATTCAGAATTACGTTGCCCCATAACCAAGATAATGGCATGACCAAAATCATGGCTGGAATCATTTCCGCAATAGGGAACATCTTTAACTTGACGATTCTAAAGCCAGTAGCTAACATTAAGAATCCACCACAAGCCTTAAAATCTAGAATCATCGTTGAATTAGTGTAAGGCAAAATGAATCTTGCTAAGAAAAATAGAATTACAAAGATGATGAATTGAGGAATTGCAATAATTGAAACTGCATAACCTAAACTAGCTGCAAAGATAGCAGCAGTGAAGAAATCCAAAATAGATTTAGATACTAAAATTGTAATATCACCTGACATACCTTCATCCAAAGCACCATAAATACCGGTACCACTAGCACAAAACAGAACAGTTGCAGTGACCATTAAACTCATAAATTCATCTTTGGAAATTCCTAGATTTTCTGTGGGTATCATTTTAGTAATGGGTCTTTGCATTAATAAAGCACCTTTGTTGAACCATTTTCCTAAATGAATTACCAATCCGACAATGGTTCCCAAAATAACTGCAAAAATGACTGCAGGCATATATTTCATAGGTGCAATAGAAAGATTCCCATCCCCATAGAACAAGCTCCGAAAATCATATTTAGTTTTTCTTTGAAATCTTCGGAAAGTTTATTACCGAAAAAAACACCAAACATTCCACCCAGTAACACTGATGAAGCATTAACTATTACTCCAATTGGCATTTAATAAACCTCTTTTCTTTTTGTATGGTGTCAGTATAGTGCTAAAAAGAACTTGCTCTCAATTCTAAATTGAGTTTTAATAAGTCCAAGATGGACAAGCTAATCCAGCGGTTAATGTCGTTAAGATTACAGCAGTAACGCATAGAAAAGATAATCCAATTATGCAATCTGTAATTGGCCCTAGTGAAGAACATGTATCAATGTCAGGAATTCCTACAGAAGCTTCAATTTTAGAATTAGTAGATAAAGCCATTCCTGGGAAAGTTGTAAATGTTTATAATCCTCCAGCAGGTGGTGGTAAGTTTGATGACCATCATGCAAATCCATAAAGATAATCCTGCTGATGAAGGTATCCAACGACAAGCAGCAATTTTAGCTTTTGGTGCCTTTAAAGAACTAAAGACGGTTTGGCTAGTAGATGAAGATGTAGATATTTTTGATATGAATGATGTGGTCTGGACAATGAATACTCGCTTCCAAGCAGATCAAGATTTCGTATGCATCCCTGGAATGCGAAACCATCCATTAGATCCAAGTGAAAGACCACAATATGATCCTAAATCTATCAGAGTTAAGGGGATGAGTTCAAAGACCATTATAGATGGAACTGTTCCATTTGATATGAAGGATCAATTTATCAGAGCTAAATTCAAGGAAATTCCTGATTGGAAGAAATATTTGAAATAAGGGTTGATTAGTTTTGAAAAAAATCGTTATTGGCATTTCAGGAGCTTCTGGAAGTATTTATGGAATTGATTTACTAAAGAAGCTAAAACAATATAAAGATGTTGAAACTCATTTAGTAATGAACAAATGGGCGATGGAAAATATCAAGCTCGAAACTCCCTATGATCCTCAAAACATAATAGAGATGGCTGATTTTTACTACGATAATAATAACCTGGGTGCTTCAATTTCTAGTGGCTCTTTTCAAGTTGATGCAATGGTCATTGCACCTGCTAGCATGAAAACTGTAGCTGGGATCAGTATTGGTTTTGATGCAGATTTGATTATGCGAGCAGCGGGGGTAATGATCAAAGAAAATAAACAACTTATCCTAGTCCCTAGAGAGACACCTTTATCTGCAATTCATCTTGAAAATTTGACCAAACTAGCAAAATTGGGTGTACATATAATTCCCCCTATACCATCTTTTTATGATAAGCCAAAAACTATTCAAGATATTATCGACCATAAGTCAATGAAGATCCTTGATTCTTTAGGTATTCAAAATAATATCGAAACAAGATGGGAAAACTAATATGCTTGCTAAAACTTTTAAAGTTGCAAAAGAAGACTATGAAATTAGTGCAGATGTTCTATTGGAAAATAAAGATTTATTAGTCTCCTTGACTGGAAGAGATATTCCTCATCTTGGTGGAGTGGTGACATTTGATTTCAAGTCAAAAAAGATAAGTAAAACATTTTTTGAAAGTCATGATGGAAGAAAGCACAAGGATATTTTCCTAGCAGAGCAGTTTGCTGAAAAAATCAAAGATCATTTAAATGGCAATTTATTATCAAGCTGGTGAGTTAAGTTTTATGATTCACGATTATCAACATGCAGAGAATATGGCAGGTAATGTTGGTGGCAGTGATTCAGCTGTAGCTTTTGTTAAGCAAGTGAATGCTCTTGATAATTATGACGATAAGACTGATGGCTTGTATGCTTTTAATATTATTAATTCTGGCAACTTAAAAGCACTTAAATTGTTTCATGATTATTGTTGGAAAATAGCTGTTTTAATTTTGAATATACAAAGTGTAGTTGATGTAAATAAAGTAGCAATTGGTGGTGGCATTAGCGCACAGCCAAAGTTGATTAACGGAATTAATCAAGCTTATGATGAATTAACTAAACGTAAAAATCCTATGATAGGTGCAACGTTGGTTAAACCAAAAATTGTAAAAGCACATTTTCAAAATGGTGCTAATTTATTTGGAGCATTAGATAATTTGTTGTTGCAAATCAATCATGAAAATAAATATGCTTTAAATTAAAAAGATGGCAGTGAGTAAGCATGCTAAATGTTTTTTTGAATATCATCAGTGATTTCGATGTTGATGTATGTAGCCTATATTGTTCAGACTAAATCTAAATGATATTGATTATTTATTTTTCACCTTTAAACTTTTCTGGATGAGAACTTACAGTTTGCCTTACTTCTTCAAGCGTCCATCCAACTTTCACTTTGCCAGATTGATCATAAGGACGATAGGATTTTTTATCCTGTTGTCTTTTTTTGGCTCTTGAAAGTTATAGTGCTGATAAAAACTGCTTTATTGTGTTGCTTGGATTTTTTCGATAGTAAATTCCATAGTATGCCTTTTGTTTAATATTTAATGGTTTAACAATGTATGGTTTGGCCGCTGGTGCCATTCCTTTGGGAATGCACATTAAGTAATTATGGTATAGAGCTGTTGCAAAGAATGATGAATTATACACGCCGAAACTTTTTATATTGATTTTTGGATTGCGTTTAAGAATATTGCCGATTTTATCTCCCATAGCTGATATGCCAGTTTTTTCAATGGCCACAGTGTAATTGCTTAGATCTTTAAGTGTAATGCTGGATTTGCACGACAATGGGTGAGAAGGTGGCATTGCAATGTAAATAGGTTCTTCTCGTAATTTTAGAAAATTAAAGGAATGATCCAAATACTTGGTGATTTTATAGTATTCAATGATATCGATCTGGTTATCAACGTTTTTTATATTTTTTACTTCTTGAAAATTGATATTAAAATCCCTTAATTTTGAATTATTTTTTTGAAGCACGGTGTTAATTAAAATAGGTTTTTCAAGATAGATTGTCCCAATGGTTAGTGTATGTGAGTAATCATGCATTGTTTTTATTATTTCTGATTCTTTTTCAATTATCCCTTTAGCTAGTGGCTGTAATGCTTTACCAGCATCGGTTAGATTTACTCCACGTGAAGTTCTTTCAAATAATTTGATTCCAAGTTTTTGTTCTAACTTGTTAATATGCTGAATTATTGCTGATTTAGTAATAAAGTCGTTTCTGGCAGTTTCGGAAAAATTTTTAGTATTGCATACATCTAAGAAAATCTTGTACTCATGAATATTCATTAGTTTTTGTCCTTTAGTTAAGTTACATTATGTAGAGTTAAGCAAATACTTAACTCTGGGATAAAATAATAGATCACACTTATGATTTAAATCTATTATACTAGCAAGTGAAAGCGATAACAAATTAGTGAATAGAAAAGAGATCTAATTATGGCAATTGTAAATAATGACTTTCACGAAATTCTAACTGGTAGACATTCAGTACGCAGATTTGATCCAAGCGTAAAGATCAGTCGTGATGAAATGAAAGAAATGCTGGAAGAAACAATTACAGCTCCATCTGCATGTAACTTGCAGGCTTGGAAGTTTGTCGTAGTTGATACTGATGAAGGAAGAGAAAAATTACATAAGTACTTTATGAAGTTCAACTTCCCACAAGTAGATAAAAGCTCAGCCGTCGTTCTATTCTTCGGCAATACTTTAGCTTATAAGAAATACAGTCAATTATGGCACAGCATGTATGAAGCTAAGAAAGTAACCAAAGAAGCAATGGAAGCAGCTTTGAATACCTTTATGCCACTTTATGAAAAAGCAGATCAGCAAATGCTTGTAGCTGACTCAATGGTTGATACATCATTAGCAGCAATGCAATTTATGTTAATTGCACGTGAACACGGTTATGACACAAATGCGATGGCTGGCTATGATGCAACAAAAGCAGCATTAACTATGGGGCTTGATCCAAAACAATATATCCCTGTAATGGCTATTGCAATTGGCAAGCATGATCCTAATGCCGAGGATGAAATCACTACTAGCAGATATCCATTATCTGAATTAGTAGATTTTGAATAATCAATAAGAGGCAACCATAATGAAAGATTTTAACGGAAAAGTAGCGTTTATTACAGGTGCAGCCCATGGCTTTGGAAAAGCTATTGCAACAAAAGCAGCTAGTCTTGGAATGAAATTAACTTTGGTTGATCAAGATAAAGAAGCATTATCTAAAGTTGCTGACGAGTTAAGTAAATCAACAGAAGTATTAAAGATAGTAGCAGATGTTACTGAAGAGAAAAACGTTGATAATGCTGTAGATGAAGCAATGAAGAAATATAATGAAATTGATCTTCTAGTAAATGATGCTGGTGTTGCAGTTCCTGGTCCTATCTGGAAATTACCAACGCGAGATTGGGAATGGATTCTCCATGCTGATCTTATGAGCCAAGTTTACGCATTAAAGAAAGTAATTCCTATTATGATGAAGCAGGAAAATGGTGGAGATATTCTTAATGTTGCTTCTGCTGCCGGCTTATTAACTGCTCCTGGTATGCCGGCTTACTATGCAACCAAATTTGCTGTCGTAGGAATGACCGAAGCTGTAGCATATGATTTGCAAGCTTATAAACAAGATAAGATTCATATGCATGTATTTACACCTGCTTTTGTACAAACTCATCTAATGCATTCAGAAGAATACAGACCTAAGAAGTATACTGATAAGACTGATCCATATTATCAAAGTAAAACCTTTAAGATGGGGCAAGAAATGGCTAAGAAAGACTTAACTACTGGTTTACCTATTAAAGGTGTTGCAGACACTATCTTTAAAGGATTAGAAGAAAACAAATTCTATATCTTAACTCATAAAGGTATTGCACCATTAGTAGTTAAGCGCGCTAAAGATGCAGTTGAAGGTAAGGCACCAAACTTAGTTGATTTAATGAAATATCCAGATAAGACGCATACAGATACATCTTTAGACTAGAGTTTGTTTAAATCTTAAAAAGTCTTCAAGTTATTGTAAAAATGCGGATAGTTGCCTTTTTACTAGTTTTAGCTATTATTTCAAATCGTTAACCTTTACAACCGCTTTTGAAACATCCTTTAATTTACCAGAAGTGAATTGTTCGACTTCACCTAAAGATAATTCATGAGAGATTAATGGTAAAACGTCAACTTTGTGAGCTTCAAGTAAATCAATGGCATCTTCAAAGCAATATGGATTAATAAATGAGCCTTGAATCGTTAATTGCTTTTGATAGATTTCATAAGAATTAATCTTAAATTGTGACTTAGGGTTGGCTACACCAAACATTAAGACTTGTGCACCGCGACGAGTTGCGGCAATTGCTTCTTCTTGGGTAACAGGATTACCAACAGCTTCTACTACAATGTCATAAGTATTGTTAGGAATCTTGTCTCCTTGTGCAGTGTTAAAAGTAGTGACGCCAAAATGATCATGATTGAGCTTTAATTTTTCTTCAGAAATACCAGCTAAATCAACTTGATGAACGCCCATTGCCTTTAAGGTTTGAACAAATAATTCGCCCATAAAGCCGTCACCGATGACTAATGCTTTTTGATAGGGATGCAATTTTAATAGATTTACACCGTGCATAGCACAAGAAAGTGGTTCGGTTACTGCAGCGGCTTTAAGCGCAAGATTATCTGAAATAGGGTAGACACTTTTGCAGGGGCTGTGAAGTATTCCGCAAAACCGCCATCACGGGTAACGCCTACGGCAGAAAGGTTTTCACAAAGCTCTGGACGAGAGGTGCGACAGTAGTAACATTGACCACAATAAATATTAGGATCGACTGTTACTCGGTCTCCTGGTTTTACATTGGTGACATTTTTACCAATGGCTTTGACAATGCCAGAGTTTTCATGGCCTAAAATAATAGGTGGATTTGCTTGAGCAGACCCTGGCAAACCATTATATAGTTCACGGTCAGTGCCACAAATACCCGCATAAGCCGTATGAATTAAACCTCATCATCTTTTGCCTGTGGGGTAGGAAATTCTTTTTCTTCTAATTTTTTAGTTGCTGTTAAAACTAATGCTTGCATAATTTTTCCTCGATTCTTTATAAATAGGATAACCCATTTAGAGGTAAATGTACCTTCATAGATGAAAATTATGAATTATTTAAGCTTGACTAAATAAAAGCAGAATATATGTTTTTGTCATTTGAAAACTAATATAATAGAAGAAAAATGAAATGAGGTAGCATTATAATGAAAAAAATCGGTAAATTAGGCTTAGGGGCGGCTGTAGTTAGTCTTTTTGCTTTATTAGTCGGAAAGAAATTAAATGATCAAGTAGATAAAGCTGATGCCGAAGATCGTGGTGTCAGTAAAATAGATTAGTAAAAATCTGGATGGAAGCGTACCATTCAGATTTTTTTGTTTGATTGTTAGAAAAATAAATGCATCTCACTTTGTAAGCGCAGACAGTAACAATTATAATAACGATAGTTACTTAATTAAACATAACAACAGAGTATATACAAAGGAGAGAAAAATAATGGAGTATCATAAGATCAATCAAGATGATTTAAAAGTTTTAAGTTCTTATATTTCTGATCCTGCACGTTTTATTACTAATCCAGCAACTCACTGGGACTATGATCAATTCAATACTGTTCGTGCTATGCCAGATTTGGTCATTCAACCAGTTACTAATGAAGAAGTACAAAAAGTTGTTAAATATGCTAGTGATCATAATATTCCAATTGTTCCAAGAGGCAATTCAACTGGCTGGATGGGTGCTAACTTAACAGTTGAAGGTGGCATCTCACTAGATATGATTAAAATGAATAAGCTGCTTGAATACGATCCAACTTCTTTAACGATGACTGTACAAGCAGGGATGCGGCTAATTGATATTGAAAAATTCTTAGCTGATAAGCCATTCTCATATATGCCAGCACCAGTTATGCACTGGGCTTCAATTGGTGGGAACGTTGATACAGACGCCGGCGGATTAAAAGCTGTTAAATATGGCGTTACTCGTGAACATATTCGTCAATTAAAGGTAGTTTTAACTGATGGTAAATTATATAAGTTTGGTGCAAAAGCTGTTAAGTCCTCATCTGGTTACTCACTCAAAGATTTGATTATTGGCTCAGAAGGTACATTAGTCGTTGTTACTGAAGTAACAATGCGGCTTTACCCAACACCAAGAAAGTCAATTAATGCTTTGACCCAACTCTGGATGATGCTATTAAATCAGTACCAGCTATTTTAGATTCAGGCGTGGTACCAACTACCGTAGAGTTTATGGGTAGAAAAGTAATTAATCTCTGGGAGAAGTACTATAATCAAAAATTCCCAGTTGATGAAGGAAATGGCTTCATTTTGCTTGGCTTTGATGCTTTTACCGATGGTGAAGTACAAGCAGAATTGAAACAAGCTGTTGCTACAACGAAGTAATTCAAGTCAGCAACGCCAATCGTACTTGACGCTGACTCAGAAGAAGCTAAAACTATTTGGAAATGTCGTGAAGATTTACTTTTAGCTATTCAAAAATTAACTCCTAAGATGGATGAAGTTGATATTTGTGTACCAATCAATCATATTCCAGATGTTTTGCATAGAGTTGATGAGCTTGAAAAGGAAACTGGAATGAGAATTCCTAACTTTGGTCACGCTGGCGACGGTAATTTACACATTTACCTTTGCTCAGACAATATGAGTGATGCAGAATACAAGGAAAAGAGTGACAAAGTGATTACTGAACTCTACAAGACTGCTAAGGCACTTGATGGTAATATGTCTGGTGAACATGGTATTGGCTATGCTAGAAAAGATTGGTTCGAATGGTACTATGGTGAAGATTACACTAACTTATTAAGAAAGATTAAGAAGGTCTTTGATCCTAACTCCGTTTTGAATCCAGATAAGATTTTCCCATTAAAAGATAATGCTAAGTTGACAAATCTAACTTATGTAAACGAATTAGTAATGAGTTAGAAAAATAATCTAAAAGGACAAAAAAAGATGATCATTTTCCTGTTTGGAAAAAGATCATCTTTTTATTTTAGGCTTCTTTTGTTAATTCGTAGATTGCTTCTGCATAAATAGCGATTGAATCAATCAAGTCGTCCACCTTCATATATTCGTTAGCTTGGTGCATAACCATTGGTGCATCTTCGGGTTGAGCACCGAAGGCTACACCATGCTTGAATAATCGACCATAAGTACCGCCACCGATAACTACTTCATGACCTGGCTTGCCAGTTTGATGTTCATAAACTTTAAGCAAAGTCTTAACTAATGGATCATGGCCTGGAACGTAGTGAGGTTCTTCGAATGAATTAAATGAGGCAGTTAAGATATCACTGAATTTTTCTTCCACTTGCTTAACCATCTTATCTGGATCAGTGCCTTGTGGGTAACGGATATTGTCCTTTAAAATAGCATCACCATCAGCTTGATATTCAAAGATACTTGGAGCACTTGAAAGATCACCCATTAAGTCATCATGGTGGGCAACGCCAAGCTTTTCACCCTTAAAGTCTTCATGTTCAACATTAGCTAAAAAGTTAAGGTAGTTTTTGTCACGACCAGCAAAATCAAATTGATTGAGAAACTTACCTAAGAAGGTGGCAGCGTTGCGACCAACTTGAGGAGCAGAGGCGTGAGCACCTTGACCTGTAAGCTCGATTTTAGCTTCATCACCATTAATTTCGAAGTTTCCTTCTAAGTCGTTATCAGCTAAAAACTTAGTGAATTGTTCTTTAATGTTTGCCAAATCAGCGCCGCTAATAGTAGCGTAGGCTTTTTGTGGAGTGACGTTTTCAGCAATACCAGCTGTAAACTTCTCAAGTTTAACTGATCCAGTTTGGGCATCGTCTTTAAAGTTAAGGATTAAAGTGTAAATACCTTGCTCACCGTTAATGATTGGGTATTCTGCATCAGGAGAGAATACTTGGTCTGGAGTAGGTTCGTGCTTTAAGTAGTAGTCAATACCAACCCAGTTGGTTTCTTCATTAGTACCAACGATGAAGTCGATCTTCTTTTTAGGAGTAAAGCCAGCTTCTTTTAATAAAAGCATACCGTAGTATGCAGCAAGAGCAGGACCTTTATCATCTGCAGAACCACGACCGATAATCTTTCCATCCTTAATCAACATCTTGAATGGGTCAGTATTCCAACCATCACCTGCAGGAACTACATCCATGTGACCAATGATGCCAAGACGTTTTTCACCATCACCATAGTCGACGCGGCCAGCATAGTTGTCAACGTTCTTAATGTGAAAGCCATCTCTTTTAGCAAATGATAAAAATTTCTTCATAGCCTTAACTGGGCCAGGACCAACAGGATATTCTGCAGAAGTGTTGTCTAAATCTTCAGAAGAATCAATCGAAATCAATTCATCTAAATCACGCAAAATATCATCTTTTTTAGCAGCAGCTAGTTTCTTGTAGTCTAAATTCATATATTTCTCTCCCTTAATTAAATTGATTAATAATATTTTATCAGAAATGTTTGATTCTTACTAAAAATAAGATACAAATAAATTTGTTTTTCAAAACAAAGATAGACTATCATGAATGTACAGTTGATCTTGAAATATCACCGGAAGTAAAAAAATGAGGTAAAGAGCAACCATGCATCGAAAAAAATTCTTCTTATATAGTTTGATAGGACTCTGCGCTTTTTTGCTATTTTTATTCATTATACCTTTAAGCGATAGGATGGATAGTGGACTTACAGATTCACCCAAGCAGCTTAAAGATTACATGAAATTTCATCATATTAATGGTGTAATGCTAGTCAATGACAAAAAAGATAGAAGTCGACCTATCGTTGTTACAAATAAGGAAACTTCTAATAAAAGTCAAATAGTGAAGACAGATCAATTATTTCCAATTGCTTCGTTGCAAAAAATTATGACAGGTACAGCAATCTATCAATTGCAAAAGCAGAAGCAACTGGATTGGAATACGCCTTTATCAAAATATTTTCCTCAAGTTCCAGGTAGTAAAAGTATCACTATTCGCGAACTAATGAATCATACAAGTGGCTTAATTAACAATGCTCGTCCGTCAAAGCCTCTTAAGAATCAGCAGGAACAAATTGCGTATATGTTAAAGTACATCAAGTATGACCACATTCATACTTGGGATTATCAGGACGTTGATTATGAACTCTTAGCAACAATTATCAGCCGCTTAAGAAATACAACTTATAATAATTATGTTCAAAATAATTTTGCGGAGCCTCTTCGTCTTCGTAAAATTAAAGATTTTTCCGAAGTTTCTCAAAGTGAGGTCCCTCAGCCGATGGTCAATAATGTTAACTGGCATAAGGTGACTGTCACCACTTCTTCTGATTTTGGTGCCGGTAATTTATTCATGTCACCCAACGATTATTGGAAATTCGTATATGACCGTGTCCTAAAAAATCCTAAGATGATTAATAAATATGCTCACCAAGCTCAACATCAAGAAGTAGCTTACTTTGGCGGTGTATATTTTAAAGGAAATGTTATTCGCGCAGATGGCAGTATTCCTGGATATAATTGTTGTTTTGTTGCTAATTACAAAACTAAGCGCATGATCATGCTTTTTTCCAACAATATTAATTACTTCACTCTGAAAAGAGCGGCTGATCATATTCTCCATGATTATATGGGCGTAGGATTATTTTGATGAAAAATAAATTCTTGTTTTATTAAAGGAAAGCTTAAATTCCTTTCCTTTTTTAATTTATTTTTTGCACTTTTCATGGTATTTTAGTCTTAGTAAAAGTAGAAAGGAATTTCGAACATGACTGTTAAAAAATTAGAAAATAGCAGCGATGTAAATGTAGTGACTGAAGAAGTTAAAATTTTAACTAACTTGCTTAACGAATCTACAGAACAATTAATTGGTAAAGAACTTTTTACTAAGATTCAAAACCTGATTAAAATTTCTGCAAATAAAAATTATCAAGAACTCGAAGATCAAATTGCGAGCTTAGACAATCGTGAAATGATCGTGGTTGCTCGTTATTTTGCTACATTGCCACTTTTGATTAACATCTCAGAAGATGTGGAATTAGCCAGCAAAGTCAATGTGTTGAACAATACCAACCAAGACTATTTAGGCAAATTAAACGATACCATTGATATTGTTGCTCAAAAAAAGAATGCCAAAGAAATCTTGGAAAAGGTGAGTGTAGTTCCTGTTTTAACTGCACACCCAACTCAGGTTCAAAGAAAGACTGTACTTGAATTAACAGATAAGATCCACAAGCTTTTGCGTAATTATCGTGAAGTTAAGAACGGCATTATTAACCGCGAAGAATGGACAGAAGAATTACGTGCTTGCATTGAAATTTTAATGCAGACAGATATTATTCGTGGTCATAAATTAAAGGTTTCTAACGAAATCACCAATGCCTTGACCTACTATCCTAAGTCTTTAATTCCGGCAATCACTAAGTTCACTGCTCGCTACAAGGAATTAGCTAAAAAGCATGGCTTAGATATTCCGGATGCTACACCTATTACGATGGGGATGTGGATCGGTGGAGACCGTGACGGTAATCCATACGTTACTGCAGATACTTTGAAATTAAGTGCAACACTTCAAGGCCAAGTTATCTTTGAATATTACATTAAACAAATCAATCAACTTTATCGTTCGATTTCTTTATCCACTTCTTATATGAAACCTTCAACAGAAGTGATGCATTTATCCGAATTATCAAATGACGATTCACCATTCAGAACTAATGAACCATATAGACGCGCGTTCTATTACATTGAGAGTCGTTTAGTTCGTAGTGAACAAAAATTGCTAAATATCACTAACCAACATAGTTTCCTTAAAGAACGTGATGTTGAACATTTAGATCAGATTCCTGCTTATGAAAATGCGCAAGAATTTAAGGCGGACCTAGAGATTATTAAGCGGTCATTAGAAGAAAATCGCGATCAAGCAGTAGTTAAGAGTTACTTTACCGAAATTTTAGAAGCAATTGATGTTTTTGGCTTCCATTTAGCTACAATTGATATGCGACAAGATTCTAGCGTTAATGAAGCATGTGTAGCCGAATTGCTTAAGAGTGCAGAAATTTGTGATCATTACAGCGATTTAAGCGAAAAAGAAAAGGTAAGTCTTTTACTTAATGAATTAAACAATGATCCACGTAACTTACATGCAAATAACAAACCTAAATCAGAGTTATTGCAAAAAGAATTAAAGATTTACAAAACCGCTCGTGATCTTAAGGATCGCTTAGGCGAAGATGTAATTAAGCAACACATTATATCTCATACTGAGAGTGTTTCAGATATGTTAGAACAAGCAATCATGCTCAAAGAATATGATTTGCTTGATAATCAAAGTGCTCGAGTTCAAGTGGTACCTTTATTTGAAACAGTCGAAGACTTGAATAATGCACGTGACATTATTAAGGAATATTTGAACCTCGATATCGTTAAGAAGTGGCTCGTTTCTCAACATAACTATCAAGAAGTTATGTTAGGCTATTCAGATTCTAATAAAGATGGCGGTTACTTAGCCTCATGCTGGAACCTTTACAAAGCACAAAAAGACTTAACTGCTATTGGTGAAGAATTAGGTATCAAGATCACTTATATGCATGGTCGTGGCGGTACTGTTGGCCGTGGTGGTGGTCCTTCTTATGAAGCAATCACCGCACAACCATTTAATTCAATCAATGACCGCATTAGAATGACTGAACAAGGGGAAATCATTCAAAACAAGTATGGCAACAAGGATGCTGCTTACTACAATTTGGAAATGCTTGTTTCAGCTACTGTTGATCGAATCGCTTCAAAGCAAATTGTTAGTGAAGAATATATTGCAGATTTCCGTTCATCAATGGATGAAATCGTCACAGAAAGTAATGAGATTTATAAGAAATTAGTCTTTGAAAATCCAAACTTCTTAGATTACTTCTTACAAGCAACCCCAATTAAAGAAATTTCTAACTTGAATATCGGTTCACGTCCAGCTTCAAGAAAGAAGCTTTCCGACTTCTCTAGTTTGAGAGCTATTCCTTGGGTATTCTCTTGGTCACAAAGCCGGGTAATGTTCCCAGCTTGGTATGGTGTAGGTTCTGCCTTTAAGCACTTTATTGATGCAGATAAGAACAATTTGCAAGAATTACAACACATGTACCAAGGTTGGCCATTCTTCCATGCTTTGCTTTCCAATGTAGACATGGTTTTATCAAAATCTAATATGGAAATTGCTAAACAGTATGCTGAACTATGTCAGGATGAAAAGACTAAGTCAGTCTTTGACATTATTTATCAAGAATGGAAATTAACTAAGCAGATTATTCTTCAAATTGAAGGTCACGATGATTTGCTTAGTGATGCACCAAACTTGAAGAACAGTTTAGCAGCTAGAATGCCATACTTTAATATTTTGAACTATATTCAATTAGAAATGATTAAACGTGATCGTGAAGACGAAATCCAAGGCGTCTTCCAAAGCATCATTCCAATTACTATTAACGGTGTGGCTTCTGGTCTTCGCAATTCGGGATAAAAAATATTTTATATATACAAAAATGGTTGAGCATCTTAGTGCTCAACCATTTTTTCTTTCTTCGAATATAATTCTTGTCCCCAATCAAATAATTGATTCATCGTCATGGCTAAATCTTTTCCAAGTGACGTCAAATGATAGGTAACAGATGGTGGAACCTGATGATCATCATGTCGAGTAATCAATCCATCAGCTTCTAATTCACGCAAACTATTTGACAGTGTCTGATTTTGCGCAAGTAGAAACAAGTATCATATTAAATTTGCTTCTGATACAATTACAGGTATTTTCTACAGTTAAGGGATGCAATTTGCTAGGAAAATTTTATTTTAATACTAATACCGAGGAAAGCGAAAAATTAAAGTTTAGAGAAGTTCACGCTGAAAGCCATGATCAAGGAATTAGTCAAAAAAAGCGAGGGGATAACTTGCTAAAACAAATCCAGAAATTTTGGCAAGATAAAGAAATCACGCTACTTGATCGAACTCAAGAAAACTCATCAGCAATAAAGACTATATCTGATTTCTTTGAACAAAACTATCCACTAAAAATCACTTCTAGCCAAAAAAGCAGCCATTATAATTTAGTATTAATTCATGATCTAGATTATTATGCAAAAGAAGATAATAAAGATAAAACAGATGCTTACTACAGCAGTCAAACTGAAGTTGTTCAAAGCATGACCGTTGAAGGAGTAATGCATAAAAGTGGAACGGTAGTAAAAAGTGCACTAGTCAATGCAGTTAAAGAATTGACTATAAAAGCTATTTTAGAGTCAGAAGATTTTTCACCCTTAAATACCGAAATAAATTTAGATGATTTTATTTTTTATAAATATTATCCTGAAAGTAATCAAACTTTAGAATTTACTAGTCATGAGACTAATTTCAAAATTCAACCAATTACTTCTAATTATGACGATCCTTTTTTCTACCTTAAGTCAAGTAATATCAATAATTTAATAGATTATTTTATTAGAATTATTGGTACGAATGAAGCTAATTAAGTTAGAAAACTAAATTTATTAATAATTATATGTAACACAAATAAGCCTATGAGTACTTGTAGTTTTTTCATAGGTTGTTATACTGAAGTTGATCATTTGATTTCAACTAAAGTCTTTGGTTATGTGTGGCTACGTTGTAATCATATAATTGATCATGTTTGATAAGAGCAAACATTGTACGTATCAGTTTATGAACTGATGCAATGGCGATTTTCTTATAGCCCCGGCTATTTGAAGATCGTTTTTTCTTATCATAATAATCAGTGATATGACAAGGCTGAGTAGCTTTGACAGTTTCCATTTGAGTAATTGTTCGATAAAGAATCTTTCTAGCTAAGTGATTGCCATGTTTGGTTATTCCTAAATGACTGTCCTTTTCACCTGATTGATAGCGGCCTGGATCAATGCCAACAAAGGCATCAATTTGGGCTGAAGTATCAAACCGTCTTAAATCACCTAATTCGGCTACCAACCTAACAGCAGTAGTTTTGGCAATGCCAGGAATACTCTCATAGATATTCAAAGACCGTGCATTTGCTTGCATAGCAAGCTTTTCCATATAATTGATCACATTATCTCTTTCGGCACTTAGAGAAAGCAAATTGGCAATATTACGCTGAATTGCTCGAATAGTAATACTGCTTTCATTGTCATATGGATAAGCTTGTCTGGCTAAGGCATAGAGCCTAGTTGTTAAATAATGAGCTCTTTGTCTGCCAATTCCTGAAATGGCCAACAAACTTTGAAAGATCTGGTTTTCATTGTGATTTAAAACATATTGGGCATGCGGGAATAAGCTGACAATCGTCCAATAAACTCTGCCAGATGAAGTTGAAAGGATGCTCTCTATCTGAGGAAAAGTAGACTGCAAATTACGATGGAGCTGATTTTTATTGATTATCAGGGCTTGAGTAAGCTCTTCGTAATAACGACTCGCATTTTGCAGTTCATGATATTCCTTAGGTTGAGGAGCACGCAATTTTTGTGGCGCATTGAATTGAATTAAAGCTAACCGATAAGCATCAACTTTATCGGTTTTATTATGCCTTAGATTATTGTCCATCAGCTTCTTAGCCTTTAAGGGATTAAGCTTTAAATACTTGATATGATAATCTTCTAAAAAAGCCTGTAAACTCAATGAATAAACTCCCGTAGCTTCAAAAACTACTAAAGGCGTGATCAAGTATTGATTTAAACGATCCAATAGATCTTGATAGCCAAAGGAATCATTAGTAATCTTAAAGGTTTCACCTTGCTTAATTCGATCAATTACTACACAAACTGTAGACGATTTACTGCTAACATCAATGCCAAAGATAATATTTTGTTTCATCATTCTAACCTCCAAGTGAAGACAAACAGTTTTATCAACCTATTAATTCTCATTTTCTGAACTCGGCATCAAGTGCCCACAGACTTCGAAGAGACTTATAAATAGGCGGTAAAGCAGTCCGTTTTCTTTGCGACGTTACACGTCCAAAAGAACCAAGACTTTATTTGCTTTATCTTCACTTTCTATTTTAGACAAAATAAAAAGTGCCAGATCATGAATCCGTCGATTCATAATCCAACACTAGGTTAGTATGTTTTCTTAAATGATTTACTTATTAAACGGAATGATCGACTAACAACAGATGTTGAATATATTCTTTTGGATAAGCAAAGTGAAAATTATTATGCCGTAAGTAAAACGACATTAAAGCCATTACCGGCACCATCTTTGTATGGAGCAGCAACTAATCAAAAGGGGACTTTAGCATATCGTGGTAAAGATGCTAGAAATAAATATTTAGCTGGCTTGATTAACTTAAACTACTTTTATCAACATGATCAGTTGTTCTATAATGTTTAAACAATAAAAATCTATCTCAATTATTAAATGTGCAACAACTTTTGCAATCAATGGATGTCGTCTGGGTAAGGTTCAAGAATTTGACCGTTCTGCCATTTCCGATTAAACTGATGAACGAATATATTAGAAAAAATCAAAATAACGAAAAGAGATAGATTTTGAATTTAATAATTAGACCAGTAACCCAGGATGATTTGGACGCGATAGTTGCCATTGAATCTGATGCTTTTAACATGGGTAAGGATATGACTAGAAAAGACATGATCGGTAGAATTGCGAATTATCCTGATACTTTTCTAGTAGCGGAAATTGATCATCAAGTAGTTGGGCATGTCTTTGGACCAGCGTTTAATCACCGGTATATCAGGGATGAACTCTATTTTAAAAATCATCCTAATCGTAAGGATGATCAATACCAAACTGTTTTAAGCTTAGCAGTGAGTCCTAAGTTTCGAAAGCAGGGAATAGCAACTAAATTATTAGATGAATTATCTAACGTAGCTAAAAAGCAAAATAGGGTAGCTGTTACTTTAACTTGTTTGCCAAAGCTATTTTCATTTTATGAAAAACGTGGCTTTGTAAATGAAGGTAAAACTAATGAAGATATTCCAGATCCAAAAGATGTAAGTAGTTATAACATAGTAAAAGAGCTATAGAAAAAAGGATTTTCCTTCAAATGGGAAAATCCTTTTCATAATTTTTGATTAACTTTTTGAACTTGAGATTTAACTTTTTTATAGATAATCAGCCAAATGATTACATACCCAATAATATAGATAACAGTAAACACTAATAATGGGGTTACCATAATTGGTATCCAATTGTTGATTAAGTAAAAGAATAGATAGTCAACATAAACCACAATCGCATCAATTAACGTTGCAACTCCTAGAGGAATTTTTTCGACTTTAAAAATAGCTCCAATTCCGCCCGCAATAAAAGCCATTACTAAACATGATAGTATATTGATATTCACTTCTGTCATTGGCCGACTAGTTACATTTTCAGTTAATTGATAACCATAATAAATGATCACTAAAATAAGTGGACCAAATCCTGCCGCAACTAATCCTCGTAAAGTAAAATCCTTGATGAATCGTTTCATATTAATCAAGCTCCTTTCTAATTTTAGAAAAGCAACGTCTGGAAACATAATCCGATAATCCGTTTTTCATAATCACATTTACTCCTGCTGATTTAGTTTCCTCAAATTGCTTAATCTGATAGCGATTAGCAATGCTAGACTTATTAATTCGCCAAAAATGGTTGGGTAATTCATTAATTAACTGATATATTCTCTTTTTCAAACGAAATTTTTTATTATCAGTGCAAATTGCCCAGGTCTTATTATTAATAATGGTAATTAAGGTGATCTTATCCATTGAAAGAATAATTTGATCTTTGTCATCATAAGCTGCAATTTGATTGGAATCACCATTAGTAAGCACAAAATGTTTTAAGTCATTGGTAAAACTGTTTTCCTGATGTACCTGTGCTTTCACAATTTCATCTTTGTCTGGATTGATTAATAATTTGAACCTCATTTTTCCGCTCCTTTCATTTTGAATTATATGAAATTTCTTCAATAAAAACTGGCTTTTAGAACTATTCGGTAAAAAATCAAATTAATCGGTCATAGGCATAAATAATGTGTTTAAATTCTATATCAGATATAATTGTTAATAAAGAAGTGACAATTTTATATAGAAAAAGGTGATTATATGATGAAATGTAAATTAGGCTGGATCTGTGCGGGTATCGGTGCCGTAAGTGCAATGGTAGCAAGTTCTATCTATTTCTACAAAAAGGATAAAGAAAAGCGTGAAGCTGAAAAGAATTTTAACACTCACACTTTATTTTTAGAAAATACTCCTAATAATGCCAAAGATGAATTAATGAAATCCGAATTAGCAGAAGACGACCAAGTTAAATCACAAGAATCTGAATTTCCACGGGTTTCTCTTGATGACGACAAGAAAAATTTATTTGAAGACTAATGAAAAAAGGCAAGACAATGAAATATTTGTCTTGCCTTTTTAACAGGTTTAGATTATTTATGACTTTAGTTAGTGATTACTAATTGATAATTCTTCAAAAATGATTCGAAACTGTCAAATAGTTTGTGTAAATAGATCTTTCTCGTAAATTGATTTTTTAATTTTTTCTTAGTCAAAGTAGGATTCCAATGTATCCTACACTTGGCCGAAGCCTTTATGGATTCGGTTGAAGTAGCGATCATTGTAGCTTATTGCCTGAATGCCAATGAAAGTATCAAGCGACTGCTCGCTTGGAAACTCTGCTTTGGGCTTTGCCTTGCGTTTAACGACATTGTTAAAGGATTCAATCATGTTGGTGGAATAGATTGAGGGTCTGATCTGTTTGGGATAGTTGTAAAAGACCAATAGATCAGGCTCAATGTCTTTTAGATTCCTAATGACATGATTGTATGCCTTGTTCCATTTGTCATAGAATGCATGAAGAGTTTGTACAGCGGCTGTCTTGTTAGGCTGCCTATGAATCTGCTTGAAATCGTTCATTATTGTCTCACGATCGTCAACACGCACTTTATTGCAAATATTGCGCATGACATGAACCAGGCAGCGCTGAAAATGTGCTTTGGGATAAGTCTTTGCCAGAGCTGTTTTCATGCCGACAACACCGTCAGACAAGAAAAGCTCGACTTGCTTCAAACCCCGCGATCTCATGTTTTGAAGCATTTCAGTCCAAACTTCGACGTTTTCGCTGGGTGCTATGCAGTAGTCGATTACTTCTTTATGGCCATTGGGCCTGATGCCGATGGCAATATAGACGGCTTCACGCTCAAACGTTTCTCGGCACAGCGGAAGATACGTTGCGTCAAGATAAACGCAAAAGAACCTGTCGCTAAGCTTGCGTTTGTGATAGGCTTCAACCTTTGGAATCATTTGCTTTGAAATATTTGATACCTGAGCCGGACTGTAATGGCTGCCGTACATCTTTTCAATCAGATCGGCTATTTCTCTGGTAGTGACGCCTTTGGCATAAAGCTTGATAATCATGCTTTCCAGGACGTCCGAGTGCTGCTTGTAGTCAGGCAGAGTGTGCTGATGAAATTCGCCGTTTCTGTCTCTGGGAACCTGAATTTCGATCTGGCCAAACTGCGTATCAACCTTGCGATAATAGATGCCGTTTCTGGAATTGCCAGAGTTCCATCCGCTTTTTGCATAAGGATCATAGCCTAAAAAGGCAGTCAATTCAGCTTCAAGCAATTGATTAACTGCAGTTTGAATTTCCTTGCGCAAAAAATCATTAACTTTGTCTTGATTGAATAGTGCTTGAGCCATATTTTTGGTAAAATCATTCATGAAGGAGTTCTTCTTTCTGTATGTTGTTTTTTTGTTCAATCCAATCATACGAGAAAGGAACTCCTTTTTCTAATGTTTTCAGAAATTAATTTAAGGAATCATTCATCCTTACACAAACTATTTTACGGTCTCAATGATTCATTAAACTGCTCAGGCAGCTTATATTTTTGTCCAAACATATCGATCATTGCATGAAAATTTTGATAATTACGTAAAGTAAAGTCAGTCAAATTTTCTTCAATGATCTTTTTTGCTTTCTCATATGGAGGAATATCTTGCCAACCTAGGCAAGTAAATAATCTGCGTGAATATTGATCGACCACAAATTCGCCTTTACGTAAACCATACATCAAGATCACATCCGCAGTTTCAGGTCCAATTCCTTTAATGGTCAGAATTTCTTTGCGCAATTTCTTTTTATTCTGCTCCTGAGCTACTTCAAGATCATAATTAAAATTATCTTTGAAGTATTGAGCAATATTTTTGAGGGTCTGAGCCTTACGAGTATAAGAACCAGCTGAGGCAATCGTTTGTTGCAATTCCTCATCGCTCATTTTCAAAATATTCGCAGGTAGAAAATTAGTTGCTTTATATAAAATTTTCAATGCTTTATCAACATTTTTCCAATTAGTATTTTGAATTAAAACTGTCGACCAAATCACCTCCCAATCAGAGCGGCCAGGCCACCAACCATTTGGATCAAGATGGTAATACATGATGTCATAAAGCCGATTTAAAGTGATTTCTTTCATGGTAAACCTCATCTTATTAGCTAATTTGACTACTTCTATTGTATTGCAAATTTAAGAAAAGTGGTTAAAATATGAAGTAAACTACATGAAGTATACTTCATGTTTTAGAAAGGAGTAATTGAAATTCCTAATCTAGTTAAACAATACCGTAAAGAAAAAAAGATGACGCAAAGAGAAGTTGCTGAAAAAGTTCGCGTGACGGAACGAACAATCATTTCAGTTGAAAAAGGGAAGTATAAGCCATCTATTGTTTTAGCTTATAAGCTAGCTAAACTTTTTGGGACAGATATTGAAACCTTATTTTGCTTAGAGGAGTTTGTTGAAAATGAAGAAGAATGATAAAAAGAGAAAACTTAAATATGCTATAAGTACAGTGTTTTTCTTAATAGTAACTATTTTAGACGTGTTTGATTTATACAATGATATTTTTAATGGACGTGGTCACACCATCAAAGATTTAATTTGGTTAGTCATTTTGATTTTGGCTACCTGCGGTAATTATTATTTAATGAAAGACGTTGGTACAATTGATGATGACGATGAGCGTGATGCTTACGTTGAAATGAAAACTAATTCGATGATGTTCAATATCCTTAATTGGATCATAATTATTGCTAGTATAGTTTTTTCAGTTTGGGGAGTTATCCTATATTCAAGAAACGGAAATGAAGCTTTGGCGTTTACTTTAATTATTATTGGCGCAGTTTTATCAGCAATTTGGATATTAACGATTATTATTAATTTTATTGTATGGGCGGTTAATTATCATAAGAATTAAGGAGAAAAATAATGAAAATTGGGTTTATCGGTACTGGTGTAATGGGCACCGGCATTATTAATAATTTGCTAAAGAATGATTATGACGTAACAGTTTACAACAGAACTAAGGCACATGCACAACCTGTTTTAGATAATGGAGCTAAGTGGGCAGACAGTCCTGCAGAATTAACTAAAATGGTTGATATTTTATTCACGATGGTAGGCTTTCCACAAGATGTTGAAAATATTTACTTTGGAGAAAACGGGATCTTCGAGACTGCTAAAGCTGGACAGTTTATTATTGATATGACTACTAGCAAACCTAGCTTAGTCCAAAAGATTGGCCAAACAGGTGAGGCAAAAGATATTCATATCCTTGATGCACCTGTTTCTGGTGGTGATATTGGTGCCAAAAATGGTACATTAACTGTCATGATTGGTGGACACAAAGAAGACCTTGACCACTTACGGGATATCTTCATGACCTTTTCAAGCAAATTGAATTACTTCGGTCCCTACGGCAGCGGTCAACATGCTAAAATGGCTAACCAAATCATGATCGCAGGAACTATGACTGGGATGACAGAAATGTTGGTTTATGCCAAAGCTGCTGGGCTTAATTTAGAACAAGTTTGTCAAACACTTCAATCAGGAGCCGCAGAAAACTTTAGTCTAGGTTCTTATGGTCCTAGAATTCTTAAGGGTGATTACACGCCTGGCTTTTTTGTAAAACACTTTTTAAAAGACTTGCGGATTGCTCTTGAAGAAGCCGAAAAGATGAACCTAGATTTACCTGCAACTAAGGAAGCTAAGCGTTTATATGAGATTTTAGTAGATGATAAAAAATTAGGTAATGATGGAACACAGGCTTTGATTAAATTGTGGTGGAAATAATGTCTTTTAGAACACCTCTGGCAGATAAAATGCGCCCGCAAACTTTAGATGAAGTAGTTGGTCAACAGGAGTTGCTTGGTGAAGATAAACCATTGCGCCGCATTATAGAACAAAAAGTAAATATTTCTCTAATTTTATGGGGACCACCTGGAACTGGAAAATCTAGCTTAGCTCAAATCATAGCCAAGCAATTTGATTATCCTTTAGCCAAGTTCAATGCTTCAATTGATAATAAGGGAAAGCTGGATCAATTTATCAAAACTTATCCTTATCAGCCTTTCGTCTTGCTCATAGATGAGATTCATCGGATGACTAAGAATTTACAAGACTTTCTTTTACCGTATTTGGAAAATGGTCATATTTTACTGGTCGGTGCAACAACTGAGAACCCAATTATGTCTATAGTTCCAGCGGTCCGTTCTCGTTGTCAGATTTTTGAATTTAAAGCATTAAATGATCAAAATATTGAAATAGTATTAAAACGGGCCGCAACAGAAGTTCTTAAACTGAAAAAAGAAGAAATTGAATCAGATGCATTAAAATTGATTGCTATTGCGGCAGATGGTGACTTACGCGTTGCTTTAAATATATTAGAGACAGTTCACGCAATCAATCCCGAAGAATTAACTATTCAAGGTGTTAAAAATTTTGCTAAAGGGCAGAATTTTAGTTATGACAAAAAAGCAACTAAGCATTACGATTACTTAGCTGCCTATTCAGATTCTATGGCTGGTTCAGATACAGATGCAGCACTTTATTACTTAGCAGTTTTATTAAAAAACGGGGATTTGCCATCTGTTGTCCGTCGGTTAAGAGAAATTCCATATACTTATATTGGTTTAGCCAATCCGCAACAGGTTACCCAAATAGTCACGGCTGCTAATCAAGCTGAGAAGGTGGGAATGCCTAAAGCCAAATATCCTTTGATGTTTGCCACGATGTTGATGTGTATTTCTCCAAAATCCGGCTCTTTTGATGAAATTTGGGATAGGTTAGATAAAGACACTGAACATCCTAGTCAACATCCCATGCCTCGCGGCTTACGTGACATGCATTATAAGCATTCTGAAGAAATTACTGGTGGTGGCTTAATTAAAAATCCGTTTGCTCAGCTTCATCAGATTGCTCGACAGAATTACATGCCTAAAGGGTTAGAAGGAAAGAGATATTACTATCCTAAAGATAATGCCAATGAAAAAAGACTAGGCGAGCAGTATTTAAAATTGCATCGATACATCTATGATGAAGATTATAAGAACAAATAATATTTAAAATTATGTAAACTAACTTTCAGTAAGCTTGATAAAATTGATTCCTTTAGCTAAAATAATTTTAGTTAAATTATAGGAGTTGAAAGTAATGACAGCTAACGAAAAAATTATTGCTTTAGTAAAACCAGAATACTTGAAGAAGATTCCAGCAATTTTTCGCAAGCATGCAACTAATAATACTTGCAAATTAATTGCTAGAGAACATCCAGATTTATACGCCGCTTTTGAAAAAGATCCTAGTGATGAACAAAAGCAAGAAATGACCAAACTTGTTAATGGCATTTTCGAAGAAAGAATGAAAAAGCATAGCATGCTTTAAAAAGAAAGAAACTACAGGCTTGCAAGATGTAAGTACTGTAGTTTTTTGTTTGCTAAAATTTTGAACATTGATCATACTAAAATAAGAATTACTAATTCAAAAAGGCAGGTAAAACTATGAATCGAGTGACAGCAATCTTAGGCACTAAATATCCAATTATTCAAGGAGCAATGCAATATGTTGCAAATGGCAAATTGGCAGCTGCTGTGTCTGAAGCAGGCGGATTGGGAGTAGTCGCTGCTGGTGGGATATCCAGTGAACAATTGATTACAGAAATTAATATAGTTAGAAAACTTACACAAAAACAATTCGCAGTTAACTTAAACTTACAATATAAGAACGTACCCGAACTAGTTAAAACAGTAATTGAACAAGGTATCAAAATTATCACTACTGGAGCAGGTACACCCAAATATTACATGGACGATCTTAAAAAAGCTGGTATTAAGGTAATTCCTGTTGTTCCTAACCTAAAAATTGCACAGAAAATGGAAAAACTTGGTGTTGATGCTGTAATTGCAGAAGGAATGGAAGCAGGAGCTCATATTGGTCAAAACTCTTCCCTTGTTCTTTGGCCACAAATTGTTCAAAATTTATCAATTCCAGTAATTGCCGCTGGTGGGATCGCAACTAGAGCTGGCGTTAAAGCCGCATTTGATCTGGGCTGTGAAGGAGTGCAATCCGGAACTGTTTTTTCAGTTTGTTCTGAAAGTCCGGTAAGTGATCAATGGCGTGAAGCTATTTATCAAAATAATAATGAACCGGCAACCTTGGCTTTAGGAATGCCTGCTATTCGTGTCTTGAATACTGCACGTGCTCAAGAAATAACCCAAAAGAATTTATCACAAGCTGAATTAATGAACAATCTAAATCAAGACTTCATGACTGCTTTTAAAGATAAGAATGTAGAAAATGGAGTTATCTTTGCTGGAGAAGATGTCAACTTAATTCATCAAAAACAATCTGCTCAACAAATCATTAATGAACTAGCTCAAGGACTTGAAAAATAATCATGATCAATCAGTATAGTAATACTTTTATCAGCAAAAAGATGTCATACTGCTTAAGGCATAACCCAGCCAAATATGGGCTCAAACTTGATGAATATGGTTTTGTTGATCTGCAAGACTTTAATGAACCACATGCATCATTTTCAACCTAAACTGAACGAAATGAAGATCCGTGAGATTATTCATTCCAGCAACAAGAAACGTTTTGAAATTAAGAATGGAAGAATTTGTGCGTTATATGGGCATTCTGTTCCTGGAATTATCAAAAGAAGAGAAGCTGTTCCACCTAAGATTTTGTATCACGGCACTGCACATAGATTTTTACCAAGTATTCAAAAAGAGGGACTATTGCCAATGGGCAGGCAATATGTTCACCTCTCTGCAGATATTCCCATGGCCGAATCAGTTGGCAAAAGAAGGGATGATAATCCCGCTATCTTACAAGTTAATGCTAGTCCAGCTTATAAGGATGGCATTCAATTTTATATTGGCAATGAAGAAGTCTGGCTATGCGATCATGTACCAGTCAAATATTTAAAACAGATTAAGTAGGTGTTGAAATGGATCCACTGTTTGAATTGAGATTAGGTCTTTTGGGAGATTTGGGGATAATTATTGATGATCCAGATTATTTTGAAGAAATTACTAATCGTTACGGCTATCATGAGGTAGTCTGGCAATATCTTGATCATTTTATTAAACGCGTGAACAAAGAAAGCATTACTTTCAAGCATCCCACTACCTTTGAAGAAATCTATGATTTCTATTGCCTAGATCAACATCTCAAAAATCAAGTAATGGTTAGTCTGCAACTATTCGAGCAATCATTTAAAGTGGCTTTAGCTGAGATCAGCTTTCTAGGTAAAAATAGACAACTTGCTAAAAATATTAACCCACAGACGACGTACCCGCAGCAATTTTTAAAGGAAAAGTATCTGTTAAAAAATGGACGCGTAATTCGTCGCGGTGATATTAAAAGTCGCATTCGTCACATCAAGCAAAACTATTTAGAGCCATATGATGGTTACAGGGAGATGGCTGGTGAAGCTACTTACTGGGTTATCTTCAAAGAAATGTCCTTTGGCGTGGCAACAAACTATTTCTTTTTGATGCCTATTAAATATCAAAAACAAGTTTTAGCTAGAGTATTCAAATCTCATATTACTTTACGTGAGTTTGAAAAATGGCTGGAAACGATCAGATATTTTCGAAGACGTGCAGCTCACAATTATAGGCTACTTGGCATTAAAGTGGGACGGAAATTTCTTTATCAAAAAGTAGTTGATAACTTATCTCTTTTACAAAATCCGGAACCATACGGTTTACTTACGGTAAAGATACCACAAGTTACTGCTAATTATCTAAAGAAATATCCACATGATGAAGACTTTTTAAGTAAAAATCTTAAATTTAATGATTAAATACTCTGTCTTGTGCCTTATTTATAGGTATATTAAGGAGGTATCATCAAACAATTGGAAGATGAACTTTTGGATTTTAAAATTGAACAAGAAGCTGAAAAAAGAATCGAAAATGGACATTCTAAATATTCTGAGGAAGATATTTTTGGAAAAGATGGGTTAAAGAATGTAAAGCTTGATGAAAATGATGGCTGGGAATAATCTTTGGTCAAAATCCTCAAAGTCATCAAATCGACATCATTGATATTGTGGCAATTGGTAAAAGAGAAAAGCTTGAAGTTTATCAATTGGCAGTAGAGAGAATTAATCGAACAAAATCTTAGGTATTTATAGAATCAAATAAGCTCCTAGTCGTTGAGGACTAAGAGCTTATTTTTATTAATTAACTAATTGTTGATAATTTTCAGAAAATATCTTTTATGAATCTTTATTTGATAAATGTAAATCATCAATCGCTTCTACAATTATGGCATTTGCCCCAGCTGGCATTACCGCAAATGGCGCATCAGTGCCAAAAAGGACGTGATCAATGTCATAATAGTCGATTGCAAGCTGCAGGGCAGGGAAATTACCCAATATTGCAGTATCAACATAAAACTTCTTAAACATTGCAGCATGTTCGGCATCAAGAATATGATCAATTCGACCGCTGAAGAAGGGGACCATGGCACCAGCATGATGAATCAATATTTTTAAATGAGGGTATTTCTTAAAAATATTGCTCTGAACTAATTGCAACATTGCTTGGGACAATTCATATTCCCAAGAGAAGACCAGATTATTATCAGGTTTGCGTTGATCAAAAACGGGATGCAACCATAAAGGCAAATTTAATTTCGCAGCTTTTTTAAAGATGGGGTCAAATTCTGGATCTGCAATACTTTTGCCTAAGTTGCCGGGTAAAAATTTGAGCACCCACTAAGTTGGGATCAGCTTTGACTTTATCTAAAATATGCAAGCTTGCCGGGATATTATTCATAGCTAGCATCCCCACACCAACTTCAAATTTATCTGCATGCTCTTTAACGATTTATGCCAATTCTTTATTTCCTTTGTCAGCTAATTTAGCTGCTTGGTCGGGGCCAACAAAATCTTCTGGATTGATATTAGCAAAAGAAATCACTTGCTTCATGTTGTCATCTGGCCAAGTATTTAATCTTTCATCAAGATCAACAAGACTTTTAATCCTAATGAAAGGGAATTTCTGTGGGATCGTTGGTTCAAGTTATAGCATTTTTTGATAAAAGTGGGGAGGTAAAATATGTGCAAAAGCATCAATTTTCATAATTTTGCCTCTCTGATTTAGCGGTTTTAAATCTTTAATCTTCTTGGCAGGGATGCCAACAACAACAGTGTTATCTGGTACATCCTTGGTTACAACGGCACCGGCACCAATGATGACATTATTGCCAATATGAACACCGCCAATGATTGTAACATTCCCGCCAATCCAAACGTCGTTACCAACAGAAATAGGTCCAGTAAAAGAGATTAAATACTTTTGACCATTTTCATAGGTGCCCCAACGTTTAGTGGCATCAATTGCATGC
The DNA here is from genome assembly GCF_046109915.1 of Lactobacillus helveticus. Lineage (NCBI taxonomy): Bacteria > Bacillati > Bacillota > Bacilli > Lactobacillales > Lactobacillaceae > Lactobacillus > Lactobacillus helveticus. Next base: position 534,923 of record NZ_CP151471.1, on the reverse strand, counting down.
TCTCCACAATAAAATTTAACATCCGGAGCGATAATTACACGATCGCCTAAAGTAATCAAGTTTGAATTTTGAAAGCGAACGTTATCGTTGATAAAGTCATTATCACAAAAACTAATATGATTGCCATAAAGAACATCGATTTTACCATTGATAGTCAAGCCTTCACCAACATGACCAAATAAATCGTTAATTGCAGTTTGACGTTTTTCAAGATCAGACAAATCGTTAATCACTGGCATTAAACGATGAGCTTTCGCAATCATCTTTCTTAATTCTAGATCACGATAGTCATATTCTTCACCAGCTAAAAGTTTCTCATGTTCTGTTTTAGTCATTATTATTGCTTCTTTCATAACTTAAACTTCCTTGATCGACTAGGATATCAACCTTTAGCTTGATTTGATCAAGGATTTCTGCTTTATCTGCTAAGTTTAACTCAGCTATTGAACTAGGAGAGAGCCCCAAGACCCATCCTTCACCAGTATTCTTTTTATCTTGACCAGCCAGAATAATTTCCGTATTGCTATTCGTTAGCTTATCAAAATTAGTTTCTTTTCTTACCTTAATCTTAGTTAACATCGCATTTATATCTTGATCTTCAAATACTCTAAAAATAGTAGTACTAGTTTTTACCAATTCTGGTTTTAAATTAATCATTTCAGTACCAGTAATGATCTTTTTAGCAACTTGACCATAATGCTTGAATTGAGGTGAATTTGCATGGATTTGATAATGCTCTTCGTCTTGATAACACTCAATCACATGATTACTTTCACCTAATTTATCATCATGTCCAGCAAGCATAAATAAAGTTCCTGGTTCATTTTTAATTGACGTCATCATATTATGCTTACCTTCATTTACAAAAGCCGTTCGATTTGGGGCATTAATATTTAAATGAAAGATCCGCATAATTGGTGCATTGATTAATTTCATAATATGCCTCTTACTGTAAATCTAAACGCACCGTTGCCGTAGCACATTTGTCTGATACCATCATATCAATTGGATATTGACCATGATACTTTGCTTCGTAAGCATCTGTTACTGCTTTGATTTTATCTTCATCCTCAACAGCTACATAATTTACTGGACAGGTTTGATTATTAAATTCAATGGCACCACCGTTTTTTTAACCCGACTTGTACCATTTGCTTTCTTTGCCTTTACCAGCTCTTAAATAAACGTGATTATTGTTGGTTACCACCCAAATAGGGGACTCTGGCCCTCATCATCATTAGGATGGTTTTGGACAGTAGTTATCTTGTTTAAAACATCTAATTCTTCTTTAGTCCAATCTTTCATTTTTTTGCTCCTAATCATCTAAAATCTTATATTCTTCAAAATAACTTTTACCTTGCTTGATTTCTCCGCTTTCATAAAGAGAAATTTTATGCTCTAAACGTTTAATTGAACGATTCAAATTTTTCTTTTTAGTTTCAAGTAAAGCAAGTTGCTCTTTTAATAAATCTTCACGAGCTTGCAGGGTAGAATCACCTTGCTCAATTAACTTAACCTAATCGACCAATGCTTCTACGGTAATTCCAGAATGCCGCAGACAAACAATCATTTCGATCGACCCACTTTTGTAATCCTTCGTTATAGTAACGATTGCCATTCTTTTTACGAGGAACAGCAGGGATTAAGCCAATCCGTTCGTAATAGCGAAGGGTATCTGGTTTTAAGTGGTATTTTTCACTAACATCTGTAATAGTTAGATCAGTCATTTGATTCACCTCTTGAATTTAAGATACTACTTGGAGTTAACTCCAAGTCAAGCATTTTTCAAATATTTCATAATCGATTTTTATGCTCAATTTATAAAAATCAATTGACAATAAGTAAGCATGAGTTTACACTAATAGTTAACAAGAGTTACTAAAAGTAAGAAAGGAGTACTAACATGTTGAATTTACAAGCTGTATGTCAAAACTGTGTATGTTGTCCAAAAGACAATACTTTTTTGCATACGCTAATTCAGCATGACGTACTTCGATATAATCTATAGTTAACTTGATTTTTTTATTTAGCTATTTAAGGATCTACGAACTGAATTGGTTCGTGGATCCTTTTTTGTTTGGTCTTTGGGAGGTAAGATCTTATGAATTGGTCAATCATACAACAAGCGTTGCCATTATTTGCCCATGCATTTGGACTCACGATCTGGTTATCGCTAATCGGGATAATAGGTTCGATTATTGTTGGAATAATCGCTAGCTTCACACAATATTTTAAAATATCGGTAATTAGTCAGATCATGACAGCATATGTTGAACTAGCACGAAATACGCCACTTTTAATTCAATTATTTTTCTTGTACTACGCTTTTCCTGTTATCGGAATAAAAATGTCCGCTGAAGTTTGCGGTATTATCGGTTTAATTTTCCTAGGTGGAGCATACATGGCTGAGGGATTTACTGGTGGTTTCAATGGTATCTCTACTAGCCAAATTAACAGCGGAAAAGCATTAGGAATGAGCCGTTTTCAATTAGCGCGCTATGTTGTTTTCCCACAAGGCTTTGCATTAAGCTTGCCTGCTTTAACAGCTAATATTATCTTTTTAATTAAAGAAACATCCATTTTTTCAGTAATTGCAATCCCTGAATTAACCAATACAGCTTTAGATTTAATCGGCATGTACTACCGTTCCAATGAATACTTACTGATGTTGGTTATTGCTTATGCAATTATCTTGATCCCAGTAATTCTTTTATTAACTTGGCTTGAAAGGAGAGTTCGTTATGGTGCATTCGGGAATTAACGTTTTATTTGAAGGGAGCAATTTTGCTCGTTTAATGGCAGGTCTTTGGACTTCCATTTGGATTGCAGCTATTTCTTTAATAATTGGTTTAGCTATTGGAACTATTTTTGGTATTCTTAGAACTTTGCCTAATAAAATCATTCGATTTGTTTTACGAATTTATCTAGAATTCTTCAGAATAGTACCTACAATCGTTTTACTTTACTTGGTCTATTATATTTTGCCACGAACTTTTCATGTTAACTGGCCAGCAACTTGGATGGCAGTTTTGGCATTTTCACTATGGGTAGCAGCAGAATTCAGCGATATTGTTCGCGGAGCAATCGAATCAGTACCTAAGAGCCAGCGTGAATCGGGACTGGCATTAGGCTTAAGCAAAATCCAATTATTTAGATATGTATTATTGCCACAAGCAGTTAAGTTAGAGCTTCCTGCAACAATCAACTTAGCAACTAGAGTAATTAAAACCACTTCACTTTTACTTGTCATCAGCATTATGGAAGTAATTAATGTTGGCCAGCAAATTATCGAAGCAAATAATCAGCAATATCCAACTGGTGTTTTCTGGGTTTATGGACTGATATTTATCTTATATTTTGTCCTCGACTATCCATTATCAGCTTGGGCTAAGAAATTAACTAAGGAAAGCAAATAGGTGAGCACAATGACAGAAGAAATTTTAAAAGTTGAGCATTTAGATAAGTTTTATGACGACCGTCAAGTTTTACATGACATCAATTTTTCGTTGAAAAAAGGTGAGGTATTAACATTACTTGGACCATCAGGTTCTGGTAAAAGTACTTTGCTTAGAACTTTGAATGGGTTAGAGGATTATAAAAATGGAGCTATCTATTTCCATGGAAAGAAAATTAATCCTAGTCCAAAAGAATGGCAAATGCTGCGACAAAAAATCGGTATGGTTTTTCAAAGCTATGATCTTTTTCCAAATCTTACTGTGATAGAAAATGTTTTGCTTGCCCCAGTGAAAGTACAAAAACGAAATGAAAACGAGGTTAAAGAAGAAGCAATTAAACTGCTAAAACAAGTGCGATTAGATCAATATCTAAATGCTTATCCTAGAGAATTATCAGGCGGTCAAAAGCAGCGAGTAGCCATCGTTCGTGCATTAGCAATGAGGCCGGAAGTAATGCTTTTGGATGAAATCACTGCATCCCTTGACCCAGAAATGGTACGCGGTATTGAAGAAATCGTTGAACGCCTTTCTAAACGTGACCATATGACGATGATTATTGTTACCCACCAAATGAACTTTGCTTCTAGAATTGCGGACGAAGTACTTTTCTTAGAAAATGGACATATTTTAGAAGATACTCCAGGAAAAGACTTCTTTGATCATCCTCAGACGCAAAGAGCTAAAGAATTCTTAGACAGCATGGATTATTAAGGATAAAGCCAATGAAAAAGAAAAATATTTTTAACATTATTATGGGTATTGTTGCTCTAATAGTCGTGGTAAGTGCCGCTTATTTTGGTTTTACACAACCTAACTTAAACAGCGGTACTGCTGGCAGCCGTTGGAGCAATGAGAATGGCGTCTCAGAAATCAAACGTCGTGGTTATATCAGAGTTGCAGTTTTTGGTGATTTACCACCATATGGCTGGGTAAATGATCAAGGCAAGAGAGTAGGCTATGATGTTTACTTGGCTCGCAGAATTGCCAAAGATTTAAACGTTAAAATTCGTTTTATACAAGTCAATGCCAACAATCGTGTAGATACTTTAAATTCAAATAAAGCGGATATCGTTTTAGCTAACTTTACAGTAACTCCTGAACGTAAAGATGTAGTTGATTTTGCAAAACCATATATGAAAGTATCAGTTGGAGTAATTTCACCTAAAAATGCTCCAATTAACAGTGCGCAAGAATTGAAGGGCAAGAAGTTAATCGTTACCAAGGGAACAACTGCCGAAAACTATTTTGCAAAGCAATCTGGAGTTAATTTATTAAAGTTTGATTCTAAGACGCAGCAATTCAATGCATTGAAGAATGGTCGTGGTGCAGCTTTAGCTGATGACAATTCTTACCTTTATGCTTGGGTTAAGAAAAATCCTAAGTATGTAGTTGGCATTAAGAGTATTGGACCTCATCAGTATGTGGCCCCAGCCGTAAAGAAGGGCAATCGTTCACTGCTTAAATGGACAAATAATGAGATTACTAAACTAACGAAGGAAGGCTTCTTTGTACAGAATTATCAAAAAGAATTAGCGCCTTACTTTGGTAAGGATATTAAGCCAACTGATATTGTATTGAGATAAACATTTGAAAAAAACTATTTTTAACAGGTTCTAGACTTCTACTCAAAAACAAAATCCTATTAGATTAAGGTTTTGATATGATCCTACTTAAGTAGACAACACAAATATATAAAAGTGTTATCTATGAAAGTAGGATCATTTTTTTATATCCAGAAAAAGTAAATTCAGTTATGAGGTTAAGCTTGCTGCAGTCCAGCAATATCTGAATAGTGGATTGTCATATGCACAAATTGCTAAGTCAATTGGTGTTAGTGGTAGAACTGTCAATCAATGGATGGACTCCTTCAAATTAAAGGGACCAGATGCTTTAAAAGTACATAAACACAATCAGAGTTATACTAAAGAATTTAAACTTAAATGCATTAAAGCATACCTAAATGGCCAAGGCTCCTATGAGCAATTAGCTAATAAATACGGATTAAGAGGTTCTACTCAATTAAAAAATTGGGTTTCTAAGTATAATAGTCATCGAAGACTTAAAAATTATTACCCTACTCCAGAGGTTTACAAGATGACTAGAAAGAAAACAAACCAACAAGAACGAGAAGAAATAGTTAAGTATTGCGGTACCATGATTTAAATTACAAAGAAACAGCCAAGAAGTACGGCTGCAGCTATGCCCAAGTCTACAATTGGTGCAAGAAATATGAACACAAAGGGAATGAAGGACTTAAAGATAATCGTGGCCGCAAACGTTCACAAAGCGAATTATCTGAACTTGAAAAGATCCAGCTTCAAGTCAAAGAATTACAAAGACAGCTAGAAATAAGCCAAAGAGAAAATATGCTTTTAAAAAAGTGAGGGACTTAGAAAGGGAGTGGTTGTTGGACCAAAACAAAGGCAAATAGCGTTTAGACATGATTTAAAACAAAAAATATATCAATTGATCAAGGAATGCCATCAAGACTGCAGCTGGCCAATTGGTTGGATCTGTAAGACTGTTCAAGTGGCTAGATCGGCTTATTATAAGTGGCTCCATCATAAACCGAGTAAGGGAGAAATTCGTGATCAAAAAATACTTAAGCAAATCAAAGAAATCGCCAAGAGCAATAATAGCCTCTTTGGTTCACCTAAAATGACCATGGCTTTAAATGCTCAGCGAAAAGAAGGAGAACCTGTTGTTCTAAGTGTATAATTTTTTGCGGTAAGTTGAATAAATAATTAAAAAAGCTCAAGTCCTTTGAATTTGGACTTGAGCTAAAACAAAAAGACCAGTAGTCTGATGTTAACGAAAAAAACACATTAGAAGCTGGTCTTTTATGGAATCTATTATAGCTGATATCGTAAAAATTATTAAGTCTGAAAATAATGTTATTGCCCGTGAAAAGGCATTAATGTGCTATTTCTTTGATCTGATTAGAGAATTGATGACAGCAGCACTAGAAGAAGTTGATGCTGGTCTAGTTGAAGAGACTAAAAAGCAAGGCTATCAGATCGAGAAGAAAAATAAGCGTTCAGTGGTGACTGCCTTTGGTGAAATCAGCTATTGGCGCAGAAGATATGCTTGTCCTGGCAAAAAGGCTAAATATCCACTGGATAAGCTGATGGGCTATGACAAATATAAGCGTTACAGTGTTTTGGCAGTGAAGGATATTTTGCAGGTTAGCGCCGTGGCAACTTACCGCAATACTGCTTTAGCTGTTAATACTCTCTCCTGTTTCAATATTAGCCATAGTCAAGTTGGCAAGCTGATTGTGCAAGCAGGAAAACAGATTAAAGCACAGCAGCAGTCTGAGGAAAGATACGATGGTATTGCTCAAAAGAAAAAGGTGCCAGTGCTTTATCTTGAAGGCGATGGCGTTGTGATTAAAGGCACCAAGAAGCGACTGGAATTTCATCGCTATCAAGTCTGCGAGGATATTATTAATTTAAGCAAGACGCGCAGAAAGAGAGTACAGGCCAAAGAGTTTGTTTCTTTAAGCCGCTTGGATGCTTTGCAAGAAATTAAAGCTTATTTAGCCAATACCTATGACTTAAGCGATACTTTAATCATCAGTAATGCCGATGGCGGTGCTGGCTATGCCAAGAAAGACTTTGATGAAATAGTTGGCTATTGCCGGCAGCACGAACACTTCTTGGATGTCTTTCACTTGAATAAAAAGATTAAAGATCGTCTAAGCTTCATGCCGGCTATGCCAAGCAAATTGATCAGTGCAGTTGAGTTTAAATATGACCGTCACTTGACTGACGTGATTTTAGACACGATTGAAAGCAATCTGATTGATGAGCTGAATACGCCAGAAAATCATGAGAATTTAAGGCGCCTGCGCAGCTATCTTCATCGTCGCTGGGTGGATATTAAGCCGTTTAAGATGCGTCATTTGTCAGTAATTAAGGCAATTGGCTGCTGTGAGAGCAATCACCGCAAGTATACTTATCGCGTCAAAGGGCAAGGAAAATACTGGTCAGAAGATGGTGCCGAAGGAATTCTGCGTGTGCTGACTTGCATTAAAAACAAAGAGCTGGAATACTGGCTTAGCAGTGAATTTGCAGGTGGACAGCTCGATATTGTTGATCAGGAAGAATTGAAAGGTGCAGTTCGTGCCAGCCTAAGAAAGACGCATGAAGCTCATCTGGGCATTCATCACGGCGCCATTGAAAGCTTAACAGCAGGACATAGCTATTTAAACGATTTTAGCAGAAAAATAAATCAAATAAATATTTAAGAAATTAAGGTCAGACTAATGGTTAATAGCCTACCGCAAAAATATTGACACTTACCCTGTTGTTTATCGCAGAACAGTTTCCCGTATTATGTGCGTTAATGGAATTAGAACGAGCAAAGGTCGCTTCAATAAAAAATATCATTATAAGCCGTCAACGCCCGAAGAGACAGCAGAAAATTTGCTTAAACGTGATTTTAATGCCGACAAGCCCAATCAAAAATGGTGCACAGATATCACGGAAAAGAAGATTCCTGGCCACGATCAAAAAATATTTCTTTGCACAATTTTTGACCTTTACGATAGATATCCAGTTGGCTATGCCCTTAGTAGACGTAATGATATAGCGTTAGTGCAAGCTGCTCTAGACGATGCTTGGGCTAAAGAACCAAACAGTCATGCCATGCTTGATAGCGATCGTGGTTTTCAATTCACTCGCAAACCATTTGCACAGAAACTACAAGACCATGGCATGACCCAATCAATGTCGAGAGTTAGCCGCTGTATTGATAACGGTCCAATGGAAGGATGGCAAGGATTAATAAAAGAGATGCTTGATGTACTATATCCAGATGTTAAGACTTATGATGAAATGAAAGATGCATTTGATAAAACGATAGATTATTACATCAACTGTGATCCTCAAGAAAGATTTGGTGGTAAAACAGCTGGTCAAGTAAGAGTAGAAGCAAAAGCAGATCCAGAACATATAAGTACTTATAAAATTGTGTCAGATAAACGTTATAAAGAATGGTGGGATAAAATCAAAGCAAAGAAAAACCAGCCTGCATAAACAGGTTGGTTAATCAATTTCATTTTATATATTTTAACTGTCTACTTGACACGGTACGGATCATTTGTCTATTAGATCGGTAGACCGTACAGGAGAAATATTAAGGTACTCAAATGTACACTTTATTTACTTAAATAAGGCTGGTTACAATGGGCTGTGGAGAGTTAACAGCAAAGGGCAAAACAATGTACCTTATGGTTCTCACAAAAAGATTAACGTTCCAGAAAAAGTAATTATACAAGATAGTAAATATTTAAAAGAAAATAATGTAAAAATTCTAAATCAAAATTATACGGAGGCTATCACTTCTGCTAAGGAAGGCGATTTTGTATATTTTGATCCTCCATATATTCCTGTCAATCAGACAGCAAACTTTACAAATTATACTCCTAATGGGTTTGGATTAGTTCAACAAAAAATATTACGTGATACAGCTCTACAATTAGCATCTAAGGGTGTTAATGTAATGCTATCTAATGCTGATCTTCCATTAACTGCAAAGTTATATTCAAATCCAGAATTTAAAATTCACCATGTACAAGCAAAAAGATCAATCAACAGTAATGGCACAAAAAGAGGCAAAGTTGGTGAAGTAATTATTACCACCTACTAAACTATTTGATCTTTTTATTGAAAATTAGCTGGATTCATCGCGGGATTACAAACCTGTGATGAATCCGGCTTTTTGATTGTTTTAACTTATCCTTGTTTTTAGCATTTGTTTCTGCTAGTGTCTTTCCATAGAAAAGACACTAGTAGAAACTTTTAAAAAGCTTGATGTAACAAGGAGTTACACTGAATCTAAAAACATCTAATGTTATAATTAAAATATACATAAAAAAGACATTAGATGTAGGAAAACGTAGGAAGCTCAAGGAGTTAGCCCTGTGGATAACTTTAAACAAATGGAAAGGGCCGAAGAATATGACTAAAAGTAACGACAAAATTATAAAAGTAGATTTTGGAAACAAACAAAAGACAGAAAGTATTGATAATGGACTTTTAGATTATTTTGGATTTAATGAAAAAAACAAAAATAAAACAATATTACCCACAATTACAATGCCTTTCGATTTAAGTGCTAAAACTTCAATTATCTTTGAAAGAGAATATTTTATTTGGATGTTAATGGATAAGTTCAAAGACACTAAGAATCGGAGCGTTAACAAAATGCCCTTACAAAGTGTATTATGCTATGACTTGGATGAACTGTTGGAAGAAAAGCAGTTTGATTTATTTGTCCCGGATAAGATTCAGAAATGTGAAAATATATTGTTTTTGGGAAATTTGGATGTTCAAGGAATCAAAGAATTTAAAGTACTTCAGCAGCAACAAGCTTTAAAAAATATTCGACCTTGGATTAGTATGTATGAAATTATGATTGAACGAAGTCAATATGATAAAGAAAAAAGTTTTGAATTAAAAGAAGATATTAGTTCTAGTGAATTAAATGATTTTAGTAAATACTTTGATCCTGAAGTTGCAAACAAAATAAAGAAAACAATGAAAATTGATAAAAAAGGTATTTCAGAAAAAATCTTGAAATTAGATGATTTTGCGTAAATTCCAGATGCTGAGAGAGCGATTCTAAGAGCCTTAAAAATATAGCAGGTTAATAATTTAATCAAATGTAGCTTTAAATTGCTAATTTGTAGTTGAAATAAGGAATGAACTGAAAAGTGAATAAAAAAGCCAAAATCGTTAAACCTATCAAGGATGCTTGGGTATTAAAAAGTGTTCAAGACTGTCTTCACGATAAGTTTGAAACTGGAGTAAGAAATTACACCATTTTTCAAGTGGGTAAAGCGACACTACTAAGAGTTAGTGATGTTTTAAAATTAAAAAAGTCAGATGTATATGATTATGATGGTAGTATGAAGCGGAACGCATATACTATTGATAAGAAAACAAAGAAAAGAAATGTTCTTTATTTAAAACCCGTAGTTAAAGATTTACAAGAATATTATGATTGGTTAGAAAAGTGGCAAAAAGATCATCCAGCACAACAAGTATTTACAAGCGAGTGGTTATTTCCTTCTTTCACTAACCCTGATAAACATATAGACAGAAAAAGATATTATATGATTATGCATAGAGTAGGTGAGATATTAAATATTCCTTATTTGGGAACTCATACTATGAGAAAAACTGGAGCTTTTAAAGTTTATGAACAAACTAACCATAATATTGGATTAGTGATGAAGTTACTTAACCATAGTTCTGAAGAGGTAACGTTGACCTATCTTGGGTTAGATCAAGAAACAAGAGAACACATATTAGATACTATAAACTTTGACTAACTATCACAACCTTTCTATGAAAGAACGGATAATATGATGAAAGTGAGCAGAAGGGCTAATAAACTCTGCTCACTTTTTCTTTTTAAAATAAAAATAAAAAGAACCGAATCATTTGATTCGGTTCATAAAGTCAGATTTGTCAATGTTTTAACTTAATGACATTGACAAAAGACGGTCAAGTAACTCAAATCAAGAGTTAAAATGATCGTCTTTTCGTATCTGAGAGTTAGTTATTTCCCAGACACTTTTTAGACATTTAATATTTATTTCTCTTAATATGAGAAATTTCAAAATAAGTAATTATAGAGTCAAAAATAAACACCAAATCTACAGGCAAAAGAAATAATAGCGTGACCTTGCCAGACCAGTTCCAAGCTACTAAATTCATAACTACTAATATTGCTATTGGTACTAGTGCATTCCAATAACCTAATTTTCTTTGAAGCCAATAACGATAATTTTTATAGGTTGGGGTAGCGCCAGTTGCTAAAATTATTATTAATAGAATTGCAGACACCCATATTTTATTTTCCATTTTTAACTACCTCGTGTATTTAAATCTTAAAATGTATGGAACGAATATGTAGAAGTGTAATTCAAATCAATATACACTTTACTATGTTTATGTGCTTTATTATAGTTATATAATCTATTACTCATAGATGTAGCAGCCAAACTAAAAGCATCAACTAACGTTCCTGCAATTTTCATGTCCAGTAGCATGTGCAATCATTGCTGAAATATCAGCAATTGTGGAACCAGCACTTAATTTACCTCTCTTTTTTGACTAAGAACGTATTTACTAATGATACTTGAATTAACAACAATTTTCTTTACCCCATAAACTCAGTCTTAAAGTTTACAGCAGGGAAGATTAATTGATAACTATTGTTTAATTGTTCCTTGGTAATCTTTAAACCGATCAGTGGGATGATACCATTCAAGTCATCAATGGCATTTTGACTACTTTCAGCTGCACCAACTAATTGATTTTGCTTGTTGTAAACCAAGCTTAATTTAGCGCTTTGATCATTTTTACCAGCATATTCCATATCTGTATTAAACATATGATCCATATCTACAACGGTATATTCATCATTATCTCTAGCTTCATCAACACTGACACCAACTTGAGCTACTTGTGGGAAAGTGAAAGCAGATGCCCCAATGATTGGATAATGAATTGGATCATGTTTGTCATTAACAAGCTGATCGCCTAAGTATGTTGCCTCAAAGTGTGCAGTTGGAACTAGTGCAGGCTGTTTCTTTTCAATGACATCCCCAGCAGCATAAACTCCTTTAGCATTAGTTTCAAGATAGTCATCAACAATAATGCTGCCGCGCTTAGAAAGCTGCACATCAGTATTTTCCAGGCCAAGTTTATCAACATTAGCAATTCGGCCGCTAGCATCAACTACATAGTCAGCAGTTAGCTTAGTTCCAGCTGAAGTAATGACTTCATATTGATCATCGTTTTTCTTAATTTCACTTACACCCTGATTGAAGTAAAAATCAATTCCACGCTTCTTCATGTCTTCAACTGTGTTCATGACATGTTTTTCACTAAATGCCATCATTGGGCGACTTAAGAATTCAACGATGCTTACTTTACTGCCAGCAGCTGCGAGCAAAGTAGCCATTTCCATTGAAACAATGCCGGCACCAATGAAGACGGTCTTCTTGGGTAAATTATCCAAATCTAAAACATCATTACTATTGTGCGTATATTCAGAGCCTGGGAAATTCAACTTTCTTGGCTTTTGACCAGTGGCAATCACGATCTTATCAGCTTGATATTGTTCACCATTCACTTCAACAGTATGATTATCAACAAACTTAGCGTAGCCATGTAAGGTATCGATGCCTAAGTTCTCAAAGCCCATTTCTTGAGCAGCAGGCATATTCTTCCAAGTAGCTTTCTTAGTCTTCATTAAGGTGTTCCAATCAATCGTACTTGCTTGAGCAATACCACGGTTTTGCAACAATTGACTAGATAAAACATTTCTGACTGCACCTTCAAGGAAAATCTTAGGTTCACAACCATAGTTAGGGCAGGTACCACCAAATTTATCGCCTTCAATTGCTAAAATCTTTTTGTCTGAACCTTGAGTGGCTATACTAAAATTGATTGCAGCTGGACCTGCACCGATAAGAATAATGTCGAACTTTTTCATTTTTAAATCCTTCTTCCATTTACTTACTATAATTTAAGATAATACTTAACCGAAAAGAAGCAAAATTATCTGCTTAAAACCTTTTAAATAAGCTTAAACATCAGATCCTTAAAATAGAAACTATTAAGTATTCTGATAATATTTATTCAAGAAGGAGAAACATTATGTCACTAATTTACATTCGCAAAGCCGCTAAAAATGACCTTGAGCAAATTATGCCAATTATTGACGAAGCCAAAAAGTTTTTAAAAGAAGATGGCAATCCACAATGGCAGAGTGGTTATCCCGATGCTGATGCAATTAATGCAGATATTGATCAAGATGCTGCCTGGGTATTGATTGTTGACCAAAAAATTGCTGGTTATACTGCTCTTGCTTCTGGTTCTGATCCCAATTATCATCAAATTGATGGTTTATGGAAAAACGATCTTGATCCTTATGTTGCTATCCACCGTGTTGCCATCAGCAATGAGTATCGGGGGATGCATCTAGCAAGTTATTTACTCTCCAGTTTGATCTCTTTACATTATGCCGAGAGAGTTAGAAACTATCGTGTTGATACTTTCAGAAGAAATGAGATCGTACAACACTTGGTTAAAGATGCTGGCTTTGTCAAACGAGGAAACATTAAAAATGATGATCCAATTGATCCTTACCGTGTTGCATATGAATTGAATTTATAATCTTTATAGAACTCAGCTTAGCTGGGTTCTTTTTTAATCAAAATAATAATATATAACTTTTACCTATAGCTTGACCATGATAATAAGTATTTCACATAACTAGTTGAAGTTCATATAATTAAGACAACATTAAAAAACACCAAGAAGGGATTTTTATGAAGAAAAAGGGGATAGGTATTATTAGCTTAATTTTAATTATTATCATCGCAATCGTTGCCGGAATTAAGATCAAGCAAAATCATGATGAAAATGCGGTTCAAGAGATTCAACCAGTAAAAGTTAGTTCAAAAACTGTTCCAACTTTCTTCTTTCATGGTTGGGGAAGCAGCTGGCACGCAGAAGATACGATGGCTCAAGCAATAAAAAGAGCAGGAGCTACTAATACAATTGTCAGAGTTAATGTAAATAAGAAGGGCCATGCCAGGTTGATCGGCAAGATTAAGAAGAATGCTAAGAATCCATTAGTTGAGGTTAACTTTTCAGACAATAAGCTGACTAACTCACAATATAATGGACAATATGCTAATGCATACGACTCTACGGGAGCGCGCTATGTTAAAAATGCTATCGATTTAGTAAGAAACAAATATCATTATTCAAAAATTAATATTGTAGCTCACTCAATGGGGAACTTAGAAGTTGCTTCCTACATTAAATTGAATGCTGGGAAAAAGAACTTTCCACAAATCGACCATTTAGTAGCTATGGCTGAACACTATGATGGGATTATTGGTATTTGCGGTTTTGGGGTGGTATTTCATTAAATGCCGCTGCTAACGACCCAGGCAACTGCGACTATTACCATGTACGATATGCCACGTGTTGGTGCTTGGGGATACTTCGACAAAGGTACAGCTGATGAACGTTATCAAAATAAGAAACAAATTGCAGAACAAAGAACCAAGGAATACGGTACTGGCAAATTTGCTAAAGCTGGCGGCTGTTTTGAATATCCAGCTCGATGATCAACCAGACTACGTTAAACAATACAGTGCTTACTACAAGACCAAACGCGGCTACCACAAACGATCAGTTAACTCTAACGAAGGTTGGGTATTACAAAAGTATGCCTGGTTGGATGAATACTAAGATTTTAGTTCATCCCGAAGATCTTAAGAATGCGGTGTTGATCGTCCATGGTGAAAAAGCTCACTCACGTTACATGGGTGAAGATACCTTTAAGAAATTGAAAGGCGACAATAAAGAACTAGTAATCGTACCTAACGCTACTCACACCGATCTATATGATGGTGGCGATCATGATTACATTCCATTCGATAAAATTGATAATTTCTTTAAGAAAAACCTCTAATAATCAATAATATATATCCATATAATTCCATAACTAACAAAAAACGAGCAATGACTTTATCTTCTAAAATCAAGTAAAGTCATTGTTCGTTTTTATTAATCTTCTGTTACAATATAATAGACTTACAAATAGTTAGAAAGAAGATTAATACATGATTCATAATCCAACCATTGATGCCCAACTCAACCACAGATCTATTCGAAAATTTAAGGATATTACTTTAAATCAAGAACAACTAGCAACTTTATACACTGTTTTTAGCAGAACAGCTACCAGTATGTTCATGCAAAATGCATCCCTTTTGCACATTACCGATGAAGCAAAAAAGAAAAAGATTCAGGAACTCTGCGGTCAAAACTACGTAGGTGCAGAAGGAGACCTGTTTATTTTTATCGTTGATCTTTACCGCAATCAGCAAATCAGAACTCAATTAAATAAAGACGATGGTAGAGTACATACAACTGATATTTTCTTTCAAGCCATGGAAGATACGCTCCTTGCCTTTCAAAATGTAGCAAATGCTGTCGAAAGTATGAATTTAGGCTATGTACCTTTAGGTACAATTAATGATCATCCTCTGCAAATGCTTGAAACGCTTGATTTACCTAAGTTGACTTTTCCTATTTTAGGGATGCAAGTAGGCGTAGCTGATCAAGAGCCACAACTGAAGCCACGGTTGCCACTTAAATTTACTTGCTTTGAAAATTCATATCCAAAAGATTTTGATGTCAAAGATTTGAAAGATTATGATCAAGTAGTTACTACTTACTACGATTTACGTGATAGCAATCGCAGAATTGATTCTTTCACTAAGCAGATTACTGGAGCTAAACTTAATAATCATGAAACTGATCGTGATCAATTGGTAGAAGAACTACATAAACAAGGTCTTTGCTTAGATTGGAAATAAATAATCAATCAGATATTTCATAGAACTAATGAAATATCTGATTTTTATTTTTTCATTAATATCATTTTGTCTCCGTATTTAATGTACATATATATTGCTTGTACATCTTAATTATTTCTCCTAAAATCAGGTTAGAGAGAAAAGAGGGATGGCATATGAAAGCTATTTTAACTATAAGTGGCGAAGATAAAATAGGCATTATCGCTCAAATAAGTAAAATTTTAGCCGAAGAAGAAATTGATATTTTAAACATTTCACAAAACTTAATGGATAATAATTTTACAACAACCATAATGATAAAAATTACAGACGGTAAAGACTTAAAGAAGATTGATAAGCGTTTTGATAATTTAGGTAACCAAATGGGCGCCAAAATCAATCTTCGCAATGAAGAAATTTATTCTGCAATGAACTATCTATAATCCAGAGAAAAGAGAAAAACATAATGGAGTTAAAACAAATTTTTGAAACAAATCAAATGTTCTCTACTGAAAATCTCGATGTTAGAACTATTACAATGGGCATTTCACTTCTTGATTGCATTGATAGTGTAGCGATCGTGCTTGTCAAAAAATTTATGATAAAATCACGACTAAAGCTCGAGATTTAGTAAAAGTAGCACAAGAAATTGAAACAGAATATGAGATTCCTATCGCAAATAAGCGTATAACTGTTACACCTATTTCATTAATATCACGTTGAGCAGGAAATAGTTGCAATAATTTATCTTTTCTTGGTACATAAATTGCACCATCATTACCATCTGGAAGTTCTGTAGAGATTTGTGAAAATCCAACTCCATTATTTTCAGCAGTTTCAATCGCAATAAAGGTTCCTGGATCAGCATAAAAGCCATGAACTTCATCTTTATTTTTATCAAGTCCTAATCTAACTTTATAATACTGACCGTTTTGAGTAAAGCAATGAACTATCGCAGCATCCCCAATAGAATACATCCAAGATTGCCCATATTGTACCGTATGCAATAAGGAAGGATGGTCCTTATCGATTGTTAAATACATTGGATGGCTGCCTGGTCTAATACCACTATCTACCATGTAATTAGGGTAAAATTGCTGCATAATTTTATCTTGCTTAGCTTTTTGCTCATGTGTTAATTGAGGCTTAGCCTCAGGAGCGGCAGGGCCTTGCGTTTCAGCACCATAACTTTTACCCGTTAATAATTCCTTAAAGGCTGCATTAATCGAAGAAGAATATCCAATGGACTTTTCAGCAATTTGACTCAGAATCAATAATTCACCTTTATTGATAGTAATATAGTGAGCATGTGGAGCAGTAGCAACTAGCTACATGCTTGGTGCTTTAATCATTTGATTGCGTGGCCCAATCCCTAATTCAAGGACAACTAATTTTTTAGGCTCTTTGTCAAATCCTGTTGATAATGAGTAAATGAATAGAATCAGGCAACCATTAAAAGGCTGTTTGGTTCTTTTTCTACCTTAAGTCAAGTAATATCAATAATTTAATAGATTATTTTATTAGAATTATTGGTACGAATGAAGCTAATTAAGTTAGAAAACTAAATTTATTAATAATTATATGTAACACAAATAAGCCTATGAGTACTTGTAGTTTTTTCATAGGTTGTTATACTGAAGTTGATCATTTGATTTCAACTAAAGTCTTTGGTTATGTGTGGCTACGTTGTAATCATATAATTGATCATGTTTGATAAGAGCAAACATTGTACGTATCAGTTTATGAACTGATGCAATGGCGATTTTCTTATAGCCCCGGCTATTTGAAGATCGTTTTTTCTTATCATAATAATCAGTGATATGACAAGGCTGAGTAGCTTTGACAGTTTCCATTTGAGTAATTGTTCGATAAAGAATCTTTCTAGCTAAGTGATTGCCATGTTTGGTTATTCCTAAATGACTGTCCTTTTCACCTGATTGATAGCGGCCTGGATCAATGCCAACAAAGGCATCAATTTGGGCTGAAGTATCAAACCGTCTTAAATCACCTAATTCGGCTACCAACCTAACAGCAGTAGTTTTGGCAATGCCAGGAATACTCTCATAGATATTCAAAGACCGTGCATTTGCTTGCATAGCAAGCTTTTCCATATAATTGATCACATTATCTCTTTCGGCACTTAGAGAAAGCAAATTGGCAATATTACGCTGAATTGCTCGAATAGTAATACTGCTTTCATTGTCATATGGATAAGCTTGTCTGGCTAAGGCATAGAGCCTAGTTGTTAAATAATGAGCTCTTTGTCTGCCAATTCCTGAAATGGCCAACAAACTTTGAAAGATCTGGTTTTCATTGTGATTTAAAACATATTGGGCATGCGGGAATAAGCTGACAATCGTCCAATAAACTCTGCCAGATGAAGTTGAAAGGATGCTCTCTATCTGAGGAAAAGTAGACTGCAAATTACGATGGAGCTGATTTTTATTGATTATCAGGGCTTGAGTAAGCTCTTCGTAATAACGACTCGCATTTTGCAGTTCATGATATTCCTTAGGTTGAGGAGCACGCAATTTTTGTGGCGCATTGAATTGAATTAAAGCTAACCGATAAGCATCAACTTTATCGGTTTTATTATGCCTTAGATTATTGTCCATCAGCTTCTTAGCCTTTAAGGGATTAAGCTTTAAATACTTGATATGATAATCTTCTAAAAAAGCCTGTAAACTCAATGAATAAACTCCCGTAGCTTCAAAAACTACTAAAGGCGTGATCAAGTATTGATTTAAACGATCCAATAGATCTTGATAGCCAAAGGAATCATTAGTAATCTTAAAGGTTTCACCTTGCTTAATTCGATCAATTACTACACAAACTGTAGACGATTTACTGCTAACATCAATGCCAAAGATAATATTTTGTTTCATCATTCTAACCTCCAAGTGAAGACAAACAGTTTTATCAACCTATTAATTCTCATTTTCTGAACTCGGCATCAAGTGCCCACAGACTTCGAAGAGACTTATAAATAGGCGGTAAAGCAGTCCGTTTTCTTTGCGACGTTACACGTCCAAAAGAACCAAGACTTTATTTGCTTTATCTTCACTTTCTATTTTAGACAAAATAAAAAGTGCCAGATTTAGACAAAATAAAAAGTGCCAGATCATGAATCCGTCGATTCATAATCCAACACTAGGTTAGTATGTTTTCTTTAAACAAGTTTTCCTCTAAACAAATTCTGGTTAATAAATTGATAAAATTGGAATAGCCGAAAGCTGTTCGTTCGATTTGCTTGATTTTGCGGTTGAAGCCTTCAAGGCAGCCATTGGAGTAAGTCAAAGCTGCTCCGTTGAGTACCGCTTTTAGATTATGCTTAAAGGTTAATAGTGTTTTGTGCATTAAAGTTCCAATTTGATCTTGGCAGTTGATTAACGATTTGAGCTCATGCGTATTGCCAGTTTCAACGGCTTGAATAAAGCTTTGCATCAGGTTATATGAATTCTCTAAAGCAGTGCTGGTGTTAATGCCTTCTGTAACTACTTGTGCTTGAGTTAAGCAGTCTTTGTAATGCCAGTTGTAGCGAGGATGAACTTTTTCAAGCTCATCAAACTTCTTCAAGTATAATTTCCAGGGAGATTTGAGCAGCTGATACTGTCTGGATCTTTTATCAAAGGTCTTCATGACTTGGACTCTTAGTGAGTTGAAAGAACGCGTAAGCATTTGAATCATATGAAAACGATCGATGACAATCTGAGAGTTAGGAAAACAAGCTCTGACGATATCTTGATAGTAAAAATTAAGATCCATCGTGACCGTCTTAACGTTAGCTCTAGCTTGGGGCGAGAAACGACCAAAATACTTAAGCAGCGTCTTCTTGTAGCGAGTTCTAAGAATCTGCACGACTTGATGACTATCGCCGTCTAAGCAGATAAAGTGCAGCTGACGGTCGACTCCTTTAAACTCATCAAAAGCCAAATGAGCTGGCAAATATTCGTAGCTATCAATAAACCGGTGTGAACAGTTGCCCAGTACTCTTTGAACAGTATTAATTGAAATATTGTTTTCGCTGGCAATGCTGGTCATAGATCGATCTTCAGTTAAAGCTGACAATACTTTAAGCTTAGAGGCATTAGAAATAGAACAGTATTTATTTACCAATTCAGACTGAGCCATAGACCAGCGCTCACAAGCGCGACATTTAACTCGTTGCTTAGCCAATCTGATAATGACCGGTAAACTTGCATTAGCTGTCGGATAGTGAATGTTGGTAATCAAATGGCCATTGTGTAAGAGATCTAGGGAGCCGCAGAAAGGACAAGCAGGTTGAAGCAATTCAGCTTCATAGATTTTATGCTTTTGCAGTTTGATCGATTTATAGAAATAATCTTTAAAAACAATATTTTCATCTTTAACATCAAGCTCGAATTTAATACAATGATTAAGAGAGGACATAGAAATCACCTTTATTTATAAGAATTTGTGTGGAAACGATTTTTATTGAAGAGGACTATGTCCTCTTTTTTGCAATAAAAAATCCTGTTAACAGCTTATCATATAGATAAGTCATCAACAGGAAAAATTATAGAGCCATTTTTTATCTTCATATTTTTGAATAAAATCTTGAAAGGCTTGAACTTGTTTTTGATTAATCTGGAAATCTTCACCAGCCATGTTTAAGGCAAGGGGAGCACCACACTCATCACATTTAGGTATATCAGCTTCAGTAAGCGTCCCAGCTTGATCTTTCTCATAAATTTCGTGCAACTTTGAAGCTAAATAATGTACGCCGTGCTCGGCAGGGTGGTTGCTGCATACTCCTTCAAACCAATTGCCTTCAATTTCAAATAAATTAGTCAACCCCGCTAGAGCAAAATGATGGTCAATATTAGATGTCCAGACAAAATAGGATTTATTGCCAATGATTTTCTTTATATCTTGCATATAATTGCTTATTTCATAATTATTGCCATAATACTCGACAACTCGGGCTACCATTCGCCAATAATCTAACTGATTAGGATATTTAAAAACAAAAGCAGTCAAAAAGTTAGGTAAATGATATTTGTCTACTAAGTCTCCGAGTACTTCTTTCAACTTTTTATCATTAGCAAACAAATTCAATCCTTCTGAAATAGAGAGTACATTGCTTGCTGTCACTAAAATAGCATCAGCGTCATCCAACCATTGTTTTGCAATCTTTGCAGCTTTATTAGTCATTGTCTTTCTCCTTAATTTTTGCACTAACTTCTTTAAGAACTTCATTAATATCATCCCCAATTAATAAAGAACGATCATGAATCATTGGATTAGTCATAGCATCTTTAGGATTGATATTAATACGCGTGGTGCTAGTTAAATCGTTTTAGTTAATAAAAAAGTCCAATCGGACTAGACTCAAGTTGTAGTATTCAATAGAAAAGAGTCTGATCTGATTGAACTGCCTTAAGCTTAAGCGTTTTAGCCACCATTTACAAGTTAGTTTTAAAGATTTAGTGATAATTTGTCGGCACTGGTATCGTTTATCTGCTCCGGCTGAATTTAGTCAACGGCGAAACATCAACCGGGTAAAAGCTACGGACAGTCTGATTTTGGCTTTACTTATCTGGCAAGCTAAGACAGGAATTGAATCACAAAGAAGATTCTGTGAATGTTTCAATTGTTTATCACACTCACGTTTTAATCGACGTTCACGTCAGCTATTGCAATTGATTTATCAGATACGGCAAGAAATGAATAAAAAGGTTGACCTGAATGGACAGTTCTTGATCATTGACAGCTTTCCGGTACCTGTTTGCCAACCAATTCGCAACTATCGTGCTAAAATTTTTCGCGGTTATGCCAACATTGGTTATAAGGCCACCAAGAAAATTTACTTTTATGGTTTCAAAGTTCATGCCATTGTTAGCGATGACGGTTACATTCTTGATTATGTAGTAACAAAAGCATCAGTTCATGATGCCAGGGAGACAGTTGAACTGATGGAAAATACCCATCCATCTAATTACTATCTTCTTGGCGACGAAGGCTATTTAGGCAAAGAACTGCATCAACAGCTAAAACAAATGGGTTATGAACTTTGGACACCATATCGTAAAAATATGACAGGAGCTAAAAAGCACAATGATCATCAATTGATGGCTATTCGCAGAACAATAGAAAGCGACTTTTCGCTTCTGACCTATTACAATGCCGAGAACAATCGAGCACGTAGTCTGATAGGCTTTCAAAGCCGGTTAGAAATTGCAATTTTAGCTTATAATTTGGCTTATTGTCTAGAACGATTTAACTAGCACCACGCGTATATTAATATAAAAAGAATGCTTTAAATATTGGGTCATTTCCCAGAATGGCTCCTGAATAAACATCGGTGTCATACGACCAACACCCATTTCAAGAAACAGAATCTTTTCACTGCAGTGATCAGCCATAAATTTATTCCACTTCTGATGTTCTTCAAAATATCTTTTTCCTTCTAAAAATTGCGGACCACGTGCTCCAAGAATAAGTTCAGACCCATTAATATCACTTTTAGGAATTAATTCAGTTGGTAGGCAATGATCTTTAACTTTAGGCAATAACTCTGCAACCATCTTTTTAGTACTATAGAGTTTTTGATCTGTACTAGTATCAGAAGCCTGATAATAATCCCATGATCCCTGAATTTCACTTACTTGATCACTTGGGAAAAACTTCTTAAAAAGAGTATCCTGATTAGTAGTTACAAAATGAACTGGCTTATTGCCGATTAACTTTTTAAGATACTCATAAGTTGGCTTCTGCGGTGGAATATTGAGGATCATTTTTAATGATTCAAGCATAAAAGCCTAGTGTTCCTCTTTAGAATCAAAACGAGTATAAAAGCCATTAAAAATGCCTGCAAAATGATATTTATCATAAAAATACTTCATATGCTTCATAAATAGGGGACTTGCAGAATACCAAAAATCCATTCCTGCCGCATTGGACATTCCGCTTCCTGCTCCTACAATTATGGTATCTGCCTCTTTCACATGTTTTATCAATTCATCAATTTTATTCATACAATGTTTACCTCATTTTTTAATAGATTGATTACTTTCATACATCCTGTATAGGACTTGATGTAAACATCATATGTTAAAGTGAATAGGCAGTTAAGCACATTCATAGCAAAACGTCAGATAATGGACAGATTCAAAATAATGTAGTGAATTTGACCTCTATATCTTAGTTTCGTATAGTTTGATTAAAATATAAAAAAGGGGGATAAAATACATGACACTCATTTACGCTAGAAAAGCAAAAATAAATGATATTAACAAAATTGTGCCAGTAATCGATGATGCTAAAGCATTCTTAAAGAAAGCTGGTAGCACACAATGGCAAAGTGGATATCCCAATGAAGAAACTATTACGCAAGATATAAAGAAGAATGTGGGTTATGTTTTAATCGTTGATCATCATGTAGCAGGATATGCTGCAGTAATCGCAGGAATTGAACCTACTTATCAAGTAATAGATGGACAATGGCAAAATGAACAAGATAAGTATGCAACTATTCACCGTATGGCTATTAGCAATCAATACCGCGGGATGCATCTAGGAAATTACTTTTTCTCCAATTTAATTTCACTGCAAGTAGCAAATAATATATTTAACTTCAGAATTGATACCTTTAAAAAGAATGCAATTATGCAACATCTTGCTAAAAGCCACGGATTTATTGAAAGAGGGACAATAAAGGTAGAAGACCCAATTGACCCCGAAAGAGTAGCATTTGAATTAAATTTATAACCATATTAGTTTACTAATCACTTTGTATTTGCTACCATAGTGATGAACGCTATTATTAATAGTTTTCAGGTCAAAGGAGATTAGTTTTATGCAATATCAAAAGACCAAAGAAATTTTAAATCAAGCAGTTGCTGATCTTAGTCAATTACAAATGGTAGTACGTCAACAACACTGGTACATGCGTGGACCAGAATTTTTAAACTTACACCCATACTTAGATGATGTAATGTCTGAATTAGACGATCAACGTGATTTGATCGCTGAAAGATTAATTACTATTGATGGCTCTCCATACTCTAGCTTGGCAGAAATGGTAGATCATTCAACCATTGAAGCTCATCCTGGCAAGTGGGGTACACCTACTACTGAGCGTTTTGCTACTATCGTTGATGGTTATCATCACTTGGCACACCTTTACGAAAAAGGTATCAAAGCTGCAGATGAAGAAGGAGACTACAGTTCAAGTGATATCTTAACTACTTGTCACAATGATCTTGAAAAGAGAATTTGGATGATGGCAGCTGAGATTAATCAAGCACCTAACATTGACGAATAATTAAATCTAAAATAAAAAGGCAGTAAGCGATAATTTTTGCTTACTGTCTTTTTTTATCATCGGTAAATTGCAATTGCCCGCTTACCGCTCCTTTTACTTTGCTAAAGAAATGCGGAAGGCTAATTCTTTGCATTTTTCAAGCAATGAATCTTTTAATCAGTTAATTAAAGATCTAAATAAAAATGAACTAAAACAAAATAAATTGCCAGATAAACTTAAAAATGTATTACGTCCATATCAAAAAGAGGGTTTCAATTGGCTTAATACACTAGTTAATTACAATTTTGGCGGCATTCTAGCTGATGAAATGGGATTAGGTAAGACAATACAAGTAATATCCTTATTGTTAGCTCACCAAAAGAAAGACAGTACCAATTTAGTAGTAGCTCCAGCATCAGTTATCTATAACTGGCAGAATGAGGCACAAAAATTTGTGCCCGAACTTAAAACCGCTGTGCTTGGTGGAACTAAAAAAGAACGAACACAAATTTTAGCCAATGCATCCAAATATGATCTATTGATTACTTCATACCAATCTTTAAACCGTGACTTAGAAGCTTATCAAAAACTTGTTTTTAATATACAGATCCTTGATGAAGCCCAAAATATTAAGAATCATCAATCGATTACAGCTCAATCCGTTAAAGTAATTAAAGCTCATCATAAACTCGCTTTAACCGGAACACCGATAGAAAACAAATTAAGTGAATTATGGAGTGTTTTTGATTATTTAATGCCCAACTTTTTAGGATCATACTTAGATTTTAAGAAAAAGTTTGAACTACCAATAATTAAGGATGAGGATGAAGAAGCCGAAAAACAATTGGTTGAAATGGTTACTCCATTCATTTTGCATCGACTAAAGAAAGACGTTCTGAATGATTTGCCCGCAAAGGAAGAAGAGATTGTTTATGTTAATATGGGATCTAAACAATCCGAATTATATAAACTGCAAACGCAGAAATTAATTGCTGAATTGTCTTGCCAAGGGGATGCAGAGTTTAAACGCGCTCATTTTGAAATTTTTGCTCAGATTACTAAGTTGCGCGAGATATGCTGTGATCCTCACTTGTTATATGAGAATTATCACGGCAATTCAGGTAAATTAATTGCGACTATTGATTTGATTAAAGCTAATTTGGAAAATGGACATAAAATTTTACTATTTTCTCAATTCACTTCAATGCTAGAGATTATCTAAAACAAACTCCGTAAATTAAAAGTTCCTATTTTTGTCATTACCGGAGCAACGGCTAAAAAGGAACGACAGGATAAAATTCATCAGTTCAATTCATTAGATAAACCTGCCATTTTCTTGATCTCACTTAAAGCAGGTGGAACTTAGCTGCCGAAAATCAAGCAAGCGATTGTGCTCATCGAATGGGACAAAAGCACACTGTCAAGATTTATAAAATGGTTACCCGGAATAGTATTGAAGAGAAGATTATTTCTTTGCAACACAAAAAAGCAGACCTAGCAAAAATAATCTTAGATAACGATGGCATGGCGCAAGCCACGATGAACAGAGAAAGTTTGTTAAAAATCTTAAAATGATTTCGCACTTGCGAACTATTGTTTGCATAGGTATAATAAAAAAGTAACAAAAAACCAACAAGATATACACTTGCTGGTTTTATATTTAGTTTAATTTTAGTGATGCTTTTTATAATACCAATAATACAATCCGAATGGCACCATATTTTCTTGATGATGTTTAAGACGGACGATATTGCTTCGATGACTCCAGTAGATTAAGATTATGAGTAATCCACTGATAATGCTCAAGGCAAGGTCGTGGAAGAAGAACGAAGCTATAAAAATCAAAACTACTGAGATTAGGCTAGTTAATGAGACCATACTTGTAATAAACAAGATTGGGAAAAAGATGACTGCACAAATTAAAAAGAAATGGACATTATATCCTAATAAGAAACCGGCTGAGGTAGCAACAGCTTTGCCTCCCTTAAAATTTAAAAAGATAGGGAAGGCATGACCTAAAATAGCAGCTAAACCAAAAATCAAACAGAGATAATGAGGTCCTAGATGAAACAAGACTGGTAGTAACGTAGTAGCTATTGTTCCTTTGAAAAAATCAACTAAGAAGACGATAATTCCAGCTACAGGACCCAATACTCTGAAGGTATTGGTAGTACCTATGTTGCCAGAGCCATACTTTCTTATATCTTTGTGAAAGAAGATCTTTCCTACCAATGCACCCGTCGGAAAAGATCCGATCAAGTATGCTAAAATAAACAACGATGCAAATTTTAATGCAAACATATTCAACAACTCCTATTAATCTATCGCTATTTTAGCAAAGATTATTCTTTAAATATACGGTGTTGGTGAATTATTAATTAAATGGGGGATTTTTTAGTGGCAAAAGCTAATAATTATGATGATTCTTCAATTCAAATATTACATGGACTGGAAGCCGTTCGTAAACGACCAGGTATGTATATAGGTTCAACCGATATACATGGACTTAATCAATTGGTTTATGAAATAGTCGATAACTCAGTTGATGAGGCTATGGCCGGCTTTGGTAAAGAAATTGATGTAACTATTCATAAAGATAATAGTGTAACTATAAGAGACTTTGGACGTGGAATGCCTACAGGGATGCATAAGTCAGGAAAACCAACTATTGAAGTTATTCTGACCGTGCTCCATGCCGGTGGTAAGTTTACCGAGCAAAATTATAAAACTTCTGGTGGACTTCACGGTGTAGGTTCTTCCGTAGTAAATGCACTTTCAAGCTATATGAAAGTACGTGTTGTTCGAGATGGTAAAGCATATGAAGAAGAGTTTGAAAAGGGTGGACATCCCATTGGAACTCTTAAGTGCTTAGGAAAAACTAAAGATCCTACTGGTACGACAATTACTTTTAAACCAGATGCCATGATTTTTTCAACAACTAAGTATAAGTATGGGACTATTCAGGAACGTATTCGAGAATCTGCCTTTTTGCTTAAAGGAGTTAAATTTGTTTTAACTGATGAACGTGATCCTGAACATCATGATGTATTTCAGTATGATGATGGAATCAAATCTTTTGTTTCTTACCTAAATGAGGGTAAAGGAACTATTAGTGATGTTTTCTATTTTGAGGGAAAACAAGACGGCATGGAGATTGAATTTTCCGGTCAATACAGTGATGGATATTCAGAAAATCTAGTATCTTTTGTTAACAACGTTCGTACTGGTGATGGTGGAACGCATGAATCTGGTGCACGTAGTGGATTTACTCGTGCTTTCAATGATTATGCCAAAAAGCAAGGGTTGCTTGGTAAAAAAGATAAAAATATTGATGGATCAGATTATCGTGAAGGTTTAAGCGCTGTTTTATCAGTAAAAATTCCAGAAGAATTGCTTGAATTTGAAGGTCAAACCAAAGGTAAATTAGGTACTCCTCAAGCACGTTCTGCAGTTGATTTACTCGTTTATAAGAAGATGTCTTACTATTTAATGGAGAATGGTGAATTAGCTCAGGAATTGGTTAAAAAGGCACAACGAGCTAGGGATGCACGTGAAGCTGCCAAAAAAGCTAGAGATGAAAGCCATAATGGTAAAAAGAGACGCAAAAAAGAAGTTCTTTCTGGTAAGTTAACTCCTGCCCAATCACGCAATCCTAAAAAGAATGAATTATTCCTAGTTGAGGGTGATTCTGCCGGTGGTTCAGCAAAGCAAGGCCGTGATCGACGCTTCCAAGCAATCTTGCCTTTACGTGGTAAAGTCTTAAATACTCAAAAGGCTAAATTGCAAGATATCTTTAAAAACGAAGAAATCAACACTATGATTTATACTATCGGCGCTGGCGTAGGCGCTGAATTTAATGTTGATGATTCAAACTACGACAAAGTTATCATCATGACTGACGCCGATGACGATGGTGCTCACATTCAGATCCTGCTTTTAACCTTTTTCTATCGCTATATGCGCCCAATGATCGAAAAAGGAAAGATATATATTGCTCTTCCACCTCTTTATCGCTTGCAAAAGGGCCGTGGTAAGAAGGCACAAATTCAATATGCTTGGACAGATGAAGAACTTGCAGAAGATGAAAAAGCAATGAAACGCGGTTATTCATTACAACGTTTCAAAGGATTGGGTGAAATGAATGCTGAACAACTTTGGCAAACAACTATGAATCCTGAATCCAGAATGTTAATCCGAGTAAAAATTGACGATGCTGCCCTTGCTGAAAGACGAGTAACTACCTTAATGGGTGATAAAGTTGCTGCCAGAAGAAAATGGATTGAAGAAAACGTTAAATTTAGAATGGGCGAAGATAGCTCAATCTTAGAATCAGAAGATGATTAAAGAAGGTTTTTAATTAATGGCCACAAAAGAACGAATTCGTGAAATGCCGCTTGAACAAGTTATGGGCGAGCGTTTTGGACGATATTCCAAGTATATTATTCAAGAACGGGCTTTACCCGATATTCGTGATGGATTAAAGCCTGTTCAACGACGCATTCTTTATGCAATGTATCAAGATGGGAACACTTATGACAAACCGTTTAAAAAGGCTGCTAAAGCCGTTGGTAATATCATGGGTAATTTCCACCCACATGGTGATAGTTCCATTTATGGAGCCTTAGTTCACTTATCACAGGATTGGAAAATGCGCGAACCATTAGTCGAAATGCACGGAAATAATGGTTCAATGGATGGCGATGGCCCTGCAGCCATGCGTTATACTGAATCTCGCTTAAACAAAATATCCAATATGCTTTTGCAAGATATTGATAAGCAAACTGTCAAAATGGTTCTTAATTTTGATGACAGTGAATATGAACCAACAGTTTTACCAGCACGTTTTCCCAATTTATTAGTTAATGGCTCAACAGGAATTTCCGCAGGTTATGCTACTGAAATCCCACCACATAATCTAGGCGAAGTAATTGATGCTACTATTTATCTGTTAAAACATCCTGATGCTTCATTAGCAGATCTAATGCAATTTGTAAAAGGTCCAGATTTCCCTACTGGTGCTATTGTGATGGGGACCCAAGGTATTAAAGAAGCTTATGAAACTGGTAGAGGCCGTATTCAAGTTAGAGCGAAAACCAGCATTCAAGAAATTCGTGGACATCGTCAGGAAATCGTTGCAACTGAAATTCCATTTGATGTTAATAAAGCCCTTTTAGTCAAAAAAATAGATGAAATTCGATTAAATAAAGAAATTGATGGTATTGCAGAAGTACGTGATGAAACTGATCGTCACGGTTTATCAATCGTTATCGAACTGAAAAAAGATGCCGATGCGCAAAACATTCTAAATTATTTATTTAAAAATACTGATTTACAAGTTTCATACAACTTCAATATGGTCGCAATTGATCATATGACTCCTGTTCAAGTAGGATTAAAGCGAATCTTATCATCTTACTTAGAACATGAAGAAGATGTTGTAACTAAACGAACTAAATTTGACTTAAACAAGGCTGAAGCACGTTTAGAAATCATTCAAGGATTAATCCATGCAATGGATATTCTTGACCAAGTTATTAAGACTATTCGTGCTTCTAAAAATAAAGCTGATGCTAAAAAGAACTTAATTGCTAAATATAAATTTACTGCAAATCAAGCTGAGGCAATTGTTTCTTTACAGCTTTACAGATTAACAAATACCGATGTAAATGAGTTAATTGCTGAACAAAGTAAGCTCAATAAGCTTGCTGAAAAATATCGCAAGCTTTTATCAGATCGAAAGACATTAGAAAAAAAAATTATCAAAGAATTATCAGCAGTAAAAAAGGAATTTGCTAGTCCTCGTCGTACTGAAATTTCAGAAGAGAGTGCTAAAGTTAAGATTGATGAAAAAGCATTAGTTGCTGATGAGCAAGTACGCGTATTAATTAGTCGTGATGGTTACTTAAAGCGTTCTTCCTTGAGATCATACCAATCTACTGATGATGCTGATAACGGTTTGCCAGATGGGGATAAAGTAATTTATGAAAACACCTTATCTACTTTATCCAACCTCTATCTGTTTACCAACCATGGTAATGTTATCTACCGACCAGTTCATGAATTGGTAGAAACTAAATGGAAAGAGACTGGACAACACCTTTCTCAAGAAATTGGGTTAGACAGCGATGAGCAAATTATCCGTGTATTTGTATTTGATAGTCTAGATATAAATAAAAACTTTATTCTTGCTACTAACGATGGTTATATTAAGCAACTCGAATTAACTAATTTACAACCAACTAGAACTTACAAATCTCGTGCAATGACAGCTATTAAATTAAAGAATAAAGATAGCATGTTGATCGGCGTAAATTTAATCAATCCTACTGATAAGAAGGAGATTACTTTATTTACCCATCGTGCATATGCAGTTAGATATAATATTAGTGAAATTCCAACATCAGGTTCTAAAGCTGTTGGGGTTAAATCTGTAAATCTTAAAGATGACGACTATATAGTTGGTTACGTTTTAGTTGATAGCAAATATCTTGATTTGATGCATGTTGGTTTGATTACTCAACGTGGTGCCTTTAAACAGTTTAAACTTTCTTTAGTCAATAAAGTTTCTCGTGCCAAACGTGGTGTATTAGTCTTACGCGAATTAAAGACAAAACCACATAGAATTGTGGCTTTAATGCCATATGCTCAAGATCATATCCTACATGTTACTACTTCTAGTGATCGCAATATCGAAATTAAAACTACTGAATATCCTTTAGGCGACCGTTATTCAAATGGCTCATTTGTTATTGATACGACAGTAGATGGTACACCAAAGAATATCGAATTAGGGCGACCAATTAGCAGCCAAAATTAATATTTTGTTTATTATTTAATAACATTTTATAAAAAGAAAAATAGTGCTGAGACATTTGTTTTGACACTATTTCTTTTTGGATAGATAATAAATTATGTTATGGGACATGACTTATCATAAAATAAAATTTTGAGAAAGAAGATAATTGTTATGCCTAAAACTGATACAATATTGTCGGCCAAATCATTACATTATTTTTTACAACTGATTGATACAATGAACTATACCCAAGCAGCTCAAATTTTGGGTATTACTCAACCTGCATTAACTCAGCAAGTAAAGAAGCTCGAGCACGCTATTGGTGCTCCACTATTTGGTCAGATGGGAAAGAAATTATATTTGACTGAAGCAGGGAAAGAAATGGAAACTGCTGCGGTTGAATTGCTTAATACTATCAATGGAGTTGTAAGTGATATTCAAGAATATACTCAAGCAGATAAAGGCCATATTTCTGTAGGGATTTTGAATTCACTTCAATCAAATATTTTTTACCAATTTTTAGGTGAATTTAACAAGAAATACCCAGATGTAACCTTTACTATTAACTATTTTGATCGTAAGGAATTGTGGCGTAGACTAGATACTAATCAAGTCGATATAGCTATTATGTATTTGCCTGACAGCACTAAGAAAGAAGACACTAATTTACGTCATCAATATAACTACGAGAGTTTTTATGACGATAAATTAGTAATTTTAACTCATAAAACAACTTTTGAAGCTGGAGAATCTTACCCAGTTTCACGTTTTGTAAATAGAAAATGGGTTGCATATCCTGATAATTTCTATTTAACTCCTTTGATGCATGGTTACTTCGGAAAGAAGAACAAACCGATTATTCCTATCAAAATTGGATCTACTAAGGAATTAATCAAAATGGCTGAGAATTCAGATTACGATACTTTTATTACACAATCCTATTATGACGCCCATCGTTATGAAATTGATTCAACCAATTTAACTCCAATTTATCTAAAAGAAGAACATGGATTTACCATCTCTTATGTTTACCGTAAAGGTAAACTTGAAATTCCTAGAATGCAAAATCTCTTAAAAGAATGGGAAAAGTTCTTGGACAAGCACCAGAATTTTAGTAAACTATTAGTAGATCAAATAAAAAGTTAGAAAAAGAGGCAATTTATTCAATGGAAAAAGAATTTGTTTTCGGACACCAAAATCCAGATACTGATGCTATTGGTACTGCCATTGCATTTTCATACTTACAAAATAAATTAGGTTACAATACTGAAGCAGTCGCTTTAGGTGAACCTAATGACGAAACTGCATATGCCCTTAAGAAATTTGGTTTTGAAGCTCCTCGTGTTATTAAGGAAGCTGCTCCAGAAGTTAACGCTGTTATGTTGGTTGACCACAACGAACCTCAACAAAGTGTCTCAGACATTGATAAGGTTAAAGTTACTCATGTTGTTGATCACCACAGAATTATGAACTTTAACACTGCAGATCCTTTGTACTACCGTGCTGAACCAATGGGTTGTACTTCAACTATTGTTTGGAAGATGTTTAACGAAAACGGTATTGAAATTCCTGAAAAGCTTGCTGGATTAATGCTTTCAGCTATCATTTCAGATACTTTACTTCTTAAGTCACCAACTACTACTGATGATGATAAAAAGGCTGTTGAAGCATTAGCTAAAATTGCAAACGTTGATTACAAAGAATATGGTTTAGCAATGCTTAAGGCAGGTACTAACATCAGTGATAAATCAGAAGAGGAATTGATTGATTTAGATGCTAAGAGCTTCGCTTTAAACGGTCACAATGTACGTGTAGCACAAATCAATGTAGTTGACCTACCAGAAGCTTTAGAACGCAAGGATGCCTTTTTAAAGGCTATGGAAGCATCATCAAACTATAACGGTTATGATATGTTCATGCTTTTAATCACTAATATTCTTGATTCTGACTCTGAAGCTTTAGTAGTCGGTTCTGATGAAACTAAAGAATTATTTGAAAAAGCTTTTGATAAGAAGCTTAATGATTCAGAAGTTAAGTTACCTGGTGTTGTATCACGTAAAAAGCAAGTAGTTCCACCATTGACAGAAGCTTTTGAAGGTTAATTCTTTAGATACTGCTTAATAAAAAATGACTAGGGACATATCCTAGTCATTTTTTTATCTTAAATTATTAAAAAGGAGATATATTATGTCATACCCACAGTTAGATTTAGAAAACGTCAAAGGTCCTCGTGCAGTTCTTAAAACCAATCATGGTAACATCACAATTCAATTATTTCCAGATCAAGCACCAATGACTGTCGAAAACTTTGTTCGATTAGCAAAAAAAGGTTACTACAATGTTACTATTTTTCACCGAGTAATCAGTGATTTTATGATTCAAGGTGGTGATCCCGAAGGAAACGGTACAGGTGGTACTAGTATTTGGGGACATCCTTTTGAAGATGAATTTTCACGTGATTTATTTAATCTTCGTGGTGCTTTATCAATGGCTAATTCAGGTCCTAATACTAATGGTAGTCAATTCTTTATTGTGCAAAATAAAAATATGCCTAAACGTTACATCAAACAAATGGAGCCAGCTGGTTATCCTAAAGAAATTATTCATGCCTATAAGCAGGGGGGAACTCCTTGGTTAGATGGTCGTCATACTGTTTTCGGTCAAGTGATCGATGGCATGGATGTAGTTGATGAAATTGCTAAAGTAAAGAAAAATAAAATGGATAAGCCATTAGAAGACGTAACTATTGATGAAGTAGAGATTCAAGACTAAAAAAGAGTTGCATTTTTGCAACTCCTTTTTTTACTTCATTTCTTTTAAAAGCACGATGAGAGATTTGCATACTCGTTCAGCTTGATCATCTGGTAATTTTCTTAGCTCATTAGTAACTTTTTGAATGAAAATAGGTGTATTGTTAACATGACTCTCTGGCTTAACATTTGCAACAGAGTAGGCATTGTTAATAATATCTGGTGTATTAGTGTTCAAAGCCCGAGCTATTGAATCAAGCTTTTGAATACTAATATTTTGATCCTTAGTTCTTTCTAAACGTGAAATAAAATTAACTGAAAGATCGCTAAGTTCAGCTAAATCCTCCTGTGTAAGTTTTTGTTCACGTCTTCTACGAGAAATTTCTTCTCCTAAATTAATATTCACAAAGCATTCGATCCTTTCAAGTTACTTGTACCTTTATAGGTATAGACTATAAAAGTTTTAGGATAAAATGAATAAACTATTTTAATAGTATTAACTTACACTATATTAAATATTAAAATGTTAGATATTAAAACAAACACTTTATTGACCCTTATCCCGTGATTCCATGTAGGCAATTTTAACTCAAAAACTCTATAAAATTAAATATTTTGATTCTTTATTTTAAGATATTCTAAAAAAACTTTACATTTTTGTTCTATGCAAAGTTTATAATGTACTTTGGCTATAAAAATCAAAGAGGGGAATTATTACAAAATGAGGTTAAAAGAGATTTTTAATTATCAGCGTCCAGCAGAATTACGACAATTAGCATGCGCTCTTACTTTTTGTGGTGGTTTTGTCGATGCGTATACATATATTTATTCAAAGGGGGACATACGCTTTCTGCAGGACAAACTGGAAACATCATATTCTTTAGTTCTGCTTTAGCAAATCATAATATACCTGGATATACCTGGTATGATCAACCGAGCAAGTACATTTATCGCATTTTCATTGGGATTACTTGGTAGTAGGATTATTCCATAAATATGTTAAAGGCTATTAAAAGGCTATTATTGGAGAGTATTTTGTTTATTTCCAATTTTAGCTATTTGCTTGATTGTAGTTTTTTTGCCACGTAGCGTTCCCAATTATTACATTGTGCCAGCGATTGCATTTGGATTAGCAATTCAAAATGCATCATTCAGCAAAATTGAAGGAATGGGATATAATAATGCATTTACAACTGGAAATCTAAAAAAAACCGTTGTTGCTTGGAGCGCATTTTTCTTTGGTAAGGATAAAAGTCAGCATACGGCAGCTATCAATTACATGTTATTAGTTATTTCATTTGGAATTGGTGCAATTGTTTCAGCATTCCTACAAAAGTTTCTAATCTTAAAAACAATATGGATAGCTGTAATATTGCTGGCTATTATAAATATAATTTATCTTAATGCATTGAAAAATAATAAGAAAATAGAATTATTAAAATATAGAAGAGCATAAAAGAGATTGAAATATTTCTAAAGTACATCTGCGCATAATTCATATTATGTAAAGCAAGCTATAGAAATTATCTTAATACCTGGACAGAAGTCATTTTTTAGTATTTAGATTAGCAAATCTTTTTTATGCTTTTTCTTTTTGCGATTTTGATTAACTATTGATTAACTAGATTAACTATTGATTAACTAAATGATCTTTTTCATTTTTATGAATGCTGAGATTGCAATTCTACGGTCCAGTTCATTATTTTTAATTGATAATTAATTATTGATGAATTGATGAACTCGCCTGTTAATTTTATAAGATGAACAATTTAAATTTTGAAAACCAGTTTTATTTATTACTTAAATAAAACTATGCAGCAGCATAATATATCATTAGCTAAA
This sequence comes from Lactobacillus helveticus, assembly GCF_046109915.1. Classification (NCBI taxonomy): domain Bacteria; kingdom Bacillati; phylum Bacillota; class Bacilli; order Lactobacillales; family Lactobacillaceae; genus Lactobacillus; species Lactobacillus helveticus. The sequence continues at coordinate 499,417 of NZ_CP151471.1, read as the reverse complement.
TCATGCTGCTAAAAATAGAATTGTCTAGAAACTGTCAAATTTTTTGTGTAAATAGATCTTTCTCATAGATTGATTTTTTATTCTTTATTTAATCAAAGTAAGATTCTAAGGTGTCCTGAACCTGACCAAAGCCTTTGTGAATTCGGTTGAAGTAGCGGTCATTGTAACTCATTGCTTGAATGCCAATAAAAGTATCAAGCGACTGTTCAGTCGGAAACTCTGCTTTAGGCTTAGCCTTGCGCTTAATGACGCTGTTAAAAGATTCAATCATGTTGGTAGAGTAAATTGAAGCTCTGATCTGCTTAGGATAATTATAGAAGACCAGCAGGTCCGGCTCGATGTCTTTCAGGTTTCTTATGACATGATTATAACTCTTGTCCCATTTGGCATAGAAGGCATGCAATACATCAACAGCAGCTGCTTTATTGGCTTGCTGGTGAATCTGCTTGAATTCGTTCATAATTGCCTCGCGATCCTCCACGCGTACTTTAGCGCAGATATTACGCATGACATGAACCAAGCAACGCTGGAAATGAGCTTTAGGATAAGTTTGCATTAGTGCAGTTTTCATACCCACAACACCATCTGATAAAAATAATTCAACTTGTTTAAGGCCTCTGCTTTTCATATTTTGAAGCAACTCCGTCCAGACTTCAATGTTTTCATTGGGCGCAATGCAGTAGTCGATAACTTCCTTTTGGCCATTAGGTTTGATGCCAATGGCAATATAGACAGCTTCACGTTCAAAAGTTTCTCGGCGCAGAGGAACGTAGGTAGCGTCTAGATAAACGCAGAAGAACTTATCGCTAAGCTTACGCTTGTGATAGGCCTCTACCTTGGGGATCATCTGCTTAGAAATATTGGATACTTGAGCGGGGCTGTAATGGCTGCCATACATTTTTTCAATCAAATCAGCTATCTCTCTGGTAGTTACACCTTTAGAGTAAAGCTTGATGATCATGTTTTCCAAGACATCGGAGTGCTGCTTGTAGTCAGGCAGCGTGTGCTGATGAAACAGGCCGTTGCGGTCTCGTGGCACCTGGATTTCAATTTTGCCAAACTGCGTATCCACCTTGCGAAAGTAGGCACCGTTCCTAGAATTGCCGGTATTCCAGCCGTCTCTTGCATAAGGATTATAACCTAAAAAGGCAGTTAATTCAGCTTCTAACAAGTCATTAACTGCTTGTTGTAATTCTTTACGCAATAAATCATTAATTTTGTCTTGATTGAATAGAGCTTGAGCCATATTTTTGGTAAAATCATTCATGAAGGAGTTCTTCTTTCTGTATGTGTTTTTTGTTCAAACCAATCATACGAGAAAGGAACTCCTTTTTCTAATATTTTAAGAAATTAATTTAAGGAATCATTCATCCTTACACAAACTATTTTACAGTCTCAATTGTCTATTAAACTAGTAATTGAATTGTATTTAATAATACATTCTTTGTATCAACTAAGATTGGTTTAATAATGCAGATTTATAATTAATTAGCATATGTGTCACTATAACTAATAAAGATTCATATCGAATCACCAATCATCAGCTAATCCTTAAGTTCTAATATGAATAAAAAAGATGGTAGCTTGAAATAAAACTATAAAAAATTGCTGAATTAGTGAAGACAACGTCATAAATAGTATTTAATAGGAATTCTCTGTTTTACTGCCAAATCTGGCAATAAATCAATAAATAGTAGGAAATTTTATCGGTTATGCTTTATTTAAAACAATAATTTTAATGATAGATAGATGCTACTTCCCTAAAAAACGCTGATATATCAACATTTTTAAACATTTATAATTTGTTTTTATTTAAAATCTTTCACATCTGTGTGTAATTGTGTAATTTTTACATTTTCGCTCCATAAACGGTCAACATACGCCAAATTTAGCATAAATTTATCTTTTTTTCTCCTCTCCTCATCTCATATTATTTTATCAAGTTAAAATAATATGTACTTTCTCGGCAAGCAGCTTAAAAAACTAAATTAGTTGTATACAGTTAATCATTAATCTGATTATTAAATATCTTTTTATACTTCAAATTTACTACTTAGATTTAAACAGCATTAGATACTTTATAACAAGTGAATTTTTGATCATCAACGGCATCTGCATTAACTCATTCTAGGAATTTATGTATTTTTACTATTTAAATCTTGGGCTTTTATCACCAAAACGCTTCTTTCACTCCCCTCTTTCTAAGAGAATAGGGCAACAAAAAAGGCTAAACCAAGTAATTTTTTATCCTTGATTTAGTCTTTTCGTTTATAGTACGTACTATAAATTTTTATTTTTATTTGAATAAATATCATGCAGTTCTAAACTTGCTGACAACGAAGGCAACAATGATTACCAAAATTACTGCACCTAAAATTGACGGTACAATTGCCATGCCAGCAACTTGAGGTCCCCAGGCACCTAATAAAGCTTGACCTAATGAGGAACCAATTAATCCAGCTAAAATATTAGCAATCCAGTTCATTGACTTGCCATGCCCTGTAAGAGCTCCAGCAATCAAACCAATAACTCCTCCAACAATTAATACCCAAATCCAATGTAGCATTTTAATCGCCTTTACTTTCATTAAAGAAACATCTATATAATCTATTCAGTTAATTAAGCGCTTTTCTTAACTATCTATATTTTATATAATCACAATATTTTTGTCTATATTTTATATAATCACAATATTTTTGTCATTAAAGTAATATACGAAATAGGCTTCTTTATACTTTTCTTTAGGTTTTAAGTATTCTTCTTGCTATTTAAAAATTAAAAGTTTCTAAAAAGCAAGCTATTCTAATTATAATATCAGTGCTGATTTATATTTTCCTGATAGTCTTCCTTTTTTTATTTTGCAAGCTAGTATTTACCTCACATATATACTCCTCTATCTCCGATCTTATATATTATCTATTTTGTCTACCAACCCCCCAATAAGCCTACTGCATGCATCCCTTTAAAGAAGCGCACAGTAAATAAAAAGAATGATTATCTCAATTTTATTGCAAATATTTATATATGTATAAAATATTTATATATGTATATATGATTACTACAGTATTAATATTTAATCTCAGCTATTGTGCTTTGGTACCTACCAATGTAATCTATGATATATAAGTTTTAAGTATATTAAATGTGAGAAATATAGATCATTAACTTTCTCCACCAATTATGGAGGAATTAATTTGTTAAAAAAGAAAACATTTGTAAAATTAGCTTGTGCAACTATGTTAGTAAATGCTGGGATTAGCATCTTACCTGCACCCCTCTCCACTACTTATCCTTCTCAAGTTCAAGCTTCAGCAACTTCTGTAGCTGCTAGAGAATTAGGTATTGATGTTGCGAGTTATCAAAGTGCCGATTTAATAGCTCATGCAAAAGCTGGATCCCAATTTGCAATAGTTAAAGTTAGCGAAGGTACTAGCTACAGAAATCCTAAAGCCGCTACTCAAATAAAATCGGCTATTGCTATTGATATGATGCCTATAGGCTATCATTTTGCTACTTTTAGTTCAAACGCTTCCTTGGCTAAAAGCGAAGCTAAATATGCTGTCTCATCTGCTAAAGCTTTAGGTCTACCTAAGGGATCATATCTAGCATGTGATTATGAAACTGGCAGCGGTAATATATTACTAATGGTAAGAATGTTACTGCTAAAGCCATTCTGGCTTTTATGGATGAAATTAAGACAGCTGGATATCAACCTCTTCTTTATGCTAGTTCTTCTGTATTACAAAATAATATTAATACACCTTCTATTGTCAAAAAATATCCTAATTCTTTATGGGTAGCAGCATATGCTATATCTGGACGAGTAGATAAACCTAATTTTAAATACTTCCCTTCAATGGACGGCCAATGGACGGCGTAGCTATATGGCAATATACTGATAATTGGAAAGGTACGTCCACTGATGGCAATGTAACTATACTCCCATTATCTATTTCAGGCTCTGCAGTCTCACAAGCACCATCTAATTCTAAATACTAAGCACACTGGTACAATAATGTACAAGTCTTATGTATATGATGGTAACGGCAAACGTACAGGAGAAGTTTATAAAGCTTATGTATCAATTACCTGCTATGGTGGCAAAACTAAATTAAGCAACGGTAAATCAGCCGTTAAAATTGGCGACAATAAATACATCATGGCAAGTAATATCTTAGGCAGCTCACGCACATTTAAAGCTGATGCTGATGTTTACCAAAGTAATGGATCACTTAGCAAGGATCGCCTATTAAGACATATGGGCCAAAGCATTACATTAACAATGAAGCTTACTATAGAGTCGGTAAAAATGCATATGTAAAGGCTAATACTTTTAAATAATCCTAAGAAGACTAGGCAAGAATTGCTTAGTCTTTTTTATTAGATAGCAATTGGCATTAATTTAGTATATTATTTTTGAAATTTTGAGCTTCTTGCTTAGATAATATATACAGACATGGAGGTAAAAAAGATGAGAGTCACTAAATTAGTTATTGGAATTTTAATGATTGTTTTATCAATATGACTATTTTTAGATGGTCTATTAGGTCAATTACTAGGTATATACGCAACTAAAAGTATTTTTGGTGGTATTTCAGAAATAGTCATAGCTGGTTTATTTATCGGTGCCGGAATTGTCTATATTTGTTTAGAGAAAAGCCCGTATTTAGGTGATGATATAACTGGTCTGATTTTGATGATTATCGCAGGAATCTTAGGAATATTCGGTGGATTTATATATGCTTGGATGTTTTTATATGTGGCCATTGCATTAATTATCGGATTTGGATTTTATATTTGGCATCGTATAAATTAAATATAGACATTTTATATGTAAGATAATGAATTGATTGTCAAAAGTGATGATCAATTCATTTTTTGTTTTTAATAAAAAATAGCTATATTCACGAATACCCTACTTAATGATAACTTAATCCCTCTTGCATCCCTCAAGCACAAATGTGATAAAATTAAATTCATCAATATTAAGTAATAAATTGAGGGGTTAATAAAACACATGCATAAAAAGAAGCTTGTTTCATTGCTAAGCTTAGGTGCTTTAGCAATAACTTTACTTTCTGGTTGTAGTAATATTGAAAATTGGGAATTATCAATGCGTTCTAAGATTGGCGCTTTACCATTAACGGTCTCTACTTACGATTCTAATGGACAAAAGATCGATCAAATCAAGGCTAAATCCGTTGATATTCATACAGATAAAAAGATGTCTCAAAAAGATAGTAGCGGCAATGAAAAATCTAGCGTAATTGATGTCGATTATGGCCACAACAGAATGATTCACGTAGGCTCTACTCTTATTGCATATGAAGGGTTAAAGAACTACGAAGATGAGTTTAATAAGCACGTAAACATTAATGATCAAAATAAAGCTGTTCCTTTACTAAATACTATGTATCAAAACTTTAAAAATGACTGGAATGGGGATGCTAAAGTAGTTATGATTAGAAGTCAGCTAGGGATGCCTATTGCAGTTTTCACTGGTAAAAACGTTTCTATTCATAAAAGTGACATGAAAAATGCTACCCAGTTCGTAATCGATGGTCATCGTTTAGTAGCTTACAGAGCAGACTATACTATTTATCCGATAGCCAGTTTAAAGAAGTAATCCAGTATTCAAAAAGACGCCTCACTACACTGAGACGTCTTTTATTTAGCCTAATTTATCTAAGAAATCTAAAGCTTCTTGTCTATTTTTGAAACGATAAACCGTTATATTAGGACGATCTTTCAAGATCCTAACAATATTAGGCTTTTGTATTTTAGGAAAAAGCCTAATATAATTCATAAACTCTTTATCTTCTTGCTCTTCAATCCAGGGCATATCAGGTCGTTTCTCTTTCCCCATCTTTGACGAACACCACTTAAACAAGTATCTACACTATAATCTAAAAAGAATACAGTATCACATGCATTAAGTCGCTCATTAAATAAAGAATCACTGTAGTTACCATCCATTATCCAAGCATCAGCTTGCCTCTTTAACTTAACTTGGCTTAAAAATTCTTCTTTGGATACTGTAGTTTTATCAGATCTCCAAGAAAGTTAATCTAGATATATAATTGGCAAATTGATCTTCTTTTGAAGTCTTCTAGAAAATGTGCTCTTCCCAGCTCCAGGCGAACCAATAACCAGTATCTTTTTCATTATGCTTTATTCCTTAATTAAGGTATTAAATTTTTCATTAGTGGCTACAATATCACCCATAACTTGGTTAACCCAATCATTGAGCTTATCGTTATCATAATTTTCAAGGCCGCCTTCAGTATCTCCAATGTCCGCAATACCATTATTAAAATCTGCCATTTCGGTGATTAATCTTTCTGCAAAGTCCTTAGTGGTCCCTGCAAAATTATCCGCAAAAGTATCTACATTGCCATAAGCATTAGTAATATCACCAAAAGTCTGTACCATTTTGCCAAAGGTATCATCTAAGTTGTTAACATCTTCTTGAGTTGGCACTGTTAACTCTTCATTTTCATTATTAAGCTGTTCATCTAAGCGAACACCAATATCGTTTAAAACTAAATGTCCATCATACAAGCGATTTAATAATTTAATACCACTTGGATTTTTAGCTTGTAAATTTACATCAATTTCTTCTGTCATAATTTTCCCTCGTCTTATATAATTCTATTGTTTTTATTGTACAATTTTTATACGTGAAATTACAAAAAAATATTTCAATCTAAGTTAATGTTAAATAAAAATATTTTTTAATAATTTGCCATTAAGACTTGGAAACTGTCAAATTTTTTGTGTAAATAGATCTTTCTCATAGATTGATTTTTTATTCTTTATTTAATCAAAGTAAGATTCTAAGGTGTCCTGAACCTGACCAAAGCCTTTGTGAATTCGGTTGAAGTAGCGGTCATTGTAACTCATTGCTTGAATGCCAATAAAAGTATCAAGCGACTGTTCAGTCGGAAACTCTGCTTTAGGCTTAGCCTTGCGCTTAATGACGCTGTTAAAAGATTCAATCATGTTGGTAGAGTAAATTGAAGCTCTGATCTGCTTAGGATAATTATAGAAGACCAGCAGGTCCGGCTCGATGTCTTTCAGGTTTCTTATGACATGATTATAACTCTTGTCCCATTTGGCATAGAAGGCATGCAATACATCAACAGCAGCTGCTTTATTGGCTTGCTGGTGAATCTGCTTGAATTCGTTCATAATTGCCTCGCGATCCTCCACGCGTACTTTAGCGCAGATATTACGCATGACATGAACCAAGCAACGCTGGAAATGAGCTTTAGGATAAGTTTGCATTAGTGCAGTTTTCATACCCACAACACCATCTGATAAAAATAATTCAACTTGTTTAAGGCCTCTGCTTTTCATATTTTGAAGCAACTCCGTCCAGACTTCAATGTTTTCATTGGGCGCAATGCAGTAGTCGATAACTTCCTTTTGGCCATTAGGTTTGATGCCAATGGCAATATAGACAGCTTCACGTTCAAAAGTTTCTCGGCGCAGAGGAACGTAGGTAGCGTCTAGATAAACGCAGAAGAACTTATCGCTAAGCTTACGCTTGTGATAGGCCTCTACCTTGGGGATCATCTGCTTAGAAATATTGGATACTTGAGCGGGGCTGTAATGGCTGCCATACATTTTTTCAATCAAATCAGCTATCTCTCTGGTAGTTACACCTTTAGAGTAAAGCTTGATGATCATGTTTTCCAAGACATCGGAGTGCTGCTTGTAGTCAGGCAGCGTGTGCTGATGAAACAGGCCGTTGCGGTCTCGTGGCACCTGGATTTCAATTTTGCCAAACTGCGTATCCACCTTGCGAAAGTAGGCACCGTTCCTAGAATTGCCGGTATTCCAGCCGTCTCTTGCATAAGGATTATAACCTAAAAAGGCAGTTAATTCAGCTTCTAACAAGTCATTAACTGCTTGTTGTAATTCTTTACGCAATAAATCATTAATTTTGTCTTGATTGAATAGAGCTTGAGCCATATTTTTGGTAAAATCATTCATGAAGGAGTTCTTCTTTCTGTATGTGTTTTTTGTTCAAACCAATCATACGAGAAAGGAACTCCTTTTTCTAATATTTTAAGAAATTAATTTAAGGAATCATTCATCCTTACACAAACTATTTTACAGTCTCAAGACTTGATCATTAGATATAATCATCTTAAAATAAATACTTGAAAGGTAAGTTGTACCATACAAACAACATTGTCTAATAATATAGATCATTTTGCTTGATGTTAAATGCCTACGTTATATAGATATTAAAATCAAAGTTACTATAACTGGAATGCTCAGGTGTTGCTACCGGCATTGCTAGTATTCCAGTTATAGTGACGTGATTCTTCTATTCTTTAATTATCTACAAACAGTTTTTACATTAATACTATAGATATTAGTGTTGAATTGGGAGTAATAATTAAAGATAGAAGCTTTTTGTTCACCTATCTTGTAAAAGATAGGTGTTTTTTATTGCTCTTTTTCTATGATATAATTATTTAAACGTTTGTTCGAATAAGGAGAAACTATGGAATCTACTAAGTATCTTAGTTTAATCAAAACTGAATTAGATAATATGCCGGACTTTGTTAAACAATATAATTTGGGCACTAATCATTCCTTGACAACTACTTATCAATACTTAACTGAAATACGCAGATTTTTTGATTGGTTGCGTCAAGAAGGTATTTCTTCTGCTCAAGATAATCAACATATTTTGCCAGATACTTTAGCCAATTTGCGTCGAAATGATATCATGCTTTATATTGATAACTTAGGGCATACTAAGAATAAACAGGGTCATTTAAACTCCCCCACTACTATCAATCGTTCAATCAATGCCTTACGCTCTTTATTTAAATTTTTAACTATTACAGCAGACAATAATAATGGAAAGTCCTATTTTGAACGAAATGTGATGCTTAAAATTGAATCTTTAAATGACACAAAGACATTAAATTATCGAGCTCACGTTTTAGAATCACATATGTACACCGGAAATCTTAAATTCGAATTTCTTAAATTTATTGCTCATGATTATGAGAATAAATGCAATAAACAGGCTAAACCAGGTTTTAAAAAGAATAAAGAACGTGATATGGCCATTATCGCTCTAATCTTAGGAACAGGAATTAGAGTCTCAGAATGTGCCGGCGTGGATATGCAGGATTTGAATATTAAAGATGCTATATTAGACGTTACCCGTAAAGGTGGCCAAAAAGATAGTGTCCCTATTGCAGAATGGACATTAGATTATATAAAAAAGTATAAAAAAATTCGAGCTGAGCGCTATATGGCCGATCCTAAGCAGACCGCTTTCTTTTTAACTAGATGGCATAACCAAACCAAACGAATGACTACTAATGCAATTGAAAAAATGGTTAACAAATATTCGGCAAGTTTTGGTCATCCTCTTACACCTCATAAATTGCGCCATACACTAGCATCTGAACTTTATGCCGTCACTAAAGATCAGGTTTTAGTAGCACAGCAATTAGGTCAAAAAGGAACTACTGCCACAGATTTATACACTCACGTAGATCAAAAAAAGCAACGAGCAGCATTAAATGTCATTTCTAATGAACAACAAAATGCAAATGAATCTAAATAATAACTAAAAGCACCAATTTTTATACGAACTGGTGCTTTTTATTTTATGACATTGTTAATAATAAAATGGTTATTGCTATTTGAAACGGCTTTAATAGTATTTTTATTATTAAGCTTATTTTATTATCTATAATATTTTTTGCTATTGCAAGTACATAATAAAAAAGCCACTGTTTGCTTTTTAACTTAACAGTGCCTTTTTCTTATTTAGTTAAATCTAATTTATCAATGTCTATCATCCATGCAATTGCAATAGATTTTTCACCTAAGTGTGTAGCAATCACTGGACTAAACTCAGCTACATCAACAGGCTTATCTGGGAAGTTAGTATTAATGAACTGTTTTATATCCTCTGCTTGTTTAAGATCATTAGAATGAAATACAAATAATCGTAATTTATCTTTATAAGGCAATTCTGCAGTTTTTTCCAAAGTAAGTTTCTTAACTTTAGCAACAGCACGTTTCAAAGATCTGATTTTCTCAAAAGCAACGATTTTACCATCACTATTAAATGTTAATAATGGCTTTATTTGCAACATTGTACCAATAAATGCACCTGCATTGCTTAAACGTCCACCCCTGCTTAGATTCTTAAGATCATCAACTACAAAATATTCATCAATTGTCTTACGAACCTCATCTAATTTCTTTAAAACAGCTTCTGGTTCCATGCCATTTTTTATCATTCTAGCAGCAGCTAACACCAAATAACCTTGTAATCTAACGGTCATTTTAGAATCATAGGGATACAAATTATATTCCGGATTATTATGTGCCATATTTACCATGTTTTGATAAAATCCAGAAATACCACTTGATAAAGTAATAGCAATAATGGCTTCATATCCTTCTCCATGAAGCTTATTGCATAATTCAATCATTTGACCCATGCTTGGTTGCGAAGTCTTAGGAAAAGCTGCGCCTTGCTTTTGTTTTTCAAAAAGCTCCGCAGAGGTAATGTTAACTCCTTCTAAGTATTCCTTGTCGCCAACGATGACGGGAATCGGAACCACATTAATATTATTGTCCTTAACTTCTTGGTCAGTTAAGACACTAGTACTGTCAGTAACTAATGCGATTTTCAATTTATTTCCCCTTCCCAATTTCTTTAATTATATAATACAGAAGAATTATAGCATAAAACCAGTAAATACACACCTATTCCAAGCCTTCTAATGATGTAGACGCTTGTGCAACTTGATTAAGTTGCTTGATAAATAAACTTGATGCATCAGAATCTAGATATACAAATAAAAGTTCTTCAATTTTGTTAAGTGTATTTTTAAGTTCTTTGGCTTTCTTTATACCTTCTGCGCTTAAATTTACAATTTTGCTAGAGTCTTTTTCAGAACGTGTAATTTCTATAAGACTTTTAGTCTTCTTTTGCTGAAGCTGACGACTTAAGGTAGATAAAGAAATATTAAGTGCTTTAGCTAATTTCCCCATTACTAAAGCTTTATTATTTGTATCATCAAAAAAAAGCAAAATTCTAGTTTGTGAAATATTTAAACCACATTTGTGATTTATTTCCTTTTTAATTTGATCAGCAATTGTACTAAAAAATAATACATCCATACGCGTGGTGCTAGTTAAATCGTTCTAGACAATAAGCCAAATTATAAGCTAAAATTGCAATTTCTAACCGGCTTTGAAAGCCTATCAGACTACGTGCTCGATTGTTCTCGGCATTGTAATAGGTCAGAAGCGAAAAGTCGCTTTCTATTGTTCTGCGAATAGCCATCAATTGATGATCATTGTGCTTTTTAGCTCCTGTCATATTTTTACGATATGGTGTCCAAAGTTCATAACCCATTTGTTTTAGCTGTTGATGCAGTTCTTTGCCTAAATAGCCTTCGTCGCCAAGAAGATAGTAATTAGATGGATGGGTATTTTCCATCAGTTCAACTGTCTCCCTGGCATCATGAACTGATGCTTTTGTTACTACATAATCAAGAATGTAACCGTCATCGCTAACAATGGCATGAACTTTGAAACCATAAAAGTAAATTTTCTTGGTGGCCTTATAACCAATGTTGGCATAACCGCGAAAAATTTTAGCACGATAGTTGCGAATTGGTTGGCAAACAGGTACCGGAAAGCTGTCAATGATCAAGAACTGTCCATTCAGGTCAACCTTTTTATTCATTTCTTGCCGTATCTGATAAATCAATTGCAATAGCTGACGTGAACGTCGATTAAAACGTGAGTGTGATAAACAATTGAAACATTCACAGAATCTTCTTTGTGATTCAATTCCTGTCTTAGCTTGCCAGATAAGTAAAGCCAAAATCAGACTGTCCGTAGCTTTTACCCGGTTGATGTTTCGCCGTTGACTAAATTCAGCCGGAGCAGATAAACGATACCAGTGCCGACAAATTATCACTAAATCTTTAAAACTAACTTGTAAATGGTGGCTAAAACGCTTAAGCTTAAGGCAGTTCAATCAGATCAGACTCTTTTCTATTGAATACTACAACTTGAGTCTAGTCCGATTGGACTTTTTTATTAACTAAAACGATTTAACTAGCACCACGCGTACATCCATATACAAGGTCCTTTTTCTCCAAATTAGATTACTATAACTGTATTTTATCATTTAATAATCTATTTGATAATATGGTAAAGAACACTAATAATTTTAGAATCTTTGCTTTTACTGTTATAATATTAGACGTATTTTGAGGTGATTTATTATGGCATTTGATGGATTATTTATCCATAGTTTATTACAAGATTTAACCCCTACCCTAGTAGGAAGTCGTTTATCAAAAATTTATCAGCCCTTTGATCAAGACTTGGTTTTAATCTTTAGAAAAAATCGAAAGAATTATCAGTTTTTAATCTCAGCGAATGCTCAATATCCACGAATGTATTTAACTGAGCAAACAATTAATAACCCTGATAAGGCACCTATTTTTGTAATGGTGTTAAGAAAGTACTTAGAAGGTTCCGTTTTACAATCTATTGAACAAGTAGGCTTAGATAGAATTACTAACTTCCATTTCAGCAATCGAAACGAATTAGGCGATGAAGTAGAATTAGTTCTTTCTGTAGAATTAATGGGGCGTCATAGTAATGTTATTCTTTACAATCAAAAAGATAATCATATTATTGACTTGTTAAAGAGAATTAATCCTGATGAAAACAGAGCTCGTATTTTACTCCCCAAAGCAAAATATGAATTACCACCATTAAAGCCAGGTCTAAACGGATTAACTTTATCTGAAGATAAGTTTAAGCAATTGAGCAATGAAAATGATCCAAATGAATTATCTAAACAGATGGATGGTTTGGATAAGGACGATAGAAATGAATTGCTAGGATATTTAGAGGATGATTACAGCTATTCGTCTTTTAAAACATTCTTTAATCAATTTAAAAATCCTCGCGCATTTGTTTTAAAAACTCCTAATAATAAAAGAAAGATTTTTTGTTATTTGCCTTATCATCTGGAACTTGAAAAAGAAAGTTCAAATCCAGATCTTAATAAAGGATTAGATGAATTTTATGAATATCAAGCTAATCGTGATTGGGTAAAGCAACGTGCTAGTCAGGTAGAACGTGTTGTCAAAAATGAACAAAAGAAATTAAGCAAGAAAATCAAAAAACTAAAAAAGCAACTAGATCTTGCCGAAAATTCTGAAGGATATCGTATTAAGGGTGAAATTTTAAACGCTAATTTAAATCAAGTGAAACCGGGTATGACTACCGTTTCATTACCTAATTATTACGAAAACAATGCACCCATTGAAATTAAATTAGACCCTGCCCTTTCACCTGCACGTAATGCTCAAAAATATTTTACTCGATATAAAAAACTACGTGATTCAATTAAGCACATTAATGAACAAATTAAAATAGCTGAAGAAAATTTGCGTTACTTTGATTCTATTCAAACAGCTATTGATAATGCAGATCCACAAGATATCGATCAAATTACTGATGAGTTGATTAATCAAGGATATATTCGGAAACAAAAGAAAAATAAACGAAGAAAGAAAATTACAGAGCGTAATTTGAATGAATTTAAGCTTTCTTCTGGCAAGCATGTTTTAGTTGGTAAAAATAATTATCAAAATGACTGGTTAACTTTAAAAAAGGCCAATAAGTCTGATTACTGGTTCCATGTCAAAAACATGCCCGGTTCTCATGTGATTTTACGAGATGATCAGCCATCTGATGACGACATTAAAGAAGCAGCTGAAATTGCCGCATTCTTTTCCAAGGCTAAGAATTCTGCCCACGTTCAAGTCGATTATGTACAAGACAAACGTGTTAAAAAGCCTAATGGTGCTAAACCTGGTTTCGTCATCTATACTGGTCAAAATTCTATCGAAGTTACTCCGGAAGAAAAAGAAATCATGGCAATGAAAGTTAATAAAAAATAAGCATGTTTTACTTAACATGCTTATTTGGTAGAAACCAAGTTATTTACATAGTAACTTGGTTTTTATTTTAAATTGGTTGCGTCGTCAATGCCAACGATTCTAATACATCTAGAATTAATTCTGCAGTTTCAATACTTGAAAAGACAGGAATATGAGTATACAATGCCTCATCTCTTATTCTTAACGCATCTTCACTAGCTGCATCAGAAAGATTAGTAATATTTACTACCATTACAATTTTATGTTGCCGAATTTTTTCTAATAAATTTCGCGGATTATTATGAACTTTCTCTACAACTCCGGTAGTAATCCCTGCTTCCGCAAACATATTTGCAGTTCCTTCTGTAGCAATTAATTTAAAGCCTAATCTGTCAAATCTACGAGCTAATTCTGTTACCCGATTTTTATCTTCATCTCTAACTGAAATGAAAATCGTTCCATAACTAGGGATGTGCAAATCACTAGCTTCATACCCTTTATACAAAGCTTTAGCTAAATGAGTATCTCGTCCCATTACTGAGCCAGATGATTTCATATTAGAATCAAATGTGTTGCCACTACTGTAATTGAGGAAAGAAAATACTGGCATTTTAATATGAATAAAATTACTAGTATGCCACAGTCCATTAGGATATCCTAATTCTTGCAGATTATGACCAATTAATGCCTCTGTAGCACAAGCAGTAATATCTTTATTTAAAGATTTAGATAGAAACGCTACATTATGGCCTGCATAAGGCTTGATTTGCAATAAGTACAACTCATCATTTACCCGCAAATAATGCAAGTTGAAGATACCTCTTGTCTGTAACACTTTAATCAATTTAATCGATTGTTGTTCAATCTTTTTTTGTTGTTCCAGAGACAAATTCTGAGGTTTAATAACCGCTATTGAATCGGAGGCATGTGAGCCTGTTTGTTCTAAGTGTTCAATAATACCAGGCAAAGTAACATTTTCACCATCTGAAATGGCCGTTACTTCATACTTATTTCCCTCAATAAATTGAGACACAGTGATCTGATCCACTTGATTTTCAGCTAAATATCTCTTAATTGCTGGCACATCATAAACCACAGCAGATTTTAACTTATTTTCCTTATTCATACCTCCAATTAAAATCGGAAAGTCATATTGATCAACAAACTTAAATACTGCTTCAGGATTTGTCGTCTTCAAAGATGGAACTCGTTTTAAATTCGTTAATGGGTGATCTAGTAAGTCTGTAATAGTATCCCGTGGATCCTTAGTTTTTGATTGACCAATAATATGCAGCCCATTTTCTTCTAGCTGTTTGCTTAAAGCACTTACTCTTTTGCCTGAGAACTGTAAAAGTACATCTTTAATATTTTCTCTCTTAACAATAGTTAAAATATTTTCTAACGTAATTGATTCAAAATATACTCGATCAATATCTTTATATCTAGATGATACAGATTCATCATTATTTGATAGTAAAACTGTAACATAGCCATTCTTATGTAAAGTTTTAGCTGCGTGAGCAATCATGTAATCAAATTCACTAGTTACCGAAACTTGTAATGGCAACATGCCTAAAATCAGGATCTTCTTATCTGCTACCAGATCTTTAGCTTCATTTTGAACATCATATGCGCCATAATAGGCACACCCGTTAGGACGATAAACTCCAGCTGAACCATCTATCTTTAAAAACGATGGTTCCAAATTATATTTACTAATTAATGATCGTACTTCCTCTACAGAAATATTTAACACTTTAGCAAGCAAAGGATTAAAGAATCCATAGTCCTTTGCTTCTTTAATTAATTCTAAAGTTAAATGTTCTTTATTTTGTACCAACTTATTAATAATGGCAACAATATGAAGTAATTTTTGATAATAAATAGGATGTAATCCTGTAAGCTGTTGCAATTCACTAAAAGGAATATCTTCTTTAATAGCTGCTAACAATTTAATTAGATGTAATTCATCGGGATGCTTAAGATCTGCAATTATCTCTTCATTTGTTTTGCGACTTTCTTCTACAAAAGCGTTCCAACCTAAATCAAGGTTAGTAGTTGCATCCAGTCCTTTCAGAAATGCAGTTTCGAAATTGCGCCCCACACCCATCGCTTCACCACTGGCTTGCATTCGATTACTTAATTGATAATGGTTGTAGCCTGAGCCGGTAAATGACCAATATGGTATTTTAATTGCTATCGCATCTAAAGTTGGTTCAATAGAAGCATTTAATCCTGATAATGGATCAGTTATTTCATTTAATCGATAGCCAATAGCTACTTTGCTTACCACATAACCTACATCGTACATGCCAATTCGTTGAGCCCAAACAGAACTACGAGTTAATCGAGGACGAATCGTCAATAACTTAGATTTAATTTGAGTTCCATGGTGTTTAATAGCAAAATGAAAACTTGTAAAACCAACAATTCCTAAATTATCTACAATTCGTCTAACTGATTCTCTTAACTCCTGAATATGATCATTATTCAAAGTTAGAGATGGCATAACAACAGCAGAATCTCCATAATTTATTGCGACTGGTTCAATAGAACCCGCAAAATTAGTAAATACTAAATTTCCATCTTTATCACGTATTACGTCAACAATGACTTCTTCCCAAGCTGAAAGATCTTCTGTCAATCGATAATTCTTCCATGTAAAGTTATCAGTTTGACTCTCTTCCTTAAAGTAGACAATTAAGTCTTCTTTGTTTTTAAAACGTAAATGTTCATTATGAACATATCGATTATATTTAGTAACTAAAACTGGAAATGTAACTTTAGCAAGCAAACTATCCATAGCAACAATTAAATTATCTTGAGCAGTTTGGCTTAGTTCCCAGGATTCACTAGTATCAATTCCTAGTTTATTTAAAAACTCGGTTCTTTTTTTCTGATTCCCCATCTGCAAGATACGTGAATTCAAAGTTAATAATTGGATTCCCATTTGCTCTAAAATTCCATCTTGCAACAGTTTATGAGCAACTTTTAATCCGTTAGTAGAACCATATGCTGTAATAATTGCATCGGGTTCTTCCATGCGCAAAATTCGTTTAAGAAAGTCTAACGTCATCGGTTCCAAATATACAGTGACATTAGGTTTCTTATCCGTAGAAATGGTTGCAGGATTAGGATTAACCAGTATAACTTGGATTCCTTCTTCAGTTAAAGCATCAATAGCTTCTGTAGCCATTAAATCCATCTCAGCTACACTGCCAATTAATGTAGGTCCTGATCCGATAATTAATACTTTATCTAAATCATTTTCTAGAGGCATAATTTACTCCATCATTTGTAAAAAATAATCGAAAATTTCATCTGCATCATGTGAGCCAGGAGCTCCTTCTGGATTAAAAGCAGTTGCTACTATTTTATCTTTTATATTCCAAAATCCTGCATTCAATTCACTGTGAAGATCAAAATACTCACGATTCATATTCATCTTTATACTATCAGGCAATACTAATTGGTCAATATTCATTGACGTTTGCCAAATTGCATTAGTATTCTGCTCAATTACTGGATAATTAATCCCATTAAATTCTTGCGGTAACTTAACCAATTCAAAATCTAAATAGTCACTCAACACTAAAAAGCCTAATCCAATTCCCCAAATTGGATACTTACCATAAAATTGATCTAAAACTGGAGTAATTTTATCAATGATTTCTTCTGGTTTACCTGGACCATTTGAAATAATGATCCCTTCAGGGCGCAAATTTTCTACATCTACCGGGCTAGCATTATAAGGTAAAACAGTTGCATTTACTTTTCTCAAAGATAAAGCTCTTAACATAGAATGCTTTAATCCTAAATCTAAAACTGCCACTGTTTTTCCCACATTGGGGGATGCATAAGCATTTTTAGTTGAGACCATTGCTGATTTATTTTTAGGAAGAACTAAAGCTTTGATTTGATCAAAAGCATGCTCATCATTGGTATCCATAATTGAAGCTTTAATTGTTCCCTCTTCCATTAGACGATGAACAAGTGCACGCGTATCTACCTTAAAAATAGCTGGTATCTTTTTTTCTTTCAGAAAAGAACTAAGATCTTCAAAATTTTCACTGTCTGAAATATTCAAAGCAATATCATTGGCAATGATTCCCTTGACAGTTGGATCAATACTTTCATAGTCAATAGCATTAATACCATTATTACCAATCATCGGTGAGGTGAAAACCAAAATTTTCCCAGCATTAGTAGGATCGGTTAAGGCCTCCTGATAACCAAAATTAGTAGTTTGAATTGCTAATTCACCTGTAGAAATTATGCTTGCTCCTATGCCTTCACCAGCAAAAGAACTTCCATCTTCTAATATCAAATAACGTTTCATTTTTATTCACTTGCTTTTTCTAATTGAGCTAACGTATCTTGAAAAATCTTAGGTGGTTCAACCGTAAATTCTAACCATTTGCCTGTTCTGGGATGTTTAAAGCCTAAAACTTTAGCATGTAAAAATTGGCCATTTCCTTTTAAAGTTTTACGCGGACCATACAAAGGATCTCCTGCAACTGCATGTCCAATATAGTCTAAGTGCACTCTGATTTGATGAGTCCGTCCTGTTTCAAGCTGACACTCAATTAAACTATAACCTTTAAATTGCTTGAGAACCTTAAAATGAGTGACGGCCTTTTTACCATTTTCTACAACCGCCATTTTTTTACGATCATATGGATTACGACCAATTGGTGCATCAATTACACCATTTTCTTCACCAAAATTACCATGGACAATAGCCCAATATATTCTCTTATTCGTCTTATGTGCCAATTGATCTTCAAGAGATTCCCTTGCCTTAGCATTTTTCGCAATCATCAATAAGCCCGAAGTATCTTTGTCAATTCGATGCACAATACCTGGTCTAAAACCTTCAGACGATTGTGCTAGATCTTGAGTATGATAAAGAAGTGTATTCACCAACGTATGGTCGGGATGGCCCGGTGCGGGATGCACTACCATGCCTTGTGGCTTATTTACCACAATCACATCTTCATCTTCATACACAATATCAAGGGGAATATTTTCTGGAACAACATCCAAAGGTTTTACCGCTGGAACATTAATTTCAATTTTATCTCCTGCTTGAATCTTGTAAGAAACTTTTTCTACCTTATGATTAACTAAAATCTCTTTTTCTTTAACTAATTCTTTTACTCTAGTTCTAGACAAATCAGGTATTTGTTCTGAAACAAATTTATCTAAGCGTCCGTGCTCATTTTCAACCTGTAATTCATATTTTTTAGGCATTTTGATCATCCTTATCTGCAAAGAAAATTAAGTAAATAAATATAATGAGCACACCGATTGTAATAGCAGTATCAGCAATATTAAAAATATTAAAGTTAATAAAATCAAGTTGAAGCATATCAACCACATACTTTAAGTGAAGTCGATCAATAAAATTACCAATAATGCCACCTAATACTAAGGCTAAGCCAACGTCAAACAAAGCATTTTTATACTTTTTGTTAAATAAAAAATATAAACAAACGCCGATAGCGATCACACTAATACCGTAAAATAGCCACATTTGACCCGTTAAAATATTCCAAGCTGCACCATCATTCTGCAAATAATTAAACGATAGGATTCCTGGAATAATTTGATGAACTTCACCTACACTATAATGGCTTACAATATAACTTTTTAAGCCTTGATCTGCTAAAACTACAAATAATGAAATAAATAAATATAAAAACTGCATCTTTTATTAAAATAACCCACTAATTTTACCATTATTATCAACATCAATATCCAAGGCTGCGGGATGCTTAGGCAAACCTGGCATATCTAATACGTGCCCTGTAGTTACAACAATAAAACGCGCACCATTTTTCAAACTAACACCCTTTACATGTAACTTAAAGTCGGTTGGAGCACCTAATTGTTTTTTGTCATCACTAAATGAATATTGGGTTTTGGCAATGATTACAGGCAGCTTTTCTTTTCCTAATTTAATTAATTCATCAATTTGTTTATTAGCTTTTTCTGTATATTTTACTCCGCTAGCATGATAAATTTTAGTAGCTACTTTTTCAATCTTGTTTTTTACATCATCATCTTCATCATATGTTGATACTATGTTGGCTTTATTTGAATTTGCTAAATCAATAACTGTTTGTGCAGCCTCGATTCCACCTTTGGAACCTTCATCATGATAAGCAACAACTTCAGCTGGAATATTTTGTTCTTCAATTAACTTTTTAAGCAAGTCAAGTTCTGTTTCAGTATCTGATGCAAATTGGTTAATTAACACAACTACTGGTACATTGTATGAACGCATATTATTCATATGACGTTCTAGATTCTTAAAACCAGCTTTTAAAGCAGTAAGATTTTCTTCATCTAAGTGTTTGGTATCTCCTAAAGCCTGATATTTAAGAGCACGAACAGTAGCTACAACAACAGCTGCATCTGGTTGTTTATCCAAATGTTTAGATACAAAGTCCATAAACTTTTGTCCGCCAAGATCACTACCAAAACCAGCTTCAGTTAAAACATAATCACTTAAATGCAATGCTAAATTAGTAGCCATAACTGAGTTGGCGCCGTGAGCAATATTTGCAAATGGACCACCATGAACTAAAGCTGGCGTATGCTCAAGTGTTTGAACCAAATTTGGTTTCAATGCATTAGAAAGTAGTGCCGCAATTGCTCCTTGGAAGCCTAATTGCTTAACATATACTGGTTGATCATCCTTGGTATAACCTACAAGCATATCCCCAATCCGAGCTTTTAAGTCATCGATATCTGTTGCTAAACATAAAATTGCCATTAATTCATTGGCTACAGTTATAGCAAAACTCGACTTGTGTTCAATACCATTAAATTTAGAACCTTGACCAACTGTAATATTTCTCAAGGCACGATCATTAACGTCTAAACCACGCTTTAAGAGGATTCGTTCTGGATCAATGTTTAAGCTATTATCTTGATAAATATAGTTATCAACTAAAGCAGCTAACGTATCAATTGCAGCAGTTAGAGCATGCATATCACCGGTAAAGTGCAAATTAATATCTTCCATTGGGATGATTTGTGCCATACCACCACCAGTAGCACCACCTTTAAGTCCAAAGACAGGGCCCATTGATGGTTCACGCAAGGCAATCATCGTATTTTTGTGCAATTGATTATTAATAGCATCACCTAAGCCAATAGTAATAGTAGACTTACCTTCACCAGCAGGTGTTGGTGAAATAGAAGTTACTAAAATTAATTTTCCTAATTTTTTACTTTTGGAAATACGATTGATAGCCTGCCAATTAATTTTAGCTTTATCATATCCATATGGTTCTAAATCCTCTTCTTTAAGATTAACCTTTGCGGCAATTTCTTTAATTGGTAATTCTTTAGTCTCTTGTGCAATTTCAATATCTGATTTCATCTATATTCATTCTTCTTTCTTGAAAAAACTAAAACAGAATAGCTTTGAAACTCACTCTTTAATTGATAAATTTCAAACATATGCCATTTTGCAATTAAAATTGGTTTGTTTACCTCCATTTGAGTTCGATATGGTAATTTAAGCAAGTATTTATTTTGGCTTTTTTCAAAAAATGAATACAGTAATGTATATGCTAATAAAACAATAAAAATGCATCCAACTACTATACCAGGAATACTAATTGCTTTATTTCCTTCATAACCCAAAATGAAAGCTATCAAAAGAACGATTAAAAGCCATGAGTAATAAATTACTCCAATCGTTCCTAAAAATATAAAATGCCGTTTAGATTTTAGAATTTAGATCACACCCTACATATCAATTATTCCTTTTCTTATTGTATCAAAAACCACCAAAATAAGAGAGTATGAAATGGCTCATGTAAGTGTCAATATTTTTGCGGTAGGCTATTAGCCATTAGTCTGACCTTAATTTCTTAAATATTTATTTGATTTATTTTTCTGCTAAAATCGTTTAAATAGCTATGTCCTGCTGTTAAGCTTTCAATGGCGCCGTGATGAATGCCCAGATGAGCTTCATGCGTCTTTCTTAGGCTGGCACGAACTGCACCTTTCAATTCTTCCTGATCACCAATATCGAGCTGCCCACCTGCAAATTCACTGCTAAGCCAGTATTCCAGCTCTTTGTTTTTAATGCAAGTCAGCACACGCAGAATTCCTTCGGCACCATCTTCTGACCAGTATTTTCCTTGCCCTTTGACGCGATAAGTATACTTGCGGTGATTGCTCTCACAGCAGCCAATTGCCTTAATTACTGACAAATGACGCATTTTGAATGGCTTAATATCCACCCAGCGACGATGAAGATAGCTGCGCAGGCGCCTTAAATTCTCATGATTTTCTGGCGTATTCAGCTCATCAATCAGATTGCTTTCAATCGTGTCTAAAATCACGTCAGTCAAGTGACGGTCATATTTAAACTCAACTGCACTGATCAATTTGCCTTGCATGGCCGGCATGAAGCTTAGACGATCTTTAATCTTTTTGTTCAAGTGAAAGACATCCAAGAAGTGTTCGTGCTGCCGGCAATAGCCAACTATTTCATCAAAGTCTTTCTTGGCATAGCCAGCACCGCCATCGGCATTACTGATGATTAAAGTATCGCTTAAGTCATAGGTATTGGCTAAATAAGCTTTAATTTCTTGCAAAGCATCCAAGCGGCTTAAAGAAACAAACTCTTTGGCCTGTACTCTCTTTCTGCGTGTCTTGCTTAAATTAATAATATCCTCGCAGACTTGATAGCGATGAAATTCCAGTCGCTTCTTGGTGCCCTTGATCACAACGCCATCGCCTTCAAGATAAAGCACTGGCACCTTTTTCTTTTGAGCAATACCATCGTATCTTTCCTCAGACTGCTGCTGTGCTTTAATCTGTTTGCCTGCTTGCACAATCAGCTTGCCAACTTGACTATGGCTAATATTGAAACAGGAGAGAGTATTAACAGCTAAAGCAGTATTGCGGTAAGTTGCCACGGCGCTAACCTGCAAAATATCCTTCACTGCCAAAACACTGTAACGCTTATATTTGTCATAGCCCATCAGCTTATCCAGTGGATATTTAGCCTTTTTGCCAGGACAAGCATATCTTCTGCGCCAATAGCTGATTTCACCAAAGGCAGTCACAACTGAACGCTTATTTTTCTTCTCGATCTGATAGCCTTGCTTTTTAGTCTCTTCAACTAGACCAGCATCAACTTCTTCTAGTGCTGCTGTCATCAATTCTCTAATCAGATCAAAGAAATAGCACATTAATGCCTTTTCACGGGCAATAACATTATTTTCAGACTTAATAATTTTTACGATATCAGCTATAATAGATTCCATAAAAGACCAGCTTCTAATGTGTTTTTTTCGTTAACATCAGACTACTGGTCTTTTTGCTTGAGCTCAAGTCCAATTTCAAAGGATTTGAGCTTTTTTAATTAATTATTCAACTTACCGCAAAAAATTATACACTTAGATGGCTCATACTCTCTTATTTATCAGTATCTTATCTTTACTTGTAAATTACTATGTGAAGTGGTGTCATACAAAGTCTCTAAATACAATCTATATTCAGGATGATGCTTGATTAACACTTGGTAGGCCTGAGAAGAATGAATTTTATTCAATTCACTAACCTTAATATGATTATGCCCAGTGAAAAAATGATAATTCATCCAGCCAAACAATTTTCCCATTGCTCGAACCAAATCTATATCATCATGATACTTATTCAATTCACTTTGCATCATATCTGCAGAGATACTCCCTAATTGTAAATCCTTTAAATACTTATGGAAGTGTTCTAAAGTATAATTTTCTTTTTCTTGATCAGTCAAGTATCTTGTCATATCAAAATTGCGTCTTACATATGTAATATGTCGTGAATGAACACGGACAACCCCATATCCTTGATCATTTGAACAAAAACTTGAAGTAACAACTTCAGTAGTAGGAGTTGTTTCTTGTGGGCCCATAATGTTTTGCGCATGGATATGACCAGTAAAAGCTAATTTAACATTATATCTGCTACAAAGTCGTCGCAACTCAACTGCATCATCAACTACATACCCTTTATTCACAGCAGGATTATGAGCATACAAATTATGATGCATAAATAAAATCGGGCGAAGTTGATTTTTTTCAGCATACTGCAATTGTTTTTCAATCCATTTAAGTTGAGATTTACCAATCATACCTCGCGTATGTGGGGCTGCAGTTGTTTCTTCTGTGCCATATATGTTGGAATCTGCCAATATTAAAAAATATTGCGGATTTAATTGCACACTATATGCTAATGAACTGTCATCCGTATTAAAAGCCTGACGATAGGATTTAGCAAAAATTGAGCGCCAAAACATTGGACTAATTTCACCAGCATAGAACTGCTTTTTACCGCGAAATTCTCTAGCCCAGCCATCAAAAATATCATGATTTCCCGGTAAGACTAAGACTTGAGTATGCTTCAAAGGCTTGAAAATTTCCGCAAACTTTTCAGCTGAAACTCTTTCTCCATTAAAAGTAATATCTCCCGTAACAATAATTGCTGCAGGCTTTTTTCTTTGTGCCATTCGCATAAACGCTGTCAAAGCAGTCTCTTGATAATACAGATCTTTACCCTGACTAGTTTTTTGCATTTGCGAAAAAGCTTGCCCTTCATCGTGCAGGCTTTTAGCAATTAAATGTGTATCAGAAATCACCCAAAATTCAGTATTTAGATCTTTAGATCTTCTGTAATCATTTTTTATCTTATATTTGCCCAATATTGATAGAAATCTACTCTCAAATTACCATTAAATAATTTACGCTTTTTAGTTGCTTTAGCCCCGAAACATTTTTCAAAATTAGGATCAGCTGTTAAATAATATTGACTAAATGAATCTAATGGACGCAAAACTTCGCCCATTTGCTTATATAATTCTTCAGCGGATTCACGATCTTTGAGTCGTTTACCGTAAGGTGGATTGGCAATAATGATGCCGTTTTCCAAATCAGTGGTAAAGTCTTTAACAGCAACTTGTTTAAAGCAAATATCTTGTAAAACACCAGCATTATGAGCGTTTAATTTAGCAATTTCAAGTACCGATTGATCAATATCACTAGCCCAAATAGGTGCATCCAATGGTTTAACTTCTGCTTTTGCTTTTTCTAATGCAATTTTATGCAAGTCGTGATTAAACCAATCAAAATTGTCAAAAGCAAATTCTCTCCATGTCCCTGGCGCAATATTTTTAGCAATCAAAGCCGCTTCAATTGCTAAAGTCCCAGAACCTGTCATTGGATCAATTAAGGGATGCGTACCATTATATGGAGTTAATTTTAATAATCCTGCCGCAAAGTTTTCCTTAAGTGGGGCGCCACCATGTTCTACTCTATAGCCTCGTTTAAAAAGACTAGCTCCAGTAGTATCCAATGAAATTCGAGCCACATTTTTATAAATATGAACATCTAATGGATATTCACTACCAGTTTCTGGTAAGAAGCCTCGTCTATGGTATTGATCAATCATCTTATTGACAATGGCCTTTTTCACAATTGATTGAACATCGGGCTCAGAATGAAGCTTTGATTTAACTGCACGACCTTGAACGGGAAATTTAGCATCTACTGGTAATAAATCCGCCCAATTATAGTCGTAAACTTCATTAAATAGAGTGTCAAAATCAGTTGCTCTAAATTCCTTCAATAAAATTTTGATTCTATCTGCGGTTCTTAACCATAAATTAGTTTTTACAATATCTTCTTGGGTACCCTTGAAAAATACACGTCCATTTTCGACTTTAGTCTGGTAACCCATGCCCTGTAATTCTTTGTTTACGACGCTTTCAAATCCAGCGCCCATAGTTGTATAAAGTTGATATTCTTTCATTATTTCTCTTTCGTTAATAAAAATAAAAAAAGAGCTGGACTTAAGCCCAACTCTGCCAATGTGAATCTCTATAAGCCACGTTTTGTTCCAGTAATCCTGGCAAAAATTACCTTTAGTAGTCATCTATCTTTATTGTCAAAGACAATAACCTGGTCTTTAGTTCATTTTCTTAGACCAAGACTCCCCCACCAAATTTGGGTTTCACGCTCGCAGGGTTTACCTCGTTCCACCAAAATCATTTCTAATTTTGCTTCGTCACTGTGGCACTTTTCAGGATAGTAATGCATGTCAAAAGATTTAGCACTTTTTCCGCCGTAAAAGTTTCAAAACTCTTCTCCAGCTTATTGAGCTGAATACGATCACTACAAGCATCGCAGCTTGTGCGTGCGTGGACTTTCCTCAGTTAGCATATAGCTAACCGCGACTACTCAAGATTCACACCATTAACCATTATAGCAAAAATTAATGCTTTACACCATAAACATGTTGTTCAAGATTATAAACTTTTCTTTCTAAAGTTGAAATTCGTTGAATAATGGCCATGTTAGTTGAGATTTCGCCATGATTATCATCATCTTCATTGGCAAAATTAGGAACTGAAGCAGTTCTTCTATGAGTTGGAGTATAAGTCTTTACTTTATCTTCCTTCTCTGTTTCGACTGTTTTCTTTTCTTTTTGTTTTTCATCCATTAATTGACGTTGAAGCGTGCCAATTTGACCATATAAGTCTTCAATAATTTGTTGAAAATTCTCATAATCTGAGATAACTTCATCCAAATACGCATCAACTTCGTCTGGATCATAGCCTTTTACTTTACTTCTAAATTGTTTTTTCAATATGTCTTGTGCAGACAGTTTAATATCGTTTAAACTTGCCATCTTACTGACAACTCCTTTACATTCAATTTTATTTTAGCAAAAAGATGGCTCAGTTAAAACCAAGATTTTCATTTTTATAAAACTTTAAAATTATTCAGAGAAATAATTTCTCTGATGAGCCTCTTGATATTCCTCTGCTGCATCTTGCAAATCATAAAAATCGATTAAATCCAAGGGATATTCTTCAGCTTTTTGATACTTTTGAATTAAATTATAATCATATTTTGGCTTGCCTGGATGTTCAGTGTCATATACCATTAATGCTCGATCAGTATGCTGAAGCATAAAATTTTGATAGTTGCGCAATTGAACTGGATTTTGATAAGGCAGATTAGAAGTTGAAGCAAAGAAATCGACTCGTTCTTTTAAAATAAGGAACTTAGTTTGATTGTTTTCATTCCAGCGATCAGCAAATTTCTCATACGGAATCATAATGGAAGTTCGCAGCGGATACTTTTGCCCCAATTCCAATCCTACTTCTGCTGTCCATTGTTCCACTCCTAAATTGGCTCCAGTAATAATCCAGTCTAACTGATCATTTTCAAGCAAGCCTTTAAAATAATTCTTTAAAGCATATTTAATGATAGTAATTTTGGGGTCCTTGTCACCAAACACATTTAATTCGTAGCTACGATAGCCAGTTACCCATAAACGTTGCATTAGAAGCCCCCTATATTCAAAAATTCAGTCTTTATTGCTATAATGCTAACAGGAGTGAAATCAATGGTCAAATATCCAAGCGGCAGTTTAGCTGCATTTAGAAAACCTATTAATAAAAAAGAAAATAAAATTCGTCATCCATATACACATAGAAAAGGCGTGAACTTTTCTGATCGTGGGATGACACTGGAACAACAAATTAACGAATCAAATAAATATTATTTAAATGAAGAAATTGCAGTAGTTCATAAAAAGCCTACCCCTATTCAAATCGTTAAAGTTGATTATCCTAAACGTTCTAAAGCTGTTATTCGTGAAGCTTATTTTAGACAGGCTTCCACAACTGATTATAATGGCGTTTATAAAGGATATTATCTTGATTTCGAAGCTAAGGAAACTAGAAATAAAACTAACTTTCCTTTTAAAAATTTCCATGAACACCAAATTTTTCATTTAAGTGCGTGTTTGAAGCAAAAAGGAATTTGCTTTACAATTATTAGATTCGCTAGTTTAGAACGATACTTTGTTACTCCGGCCAGCTTTGTAATTAATGCTTGGAGAGAAAAAGACAAAAGTTCTATGACTTTAAAAGAAATTGAGGACAATTCCTACGAAATTAAAAGTGGATTTCGTCCTACATTACCTTACTTAAAAGCAGTTGATAATTTTATTGCAGATAGGGAAAGAGAATTATGATAGAAGATAAAAATACTATGAGACGTGAATCACGTAGAAATTATCAAAAACGAAGGTCGACTAAGAGTCATCTAGGTATCAAAATTGTTAAATGGATCTTTCTGATAGTTTTGCTATTAGTTGTTTCGGGAATTGGATTATTTGCTTTTTATGCCAAAGATGCTCCTAATATTAACCAAGACCAATTACAAAGTGGTGGCACATCTAGTCTATATAATAATGATGGTAAATTTTTATTATCACTTGGTTCTGAAAAACGAATTTATGTCAAAAATAAAGATATACCTCAGCTATTAAAAGACGCTGTAGTTTCTGTTGAAGATAAACGTTTTTATAAAGACAAACTTGGCGTAGATCCAATCAGAATTGTCGGTTCTATGCTTACTAATGCAAAAAGTAACAGTATTGCTGCAGGTGGATCAACCATTACTCAGCAACTGGTTAAGTTAACAGTATTTTCTACAGCAGCTTCACAGCGTACTTTAAAAAGAAAGGCCCAAGAAGCTTGGTTAGCTGTTAAGGTACAACATGAATTTAGCAAAGACCAAATTTTAGAGTTCTATATCAATAAAGTTTTCATGAATTACGGAAATTATGGTATGGGAACAGCTGCTAACTATTATTATGGCAAATCATTAAAGAAGTTGGATTTAGCTCAAATCGCTTTAATTGCAGGGATGCCTAATGCTCCTGTTGCTTATGATCCTTATCTTTATCCTCAAAAGGCTAAATATCGTCGTAACATTGTTTTAAAGACTATGCTGCAGAATGAAAAAATCACTAAGGATGAATATAATCAGGCAGTTAATGAGCCAATTACTCATGGTTTAAAAAAACGTAGAGCAGATAACGAATCAAAGATTCGCAAGATTGATGATCCATACATTAAGGAAGTCACTTCTGAGGTTAAGAGTAAGGGTTTTGATCCGTATAATGATAATCTAAAAATTACTATTAATATTGATCAAAAAGCTCAAAACAAGCTCTATGAATTGGCTAATAATGGCTCTGTACCATTTACAAATAATAAAATGCAAATTGGTGCTACAGTAATCGATCCAAATAATGGTCACGTTGTAGCCATTCTAGGTGGTCGTCACTTACCTTCAGTTCAACTTGGACTTGACCGTGCCGTTCAAACTGGACGTTCTACTGGTTCATCAATCAAGCCAGTACTTGATTACGGCCCTGCTATCCAATATTTGAATTGGTCAACTGCCAAGATGTTAGATGATAGTAAGTATGTTTACCCTGGTACTAATATTCAGCTTTATGACTGGGATAATAAATACGATGGTATGATGACTATGCGTAAAGCACTAGAGCAATCACGTAATGTTCCTGCTGTTAAAACATTAGCAGATGTTGGAGTTAAGCGTGCTTCCGCTTTTGCTCGTCGCTTAGGCGTAAATGTCCCTTCAAATTCTGGATTGTCTGTTGCTATTGGTGCAAATGCTTCTAGTTTACAAATGACTGGTGCCTACAGTGCATTTGCTACAATGGGTATCTATCACAAGCCACAATTTGTTTCTAAAATCGAAACTCCCGATGGTTTGACCAGAAATTATGATTCCAATGGCGTTCGCGTTATGAAGAAGTCAACGGCATATATGATTACTGATATGCTTAAGGGCGTTATCAAACATGGTTCAGGTACTAATGCTAAAATTCCTGATCTTTATCAGGCAGGTAAAACTGGTACTGTTAAATATTCTGATGAAGATTTGGCAAAATATCCTGGCTATAATTCAACTCCTAAAGATTCTTGGTTTGTTGGTTACACTAGATCTTATGCAATTGGTATATGGACAGGTTATGACAATTTAAAGGATGGTACTATTTCAGGTATTGGACAACAATCAGCTCAATTAATGTATAAGAGCATGATGACTTACTTAATGAGAAATAAGCCTAACCTGAATTGGCAACAACCTAAGTCAGTAATTCGTGCAAAAACTGGTGGCACTTGGCAATTATACGTTAGAGGTCATGCTCCTGCTGGTGTTAGCGACAGCGCTGCTAGCTACGATGAAGATGATGAAGAAACTGATACCAATAATGATACAAACAATTCAGTTAACACAAACAACATTCAATCTTCTTCAAGTGAAACTGGCACTCCTCGTCAATCAAGTAGAGTTGAAAGATCTCAATCTAGTCAAAGTCATGAACAATCATCATCTTCAACCACCTCACATACTCAAAGTAGTAGACCAACGAGAAATGAAGATAATGAAGAACATGAACAAAGTCATGCTGATTCAGATAAAAATTAAGTTTTAAGAGCAGACTAGTTTGTCAATGTCTTAACTTAATGACATTGGTTTGCTATTTTTGTTTGTCTTTTGTCTGCCGGAACGTAGTGAAGGCAGACTTATTTTTATATGCTTTAGATTTAGTAACAACTCACTATAATTATATAGTTAATAAAAAAAGTTTATTTCTCCAAACGCTTTTGTAAGTAGAAATAAACTTTTTCGGCTCTTAATTATTAATTCAAATATGAATAAGGATCTCCCTTGGCCCTTGCTGGCATTGTATATCTTCCAAAAAGAATCATAGCATGATGAGTTTTTATCCATTCATTCTTAGGCAAAATTGATTCCAATCTTTGTTCAACTTCATGTGGAGCAGCTTTTTGATTAACAATATGAAACGCCTTGGATATTCGTGATACATGCGTATCTACTGCAATTGCTGGAACTCCATAACCTTCAGCTAAAACTACATTAGCAGTTTTCTCCCCTACTCCAGGAAACGTCATCAAGGTCTTCTTATCTTCAGGAATTTTACTATCATATTTTTCAACCAAGATTTTTGCAGTAGCTTTTAAATGCTTAGCTTTTGAACGATATAATCCAATAGTTTTAATCGTACTTTCAATCTCTTCAATAGAAGCATTAGCTAAGACTTCAGGAGTAGGAAACTTTTTAATAAAATCAGGCATAACTCGATTAACCATTTTATCAGTTGTCTGTGCACTCATCATTACTGCACATAACAAATGAAAAGTATTATCCCAGTGCAATTCACCTTTGGCATTAGGATACATTGCTAAAATCCTTTTTAAAACAGTACGTGCTTCGTCATCACTTAATAAATCTTCTACCATCCTATCTGTTCCTCTTTAAAAATCTCTCAATTTCATCAACAGTTTTTAAATTATGCCGTTGCCAATTAAGCAAAACCCGATCAATATATTTCAACGAATAAGCCTGAGACAACACAGCTTCTCTCAGAGCCAATTCTATCACTTCAGGAGTATAATGATCCACACTTAGCCATTGAGCGACTTCTTCCCTTTCAATTGGGCTCAGATAGCGTCCAAATTCCACTTCAACTTTACGAGCTAGATAATTCAATGGATTATTATCCAAATCATCTGAAACGGATATCGTCTTTTCCCTCTTTTTATCCTTAATCAATACATTTTGATCTATATATTGGTCTATAGCATCATATAATTTATTCAAACTATACCTATTTCCAATTTTATCTTGACTATCCTTTACTTGCTCAATAGTTAAATAATCTCGATCAATTAATCTTTGGATAATATTACCAACATCTGCTACTGTCAAATTAGTATTAGCTGCTATTTTTTCATTTGATGGAAAGTTTTCTCCTCGTTGATTAAAAGCTTCTAATTGAATAACTAATAATAATTCTGCATCACTAATATTAAGCTTAGAATAATAAGCAATCAATCCGTTTTGTAATGTAGTAAAGCCTAAGGCGCGATAATCATTAAATTGCAAGGCAGATTTCCTTTCAAAATCAAAAGTTGAACTATTAAATAGTCCAACTTTTGATTTACATATTCATAATTGTTAACACAAATTATTAAGGTTGCATTCTGTTAATCAATCTTGGGAATGGAATTGCTTCACGAATATGGTCAAGGTGACATACCCAAGCAATAGTACGTTCAAAGCCCATACCAAAGCCTGAGTGAGGAACACCACCAAATTTACGTAAGTCAAGATACCATTGATAATCTTCAAGATTAAGGCCAGCATCAATAATTTGTTGCTTCAATACTTCGTAATTGCCTTCACGTTCTGATCCACCAAAGATTTCACCATAGCCTTCTGGTGCAATAACATCAGCACATAAGTATTCCTTTGGATTATCAGGATTCTTCTTCATGTAGAAAGGCTTAATTGAAGTTGGATAGTTAACGATAAATACTGGACGATCATATTGTTCAGAAATATAACCTTCATCAGGTGCACCAAAGTCATCGCCCCACTTAAAGTCACGACCTGCATCTTGAAGCATCTTAACAGCATCATCGTATGGAAGACGAACAAAGTTACCTTCAGTGGTTGGACGAAGTTTTTCAGGATCTCTACCCAAAATCTTCAATTCGTATTCGTTCTTGTCTAATACTTGCTTAACCATGTAAGCTAAGTATCTTTCTTGAAGATCTAATGATTCATCTTGGTGCACCCAAGCCATTTCTGGTTCCATCATCCAGAATTCAGTCATATGGCGACGACCCTTTGATTCTTCAGCTCTGAAAGTTGGCCCAAAAGTAAAGATCTTACCAAATGCCATTGCTCCAGCTTCACCATATAATTGACCTGATTGTGATAAGTAAGCATCATGGTCAAAGTAATCAACATGGAATAATTGGGTAGTACCTTCTGGTGCTGAATGCATGAAAATTGGGGCATCAAACTTAATGAAGTCTTCTTTTTCAAAGAAATCTACAGTTGCTTTAAACATGGTATTTCTAATTTGCATAATAGCAAATGGCTTCTTTGATCTTAACCACAAATGACGATGATCAAGCAAGAAATCAACACCGTGTTCCTTGTTACCAATAGGGTAACCTTCATTGTTTGAAACAACCTTTAAATCAGTAATTTGAATCTCATAGCCAAAGTGAGAACGTGCATCTTCATGCACAGTACCAGTAATATAAAAACTAGATTCTTGTCTAAGTGATTTAGCAACTTCAAATACTTCATCTGTTACATCATTTTTACGAACTACACCTTGGAAGAATGCAGTACCATCACGCAATTGCAAGAAAATAATTTTTCCACTTGATCTTTTATCTGTTAACCAAACATGCATCTTAACTTCTTGATCAACATGTTTAGAAGAATCTTTAATTGAAATCAATTCTGTCATAAAATTCCTGTCCACCTTTTTATCAATTATACAGTTCCATGATACCAAAGTTTCTATAAATTATCGACTTCTGAAATATCATTTCCATCTTTAAATTCATATATTGTATAGCCCAAATTACCATTGTGCTTTTTATAGGCTACTTCCCAAACTGCTTGGCCCTTGTACCAACCAAGATTAATATGATTAATTGTAGCATCAGAATGAGAGGATTTAAACTTATTTTTAATATATGCCTCAGAAACCCCTTTATTTGCTGGATATAAGTATGCTTTTTTAGAATTAGGCAAATAAACGAAATAATAACGTTTGCCTTTTTTACCAGTTCCAGTAATGGCGTAGCTACTAGTGCCCCTATCTAAATGATAGTAGCTTTGAATGTTCTTAATTGGTGTTTTAGTCCGAGCTATTTCCGCAATTTTTTGATTATTACCACGACTTCGAGAACCCGCATAATAGAAAATCAAAATACTAGCCACAAAAGCAATTACAATAATTCCGATTACCCATGATATAAATTTTAGTGTTTGTCTTGTATCATCTTGTATCATCATTTTTTCTTATTTTCTAATTCTTTTAACTCTTCTTTTGTAACCTTTTTCACCTTTACAGGGATCACCTGTAAAAATGCCTTGCCATATTCTTTAGACCATAATCTAGGATCTAGAATAATATATTGTCCATGATCTTTTTCACCACGAATCAAGCGTCCCATTCCCTGTCTAAACCTAATAACAGCTCGAGGAAGACTATCTTTTTCAAAGACATTAATACCTTGATCTTCTAATTTCTTCTGTCTTAAGCGAACCTCTGGCTGATCTGGAGACTCAAAAGGCAAACGAGCAGCAAATACAGTATCAATGCCACAATCATGAAAATCGATGCCCTCCCAAAAACTATCAGCACCAATAATAATCGCTTTTTTAGCAATTACAAACCTCTTTGCAATTCGATTATTAGAACCCGATATTCCTTGAGCTAAGATCTCAAAGTCTTTTAATTCCGGAGAATTCATAATTGCCATAAATACCGTTCGAATCTTCTCCAGATTAGTCATCAATACTAAGACATGATTTTTATTTGTTAAGTCATTAATTAAAATTTGCTCAATATCTTCTTCATATGCCTCGCTGTCTGGATTAGGCATATTATTCACTGCAATTACTTGCAAATGCTTTTTAATATTAAATGTACTCTTACCTATATATTCCACTAAAGACATATTACTTAGAGCTAATTGATTAATAGCATAATCAAAATTATGGTTACTGGTTAACGTAGCACTGATAAAAGCAATATGATCAAAACGGCTATATATCTGATTAAGCACATCTTCTGCATCTAACATCAACCAATCCAAATTGGTACTTAGAGGATCATCTGGATTAGTAACCATCAATATGAATCCATCCTGATCTAAATTTTGTGAATCCGACAATATATCTGCTAACTGATAACTCTTTTCAGAGTAATAATCTAAACGATCGATTTGTTCACTAATTTCGCTTAGTAATGTTTCAGTATTAGTCAAAACTTGCTCTTGCTCATGATAGAGTTCAAACAAAACTTGATTAGTCAACTCTCTAACTTCTTCAAGTTTTTGTTGGAATTTGCCTAGTGATTGCTTAAACTGACTATTTTTATTAAATAGACCCTTGCCTTGAAAACTTAATTCTAAAGTTCCGTTAGCCAAAATTGTCTTATTAACAGCATTTTTATTTTGAGCATATAAATTTTTTTGCAAATCGTTAATGCATTGAATCAATTCTAAAATCTGTGGATCAAGCTTCTTTAATAAAAAGTTAAGCTGCACATTATCATTAAATTGATTCTCCACACCGTCGTTAGAAAAATACAGCAAATTCCGCAAATAATTCAATACGCCCCATAATGCCTCAAAACGCAACGAATCATTTCGTGAGCTAATAACATTTTCAGTAAAACGATGTGCTTCATCGATTACTAAATATGGATTTTGTCCCCAAATAGTATCCATATAGTGATTAGCTAAATAGGCATGGTTGGTAACTAATATATCTGCTTCTTCTTGCCGTTTACGAGCCAAATTCCAGAAATCAACGCTTGCAAAACGACTACCTACTCTTGCATCCCCCGGATGCTGAATCTGTGCAAACAACGGAGCATTATAATTGGTCAAATTCAGCTCGTCCAAATCACCGGTTTTAGTTTCTGTTAACCAAACTAAAATCTGCATCTGTAATACAAGAGTATTTTTATTTGGCGTACCTTGAAAAATTGTTTGCACAAATCCATCTAAATCCAAATAATGACTGCTTGATTTAACCACTTCTGCTGTTAAATCTAATTTAATAACTTTTAAAAGCTGAGGTATTTCATGATCAATTATTTGCTCTTGTAATACCTTAGTAGGAGTAGCAACTACTAATTTTCTCCCCGAATAAAGCTGATACGCATATGCAAATAAATACGAAAATGTTTTACCAGTACCATTAGGTGCTTCAATTACCATAGCTCTTTTATCAGGATTATTAACAAATTTATGCAGATGATTAATTAAATCTACTTGAGCACGACGAAAATGTAGTTTTCCCTTAAACAATTTCTTCTTTTCATCATCGTTTATTGGAAAGTGAGCATTCTCTCCATGACGATCTAATTGGTCATTTTGTTTTTGCAAAATAATATTGCGGACCTGCATGTAATCTGATCCCAATGGTCTTTTTTGCTTACGCAAATTATCAGCAATTGTAGTAATTAACCACGAAGTATCTCGAATTAAACTTGATGATAGAGAACTTAACGTATTCAAAGTTGCCTGAGGCAAACTTTCTAACTTATGAATAATTTTAATCAGTAAAACAGCAGTTCCATATGCATCTGAATCAGCCTTATGAGGATTGAGATGCTTAATTTTAAGCTGAGCAGTTAAATCACTTAACTTATATGATGGCAAGGTAGGAAAAGCAATTTTTGCTAATTCTACCGTATCAATAGCCTTATTAGTCAGTGCTTCATAACCATGCTGCACTAATTCATAATTTAAAAAAGGCAAATCAAAATCAACATTATGTGCTACAAACACTGTGCCTTTTAGTATCTCTATTATTTTTGGAGCATAAACAGAAAAATCATCTTTTCCTTGTACATCTTCATTATGAATGCCAGTTAGATTAACCACAGACTGGGGAATTTCACGATGTGGGTTAATCATAAATGAATATGTCTTAACCACTTTCATATTTTTAATAATGGCACATCCAAACTGAATAATATGATGACCCTTTTCTCGCTGCGTCCCTGTAGTTTCTAAGTCAACAACAGCAAAGGTATCTTTTGCAAAAATCTTTGCCATCTTTTTCCTTCTTTCTAACTACTTAACTTCAACTACTTGTTTGGCATCAAGCAGAATTAAATATTTACCAATAACTTTCTTTTCACTAAATTCATTTAATGCTTGTTCATACAAGCGAAGCTGACCAGTATATTTTTCTTTAATCAATTCAATAGATTTATCTATATTTGTTTTATTTACATGATCAGTTTTGTAATCAAACAAAATGATACCATTCTTTGCTACAAAATAACCATCAATCGTACCGTGAACCAAAATTTTTGCATCAGGATCGCTGAAACCTTTAAATAAAGTTCTAGCTGATAACAAACTAGAGAAATCTACTTCTCGTTTTAAATTAGTTGGCTCTTTCCAAAAATCTTTTGCAAAATCACTATGAACAAACCAGTCAATTTGATCTTTATTCAGACTTGAAACAATATCTGGATTTAATTTCTTTTGTTCAATCAACGTTGCTATCTCTTGATCTAAATTATCTGCACTACCATTAGTGTAATCATAATATTGCAGGATCAGGTGAGTAGCTGTACCAATCTCTGCTCCCGTAAATTTAGTTTGATACAAGAAATTAGGCTTAGTATCAATAGGCTGCAAATAACGATTAGTAGAAGTTAATAAATGAGAGTTCTCTAATTCTGCATCTATTGGATCATTAAACGCTTTTTTTATTTCAGAAACCGCCTGATAAGCCGTGGTTTCACTTGCATCCCTAAAAGGATAATTAAATTGATATAGCTTATTAACCGTTTGCGTTAACAAAGCTGATTTGCTTGTATTTTCATTTTGATTATCAGTATCTTCGTCTTTTTTGATAAATTTAGTATCTTCATCTTGATAATCAATAAACAAAATCTTTTGGCTTTGGTCAATTGATTTAGTAATATCGTTTAACTTAATCGCTACATGACGATCAAATCTTAATGAAGGTCCGATAAAACTCAAAGGACTAGTAGCTGACAATTTATTGATCAAAGGCAGTTGTCCAGCATGATTTAATTCTGTCGACCATTCTTTAACTTTTTTATTAAAGCTAGGGACATCCCCTACCAGAATCAGCTTTTGCTTTGCTCTAGTTAAGGCAACATACAGAATACGTGCTTCTTCTTCAAGCAATTGTTGTTTTTTAGTAATATTGCCCATTGCTTTAACTAGTGAGTCAACACGATAATTTTGTTCTCTTAAGGTGATCCCCATACTATCAGAATTAATAATATAGTTTCCATTTAGATCACGCATCTGATAATGATGCTGCATCCCGACATAGAAGACAATTGGAAATTCCAGTCCTTTAGAACCATGAATAGTCATCAATCTAACAGCATTACCAGCTTCTTTAGTTAACAGCGGTTGTGCTAAATCCTTTTGACTACGTCTCATTCGATCAATAAAGTTAATGAATTGATATAGCCCTTTAAAGCCAGCACTTTCATATGAAGTGGCTCTTTCATACAATGCTTCGAGATTGACTCGCCGCTGCTCACCATTAGGTAAAGCCGTCATTATCTCTAATAAATTAGTCCGTTCATATATACTCCAAATCAATTCAGAAATTCTATGAGTTGTAGCAAAACTACGCAATTCTGCTAATTGATTCAAAAAGTTTTTGCACTTTTTGCTTAATTCATCATTTGTACCTACATATGAAGTAAGTGCACTATAAAAATTGCTATTTTTGCTTTTAATTCTAATTTTAGCTAATTCTTTTTCATCAAAATTAAATAGTGGTGACCGCAATACCGTTACTAATGGAATATCCTGATCGGGATTATCGATAATCTTTAAATAGTTCATCATGACGGTTAATTCAAAAGTTTGAAAGTAATTTTCTGCATCGGTAACAAACAATGGAATATCTTGTTTAGCAAATTCTTGCATAATTTCCAAGTTATCACTGCGACTTCTGGTCAAAATAGCAATATCACTGTATTCCATATCACGCATTTTTCCAGTATTACTATCAAAAATTTGAACATGCTCGTCTTCTAACTGCTTAATGCGAGCGAGTACCATTTGAATTTCAGAGAAGTCTATTTCATTCTCGCTTTTTTCATTGTTATTCTTCTTTTCATGAACAATAACTTCACTTGCTTGAGGCAATGATTTAGGATAATATTTTGCTCCAAAAATTAGCTGCCCTTCTTTTTGATAATCAATCCCACCAAAATCAGTACTTAAAATACTTTTAAACACAGCGTTAACTGTTTGGGTCACCGGCTCTGTAGAACGGAAATTATCTGACAACAAAATCCGTTCTTCATGCTCATTCTCATCTTCCGCAAATTGATGATACTTTTGCAAAAATAAACTAGGCTCAGCTTGCCTAAAACCATAAATTGACTGCTTTACATCCCCCACCATAAAAAGAGTATTCTTCTTTTCACTCTTAATTTGCTGGATAATTCTTTCCTGCAAAGCATTAATATCCTGATACTCATCAATCAAAATTTCTTTAAATTTATTTTGATAAAAATCACGTGCCATTTGAGAACTGGATGTATCTTGACTTAAAATCTGATAAGCTAATTGCTCCATATCGCTATAATCAAGCAAATTTTCATTACGCTTCAATTGATTAAAACGTTCAATCAGTTTTATTTCTGCAGTTAAAATAGCAGTTACTATCTTTTGGCTTTCCTGCATGATTTTTATCTGCTCTTTTTCAGTTACAGCATAAAATGAAGTGAATGTATCAAATACTTGACTCTTAGCCTCATCTTTTAAAGACTGGATTTCATTATAAAACTCTAGAAGATCTTCATCCCATTTTTTAGATTTACGAAAATTAATCGTAAAAACGCAGCTTCTCAATAGCTCTCGTTGTTTATCATAATCATCATCTTCCTTAACCGCCTGTACAAAATTATTTAGGTTTTGTGCAAACAAAGTAAATGATTCTTTTACTTTAGCTAATTCCTTAGTTTCCATTATAGCTTGCGTTAAATACGAAGCTATCTTCTCCTGCAATTCTGAAAACTTAGTTGCTATATATGGCTTAATTTGCTTTTGCCAGATCTTCGATCCTATTACGCTATCCTCAATTTCATAAATCTGTGGAAGCTGTGCAAGCCATTTTTTATATTCTGGCTTCGCCATAGCAAAATTATATAAATCCAGTAATAAATCACGTGGACTATCTGCATCCCGATCACCAGCAAAATTATCATAGAAATGTCTAAAAGCCTTATCCTTGCTCGTTAACATTTCTCCTTCAATTTCTCGTAAAGCTCGCTCTTTTAATAAAGCTGCCTGCGTATCATCAGTTAAGATAGTGAAACTAGGATCCAATTCGATTGAATAATAAAACCGATGAATCACATCCAAACAAAACGCATCAATAGTGGAAATATTAGCAGTATCTATTTGATTTAACTGTTCACGTAAATATCTATAATCAACACCAGGTTTAGCCATTTCTTTAGTCAACGCTGCTTTAATTCTGGTCTTCATTTCTTCAGCAGCTGCCTTAGTAAAAGTTACAACCAACAACTCATCTACTTGAGTACCTGCTAAAATTTCCTTTAAAACGCGTTCAACTAAGACGGTTGTTTTACCACTACCTGCTGATGCGGAAACTAAAATATCATGACCTCGATCATTAATTGCTTTTTCTTGTTCTTTTGTAAATTGTGGCAAAACTAATCCTTCTTTCCTAGCTTTTCCTTAATTTTAACTAACAAATCTTTTTTACTCATATTACTAATCTCATGATACTGATTATGTCTAAGCATGGCATCAAAGAAGAAAATATCTTTAAAATCTGAATACGTTAAAGCATTCTTGTTTCTGCCATAGCGGTATGGATTCAACTTAATTTGACCCGATAAAATTTGTCTAGATGCTTCCTTGATAAGATATTCATCATACTCTAGCAATAATTGAAGCTCTTCTTCACTAAAGTTGCGATCTGCTGGCAGTTTAAAGCCGCCTCTGGCCTTGGTTCCTACTCCAGTGTAAAGCTGAGAAGCTTGACTAGACTTGCCGTCTAATAGTGGTTCAGCTTCTAGTAAAATTTCTGGATTATTACTAATTAGACCTGTATACATCAGCTTAGGTTTACTATCTATCGCGTTTTCACGTAAGTTTAAACTACTATCAATTAACTTATTGCTATTCAATCTTTCCAATTGTCTAGTAACTGTTTGATAAAATGCTCCTAAAAGTGAAAGCTTATCTTCTTCAGCAAAGAAACGATTATTATTAGTTAAAACGTCTAGATATGAAACCATCTGCAAAGCGATACCATTATAAAACATCCCCAAATCAAATTTCTTGGCTGAAGATTTATAATCGATTACTTGAGCTAAAACTTGATCTTTTTCAGCAAAATTAGCTAAATCTACTCGGTCTATTTTCCCACGCAAGTTAACCTGGTGATTGCCAGCCAAATCTGGAATATCCAAACTAATGCCTTTGATCTTTTGATCTAAGCCAAAGCTCAATTCAGAATATTTAGCTCGCAGCGGCGTCTCGGCTAATGATTTGCGCCAATTTCGGGCCACCTTAGAAGTTGTGTGATCTAAACAATGGAATAAATACTGGTTAAACGGATCATTCATCAACTGAGCATATTTACTCTCATCCTTGATAACATCCCTAACTTGATTAAGCTGTTGTTCAAGTTCTACGCTGCTTAAATCAGCTAAATCAATATGCTGTTCATTTAACCGTTTAACTAAGCGATCAAATGTCTCATGGAAATAATTTCCTGCTTGAATAACATCAAATTCATTTTCAAGACGACGACGTAATTTCAACCCATAGGTCAAGAAATATTCATAAGAATTTTCATAAAAAGTTTCCAACTGCGAAACAGATGAATATAGATTTTTACCATATAATTCCGCTGCCAAATCTTCTCCAATATCTTCGGGCTGATTATCAAAATCACTCGCATCGAGTACGGCCTTTACTTTTTGTGGCAAATATTTCTGTGTGATTTTCAGTAGCTCGTCAATTGCTTCATCTGAAGTATTAGAATTTATATACGCTAAATAGCCTAAACTAGCATCAGGATTAGTGATGAAAGATAAAAGCTCCTGCATTTTTCCTGGTAAATCATGTTGGCTAAATTCAGGTGCGCCATAATCTTGCAAACGTTGATAATAAATTGACGGATCTAATTTTTCATTCGATGCATTTAAGACCGGATAAGAAATATACACTCTGTCCTGTGCTAAAGCTAAAGATAATCCAAATTGATAATTTTGATCTAAATTATTTAACCGCTGATTATCTTCCAAATATGCATCCGATTCAAAACTACTTTGCAATTGATTCAAGTTTTCCGTCGTCAAAAAGCCCGGCTTTTTTTCAATTGAGGGTAAATTACCACTTGTTGCTCCAATAATGAAAACTTGTTTATAACCACTAGTTTGAACCATTCCCATTTCTGATAAGTTGACAGCATCAAGCGTTGAAGGAATCTGTGAAAAAGTAGCTTCCTTAAAGGCACTAATCAACATGTTGAAAAATTCATCTAAATCAAACTTTTCTGGGTTAATCGCAAGATAATCTTTTAACAGCTGGATCAACAAATCCCATAATTGTTCAGGTTGTTGCGCTTGCTGCAGATCACCAGCATTATTTGCAACATCCCGCCACTGTTCTAATCGTTCCGCGATTCCATTTTTAGTTAAAAAGTCAAAGAATATGGTTAAAGCCTTTTGACTATCTTTTTCCTGCTCTAATTTGGTAAATAAATTGTTAACTTTATCTACTAAGTAACCACGTAATCGATCAATTTTTGCAACTTCTTCATCAATCTTATCTAGTCTGATGACTTCTGCACTCACAAAATCCGCAAAATGCTTTTTCCATAAATTATGGTTAATTCCGTGAGCTAAAACGAAGTTCTCTAATTCATCTACATCATGGATATACTCAGCTTCTTCTTTATACCAAGATGGAATAAGCAAATGCGTCTTTAATATAGCAAGCATGCTCTGCGTCTGAAATGGATTCTCTTTTAAATCACGCAAGTTGAATAAATTTTCAATTAACACAACTAGAGGGTGATATTTCATCTCTTGTTGCAAATCATTAAAGAAAGGAATATTATTCTGACGCAAAATAGGCGTTAAATAGGTTTCATATTCTTTCAAATCTGGCGCCAAGATCAAGAAATCCCGGTACCGATAATTATTCAAGGCAACTTGTTGATAAATCGTCCGTGCAACAAAATATGCTTCCGCATAACGAGAATCAGCTTTAACCAGTTGTACCTGCTTTAATTCATCTACTTTAGAAACAGTTTCTGTCCAAAGGCTATTTAAAATTTCGCGGGGAGTAGGTTCAGAAGGAATTGGAAATTCACTTGCTACATAATCCATGTCTCTTTCTTGTAAAAATGAGACGAATCGGCGAATTGTTTGTTGAATTACATAATCATAGTCCCCTGCTTCTGCTTTAGGATTGATGTTTCCTAATCTAGTTTTAAAAGCCAACATTACATTTTTAGCTTTTCTCATCAGAATTTGAATGGTTAACATTTCCTGCAAAGAAAAATGAGAAAAATCACAGAAATAAAAGCTAGCATTTTTTAATTCAAAATTTTTAGCTAAAATATCGTTCAATTGTACCTGAACTTCATTTTTGGTTGAAAATTTGCCCGCTATTTCTTCAATAAAGGCATCATAAATAATCCGCAAATCATGAATTTTGCTTTTAGTTTCTTGATCCAGATTTGTTTCGTCTATATTATCCAAGTCTAAGTTGCCATCATATACTTGCAAAATCGTATTATAAAGCTGGCGCACCATACCTGAATTGCTTTGCTCAAAGATAATCAGGTCATCTTGCTTTTGCTCAATAATATGAGTTAGCAACATTGCGCTGGCCGCATCGTCTAACTGCGTAGGCAACCCTTGTTCCGCATCTTTTAAGAAAAACCATGCAAGACGGGAAAAAGATAATACATGCAGATTTTTTACTGCTGTTTCAGTTTGCTTTTTGCTAGACGCAAGTTTATTAATCGCCC
Organism: Lactobacillus helveticus; assembly: GCF_046109915.1. NCBI lineage: Bacteria > Bacillati > Bacillota > Bacilli > Lactobacillales > Lactobacillaceae > Lactobacillus > Lactobacillus helveticus. Next base: position 455,940 of record NZ_CP151471.1, on the reverse strand, counting down.
TAACTTCTGTGGTAAACTTAATATGATTAGGAACGATGATAAAAGTTTCATTTTCTGGATGCCGTTGATAATTTTCAATTGCTGTGGCCAGAATTTTTTCTTGTAATGGGTCAGTTTGTCGTCCTGTTAGAATTTTGATCATTTGTTCGCACTTCCTTGTTTATTATTTTATCATAGCAAGGTCAATATCTTTTATTAAATCTATTTTAAGGATGATTAAAAAATGAAAACTAGTTTTTTAACTCATGGAAAAGTAATTATTATTGGTGAACATTCCGTTGTCTACGGCTATGATGCTTTAGCAATGCCTATTAAAGCTTTGCATATTAAAACTACCGTGGAAAACAATCCCGAGATGTGGATTAACACTGCACGCTACCATGGCTCTTTTTTTGACACTCCGAGCGAATACGACGGGCTTAAGTACGTTGTTAAAACTATGCAGAAAAAAGCAAACAATAACGAGCCATTGAAGATTACATATACAGGAGAAATTCCTATGGAACGAGGATTTGGCTCTAGTGCCACAGTCGCATTAGGTACCACAAAGGCATTAAATCAATTCTTTTCCTTAAATATGTCTGAATCTGAAATCATGGCAGTTACCAATCATGCAGAAATGATTAATCATGGCAAAGCTTCAGGTTTAGATGCTGCTACTGTTAATTCCGACTACTTGGTATTTTTCAATAAAAAAATGGGGCCTAAAGTTCTACAAGCTAAATTAGGAGCTACTCTGTTAATTATGGATACTGGAGAATTAGGCAATACTAAAAAAGCCGTTGCTCAGGTAAGTCAGCTCTTAAGTGAATCAGAACAAGCAAAAGCTAATATGAAACGACTAGGAGAATTAGCTTACCTAACAAAGAAGGCTTGGATCAATCATGATGTTAAAACTGTAGGCAATATTTTTAATGAAGCACAAAAGATTTTACATTCATTCAATATTTCAACCACTAAGATTGACCAATTACAAAAAATCGCCCTAGATAATGGTGCCTTAGGTTTTAAACTGTCTGGTGGTGGTTTAGGCGGAATTACAATCGCTCTATGCGAAAGTCAAGAAATCGCCGAAAATATTGCGGATAAATGTCAAGATCTAATTAGTAACTACTGGGTGGAGAAGATTTAATGTCAAAAATTGTACGTGCACATACAAATATCGCTTTAATTAAATATTGGGGTAAGGCAAATGCTGAATTAAGACTTCCTTTAATGTCAAGTCTATCAATGACGCTAGATGCTTTTTATACTGATACTTCAGTTGAGAAAACAAACGATGAGAATGCTTTTTATTTAAATGGACAAAAGCAAGATTCTAAACAAAGCCAGCGAGTTTTTTCATATTTAACTAAATTGCAAAATAAATTTGGTTATCATGACAACTTAATCGTTAAATCTGTTAATCATGTTCCAACCTCGGCTGGGCTCGCCTCATCTAGCTCAGCTTTTGCAGCATTGGCAGCCGCTTTTTTCCAATGCTATAATATCCAAGTTGACAAAAAAGAATTGTCACGTTTAGCACGAATCGGTTCTGGTTCAGCATGTCGCTCTATTTTTGGTGGATTCTCGGTTTGGCAAAAAGGAGATTCTGATGCAAGTTCTTACGCATATGCTTTAGATGAACATCCTCAAATGGATTTACATCTTTTGGCTGTAGAACTAAACACTAATCAAAAGAAAATCTCTTCTACAAGCGGGATGAAAGAGGCACAATCTTCTCCTTTCTTTAACCCTTGGCTTGAGCGCAATGAAACAGAACTTAATCAAATGATAGCAGCCATTAAAAACGATGACTTTACAGCATTAGGTGAATTAGCAGAATTAAATGCCAATGAAATGCATGCCATCAACTTAACTGCTCAACCAGAGTTTACATATTTTGAACCCAACACGATTCGTGCCATTAAATTAGTTGAAGACCTTCGCAAAGAAGGAATTGAATGCTACTATACTATAGATGCTGGTCCAAATATTAAAATTCTTTGTCGGTTAAGAAATAGCAAAGAAATCATTGAACGCTTTAAGTCAGTATTTAATAATGTTAATATAGTGATTGCAAATTTTGGTCCTGGTATTACCTACTTGGATTAATCATTGTAATAGAAAGTTAATTAGATTCGAGGATTTAATTCTTTTGATAACAGAAAAAGCACCCGGAAAATTATACATCGCTGGAGAATATGCCGTTTTAGAACAAAATTGTCCTGCTGTTTTAGTTGCCGTAAACCAATTTGTACATGTTTCAATTACTAAGAGCAAGACTTCTACTGGTTTGATTCACTCCAAACAATATTCACAAGATTCTATTCATTGGGTCCGTCAAGGCTCTAAAATGGTAATTGATAACCGTGATAACCCATTTGAATATATTTTATCTGCAATTTCTTATACAGAACAATACTGCATTGAACAAAATATCAAGATGAAAGTCTATGATCTGCATGTTAACTCAGATCTAGATTCTGCTGATGGTAAAAAATATGGTTTAGGTTCAAGCGCAGCTGTTACTGTAGCCACAGTTAAGGCTATTTTGCACTTCTACGGTGTAAAAATGAGCAATGAATTAGTATATAAATTATCTGCAATTTCCCACTATTCAGTCCAAGGCAATGGTTCCGCTGGTGATATTGCAGCTAGCGTTTATGGAGGCTGGTTAGCTTACCAAACCTTTGATAAGAAATGGCTACAATATGAATTAGCTAATAAAACCTTATCAGACGTAGTAAATGAAGCTTGGCCAGGACTTAAGATCGAATTGTTAACTCCACCTCATGACATGAAATTAATGATCGGTTGGAGTCAAAAGCCAGCATCAACCTCACGTTTAGTTGATGAAACAAACGCTAATAAAGCAGCTTTAAATACCGAATACAAAAACTTTTTAGCTGCCTCTAGCGAATGTGTCTTAAAGATGATTGTCGGTTTTGAAGCAAAAAATATTGCTCTTATAAAAAATCAAATTCGCGTTAATCGTCATTTATTACAACATTTTGCTAAAATTAATCAAATTGCCATTGAAATTCCACGTCTAACTCAACTAATCAAAATCGCTGAAGACTTTGGTGGTGCTGCTAAAACCTCTGGCGCTGGTAATGGCGATTGCGGAATTGTAATCACTGACGCAGATACCGATGTTGATGCCTTAGAAAATGAATGGCGTCGAAATGGCATTTTGCCTTTGAACTTTAGAGTTCACCAAATTAGCCTTGCTCACTAATTGGAGAAAAATATGTCAATTAGATCTGAAAGAAAAGAAGAACATCTGAAATTAGCTCATATGTTTTTTAATGAAGAAAAATATAATAGTTTTGATCAAATGCACCTGTTGCGCCCCGCTCTACCAGAAAGTAAGGTTGATCAATCTGTTTTGGCAACAGAAATGTTTAATAAAAGCGTTTCTGCTCCTTTTTTTATCAATGCAATGACAGGCGGATCAAAACAGTCTTTAATAGTTAATCAGGCTCTAGGAAAGATCGCGCAACAAGAAAAAATTGCTCTAGCACTTGGTTCTGCTAGCATTTTAGCTAAGGAAAAGGACCAGTTAGAAAGCTTTTATGTAGCTCGCAGTGAAGATCCAAATGGTGTCTTAATTGTCAATGTTAATCCAGAAACGCCTATTAATACGATTAAACAAACGATAAAAGAACTACAAGCTGATGCATTACAAATTCACCTTAATACGGTGCAAGAAATCGCAATGCCTGAAGGTGATCGAAACTTTATTTGGCTCGATCAAATCAAGAATATTCTCGATCTAATTACTATTCCTGTAATCATTAAGGAAGTAGGATTTGGACTTGATCAAAATAGTATTCATCTGCTTAAAGAAAATGGCATTAAATACTTTGATGTTGCAGGTAGTGGCGGCACAAACTTTGCTCAAATCGAAAATGCACGGAATGATCACGATGTCTCGTATCTTGAAGATATTGGGTTGCCCACTGTTATTTCGGCTTTGATGGCACAAAAAGAAAGTGTCAATTTCATTGTTTCAGGTGGCGTACGCAATCCGTTAGACATTTTAAAAGGATTATCTTTAGGTGGACAATTTGTTGGTATTTCTAATGTATTCTTGCAGGAATTCAACAAGAATAGTTTTGAGGGGCTTCAAACCTTAATCAGCAATTGGAAAAATGAATTAGCTGCTTTGATTGCGATATATGGTAAACACGACTTAGCATCCCTACCTAAAATAAAAAAATACTACGACCTGCCACTAAAAAATCAAATAGATCAATTAATTTAATATCAGAAATAGCACTAGACGATCTAGTGCTATTTCTTTACATAATTTTTATTATTTTCTAAGTCCCTTAGGATAGAAATTCTTCAAAATTCCATTACCTGTGATTTTACCAAAACTAAATATCAAATTCTGGTAACTAACTAGTAAAAAACCACGCAAATCACTTTGAACCTTAATCGTTTCTCCGTGTAAGTACTTTTGATAGTCATCCAAAGTTGCCAAATCTACTACACGTGTCTGCTTCAATTGACCCAATACTTCTGCTAATTGGTGTCCTGGTTCAAATCTCTTTTTCTTTAAAATTCCTAACTCTATCCCATTATTAACAATATGCAGTTTAGTTTTTTCAGACAAAACAATTGCAGGAATAAAGACATGATCATTTCTAACCATTGCTTTCTTAGACCAGTCGCTCAAACTATCAGGCAAATTGAATTGATTAATTACATTGCCTACTAGTTCCTGCTGACTTTTAGTTAAACGCAATGAGTTCTTTTTTTGCTTTTTCTTTTTACTCTTCTTGGTTACAGTTTCCACATTGCCACCATTTTTCTGTAATACTGCTGCGAACTGACCTTCACCAACTCCATCTTGTGGCCAAAATCTAATAGTTTTGGTTACTTCTGGATTATTATCACTCCATTCAGGATGACCTAAACTGATTTTCTCGTCCTTAATTTTGGTATCTAAAATACTAAAATCATGTTCATTAACTAACCAGCTAACAATTTGTTCATCTTCTTCAGGAGCGAATGTGCAAGTCGAATAGATTAATCTCCCATTTGGCTTGAGCATCTTAACTGCTTCATTCAAGATATCTTTTTGTCTTCTTTGGCATGTCAAAACATAATCTTGTGACCAGTAGTCAATTGCTTCTGGGTTCTTTCTGAACATTCCTTCCCCGCTGCATGGGGCATCAACTAAAATTACGTCAAAGAAATCAGAAAATACTGGTGAAAGTTTTTCTGGACTTTCATTAGTAATCAAAACATTACCTATTCCCCAACGTTCAACATTTTCTCGTAATGATTTGGCTCTAGTGCCAGAGATTTCATTTGCAACTAAAAGGCCTTCATTTTCTAACTGTTCTCCTAATTTAGTCGTTTTCCCACCAGGAGCAGCACACAAGTCTAACACTTTATCTCCAGGCTTTACACCACTCAACGCAGCAGGAAACATTGCAGCAGGATCTTGTGAATAAACATAACCACTTACCCATTCAGGATCTTCCCCGCTAATTTCACCATAATATGCATCCCTAAGATCAGGAATTGCTTCATTTAAACTATAAGCTATCTTCACTGGATTTTTTAATGTATTAATTCTAAAGGCTTTTTTATTCTCTTCATTCATTGCGGCGAAAAATTCCGTTGCCTCTTCATCGCCTAATAATTTTTGATATTTTTCTTTAAATTCTACGGGTAGTTTTAACAACTTTTTTGTCCTTTCTCATCAAGTGATACAACATAATACAAAATGCTATTACATTCATTAACCACGCAATAAGCAAAGCAATACTCAAACTACTATATGCTGAATAAAATGCATGCCATCTTAAAAAGATATATGCTAAAAACGCACAGACGCCCTCTACCATCAAAGTACGCACACTACGGTTAATTACCCAATTGCGTAACAAATCGCCACGAAGATGGGTTAATCTAGCTTGTCGCTTCATTAAAATTGCAAGTACCACGTTGCTTAAAATTCCAATTATCACACATGCCACTAGCATTAATATATTAGGCAATACTGATAAGCGATCACGATGATGTTCTTGTACAAATGAAGGAATGTGAAGTTTGGCATGATAATGCTTAGCTATTTTATTAATTACATATGGAGTACTATCAATTACAATTCTATAATTTCTTAATTGATCTTGTGCTGTAGGCTGGTCTACTCCCGTACTTAAATAATATTTATCCATCTCAACCTGCGGATAATTTTTGAATGTACCAATTACAGAATAATAGTTTCGACCTAAAACCACATATTTATTATTTTGCACTTCTAAAACATTGATTTTAGCAGTAGGTCCCAATACCGCAAACGAAACTTTGCCTTTAAAATCATCGGGTGAAAAATAGCGCCCAGTTTCAGTTGGTAAACTTTTGACCATATGGTTAGTCCAAACTAGGACCTGCTTTTTTTCATAATTACTATCAAAATGCAGCTGAATCTGATGATGCGCATAATTCTTATTCAAATACCGCAAAAATGAACTAATACTCTCGTCACTATCCGTTCTAAAGTAACGAGTATTATTAGTTAATCCATGGGCTTCCAACACTTCATCTGCATAATCGGACTGAATGTTGGAAATCATAGTACCTATTCCTAAAAACATGATTAGGGGTACTAAAAGTAAAAAAATTCTTTTAAAATTCATTATCTATCTCAAATATCCGTTCATCAATAAAATCAAAGCTTTGAAAAGAATCATTAATTGCTTTCAAAGCGGCTGTTTGTTTAAACCAATTATTTTGCCAAAATTCTGGTGAATTGGTTGCTCCATCTTCTTCACCAATAAAAATAAAATGTTTTGCATTACTGCATTTATGCCAGGTATCAATTGCTGCAATATCACTTTTGCCAAAATTCGGCGACCAAGAACAAATAATCAAATCTACATCGGAATAATGCTTAATTGCCTCAGTTGCCTCTAAATTGATAACTGGATGAAATGGCTCAGCTCCTGTCGATGAAGTTTTAGCCCACTCCAAAGAATCTGTACTTATCGTCTGAATTTCAACATTTTCCAGAGCTTTTGACCAATAAGCATTACCAGCCATAATTTCCAAAGCAGTATCAATATGCAGTCTATTCTTTATCAAATGTGCAGTTTTCAAATTGGGTACTGACCAAACACCATATTTTAAAGATAAGTATTGCCGAAAATTATTAAATAAATTATTAATATCGGTTAATTTTCTTTTTTGATTATTACCAATCTCTTCTAAAATCTCTTCTAAAATATCTTCAAATTGGTCTGGCAAAAGTCCTAATTTGGCCGGTGCTTCTATTAAAGGTTCACCTTTAGCAACCTGATGATCAATTTGTTTTATTTCTTCTACTTGCCTATGCACTGTCGAATGATTAATTTCATCATCTAACATAGTTAATTTATGTAAAAAATTCGTCATATCTTCCTACCTTACCTAACGATTTTACCATTCAAAGCCTTAGAAATCAGTTATAATAAAAATAGCAAATAAAAGGAGATTGTTTATGGGAGAAAAAACTAAGAAGAAAAATGAAGACGAAGAAAGCATAGGTCATTTTGTTCTCGACATAATCATTATGTTTGCGATTTTGATGGGGATTTACTATTTTGTATTTAGCTTTTTCCTTTCAAATGAAACGGTTTCTGGCCCCTCAATGCAGCCAACATTTGAAAACGGTGACCGTTTAATTGCTGTTCGTCATTTTACGCCGAAGCGCAATGATATTGTTATTTTAAAAGCCCCTGATCAAAAAGGTGCTTTATATATTAAACGTATAATTGGTACACCTGGTGATATGGTTACCTCAAAAAATGATAAGCTTTATATAAATGGCAAGCAAGTTGCAGAACCATATTTAAACAATAAATATGAAAGACAGGCTCATCGTTTAGGAGAACTATATACTAACAATTTTACGTTAAAAGAAAAAGTGCCTAAAAATCACTATTTCGTAATGGGTGACCACAGAGATGTTTCTAAGGATTCACGCTACTTTGGCTTTGTAAAACGAAGTGCATTGATTGGAAGAGTTGTCTTCCGCTATTGGCCATTTACTCAATGGAAAACATTTTAATTATTTAAACGTTTTTTTATATATAATTTGATTAGAATTAAAGTGTAAAGAGAGATTATTATGAATGAGCAACAAGAAGAATTATCTAACGCAATTATCGATTTTCAAGTTAAACATCATGTCAATGATACTGATTTAGCATTTGCTAGTCACCTATCTGTAGAAAAGGTGCACGCAATGAAAACTGGTGACGGGGAATTCACTAACGAAGAAATTAATCAACTTTATGACTACATGTCTGCTAATGCTTAATTAGTTAATCATAAAAAGACTTCACTCTTAATTTGAGTGAAGTCTTTTTTATCCATTCTTTTCATGCCAAGCTTTAATTTGAGCTAATCGTTTTTGAAAACGAATCTCATTGCCTTGATTGCTAGGATGATAGAACGTTTTTCCTTCTAATTCTGGTGGCATAGTTTTCATATTAGTTAATTTATCAGGACTATCTTGAGCATATTGATAATCTTTACCATAATGCAAATCCTTCATCAATTTAGTCGGCGCATTTCTAATCTGCAATGGAACAGGAAGATTACCTGTCTTCTTAATCAATTTCTTTGCCTTTTCTTGTGCTACATAAACTGAATTAGATTTTGGCGTACAAGCTAGGTAAATCACACATTCAGTCAAATGAACACCGCACTCTGGCAAACCAATGTATTTGCATGCCTGAAAAGTATTGATTGCGACATTCAAGCTATTGGTATCAGCTAAACCTACATCTTCACTAGCAAAGCGAATTAATCTTCTTGCAATATATAATGGGTCTTCGCCGCCTTCGATCATGCGGTTAACCCAATAAACTGCAGCATCTACATCGCTATTACGCATCGATTTATGCAGGGCTGAAATCAAATTATAGTGTTCTTCACCGTGTTTATCATAGCGCAGAGATTTAACGTTAATTAATTGCTTTAATACAGCATCGTCAATAACAACGTCTTTACCTGATTTTTTACCATTTAAAACCGCAATCTCAAGAGTATTCAGACTGCTGCGTGCATCCCCATTGCCAAAGATAGCAATCTGCTTTAAGGCTTCATCAGATACTTTAACGTTTAAATCAGGAAAGCCATTAGGATTCTTTAATGCTCTTTTTAGTAATAAAACAATATCATCCACTTTTAGAGAATGAAGCACAAATACCTTAGCCCTGCTCAAAAGAGCTGAATTCACTTCAAAATATGGATTCTCAGTAGTAGCTCCAATCAAGGTAATGCTACCCTGCTCTACAAATGGTAAAAAGGCATCTTGTTGTGCCTTATTAAAACGGTGAATTTCATCAATAAAGACAATGTTTCTTTCACCAAACTGACGATTCTGCTCTGCTTCTTCCATAATCTTACGAATATCTTTGATTGAAGAAGTAACTGCACTAAAAGTAATGAAATGTGCCTTAGTTCGTTTAGCGATAATTTCTGCCAAAGTAGTTTTGCCTGTTCCAGGTGGTCCCCATAGAATCAGTGATGGTACACGATCCTTTTCAATTAGATCGCGCAAAATCTTGCCATGACCAATTAAATTTTCTTGTCCTACAAAATCATCTAAATTTTGCGGACGAACACGGTCTGCTAATGGGGTATTTTCATTTTGATTTGCTAGAGAAAACAATGATTCTTCTTTCATAACTTTACCTCAAAATCATTATAACAAGAAAAACAGCCATCTTAATGATGACTGCTTTTTAATAATTTGCGATTTTAGGTTCAACAAAACTGTGAACAAACCAGAGATCAATGCTTCCAAATACGAGATTAACCACTAACAATAATATATCATCTAACCAGATCGGATCTACCGATCCCTTTTTAGCATCAATAAAGGATTGCAAGTGAGACATTATAATCAAGCCAAAATAGACAGCAACAATGACTAACACTACAATTACTAATAATCTAATCCATAAAGTACTCTTAAATGGCAAATAATTCGTAATCAATTTTGAAGTAAAATTAGTAAAACTAACAAAGAAATAAATGAACAAAATAATCATTACAATAAAGAACCAATGGAATAAAACATTATCCCAAGGATCGTATTGTGCACTCCAAAGTTGAAAATCTCTATAGATATGAACTAAGCTTTCTGCACCATATGAAGGTAGCAACAAAAATGCATTGATAATTTGTTGTAAAAAGAAAAATACACCGCATGCGACTAAACTACTAAAAATATTAGCTAAGTAAATTTTTCTTTCATCTGCTGCAATTAAATGCCAAGTTTGACTCGTATTAATCTTTTCATTTTGCCAACAAGCAATCGCACAAAAAGCAATATCAATATAAATAGTTAGCCACATATAACTATCTTGCCAATATTTTACTATACCAACATGAGCATAATAATCATCTGGCATAATTATTTTAAAAAAAGTCATAAAGACGATTGTAAAAATGTTAATCACTAATATTAAAGAAATATATCGTTGTTTTTGTGACCACATTTGTTTAAACAAACTCCAAAAATTGGTCAAATTTCTCACTTCCCTATCTTATCTTGGGTTCAATAAATTTCTCAATCAAGAATGAATTAATAGCACCCAAGATTATTGATCCAGCGAAGAATTCAATAATTGCCATTGGTAAAGTATCAACACTATACCCATTGGAATTCTTCATCAAATGACGCATATAAGCAGCAGTCAACTGATCATTAATCTTAAAAGCAATAGTTACTCCGATAATTACTAAGATGGCCATCACGAATATTTTTATAGCAGTAGAATTCTTACCTGGTAGTTGGTCAGTAATAGTTCTAGTTAAAAGATCAGCAAAACTGACGAAACAAAAGATAATTAAGACCAATCCAATTAGATAAAGTAGCATCTCAATTACTCCTATAACATCAGGCCAAGACCACGAGAAACCAACATTTTTACTTAACTTAAAGAAATTAGAACCATAACTCATACAATCAAAAGTAAGTACAATAATGCCAAGTACTACTTGGATCACAAAAATGTAAGCACATTGAACCATACTAGTAAGAATATTGATCCACCATAATTTGATATCGGAAACTGGTATTAAATGCCAAGTCTGACTTAAATTGATTTTTTCGTTTTGCCAGCAAAGTAATCCAAGAAAAACTAGATCACCAATTGCAGTAGTTATAATTCCTAAAGCAAAAATCATGTCCCAAAACTTGGGATGCGAATTTTGGGCAAACACCAGAAAACCTTTGGCAAAATTGTTGCTAGTGATTAGATCCATCAAAAACATAAAAATCACTGCAAAAGTTTGCACCAATAATACTAAATGAGCATAGCGACGCTTTTGGACAAACATCTGCTTAAATAAAGCTGAAAAACTAGTCATAAGCGCCTCCTTAATTTTGCTTTGCTTCGACAAACTTGTTTAAGAGCAAAATATCAAGCAAAGTAATTACGACATCAAAGACTAAAAATGATACCAAGGTTCCGCCTATTTGCAAGTTATCATTACCATCAGCTAAGAACGGAAGAAAGTTGCCAATTGCTCCAAAGACAACCGTAGCTGCATTGCTTAACAACCAAATCACCGCAATAATGATTACTACTCTAACGACAAACATTAAGAACTTGTTAGATCCATTAGGCAAGAAATCCATGATACTGCGGCTACTTAAGTTAATTAGACTAACAATTGCATACCAGGCATAACCAAGCAATATTACTAAAACTAATGCTCCAAGAAGTCCCCACCAATCTTGAGTACCAAGTTGCTGACTACGACTAAAGAAATCTGCTAAATTTTTCCTAACTTCATTAACCGTTAAGACTGGCAAACAAGTAACTGCCACTGTGATACCTTCTAAAATCATTAACCATAGGTAAGAAATAAATGCTGTACCAAAGTTGCTAAGCAGAAATTTAGTATCGCTAATTGGAATTAGTCGCCAAGTTTGACTACGGTTAATCTTTTCATTTTTGATGGATGAAATGATCCAGTAGACAAAATTAGCAAAAAACGAGGTAATAAACATCATGACGCCAAAAATAAGTAAGTAAGAAATCAAATGATTAGTTACTCCATGGTGTCCATTAATTACCATCACATTTGGATCGCCCTTCATGGAGATAATCATCCAAACTGAAAAACATAAGCTAGCAAATGCTTGAATCAGGTAAATTAAATAAACTGTCCTACTTTTTTCTTGAAACATTCTATTGAACAAAGTATTGAAACTAGTCATTATTCATCATCCTCATCTGCATAAAAACTTTCATAATACTCTTCAATAGTCTCATGATTTTGACGAATATCATCAGCAGATTTATGTTCTAGAATTGTATGATCTTTCACAATTACTACTTCATCAAGTAGCGACGAAATTTCATTAACAAAGTGATCAGAAATTAAAATTGTAGCTTTCTCATCTTTCCACAGAATGATTGAATTAATAATCTTTTTACGGGCCATAGCATCAATTCCGCCAAATGGCTCATCAAGCAAATACAAATCAGCTTTACGAGCAAAGGTTAACGCAATGATTAATTTTTCTCTCATTCCTCGTGACAATTGACTGAGCTTCATATCATTATCTAATTTCATAAATTTGCGCAATTCATCAAATTCGTTCTCATCAAAGTCTTGAAAAATAGTTGCGTAGAATTTAACTACATCTTTAATTTTGGTGGAGTCACTAAATCCTGTTAGGCCATCTGTAAAGGACAATTTAGCCTTTCTGGCAGCTTCTTTAGTTGCCCCCTCAAGATTGACTTCACCTTTATAATTCTTGGCTACACCGGCTATAATACGCATTAAAGTCGTCTTACCAGCCCCATTTTCTCCTAATAAGGCAACTATCTTACCCGACGATAAATTTAAATTAGCATCTTTTAAAATAGTCTTTTGATTTTTTCTGTAAGTTAAATCCTTAACCGTTAACAAATCGTTCATCTTACCCCTCGCATTTCTTTAGGTATTTTTCCAAAATCGTAATTAAATTTTCTTTTTTAACACCTAATTTCTCCATATTCTGGACAAATTCATCTAATTCATTATCGATCAGCGTTTGCTTAGTTTTAGCTAATAATTCCGTATCTTCAGTAACAAAATTACCCTCGCCTCGCTTAGTATAAAGAATGCCTTGATCATTCATCTGCTGCAAAGCGCGTTGAACTGTATTAACATTAACGGTCAATTCAAGTGCTAATTTTCTAACAGATGGGATCTTTTCCCCTGCTTTCATCTTCCCCAAAGCTATTTGACGATATAAATATTGTTCAATCTGAAGATAAATAGGAATATTATCTTTAAATTCCATTTACTCACCTTCTGTTTTTAGCCGTATTACATATCTATTACACTAATAATATAACGATATTTTAATTCTTTTGCAAGCATTAAATTTGTTTCACACTTTTTTAAATAAACAAAAAATAGCTTATACTTCTTAATATTTAAGAACTTATAAGCTATTAATATTAGCAGTGAATTATTTTCATAAGATAAATTTGAAAATAAATTATTGCTTTATCAACTAATTCACCTTAATTAAAAATATATATTTTTAACACAAAAGGTCAAAAAAGTTTCACTACTTAGCTCTTTCAGCATTTAATTCTGCCATTTTAATCATGACATCTACTGTCTTATACATTGATTCAAGCACAGTATATTCGTAGCGACCATGCATGTTTTCTTCACCGGCAAAGATATTAGGACATGGCAAGCCCATATAAGTTAATTGTGAACCATCTGTACCACCACGAACTGGATCTTCATTAACTTCTAAGCCTTCAGCCTTATATGCATCCCTAGCCAAATCAACGATATCCATGTGTTTCTTCAATTCATCAGCCATATTGTAATATTGATCGTTCATTTGAAGCTTGATGCGTTCGGTACCAAATTCATCGTTCATCTTTTTAATGATTGACTTAACCAAGTTCTTGCGTTCTTCAAGTCCATCACGTTCAAAGTCACGAATAATATAAGCCAAATGTGCGTGATCGACAGTACCATCAAAACTCAATAAGTGGAAAAAGCCTTCACGACCATCAGTATGTTCTGGACGATCATGTTCTGGCAATTGATTATGAAAATCAATCCCAACTTGGACAGCATTAATCATTTGACCTTTAGCAACAGCTGGGTGGACATTAACGCCTTGAATATCAAGAGTGAATTGCGCAGCTGAGAAAGTACCCCAGTCGAGCTTACCAGGTGCTTCGCCATCGACAGTAAAGGCAAAATCAGCACCAAAGTCCTTAACATCAAATTGTTCTGCACCGGTACCAATTTCTTCATCAGGAGTAAATGCTAAACGAATCTTGCCATGCTTAACTTCTGGATGATTCATCAAATATTCCGCAAAAGTCATCAATTCAGAAATACCGCACTTGTCATCCCCACCAAGCAAAGTATCACCAGATGCGGTAATAATAGTTTGGCCTTTATATTTTCTTAAATTAGGGAAAACTTCTGGATCAAGATAAAATTCAGAATCACCTAATTGAATCTTGCTTTCACCATCATAATTCTCATGAATTTGTGGCTTAACATTTTCTGAATTAAAATCGGCTGTATCACTATGTGCTAAAAAGCCCATTACTGGTACATCATAATCAACGTTAGAAGGAATTTCAGCAATTACACTACCAGCCTTTTGGTTGTAATGAATGTCACTTAAACCTAATTCCTCTAGATCCTTCATAATGACATTCTTTTGGAAATTTTCTTCTCTTTCAGTTGAAGGAAAACGATCTGAATTTTCATCTGAACGTGAGTTAACTTTAACGTATTTTAAAAATCTTGGTAATAAATTTGGGTATTCCATTATTAACAACCTCCTAGTATTAGAACAAATCTTGGAATGGATTGGTTGATACTTCAGATAGTTCTACGCCAACATTCCAATTATTCTCTTGGTTCCATTTCTTCAAACGATCATATACCTTATACTTAAACAATTTTTCAGTATAATGACCTGGATCAACTACAGTTAAACCTGAAGAAATCATATCATGACCAACATGATAATAAACATCCCCTGTGATAAAGGCATCTAGATGATTATCTAAAGCTCTGGTCCAATACTTGCCACCATCACCACAAATAAAGCCAACAGTAGAAATCTTTTTATTATTATCAGCTGTAATCAGTCTTGCCATCTTAATGCCCATCTTTTCTTTGACATAATAGGCAAAATCATAAGCTGTCATGGTTTCAGGTAATCTACCTTTTCTTCCCATAGCAATGCCATCATCGTCTAGACAAAATGGTTCAACATCTTTTAGACCTAATTCTTCGGCTTGCCAATCAGCAGACCCATCTTGAGCTTTATCAGAATTAGTATGAATTGAATATACCGTAATCCCATTTTTAATGATATTGCCATACATCGCATTTTGAGCATCTGCAAAATCAAGATTACGAGCAGGTCTAAACATTACTGGGTGATGACTAACAATGAAGTTTACGCCCTTTTCTACAGCTTCTTCTACAACTTGAGGACGAACATCTAAGGTCGTCATAACCTTAGTTACATCTGCTTCCATTGACCCAATTTGCATCCCTACAGGATCACCCTTGGAAGCTATATCTTCAGGGAAATCTTCTCTTAAACGATTCACAATGTCTTTTACTTTAGTCATGATTAATCTCCTCTTCTATCAATTTAATATGATGATTAACCTCATTAATACGATCTTCGTCTTTCTTTTTAGCCTTATTTAAGTTTTGCAATAATTTTTGGTTATATGCCAATTGTCCTTCCCATTTTTGATAAAAAACAGGATTTTTTTCTTGCAAAATAAATGGGCCAAAAAAGATTTCTTTTTCAGTTAAATCATGTTTAGTATCCGTCAGCTTAGCCTTAATCAATTCGTAAGTATGTCCAGCTTCTGCGATAAGCCTTTCGTCCATAATTTGATAATTATGCATCATTAACCAATTACGAACACCGGCTTCACCAATATTAGGTTCTAACACTAAAGTATCAAATTGATATTCTTTGCTCCAAGCAGCATCAAGAATATCAACCATCAATTTACCACCCATACCAGCTATTACCACTGTATCAATTTGATCCTGATGAGTAACAGTCTCTAGCCCATTACCCAATCTAGTTTCAATCTGTGCACTCAATCCGGCTTCTGCAATATCAGTCTTGGCATTTTCTAACGGACCAGCTGCAACATCACTGGCTATTGCAAAATCAATTTTGCCATTTTTCACTAATTCAATTGCCAAATAAGCATGATCAGTTCCAATATCAGCAACACGGCTACCGGAATCTACCATTTTTGCCAAAGTATTTAATCTTAAGTTCATTTTATCCTCCATCAGAGCATGTTTAATCAAATTTTAGCATATTTAGTAGTTCAATTTAGCTACTATTTGCTATAATTGTCAAAAGAAAGTGGGGTTTTATGAGTAAAACTGAAACCGTAACATTGACTAATATGTGTATGATTAAGAATAAAAATAAAATTCTAGTTCTTAATCGAACAGATCCCATTTGGCCGGGACTGACATTTCCTGGAGGTCACGTCGAAGCACATGAATCTTTTAATGACTCAGTTATCCGTGAAGTCAAAGAAGAAACAGGATTAGATATTGTGCATCCAAAGCTAGTCGGAGTTAAGCAATTTTATGACCATAACCAACAACGCTATTTGGTATTCTTTTATGTAGCAAATGAATTTTCAGGCACATTAAAGGAATCCGACGAAGGGACACTACAATGGATGAGCAAAGAAGAATTAAGCCAAAATAAACTAGCTTATAATTTTGATCATGATTTGCCTGTCTTTTTTGATTCAAGTATTAGTGAACATATGCTTGATGGAAAGCGAGATGAGCTCTTTTAATGAAAAAGATAGAAAGTAAATTGTCGCTTTGGATTGTCCTAATTGCAATTCTGATCTTTGCTTCTGTACCACTATGGCACATCAATTTGAATACTGCTCGGCCACAAACACATGTGGTCAAAAAGAAGCATAAAAAAGTAGTTCATAAAGTTACTTGGGGTTATCCTTTTAAAAAGCTATACGAAAAAAAGATCAAATTTAAATCAGGCCAAAAATTCGGTGAGACTGATGTCATTCGTCGTTATTACCCAACTAAAAGTTACTTTCACGACGGATATGACTTTGGATTCAGTGAAGTTGGGCATTCAACGGTATATGCGGTTCATGCCGGAACGGTCCATAAAATAAAATATGCCCCAGGACTTGGATTATATGTTTGGGTTATTTCCAAAGATGGATATGTAGAGATCTATCAGGAAGGATTTTTAAGTATTACGGATATTTATGTTAAAAAAGGCCAAAAAATTAAACTTGGGCAAAAGATTGGTCGTTTAACAGGATCGCATATCCACTTAGGTATTACCAAAACCGATAAAGATTACATCGATAAACATGGTGTTCCTTGCCACTATTACTGGAAAGATAACGGCACATGGCTCAATCCTATGAAAATCATTGAGGATGATATCGCTAAAGGAAAAGCCAGTAAATCCTAAAAAAAGGACGTTAAGCTTCTGCTTAACGTCCTTTTTAAATACTATAATGTTAATCCATGAAATCACGCAATTGATTAGAGCGACTTGGATGACGCAATTTGCGTAAAGCCTTAGCTTCGATCTGACGAATACGTTCACGAGTAACGCCAAATACCTTACCAACTTCTTCCAATGTACGTGTACGTCCATCATCAAGACCAAAACGTAAACGCAAAACATTTTCTTCACGATCAGTTAAAGTCTCAAGTACTTGCTCAAGCTGTTCCTTAAGCATTTCATAAGAAGCATGTTGTTCTGGACTAGTTGCATCCTTATCTTCAATGAAATCACCTAAGTGTGAATCATCCTCTTCACCAATAGGCGTTTCAAGAGAAACTGGCTCTTGTGCAATTTTAAGAATATCACGAACCTTATTAGTAGGCATATTCATTTCAGCACCAATTTCTTCAGGAGTTGGTTCACGTCCCAAATCTTGGAGTAATTGACGTTGGATTCTGATCAACTTGTTAATTGTTTCAACCATGTGAACTGGAATTCTGATTGTACGAGCTTGATCAGCGATCGCACGCGTAATAGCCTGTCTAATCCACCAAGTAGCGTAAGTAGAAAACTTAAATCCAAGACGATAATCAAACTTATCTACGGCCTTCATCAGACCCATATTACCTTCTTGAATTAAATCAAGAAATGACATTCCACGACCTACATAACGCTTAGCAATAGAAACTACCAAACGAAGGTTAGCTTCAGCCAACTCTTGCTTTGCTTCCTCGTCGCCTTCTTCAATTCTTTTGGCAAGTGCAATTTCTTGATCAGCAGTAAGAAGAGGCACACGTCCGATTTCCTTTAAGTACATCCGCACTGGATCATTCATACGAACGCTGGATGGTGCAGACATATCCTTCAATTCGGCCTTTTCAACGTCTTTTTGCTTCTTTAAGGCTAATTTTGATGGATCCCCATTCTCATCTACGATATTAATACCATTATCTTCAAATTCTTGTACTAGTTGATCAACAGCCTTACCCTGCAAATTATATGGCTTAATCAGACGAGCAGTGAAATCTTTTTCTGTAATTGTCTTGTCTTTTTTAACGTCCTTAACGACTTTCTTAACCATCTTGTCTAAAGATAGTTTTTGTGTAGTTTCTTTTTCTGCCACTAAAAAGCCTCCTTAATTAACCTAAGATTCTCTTCAACTCAATAATTTTTTGAGTAACTTCTATTGTTTTCTTAACATCTTCTCTCTGCTTAGCATCCTGCAATTGATTCTGAAGCTCATTCAGCTGGGAATAAATGCTGCGCTTTTGAAGTGCAAATACGTGCTCATTAATTTCTTGAATTGTAAAATCCTTCGGCATATGTGCTAGTTCAGCATCTACTATTATACCTTGAAGTTGCTCAGGAATAAAATCTAAAAAACTATCAATTTGTGGATTATCATGCGTTGCGGCAAACTTTAACCATAACTGAGATAAAGTTTCATAATCTTGATCAGGAAAATGAAACTTCCCTTCTTGTAAATACTGCTGGGCGTTAGCCGAATGAATAAATAAATATAGTAAGCGTGATTGACTAGGGTGTTTTTGAACCTCAGTTTGCTGAACAGGCAATGTCTCAACAGATGAAGTAGGCTCACCCAAATTTAAACTGTTTGATTGATCAGTATAATAATCACGATTACGGGTTCGAGTATGACTGCGAGCACGATTATTTTTTCGACGTTCACGAGCTAAATTAGCTTTTAAAGAGTTAAGTGATACACCAGCTGATCTAGATAATTTTTCCAGATACATATCTTGTTCAACTGGATTTTTAACATGACTAATCTCTTTAACTGCTTCATCTAAATACGTGATTTTTTCACGGTCATTATCTAAATTATATTTCTGAGCTAATCTTTTAAGGAAAAAGTCTGTAGGTGTCAATGCACCTTTTACTTCTCCTTGATATTTCTCAGCACCGTATTTTCTTACATATTCATCAGGATCTAATTTTTCTGGTAAGACAACAATCCCTAAATTAAAATTGCCATCTTTACTAAACATTCGAGCAGCACGTTCTTCAGCATGAACTCCCGGATCATCCCCATCATAGTTGACAATAATATTAGGAGTTACTCGACGCAGCATATAAACTTGATCATCGGTTAAACTAGTTCCCATAGAAGCAACACCGGACTTGATTCCTGCTTTATAAGCAGCAATTACATCCATGTAACCTTCATACAAAACTAGATGTCCTTCACTACGCGCCGCTTTTTTAGCTTCCGCAAAATGAAATAAAACTTTGGATTTAGTAAAAACTGCGGTTTCTGGACTATTCATATATTTTGCTTCAGTCTTATCATTTGAAATCCTACGTCCAGAAAATCCAATGGAATGACCATTTTCATCTTCTAATGGAAACATGAGTCGATCACGAAAACGATCAAATAGTCGTCCATCTTGGCTTTGTACAAACAATCCACTTTGTGCTAAATCATCATCTTTATACCCTTTGCTTCTTAAATAAGTTATTAAGACATTATCCTCTTTAGGGGCATAACCTATTTTAAAATGTTCAAGAGTATTAGAGTCCAATTGGCGTTTTTTAGCATATTGCATCCCTCGCTCACCTGCTTTAGTGGTTAACAGTACGCGATGATAGAAGTCTTCTGCATCTTTATTAATACGCATAATTGGACTTAGTTTTGTTCCACCACTCGTATTATAACCAGCTGGCATTGCAATATGGGCGAATTCAGCAACTCGTTGAACACTTTCAGGAAAAGTCAGGTTGTCTTTATACATTAAAAATTTAAAAACATTACCACCCTTCCCACAGCCAAAACACTTAAAAAATTGTTTTTCTTCATTTACTGTGAAAGATGGCGTTTTTTCCTGATGAAAAGGGCAAAGACCAATATAGTCTTTGCCTTTCTTTTCAAGTGAGACGTATTGGCTGATCACATCCACAATATTAACGTTACTGCGAACTTCCGCAATAAAATCTTCTGGAATTCGTCCAGCCATATGAATCACCTTTTCTATCTTATTTTTTATTTAATAACCAACTTGCTCAAATCACCTAAGCGATCAGCTAATTCGCTAACAGCATATAATTGTGCTAAACGATTATTCTTAACATTTTCATCTTTATCCATAATCATGTTAGCTTCGAAGTATTGATCGATTACTGGTTGTAAGTGAACAAAGCCTTGGTACAAGTCAGCTAAGCTTTCAATATTTTGTAAGTTTTGAACACCAGCATAAAGTTCTGTTTCACTATTGTCAACAAATAAACTTTTATCAACATCAACTTTACCGTTGAACTTAGCTTTCTTCAAAATATTGTTAATTCTAGTTAAACTTTCTACTACTGGCTTAAATTCTTCATCATCATGGTGAAGTTGCAATACATTAGCAGCAGCTAAAATTTGACTTGGATCTTGTTGACTTGAAGCAAGAACTGCATCAACAAGATCGTACTTAAACTTATTCTTTTGTAAGTATTGCTTTACACGATCACGAATAAAGTCTGCAATTTCTTGTTCAGAATCACCCTTAGGAAGTTTAGCTGGAGTTACGCCGCCAAGCATATTAATGATTTCTGGTAATACTTCATTAAATGGAAGTGACCATTTTTCATTAAGCAAAATTCTAACAATACCATAAGCATAACGACGAAGAGCATATGGGTCATTAGATGAAGTAGGAATCATGCCAGCACCAAAGAATGTAATAATAGTATCGATCTTATCGGCAACTGACAATAATGAACCTACTGTAGTTTCTGGTAATGGACCTTCCGCTGTGGCAGGCATGTAGTGTTCCTTAATAGCAACTGAAACTTCTTCATCTTCACCAGCAAGACGAGCATAATGCATCCCCATCACACCTTGAAGTTCCGCAAATTCACCTACCATTTTCGTTACTAAGTCAAACTTGTAAAGTTCGCTGGCACGATCAAAATCAGTAACTACATTTTCAGGTAAGTTCCAACGCTTTGCAAGGTAATCACCAATCATGCGAACACGTTGCATCTTTTCAGCCATAGAACCAATCTTATCATGAAATGAAACATTCTTAAGACGATCAACAAAGTGGCTAAGTGGATACTTACGGTCTTCATCATAGAAGAATTGAGCATCGTCTAGACGAGCAACCAATACCTTTTCGTTACCAGAGATAATATTGTCGAGGTAATCCTTGTTACCGTTACGAACAGCGATAAAGTGGTTAATCAACTTGCCATTTTCATCGTAAACTTCAAAGTATCTTTGATTATCCTTCATTGAAGTAATCAAAACTTCATCAGGAATGTTTAAGTACTTTTCATCGAATGAACCAGCAAAAACTGTTGGATATTCAACAAGGTAAGTAACTTCTTCAAGCAAGTCACGATCAGGTTTAATTTGCCAATGATTCTTCTTAACCAATTCGTTCATTTGGTTAACAATCATATCTTTACGTTCTTCGGCGTTAGCAATTACGTATTGATCCTTCAATGCGTCTTCATAGTCATCTGCGTTAGCTAAAACAACTGAATCACCTAAGAAACGGTGGCCTTGAGTTTTGCGTCCTGCAGTAATATCTAAAATTTTAACAGGAATTACATCGCTACCAAATAATGATACAAGCCAGTGAATTGGACGTACAAACTCAAAATCATTTGAATCCCAGCGCATCTTAGTTGGGAAAGTCATGGCTTTGATAATATCGCTCATGCCAAGCAAAATGTCGCTAGCTTTTTTACCTTCTTTTTGGACATGAACATAAGCATATTCAGTACCCTTAAGTTCTTCAAAGTAAATATCATCAGTAGTCATACCTTGACCGCGAGCAAATCCTTGCGCAGCCTTAGTCCAATTACCATCAGCATCTTGAGCAATCTTCTTTGCAGGTCCTTTTTTAATCTCATCAATATCATCTTGCTTTTCAGCTAAGTCTTCAACAAGAATGGTCAAACGACGAGGAGTTGAAAAAGTCTTGATATCTTTGAACTTTAAGCCATTTTCTTTCAAAAATTTTCTTGTTCTGTCAGCTAATTGCTTAACGCTGCGTGGTACAACGTGAGCTGGCATTTCTTCAGTACCAATTTCAAATAAATAATCTTTAGCCATTTTCTATACCCCCGCTTTCTTATCTTCTGCACTCTTAAGCAATGGGAAGCCACGTTTTTCACGTTCTTCAACAAACTTAACAGCAACTTCATGAGCTAAGTTTCTAATTCTTGATAAGTAACCAGCACGTTCAGTTACTGAAACAGCACCACGTGCATCAAGCAAGTTGAAAGTATGTGAACACTTCAAAATGTAATCATATGCTGGGTGTACAAGGTTTTGACTAAGTAAACGCTTAGCAGTTGATTCATAAATATCAAAGAATTTAAGAAGTTGTTTTTGATCTGATTCTTCAAAAGCATATTTAGAATGTTCATATTCTGGTTGCTTAAAGATATCACGATAAAGTACGCCATCGCCCCATTCAAGGTCAAAGACATTATTAACATCTTGAATGTATGATGCAAGTCTTTCAACACCATAAGTAATTTCACTCATAGTTGGCTTAACATCTAATTCACCAACAACTTGGAAGTAAGTAAATTGGCTGACTTCCATACCGTCAAGCCATACTTCCCAACCAACACCGGCACAACCCATGGATGGGTTAGCCCAGTTATCTTCAACGAAACGAATATCGTGTTCTAAAGGATCAATACCTAAAACCTTCAAACTATCTAAGTAGTATTGTTGAATATCCTTAGGAGCTGGCTTAATAACAACTTGGAATTGGTGGTGTTGGAATAACCGGTTAGGGTTTTCACCATAACGACCATCTGCAGGTCTTCTAGAAGGCTCTACATAACAAGCTGCCCATGGTTCTGGACCAACTGCACGAAGAAAAGTGTAAGGACTCATTGTACCTGCACCCTTTTCAACATCATATGAAGGCATAATCATACAACCTTTGGAGGACCAGAATTGTTCCAGCTTAAAGATCATATTTTGAATGTTTAATTTCTTATCTGCCATTTTCCTTAATTCTCCTCCTGCGCTAGGCCATAAAAAAAGCCTATGCAAAATTTTGCATAGGGACGAAATATTATCGCGGTTCCACCCTAATTCAGGAAGTATTCTTCCTGCACTTAATTGAATATGACTAGAGGTACCTTTTCCTAATGTGTCCTTTCACCTACCGACACTCGCTAAATTAGTACTTTTTTAAATCCTCATCATTGTCAAATACGTGTTTATTCTAACACATGAATTAGGTTAAAACCAGACTTTAAAACAGCTTTATTTCATCTAAAAACTTTTTGGTTTTTAGATTTAAATCGATTATTTCTCTATAAATACGATCAATTGCTTTGCGAGTTGCTTTTTTAGTTTCAGTATTTAATTCAATATTTCCTAAGCGCTCAATAGGTAAAAGACCAATTGTACGTAATACTGCAGTCTGTTTAGAAGTTAAATGCAACCGATTATTTACCTTTGCAAAATGATCGCTGCAAACAATGCCACCTAATTTAATTGAGTAGTCGAATACTCCTCTTTCTTTACCGCAAATAACGCAATGTCGTAATTCAGGTTCAACCCCAAACGCACTCAACATTTTCATCTGTACGATTTGGGTGATCATTTCATTATCTATACCAGCATCAATCTTTTTCAGAGCAAAAACCGCTAAGTCATAATATTTACCAAGAGGTTGATATTCAACAAAAGCGTGATCAATTAAGTCAAAAATAAAAGAAGTGTAAGCATTCTTCGTCAAGTCACGGTATAAACCGTCAAATTGCTTCACTTCTTTATAAGTACGCAGATTGCTTAAACCATGACCGCTAGTATAAATGACATAAGTACCCATTGAGAAATTCAATGTTGCTGCACTCAATTGTGATTTAGGTCTTAATGCCCCTTTCACAATCAAAGTGATAATACCATCTTGTTTAGTCATAATCTTAGCTAACAAATCTGCTTCTTTATATTTTTGCCTTTTGAAAATGATGCCCTGAACTTCTTTCAGTTCACGTGCCATCTAACTGAGCTCCTTCTTATCATACCCAATTTGTTTCAAAAAGCTTGGATCTGAGCGCCAATTGTGTTGAACTTTAACCCAAAGGCGCAAGTTTACTTTTTCGCCAAGTAAATGCTCTATTTCTTTACGTGAGTTAATACCGATCTGTTTCAGCATTTTACCACCTTTACCGATAATAATGCCTTTTTGACCATCTTTCTCCACATAAATAGTAGCTTCTATTAATAACTTGCCATTTTGATGCTTATTCATTTGGTCAACTGCAACTGCGGTAGCGTGTGGCACTTCTTGAGAAGTGAGTCGCAGAATTTGTTCACGAATAAGCTCAGCCACAACAAAATATTCTGGGCGATCTGTGATCTGATCAGCACCATAATATTGTGGACCTTCTGGCAAATATTTATTAATTGTATTAAGCAAATCTTCAATACCAATACCTTGAGTAGCAGAAATCGGTAGTATTTCTTTAAAGCCTTCAAGTTTATGGTATGAATCCATAATTGGCAAAAGTTTATTGGGATGAATTTGATCAACCTTATTAATTACTAAAAATACGGGTATTTTAACTTCTTTTAACAAGTTAGCAATATATTGATCACCTTTACCAATTTCCTCAGGTTCAACCATGAATAAAACTAAGTCAACATCATTTAAACTAGACAAACTAGCTTTATCCATGTAATCGTCAAGCTTTGAATGAGGCTTAAAAATACCTGGCGTATCAACAAATACAACTTGCATTTTATCTGAAGTATAAATACCTGAGATACGATTACGCGTTGTTTGTGGCTTGTTTGATGTGATCGCTACTTTTTGACCTACCAAATAGTTCATTAAAGTTGATTTACCTACATTTGGTCGACCAACTAAAGCAACAAAGCCAGATTTAAATCTTTTTTCTTCCATTATTTACCTCTGCCTTCATCTAATTGATCAGAACATAATGGCAAGCCATATTCTTCTAATACCTTGCCTTGAATGCCAAACATTTCTTTAGCTTCATCAGGTTTAATATGGTCATAGCCATTTAAATGTAAAAATCCATGAACTACAGTATAACCAAATTCTCGATCAAATCCTGTTCCATATTCCTTACTGTGACGCTTTATCACGCTAGGACACATAAATAAGTCCCCAATATCTTCTTGAAAATCTGGATCATCTTCAAATGCTGATAAATCAATTGCATCCTCACCATCTTCTATTGCAAAAGAAATAACATCAGTTGGACGATCTTTAGCACGATATTTCAAATTAATCTCATGACTACGGTCTTCATCGACAAAGTTAATACTCATTTCTAAGTTATTATCTTTACCAATCTCTTTTTTAGCTAAAAGCAATAACTTTATAATCCAGTCTTGCCAGTTGCGATTCTTATCGTCTAAAAATCCGACTTCATCATGATATGTAACATCAATTGGATCCATTTTTAATTTTTAATGTCCTCTTTTTCATAAGCAGTAATAATTTTGGCAACTACAGGATGTCGAACGACATCATTTGCAGAGAAATTAATGAACTTAATTTGGTCGATATTCTTTAAAATATGCTTAGCATCAATTAAACCGCTATGCTGTCGTCCCGGTAAATCGACCTGAGTCATATCTCCATTTACGACCATCTTAGAGTTAAATCCAAGACGAGTTAAGAACATTTTCATCTGGGCATCTGTAGTATTTTGGGCTTCATCAAGAATTACAAAAGCATCGTCAAGAGTACGTCCACGCATATAAGCAAGTGGAGCAACCTCAATTACGCCACGTTCCATCAAACGGTCAGTCGTATTAGTTCCAAGAATAGCGTACAAAGAATCATAAATTGGTCTCAAGTAGGGATCAACTTTTTCTTTTAAATCTCCTGGCAAAAAACCTAACGATTCACCAGCTTCTACAGCTGGTCTAGTCAAAATTATGCGGGAAACTTCACCCTTTTTAAAGGCAGCAATTGCACAGACAACAGCCAAAAATGTCTTACCTGTTCCGGCTGGTCCTATTCCAAAAACAACATCAGATTTATTAATGGCCTCTACATAACGCTTTTGACCCATATTCTTGACTCTAATCGGTCTGCCTTTAGCCTCCCGAATTAAAACCTTTTTATACAGATCTGCAAAGTACTCAGTTGTACCCTTATCGGCCATCTTCATCGCACTCACAGTGTCGGGCGCACCAACGTTAACGCCGGTATTCACAACATTGTCTAATGCTTTCAAAACAGCAATAGCTTTTTTAACATTTGCCTCATCGTCTCCAGTAATAATAATCTCATTACCAGTATCTGAAATAGACAAATTATAACCTTCTGAAAGAAGCTTTAGATTTCCATCATTAACTCCAACTAATTTTTGAATGTCTTCTACCCTTTGGGGTATAAAAGTTGTTTGAGCCAAAAAGACCCGCTCCTTCTTGTTACTACTAATTCAGCTGATCACGAACTGTTTGTGAAGCAGCCTTACCATCAGCGCGTCCCTTAATTTTTGGCATTAAAGCCTTCATGACTTTGCCAAAATCAGACTTGCCTTTAGCACCAACTTCATCAATCGTTTCCTTAACAGCGAATTCAAGTTCTTCCCTGCTGATTTGCTTAGGCATGTACTTTTCAACTACGGCTAATTCTTTCTTAGTTTCTTCAACTAATTCAGCACGTTTAGCCTTAGTGAATTCTTCGATTGATTCTTCTCTTTGCTTTTTCTCACGATTAAGAACCGTTAATTCTTCATCTGGAGTTAAATCATGTCCCAACTTGATTTTTTCATTCATCAAAGCAGATTTAATCATCCGGACAGTATTAAGCGTAGTCTTATCATGATTTTTCATAGCTGTTTTCATATCAGCCATGATCTTATCTGATAAACTCAATATGCATCCTTCTTTCTATTAAAAACCCAATAGTATTATAACAAACTATGCGCATAACTAAAATGAAAGTATAAAAAAACTCACCCATTCCCGGGTGAGTTTTCAGTATATTAATAATGTCTGCGCTTGCGTGCAGCTTCAGACTTTAACTTTCTACGAACACTTGGTTTTTCGTAGAATTCGCGTTTACGGTATTCTTGTAAGGTACCACTTCTTGAAACGGAACGCTTGAAACGACGAAGAGCATCATCAATAGACTCGTTTTCGTGAACTATTGTCTTAGCCATGTGTGATCCCTCCTTCCATTTCTTGGCGTTACGCCATACATTTACTTAAATTATACCAAACTAATTTTGCGGGTCAATACATTCTTATAATATTTTTTATAAAATCCATATTATTTTTAAGTCCTTACATTTTGTTAGCATTGTTTTACTAAGTTTAAATATACTTTTTCTCCAATTATCCAATATCAACTTAACGAATTTTCTTGTTAATTCGCTTTCATTAATAGTATAATTTTTGCAGAAAGAGGTGCTATTATATGGCAGAAACAAAAGACCAAAATGAAGTAAACATCATCATTATTTCAGATGCAGCTGGTGACACTGCCTTTAGTAATGCTACAGCCGCTGCTGCTGAATTTCCAAAGGCCCAAATTAATTATCGTCGTTATCCATTTATTACTAATAAGGATAAACTTGATGAAGTCTTGGAGGAGATTGAAAAATATCCTAATTTAGTGATTATTTATAGTTTGGTAAAAGATGAGATGCAAATGCCTGTAATTAAATTTGCACGGGAGCACAATATCCAATGCGTTGATATCTTTTCACCGGTAGTAGAAGCAATCCAACAAGCTACTCATATGACTCCTGATCAAAAGATCGGTGCTCA
Source organism: Lactobacillus helveticus (assembly GCF_046109915.1). Classification (NCBI taxonomy): domain Bacteria; kingdom Bacillati; phylum Bacillota; class Bacilli; order Lactobacillales; family Lactobacillaceae; genus Lactobacillus; species Lactobacillus helveticus. The sequence continues at coordinate 427,657 of NZ_CP151471.1, read as the reverse complement.
ACACAGCTTAAATCAAAAATACTTTGATAGAATTTCTGCAATGGAATTTGCTGTTATGTATGATGATGGTAAGGATCCAAAAGGTTTCTTGGAAGCTGACGTAGTTTTACTTGGTGTATCACGTACTTCAAAGACTCCACTCTCCTTATTCTTAGCTAACAAGAATTTAAAAGTTGCTAACTTGCCTTTGGTTCCAGAAACTCATATTCCAAAGGAAATCTACGAAATTGATCCTAAGAAGATTATCGGTTTAACTAATGACCCATCAGTTTTAAACGAAATTAGACGTCAAAGAATGATTGCCTATGGTTTAAACCCTGATACTACTTACTCCAACATGGATTCAATTAACAAAGAATTGGAATCAGCTCAAGCACTTTACAAGAAGCTTGGTTGCTATGTAATCAATGTTGCCCACCGTTCAATTGAAGAAACAGCTGCCCTTATTTTGGAGCACTTGGGCATTGACGACTATGCAAAGTAACAAATTAACTAAATAATTAAAAATCACTCTTGAATTTATTTTTCAGAGTGATTTTTAATTATTTAGTTTTAGAAAGAAATTTGTAACTATCTCATAAAACAAATGCGCTACATATAGATAAGATTATTATAGAGAGGAGGAAGAAATCAGGCACAACCTGAAATACGCTATAGATGAGATTTCGTAAAACAATTATTACTTTATTGGGGACAGTTTTAGTAAGTTCCAGTTTTAATATTGCAAATGTTCAGCAGACACAATGGAGGATTCTTCTCTTGCTGTCACTACAGAAAATGTTAAAAAAAAGAAGATATATAAATGGTGCTATCCATTTAAAGCTTGTGAAAAACACGGCGTGCGTCCAATGTTCAAGGCCCAAACTTTTGGTATGACAAATTATTTGCGTTCTTCTAATCCGCCTTCTTATTTCCACGACGGCTGGGACTTTGGTTATTCTGAAGTTGGTCGTTCTACTGTTTATGCCATTCATGCAGGTACAGTTAAAAAAGTCGCTTACGGCAGCGGTTTAGGATGGTTTATTTGGTTTGTCAGTCCTGATAAATATGTTGAAGTTTATCAAGAAGGATTTACCAAGAAGAAAGATATTTACGTAAAAACTGGTCAAAAGATCGGTAAAATGACCAGCTCTCATTTACATTTAGGATTAACTAAGACGACCAAAGATTATATTAATAAACATGGTTTCCCATGCAAAAACTGGAATGTTGATAACCGCACTTGGCTTAATTCGATTAATGTAATTAAAAAATATTATAATAGCAAAAAAGTTACTTAACATAATTTAAGATATCGAAAGTAAAATTTCTAGTATAGGAATTTTTTATTGGTCATTAATACAAGTTTTGTTAAACTTAGTATGTTATTCATTAATAAATAATTTCGTTGCTCAAGCGTTGCACATTTTTTACAAAATTTCTGCATTAACTTTTGTAGCAACTAAAAAGGACAATAAATGGATCAATTAGATAAATTTAACCGACGCTATAATTTTCTTTCAAAATTATCTGCCGCCTTCTTTTATTCAATTGCTGTTGCTATCGCGTTAAATTTTTTCTGGACACCCGGACATATGTACTCATCCGGTATCACAGGATTCGCCCAGTTAATTAACACCGTTAGTGAACGTTATCTTCCCTTTACGCTAACGACATCGTTTATGTACTTTATATTGAACTTCCCTTTGTTTATTCTGGCTTGGTTCAAAATCGGTCATAAATTCACATTTTTCACTATCGTTGCTGTTGTTCTGGGTTCGTTCATGATGCATTGGATTCAACCATGGCAAATGCGTCTAGACCCACTTGTTTGTGCCATCTTTGGTGCTTCAATTAATGGTATCGGCACAGGTTTGGCGTTAAAAAATGGTATTTCAACTGGCGGTTTAGATATTATCGGCATTGTTATTAGACAAAAAACCGGTATCAGCTACGGTAAATTTAATATTTTTATTAATCTGATTATTATTGCCGCTGCTGGTTGCATGTTTGGTTGGACACGTGCTTTATATTCTGCATTAACTATCTTTATCAATGGTCGAGTAATTGACGCAGTTTATACACAACACCAAAAGATGCAGGTAATGATTGTTACTCAGCATCCCCAGCACATTATTGATGGCATTCAAAACCGAATGCACCGCGGTATTACTATTTTGCATGATGCCGAAGGTGCTTACAGCCATATTGAAAAGACTGTTTTGATCACTATCATCGATCGTTACGATATGTATGACATTCATCAGATCGTTCAAAAAGCAGATCCCTATGCATTCATGAGTGTAAGCGAAGTTGAGAAGGTCTATGGCCGTTTCAAGGAACAGGAAATTGTTTAGGTATAAATTTGTTAATAAGCTTCTATTGGTTATATTTCACCAATAGAAGCTTATTTTTATTTGTTCAATTTTTTCAAAATTTTGCTCCTTTTCTGCTCCTCCATTTAATTAAAGTTTATAATCTAACTTAGATAGAAAGGCGGGTTTTGATGAGCTCATATTATCAATTAGTTTGGCTAGAAAATGAATTAGACTCATATTCTACTGATAAACTTAACTTCATTTTCAATATTATTAATCGTCCCTTCCCTGTTAGTTACAGGCAGTTATATCCTAGTCGAATTGAGTGGCAAAAAGCTGTTAAAAAACACGAAGATTTAATTAAAAGAGTTAAAAATATTATTCTGAAACGCAGCGATGCTCATACTGTTCGGGCAGCTTGGCTCAATCAGCATAATAAACAAGCAGAGGTGGCAACAAATGGCTATACAATTGAACAGTTAGCTAATAAGTTGCCACACATGGCAAATCAACTAGGTGCTTTTATGGAAATTGAAAACATTGAAATAAAATATTTCGATGAAGATTTTAAACCTCGGTATGATTTATCTGATTTTCAAGATATTGCAATAGATAATTATCCAAATAGCGGCTTCAAGAAAAATGGCATGACAAAAGAAGCTTTTCTTAAACTTTATCCTCAAGTTCCAAAAAACAAATTAGAAGAAGTGCTAGATATAGCTGACTGCGAATTGGAAGAGGAAGATAATACTGAAATTATTCCTTACTGGTACGCTGTTAATGCAAAAAGAGTACTGGTTGATGGTGATTCATTTACTGAAACTTTCGATAATTAAAAAATGACCTTGATTGACTAAAATCAAGGTCATTTTATTAATCTTCAATTATTTGCACTCCATTATTATCAGGCTTAAGTATTAAGGTTTGATCCTTTAATCCATGTTTTCTTAAACCAGATAAGAAGCCATTTACGTGCTCGCCTTCAATCCAAGTCACAATTGTTGAACCTGCACCACTTAAATACGTTGCTAAAGCATGTTTTTGATGTGCTACTTCACGTACAAGCAAAAGCTCTGGAACTAATTGTTCTCGATACTTTTCATGAAAAGCATCTTTCTCAACAAGTTCACCTGCCATCTGATAATTTTTAGCAAATAAACTAGCTACTAAAGTGTTGGCAATAGCTGAACCATGGGTTGCAGTTTTTTAAATCCAGTTGTGCAGGCAACACATTGCGAGATTTCTTCGTAGGCAAATTATATTCCGGTGCATAAGCTACCTAAAGAAAAATCGGGCAATGGCGCTTTAATGGTATCAAAATGATTGTCAATCTCGGTACCAACAATTAAACCACCTAAAATTGTTGGTGCAATATTATTGGAATGTCCTTCAATTTTAGTTCCAATTTTTACCTTTTCTTTATCTGATAAATTTAATTTACCAAAATGATTAGCTAACTCAATCCCTGCAGCAATCGCACTAGAACTACTTCCTAAGCCATGTGCTAACGGAATATTGCTTTTTACTTGTAAATGCAGAGGTGGCAACCCTGGATAAACTGTTAACGCTGTTTTTACAATTAAATTATTTTCATCATGTGGAATATCGGGCATAACATGATCTACTTGAAAACGATCAGAAATATTTAATACTTCAACTTCCAAATAAAGCGATACAGCCCATACCTAAAGAATCAAAACCTGGTCCTAGATTAGCAGTTGAAGCTGGTACCTTAATAATCATTGTTAACTCCTCCATTATAAAATCTTATAGCTGGCCAGTATTTTTACACCGGTAGTTGTCATTTTTTCTAATTGTCAACGAGTAATTGCCTTAGTTATTACGATCGTTCTATCCTCTATTTGTTTTAATTCTTGAATTTCTATCCCTAATTCATCAAAAATTTGACTCAAATGAGCTATTTTTTTCTTGAGCAAATGACAAGTAATATGGATATTTAACGTCTTTTGTAATGTCTAAAGAATCTTCATTAGAAAAGCGATTAAATAATTGACCAGTATTTTTATGAGCGAAATTTCTTACCTTACTAACAATATCATTCATAACTGAGTTAGCAGTTGCTAAACTACCAGCTCCCGGTCCAGTTAGAAGTGCTGTCCCTAAATTTTCACTTACAATTTGCAAAGCATAATTTCATTTTTTATATTGGCCATTAATGCATCATTAGATAAAAGACAAGGAGCAACTTCTATAAACAATTGATCTGCTATCTTTTTAGCAATACCGATTAATTTAATCGTATAACTTAATTTCTTAGCTTGCTGTAAGTCGAAGCCTTGCAAATGATTGATCCCTTGAACAGAAAAATCACTAAGCTTAATATGCACGCCAAAAGCAAATTGACACAATAAGATCATTTTATAGGCAGCATCTTTGCCAGTCACATCATTAGTAGGATCTGCCTCCGCAAAGCCTAATTCTTGGGCACGCTTTAAAGCCGCAGCATAGCTTAAACCTTTTTCATCCATTTGCGATAAAATATAATTAGTTGTACCATTCACAATGCCTTGAATTTCTAAAATATGATCTCCTACATAAGAATCGCTTAATGTGCGTAAAATTGGTATGCCTCCGGCAACACTGGCATTATACATTAAATCGCAATGATTATCTTGAGCTAATTTAATCAATTCTGATCCAAAAACAGTCATTAAATCCTTATTAGCAGTTATTACATTTTTACCAGCACTTAATGCCTCACTAATGTATTCTTTTGCGGGATGAAGGCCGCCCATCACTTCCGTCACAATTTTAATCTCAGGATCACTTAAAATCTCATTAAAATCAGTAGTCAAACTTACCTTTTCTGCAAGTTCTTGATACTTTTGCAGATTTCGCACGAGGGCTTTTTTAACGACAATCGTTTGCCCATTTGTTTGTTCAATTTTTCCATTATTCTTTTTTATAATGTTTAAAACACCAGAACCTACAGTTCCCAATCCAAGTAATGCTATTTTAACTGTTATCTTTATCTATCCCTCTTTTTAATTATTTTCTTATTTTTATGATTGTAACATATGGTAAAAACAAGTTACAATGTTTTATATATTAATTAAGACTTAAGAATAGGAAGATGCTTTATGAAATATCGTAGTACTCGAGGTTCAAAAGAAAATACTTTAAATTCAGCTGCTGCTATTATTCAGGGATTAGCTCCTGATGGTGGATTATATGTTCCACTGGATTTTCCTAAGGCTAATTTTAAATTAGAAGATTTACCAAAATTATCTTATAAACAGATAGCCGCAATGGTAATTAGCTTATTTTTTAATGATTATTCTAAAGAACAAATACAAAGCGCTGTACTTAACGCATATAGTGAACAATGGGACTACCGCAGCATTGTCCCTATTGAAAAGCATGATCATAATTTCTACATGGAATTATTCCACGGACCAACTCTTGCTTTTAAAGATATTGCTTTACAAATCTTGCCCCAATTAATGACTCGAGCTGTACAAATTGAAAAAATTGATCGCAATATTATCATCTTGACTGCTACTTCTGGAGATACAGGTACAGCTTCCATGCGCGGATTTGCTAATCAAAAATGCACTAGCGTGATTGTCTTCTATCCAGAAGGCGATGTTAGTCCAGTACAGCTTCGTCAAATGCTCAGTCAGCATGGCGACAATTTACAAGCAATTGCTATTAAAGGGAACTTTGACGATGCCCAAACCGAAGTAAAGAAAATTTTCAACGATGAGAAATTTAAAACTTTATTAAATAAAAACGGCTATCAATTCTCCTCTGCTAATTCAATGAACATTGGTCGACTTGTCCCTCAAATTTCTTATTATCTTTACACATACGGTCAATTAGTGCGAAGACAAGAAATCAAATTAGGCAATGAAATTAACTTTTCTGTACCTACAGGTAATTTTGGGGATATTTTAGCTGGCTACTATGCCAAAAAGTTAGGATTACCAATTAAAAAATTAATTTGTGCTTCAAATGAAAACAATGTTCTTACCGATTTCTTTAAAAATGGTGAATATGACCGTCGTCGCAAATTCCATTTAACCAACGCACCTGCAATGGATATCTTGGTTTCTAACAATCTTGAACGGCTCTTGTTTGATCTTTACGATAATGACTACAAACAAATTAGCAGCTTGATGAATCAACTGACTCAACGGGGCCACTATCAAATCAGTGATGAAGTTCACGCCAAACTTCAAGAAATCTTTGCCGCTGATTTTGCAACAGAAAGACAAGTTATTAAAGAAATCAATCGCATCTATAATTATGACCGTTACTTAATTGATCCCCATACTGCGGTTGGTTCTTATGTTGCTCACCAATATCAAGAAAAGACCGGTGATACAACGCCTATGGTAATTGTATCAACTGCTAGTCCATATAAATTCCCAGAAACAGTATATGAAGCAGTAACTGGTCGCGTGTGCCCTCAAACAGGAGTTGCAGCTATCAAGAAGCTCCATGAGGAATTAGGTGGTCAATTATCAATTGGAGTGCGGACCTTATTTGATCGTAAACCCGGCTTGGAAAAAGTAATCGATCCACAAAATATGGAAATAGTAATTAGCTCAATTTTAGACTTAAAATAATTCGAGGGAAAAATATGAAAGTTTTAAAATTTGGTGGTTCATCACTTGCTACAGGAAACAACGTTGATAAAGCGTTAAAGATCATTAAAGCTGATGCATAACGTCAAGTAATTGTAGTTTCTGCGCCTGGTAAACGAACCGATGATGATATCAAAGTAACTGATTTACTGATTACATACGCATATGCTAGTTTAAGAAGTAACAATTACGATGATATTGTTAATAAAATTTTCAAACGCTATGAACTAGTTACTCAATATTTCAATTTACATGAAAAAGAACTAAGCGAAATTAAACGCCTATTATTAACTTTACCTAAACTTGATTATCCGAATGCTGATTATAGAATGGCTACCTTTAAGGCACATGGTGAACGCTTAAACGCCATGCTAATTACTAAAATTCTTAATCATCAAGGCATCAAAACGCGTTTTTTGGAGCCTAAAGATGTGGGCTTAATAGTTACTGGAACCCCTAATAATGCTGAAGTCAATCCTGAGACATACGTTAATTTAAAACGTATCAAACTAAATAAAGATGAGCGCATTATCTTTCCAGGTTTTTACGGTATTACTCCATCAGCACATATTGCTACATTTTCACGAGGTGGTTCTGATATTACTGGTGCTATTCTAGCTCGCGGATTTAACGCTAACTTATATGAAAACTTTACTGATGTTGACGCTATTTTTTTCTGCCAATCCCCACATCATCGATCATCCCAAGCCTATTAAGAAAATGACCTACCAAGAAATGCGAGAACTATCATATGCTGGCTTTTCCGTTTTTCATGATGAAGCGCTAATTCCCGCCATCCAAGGTGAAATTCCAGTTAACGTTAAAAACACGAATGCTCCGGAAAAACCTGGCACTTTAATTGTGCCAGAGGAAGGTTTTACGGCTAAGAAAACAATAACTGGTATTGCTGGAGGCAAGAACTTTGCAGCACTTTATTTGAGAAAATATATGTTGAACAAAGGTGCTGGTTTCACACTAAAGCTAATGGAAATTTTCAATCGTCATCATGTATCTTATGAGCACATGCCGTCTGGTATTGATGATCTAACTGTAATTTTTAAGAAAGATGCATTAAATGACCAATTAATTGACGTTATCTGTAATGAAATCCAAACTAGTTTAAATCCAGATCAAATGCAATGGATAGATGATTACGCTATTACAATGGTCGTGCGTGAAGGGATGAAGGACAAATTGACCCTTTGTGCCAGTCTTCTCTACCCTCTTGGTAAAAAAGACATCTCTATTCAGATGATCAACCAAGGTGCCTCACAGATATCAATTATGATTGGGACTAGACGTAAAGATGAAGAAACAGTGATTAAGACTATTTATGACAACTTCATCGCTGAAGATTAGTTTACATAATCATAATTACGTAATTGCTTTATATTTTCATACAAAAAAAGCCAATTAACTTACTTTAATAAATTAATTGGCTCAGGGATTACATTAGACTTGACTCTAATATAATTTTACTTGGTAAATTTAATCTTGCATAGCTTTATTCTTAATCATTCTATTAATTTTTCAATACAAATTCTTAAGATTTAATTGTTAGATTATATATAACTTATCGAAAGGAAAATGAATTTGATTAAATTAATACTCATTACAGTTGCCTTAGCAACTGCAGGAATCATGGCTATCAGCTCTACGTTAGTTAATAAGCCTCTCCCTATTAAAGTAAAGAATCGAAACAATTGCAAATAATTCAAAAAGCAAGTTATTTTTCAACTAAATAACTTGCTTTTTCTTATGGTCGATAGAAAATTTCTCCTTGATCCATTATACAATCAGGTTTAAGTAGGTGAAGACCTTTACTTTCTACCACATACTTGGTAGCTTCTAGATATTTTTTGAAGTGTTTAGTCTTATGATATTCCTCGTATGTTTCTTCAGTTTTGTATACTTCTAATGAAAACCATTCATTCGGTTGATTCATAATAGTACCAGCAATCATTGCCAAGATGCCGTCTTCTTTTTCAACCGCAGTTTTCATTTCTTTCATTACGGCATTGGCGAATTCATCGCCCTTACCCAACTGCACACCAATTTCAATTAAATAAACCACATATTGATTATCGTGCGTAATAGCTAACTTTTCTGGCTTAGTTGAAATAAATTCAGGATATAATTTTACTTTAACTTGACTATTTACAATATCTTTCAGATCACGTTCAAATTGCTGGACTTGACTTAAAGACTCATGTTTTTGATAAGCATCGTCATTTTGATAACTTTCTATCAAGTAGTTTTTATATTCCCTTTGATCTTCATGACCGCTCTGCATAAATAATGCATTCTTTGCATTTAACATATACTTTTCCACTTTTTGAGTATATATTTCTTGCTTTTCAGGATTTATTTCTAATCTAAATAAATTTAAAACAGGTGCATTCTCTAATCTCATTTTTTATTCCTACCAAATTAATTTTTATTGATATTATAAACTATTTTTTCAAAAAAGTTACTGCCAAAATCAACTTAACATAATTTCTATAATTTGAAGTTTTTTTAACAAAAAACTTCAATCAATTCTTTAAAGATTGATTGAAGCTTTTCTTCTATATTAGATTTTACAAATGATAGTCTACCTTTTTAAACTTATAATTTTTCATTTGTTTAGCCAATTTCTTGCTTCTATAGTAATTGCCGCCATCGTATCTACTTGAATACAGTAAAACATTATGCTTTTTACCATTAATCTTTTGAGGCATTACTCTATATAGACTCCAATTTTCAAAACTAATCCATGGATTTAATCTCATAAAATAGATTATTTTTCATCTTAGTTGTTTGACCTGACATCCAATTTTTGGTAGCTCGATCAAAACCAGCCTGATCTTGAATATTGCCATTAAAGTAATCGCTAATAATTGATTTGTCTTGAGTGTAAATGATTTTTCCATTAACCGTATGCGCAGTAAAAGTAATTTTTCTACCACTATGTGCATTACTATCATATGAGTACCATGTACCCTGCATCTTCTTAGGCACAGTCACAACCGCTCCGTTACCATAAGTGGTGTCAGCCGCCTTTACATGCGTTGTTAATCCGCTCAAGCCTAAAGCCAGTACCATGGCTGACAAAGGCAATAATTTTCTCTCTAGCATAAAATCATCTCCAGTTGTAAAATTATGGATTCGCTTTCATTATTAATTTTACAGTATTTTGCTGTTCCAAGATAGATTAATATACTTTTTTAGCTAACAAAATAAAATCTTTAATTACTGCATCTTCATTGGTATAAAAAGCTGCAATCTTTTGCCACATTTGTTGTCCATTAGACAATAAAAACAATCGTTGTAAAGTATCATTACTAATTAAACTGGCGGTTGCTTCATTCATTAAAAAATATCCTGATCCAGAAGCTACTAACAATGCTGCCTCTTCTACGGAATTTGAAGCAATGAATGGGCTTCTAATCTGATAAATATCTTTAAATAAATGGAGTTCTGCAGCCTCTTCTTCAGGCTTAGCTATAGCTACAATAAAACAGGTTAAATCAGCTAGATCATCTTTATTGATCATCTGAACACCGCTAGGATAACTACCCTTTTGCAAAATAGCCATTACTGCTTCCTGACCTAAGATTTCCTTCTTAAAATCGAGCTGATCATCGCGCAAATCACTAATCGCTAAATCAACTTCATTTTTGGCTAATTTATCAAAAGCTTCATCGTGTCCCATTCCAATTAATTCAATTTCTACATCAGAATGTTTTTGCTTAAATTGGTCTACAATTCGATCTAATTGTCTTCTACCAAGTTGGTTAAAGTATGCTATTCTCAATTTTTTCATAGTTAATTTTCATCCAATGGGGCATGACCTTCATCTGCTATTTGTTTTTTATCTTTTCTAATTTGATATTTGTTGAGCATAATCAATAGCGAAATAACCACATTTATTCCACTAACTACCACGCTTAAAAATTTTAGTAATCTAACTTTCTTTTGCTTACTCATTTTAGATACCTTCTTCTAAAAATAATCATAAAATGAGACTTTACCTTTTATAAAGTCCAACTTTTTAATTCGATAATCTGTGATCAAACCAAGTTTAATTGCGGATTCCATAGTTAAACGTCCTAATAAGATTTGAGTCCATGTTGTAATTGGACCAGAGAAATCAACTAGTTCATCTTCTTTTCGTTCACACTTAACTTGGTGATCATAATTAGTTAATTGCCAAACGCCAATATTCCATGGACACTGATCATCATAATTAACTTCGATGTTAAAAGTACCCTCTTGCAATGGGCGCATGCATGACAAGATTTTTTGGAAATCAATAATTCTACTCATCATATATGGATGAAGTTGAATATCCAATTCATTTTGCTCTGGAAAAAGTTCAGCCAATAAAGACTTCTCAGGCAATGTCATACAAAACTCTTTAATTGACCCTATATGAGCTGCCATAAAGCCTAATATGCTTAATAATCCTTGAGGCGTAATTGAATATAATTCATCAGCCATAAAACAGTTATCAATTATGCGATAAATCAAGTAGCTCATCGGCCGACCAGCTTCATCGAAGTAAACAGCAATCTCTCGATGATGATAATAATCATCTAATCTATTCCACCACCAAGCTTCTCTGATGATCGTATTTCTTTCATCATCAGTATGCAACTGACGTTCATATAATTGAATCACACCATTTTGAACAATCAAATCATTCCATTTTCCACGAATTATCTTACCTTTGCGTGGTAATCTGAAAGAAGCAAGTGCAGCCCCCGAAAAGCTATATTCTTTTTGGTAAATACTATTGCTAAAACCATAATGACGATAAAAATTTTCTGAAAATGGAGCTAGATTTGCAACTAGGATTTTTTGATCATGCAAATCAAAAAGAATTTCTTTCATTAATTTAGATATATGTCCACGTCCTCTGTATTCAGGATATGATGCCACATAACCAATACCTGCCAATGGAACATGATGACCAAATATCTCAGCTTTAAACTTATTGACCATCATATAGCTGGTCAATTTTTCTTGATCAAAATATCCATATCCATCACTATGATCATATCGGGTCATAAAGTTACTATCTGTAGTCAAATCAAAATCTTTTAAAAAAGCATATTCAATCAATGAAGCAATTTGTTTTAAATTGTCTTGGTTTTTCTTTAATTTCATAGTTTTCCTTACAATATATATTCATAACTTTACTTATATTTTAGAACATTTTATGTATTTTTCGTTAGCTTTTTTTAAGATTTAAATGAAAAAACGGAATGATTAGCCTCCCATCCCGTTTTAATTATTTACATACTTCGCATATAAACTAGAAATGTATCTTTGCATCTCTTCTACTGAGTGTCGCCGTGATCGAGCACACTCTTTAGCAGGGCGATTGCATAAATAGCAGCGGCGACTAGAGTATTCAAGCTCTTGGCGTGAAAGTGCAGTTTTCCCTTTAATTAATACATCGGCATCAAATAATCGTCCTATTTTATTATTTTCTTCAAATAAAATTGTAGATAATTTAACTACTTTGCTAGATTCTCGCAAAACATAGAAATTTTCACATCCAGCATCATTATTTAATGCTTTTACTAATTTATAGTCATATCCCTTATTCTGCCATATTTCTTCTAATTGTTTAATTCCGTAATCAAATAATTTGATTAAATATCGATTATTTTTAATTGGCCCCGGGATATTTAAGTTTATATCAACCAAAGTCGCATCAGGATACTTTTTAAAAATAGCTTGCTGCAAAGCTACACGATAATCTTTTCCAGCTAATACCTGAGCAATATTTTGCGGATTTCCTTCTTGAAAAATGTTCATTTATATCTCACCGCAGTTAATTATAAACGATTGTACCTACTCCATCATCAAGTTTACTTGCATTTCTTAAAGAAGTAATAATTGCAGTCTTTCCTTTTTTCTCTACGAAATCAATGACAGCTTCAATTTTTGGCTTCATGCTGCCTGCGGCAAATTGGCCAGCTTCTAGATAATTCTTTAATTGATCAATCTTTATTTTTCCAATAGGAGCTTGATCAGGTTGATTATAGTTCACGTAGGCATTGTCAACAGTAGTTAGAATAACTAGTTCATCTGCTTGAATATCTTCAGCTAGTTTTGCGGCACTGAAGTCTTTATCAATTACTCCTGCTACGCCTTGCAAACTATCGTCTTTCACTACAACAGGAATTCCACCACCTCCGGCAGCAATAGGAACAAACTTGCTCTTTAGTAAAGTGTCAATGACTGGTGCATTAATAATTTTAACGGGCTTTGGAGAAGAAACTACTTGACGATAGCCTCGACCTGCATCTTGCTTATAAGTATATTCAGGATGATAGATTTTTTGCTTCTGCATTTCGTTAAATGTATAAAATGGGCCAATTGGTTTAGTTGGATTCTTAAAAGCTGGATCATTCGCATTAACTATTATCTGAGTAATTAAAGCAACAGCTTGATATGGATAATTTGTATGTTTAAATTGATCGTCTAAGGCCTTTTGCATCCAATAGCCGATACTGCCTTGAGTCATTGCTACTACTGTATCAAGCGGCATAGCGGGATTATCTTTACTTGAACCTTTGTATTGTTGCAAAAGCAAATTACCAACCTGCGGGCCATTACCATGAACAATCGCTACCTGATCACCATTTTCAATCATTTTAGCAACAACCTTCATTGTCTTTCCAACATGCTTTTCTTGGGCAGCTGCACTATTATCACCCGCTTCAATAGCATTGCCACCCAAAGCTACAACTATTCTTTTCATCTTTATTTACTTCCTTCATCAACTGACGGAATAAACAAATTGCCCAAAGTAGCGGCCATTATTGCTTTGATAGAATGCAATCTATTTTCCGCTTCAGTAAATTGCCAAGCGTATTGAGAGTTAAAGACTTCATCTGTAACTTCCATTTCACTTAGACCATATTTTTCATAAATTTCTTCGCCAACTTTAGTAGTGCGATCATGAAACGCAGGCAAACAGTGCATAAAGATTAGTTGATCATCCGGGGTGCCTGTCATATACATCATCTTCATTGTAACCGTGTAAGGCTTTAACAATTTGATTCTCTCACTCCAGTCATTTTCACCCATTGATACCCAGACATCAGTATAAATAATATTTGCACCTTTAACGCCTTGTTCAATGTCATCAGTAATCAAATTTCTTGATCCAGAATCTTTGGCAAAACCTTCTGCAATTTTTTGTACATCAGGGTGAGTGAATAAAGGCTTTGGCGTAACTATGTGTACATTAACTCCAAGCATGCTGCCAGCCACTAAAAGACTGTTGGCAACATTATCACGTCCATCGCCTACATAAGCTAAAGTAAGTCCCTTTAAATGTCCAAACTTTTCTTTAATAGTCATAAAGTCAGCCAACATTTGGGTCGGATGCCATTTATCTGTTAAACCATTCCAAACAGGGACACCAGAATATTTAGCCAAATCTTCTACATCTTTTTGAGCAAAACCGCGATATTCAATGCCGTCAAACATACTGCCCAAAACCTTTGCAGTATCTTCAATACTTTCCTTTTTACCTAAATGAATTTCACCAGCACCCATATATTCAGGATTTGCGCCTAAATCATTGCATGCAACTACAAAGGCTGAACGTGTTCTTGTTGAAGATTTTTCAAATAAAAGAGCTATATTCTTTCCTTTTAAATATTCATGCGGAATATTTTCTTTCTTTAGTTCCTTCAAATGAAGTGCGAAATCAATTAGATAGTTAAGCTCCGCTGGAGTATAGTCTTTGCATTTTAATAAACTTCTGCCTTGAAACACATTTTGTAAATATTTCATTTTAACGCCTCTTACAAATCTTCACGAACAAGTGGACATGACATACATCTTGGACCTCCACGGCCACGAGAAAGCTCACTTGAATGAATTTCATGAACTAAAATGCCATGCTTTCTTAACAAATCATTTGATACATAATTACGATCATATGTAACGACTTCACCTGGCGCAATAGCCAAAGTATTCGAGCCATCATTCCACTGCTCTCTTGGGGCTGCAATTGCATCCCCACCTCCGGTTGGAATTAGGTCAATCTCCGATAAGTGCAAATAATTCTTTAACACTTTGATCAAATCAGTTTCTGGGGTAATTTTAATCTCATCATGATCATCTTGCTCTAAAACATAAATATCAATCTTTCCTGATTTGTCTAAAATAAAAGGATGAACGGTAAACTGATCATAATTAATCATTGTAAAGACTGTATCCAGATGCATCATGGCATGATTATGTGGTATTTTAATTGCTAAAATTGTGTCATAACTAGAATGACCAAACAGGCTATGAGCAAGGTCAGTGATTGCGGCAGCGGAAGTTCTTTGAGAAATACCGATTGCTAAAACATGATTGTTTAAAATCAGCTCATCGCCACCTTCTAAACGTCCATGAGTGTAACGATCACGCCAAATAGGAATATTGGCATTTTTAAAGTCGGGATGATGCTTTAAAACGGTTTCCATAAATAATGACTCACGTCTTCTAGCTCTAAACGTCATTCTATTAATAGTCATGCCATTACCAATAGCTGCTTGTTGATCACGAGTAAAATATACATTTGGCATTGGATCCAAATAAAATGGATAATCTGGATCTTCAGCTAGATCGGCTAATGAAGGAGTTGCATTTTGTATTTCATTTTTTCTAATACCAGCAATTATTTGCTTAACCATTTCATTTACTGGCATTGCTATTAAATAGTCCATCAGTAATTGATGCAATGGATCTTCTTTTTTTATATTGGATTCTTCTAATAATTGATCTACAAATTTTGTACGGACATCTTCATTAGTCAAAGACTGAGCTAATAAATCTTCTAAATAAACGACATGAACTCCCTGTTTTTCCAAAGTGTGGGCAAAATAGTCATGCTCTTTTTGAGCTATTTTTAAATATGGAATATCGTCAATTAACATTCGATTTAAGATATCCGGTGAAAGATTTTCTAATTCTCTTCCTGGTCGATGCAGCATAACTGTTTCTAATTTGCCAATTTCGGAATAAACATGAATTAAGTCAGTCATTATAGCGCCTCCTAATTCAAATTATGTATCCGTTTACAATAATTATGGATCAATTAGGTAGAAGTTACAATCTTAACGGCTTAGTGAATCTATTATTCTTTTCATTAAAGGCGTCACCTTTTGATCCTTGCGCCACACTAATTGCAAATGCGTAATCCAATTACTATGTTTAATAGGAATAAGATCATCAGGTGCATACGTAGAAGCAATAGATTCAGGAACAAGAGCAATCCCCATTTTTCTCTTCGCCCAAGTAATCGCTGTTCTAGAATCATCACATTTAACAGCATAAAACGGCTTAATCCCATGATGAGCAAAAGTCTGGTTAAAAATTTCTTCAAATCTTCGATAAATAATGAGGGGCTGCTCATTTAGATCTTTAATCCTTAATTCCGTCTTATCCTTAAATTTGGGATCAACAGTAACTGCCATCATTCTTTCAGTAGTTAAAGTTTTTGCATTTAAGCCATTACGATTATAAGGCGTACGCACAGTTCCTAGATCGATTGTCTTCTTTTCCAATTTATCGATAATGCCAAAGGTATTATCTTCATAAATATCAAAGTTGATTTCCGGATAAAACTTAGTTAAATCTTGAAAACTTTTCATAGGAATTAGTCCAGTTGATGATGAAGCCATGCCTATTGCAATCGTGCCTAGTTCACCTGAAACAGTTTTATGAACCTGATTTTTCACGCTTTCTGATAAAGAGAGAATTTCACTAGCATAGCTCTGCAAAATTTGTCCAGCATCTGTTAATTCAATTCCATGAGCAGTACGCTTAAATAATTGTGCTTCTAGTTCTTTTTCTAGTTGCTTTAATTGATAACTCAGCGGTGGTTGTGCAATGTATAGTCTTTTAGCTGCTGAAGTGATTTGCTTTTCTTCGGCTACTACTAAAAAGTAGCGTAATTGTTTAATATTCATTAATAATCTATCCTTTTTATTTTAGTTGTATCTCTTATTAAAAATTTCTATATCTTATATTTTAATTTAGTATTTTCATTCAAACAACATATGTGCTACTTTATTAAGGTAGATTTGGAGGGAATAAAATGTCTGAAAAATTTCATGGCTTAACTCAAGCCGAAGCAGATAAGAGACTTAAAGAAGATGGGTTAAACGAAGTACCTGAACCCGAATACAACTTTTTTAAGGAATTTCTATCAAAATTATGGAATCTTTCTGCCTGGATTCTAGAAGGTGCCTTAATCCTCGAATGTATCTTAGGCAAATGGATTCAATCTTTGTTCGTCTTGTTGATGCTTCTTTTTGCGGCTTTTAACGGTGCATCCAAGAAGAAACAGTCACGGCGGGTATTAAATACCATTTCACATAAGCTAACCCCTAAGGTGGCTGTAGAACGCGATGGTAAGTGGATCAAAATTGACTCTAAGCAATTAGTTAGAGGCGACTTAATCTCACTTCAACGTGGGGATGTACTTGCAGCCGATGTAAAAATGGTTAGCGGTAAGATCGCCTGTGATGAAAGCTCAATTACCGGTGAATCCAAGCCCGTTAAAAAGAACATTGATGACACAGCTTATGCTGGTACTACTGTTGTTGAAGGCGATGGATTAGCAATTGTTACTGCAACTGGTAAAGATTCAAGAAGTGGTAAGACCATTAACTTGATCAACAATTCAGCTGCACCTGGTCACTTGCAACAACTTTTAACTAAGATTATTTACTACCTTTGCCTACTTGACGGTGTACTTACCTTAGTTATTATCATTGCTTCATTCTTTAAGGGTGGTAATTTTGATACGTTTATCAACATGTTGCCATTCTTAGCCATGATGTTCATCGCTTCAATTCCGGTTGCGATGCCGTCAACCTTTGCATTGTCCAATTCATTTGAAGCAACCCGTTTAAGTAAAGAAGGCGTCTTAACAGCTGATTTAACTGGTATCCAAGATGCAGCTAACTTAAACTTGCTTTTACTTGATAAGACGGGAACAATCACTGAAAACAAAACTGCAGTTGCTAGTTGGAGCGATTTAAGCGATTTGCCAGATAAAGATGTACTTCCTTTAGCCGGTAGTGCAACTGATAAGCGTAATGCAGGTATCATTGATATCGCCATTGATGAATACTTAAAAGAAAACAATATCCCTGTCATGGACGTTGAACACTTTACCCCATTTACTTCTGACACTGGGTATTCTATGGCTGAAGTAGATGGTCACAATGTTAAGTTAGGTTCATTTAAGCAACTTTCATTAATCGATAAGAATGCAAATGAAGCAGTTGAAGGCATCAATTTTAAAGCTGGACGCTCAGTTGCCGTGTTAATTGATGACAAACTTGCGGGAGTATTTATTTTACAAGATAAAGTAAGAAAGGACTCTAGGGCTGCTTTAGCAGAACTTAAAAAACGGGGCGTACGTCCAATCATGTTAACTGGTGATAATCAAAGAACTGCCGCAGCAGTCGCTGAACAAGTTGATTTAACTGGTAACGTTATCTCTATTCATGACTTTGATGAAAGCACCGATATTGATGAATTAGCAGGGATTGCCGATGTTTTACCTGAAGATAAACTTAAGATGGTTAAATTCTTCCAAGAAAAAGGTTATATCGTTGGTATGACTGGTGATGGTGTTAACGACTCTCCTGCTTTAAAGCAAGCTGAAGTTGGTATTGCTGTTTCTAACGCTGCCGATGTTGCCAAGCGTTCAAGTAAGATGGTGCTTCTAGATGATGGCTTAAGCTCTATTGTTAAAATTCTTGATGCTGGTCACCGTGTATATCAACGAATGACTACTTGGTCACTTACTAAGCTCGCCAGAACCGCCGAATTAACTATGCTTTTAACCTTCGGCTATCTCTTCTTCAACTATATTCCAATGGCATTAAATGCTATGGTTATTTACACAATCATGAATAACATGGTTACCATGATGATTGGTACGGACCGTACCCATATTACTTACAAACCAGAAAATTGGAATATGGCAAGGTTAGCCAAAATCGCATTCTCTCTTGCTGCAGGTTGGACAGTTATCGGTATCGCTTTTGTCAGCTTCCTCACCATGCATGGCTGGAGTCACAATTCTATCTCTACCATGGTCTATGTTTACTTAGTTCTAAGTGCAATGTTAATTGTATTAATTACTAGAACTCGTAAATACTTCTGGCAAGATTACCCATCTAAACTTGTAGGTATTGTTCAAATTGCCGATGTCGCATTAACCTTTATTTTAGCTTTATGCGGTTTAGCAATGGCTCAAATTAGTTGGCAAAACTTATTAATTACCGTTGTGGTTGCATTAATTGCAGCAATTATTATTGATTTGATTTATCAACCAGTAATGAAAAACAGATAATTAACTTAAAACAAAAACACTCTGAAAACTACATTGTAGTAATGTAGTTTTCAGAGTGTTTTTTTGATTAATGATTAGTAACTGTAGTCAAGACATTCAAAGCCTTAACATATTCACCATCAGCAATTTTGATAAATGGTTTTTTATTAATTTCTTTATGGCCTAAATAGTTAACCTCAGCACCACGCTTTAAAAATTTGCCTGGGATTTTTTCACCATTCTCATCATAAACAAAGGAATGCTTTTTGATTCTATTAACTACTTTTACAGTAGACTTCATATATGGCAAGAAGGCTTCTTCCTTAACAAATCTATTTTTACGAATCTTTACATAAGTATTACCATTAATTACTTTTATGGCACGTACTTTGTAAAGCTTTCCCTTTCTTAAATGTCCAACTTTAACACCATGTCTATTATAAACAGTAGCATTTCTAGTTAGATTTAATCTCTTACCTTGTCTAACTGGATTAGTAACAGCTGCATCAACGCTTTGTGTAGTTGCTGCGCCTAATCCAATAACTGCTAACATTATACCTGCAGCAGAAATAATTTGTTTTCTCATCATAATCCACCCCCGTAGTGTTTATACCATTCTTCATCTCTTATTTTATCAAAAATTATCGAATTGGAAGCATTTTTTACTCATCTGTTTTATAACTATTTGCTTAATTCTGCTAAAATTATTTATAACACTACTTACAAGGGAGTAATTATTCATGATTTTAACTTGGGATATAATCCGTAGGACTATCGAAGTCTTATGGATTATCAATATTGCGTTTGCTGTATGGACGGTCTTTAGAAGTCGCCGCAGCGTTGTTGCAACTTGGGCATGGATGGCTTGTATTAACCGTTCTGCCCGGTATTGGTTTTATCCTATATCTTTTCTTTGGTCGTCAGCTTTCACCTGATGAAATCTTTGCTATTCAAGAAGAGCAAAAAAAGGTACAAAGACATTATTTAGCTGAGCAACGCGACATGCTTAAAGAGCACGATCTTCTACCTGAAAAAGAGTGTCTTCCACGAGTAAGAATGCTTTCGGAACTAAATCTTAACAACGATGATGCGATTTTAACTTTTGATAATCAGGTCAAAGTTTTTATTTCTGGACCAGAACTTTTTGACCAAATGATTACTGATATCAAAAATGCCAAAAAATCTGTCAGCTTAGAATTTTATACTTTTTATTCTGACCAATTAGGACATCGTGTTTTAAAACCCTTGGAAGAGGCTGCAGTTAATGGTGCTAAGGTAGAGTAATTTATGATACCTCTGGATCAAGAGGCACTAAGCCAAGCTTTTTTGACCATTTAAGAGAATTGGGCGGCGAAGCTCAACCATTTATTTCCACTTCAAAAAAGCACTGGTTTACTACCCCACGACTCAATTACCACTTACATAGAAAATTAGTTATTATTGACCACCATATTAGCTATATTGGCGGATTTAATATTGGAGATCAATATGTCAATAAATCACCAAAATTCGGTCATTGGCAGGATACCCATTTACGTGTAATTGGGCAATCACCAATTCTAATGGCGGTCCGGTTTGCAATGGACTGGAACACGTCAATCAGAAGAACAAATTTACCTAAATTTGAATTAAAGGAACTTAAACCATTTACTGTCAATCGAAAAGATATCAATGATAATAAAAATGTCGCTATGCAAATTGTTTACTCAGGACCTGATAATCAACATTACGGCATCAGACGAGGCTATGAAGGAATTATTGCAGGAGCTAAAAAATACATTTATATTCAAATGCCTTATTTAATTCCCGAAGAATCAATTCTTGAAGCCTTAATTATCGCTGCTAACAGCGGTATTGATGTTCGAATTATGGTTCTCCTTGCATGCCCGATCATCCATTTGTTTATCGTGCTACAGAATACTATGCTAAGTATTTAGTAGCCCATGGCGTTAAAGTATACAAATATAATGATGGTTTTATTCATGCAAAAACTATGGTTAGCGGTTCTAATATTTCTTCAGTTGGTTCCGCCAATCAAGATTTCCGAAGCTATACATTAAACTTTGAGATAAACTCATTCAACTACACCCCTGCTTTAACTCAAGAATTAAAGAAAATTTTTGAGAAGGACTTAGATAAATGTACCCTTTTAATTAATGACTACTTTGCTCAACAATCATCATGGTTAAAATTTAAGCAATACTTCTCAAGATTATTATCACTTATTTTTAATGAAAAGCCCTCTATCGGTCTATCCGATGGGGGTTTTACTTTGTATTTTAAAAATGCAGTTTTATTTCTTTACTTATTTTTTTATAAGTTATATAGCAATGATAACTATTAAAAAGTAAGGAGGATAAAACTTGGCTAATAGAGTAAAAATAGGCGTTTTGAATTTAATGCACGATAAGTTAGATACTCAACAAAGATTTGCACGCGTTTTGCCAGATGCAGACCTGACTTTCTTTTATCCACATATGCATTATCAAAATCGTCCTGTCCCACCTGAAGTTGCAAAAATTTCCCAGCCATTAGATCTTAATCGAATCAAAGAGTTTGATGGCTTTATCATTACGGGCGCACCTTTAGATCATCTTGATTTTGATCAAGTTACCTACATCGAGGAAGTCCGATGTTTGCTCCAACTATTAGATAAATACAAGTTGCAGCAATTATATTTTTGCTGGGGTGCAATAGCCGCTTTAGATTATTTTTACAATATTCAAAAAAGAATTTTATCGAAAAAAATCTTTGGTGTTTTTCCTCATTTAATTATCGAACCACATCCTTTATTAAATGGTATCAGCCAAAGATTTATCGCTCCACATGCTCGTTACGCTGAAATGGATAAAACACAGATTATGCAAGATCCACGATTAACCATTAATTCAGTTGACGATAATGGGCATCTATTTATGGTCTCTTCTTTAGAAAAGCTTGAGCAAAATTTTATTTTCTCTCATATCGAATACGGCCGAAAAGGCCTTAAAAAAGAATATGAAAGAGAGATTGCTGCACATCCAGAGCGACATTATAAGAAGCCAGAAAATTATTCATTATCAAATCCATTGTTTCAATGGAAAGATACTCAGAAAACATTTTTCAATAACTGGCTAACTCAAGTTAAAAAAAGCAAATTAGTATTATTAGATAAATAAAACGAGGTATACATTATGTCTACAATTTATAATTCAGTTACAGAACTTATCGGCAACACTACATTACTTAAGTTGAATCGCGTTGTACCTGACGACGCGGCAGATGTCTATGTAAAGTTGAAATTTGAAAACCCAGCTGGTTCAATTAAAGACAGAATTGCTTTAGCTATGATCGAAAAAGCTGAACGTGAAGGCAACTTAAAGCCAGGTGGCACAATTGTAGAACCTACTTCAGGCATTTAGCCATGGTTGCTGCAGCCATTATTATTGTTATGCCAGAAACTATGAGCGTTGAGCGTCGTAAATTAATGAAGGGCTATGGTGCTGAACTCATTTTGACACCAGGTGCAGACGGTATGAAAGGTTCAATTGCTAAGGCCGAAGAATTAGTTAAAGAAAAAGGCTACTTCATGCCAATGCAATTTGAAAATACAGAAAATCCTAATATTCATGAATTAACTACTGGTCCAGAAATTATTGCCGCAATGAATGGTATCAGCAAATCCGTTGATGCCTTTGTTGCTGGTGTTGGTACTGGTGGTACTTTATCAGGAATTGGACATGCACTTAGGCGTGAAAATCCATCCACTAAGATATTTGCACTTGAGCCAACTGAATCTCCACTCTTAAAAGATGGAAAAACAAGTAAACATGGTATCCAAGGTATTGCCGCAGGTTTCATCCCTAAGAATTTAGATAAGGATATCTACGATGATATAATTACAGTTTCTACTGATGAAGCAATGGCTACAGCTCGTGAAGTAGCTAAAAACGAAGGCTTCTTACCTGGTATTTCAGCTGGTGCAAACATCCATGGTGCAATCGAAATTGCTAAAAAGTTAGGCAAGGGACATGCTGTGGTTACTGTAGTTCCAGACGGCGGTGATCGTTACCTTTCAACTGCATTATTTAATGCTTAAAACTTAATTTCTGTAAACAAATACTCCTAAGGAAATTTTCCTTAGGAGTATTATTTTTATTTCTGTTGATTGTGCACCAGTCAATGCTAGTACAACACTTTTAGTATAATAACCTTTACTAATTAGATCAATATTGAATTTATTTAAGCACCATGATATTGCACTAAGCTGTAAATATCAACATCAGGCAACTTTTCTCTACCCTTTAAATCAGGCAATTCAACGTAAAATGCAGCACCTACAAGCTTACCACCAAGATTTTCAATTAATTCCTTAGAAGCTCTTAAAGTACCTGCAGTAGCCATTAAATCGTCACAGAGAACAACTCTTTGGCCAGGCTTAATTGCATCTTTATGCATTTCAAGGCTATTTGAACCGTATTCCAAGTCATATGAAGCACGTTCAACTTCTCTTGGCAACTTATGTGGCTTTCTTGCTGGAACAAAACCTAAGCCTAACTCAGTTGCAACAGGACAGCCTACAATAAAGCCACGTGCTTCAGGACCTACGATTACATCTGCCTTTCTACTCTTTGCATATTTTGCCAATTCATGAGTAGCAGCACGATACAATTCACCATCTTGCAAAATAGGTGTAATATCGCGAAAGACAATTCCCTTATTAGGAAAGTCCTTAACACTTGCAATATATTTACTAAAATCAATCGCCATAAGAAGAAAAACCTCCATAATTCTGTGCGTTTGTATTCAAACACTTTTGACTTGTATATTTTACCAAAGATTTGTTATAAAAGCACTGAAATCTTGATATTTATCTATCTTTTTACCAAATTATTAACATATGTAATTAATTTTTGAGTAGGCATCGTTCTTAGTTGATTAATAAATTTAATTTGTGAACTCGTTGCCATTAAATATTTAGAAGCTGTCAATGGTTGCTTCTTTGGATTAGACTCACCAACTAATTTTTGATCGTCTAATTTAACAAAACCTAATTCAAAGAATACTCGCAAAATAAACAATACACTATCATAATCCAAACCTAGATATGGTGCTACAGTGCGATAGTCTTCAGGCTTTAATGCTGGATGGGCATAAATATACTTTAACACTTTTCCGAAATAACTCTTTGCTGGAATTTGTTCAACAGGTAACTGATCTAATAAAAAGCGTAAATAAATTTGTTGATAATCTTTTTCTAAAGCTGCATTTAATTCCACTTGATTGCGAGGCACATCAAGCAAAGCTACTGTTTCACCCGATTGATCATAATCTTTAACCAAGCTAATTTTATCATCATCAATTTGAAGGCGATTCTTAACAATTGGAATATTCTTTTTGTCAAAAAGCAAATAACGATCTGCAAAGCCCATGACAAATTTCTCTTGTCTTAAATCAATTACTGATGTTGGCACAGCTAATTTTGGGGATGCAAAAGCTATTCCTTCCATGATGCCTTGCAAAGATACTTGTTTGCGATAAGTATTCAAAGAGAGAGTAACAAAGATTTTTGAAATAAATGGTAACAAATTATTATTCAAATAATCCTTATTAAATCCCACAATTGCCAAATTGCCGTCTTTTTTATTAGCTGTTAATTTAACATGATTCTTATCTTTTCCTATTTTGAAAAAGTGTGTAATAGTTGGATCCGAAATACTAAAAATTGGCTGCGGATCACCAGTACCAAATGGTCCCACTTGATTAATTTGAGCCAAAGTTTGAGGTGATAAGTCATGCATAGGCAATTCCATATCGTACTCTTTAGTCTCTAAACCACCGTCAACATGAAAATCGGCTTCAAACTTTTCCCGTAGGTCATTTACTTTATCTTCTTCCATGGATAAACCACAAGCAAAATCATGACCTCCAAATTTGGTCAATAGACTTTCTTTTAACGGATTAAGAGCATCAAATAAGTTAAAACCACTGAATGAACGACCTGATCCCTTAATCTCCCCTTCATCGTTTTTAGTTAAAACAATTGTTGGTTTATGCAGTTTTTCCACTATCTTGTTAGCAACAAGCCCCAAAACTCCTTCATGAAAATCAGGATCATATAAAACTAAAG
Source organism: Lactobacillus helveticus (assembly GCF_046109915.1). Lineage (NCBI taxonomy): Bacteria > Bacillati > Bacillota > Bacilli > Lactobacillales > Lactobacillaceae > Lactobacillus > Lactobacillus helveticus. The sequence continues at coordinate 402,292 of NZ_CP151471.1, read as the reverse complement.
TATTTTGCTTTTGCCAACTATTTTCACGAACTAATTCCATGCAGCAATCGTAAACCTCAGTAGTTAGCTCTTTACGCTTATTATTTAAGTCTTCAATCTGATCTGCGATCTTCTGTGCCTCAAGATCATCATCACTAAGCAAAAGCTCTACTGCCAGATTAGCATTAGCCAAACGTCCAACAGCATTAAGTCTAGGAGCAATATTAAAGCCTACATCTGTCTCATTAATCGTTTCTAGCGTTAAACCGGCATTTTTGATAAGCGCTCTTAAGCCCGGTCGTTCGGTTTGATTAAGAACATCTAACCCACGTTTTACAATAATATGACCTTCACCAGTAACTTTAACCATGTCACCAATAGTACCGATCATTGCTAAATCTAGCAATTCTGGTACAGGATCCTGCATAAGCTCACGACAAATCGTATAAGCTACACCTGCACCACAATAATCATCAAAAGGATATTCTTGACCAGGATAATTACAGTGAACAATTGCATAAGCATCTGGCTTATTTTCTTGAAAAGTATGGTGATCCGTAATAATAGTATCAACGCCATGTCCTTTAGCGTATTCAACTTCTTCAATCCCCGTTACACCATTATCTACGGTAATAATTAACTTTGTGCCATCAGCTACTATATCCTTGTAGCGATCAAGATTAGGGCCATATCCGTCTTTAAAGCGATCTGGTATAAAGTAATGAACATCCGCACCCAAAATGCTTAAGGCTTCAGTCATAATTGTAGTAGCAGTAATCCCATCAGCATCATAATCACCATAAATAGTAATTTTTTCACCATTATCGATCGCTTGATTAATCCGATCAACAGCTTTGTCCATATCATGCATCAAAGCCGGATCAGCTAAGTTTTCTTCGGTCGCATTAAACCAAAAATCCAATTTTTCATCAGTATTAATACCACGTAACGCAAAAAGCCGTGCTGAAATAGGGCTAAGTTGATACTTTTCTACTAAATCTGGCGCTAATTCTTCAGCTGTTCTTTGTTGCCACTTCATTACTTAAAAAACACCTTACATTTCATAAAAAATTAAAAGGCACTCACAACTGAGTGTCTTTATTGAAAAATCTAATTCTTATTTTAACGCAAATTTTGTCTGCATAAAAGTTCGGGGATCTTATTTCATTTTAAAGACCCGCAGGTTATCAGCGGTTGCTTTTTCTGTTTTGATCAAATTTCCGCGAATAGCCCAACGATTGGCACCCCCATCGGCACAGGTAATTAAAGTTACTATTTTCTTCTTAGTATTATTAACTAACCAAACAGCTGATGGATCAACAACCTTTTTCATATAAATTCGGTAAACATAAACCTTCTTTAAATTAGTAAGGTAAATTAATTCACCTTTTTTGACATCTTCTAGTGGTGAAAAGAGAATTCCTTTAGCAGTCATATAGTGACCAGCTAGCGGATAATTGCCTTCTCCCATTTTTTGATCTGCACGCATCGTACCGCCACCAGTAGACATAGCATCATCTGACATCCCTAACATTACAGGTAAATGCATGTTTACATCAGAGATAGCTAAAGCGCCAATGGCACCCGATGTCTTTTTTATTTGCGATCTTGTAGCTTGGGCCATATCCATCGACTTTACTTTGCTAAAATCATACATCCCTTTTTTACGTTGATTCTTTTCAACTTCTTTTTTAGTCAAGCTAGTTAAAGTCGATTGCTGGTTATGACTAATCATGTGATTGCTAATTTGTTTATTGGAGATTAGAACCACACCAACAATTAGCAAAATAACCGCAAGAATTCTAATGACGATTGTACTAACACTGGTTTTACGTTTATTTTTTGCCATTTTTACTTACCTTTAATATCGTCGTCATTCATCTTAAGTACAGCCATAAAGGCATCTTGAGGTATTTCTACCCTACCAACTGCCTTCATCCGTTTCTTACCACGCTTCTGCTTTTCCAAAAGCTTAGCACGACGATCTGGGTCACCAGTATGAATCTTCCAAGTAACATCCTTACGGTATGGCTTAATAGTTGCACGAGAAATAATTTTGGCACCAATAGCACCCTGGATATCTACTTCAAAGTTTTGACGTGGAATCAACTTCTTAAGCATAGAAGTCATTTGACGTGCACGATCTTGTGCTTCCGATCTATGAGCAATGAAACTTAAAGCATCAATTGGTTCCTTGTTAAGCAAAATATCAATCTTAACCAAATCAGTTGGACGGTATCCGGTAATTTCATAATCAAGAGAAGCATAACCCTTAGTTGAAGACTTCAAGTCATCAAAGAAGTCAAAAATAATTTCAGCCAATGGCATATTGTAAATTACATTAACACGATACTTATCAAGATAATCCATAGTGACAAATTCACCACGTTTGCGTTGGCATAATTCCATTACTGGACCAACGAAGTCATTCGGTACCATGATTTCTGCTTTAACATAAGGCTCTTGTACTTCTTGATATTCACCTGCATCTGGTAAATCAGATGGGTTATCAATTACCTTTGTAGACCCATCATTCATAATTGCATGATAGTCAACACTTGGAGCAGTCATGATCAAGCCCAGATCAAATTCTTGCTCAAGTCTTTCTTGCACAACATCCATATGAAGCAACCCTAAGAAACCACAACGGAATCCAAATCCTAACGCAGTTGAAGTTTCAGGTTCGAATTCCAAAGCTGCATCGTTTAATTGCAGTTTTTGCAAGGCTTCTTTTAAATCATCATAATCTCGGTTATCAACTGGGTACATACCGGAATAAACCATTGGTGGAATCTGACGATAACCTTCAAGTGGTTCTTCAGTTGGATTAGTTGCATCAGTAATAGTATCACCAACACGAGTTTCACGAACTGATTTAATATTGGCAGTGATATAACCTACATCCCCAGCAATTAAAAGATCCTTCTTAACTGGATGAGGGCTTGAAACACCTACTTCGGTTACTTCATATTCCTTACCCGTGTTCATAATTTTAATTCTATCGCCAGGCTTAACCACACCATCTTCAATTTTGACAGACATAACTACACCACGATAATCATCGTACTTGGAGTCAAAAATTAAGGCTTTAAGTGGCGCTGTAATATCGCCAGATGGTGCAGGAATATCCTTGACCACCTTTTCCAACATATCTTCAATGCCTTGACCAGTCTTACCTGAAACTTCAGCAGCTTCTGAAGCATCTAACCCCAACATTTCTTCAATTTCTTCCTTAGTTTTAGGAATATCTGCAGAAGGCAAATCGATCTTATTAATGACAGGTAAAATCTCCAAATCATCATCGATGGCTAAATAAGTATTGGCCAAAGTCTGGGCTTGTACACCTTGAGAAGCATCAACAACCATTAAAGCACCTTCACAGGCTGCTAGTGATCTTGACACTTCGTAAGAGAAGTCTACGTGTCCTGGTGTATCAATCAAGTGGAAAATGTAATCTTCTCCATCCTTAGCATGATATTTAACTTCAACAGAGTTCATCTTAATAGTAATACCACGTTGCCGTTCAAGTGGCATATCATCAAGCATTTGATTTTTAAGTTGGCGCTGACTTACTGTATCGGTTAATTCTAGAATTCTATCAGCGATCGTAGATTTACCATGGTCAATATGGGCAACTATGGCAAAATTACGAATATGATTTTGATAATCTTTTAATTTTTCTAAATCCATAAATTTATTCACCCTTTACTATCCCTAATATTATAGCAAAGGTCCCTAATCTTATAAAACGAATAGGTGTACAAAAATCAAATCTATTATATAGTAAATTTAGTGAGATTATATTATGAAGGTCAAATTTGAAAAGGGTTGTAAATCATTTTTAAAAAAACATTCCCATATGCAAAAAATAGCTAAACAAAAAATTTCAACCGCCATTGAAAAAGAAACTAATACTGGTATGACTAAAGTAAAATTAGCAATCAGAAATGAAGTCAATGGTTTACCATGTTACGAGTTTAGATTGAATTTAGGAAAAATAGGTTCTGTTAGAATTGCATTTACTGTTTATAATGATTTAGCTACTATATATTTCATTAATCAGATTTACAAAAATCTACCTTTACCGCAGAGGTTCAACGAATATTAGCCTAAAACAAAAATGACATTGCGAAATGCAATGTCATTTATTTTAATCTTCGCCACTTAATTTATCTTTAAGTCGTTCAAAGAATCCTTTTTCTTTTGGTGTAATATCTCCACCACCATCATGAACAAAGTCAATTAAATCTTGCTTTTGCTTTTCATTAATATGCTTTGGAATAACGATATTAACTGTAACGATTTGATCACCATTACCATTTCCACGAAGATATGGTACACCTTGACCACGAAGGGTAAATTTCTTATTCGGTTGAGTACCAGCTGGGATAGTTAACTTTTGGTCGCCATGAACAGTCTTAACAGTAATCTCATCCCCCAATGTAGCTTGAGCAAATGAAATTGGAACATCCGTATAAATATTTTGTCCACGACGTTGGAAAACCTTAGATGGTTTAATTCTGTAATTAATATACAAATCACCGTAAGGTCCGCCATTTACACCGGCTTCACCTTGACCTTGATAACGAAGCTGTTGACCATTATCAATACCTGCAGGAATATCAACTTCAATAGTATTTTTACCTTCAACAGTACCTTTACCGCCACAAGTCTTACATGGGTGTTCAATGATCACACCACGACCATGACATTTATCACAAATAGTTTGACGGCGAATCATTCCTAACATGGATTGTTGAGTAACAGTCATATAACCTGTACCATGACATTTATCACAGGTAATTGGATGAGTACCCTTTTCACAACCATTACCACCACAAGTACCACAAGTTTCGCTGCGAGTATAGCTTACTTGTGTCTTCTTGCCTTTAATTGCGTCCATAAAGTCAATAGTCAAAGTATAATCTAAATCTTGGCCACGCTGTGGTGCAGTTGGATCTACCCTTTGTTGTCTACCTTGACCAAAGATATCACCAAAAATATCGCTAAAATCACCAAAACCAGAAGTATCAAATCCGGCACCGCCAAAGCCTTGGCCAGCGCCACCAAAACCACCTTGGCCATTTACACCAGCGGAGCCAAATTGGTCATATTGTGCACGTTTTTGTTTATCATGCAAAACTTCATAAGCTTCGTTAACTTGTTTATATTTTTCTTCAGCACCAGGTTCATGGTTCAAATCTGGGTGATATTTTTTAGCTAACTTTCTATATGCCTTACTAATTTCTTGGTCACTGGCGTTACGATCTACGCCAAGCACTTTATAATAATCTTCTTGTGCCATTAATTGAACTCCTTATATTTTCAAAAGAAAAGAACTACTCAATGGGTAGTTCTTTTCTCCTTTTGTTTAATTATAAACCCATTACTTGTTTGGATCTACCTTGTGGAATTCACCATCTTGGGCACCACCATTGTTACCACCTTGTGGGCCATTTTGTGGACCTTGAGGACCTGCTTGTGGGCCAGCTTGACCTGCAGCACCTTGTGCTCCACCATTTTGTTGGTAAAGCTTAACTGCCAAATCTTGAGCAGCCTTTGACAAAGCATCCTTCTTTTCCTTCATTTCGTCCAAGTTGTTGTCCTTTTGTGCCTTCTTCAAAGCTTCAAGGGCATCTTCAACTGGCTTACGGTCACTATCAGAAAGCTTATCCTTAGTATCCTTCAAAGTCTTGTCAGTAGTAAAGATTAATTGGTCGACTTCATTTCTCAGGTCAACTTCTTCTTTACGTTTCTTGTCTTCTTCGGCATGTTCTTCAGCGTCTTTTTGCATACGCTTGATTTCTTCATCTGACAAACCGGAGGAACTCTTAATGGTAATCTTTTGTTCTTTGCCAGTACCCATATCCTTAGCAGATACGTTTACGATACCGTTCTTGTCGATATCGAAGGTAACTTGAATTTGAGGAACACCACGTGGTGCTGGTGGAATATCAGTTAATTCAAAGCGGCCAAGAGTCTTATCATCGGCAGCCATTGGACGTTCACCTTGTAATACGTGAATATCTACAGCTGGTTGATTATCTGCAGCAGTTGAGAAGATTTGGCTCTTTGAAGTTGGAATAGTAGTGTTTCTGTCGATTAACTTAGTGAAGACACCACCCATGGTTTCAATACCAAGTGACAATGGAGTAACATCAAGCAAAACGATATCCTTAACATCACCTGAGATAACACCACCTTGGATAGCTGCACCCAAAGCAACAGCTTCATCAGGGTTGATTGAGTGGTCAGGTTCTTTACCAGCCCATTCTTTAACAGCCTTTTGAACTGCAGGGATACGAGTTGATCCACCGTTTAAGATAACCTTATCGATATCATTTACAGTTAAACCTGCATCCTTTAATGCATTATCAAATGGAACCTTAGTCTTTTCAACTAAATCACTAGTCAATTCATCAAACTTAGCACGAGTAAGGTCAGCTTCAAGGTGCAATGGACCAGCTTCACCAGCAGAAATGAATGGAAGTGAAATATGAGTTGAAGATACACCTGATAAGTCTTTCTTAGCCTTTTCAGCAGCATCCTTTAAACGTTGCATAGCCATCTTATCCTTAGATAAGTCAACGCCATTTTCATCCTTAAAGTTCTTGATTAACCAATCCATGATACGGTTATCAAAGTCATCACCACCAAGGTGAGTATCACCGTTAGTTGATAATACTTGGAAGACACCGTCACCTAATTGAAGAACGGAAACATCGAAAGTACCACCACCAAGGTCGTAAACTAAAACCTTTTCATCTTGGTCTTTGTTTAAACCAAAGGCTAAAGCTGAAGCAGTAGGTTCATTGATAATTCTTTGTACATTCAAACCAGCGATCTTACCAGCATCCTTAGTAGCTTGACGTTGTGCATCGTTAAAGTAAGCAGGAACAGTAATAACTGCATCGGTTACCTTTTCACCTAAGTAATCTTCTGAGAACTTCTTGATGTATTGCAAAATGAATGCAGAAATTTCTTGTGGTGTGTATTCCTTGTCACCAACTTTAACCTTGTAATCAGCTTCACCCATGTGACGCTTAATTGAAACAATAGTGTTAGGGTTAGTAATAGCTTGACGCTTAGCTACTTCACCAATTTGAATTTCTCCATCTTTAAAAGCTACTACAGATGGGGTAGTACGGTTACCTTCTGGGTTAGTAATAATCTTTGGTTCTTTACCTTCAAGAACTGCAACTGCTGAGTTAGTAGTTCCGAGGTCAATACCAATAACTTTTGACATATATAAACTTCCTCTCCTATTGAGCAACTACAACCATTGCTGGTCTTAGTGTCCGATCTTTATATTGATATCCTTTTTGTAAAACCTGAACAACGTGATCTTTTTGATCATCATTTTCAGCTACCACAGTTTGAACAGCTTGATGCAATGTCGGATCAAATTTTACGTCTTCAGCTTCAATCTCAACGATCCCATGATCTTTTAATGCTTTAGTCAACGAATCAAGCGTCATCTTAACGCCTTTCTTCAATTGCTTAGATACATCATCATCGGCTTCTACGCTTAAAGCTCTTTCCAAATTGTCTACAGCAGGCAAAATATCTTTAGCTAAGCTTTGAGATTCATATTTAATAAGTTGAGCTCTCTCTTTTGAGTAGCGATTTTGCATATTTTGAATTTCTGCCTCGCTACGAAGATATTTATCTTCAAGCTCCTTATTTTTATCTTTTAAATCAGCTATTTCTTTAGCTAATTTTTCGTCATGATTATCTTTTTTGGCTTCCTTATCTTCAGTTGCCTTTTTCTTGGCAGCTTCAGGTGTTGAAGCAGTTTCTTTTTCATCTAAATTTTTTTCACTAGGAAACTTTTCTTTACTCACGGCTAACCTCCTCTATTATTGAAATTTACCGTAATAATCAAGCAACTTCTTGGCTAACTCATTTCTAAAGCATTCAAGAAGCCCTATCATTTGAGAATACGGCATATTCGTTGGCCCAAGTAAAGCTATTGTTCCTTTACCATGGGAGCCGACGCTATATTCAGCTGTCAGCAAACTATAATTTTTTAATAAATCATTTGGCAATTCAGATCCCAATTTTACCTTAACTGGATATTTTTCAGTTTTAGGATCAGCCTTAATATCCATCAAATTAGAAAACAAATTGTCTCGATCGATTAATTCATATAATGAACGAATATCATTTACATTGTTTTCAGATGTATTATTAAGCAAATTAATTTGCCCATCTACATACATTTGTTCACTAGCAGCATCTTTTAAAACATCTTCAACTAAACTAAATAATTCACTAGCATGATCACTGCCCAATTCATTCTTAGCAAGTTCACTTAATAATGAAACATTAATTTCTTTTAAGCTCTTGCCAACTAATTGGTCATTAATCATTCGTACTACTTTCTCAATTTCTTCACCATTAATATTATGTGGTAAAGCATAAACTTGATTTTGAACATTACCATCACTAGTAACCAGAATAGCCATCACTTGGCTAGAAGACAAAGGAACGATTCTAAAACCGGTGATTTTAACATCTCTACTCTCAGGTCCTTCAGCAAAAGCAGTATAATTAGTTAAATCGGATAAAATACGTGCTGCTTCCTGTACGATTTCATTCACTTGATGAAAGGGTCGATTCAATTGTGTTCCAATTGTGTTATAAATAGACTCTGGTAATTGAAGTGGCTCAACCAAATTATCAAGATAGTAACGATAGCCATCACTTGATGGAGTTCTACCACTAGAAGAGTGAGTCTTTTCAATTAATCCTCGCTCTTCTAACACTGCCATTTCATTACGAATAGTAGCGCTTGATACTTTAATTGGCAACTGCTTCATTACCGTCTTCGAGCCTACAGGCTCATGCGACTGTGCAAAGTCTGTAATAATTGTTTTTAAAATAAGCTCTTGACGTTCGGTCAACATAATAATCGCCCTCACTTTTTAGCACTCGTAATTCTAAGGTGCTAACAATTAATATGATACTATAAATTAGCAGAAAAGCAAGAGGAGTGCTAAAATTTATTAAAATTATTTATGAAACTAAAAAGCTGAAAAACTTAGTTTGATTTTTCTAAGTTTTTCAGCTTTTTAGTTATACATTACTTTGTGCTTCTTGAGCAAAATAATGTTTTATTTCTTTTTGGTCCTTCTCTAATTGTTTCTTTAATTCATCAAGACCGCTAAATTTAATTTCTCCTCTAGTGTATTTGTACCATTTGATTTTAATTGGTTGGTCATATATATCTTCTTTAAAATCAAAAATATGTGATTCGATAAAGATTTTTTCAGGCTGACCAATTGTAACATTATAGCCAACACTAGTCATAGATTCATACCATTTTCCATTAACTTGAGTCTTAGTCGCATATACTCCTATTTTTGGAATTACCTTGTGACTAGCCCAAACTAAATTAGCTGTCGGAAAGCCAAGTTTATGACCATTTCTTTTACCATGGCCAACAGTCCCGCTCATCACATAATGGTGACCCATTAATTGAAAAGCCAAGTCCATCTTGCCTTCTCTAATCGCTTGACGAATTTCAGTTGAACCTATTTTTTTACCATTAAACATCTGCTTAGGCATTACTACAATTTCAAATCTGCCTTTAGCAAATTTAGGCAAGTTTTTCATATTAGCAGTCTCTTTAGGACCGTAGGTATAATCAAACCCAGCTACTACCGTATCTGCGTTGAGTTTAATAATTACATTATCTACAAAGCTCTGTGCATCTATCTCGCTAAACTTTTTAGTAAATGGCATCACGGCTAGATAATCTACTCCTAATTCTGCCATTTTGTCTGCCTTTTCATCTAAAGTCTTTAAATACTTAAAATCTTTTTTATCGGCATATATTTCCTTGGGATGACGATCAAAAGTTAACACTACTAATGGTAATCTTTTTTGATCAGCAATTTCTTTAGCTTTATTTATTAAGCGTTGATGACCAAGGTGTACGCCGTCAAAAAAGCCTAAGGCAAGAATAGTTTTTGAAGATATGATATTTTCGCTAACTGGATAAGTTAAATGAATGATTTTCACAACTAATCCCTTCATTTCAGTTATTCATTTTGAAGCAACATTAAACTTGGGCGATATAATTTACCTTTCTTTTCATAAATCGCCTTGACTTTTTTATTGTACCTTAATGCAACCTTTTTAGCATCTATTTCTAACGAAATACCTGCACCGTTTTTTACTTTAAGCCATTTTCCCTCACTTAAATCAATTTGAGGATAGTCTTTAAAGAAAGCATCAATTGGCTGAATCAATTCTACCGCTTTTTCGGGATTGGCCTCAATTTCACTTAATTTAACTGCTTGAGAAATATCAAAACCAGAACTAGCTACTCTTCTTAAATAAGTCATCACTGCGGGACAGTTCATTTTTTCGCCTAAATCATTTACTAATGATCTGACATAAGTACCTTTACTACACTTAATTCGAAAATCAAATTTCTCTTGTCCTTCTGTTTCATTAAATACGGGTTTATCTGTCAAATCATATTGCAAAATATCAACTTTACGTTTAGGTCGTTCTACTGCAATTCCTTCTCGAGCATATTCATATAAATGCTTGCCGTTTACTTTTACTGCTGAATAAATTGGCGGTACTTGTTCGATTTCACCTAAAAATTCATTCATATGACTTTGAATATCATCGGAAGTAAAAGCTTGAGTTAGCTTAGTCTTTTTTAAAACTGTACCTGTTGAATCATAACTATCTGTAGCATACCCAAATAAACCACTACCAATATATTCTTTAGGTCTAGTATGCATAAGTTCAATTAACTTAGTTGCTTGTCCGATTGCGATAGGCAATACTCCGGTTACTTCGGGATCAAGTGTACCAGCGTGTCCAATTTTTCGAATATGCAAAGCTTTTCGCAAATGATATACTACATCAGCACTAGTCATCCCTTTGTCTTTATCAATAACTAAAATTCCATTTAACATAAATAATCCTTCTTTAATTCAAACGAAAAAAGCGCCTAAACGGCGCTTTTTTTATTTACTTGCCCGTTCAGCATCTTGCTTTTTAACTTCTGCAATTAAACGGTCAATTTTACTACCATATTTTACTGAATTGTCTCGTTTAAAAATTAATTCAGGGACCTTATAAACGGTTAAAGTTTGTCCTAGCGAATGACGCATCATTCCTTTAGCCTTTTCAAGTCCTTCTTGAACTTCTTTTTCTTTATTAGCATCTTCAGTTAAAAGACTGTAGTAAACAGTTGCATATGAAAGATCATTCGTGCATTCCACCGCAGTAATAGTTACCTCACTCAAACGGGGATCACGAATATTCTTTTGTAAAATTTTGGTTAACTCGCGAAGAATTTCTCCTTCTACACGACCAATTCTATGCTTCATGTTTGCCTCCTAAAAATAATTACTTAGGTTCAACTTGTTGCATTTCGTAAACTTCGAATTCGTCGCCAACTTTAATATCGTTGTAGTCCTTAATAGTTAAACCACAATCGTTACCTTGCTTAACTTCTTTGACGTCATCCTTAAATCTCTTAAGTGAAGCAATTTCACCATCGTATTTAACAATACCATCACGAATAACTCGAATCTTGGCATCATTCTTAACCAATCCCTTATCAACAAAGGAACCAGCAATGGTACCAACCTTAGATACCTTCCAAGTTTCACGAACAGTAAGGTTACCAATAACCTTTTCTTCGTAAGTTGGTTCAAGCATACCCTTCATGGCTGCAGTAACATCATCAATTGCCTTGTAGATGATACTGTACAAGCGAATGTCTACGCCTTCGGTTTCAGCTTGGCTCTTAGCAGTTGCAGTTGGACGAACATTAAATCCAATGATAAATGCGTTAGAAGCACCAGCCAAAGTTACATCTGATTCATTAATAGCACCTACGCCAGAGTGAATAATGTTTACACGAACACCTTCAACTTCAATCTTTTCAAGAGATTGTCGCAAAGCTTCAACGGAACCTTGAACATCTGCCTTTAAGACGATGTCAACTTCCTTCATGTTTTCCTTCTTCATAGTATCAAAGAGGTTATCAAGAGTAACATGTTGAACATTTTCACGAGATTTTTGCAAAGCTTGTTGTGCTCTAGCTTCACCAACTGAACGTGCTGTCTTTTCATCCTTAAATTCAACTAATTTATCAGCTGATTCAGGAACATCATTTAAACCAGTAATTTCAACTGGTTCAGATGGAGTAGCCTTCTTAACTTGACGACCACGATCGTTAGTCATAGTACGTACACGACCAAAGGTATCACCAACAACAATTGGATCACCAATATTTAATGTACCTTGTTGGATTAAAACGTCGGCTACAGGTCCACGACCACGTGACAAACGAGCTTCAATTACAGTACCAATTGCCATTTCAGTTGGGTTAGCCTTAAGTTCCATCATATCAGCTTGAAGCAAAATCATTTGCAATAAATCATCGACGTTTTGACCAGTCTTAGCTGAAATATTTACAAAGATAGTGTCACCACCGTAATCTTCAGGAATTAAATTATACTTCATTAATTCTTCAGTTACGTGTTGTGGGTTAGCACCTGGCTTATCCATCTTGTTAATAGCAACAATAATTGGAACATTAGCGCTTTTAGCGTGGTCAATAGCTTCAACAGTCTGTGGCATAACACCATCATCAGCTGCAACAACCAATACAACAATATCGGTAATTTCAGCACCACGTGCACGCATATTGGAGAATGCGGCATGTCCTGGAGTATCCAAGAAAGTAATCAAACGATCATCAAGACGAACTTGGTAAGCACCAATCTTCTGTGTAATACCACCAGCTTCATGAGCTGAAACATGGGTATGACGCAAACGGTCAAGCAAAGTAGTCTTACCATGGTCAACGTGACCCATAATAGTAACTACAGGTGGGCGCTTAACTTGGTTCTTAGACTTCTTAGAAGCTTCCATTCTCTTATTGTAAAGAGTGTCAATATCAGAAATATCTTCATGAACTTTTTGTTTAGCATTAATACCATATTCAGCAGCTAAAAGTTCAATCGTATCTTTATCCAATGATTGGTTTTGATTGGTCATAACTCCAAGCATGAACAGCTTCTTAACAATTTCAGCTGGTTCACGGTGGATCAACTTACCAATATCTTGAGCATTCATACCTTTTTCATATACTAAAGTTTCTGGTAATGGACGTTCCTTACGCTTAGTAATTTGCTTCTTTGGCTTTTGTTCTTGTTGACGCTTCTTATTCTTGCGACTATTCTTGCGACGTTTTCTTTCTGAACGATCTGAATGTTCACTATGATTATTAAAGAATTGGTTCTTCCCTTTATGTCCTGGCTTTCCCACATTCTTACCACGACCATTATTGCGTTTTTCCTCTTTAGGAGGTTCAGGGATTGAAACCTTAACTGCGGGCTTTTCATTTGTTGAAGGTTGATTCTTCTTCAAACGTGCAGGAGATGGCTTCAAAATCTTAGGACCAATAACTTTTTTCTCTACTTCTTCTGATTTCTTATTGTTGCTTTCTTTGTTAGTTTTCTTTTTATTATTAACTGGCTGTTCTTTTTTCGGATATTTTAATTGTTCATGATATTCTTTTTTAGCTTTTTTTGCTTGTTGGTTAAGTTGACCTTCCTCTGCACGTTGTTTTTGCTTAAATTGTTGCAATAAAGCTGCAGCCTTTGGTTTACCTGAACCTGAATTTGCACTATGATCACGATCATTTCTATTCTTATGATTGCGATCATTATTTTGACGACGTTTGTTATTACGTCTTCTAGGTTTCTTGGAACCTGCATTATCTTCTTGTTTCTTTTCATTCTTACGAATTGAAGAAACAAATATCTTGATTTTATTGTTCTTCTCAGCGGGGGCGGAGTTTTGGAAACTACCTTTTAATTTTGCAACTTGTGCATCATCTATTGACGACATATGATTCTTTACATCGAAGCCCAATTCCTTTGCTTTTTGGACTACAACTTTATTATCGACGCCTACTTCTTTTGCGACTTCATAAATTCTTTTCTTTGCCATCCAATCACACTCCTTCATTTATTTTTTTAATCAATGCCTTGGTAAAACCGACATCGGTTAATCCTAAAACTTTGCGTTTTTTACTGATAGCATGTGACAGCTCATCAGCTGTAAACAAGTTTATTATAGGAACATTAACTTTTCTGGCAGCACGATCAACCTTTTCTGCTGTATTAGATTGTATATCAGAAGCCATGATGACCGCTTGAATTTTTCCTTTATTAAGCTCAGTGATTACAGTCTCTGTACCGGTAATTAATTTACCTGCCCGCTGTGCTAAACCTAACAAATTAATTGCTTTTTGACTATTTTTCAAATTTATTTATCACCAAATAATTCTTTTCTTGCTTTTTGATGATCAACGTATGAGTAAAGCTCATCGTAAAAACTATCTGGAACTTTAGCTCCTAAGCTACGATCCAAAATATGCTTTTCCTTAGCAGCTTCAATCTTAGTTGGATCAAGTGAAACATATGCACCACGTCCTGCTTTTTTACCAGTAGGATCAACAGCAATATTCTTTTCTTTATCGATTACAATACGTACTAACTCTTTTTTAGGTTGCATTGTATCGGTTAATAAATCCTTCCGCATTGGGATTTTTCTTTTTTTCAAAAAATCACCTATCCTTCAGTATTATCTTCGCTTGACTTTTCTTCTGCTTGAACAGTTGTATCTTCATCTGCTGTGTCTGTATCTGCTGAACTATCTTCTTCAGCTGTAGTTTCAGTAGATTTTGCTGAATCATCTGACTTTTCGTCAACAAATTCTACTTCAGATTCTGGACGAATATCAATCTTATAGCCTGTTAAACGAGCAGCAAGACGTACATTTTGTCCCTTCTTACCAATTGCAAGTGATAATTGATAATCTGGCACAATTACTAATGCACTCTTTTCTTCTTCATCATCGCCAAATTGAACAGCAATTACTTCTGCAGGATTCAATGCATTAGCAATAAAGTCAGAAGGATCTTCTTCGTATTTAACGACATCGATATTTTCGCCGCCAAGTTCATTAACAACGTTTTGAACACGGGCACCTTTTTGACCTACACAAGTACCAACTGGATCAATATTAGGATCATTTGATTTAACAGCCATCTTAGTACGATCGCCAGCTTCACGGGCAATTGATACGATTTCAACAGTTCCATCATAAATTTCAGGAACTTCTTGTTCAAATAATCGCTTAACGACATCTGGTGCAGTTCTTGAAACGACAATTTGAGCACCCTTAGAGTCTGATCCAACATGAGTTACAAGTACACGAATTTGATCTTGTGGATTGTAAACTTCGTTTGGCATTTGATCACGTTGAGGCATTATAGCTTCAACATTGCCGATTTTAACATATACGAAGCGATCATCGCGTCTTTCAACAGTACCTGTGACTAACTCATCTTCATATTGAGAGTATTCATCAATAATATGACTTCTTTCTGCTTCACGAAGACGTTGCATAATAACTTGCTTAGCAGTTTGAGCAGCAATTCGACCAAAGTTCTTTGGAGTAACTTCAAATCGAATTTCATCCCCAACTTCATAAGCACGGTTAATTGCCAAAGCATCCTTTAGGCTTACTTCAAGACGATCATCTTGTACTTCATCAACAACTGTCTTAACAGCCATTACCTTAAAGTTGCCTCTTCTTTCGTCAAAGTCAACTTCAACATTTTGTGCTTGATTATAATTTTTCTTGTATGCAGCTACCAAAGCGGCCTTAATTGCATCAACAATAACATCTTGTTTAATGCCCTTGGTCTTTTCCAAGGTAGCAAACGCTTCTAGCATTTCTTTAGACATAAGTTTTTGATCAACCTTTCTAAAATTCAATTGCAAAACGAATCTTTGCAATTAACTTACGAGGGATAGTTATTTTCTTTCGTCTTGTTTTATCTTTTACTTCTAATACAATCTCATCATTATTATAGTATTTAAGTATACCTTCATACACTTTTTTGTCCTCAATCTTTTGATAAAGACCAATATGAACATAATCATTCAGCGCTCTCTTCCAATCGGCCTCAGTCTTAATAGGACGTTCTGCCCCTGGAGAGGATAGCTCTAAAACATATGGATCAGGAAGTGGATCAGGATCAATCGTATCAAGTTTTTCAGAAACTAATTCACTTAAAGCCGCAATTTCATCAATATCGATACCATTGGGTTGACGATCAACATAAATTCGTAAATAGTTTTGACCCTTTTCCTTAACGTATTCCATATCAACTAACATGTCACCATGCTCATCAATAATTGTTTCGACAACTGGTCGAACAAGATCTACAACTTTAGACAAAAAATTTCCTCCGTAATAAAAAGAGTGAGCAGTACTGCTCACTCGAATTTACCTATTCGAACTTCTCTATTAGTATAACATGTTTTGCAAAACAATGTAATAATAACTCCTAGAAAGTAAGTGTCAATATTTTTGCGGTAGGCTATTAGCCATTAGTCTGACCTTAATTTCTTAAATATTTATTTGATTTATTTTTCTGCTAAAATCGTTTAAATAGCTATGTCCTGCTGTTAAGCTTTCAATGGCGCCGTGATGAATGCCCAGATGAGCTTCATGCGTCTTTCTTAGGCTGGCACGAACTGCACCTTTCAATTCTTCCTGATCACCAATATCGAGCTGTCCACCTGCAAACTCACTGCTAAGCCAGTATTCCAGCTCTTTGTTTTTAATGCAAGTCAGTACACGCAGAATTCCTTCGGCACCATCTTCTGACCAGTATTTTCCTTGCCCTTTGACGCGATAAGTATATTTACGGTGATTGCTTTCACAGCAGCCAATTGCCTTAATTACGGACAAATGACGCATTTTGAATGGCTTAATATCCACCCAGCGACGATGAAGATAGCTGCGCAGGCGCCTTAAATTCTCATGATTTTCTGGCGTATTCAGCTCATCAATCAGATTGCTTTCAATCGTGTCTAAAATCACGTCAGTCAAGTGACGGTCATATTTAAACTCAACTGCACTGATCAATTTGCCTTGCATGGCCGGCATGAAGCTTAGACGATCTTTAATCTTTTTGTTCAAGTGAAAGACATCCAAGAAGTGTTCGTGCTGCCGGCAATAGCCAACTATTTCATCAAAGTCTTTCTTGGCATAGCCAGCACCGCCATCGGCATTACTGATGATTAAAGTATCGCTTAAGTCATAGGTATTGGCTAAATAAGCTTTAATTTCTTGCAAAGCATCCAAGCGGCTTAAAGAAACAAACTCTTTGGCCTGTACTCTCTTTCTGCGTGTCTTGCTTAAATTAATAATATCCTCGCAGACTTGATAGCGATGAAATTCCAGTCGCTTCTTGGTGCCTTTAATCACAACGCCATCGCCTTCAAGATAAAGCACTGGCACCTTTTTCTTTTGAGCAATACCATCGTATCTTTCCTCAGACTGCTGCTGTGCTTTAATCTGTTTGCCTGCTTGCACAATCAGCTTGCCAACTTGACTATGGCTAATATTGAAACAGGAGAGAGTATTAACAGCTAAAGCAGTATTGCGGTAAGTTGCCACGGCGCTAACCTGCAAAATATCCTTCACTGCCAAAACACTGTAACGCTTATATTTGTCATAGCCCATCAGCTTATCCAGTGGATATTTAGCCTTTTTGCCAGGACAAGCATATCTTCTGCGCCAATAGCTGATTTCACCAAAGGCAGTCACAACTGAACGCTTATTTTTCTTCTCGATCTGATAGCCTTGCTTTTTAGTCTCTTCAACTAGACCAGCATCAACTTCTTCTAGTGCTGCTGTCATCAATTCTCTAATCAGATCAAAGAAATAGCACATTAATGCCTTTTCACGGGCAATAACATTATTTTCAGACTTAATAATTTTTACGATATCAGCTATAATAGATTCCATAAAAGACCAGCTTCTAATGTGTTTTTTTCGTTAACATCAGACTACTGGTCTTTTTGTTTTAGCTCAAGTCCAAATTCAAAGGATTTGAGCTTTTTTAATTAATTATTCAACTTACCGCAAAAAATTATACACTTAGTCCTAGAAAAGTGATAATTGGTTTTCATCTGGCATACCTTCTAGTACACCATTATCTTCAAAATAATTCATGATTGTTTGAGAAACTTTGCCACGTTTTGCTAAATCTTCCTTAGATAAGAATTTCTTTTCAGCACGAGCGGCCACAATTTGCTTAGCTGCATTATCACCTAAGCCAGGTACGGCATTAAATGGTGCCAAAATAGTGTGCTTATCTAAGATCTTGAAGTCCGTAGCTTCAGATTGGTCAATATCAACCATTTTAATCTTGATGCCACGTTCAAGACATTCATTAGCAATTTCTAAGACTGTTAGCAAACTCTTATCTTTTGCTGAAGCATCGTTTCCCTTATCTTGAATCTCTTTCATTGCCGCCTTCACGGTGTTTTTACCATGACTCATTGCAACTAAATCAAATAAATCAGCACGCACTGAGAAGTAAGCAGTGTAATAAATTTCAGGATAATATACTTTAAACCAAGCAATACGCAAAGCCATTAAAATATACGCAGTAGCGTGAGCCTTAGGGAACATATACTTGATCTTCAAACATGAAGGAATATACCAATCAGGAATATTTTTATTTTTCTTTAAAATAGCCATATTTTCATCACTGATACCACGGCCGTGACGAACAGATTCCATAGTTGAAAAGGCAACTTCAGGCTTAACTCCCCAGTGAATCAAGTCCATCATGATGTTATCACGACAACCAATAACATCCTTCAATTTGCAAGTACCATTATTGACTAAATCTTCAGCATTGCCTAACCATACGTCAGTACCATGTGACAAACCCGAAATCTGCAGTAATTCCGCAAATGTTGTTGGCTTAGTTTCTTCAAGCATCCCTCTAACAAAACGAGTACCAAATTCAGGCACACCTAAAGTACCGGTTTCTGACTGAATTTGTTCAGGTGTAACCCCTAAAATCTTAGGACTTGAAAATAGAGACATAACGCCTGGATCGTCTGGAGGAATAGTCAATGGATCAATTCCCGAAAGATCCTGTAAGTGACGAATCATAGTCGGATCATCGTGACCCAGGATATCAAATTTCAAAATGTTATCGTGAATGGAGTGGAAGTCATAGTGCGTAATCAACCATGCTGCATTAACATCGTCGGCTGGATAAGATACTGGCGTAAAGTCATAAATATCCATATCATCAGGAACTACAACAATACCAGCCGGGTGTTGACCAGTAGTTCTTTTTACACCACGAATACCGCTAGCTAATCGATCTAATTCCGCATTTCTTGCCTTCAAATCACGCTCTTCATCAAAGTGTTTTGCGTAACCATATGCAGTTTTATCTGCAACAGTGGCAATTGTACCGGCACGATAAGAATTATCTGGACCAAACATTACTCGAATAAAGTTATGGGCTACAGGTTGATAGTCTCCTGAGAAATTCAAATCGATATCAGGAACCTTATCCCCATGGAATCCTAGGAAAGTTGCAAATGGAATATCTTGACCATCTTTAACCAATTGAGTGCCGCATTGAGGACAAGCCTTGTCTGGTAAGTCAAACCCGGAACCATATTCACCATTTTCAAAGAATTGCGAGTATTTACACTTAGGACATCGATAATGTGGTGCAAGTGGATTAACCTCAGTAATTCCTGACATAGTAGCTACTAAACTAGATCCTACAGAACCACGTGAACCTACCAAATAGCCATCTTTATTAGACTTAGCTACCAAACGCTGAGAAATTAAATAAATAACCGCGTATCCATTTGAAATAATTGAATTTAGTTCTAGATCAATTCGATCCTTAACAATCTTAGGTAACGGCTTACCGTAAAGCTCATAAGCCTTATCATAAGTTAATTTCTTCATTTCTTCATCAGCATGAGCAATATGCGGTGGATACAATCCATCTTTAATTGGCTGAATCTCAGAAATTTCATCAGCAATCTTATTGGTATTGTCTATAACAATTTCTTTAGCTATGTCTTCACCTAAAAAACTAAACGCATCAAGCATTTCTTGTGTTGAATAAAAATGCAAGTCAGGTTGCGGCTTATTTCTATTTGGATTAGAACGTTGAGCTGAGATTAAAATAGTTCGATAAATAGCATCATGAGGTTCAACATAGTGTGCATCCCCGGTTGCTACAACCGGCTTATTTAATTCTTTACCCAGCTTATAAATATTTCTAATAATATCTTCAAGCTGCGCCTCGTCTTTAATTAAACCATCTTCGATTAATTGAGAATAATTTGCAGGTGGTTGAACTTCCAAAAAATCATAAAACTTAGCCTTTTCTCTAGCTTCGTCATAACCCTTTTGCATCATTGCTATGAAAACATCGCCTTGCCAACAACCTGAACCATAAAACAGCCCTTCATGCAAACGAGCTAAATCAGATTTAGGTGTACGCGGAATTCGATAAAAGTCCTTGGTACTTGCGATTGAAACCAGCTTATAAAGATTCTTTAATCCTTTCTGATCTTTAGCTAAAACGGTCATATGAGATGGACGAGCACGTTTATAAACTTCACCATGTGCGGCATAGCCATTCAAATTATTTAAATTGTCTTCATTGTACTTTTTCTTAAAAGCATCTAACAGTTTATACATTAAATAACCAGTTGCTTCCGCATCTTGATTAGCTCTATGGTGATGCTCCAAAGAAACATTATATTTCTTTGCCAATGAATCCAGAGTATGACGGTTCTGCTCTGGGTGAAGCAAACGAGAAACCTCTAGCGTATCAACAACTGGCTGAGTAATTTCACTAAGGCCCGCTCTTCTTAATGCTGCATTAACAAAACCAACATCAAATTGAACATTGTGTCCACATAGAGGACGATCACCATAGAAATCTTGGAATTGCTTAATAACTACATCTTCATCATCAGCGGCACTAACCATCTCGTCGGTAATTGAAGTTAAGTTAATAGTTTGTTCACTCAAAGGATGGTGCGGATTAATAAATTTATCAAACCTTTCAATAACTTCACCATTCTTCATCTTAACCGCACCAATTTCAATGATAGTGTCATAAACTGATGATAAACCGGTAGTTTCAACGTCGAAGATAACAAACTCACGATCTTCATATGTCATTGGAGCAGGATTAATAACCAATAATGCATGGTCATCAATCATATTTGCTTCAACACCATATAAAATCTTAGTACCAGTAGCTTTACCTGTACTATAAGCTTCAGGGAAAGATTGCACATCACCATGATCTGTTATCGCAATGGCTTTTTGACCAAACTTCTTAGCAGTTTTAATAAAATCACTTGGGGCGTTAGTTGCATCCAATTGACTCATATTGGTGTGCAAATGAAGTTCTACCCTCTTTTGCTCACCTTCATACTTTTCCGTTCGACCAATATGTTCTACTGTTTCAAAACTACTAATATTGAATACTACATCATGAACCCATTGATCATCCATGGCTGATCCCTGCATTTTAGCCCAGGTACCAGGCTTAATAGCAGCCATTTGTTCAATTTGTTCCTTATTTGAAGCAAACTTTTTAAAAGCGATCGAATTAGTATAGTCCGTAATTTCACCTGTAAAAATTACTGAACCATTTTTCAACTCTCTGCTTTCAATATTAAAAATGTTACCTTCGATTACAACATTTCTTGTGCCGTCTTCAACATCTTGAATTTGTGTAATCGGAGCTTTTTCATCTAATTTCCGACTGCCATAACTAGTACGCTTGGTTTGGTATTGCTGTTTTGGTTTCGGCTTCGGTTTTTCTGGAGTATTATTAAAAGCTTCTTGCATGCTCTTTTCATGTTCCTGCTGAAGTTCCTGCAGACTCTCTAAACTATTTTGCAAATTAGTCTGATCCACTTCAGTTATAAATTTCAAATTAAAGAAACCGAAGTCACGCATTTTCTCAGCTAGATCATCTAAAGCCTTCTGTTCAATTAATCCATCAATTACATTATTATCGACTGGAATGACCCAACGACCATTCTCTTTTTTAGGCTTTTGTCCAGCTAAAAATTCTCTTGCAACTGGGGATAAAATATTCGAATTTTGTACTGCATAATGCCAGTAATCAGGCAAATATTTATCAGACCCATCAAATGTACCAACAAAAAATCTTACATTTACAAATGCAGAAAAAGTTTCTTCTATTGCTTTTCTTAATGCTACATACGTGTCATATTTCAAAGGAGTATCAAAAAAAACATGGATATCCCACCTATGTTCTTTAGCGTAAACATCCACGTTTTCAACCTTTCCCTTTTGAAGAAGATCATTATCTTCAAAACTATTTGGAAAATGAACTTGTTTGAGCAATTTTAAGAAAAGATCATTTTTATTTGCCACAAAAATTATCCTAACTCTTGATTTACAAACTTATCTAATTCATCAATTAACATTTCGGTTGCCTTGTCATCAGTAGGTCTCTTAACCTCAACGATACCATCAGCAGCCTTTTTACCAACCGTAATTCTAATAGGTGCACCTACTAAATCTGCATCAGCAAATTTAACACCAGCACGTTCCTTACGATCATCGTATAAAACATCATACTTTTCACTGAACTTCTTTTCAAGTTTTTCAGCTAATTCAGTTTGATCTTCTTTGTTCATCTTCATTTGAACAATATGAATTGCAAACGGAGCGATTTCCTTTGGCCAAGCAACACCATGTTCAGTCAAGTGTTGTTCTACAGCTGCTGAAAGCATTCTAGTAACACCAATACCATATGAACCCATGATAACTGGCTTAGCCTTACCATTTTGATCTAAGAAATCGGCACCCATGGTCTTAGTGTAATAAGTTCCAAGCTTGAAAATGTGACCAACTTCGATTGATGTTGTGAATTTAAGTGGTAAATGATCTACAGGATCTGGTTCACCTTCATTTGCTATTCTAATATCAACAAATTCATCAACCTTAAAGTCACGATCTAAGTTAGCATTTTCAAATTGGTAATCTGTTTCACCAGCACCAACAACTACGTTGTAAAGATCCTTAACAGTTTCATCAGCAATAATCTTATCAGCCCAATCAGCATTAACTGGACCAACGCCGCCCTTTTCACTGCCAGTAATTTCTTTCAAATCAGCTGTATCTGCTTCATGAACTTCATCAGCATCAAGAACGTGACCAAGTTTTACTTCATTAATTTGCTTATCGCCACGAATTAAAACTAAAACTTTTTGATCATCAGCAATGTAAAGAATGCTCTTAACAATTCTAGTTGCTGGAACGTTCAAGAACTTAGCTAATTTTTCAATTGTATCGCAGCCTGGAGTTGCAACCTTAGTAAGTTCTTTAGCATCTTCTGGTTCTTGCTTAAAGGTATCAATACTTTTAGCCATTTCAAGGTTAGCAGCATATGTACCCTTTTCATTAGTAGCAATGGTGTCTTCACCGATAGCAGCAGGAGCTTGGAATTCAGTTGAATTCTTACCACCCATTGTACCTGAATCAGCAATTACAGGGTGCACAGTTACACCAGCACGCTTAAAGATACGCTTGTATGCACTCTTTTGATCATCAAATTGTTCATCCAATTGGTCACGAGTTGCAGCAAAACTGTAACCATCAAGCATTACAAATTCACGACCACGAAGCAAACCAAAACGAGGACGGTTTTCGTCACGGAACTTAGTTTGAATTTGGTATAAAGCTAATGGCATTTGCTTGTAACTCTTAAGATTCTTAGCAATGATTTCTGTAAAAGTCTCTTCATGAGTAGGTCCAAGCAAACTTTCACGACCATGGCGGTCCTTTAACTTGAACATTTCAGCACCGTATTTTTTGTAACGGCCTGATTCTTGCCATAAAGTAGCTGGCAACAAGTGAGGCATAATCATTTCAGGAACATTGATTTTTTCCATTTCATCTTCAATAATTCCTTCAGCCTTACGCAATACTCGATAACCTAATGGAAGATAAGCATAAACGCCGGCTGTAACCTGACGAATATATCCCCCTCTAATCATTAGCTTATGACTTTCTGCCACAGCATCTGATGGAGCTTCCTTTAAAGTTGGCATAAAAAATTTCGATTGACGCATTACTTTCTCCTAAAGTAAAAAACAAAACTATATTAATTAATTATTATTTTATGAAATAGCGATAAATATCATTGCCTGTAACTGCAATAATCAATACTAACAATAAACCAAAGCCAATTAATTCAACAATTGCTTCATGTTCTTCTGAAATTGGTTTACCGCGAACTAATTCAATTAAGTTCAATAAAAGTTTACCACCATCTAAGCCTGGAATTGGAATTAAATTAACAATTCCTAAATTAATTGAAATCATTGCTAAAAAGGCTAACACATACGTAAAGCCCATTTGTGAAACCTGCGAAGTTTGAGAATAAATTCCTACTGGTCCAGATAACTTGTTAAGACTGAAATGTCTAAACAAATTTCCTACTGCGTTAAAAATCAAACCCGTCGTGGAAACTGCTGTATCCCAACCTCTTTTTAATTTCACACCAGCATTTTCGTTGCTTTTAGCAACAATACCAATTTGATAAACTTTTTGTTTTTGAACAAGGTGAGCCTTCGGTTTAATCACTACAGTTCTAGTAGAACCATCTTTACTTAATTCAAACTTAAGACTTTTGCCTTTACTTTGGTTAACTTTTTCAGTTACTTGTTCAAAATTATTAATCTTTTGACCATTAATCACTACAATTCGATCACCTGACTTAATTTTAGCAATTTGGGCAGGTGAACCATTAGTAGTAGATTGAATAGTAGTTGTTGCAGGGCCTGGTACTGTAAATGTCCAAATTAAGAACACCACAAAGCCCAGCAAAATATTCATGAAAGGGCCAGCAAAATTAGTTGCTAATTTTTGCCAAACCTTTGCTTCATTAAATTGAGTATCACGAGGCGCAATAATTAGCTCTGTACCATTTTTTTCAATGATGGTTGCATCATGGTTAACATGGTAAGTTACTGGCTTGTTTTCATCGCCATTCTCATATCCCTCAATTATTAAGTCATCTACTAAATCTGCTTTAGTAACTTGTACAGGAATACCTTCAATTGGCATATCAGACTCAGAAGCATCTATTCTAACGACTTCATCCTGATCATTTAACTGTAAAATCACAGTCATGCCTGGATCTAGTTTACTTTCATCATCAGAACCTGCTAATCGAACATAGCCACCAAGTGGTAACCATCTAATCGTATAAGTAGTAGGATTCCTTCTAATCTGAAATAACTTAGGTCCCATACCAATTGAAAACTCTTGAACAAGTATACCGGATTTTTTGGCTACAATAAAATGTCCAAATTCATGAACAAAAACTAATAGACCAAAAACAATTAAAAAGATTAGTATACCTTTCAATAAATTTCTCCTAGTGAACAATACCTAAGATAGCTGCTACTACAGGTAAAACAAATAACATACTATCAAATCGGTCTAAAATACCACCATGTCCTGGTAAGATCTTACCAGAGTCTTTGACACCGTAGAAACGCTTATATGCTGACTCAACTAAGTCTCCCATTTGGCCTACGATTGAAAGGAAGAATGCCAAAATTACCATAGTTAATTCGGAGACTCCAAAGACAATGTTAAAGTGACGCAAAATAGCTAAGTAAATTGCACTACAAATTAATGCACAAATAACTGCACCAATGGATCCTTCCCAAGTTTTATTAGGACTAATTACTGGCCACAACTTATGTTTACCGATTTTGCGACCAATCATATAAGCACCAATATCAGTTGACCAAACAACTACAAATACATATCCCAATAAAGCCAAACCATTTTGTGGGTAAGCTCTAATAGCTGCCATGTAGTGGAAGCCAATTCCAATGTAAAGGGATGCTAAGATATAAACACCAACATCATCAAAAGTGGTCTTATTTTTAGAAAGTACTGTCCAAGTTAAAAACAGCATAATAATTCCAAAGAATACTCCAAACTTAGTTATGTTAGGTGGAAATGCCTTAAAAAATGAATCAGGCACGGTCCAAGTCAATGTTGCAAGCAATGCTAACAAGAAATCAAATGAGACCAATATTTGCTTTTTCATTAAAAAGATTTCACTAATGCCAACTGCAGCAAATAATACAGTCAACCAATCCATCCAAAGGCCACCTGCAAGCACAATTGGAATAAATAAAATCAAGGCAATAACTGCCGTAATTACACGTTGTTTCATATTAACTATCCGATTCGTCTACCTTACCAAAGCGCCGATTACGGTGCTTATAATCATCTACAAATTTTCTTAAATCATCTTCATCAAAATCTGGCCAATTTTTATCACTAAAAGCTAATTCTGAATATGCTAACTGCCATAATAAAAAATTAGATATTCTTTGTTCGCCTGATGTTCTAATTAATAAATCAGGATCTTGATATTTACCAAAATTCTTAGTCATCAAATGTTGTGAGATCATTTTTTCAGTAATATCTTCGCTTTTTAATGCACCAGCTTCAATCATGCCACCTAATTCTTGCATTGCAGTAGTTATTTCTCTTCTAGAACCATAATTAAAAGCAAAATTAAGGATTAAGCCAGTGTTATTAGCAGTTTCTGACATTGCTCGTTGTACTATTTGATAAGTTTTTTCTGGCAGCTCATCTAAGTACCCCATAATGTTAACTTTAACGTTATTTTCCATTAAAGTAGGCATGTATTTATCAAAGAAACGCACAGGAAGATTCATTAGATATGCAACTTCCTCTTTAGGTCTGGCCCAATTTTCAGTAGAAAAAGCATATAAAGTTAAGACTTTAATTCCTAACTTATCTGCAGCTAATGTGATTCGCTCAACATTATCCATGCCCTCACGATGTCCTACAAAGCGAGGCTTATGTCTTTTCTTGGCCCAGCGTCCATTGCCGTCCATGATAATAGCTAAATGATTTAATTCATTATCTGTCTTGCTCATGCTTAACCTTGAGTAATTTCCTTACGCTTTTCATCAGCAAGTTGATCGATCTTCTTGGTAGAATCATCAGTTATTTTTTGAACTTGCTTTTCTAAATTGCGTTGTTCATCTTCGGTAATGTTGCCGTCTTTTTGTTCTTTCTTCAAAGCATCCATAGCTTCACGACGAACATTTCTGACAGCAATTTTAGCATCTTCAGCATACTTTCCTACTTCTTTGGCGATTTCTTCTCTTCTTTCACCAGTAAGTTGTGGAATAACCAATCTAATTACTTTACCATCGTTAGCTGGAGTTAAGCCTAAATTTGAAGCCAAAAGTGCGTGTTCGATATCATCCAAACTATTTTGATCATATGGAGTAATGAGTAAAACACGTGGTTCAGGAATAGTAATACTTGACATTTGAGTTAATGGGGTTGGAGCACCATAATATTCAACTTGAACATTGTCAAGAAGAGCTGCGTTAGCTACACCTGCACGAATTGAAGCTAATCTCTTTTGATAAACCTTAATAGATTTATCCATATTATCTTGAGCTTTTTTAATTGTTTCGTTATTCATTATTTGTCACCTCTAATAACAGTACCAATATTTTCACCCATAACAACCTTCTTAATGTTGCCTGGTGTATTTACATTAAATACAATTAATGGGATTTCAGTATCCATTGAAAGTGAACTTGCGGTTCTATCCATAACCTTCAAGTTCTTTGAAATTAAATCAAGTTGAGTTAATTCAGTGAACTTAGTAGCTGTTGGATCAGTCTTAGGATCAGCTGAATAAACACCATCTACGCCATTTTTGGCCATCAAAATTACATCAGCACCAATTTCAGCAGCACGAAGAGCTGCAGTGGTATCAGTTGAGAAGTATGGGTTACCTGTACCACCACCAAAAATAACTACGCGACCCTTTTCAAGATGACGAAGTGCTCTTCTTCTAATGTAAGGTTCAGCAATTTGTCTCATTTCAATTGAAGTTTGCATTCTGGTAGGAACACCAACTTTTTCAAGACCATCTTGTAATGCTAATCCATTCATAATAGTAGCAAGCATGCCCATGTAATCAGCTTGTGCACGTTCCATACCTAACTTAGCGCCAGTTTCACCACGCCACATATTACCGCCACCACATACGATGCCGATTTCAACGCCTAAATCATAAACAGACTTAATTTCCTTAGCTAAGTGACCAATTACAGTTGGATTAATTCCATTTCCTTTATCACCTGCTAAAGCTTCACCTGATATTTTTAAAATGATACGTTTATATTTAACTTGACTCATAGTGACCTCCTCTAATAGCTTTAATTATTCTACCATATCTAACTCAACAATGTCTTGATAGTAAAAGCAAACAAAAGAAAAAATAAAAAGGAGAAGCACTTACTGTACTCCTCCTTTCTACATATTTTGTAATTAAAATTACTTCATTTGTTCGCGAACTTCAGCAGCAAAGTCTTCTTGCTTCTTTTCGATACCTTCACCAACTTCGAAACGTTGGAAAGCAACTAACTTAGCTCCCTTTTCCTTCAAGAATTCGCCAACAGTCTTGCTATCATCCATAATGTAGTCTTGTGATAAAACTGCAAAATGCTTATCTACTTGAGTGTTGTCATCGATAAAGCGTTGCATCTTACCAGGAATAATTCTGTCCCAGATCTTTTCTGGCTTACCTTCTTCTTTAAGTTCAGCCTTGACGTCTTCCTTAGCCTTAGCTAAAACGTCATCAGTTAATTGCTTTTCTGAACCATAAACAAGGTGTGGTAATGGCTTCTTGTGTACCAATGCACGACTTTCATTGTCTTGGTCGATCTTGTGGTTCATTACAGCTAATTGATCAGTAATAAATTGATCATCTAATTCTTCAGGTGAAATAACCTTTGGCTTCATAGCTGCAATGTGCATTGCCAAGTGCTTAGCAGTAGCTGCATCGGCACCTTCTAAAACAGTAATAACACCGATTTGGCCACCATTGTGTTGGTAAGCACCAAATTCTTGGTCATCATTCTTCTTTTCCAAAGCGAAACGACGTAAAACAATCTTTTCACCAATGGTAGCAGTTGCATTAACAAATGCTTGATCTAAAGTTGAACCATCGTCCATCTTTAATTCCTTAGCTGCTTCCATATCAGCAGGTTGACCTTCAGCAATGGTCTTAGTTGCATCCTTTACTAAGTTAACAAACTTATCATTTGAAGAAACAAAGTCAGTTTCTGAGTTAACTTCAGTAATAGCTGCAACATTACCATTAACGTAAACACCAGTCAAACCTTCAGCTGCAACACGGTCAGCCTTCTTAGCAGCTTTAGCCATACCCTTATCACGAAGATATTGGATAGCTTTGTCCATGTCACCGTCAACTTCTACCAATGCCTTCTTAGCGTCCATAACGCCAGCACCAGTACGTTCACGTAATTCTTTAACTAATTTTGCAGTAATTTGTGCCATTAATAGATCCTCCTACGGAACTAACAGTAAAAACTAGTCTTCTGGGTTTTCTTCAGCGCTAACGATTTCTTCTGAACCATCAGCATTTTTCTTAAAGTCAACCTCAACAGATTCGTCATCTTGACCTTGCTTACCTTCTACGATAGCGTCAGCCATAGCACCAGCAATTAAGCGGATAGCACGGATAGCGTCATCGTTTGATGGGATAACTACGTCAATTGGATCTGGATCAGTGTTAGTGTCCACCATAGCTACAACTGGGATACCCAAAATGTTAGCTTCGTGAACAGCGATCTTTTCCTTCTTAGGGTCTACTACGAACAATACATCTGGGATTCTTGGCATATCTTCGATACCACCTAAGAATCTTTCAAGCTTGTCCATTTCCTTAGTTAAAAGTGCAACTTCCTTCTTTGGAAGAACATCAAAGGTACCGTCTTGTGACATTTCCTTTAATTGCTTTAATCTCTTAACACGGCTTTGGATAGTAGTCCAGTTAGTCAAGGTACCACCTAACCAACGTTGGTTTACGTAGTATTGACCTGCACGAGTTGCTTCTTCAGCAATTGAGTCTTGAGCTTGCTTCTTAGTACCTACAAATAAGAATACGCCACCGTCTTCGGCAACAGTCTTAATAAAGTTGTAAGCATCATCTAACATCTTGATAGTCTTTTGCAAGTCAATGATGTAGATACCATTTCTTTGAGTGAAAATGTAAGGAGCCATCTTTGGGTTCCATCTTCTAGTTTGGTGACCGAAGTGGACACCAGCTTCAAGCAATTGCTTCATTGTAACAACGTCTGCCATATTTATATTCCTCCTATGGTTTTATATCCTCTCAAGCGTTCATTTCATCATCAAACCACTACCTAGGGCACCACGATGATGATCGCTCTTGATGTGTTTTAAAATTATATGCTCACACAGCATACTCGCATATTTTACAAAAAATCTTTTTATATTTCAAGCTAAAAATCAATATTATGTTCTCTTAAGAATTTTTCTTTCCAAGAACGGGAATGATACTTAAACCAATACTCTCTCTTCAAAGCTAAACGCTTATCATCGAATTGTTCATGATAGATCATGCGAACTGGTCGTCTTGACTTGGTATATTTAGCCCCTTTACCAGAATTATGCATTTTTAATCGATGGTCTAAATCATTAGTAAAACCACCGTAAAAACTGCCATCATTGCAAAGCAAAACATAAAAATAATACTTGCCGTACGCGTCATGTTTAGCCTTATCTTCAGGAGTTTCTCGAACAATTCTCTGAATCAATGGTTTAAACTCATCATTTTTATCATGAACTTCAATTGCATCCCTAAGTTCCGTTCCATCGGTCCCAGTATGCTTGACAGCTTCCACAATAATCAAATTTGCATCATCTCCGCGGTGAGACACAAATGGCTGCACTAACTTTACACTTAGATCATGTTTCATGCAGTAGTAACAGATCTCGCCTAATCGTTCAGGACGATGCACCATGAACATCTTCCCTTTCATTTTTAATAATCCACTGGCAACTTCAATAATCTGCTCTAAATTAATTAGTAATTCATGACGGGCAATTGCCTTTTTTCTATCAGGATTAACTTCATGTCCCTCAGGTGTCTTAAAATATGGCGGATTAACAGTGACTACATCATAGCTATCTTTACGCAAAAATTTTGCGGCATTCAACACGTTATCCTTATGCACTGCTATGCGATTTTCCATTCGGTTGAGTTCAATAGAACGTTTAGCTTGAGAATATATCTCATCTTGAATCTCAATTGCATCATAATGTGCTCGATTAAAATAAGCCATATAAATAGTAGCAGCACAATTTCCTGCACATAAGTCTACAACTTTGTCTCGATCACGAATTTGATTCTTAGCCCAATAAGCTAAAAGCAATGTATCCATAGAAAAGCTAAAGGCAGTTTTATCTTGGATAATCCGCAAATCATCACTATACATATAATCAATTCGTTCATTATCTTTAAGTTCTACCATAAAAATATTTGCCTTTCTTGTCTATCTATTTTTATAATATTACAACAATTGGAGGAACAAAAAAGATGTTTTATAAAATAATCCGTCCGATTGCCCGTTTTATTGTATGGGTATTAAATGGACATTTACACATTCATCATAAGAATCGTTTGCCTAAAGGCAACTATATCTTAGTTGCACCTCACCGTACTTGGTGGGAACCTATTTTATTTGCTTTAGGTGCCAGTCCAATGGAATTTATGTTCATGGCGAAAATAGAACTGTTTAAAAATCCGGTTTTACGTTTTATTTTAGATCATGCCCATGCCTTCCCTGTTGACCGGAAGAACCCTGGTCCATCTGCATTGAAGATTCCAGTTAAAGGGTTAAGAAAAGGTGAACTATCACTCATCATTTTTCCATCTGGCACAAGACATTCAGCTGAATTAAAAGGTGGTGCGCTTTTAATTTCTAAAATGTCACAAAAGCCAATGGTTCCAGTGGTTTATCAAGGGCCTTTATCCTTCAAGGGTTTATTAAAACGAAAAGGATTAGAGGTTAATTTTGGTGATCCAATTACTATTGATCGCAAAACTAAATTAACCCATGAAAATGAAAAAATCATTTATCAGCAATTAGAAGACGCTTGGAAGAAATTAGATGATGAACTTGATCCTAATTTTCACTATGTTGCCAAGTAAAAGATGCTTAACTCACTTATTGAGTTAAGTATTTTTTATTGCTTAAAAATTTTAGTGTTAAAATAAGTAATTAGGTTTAATAATTAGTGGAGGAAATTACATTGTTAGAAAAAACATTTTACAAAATGATGCTCAGTAAGTCCTTCCCTTTTCCCGTTAAAGTAACTTATTGGGACGGTAAAAGCGAAGTATATGGTAACGGTACCCCAGAAATTGAAATGGTTTTCAATGAAAAAATTCCAATGGGCGACATTACAAGAAATGCATCCCTAACACTTGGTGAAGCATACATGGACAAGAAAATTGAAATCCATGGCAGCATTCAAAAATTAATTGACGGCGCATACGAAAGTGCCGACAGTTTCATGCGTTCATCCAAATTCCGTAAATTCTTGCCTAAAACTAAACATACTGAAAAGCAAAGTGAAGAGGACGTTCAAAGTCACTATGATATCGGTAATGATTTCTACGAACAATGGCTTGACCCAACCTTGACTTATTCATGTGCTTACTTTACGGACGATAATAAAGATGATCTTGAACAAGCTCAGATCGCCAAGGTACATCACATTTTAAACAAGTTACACCCACAAAAAGGAAAGACTTTGCTTGATATTGGTTGTGGCTGGGGTACTTTGATGTTCACTGCAGCTAAAGAATATGGTCTTAAAGTTACCGGTGTTACTTTGAGTGAAGAACAATACAAGTTAGTTCAAAAGAAGATTTATGACGAAAACTTGCAAGATGTTGCCGAAGTTAAACTTGAAGATTATCGTGAATTAGGTGATCAACAATGGGATTACGTCACTTCAGTTGGTATGTTTGAACACGTTGGTTCTGAAAACTTGGGTGAATACTTCAATGATGTAGCTAAATACTTAAAGACCGATGGTGTAGCCTTAATCCATGGTATTACTCGTCAACAAGGCGGTGCCACTAATGCTTGGATTAACAAATACATCTTCCCAGGTGGTTACATTCCAGGTTTAGTTGAAATTATTTCTAGAATTGAAGAAGCTCACTTGCAAATTAGTGACATTGAAATGCTCCGTCGTCACTACCAAAGGACTTTGGAAATTTGGGACAAGAACTTTAACAATGCTCGTCCTGAAATTGAAAAGAAGATGAGCGAAAGATTCTGCAGAATGTGGGATATGTACCTTCAAGCATGTGCTGCCAGCTTTGAATCAGGCAACATTGATGTTGTACAATATCTTTTAACTAAGGGCCCATCTGGTAAGAACTTGCCAATGACTCGTGATTACATGCTTAATAATAAATAAGTGCAAACCAAAAATGGCTACTGGAAAAATCCAGTAGTCATTTTTATTTTGTCTAAATTACCAAATAGTAATTCTATCTTCAGGATCAAGCCACATGCCATCATCAGGCTTAACATCAAATGCAGTGTAGAAATCGTCTTGACATTGAACTGGGATATTTACACGAGTTGGTTGTGGTGCATGAACGTCAACTTGCACTTCAGTTTTAATTGCTTCTGGACGTTGCTTTTGCATCCAGCTTCTTGCATAATTTTCAAACAAGTCTTTCAAATCAACATTGTCGTTCTTACCAGCTTGAACAGCACAAGCAAGCCCTGCCAAGTCAGCAATATTTTCTCCTACTACTTGCTTACCGTTAATCTTAGCTGGACCGTATTGCAAGCCATCAAAAATATCAACCATTTGGCCAATCCGCTTATTGAATTCAGCGAAGTCTTCATCAGTCCACCAGTTATTCATATTTCCGTGTTCATCAAATTTAGCACCACTATTATCAAAGGCATGAGAAACTTCATGACCAATAGTTGCACCGATACCACCGTAATTTGCACCACGGGATTGATGAATATCATAAAATGGCGCTTGCAAAATACCAGCTGGGAAAGTTAAATCATTTCTTTGTGGATCATAACAAGCATTGTTCAAGTTTCCTGGCATGAGCCATACTGAACGATCTACTGGCTGAGTTAATTTATCGAGCATATACTTGGTGCGTACCGTTGCCATTTGAGCTTCATTTTCATAAAGACTCCTTTCTGGGTCAATTTGCAAAAGATCATAAATCTTTTCGATTTTTTCTGGATAACCAATCTTAAGTACTAAAGCTCTTAATTTAATAATTGCCTTTTTCTTAGTATCTTCAGATAACCAATTATTATCATTGATTCTTTGCTCATATACTTTAAGCATATTGTGGATCATATCTTCGACATCGTGTTTAGCTTCTTCACCAAAGTATTTCTTACCATAAAAAATACCAACAACTTCATCAAAAGCACCATTAGCTAAACGATAGGCTTGCTTAATTTGAGAAGGCAATTCTGGCGTACCTGAAATTGCTTGGTTAAATGGAAATGCAGCGTCACGGAAATCTTGTGACAAGTACTTAGCTACGCTATTAATATATTTAACCAGCATCCAGCCTTTAATTTCATCAAAGTTTGCCGGATTAATTAATTCATCAGCATGGTCAAGGAAACGTGGTTCCATTACAATTACTCGTTCAACTTTTTCAGGCAAAATTGTCTTTAAAAAGTCAGCCATATCAAATGACTTAAACTTAGCTAAGAATTCAGTCAAAGAAACCGGATTATAGATTGCAGCATAATCTGACCATTCTTCAGTAGACTTGACGACCTTGGATAATTTTTGATCAAAGGCTAAAGCATTTTGAACATAAACACGTGCTTCTTCTTTACCAATACCTGCCATCTCTAACAAGTTGATACTTTGTTTTTCTAAAATATCAAGTAATTTTTTAGCTTCAGGTGTCTTATAAGTAGTTGTATCTGGTAAAAATGTGCTTGGACCACCAAAATGCAAGACATTAACATCTGTATTTTTCATGTCAGCATCTACATCAAATACAAAAGGCAAGGCATATGGACCCATGAAGAGCTCTGTTGCATTATCCTTAAATTTATCAAAGTTAGTTAAATCAAGGATCTTTTGTAAATCATTTTGAATTGGGTTTGCCTTTTCAGCATCCCTTTTATCAAAATTCTTCGCAATCTTATACAAGGCAATCGCCTTATCGAAGTCACGAATATCTGGCATCTTTTCCTTACCAGACGCAATATCCGCAAAATCTTTCATCATGCGTTTTTCAATTTTAATATCTAATTCAGTATTTACTCCGGCAGAAGTTTGATCTGCAGGAATTTCTGCTTTAGACAACCATTCGGAATTGACGGCTAAATATAAATTATCTTGTGGCTTAGCGTTTAAATCAGGTTCAGCAACATCCCCTGCACCGCCACGTACAGCTAAATATCTTCTCATATTTGCTCCTTATAGAAATATTCATAATTATTTAATCATTCAAATTCATTATAGCAAAAAGAACGTCTGAGGATTAACCAAACGTTCTTCCGCATTAATTTTCGCCTTCATTTTTTTGCAAGGTATATAAATTGTAATAATAGCCTTTCTTGGCAAGCAGTTCTTCGTGATTACCTCTTTCAACAATTCGACCTTGATCAAGTACAATAATTTGATCAGCATCTGCGATAGTCGAAAGTCGGTGTGCAATTGCCAAAGTCGTACGACCTTTACGGAGTCTCTTTAACCCTTCCTGAATTAAAGTTTCCGTTTCTTTACCTACATTTGCGGTTGCCTCATCTAAAACTAAAATCTTAGGATCTGTTACCAAAGTTCTAGCAAAAGAGATCAATTGCTTTTGACCTTGACTTAATTCTGCACCGCCTTCAATTACCTTGGCGTGATATTTACCAGGCATCTTTTCAATAAATTGATCTGCTTGAACAGTCTCAGCTGCCTTTTTAATCTGATCATCTGTAATTTCTTGATTATACAAACGAATATTAGATGCAATATCACCATAAAACATGAATGGTTCTTGTAAGACCAGGCCTAATTTTTTACGTAATTCTTCTTTAGGATATTTTCTAATATCAACGTCATCAATTAATACTTGCCCTTTTCCAAATTCGTAAAAACGCATCATTACATTAATAATTGAGCTTTTGCCCGAACCGGTGTGTCCCACGATTCCAAGAGTCTCACCCGGATTAACTACAAATGATACATCATGCAAAATCTCATGCTTGCCATCATAAGAAAAGCTAACATGCTTAAATTCAATTTTCCCTCGATTGATAGTTAAACCTGCTTGAGCATCTTGCTGTGGTTCATATTGTTCATCATCTAAAATTCTAAAAATTCTTTTACCTGCGATAATCCCATCTTGGAAAAAGGTCATCTGATCCATCATAGTAGAAATAGGATTAAATAATTGTGAGATATATTGTGAAAATGCATAAACAACACCTGCAGGTACAAAAACTTCTCTTAAAGGAAAGCCAAAATACATTAATGAAACAGCTAATGCAAGCGAATAAAGCAAACTTGTTAAAGGTGAAAGCAATAATGAATTTACCCGGATCATATTAAACCGCGTCTGCATTAAACCACCATTTTCACCTTCAAAATGGTTAGTCATTCGCTTTTCTTGATTAAACTGCTGAATGATTGATACGCCTTCGATTGATTCATTCAGATTCGCATTAATTCTACTTAAACGTTCTCGATAATTACGATAAAGACGGGAACTTTTTTGTGAATAAAGCCAGATCACAAATAGCAAAATAGGTACAAAGACCAATACAATCCAACCCGCAACCACATTAGTAGTAAACATGGCCACTAGCGCAGTTACAACTGAAAATAGACCAATTACTACTGTTGATAAAACAGTTAAGAAATTACTGAGAGTCATCGTATCATTGGTAACTCTAGAAACGATTGAACCAGCTGGTGTTTGATCAAAATAACGCATTCCCAATTGATGCAATTTTCTGTATAAAGCTCGACGTACACTCTCCAATGTTTTTTCCGAACCTAACGCAAAGAAATACTGATATGTAAATTGAATTATTGCTTTAAGAAGCGAACCTATCGCATACAGTAAACCCGCAAACAAAATAATTTGAACTGAGGTACTTTGATGAAGCAAAAAATGATCTAAAAAATACTGCAAACCTCTAGGCAATAAGATATTGATGACACTTACTAAAAATGCACCACATAGAGCAATAATCATTTCAGTTTTGAATTGCTTAACAAACTTCATCAAGCGTTTAAAAATGGTCACTTGTTCTTTAAATGGGACTGCCTTAGCCCAGATTGACTCTTGTTGTTCATCATTCATTTATATCTTCACCTCCATTTTCTTGTCTGCGCCACATTTCTGCATACCAACCGTTTTCAGCTAAAAGCTGTTGGTGATTGCCTCGTTCAACAATTTGCCCATTTTTCAATACTAGAATCAAATCCGCATCCATAACTGAAGTCAAACGATGAGCTGCAATCATAGTCGTCTTATTTTCTCTTTCTTTTCTCAATGCTGACAAAATTTCCGTTTCAGTTTTTGCATCTACAGCTGATAAAGCATCATCTAAAATCAAAATCTGAGTGTCTTTTAATACGGCACGAGCAATTGACATTCTTTGTCGTTGTCCACCAGACAATGATAGTCCATTTTCTCCTACTAGAGTTTGATAGCCCTTAGGCATCTTTAAAACATCTTCATGCAAATCACTCTTTTGTGCTGCCAAAGCAATATCTTCTTGATCCGCATCCTCTGAAGAAAATGCAATGTTTCTTCCAATACTAGTAGAAAATAGGAAATTATTCTGTGGTACATACGAGATTTGACTAAGCAACAATTTTAACGGAATTGTTCGAATATCTTTACCATTCAATGTAATTTGACCATCATACTGATCAAATTCTCTTAACAGCAATTCAATAATTGTTGTCTTTCCTGCGCCGACTCGGCCAACTAAGCCAAGTGTTTGTCCTGGTCTCAATTTAAAATCAATATTCTTCAAAACAGGAATATCTTTTTCATCTGGATATGCAAAGGTCTTTATTTGGTAATCCAAGTCTCCCTGTAAATCTTCCGCGGAAAGCGTGTTATCTGCATGTGCATCCGTAATCAATGGCTTTTCTTGCAAAAGCTTTTCTACACGATCATAACTAGCACTACCACGCTCTAAAATATTGAACAAATAGCCAATGGCAAACATCGGCCAAACCATATTAGAAATATAAGCAATGAATGATACCAATTGTCCAATTGATAAAACATGGTGAGTTACTAGTAAGCCACCATAAATAATTGTGATTACATAAGTAGCTCCAATAATTGCCGTACCTAAGGGATCAAATAATGAATCCCACACAAAAACTTTTTTATTGATTTTAATCGTATCATCGACCATTTTATCGAAAGCAGCTGTATCTTCTTTGCCTTGATCAAATGTCTTTAATACTTTAATCCCAGTAATTGATTCTTGAGTTTTATTATTTAACCGTGAGAATGCTGCTTGTGATTTATCAAATGCATCGTGTAAATGATCACCTAATTTCCAGGCACCAAGAGCCAAAAATGGCAAAGGCAACAATGCAACGATCGTTAATCGCCAATCCACAAAAATAATCATGGCAACCATTGTCGATAAACCCATGACTAATGAGTCAACTAGAGTCAACACGCCATCACCAGCTACATTTTGAATGGCACTCACATCATTGGTGGCATGAGCCATCAAGTCTCCAGTTCGGTGTCTCTGATAAAAAGTTCGATCCATGATCATGAAATGATCAAACAGTTTTGAGCGCATTTGACGTTCAAGCTCAGCAGCTCCACCCCAAATTTGCTTTCGCCAAAAGTAACGCAAAATATAAAGAGTAAAAGCAGCCGCTAAAACGGCAATAATTAATGCAGCATATTTGCTCCAGGAAATGTGACCCTTGTCTAATTGGTCTGCCGTTAAGCCTAAAACTCTCGGAGGAATTAAGTTAGCTAGTGAAGTCAACGCTAAAAAAGTAATTCCAATAATATAGCGCTTCTTTTCCTGTTTAAAAAACCATCCTAATTTGCTAAAAATACCCACTTTTTAACCTAATTTTCCTAAAAAAGTATAAAAAAAGAGTAAAGGAAAAACCTTTACCCTTCAATCCAACAAAAAATCAAATTATTTTTGTTGGTGTTTCATCATGTTCATTACTTGGTGAACCTTCTTGTTAGAAGGCTTTTGTCCCATTTGAGACATCATAGCAACAATCATGTCTTCACTAATTGGAGGATTTTCCTTAAAATATTTCTTCATGTATGCTCTTGCACCATAAAAACCTGCAACAGCGCCGACCAAAAGTGCAATAATAATCAAAAAAATTGCTAAACCTAAATTCATATTAATCCTCCATAACTAACAATAATATCTTACATAAATTTTCATCTTTTTTAAAGACTTAATTAATCTTTTCTAAGACCTTTTTTGCGTTGTGCACGCTTGGCTCTTTCGGAAGTTACTTCTTTGCCATTCTTATCAATAATTACCATATTTTCAACATCTTGCTTAAAGGCAGCTCTGAAGTTGGCAAGGAATTTTTTGTGAAGTTCTTTACGTTCTTGTTCCTCTTCAGGAGTCAAACCTTCCTTTTCTTTCTTATGGTAAAGTTCGTTAATTCGATCTGTTACCTTTTTTTCCTCTTCTTTACTCATTGCATCTTTATTCATATATATTCACCTCGCATTAACAATCTTTAGTCTACAGTATTTTATACAATAAAAAAAGATACTTTTCATAGAACATTCGTTTGAGACTATGCTATTTTTTTGTTAAAATAAGCATAAATAAAATCTTTTTTACAATAACGGAGAAAAATTATGTCTAAGAAAAACAGTGATACCAAACAACTAGAAATTTTACGCTATATTTATGATACTGTCGACCATCGTGGCTTTCCACCAACAGTTCGGGAGATTTGTGCTGCAGTTAAGCTATCTTCTACGTCTACCGTTCACGGGCATTTGGCTCGATTAGAACGCAAAGGCCTTTTAATCAAAGATGCAACTAAACCCCGTGCACTCGAAATTACCGATGAGGGTAAAAAAGAATTAGGCATCAAGCCAAAGAGAATTCCAGTTGTTGGCGTTGTTGCTGCTGGACAACCAATTTTAGCAGTTCAAGACATAGATGAATACTTCCCACTTCCACCAGATCTTGAAAATGATGCTGGTGAACTCTTTATGTTAAAAATTCACGGTGAAAGCATGATCAATGCCGGCATTTTAAACGGCGATAATGTTATCGTCAAAAAACAAAACATCGCTAATAATGGCGAAATCGTAGTAGCTATGACTGCTGAAAATGAAGCCACTGTTAAACGTTTTTATAAAGAAAAAGATCATTACCGTTTGCAACCAGAAAATGATACAATGGCTCCAATTATCTTACCTGAGGTAACTATTTTAGGTAAAGTGGTTGGTCTTTACAGAAACAATATCGATTAGTAATCAAACCTAAGCTAATGGCTTGGGTTTATTTTTTTTGCCAAAATTTTAGTTAATTCATCTTCAAAAACTGGCAGCCATTTTTCTAAATATCCTGCTCGCGTTGGATGAATTTCATCAGCCATGTAAAGAGCTGGTTGGTCTTTAAAATCAGGATTATTATATAAATCCAAGACTTCAATATTCCATTTTTGAGCCAATTGATGTGCTGCTTTTACCATTTGTTCATATAACTTATTTTCAAAATATGGATTAGTATAAATCATAATTGGACAATGCCATGTAGCTTGAGCTTGACTGATGATATACTCCATCGCACCGATGATTGTTTGCGTATCAAAATGGTCATCATCACTAACTTTGCCTAATTTCTGGTTGGTACGTGCATCATTAGTAGAAAGCTGTAAAACCAACATATCAATTGGAGTTTTAAGATTTTCCTTGAAACGAGCAACATAGGAATCACCATGATAACTAGTGTCTTGATCTACTAATGTAGTTCCATTTTCCGCATCTTTAATGGCCGCAATGCCATCTTTTTTCCATAAATAATCAACGAAAGATTCACCTAAAGCCCCGAAGCCAAAAGTTACAGATGAGCCCAAAAATAGAATCTTTTTATTTCTAAGTGGGCTATCAATCGTTTTGACATTATTTAGGCTATATTTGCGACTGTTACCTGGTAAATATGCTAATTCTGTATAGGCTCTTTGATGCAAGGGATGCTCATCTAAGTCCATACGTAATTCATTAAGAGCGATATCGGATAGATCATTATTTTGTCTAATTGGAATTAAAAAAGTTTCGTTACTCATTGTTTTCCCTTTCTTTATCGATATAAGGTTTTATTACTTCCCAATCTTTTACAATATCATCGCTTAATTTACGATTATAAAAAACTGCTGCAGGGTGATATTCCGGAATGACCGTGTACTTCTTTTTTGACCAAACATAGCCATCTTTAGCTGTATTAAGTTCAAGGATTGGTGTGTTTTCAATAACTTTGCCATGTTCAGCCGAAATTTTGTGACCTGGGCCAAGTAATCGTTCTAAGCCAGTGTTTCCTAAAGCAACAATAATCTGAGGATCCGCATAAGATATTTCATAATCAAGAAATGGTGCATGCGCGAGTACTTCTTTTTTAGTTGGTTTACGATTAGGTCTTTTAATTACCTCTTTATTTTCTCGTTTGCTGAAAACTTTTTTCACGCTAAATGGACGGCTACGAACCGCACTAGTGATATAAACCTGATCTCGTGATAAACCAGTTTGCTTCAAGGATTTATCCAGTTCTTTGCCGGCATCACCACTAAATGGGATATTGTTAACAATCTCATTACGTCCTGGTGCTTCACCGACAATCCTTAACAAGGGATGCTTTGGTCCACTACCTGAATTTATTCCTTCCAAGCGCATGCCTTTAGACCGTTCTTTTACTTCCTCTAATAATTTCTTAGGATAATCCATCATCTCACCTGATTTCTTTTTTAATATATTTATTATAATATTAATCAAAAATATTTTACATTTAAAAGAAACATAGTATAATATAATCAATTTAATATAAATTAAAAGCCGCCATTGTGGATAAATGGCGGCTTTCGCTTTAATTCCACACTTAGCATCTATCTTTGTGAAATTCACTTCACAATAGCAATTTATTGATATAATGGCATTTTTATCCCATTTAATCAGACATTGTGATATATTTTTGATGTTACACAGAAGTTTCACCTAGCTGCTTTTCACAATTTGTAAATATAATAACAGTTGTATAAAATTAATATATAAAATTCTTGTAAAAACAAAAAAGCTAGTTCCAAATGGAACTAGCTTCTTCATATCGACGTTATGATTAACGACGTGCTTCAGCAATTCTTGCTGACTTACCGTGACGTTCACGTAAGTAGTAAAGCTTAGCACGACGTACACGACCATGACGCTTAACTTCAACCTTAGCAACACGTGGGTCGTTAACTGGGAAGGTTCTTTCAACACCAACACCTGAAGCAATCTTACGAACAGTGTAAGTAGCACCGATGCCAGTACCCTTCTTCTTAATTACAACACCTTCGAACAACTGAATACGTTCGTGAGTACCTTCAACAACACGTACGTGAACAGTAACAGTATCACCTGCACGGAAAACAGGAATATCGTCACGAATTTGTTCTTTAGTCAATTCTTGAATTAATGGATCCATAATATATTTTTCTCCTTCTTCGGCATTCATTCACGCACCAGCGCCAGCGGAACACCCATAACTTTATTTAATGGCATTTGCCACGAAGAATAGTTTAACAAATCAAGCCAGCTTAATCAAGCTCTGACTTAATTTCTTCAAGCATTTTCTTTTCTTCATTAGTAAGCTGGCGATCTTCTAGCATGTCTGGACGGTGAAGATAAGTAGCCTTAAGTGCTTCTTTATGACGCCACTCGGCTATCTTTTGATGATTTCCACTAGTTAATACTTCAGGTACTTTCTGCCCTTCAAAATCAGCTGGGCGTGTATATTGCGGATATTCTAATAAACCATGTGAGAAACTCTCTTCAACTGGGCTGGCAGCATTACCTAAAATGCCAGGCAAAAGACGTACAGTAGCATCAATCATGCTCATGGTTGGAAGCTCTCCCCCAGTTAACACATAATCACCAATTGAAACAGTCTCATCAGCTAAGTCGTAGACTCTTTGATCAAAGCCTTCATAGTGACCACAAATAAAAGTTAATTCATCTTCTTTGGCCCAATCTTGAGCTATTTGTTCATTAAAAGTCTTTCCCTGAGGGGCAGTGATAATTACCTTGCCAGTAGAAGGTAAAGAATCCAAAGCCTTTTTTATTGGCATAATTTGAAGCACCATGCCAGCACCACCACCATAAGGAGTATCATCAACATGATGATGTACATCTGTTGTGAAATCACGGAAATTAACTAAATTTAGATCCCACTTGCCATCTTCTAGACCATGCCCTAACATTGAGACCTGCAAAGGCGTAAACATATCTGGGAAAAGTGTTAATACATTAATCTTCATCCCGTAACCCCTCCATTAACTCTACATAAACCTTTTTGGCAGCTACATCAACTTTTTTAACGACATCGGCAATATTGGGAATCCAATATTCTTTACCGTCATCTTCATGCACAAGCCAAATATCATTTGCACCAGGAGACTGGATATCAACAATTTTACCGATTCTTTTACCAGTTTCTTCATCAATTACATCACAATCAAAAATGTCTTTATAATAATAAACGCCATCAGGCAATTCGCCGCGATCTTCTTCACTTACTACTAAAATCTGGCCACGCAATTTTTCTGCCTGATCAATATCGGTAATCTCTTTAAATTGAATCAACCAAGATTGTTTAAAAGGGCGACTTTTTTCAACCGTTAATGTGCGGTTAGTGTCACTTCTGAGTGATAGGTGCATCCCTTCAGTAAAACGCTCTTCAGGGAAGTCTGTAATCACATTAACCTTAACTTCTCCATTTAGTCCATGAGTCGTCAAAATTCGCGCGACATCAAAATATTCCATATATTTCTCCTTTTTAAGTAAGAAAAAAAGCTTGAGCACTTAGCATCAAGCTTTTAATCATCACAAGATTACTTGTTGTATTTTGCGTCGTGCAACTTAGTCATCAAGCCTGCACCTGAAAGAAGTGATCTTACAGTATCTGAAGGTTGTGCACCCTTTTGTAACCAATCAAAGATCTTGTCTTCATCAAGCTTCAATTCCTTTGGTTGTGAAACTGGGTTGTAGTAACCAACTTGTTCGATGAAACGACCATCACGTGGCATACGTGAGTCTGCAACAACGATTCTATAGAATGGCTTTCTCTTGGCACCAGCGCGGTGCATACGAATTTTAACTGACATAAATTAATTTCCTCCTAAAACTTAACAATTAATAATATACCACCAAAACAAATAGGTGTAAAGTGTTTTTCCTTAACACCCTTTATTTTTTATGAATGGAATCTCTTAATCTTACGCATACGCTTCTTTTTGTTCTTCTTAAAGTTCTTATTCAGGCGTCTCATAGCCATCTTAGCCATTGGTGAATCCATACCTGGCAAGTTGCTTAACCCCTTCATGTTTCCTTTAGTCATCTTGCTCATCATATCGCGCATTTGCTTAAATTGCTTAATCATGCGGTTAACTTCTACAACAGGACGACCAGAACCAGCAGCAATTCTTCTTCTACGACTTGGATTCAAAAGATCAGGATCTTCTCGCTCTGCTTCAGTCATTGAATAAACAATGGCAATAGTATGGTCGATTTGTTTTTGATCAACATTAAGATTCTTTAATTGAGGATTATTTGCCATTCCAGGAATCATCTTCATAATTTGATCAAGTGGACCCATTTTTTGCACTTGCTTCAATTGATCAACAAAGTCATTGAAGTCAAATGTATTTTCACGCATCTTTTCAGCGACTTTTTCAGCTTCCTTGGCATCGTAATCTTGTTGTGCCTTTTCAATTAAGGAAAGCATGTCACCCATACCAAGAATTC
Organism: Lactobacillus helveticus; assembly: GCF_046109915.1. Lineage (NCBI taxonomy): Bacteria > Bacillati > Bacillota > Bacilli > Lactobacillales > Lactobacillaceae > Lactobacillus > Lactobacillus helveticus. Next base: position 357,450 of record NZ_CP151471.1, on the reverse strand, counting down.
TGGAAGCCATTCTATCTGGGTGGAAGATATCTAAATCACTTAATTTTTCACCTTGACCAGTAAACAGAATTGGCTTACCAGTAACTGCACGAATTGAAAGTGCAGCACCACCACGAGTATCACCATCTAACTTGGTCAAAATTACGCCAGTAACGTCAAGACGCTCATCAAAGCCTTTAGCAACATCTGTAGCTGCCTGACCAGTCATTGCATCAACTACCAAAAGAATGTTGTCTGGTTGTGCAACCTTCTTAACACGCTCCAATTCTTCCATCAATGGTTCATCAATTTCCAAACGCCCGGCGGTATCGATTAAGACATAGTCATTCTTGTTTTTATCAGCTTCAGCTAAACCATCTTGAACAATTTTAGCAACGTCTTTTTCGCCATCTTCACTAAAAACAGGCACCTTTAATTGTTCACCAATTTGCTTTAACTGATCAACAGCAGCAGGACGATAAATATCTCCGGCAATTAAAAGTGGACGAGCTTTTTGCGTCTTTTGTAAATGATATGCTAATTTACCAACGGTAGTAGTCTTACCAGTACCTTGCAAACCAACCATCATAATAATAGTTGGAATATGCTTAGACTTATTTAAAGGAACTGCCTCTTCACCCATCATCTTCGTCAATTCTTCATTAACGATCTTAATTACTTGTTGACCTGGGTTTAAGCTTTCTTGAACCTCTTTGCCGAGAGCTTCTTTCTTAATAGTCTTAATAAAGTCCTTAACAACTTTAAAGTTAACATCGGCCTCGAGCAATGCTAGTCGAATTTCACGACTTGCCTTATTAATGTCTTCTTCTGAAACTTTACCTTTACCAGTTAAATTTTTTAATGCTTTTTGAATTCTTTCACTTAAATTTTCAAAAGCCATGGGTTTACTCTCCCCTCAATTGATTTAATAAATTGGTTATTTCTTTTTTAGCAGTTTTACTATCATTATTATCTATCGACAAAAGTGCATCCGCCAGCACATCCTCAATATGATTATTATCGCGCCGCATATGCAATTTTGCTTCATAATTTTGCAAAATCTTGCTCGAGCGCTTTAAATTATCATAAATAGCTTGTCGAGACACATCATGATTGACCGCAATCTCACCTAATGATAGATCATTATAATAATAATCTTCAAAATAAGATTGCTGTCCCTTAGTTAATAAAGAACCATAATAGGCATATAAGTCGCCTAATTCTTCATTTTTAGTTAATTCATCCATTAATTTTCACCAGTCTTTAGTATATCAAAAAAATGATACTACCAAAAATGTTAATTGCTATTTATGCTATATAAAGGAAATTTATCTTTTTTCTCACTAAAACACAAAATTTTAACTACTTTCAGTTGATTTTTTAACTTATTTTTAATTATAATTAAGTAATCTTATTTTAAACATAAAGGGGAGTTGTATTGTGAATCTTTGGCAACGAATGAACAAAAAAGAAGATCCACGTGTTTATGAAAATAAAGATGGACACTTGGTTCGATCATTAAAGGTTAAAGATTTCTTAGCCTTAGGGGTTGGGACTATCGTCTCTGCCTCAATCTTTACCTTGCCTGGTGAAGTTGCTGCCCTACACACCGGACCAGCGGTTGCAATTTCATTCATTTTGGCTGCAATTGCTGCCGGTTTGGTAGCTTTTGCTTACGCTGAAATGGCCGCTGCCATGCCATTTGCAGGATCCGCTTATTCATGGATTAACGTAGTATTTGGAGAATTCTGGGGCTGGGTAGCCGGATGGGCTCTTTTAGCTGAATACTTTATTGCTTCGGCGTTTGTTGGATCTGGTCTTTCCGCCAACTTTAGAGCATTGATCGCGCCTATGGGATTAAAGCTACCAGCTTCTTTATCCAATGCTTTTGGTACCAATGGTGGAATTATTGATGCAATTTCACTTATTTCTATCCTATTAGTAGCACTCTTAATTAGTCATGGGGTATCAAGAGCTGCTCGTGTAGAAAATGGATTAGTTGTTCTTAAAGTTTTAGCTATCTTGCTCTTTATTGTAGTTGGTTTAACTGCATTAAAGGGTGCTAATTTTACACCATTTATTCCTAAATATCGTCCTACTGCCCATGGACCATTTGGTGGTTGGCAAGGAATCTATGCTGGTGTATCAATGATTTTCTTGTCTTACATCGGCTTTGACTCTATTGCAGCTAATTCTGCAGAAGCTATTAATCCGCAAAAAACAATGCCTCGTGGTATTTTAGGTTCATTGGCTATTGCTGTTACGCTTTTTGTAGGCGTAAGTTTAATATTGATCGGTATGATGCCATACAAGATGTATGCTAACTCTGCAGAACCTGTTGGTTTGGCTTTGCGTTATGCTGGGCACCCAATTGTTGCTGTAGTTGTTCAAACTATCGCGGTTTTGGGAATGTTCACTGCATTGATCGGAATGGGTATGGCAGGTTCAAGATTAATCTATTCATTTGGTCGCGACGGGATGCTACCTAAATGGTTAGGTAAGTTAAATTCTGACCGTCGTCCTAATAATGCACTTTGGACTTTGACCATTGGCGGTATTTTGCTTGGTGCTTTCTTCCCATTCTCCATGCTGTCTCAATTAGTTTCAGCAGGTACTTTAATTGCTTTCATGTTTGTATCATTGGGCATCTACAGATTACGTCCACGTGAAGGCAAGGATATTGATGATCCATCATTTAAGATGCCATTTTACCCAATATTGCCCGCTTTAGGATTCTTAGCTGCATTAATCGTCTTCTTAGGTTTAGACTATCAAGCTAAACTTTACGCCGGCATTTGGTTCATATTAGGTTTAATTATTTACTTCTGCTATTGCATTCATCACTCAGTTTTAGATAAGAAAAAATAATTTCTAATAAAAAAGGCTCTTTGTCAAATCCTGTTGATAGAGAGTAAATGAATAGAATCAGGCAGTCATTAAAAGGCAGTTTGGTTCTTTTTCTACCTTAAGTCAAGTAATATCAATAATTTAATAGATTATTTTATTAGAATTATTGGTACGAATGAAGCTAATTGAAACTGTCAAATCTTTTGTGTAAATAGATCTTTCTCATAGATTGATTTTTTATTCTTTATTTAATCAAAGTAAGATTCTAAGGTGTCCTGAACCTGACCAAAGCCTTTGTGAATTCGGTTGAAGTAGCGGTCATTGTAACTCATTGCTTGAATGCCAATAAAAGTATCAAGCGACTGTTCAGTCGGAAACTCTGCTTTAGGCTTAGCCTTGCGCTTAATGACGCTGTTAAAAGATTCAATCATGTTGGTAGAGTAAATTGAAGCTCTGATCTGCTTAGGATAATTATAGAAGACCAGCAGGTCCGGCTCGATGTCTTTCAGGTTTCTTATGACATGATTATAACTCTTGTCCCATTTGGCATAGAAGGCATGCAATACATCAACAGCAGCTGCTTTATTGGCTTGCTGGTGAATCTGCTTGAATTCGTTCATAATTGCCTCGCGATCCTCCACGCGTACTTTAGCGCAGATATTACGCATGACATGAACCAAGCAACGCTGGAAATGAGCTTGAGGATAGGTCTTTGCCAGTGCTGTCTTCATGCCCACAACGCCATCTGAAAGAAAAAGCTCTACTTGCTCTAAGCCGCGAGACTTCATGCTTTGGAGCAGCTCCGTCCAGACTTCAATGTTTTCATTGGGCGCAATGCAGTAGTCGATAACTTCCTTTTGGCCATTAGGTTTGATGCCAATGGCAATATAGACAGCTTCACGTTCAAAAGTTTCTCGGCGCAGAGGAACGTAGGTAGCGTCTAGATAAACGCAGAAGAACTTATCGCTAAGCTTACGCTTGTGATAGGCCTCTACCTTGGGGATCATCTGCTTAGAAATATTGGATACTTGAGCGGGGCTGTAATGGCTGCCATACATTTTTTCAATCAAATCAGCTATCTCTCTGGTAGTTACACCTTTAGAGTAAAGCTTGATGATCATGTTTTCCAAGACATCGGAGTGCTGCTTGTAGTCAGGCAGCGTGTGCTGATGAAACAGGCCGTTGCGGTCTCGTGGCACCTGGATTTCAATTTTGCCAAACTGCGTATCCACCTTGCGAAAGTAAGCACCATTGCGTGAATTGCCGGTATTCCAGCCGTCTCTTGCATAAGGATTATAACCTAAAAAGGCAGTTAATTCAGCTTCTAACAAGTCATTAACTGCTTGTTGTAATTCTTTACGCAATAAATCATTAATTTTGTCTTGATTGAATAGAGCTTGAGCCATATTTTTGGTAAAATCATTCATGAAGGAGTTCTTCTTTCTGTATGTGTTTTTTGTTCAAACCAATCATACGAGAAAGGAACTCCTTTTTCTAATATTTTAAGAAATTAATTTAAGGAATCATTCATCCTTACACAAACTATTTTACAGTCTCAGCTAATTAAGTTAGAAAACTAAATTTATTAATAATTATATGTAACACAAATAAGCCTATGAGTACTTGTAGTTTTTTCATAGGTTGTTATACTGAAGTTGATCATTTGATTTCAACTAAAGTCTTTGGTTATGTGTGGCTACGTTGTAATCATATAATTGATCATGTTTGATAAGAGCAAACATTGTACGTATCAGTTTATGAACTGATGCAATGGCGATTTTCTTATAGCCCCGGCTATTTGAAGATCGTTTTTTCTTATCATAATAATCAGTGATATGACAAGGCTGAGTAGCTTTGACAGTTTCCATTTGAGTAATTGTTCGATAAAGAATCTTTCTAGCTAAGTGATTGCCATGTTTGGTTATTCCTAAATGACTGTCCTTTTCACCTGATTGATAGCGGCCTGGATCAATGCCAACAAAGGCATCAATTTGGGCTGAAGTATCAAACCGTCTTAAATCACCTAATTCGGCTACCAACCTAACAGCAGTAGTTTTGGCAATGCCAGGAATACTCTCATAGATATTCAAAGACCGTGCATTTGCTTGCATAGCAAGCTTTTCCATATAATTGATCACATTATCTCTTTCGGCACTTAGAGAAAGCAAATTGGCAATATTACGCTGAATTGCTCGAATAGTAATACTGCTTTCATTGTCATATGGATAAGCTTGTCTGGCTAAGGCATAGAGCCTAGTTGTTAAATAATGAGCTCTTTGTCTGCCAATTCCTGAAATGGCCAACAAACTTTGAAAGACCTGGTTTTCATTGTGATTTAAAACATATTGGGCATGCGGGAATAAGCTGACAATCGTCCAATAAACTCTGCCAGATGAAGTTGAAAGGATACTCTCTATCTGAGGAAAAGTAGACTGCAAATTACGATGGAGCTGATTTTTATTGATTATCAGGGCTTGAGTAAGCTCTTCGTAATAACGACTCGCATTTTGCAGTTCATGATATTCCTTAGGTTGAGGAGCACGCAATTTTTGTGGCGCATTGAATTGAATTAAAGCTAACCGATAAGCATCAACTTTATCGGTTTTATTATGCCTTAGATTATTGTCCATCAGCTTCTTAGCCTTTAAGGGATTAAGCTTTAAATACTTGATATGATAATCTTCTAAAAAAGCCTGTAAACTCAATGAATAAACTCCCGTAGCTTCAAAAACTACTAAAGGCGTGATCAAGTATTGATTTAAACGATCCAATAGATCTTGATAGCCAAAGGAATCATTAGTAATCTTAAAGGTTTCACCTTGCTTAATTCGATCAATTACTACACAAACTGTAGACGATTTACTGCTAACATCAATGCCAAAGATAATATTTTGTTTCATCATTCTAACCTCCAAGTGAAGACAAACAGTTTTATCAACCTATTAATTCTCATTTTCTGAACTCGGCATCAAGTGCCCACAGACTTCGAAGAGACTTATAAATAGGCGGTAAAGCAGTCCGTTTTCTTTGCGACGTTACACGTCCAAAAGAACCAAGACTTTATTTGCTTTATCTTCACTTTCTATTTTAGACAAAATAAAAAGTGCCAGATCATGAATCCGTCGATTCATAATCCAACACTAGGTTAGTATGTTTTCTTTAAACAAGTTTTCCTCTAAACGAATTCTGGTTAAGAGATTGGTAAAATTGGAATAGCCAAAAGCTGTTCGTTCGATTTGTTTGATTTTGCGATTGAAGCCTTCAAGACAGCCGTTAGAATAAGGCAGAGCTGCTCCGTTAAGCACAGCTGTTAGATTATGCTTAAAGGTTAATAGTGTTTTGTGCATTAAAGTTCCAATTTGATCTTGGCAGTTGATTAACGATTTGAGCTCATGCGTATTGCCAGTTTCAACGGCTTGAATAAAGCTTTGCATCAGGTTATATGAATTCTCTAAAGCAGTGCTGGTGTTAATGCCTTCTGTAACTACTTGTGCTTGAGTTAAGCAGTCTTTGTAATGCCAGTTGTAGCGAGGATGAATCTTTTCGAGTTCATCATACTTTTTTAAATATAGTTTCCAGGGAGATTTGAGCAGCTGATACTCTCTGGATTTCTTGTCAAAGGTCTTCATGACTTGGACTCTCAGTGAGTTGAAAGAACGCGTAAGCATTTGAATCATATGAAAACGATCGATGACAATCTGAGCGTTAGGAAAACAAGCTCTGACGATATCTTGATAGTAAAAATTAAGATCCATCGTTACCGTTTTAACGTTGGCTCTAGCTTGGGGTGAGAAACGACCAAAATATTTAAGCAGGGTCTTCTTATAGCGTGTTCTAAGAATCTGAACGACTTGATGATTGTCACCATTTAAACAGATAAAGTGCAGCTGACGATCAACGCCCTTGAACTCATCAAAAGCTAAATGAGCTGGCAAGTATTCATAGCTGTCAAGAAAATGATGCGAACAGCTGCCTAGAACTCTTTGGACGGTATTGACAGAGACATTGTTTTCTCTAGCAATGCTGGTCATGGAACTGTCTTCAGTCAAAGCAGATAATACCTTCAGTTTGGATGCATTAGAAATAGAGCAGTATTTGTTTACTAATTCTGATTGAGCCATTGACCAGCGATTGCAATCGCGACATTTAACTCGCTGTTTAGCTAGTCTGATAATTACCGGTAAACTTGCATTAGCTGTCAAATAGTGAATATTAGTAATCAAATGACCATTATGCAGGAGAGCCAAGGAGCCACAGCAAGGGCAAGCGGGTTGAATTAATTCGGCTTCATAGATTTTATGCTTTTGCAGTTTGATCGATTTATAGAAATAATCTTTAAAAACAATATTTTTATCTTTAATATCAAGCGCAAATTTAATACAATTATTTAAAGAGGACATAGTACACACCTTTACTTATAAAATGTTTAGTGGAATAGATTTTTTATTACAGAGGACTATGTCCTCCTTTTTTATTGCAATAAAAAACCTGTTAACAGCTTATCATATTGATAAGCAATCAACAGGAAAAATTATAGAGCCATAAAAATAAAAAAAATCAACTGTTTGTATGGTGAAATACAACAGTTGATCTTTTTTTGCTTAATTTTCTTCTTTTTCTAGCATTTTCTTTAAAACATTAACCAAACCCATAGTCTCATCTTTGCTAAGCATTTGAGTAATAGTTTGATCGGTTTCTACACGATGTTTTTCCACCTTTTTGCAGAGTTCTTTGCCACTTTCAGTAGAAATCACGGTACCATTATCATCGGTAACTAAATCTTTAGCAACTAGATTCTTTACTAATTCTTCTACTTTGTCTTTTGTTACATGAAGTTCTCTAGCCAACTTTTCATATGTCTTACCATGTTTATGGTGTTCCAACTCAATCAAAATTTCTAGTTCATTAGCAGTAATGTTAAAACTCTTTAAATCAGAGTCCATTTATTTTTCTACTTCGTTACTAAGTCTAGTAAAAAATGAGCCAATCGTACTTTCTGTCATCGTCTCAGGTCCTTTCAATTCAATAACTTAATTATACTAGTCTAAGAAAAAACAGCTCAACAAAGTTGAACTGTTTTTTGAATTTCAAATTAAAGATTTTCGTCCATATTGAAAGTTAACTTAGACATGTTAATGGAATCAATCATCATTTGACCCCAAAGCTTTTCAGTTTCCTTACGAGTATGAGCAACTGTCTTTTGGTTTTCCTTAGTCAAGTAATCAGTCAATTCTTCACCTGACTTGCCATCAGCACCCTTAATAATTTCTTCAACACGACCTCTGAAGTAACGGTTAAGTTCAATCAAGTAAGTTGTATCAAGTTGAACAAATTGTGGGTAATGACTTTCAACAAGTGCAGCAAATGACTTGTAGTACCACCATGCATCATTCATATTGTAATCCATTGAAGTATTGTTGTATGAAGGATCAGTATCGTTCATATTAGTAAAGAATGGTACAAATGGGGTAAAGGTTGGACCACCAATACATAACCACATAATAGCAGCACGATCAGCTGGCACATCACTTCTAATTTGCAAGATATGAGCATTTTGAGTACGGTTTAAACCAATCGGACGATAACGGTGCTTTTCTTCTTCAGTACCCTTGCCAAATGGATCATATGGAGTGTCTTGGTAGTGTGAACCCAATGCAAATTGGATGTCTTCCTTAGTGATCTTCTTAGCAGCTTTACGGATAAATGGAATATCACCATCTTGTGGATCTTGTTCAATTTCTGGATTAAACAACTTTTGAATGTACCATTGACGGTTAGTATTATAGTGACGATCTTGTTCAGTATAAGTACCGAAGATGTGGCGGAAATTCCAACCTTCGTGATCAGGGTTCAAGTGATGGTCTTCTACAAATTCTTGAATTCCTTCACTCCACATAAAGTAGTCAGGATTGTCAAAATCAACTTGTTCAATAGCTACACGGTTACCAGTTGCAGCATAGCAATCATCAGGAATTCGTTCAGCAACCCAGTGGTGACCAGTAACAATTTCCATGTACCAAATTTCATCTTTATCACTGAAAAGAACTGAGTTACCAGCTGGTGAACCATACTTAGCAATTAATTTACCCAAGTATCTAACACCATCTCTAGCTGAGTGAATGTATGGCAAAACTGAAGTTTGCATACAGTCTTCATCCAAACCATCCTTAACAAGTGGATCGAATGCTAAAGTACGTTCATTGCCATATGTTGATTCAGTACATGACATAGCAACGTTTTCTTCATTAATACCACTTTCATCGTAGTAACCACGATGCTTGTAATCTACATTTGGTACTGCAGGAACACGTTGTGCATCTTCTGGCAAATCCATTTCGAATTCATTAAGCCATGATTTAATGTGTTTCTTTTCACCATGACGAGCTGGTTCAATAATAAATTTTTGTGGGGTAATTGGACGGAATGTATCATCATTACGCGCAATCATTGTAGTACCATCAATTGAAGCATTTTTACCTACTAGAATGGTAGTACATGCACTATATTCTTTCATAAAATTCTCCTTATAACTATATATTATAATTTTACTTTATCACTAGACTAAGCCATGGAAAAGACCAATTGCATAATTTGCGGCATCAAAGTCTGCTAAATCTTCTGCTTTTTCGCCTAATCCTACTAGCTTAACTGGTAAGTTCATTTCATTACGGATAGCCAAAACTACCCCACCTTTAGATGAACCATCTAATTTAGTTAAAACAAGACCTGTCAATTTAGTTGTCTTATCAAAATCCTTAGCTTGAAGCAAAGCATTTTGCCCAGTTGAACCATCAAGAACCAATAATGTTTCAGTTGGTTGATCCGGCAAAAGTTTCTTAATTATTCTTTGAATCTTTTCCAGCTCAGCCATCAGGTTCTTCTTGTTTTGCAAACGACCAGCAGTATCAACTAACAGATAATCAGCGTTTTCCTTAATCGCACGTTCAGTTGCATCATACACAACAGAAGCAGGATCAGCTTTCTCTTTACCAGTTACTACAGGAACGTCAACACGTTTGCCCCATTCAACTAGTTGTTCAACGGCACCGGCTCTAAAGGTATCGGCTGCAGCCATAATAACTGACTTACCCTCATCCTTGAAGCGCTTAGCAAGTTTACCAATGGTAGTTGTTTTACCAGCGCCATTAACGCCAACAAACAGATAAACATTTGGTTTATCTTCGGGATGATAAATCAGCTTTTCATCTTCGCTGTTGCCATCTTTGTCATATAGGTCCACCAGTTTTTCAACGATAACCTTTTTCAGATCATCACGAGATTTAGCATTTTGCAATTTTGCCTCTTCACGTAATTCATCGGTTAGTTGCTCTGCGGTTTCATAACCTACATCAGATTCAATTAATAAATCTTCCAAGTCATCGAAGAAATCTTCATCAACAGTTCTAAATTTAGCAAAGAAAGCATTGAGGCGGGCACCAAAACCTTTATTGGTTTTTTCTAGTCCCCTTTCATAAAGTTCTTCTTGCGAAAAATCCTCATCTTCTTCTACTTCTTCAGTTTCTTCCTCTTCAGTAGTTTCAGATTCTTGAGGTTCTGGTTCTGCATCCTGTTTTTCTTCAATTTCAGTAGTTTCTTCAGATTCTGGCTCTTCCTCATCCTCTGCTACTTCTTCTGAAGCTTCAGACTCGTCATCCTCTTTAATAGGTTCTGTTTCTTCCTCTTGCTCACCAGATTCAGCATTTTCTTCAGGTTGTTCTTCCTGATTAGTTGCCTCACTATCTTCTTGTTCTTGCTCTACTTCATCTTGCTTTTCTTGTTCTTCTTTTTTCTCTTCTTCGTCATCTTTTTTACCAAAAAGCGACTTCTTAATTCGATCAAATAATCCCAATTATTTCACCCCATTTTTATTTTTCATTTCTTTTAATGATACTGATAATACTTGAGATACACCAGATTCTTGCATTACTACACCGTATAATTGATCTGCTTGTTTCATTGTTCCTCGTCTGTGAGTAATTACAATAAACTGCGTCTTCAAATCATACTTAAGTAAAAATTGAGCAAATCGAGTTACGTTTGCATCATCAAGTGCGGCTTCAACCTCATCAAGCAAACAGAATGGTACTGGATTTACCTGCAACATTGCAAATAATAAAGTTATCGCGGTTAATGCACGCTCACCACCGGAAAGTAAACTTAAGCGTTGCAATTTCTTACCAGGTGGTTGGGCAATAATTTCAATTCCTGTTTCTAACAAATTATTTGGTTCGGTTAATTCTAATTTGGCTTTTCCTCCACCAAAAACAAGTGGGAAAATATTTTTGAAGCTTTCAGCTACAGCTTCAAAGGTTGCCTTAAAGCGACTCTTAACTTCTTCATCTAATTCATTCATAGATTTTTCGAGATCATCGCGAGCTTTAAGCAAGTCATTTTGTTGACCATTCAAGAAATCATATCGCTTTTTAACGTCTTCATATTCTTGAATAGAATCCAAATTAACTGGACCAATATCTTCAATTGACATCCGATGCAACTTAACACTTTTGGCCAATTTATCTCGAGTTTCTTGATCATTTTTACCTTCAGCTTGAGCAATAGCTGCCTCAAAGGTCAAAGCATAATCATCTCGAAGAGTTTCTAAACGTTGGTCAATTAAACTATTAAACTTTGCAATTTTAACAGAATAATCTTCCTGTTCAATGGCCGCATCTTTACGCAAATCATAATTTCGACTAGCTACCTGGTCCAATTGATTAATTTGTGCATCAAATTGTCCTAATTGTGAACTAAGTTCATTCAATCTGTTTTGCAATTCTTCATGCTTTTGCTTAATTTTGGTCTTTTGATTCTTTAAATCGGCATTCTTTTTAACAGAAAGCTCTCCGTTTTGATTAAGACTGGCCAACTTTTCCTTTAAATCAGCAGCTTGTTTTTGATTATTATCAATTTGATTTCGCTTATCTTTTTCTTGAACGGCTAAGTTTTCTAACTTATTAGCAAAAACTGCAATTTGTGGATCTAACTTAGATAATTCACTTTGTACACGTTGACTTAAATTATTAAAGTTCTTAATCCGGGACTGCAATTCATTCATCCGACTCTTCTTCTCTTCGCCCTGCTTAGATAAAAGAGTCTGTTTATCATTTGCATCTGCAATCTGTTTTTGCAATTCAACTATATGATCATTACGCTCCTTTACACGTGATTCGTATAAAGTATTGGCATCTTGTAGCCGCTTAACTTCTTTTTCCTGATTTTGAAAAGAAATAGCTACTTCATTAATCGTTTGATTAATTTCTTGCAAAGAATCATGCAATTCTTGCAATTTTTTGTCTACTTCAACGCTTTGATCGACTAAAGCTTTTAATTGTGCCTGGTCTTCCTTAAAGGAGCTGATCAAACTTTTAATTTGTTGTTCTAGTTGATTGATTTCGGTTGCCGTTTGCAAAGGAGAGTTATTACGCAGGTTCTTTTGTCCACCAGTCATAGAACCACCTGGTGAGACTACATCCCCGTCTAAAGTAACTATGCGATAACGGCCGATCCGTTGAGAAATTGCCATCGCATTTTCGATCGAATCTACAATCACAACGCTGCCTAACAAATAATTAATTGCTGCAGTAATATTATGATCTGTCTTGCTTTCTACCAAATCACTGGCAATTCCCTTAAATCCATTGAAGGACTTCAAGGTCGTTACTGTCGATTGGGGAATTGTATATTGACGTAAGCCGTCTAATGGCAAAAAAGTGGCACGACCAGCTCTGCTGCGCTTCAATTGATTAATTGCATTCTTAGCACTGTTGCGGCTATCTGTAATCAAATCTTGAACGCCACCACCAAGCGCTGTAGTCATCGCTGCTTCCAGTTCAGCTGGAAAAGTAAGCAATTCCCCTACAGCACCAATTACGCCAGGAAAATCACTTAAGTGATTTAAGACATTACGAACACCGTAGTAATAACCCTCGTGACGTTTTTGAATGTTAATTAAAGCTTCATGACGTGCTTCAATTTTTTCCAATTTATTACGTTCATCATTAACTGTTTCTTGCAGACGTCTGATTTGTTCATTCAATTCCTTGCTTTGATCATTAGTCTCAGCAAAAGCAGTATTTTTATCCTTACGCTTAGCAGTTAAATTCTTGCCCTCAGTTCGCAGCTTTTCCAATTCTGCTTTGGCTTCAGTCAACTGCTTAGCCACATCATTGCTTTGATAAGTGGTGTCAGCCTTGCTGCGTTTTAATTCAGTATTTAAATTAATAACTTGATTATTAACTGCAGCTTGGTCTTGCAATAATTGAATATAGTCGTTACGACAATCTTCTAGTTTTTTATTTAATTCTTCTGGATTTTCGCTTAATTCTCCGATCAGCTTATCTCGTTTTTTTTGTAAGACCGCTTGTTGTTTTTTTAGACTAGCTTGATCTTTTTGCAAATTATCTAGATGAGCATTTAGTTCAACTAAACTCTTCTTCAAGGTTTCAACTTGATTTTGATATTCAATCTTAGTAGCATCATCAAACTGACGTGATTGTTCTGCCATTTGCAAATTGGCATTCAGATCAGACAATTGCTGCCCTAGCTTCAACAATTCATTTTGAACTTTTTCTCGTTCATCACGAATTTCTTGATATTCTGCACGCTTCTTAGAAACGGCATCTTGAGATTCCTTTACTTCAGCGTCTAATTTTGATAATAAGATTTTATTTTTATCAGCTGATTTTTGTACATCCTCTTTTTGCTTATTGATATCTTCAATTTCAAATGCTAATAAGCTTTTTAATTCTTTATCCAAACCAGCCTTTTGAAACTTGTATTCTTTAGCTAATGAACTTTGTTCATGAAGTGGCTCTAACCGGCCCTCAAGTTCCTTTACTAAGTCATTAATTCGAATCAAGTTATCCTGCGTCTTTTTAAGCTGGCCCTGTGCAGCTTCTTTTTGTTGTTTAAAGTGAAGTACGCCTGAAGCTTCTTCAAAGATCACACGGCGTTGTTCTGGACGAGAATTTAGAATTTGATCAACTCGTCCCTGTGAGATAATCGCCAAACTATTTTGTGATATACCCGAATCAAGAAAAAGAGTTCGTACATCCCGCATTCGCACTTGCTGTCCATTAATCAAAAACTCACTATCACCAGAACGCAAAATCTTTCTAGTAATTGAAACTTCATCCGCATCAAATGCTAATTCACGTTTTTGATTGTCAAAAATTAAGGTAACTTCAGCTTTATTTAGTGGTTTACGATACTGACTTCCAGCAAAAATGACGTCCTTCATGCTCATTCCACGAAGAGACTTAGCACTGGCCTCACCCATTACCCAACGAATAGCTTCAGTAATATTACTCTTACCACTACCATTAGGACCAACAATACCAGTTATTCCATCATTAAAATGAATGGTTGTTCTGTCAGCAAATGATTTAAAACCATCAAGCACTAATTCTGTTAATGGCACCTTTTAAAAATCCCCTTACTCTAATTTTTGTAAAGCTGCTTTAGCGGCTTGTTGTTCTGCAGCTTTCTTATTATGACCTTCACCTTGTGTTTGAACTTGATCATTGATCTTTAGCTCAACCACAAAGTGTGGTGGCAATTGTGATTCGCTAATGACTGAATATTCAATATTGACAGGTCCGTTTTGTTGCAACAATTCCTGCAAATCAGTCTTATAATCACGTGAGTCATCAAATTCACCCTTATCAATTAATGGATAAACGGTTAAATGTAAGAAATGTTGGACCGCTGGCATCCCTTGATCTAGGAATAATGCACCATTAAATGCTTCAAAAACATCTTCCAATAAAGTTTTACGCTTACGTGCACCAGCTTTTTCTTCACCATTTCCTAAGTGAATTTCATTTTGAAAACCACATTCAATCGCAAATTCAGAGAACCCTTCAGTTCTAACAATGTTAGATCTTAATCGGGTTAATTCTCCTTCATTCAATTTAGGATAATGACGGTACAAATAATCAGAAACAGCTAATTCAAGAACAGCATCACCTAAGAATTCCAATTTTTCATAATCACGAATCCCATCATTAGGATGTTCATTCGAATATGAAGAATGTGTAAATGCTTCTTCTAATAGCTTTTCATTATTAAATTCAATACTATATTCGTCTTTTAATTTCTTTAAAAATTTTGTACTTACCATAAAATTGCCCCTTTTATACCTTTAAATTATACCAGTTTTATACCTAAATTTTGAATGACAAAAAAGACTACTTCCAAAATTGAAGTAGTCTTTTAGAAAACTTATATTTTATCTTACTTGGCATAAGCTACATTGTACCAGTTAGGGAAGCCATTGCCCATAGAAGCTGATGGCTTAAGTGAGTAACCTGAAAGCTTCTTGTTAACTGCAGTAATAGTGTAGCTATTTGAAACTGGAATAACGTAAGCTTCGTCATCCATGTATTTTTGCCATTCATGGAATTTGTCCACTCTGTATTGATGGTTGAAGGCCTTTTGTGAGTCCATTTCTTCAAGAAGTTGATTATTCTTCTTGGTTACGAAACGTGAATAGTTCATTGGAGCCTTTTGACTGTAAAGGTCATTTGGTGATGGTTCACTTGAAAGCGACCAAGCACCCATGAACATATCAACTGATGGATCATCGTTTTGAACCTTGTCATAGAATGAGTTGAATTCGATCAAACGACCACCAGTCAACTTAACGTTCAAACCTTCCTTCTTCCATTGTTGGATGTAGTTTTGAACGATTGGTTCTTGGTTAGAACTACCAGTCATAGCAGCAAGACGAATAGTTAAAGGCTTACCATTAGGTTGTACACGATAAGTGCCCTTCTTCTTGAAGCCAGCTTTGTCCAAAATTTCGTTACCCTTCTTAATATTATAAGAGTAGCCCTTGACATCTTTATCGAAGTAGTCACCAAATTGCTTTGGAATTAAAGTCGGAACTCTAAAGCTTAAGCCATAAGTATAACGTTTAGCTACTTGATCAACGTTCATACCGTAACCAATAGCTTGGCGAAGAGCCTTGTTATTCATCTTGGAATTAGGATTCATAACATTTTCGCCCTTCTTAGCATCCCACTTACCTACTTTAAAGCCAAGGTATGAGTATGAAAGTGGAACAGTAGCGATAAAGTTAACGCCCTTAGTATTCTTAACATTTTGCCATTGTGAGTTGACAACTTGGATAACATCAAACTTATTGGACTTAATACTTTGAGCAACTGAATTAGGATTAATTACAGAAGCAGTGATCTTTGATAGCTTTGGCTTACCCTTGTAGTAATACTTGTTAGGTACCCAAGTAACAGATTGACCACGAACAACTTTTTCAAGCTTGTATGGACCAAAGAACAAAGGTCTCTTACGGATCTTATCGCTTGACATCAAGTCCTTGAATTTAACATCCTTTAAGTAGTGGTATGGAGCAGCAGCTTCCCAGATATAACCATTACCGCTGGTGTTCATACCAGGCTTCATAGTCTTAAAGTGAAGAACAACCTTACGGCCATTTTCACCATCTGGCATTTCAATACCAGAAATGGTATTCGACTTGCCATCATGATATTCTTGTAAACCAACCAAGTCAGCTAAAGCAGCAGTATAACGTTGTGACTTAGATTCTTTGTTAGCAATAATCTCGTAAGCATATTCGTAATCCTTAGCATTTACTTGCTTACCGTCTGACCACTTAACGCCTTTCTTAATGTTAATCGTTGCAGTTTTGGCCTTTTGGTCAATTTTAATAGTAGCTGCCCCTTTATCGTTATATACGTAGTGATCATCAGTACCGAAAAGTGATTCAGCACCATATTGCATTACTTCAGTATCAGTTGCAGAAGTTGAGAGTTCATCGTTGAAGATACCAGTAAATGGGGTATCAGTTTCAACAGCAACTTTAACAGTACCACCATTCTTGGCAGCCTTAGTTGGAACTGCTGAACTAAATTTAGCAGCAGTTGAAGCTTCGTTTGCATTAGAACCTGACTTACCACAAGCAGCTAATGTAAGTGCGACACCTGATAAAAGTGTAATACCAGCAAAAAGTTTTGACTTTTTCATTAGTAAAATTCCTCCAATACATGGAACAAGTTGACTAGTTCATATTATCACTATTACAAAAAAGTTACAATAGCATGAAAACGACGTAAGTGTCAATGTTTTTGCGGTAACCTAAAAACCATTAGTCTGACCTTAATTTCTTAATAATTTATGCGGTTTAGCATCCGATTGAATTTGCTTAAATAGCTGCTTCCAGCCGTTTGCGTTGTTAAAGCTCCGCGCTGTATGCCTAAATGACTTTCATGTCGCTTCTTTAGGCTATCACGGGCTGCCGCTTTTAATTCTTGCTCAGTTATTGCATTTATTTCTGAGCCTGCAAACTCGCTGCTTAGCCAATATTCCAGTTCATTGTTTTTGATGCAAGTCAGCACACGCAGAATCCCTTCGGCGCCATCCTCTGACCAGTATTTTCCTTGTCCTTTAACCCGATAGGTATACTTGCGGTGATTGCTTTCGCAGCAGCCTATTGCTTTAATTACTGGCAAATTGCGCATCTTAAACGGCTCAATATCAGCCCAGTGCCGATGAAGATAGCCGCGCAGACGCCTTAGGTTTTCATGATTTTCTGGCGTATTCAGTTCGTCAATCAGATTGCTTTCAATTGTATCTAAAATCACATCAGTCAAGCGACGATCGTACTTAAACTCAACTGCACTAATTAATTTGCCTTGCATAGCCGGCATAAAGCCCAGACGATCTTTAATCTTTTTATTCAAATGAAAGACATCCAAGAAGTGTTCGTGCTGCTTGCAGCGACCGACTATTTCATCAAAATCTTTTTTGGCATAGCCAGCGCCGCCATCGGCATTACTGATGATCAAAGTATCGCTTAAGTCATAGGTATTAGCTAAATAAGCTTTGATTTCTTGCAAGGCATTCAAGCGGCTTAAAGAAACGAACTCTTTGGCTTGAACTCTCTTTCTGCGCGTCTTGCTCACATTAATAATATCTTCACAGACTTGATAGCGGTGAAACTCCAGCCGCTTTTTGGTCCCTTTAATTACAACGCCATCGCCTTCAAGATAAAGCACTGGTACTTTTTTCTTTTGGGTAATGCCATCGTACCTTTCTTCAGACTGTTGCTGTGCCTTGATTTGCTTGCCCGCTTGAACAATCAGCTTACCAACTTGACTATGACTAATGTTAAAGCTAGACAGGGTATTAACAGCTAAGGCAGTATTGCGGTAAGTTGATACAGCACTAACCTGCAAAATATTTTTAACTGCTAAAACACTATAGCGCTTATACTTGTCATAGCCCATCAATTGATCCAACGGGTATTTTGCCTTCCTGCCTGGACAGACATATCTTCTGCGCCAGTAACTGATTTCGCCAAAAACTGTCACCACTGAACGCTTATTTTTCTTTTCAATCTGATAGCCTTGCTTTTTAGTTTCATCAACTAAACCAACATCAACTTCCTCTAGTGCCAGCTTCATCAACTCTCCAATCAGATCAAAGAAATAGCACATTAATGCCTTTTCACGGGCAAGAACATTATTTTCAGACTTAATAATTTTCACGATATCAGTTATAATAGATTCCATAAAAGACCAGCTTCTAATGTGTTTTTTTGGTTAACATCAGACTACTGGTCTTTTTGTTTTAGCTCAAGTCCAAATTCAACGGACTTGAGCTTTTTTTAATCCTTTATTCAGCTTACCGCAAAAAATTATACACTTAGAAAACGACAGGTATCTTTTTTAAGATATCTGTCGCTTTTTATGTTAGTTATTAGATTTTAATATGAAAGTTTATGTAAAGGATTATTTATTGTTTAGAATTTGGAGATTTTTTACTAATTTGGATAAATTACTTAGCGTAACCAACTTGGTACCATAATTGGTGACCGTTGTTGTTTTGTGATGGCTTAGTTGAGAAGCCTGTCAATTTACTGTTTACAGCACTGATGCTGTATGAGTTGCTCAATGGAACTACGAATGCTTGATCATTCATGTATTGTTGCCATTCATGGAATACCTTTACACGGTATTTACTATCAAATGACTTTTGTGAGTTCATTTCTTCAAGCAACTTATTGTTTTCTGGAGTTGCAAAACGTTCGTAGTTCATTGGTGAAGTTTCACCGTACATACTATCTTGTGATGGTTCAGAAGCCAATTGCCAAGCAGCTTGGAAGAAGTCAATATCTTTAGAATCGTTTTGAACTTTGTCGTAGAATGAGTTGAATTCCATCAGACGACCACCGGTTAACTTAACGTTAAGACCGATCTTGTGCCATTGTTGCAAGTAGTTTTGAGCAATAGCTTCAGCGTTTGGTGAACCTGACATGGTTGCAAAGTGAAGTACTAATGGCTTGCCATTAGGTTGTACACGCCACTTACCCTTCTTCTTGTAACCAGCCCTGTCCAATAATTGGTTAGCTTTCTTAAGATTGTAGTCATAGCCTTTAACTGAGCTATCGTGGTAAGCACCAAAGCCTTCAGGAATCAAAGTCTTGATATGGAAACTCAATCCTTGAGTATAACGTTTGTTAACTGCATCGACGTTCATTGCATAAGCAATAGCTTGACGTAATGACTTATTAGCAACCTTGGAGTCTTTATTCATTACGTTCTTGCCAGCCTTGGCATCGAACTTACCTACCTTAAAGCCAAGGTATGAATATGCTAATGGGACTTGAGCAACCCAGTTAACGTTCTTAGTATTCTTAACTTGTTGCCATTGTGAGTTAATTACACTAGCAATATCGAACTTGTGACTCTTAATAGCTTGTGAAGCTGAGTTAGGACTAACTACTTGAATAACAACCTTGTTAAGCTTTGGTTTACCTCTCCAGTAGTACTTATTTGGAACCCAGGTTACTGATTGACCACGAACAAGCTTATCAAGCTTAAATGGGCCAAAGTATAAAGGCTTCTTTCTGATTTGGTCACATGATTGAAGCTTATTAAATGGGACATCTTTTAAGTAATGGTATGGTGCAGCTGATTCCCAGAAGCAACCGTTACCACTGAAGTACATACTTGGTTTCATTTGCTTAAAGTGAATTACAATGGTACGACCATTCTCGCCATCAGGCATTTCAATACCAGAAATAGTCTTAGCTTTTCCTTCGTGGTATTCCTTCATACCTTCAATGTCTTCAAGAGTTGAATCATAACGTTGAGCTTGAGTCTTCTTGTTAGCCAAGATTTCGTATGGATATTCAAGGTCCTTCGCATTTACTTGCTTACCATCTGACCACTTAACACCCTTTTTAACAGTAATGGTTACTGTCTTAGCCTTACGGTCAAGCTTCATTGTGGCAGCACCTTTATTGTTGATCTTATATTGGTCATCGGTATCAAATAATGATTCTTCACCTGGAGCAGCTACGGTTGAATCATAAGCTGAAGTAGATAATTCATCAGAAAAGATTCCAGTAAATGGAGTATCTGTTTCCAAGGCTACTGTAACAGTACCACCTTGCTTGGTAGCTTTCTTTGGTGTTGCTGTTGGAAACTTCTTTGCTTCTTTAGCGTTGGAATTATTATTTTGTCCACTTTTACCACAAGCTACCAATGCTAAGGCAGCAGCAGATACAACTCCTACGGAACCTAAAACTTTTGATAATTTCATATATTATTCCTCCATCTAGGACATATTTCTATGAACTTATTTCTTTTCTATAATTTTTGAATCAAGTTGATGATTAAATAATACCACGTTATATTAGTTTTTCAATAGTTTTATGAAATTAATTTTAATTTTAATTTTATTTTACTAACATAACTTTATTATTATGATCAAGCAAAAACAGCTCTACCTTACGATAGAGCTGTTTTAATGTATTTATTAATATATTAATTTTCACGTTGTCTTGCGTCACCAGCACGCTGAAGAGCACGACCAACATAGTTAATACTCAATGAAATTACCAAAAGTAAAATTGTAGCTGGGAGCCAAAGCCATGGACGGTTAATAACGTTAACTGGGTCATCAGCGAATCCAATTAAAGTACCAAGTGATGGTGTTGTAGTGGGTAAACCATAACCCAAGAAGGATAAACTAGTTTCAATACCAATGTTACCAGCAATAGTCAAAACAACGTCGATGATAATCATTGATGTAATGTTTGGCAAAACTTCACGGAACATAATTTGGAAGTTGGATGAACCAGAAGTTTTTGAAGCTAATACATAATCACGATCACGCTGTGACAAAATGAATGAACGGTAGTAACGCGCCGTCGTCGTCCACCCGAACATCGCAATTAAGAATACCAAAGTTACGGCATTGTAGTTAGGAATAACAGTAGTCAAAACAATGATAATTGGCATTTGTGGCAAAATTTGAACAAAGTCAACTATTCTCATGATAATATCATCAATTACGCCACCGTAGTAACCTGAAACCAGACCAACAATTAAACCAACAATTTCAGTAATTACAGTAACTGAGATACCAATCATGATAGAGTTACGTCCACCCATAATGAGCAGTTTCAAAATATCACGACCACCATCGTCAGTACCGAGTAAGTGACCAGCTTCACCCCAACCATAGTAGGCATCAGCAATGTTCATTTCGGTAACTTGTGCTCTGTTTAAGAACAATGATCCACCAAAAGTGAACAATAAAATTAAAATAATGATGATTAAAGCTGTACAAGCAGACTTAGAACGTAAGATTTCACGTACCGCCACCTTGAATCCAGAAGGTGGAAGAGTAGCCTTTTGCTTAGCGTCTTTCTTATTTGCTTTCTTTGTAGCAGTTTCTTTCTTTTCAGCCATTTCTTCTCTCCCTCCTATTGAATTCTAATACGTGGGTCAATAATACTCATGATAATATCTGAAAGCAAGTTACCAATTAAGGTCAAAATACCAAAGATAAGAATCAAGGCAGTTAAAGTAGTGTAGTCACGTTGACTAATTGAGTCAAGGAACAACTTACCCATACCAGGGTAACTAAATACACTTTCAATGATCATTGAACCACTAAGAAGACCGGTAATCGTGTTACCTAAGAAGGCAGCGATTGGCAATAATGAGTTTCTTAAAATATGCTTATGGAAAACAACATTTTCAGGAACACCCTTACTACGTGCAGTTCTTACGTAATCTTCAACCTTGTTATCAACGATACCAGTTCTTAAGTACTGAACTGTTCCAGTAGTCGCAATTAAGGCATACAGAATAGCTGGGAAGATCATGTGATCTAATCGACTAAGAAGAACTCCCCAGAATCCGGATGCACTGGCTGATACGGAACCTGAGATTGGGAACCAACCTAAGGTAAATCCGAATAACCACAAACCTAAGATATAGAATACGAAACCTGGTGTAGCTAAAGTAATGTAGTTAAAGATTTGTACACCATTATCTTGCCATTGGTCTTGGTGACGACCAGCGGTAATACCAAGAGGAATCGCAATACTATAACTTAAAATAGTTGTCAAAAGTGATAACCAGAAAGTATTACTTGCACGATCAGCAATTAATGATGTTACAGGTACGTGCTGGATATAACTTGTACCAAGATCGCCATGGAACAAGTTTCCTACCCATCTAAAGTATTGAACGTACCATGGATCATAAAGTCCAGCAGCTCTTCTTAAAGCTTCGATTTGTTTAGGGTCGGTGTTAGGGTTAATTGATCCACTAAATGGGTCACCTGGCATCATCTTAGCAAGCAAGAAGACCAACAGACTCAAGATAATCAATTGTGGGATCATGATTAACAAACGCCGTAAGATTGTTTTCCACATGCTTAATCACTCTCCTTTTCTTCTCGTTCTTCGAGTTTAGCTTCTTGAGCCATGTCTTCAGGCAATGCTACCCAGTGCTTAGGTGCTACCTGTTGCAATGGATATACACGGCCATTCTTGTCATACCATTTGCTTTGATTTTCCTCGAATTCTCTTTCTACTTGTTCACGACGCTTCTTGTGTTCTTCACGATGTTCAACATCAACTTGAGGAATAGCAGAAAGAAGTCGCTTAGTATAAATGTGAATTGGGTGCTTGTAAATTTCTTCACGACTACCTAATTCAACCAAACGACCACGGTGCATAATAGCCAAGTTTTCTGACATGTGCTTAACAACACCTAAGTCGTGAGAAATGAAGAGATATGCAATGTTGTATTGTTGTTGAATATGCTTCATGAAGTTCAAAACCTGAGCTTGAACTGATAAGTCCAAAGCTGAAGTAGGTTCGTCAGCAACAATTAATTTAGGATTAGTAGCAACGGCACGAGCAACACCAATTCTTTGACGCTGACCACCAGAGAATTCGTGTGGGTACTTGTAAATTGCATCGCTAGGCATCCCTACGATGTCAAGCAAGTCTTGTACACGATCACGTTCTTGATCGGTAGTCAAATTTTCAAAGTTTCTAATTGGTTCAGCAATGATGTCTTCAATTCTCTTACGTGGATTCAAACTTGACATTGAATCCTGGAAAATCATTTGAACATCTTTGTTATAATCAAGCTTCTTACGATTGCTTGCCTTAGTGACGTCCAAACCTTTATACATAATTTGGCCGCCAGTAACTTTTTCAACCCCAACAATTGCTTTACCGGTAGTTGACTTACCAGAACCAGATTCACCAATCAAACCGTAGGTTTCGCCTTCGTTAATTGAGAAGTTTACACCATCAACGGCACGAACATAATCTGTAATTCTGTTCCAAAAGCCGGAGCGAATTGGGTAATAGACTTTTAAATCTTTTATTTGGATAATTTCTTTTGTCATAAATTACTCCCCGCTTGCTGCTGTTGCTTTTTGCGTACTATCTTCATCCTCAAAGTGGAATGTCTTCCAGCAGGTACATCTTACCCAGTGGCCAGGTGCTACTTCATGAACACGTGGTTCTTCTTCATGGGCACTTGCAGGAATCCAAGGAATTCTTGCAGCAAATCGATCACCAGTACGTGGCATATTCTTAAGTGATGGTACAGTACCCTTAATAACATGAAGGTCTTCATCAGTATCATCAGATTGAGGCATGGAATTAAGAAGTGATCTTGTGTATGGATGAAGTGGATTTTCAAAAATTGTCTTTACATCTGATTTTTCAACAATTTGTCCAGCATACATAACTGCAACTTCATCAGCAGTTTCTGCCACAACGCCCAAGTCGTGGGTAATTAAAATAATACCTGAATGTGACTGCCTTTGAATATCTTCAAGCAAATCCAAAATTTGAGCCTGAATAGTTACATCCAAAGCAGTAGTTGGTTCATCAGCAATAATTACTTCTGGCTTACATGCAATAGCCATCGCAATAACTACACGCTGACGCAAACCACCTGATAATTCGTGTGGGTACATTTCGTACATTTCTTCAGGTCTAGGCATTTCTACTTGATTAAACAACTCAATAACGCGTGCATGACGTGCCTTTTCATCCATATCAGTATGGTAATAAAGAGTTTCGGCAACTTGGTCACCTACACGCATTAATGGGTTCAAACTAGCAAGTGGATCCTGGAAGATCATCCCGATCTTATCTCCACGAATCTTGTTGAACAATGATTCATTCAAACCAACAAGGTTCAATTCATTATAAAGAATGTCCCCTGTAACTTTAGTATTCTTATGGTCGTACAATCCAATAATACTTGAGGCAATAGTACTTTTACCACAACCAGATTCACCAACAATGGCTAAAATCTCGTCGCGTTTTAAAGTTAAATTAATATCGTCCGCAGCATCATAGAACTTCCCTTGCAAACGGTACGCCGTATGCAGGTGCTGTATATCTAGTAATAGATCACTCTGCTTTTCCAAAGGTTATTCCTCCATTTATAGCTTCTTTTATTAAAAGCTGTTTAATCTTTTTTATTTATTTTCTAATTATAAACACAAAGCTGGTCGTATGCAAATAACGACACGGCTTTTTTTCAGAAAATTAACCTTGATGTGACTTAATATATGATACAGCGTCACCAACAGTCTTAATTTTCTCAGCTTCGTCATCAGGAATTTCTGAGCCAAATTCATCTTCAAGTTGCAAGATAAACTCAACTAAGTCGATAGAATCAGCATCTAGATCATTTGTAAAATTAGTATTTTCAGTAATTTTATCTTGATCCACATTAAAGTTATCGGCAATTAGGTTTTTGATTTTATTGAAAATTTCTTCTTCTGTCATACAAATTCTCCTTTTTAATAAACTATTGTACTATTTTGTAGCGAATTCGTCTTTAAAATCTTGCACCAAATTTTCTTTAATCATTTTATCAACTTGTTTTAAAGTGAAATAAATTGGACTTTCATTTGAACGACCATGAGTTTTAACAACCGGTGCATTAACGCCAAGCAAAACTGCGCCGCCATATTTAGCCGTATCAAACTTGGATTTGAGACTTGATAAAGAGCCCTTTACCATTAAAGCACCTAATTTAGTCATAACTCCGCCATTTAACAGGCTATCCTTCAAAAGATGCAAAATAACGCTAGAAGTTCCCTCAATATTTTTAAGAACGGCATTGCCAGTAAAGCCATCAGTTACTACCACATCTGCTTTGCCTAATAATAATTCATTGCCTTCGATATTGCCTTGGAAGTTAAGATCGCTGTCTTTTAATAGTTCATAAGCAGCTTGGTGAACATCATCACCCTTGTCGCTTTCAGAACCATTATTTAACAGCATGATGCGTGGATTTTGAATACCACGAATCTTTTCAGCATAATAAGATGCCATTTCTGCCCATTGAAGCAAAAATTCGGGCTTGCTTTTAGCATTGGCACCTACATCAACCATGTTAAAGCCATCATCACTATTTTGAACTGGCAAAGTTGGCATTAAACCTGGACGAGTAATTCCTTTAATACGGCCAATGATAAAAATACCACAAGCAAGAAGTGCCCCAGTATTTCCTAAAGAAAGAAGGGCATCTGCTTTTCCTTCTTTAACAAAATTGGCCGCTACAACCATTGAAGAATCTTTTTTTCTTCTAATTGCCTTAACTGGTTCATCTTCATCTGCAATGATTTCGGTAGTTGCAACTACGCCCAATTGATCATTAATTTGATCCGAAGGAATTAACTTTCGCAGTTGTTCCTTATCACCGAATAGCAAAAACTTAGTGTCAGGCATTTCAGCTTTTGCTTTTAAAACAGCTTCAACGATTGCTTCAGGCGCATTATCTCCGCCCATAGCATCAATAGCAATTGTTCTCAATATAAGTCACCACAATCTTTTTAAATTCTATTTTGTTCTAATTGTTTATATTCTAGCACTTGTTTAAGCGTTGGATAATCAGCTAATTTAGGATCTTGTTGAACTAGATCTCGGGCTACTTTTTGTGCAACAACCAAGGTATTGTAGTTATTAACTACATCCCCCACGCGAAATTCCGGCAATCCGGATTGAGCTTTACCAAAAAGATCACCCTCACCACGCATTTTAAGATCTTCTTCTGCTAATTTAAAGCCATCATTAGTGGCGGCAATTATTTTCATTCTTGCCTTACCAGAATCAGTTTTAGGGTCGGCTACAAATACGCAGTAACTTTGCGTCTTGCCACGACCAATTCTACCGCGAAGCTGGTGCAGCTGGCTTAATCCAAAACGATCTGCATTATAAATGACCATCATATTGGCATTAGCTACATCGACTCCAACTTCAATTACACTGGTTGTCACTAAGATATTGATCTCTCCACTTGCAAAAGCAGTCATAATCTCATCTTTTTTAGGCCCTGGCATTTGCCCATGAAGCAAAACCACCTTTTGATCTGGAAAATCATGACTTAATTTAGCATGCAATTCTTCAGCATTCTTTAAATCTAATGTTTCAGATTCAGTAATCAGCGGCGTAACAGCATAAATTTGAAAGCCTTGATCAAGTTGATCCTGCATTTTTTGATAAACATCTTTCATCTGACTGCTAGTTTTCCAAGATGAAATAATAGGTTTTCTACCAGCGGGCATGTGATGAATTTCAGAAACAGTCATGTCCCCATATACTGTTAAAGCAAGCGTACGTGGAATTGGCGTAGCTGTCATTGCTAAAATATCAGGTTGATCGCCTTTATTGATTAAAGCTTGTCTTTGTCCAACGCCAAAACGGTGCTGCTCATCAATAATTACCAAACCCAGCTTCTTAAAAATGACATTTTCTTGAATTAAAGCATGTGTACCAATCACCACATTAATCGTACCATCCGTCAATTCGCGATAAATTTCTCTGCGCTCTAATGTTTTGGTATTACCTGTTAACAAAGCCACTATTACACCCAATGGGCGAAGCAATTCATCAATCTTTTTAAAATGCTGCGTAGCCAAAATTTCGGTTGGCACCATCAAGGCAACTTGATAGCCTGCAGTAATTGCTGCAAATATAGCATAAACAGCTACAACCGTTTTACCTGATCCTACATCCCCCTGCAACAAGCGACGCATCTGACCAGATGATTGCATATCCGCAAATATTTCATTAACAACTTCTTTTTGATCATCTGATAATTCAAATGGCAAAGAAGACGTCAATTGAGTTATTTCCTTTAAATCATAATTCTTAGGATAGCCTGCTTGTTTGCCATCATGATTAGCCAAAAGTGCCAGCTGTAATTCAAAAATGAAAAATTCTCGAAAAATAGCACTTCTTTTAGCTAAATTTGCTTCAGTACTATTTTTAGGATGATGCATTTTTTGAATAATCTCTTGATCAGTTAATAAGCGATATTTTTCTCTGATATTTTCAGGAACAATATCACGAACTTGATCTAAAAAACCATCTATTGCCAAGTTAATTAAACTAACTAGCTTTTTTTGTTTAACATGCCGATTAACCGGATAAATTGGTGCCATGCCACTGTCATTTTCTTTGGCTGCAATAAACTTAAAAGCCGAAAGACTTTGCCGAGCAACATTATATTTGCCATAAATGGCTACTTCTTCGCCAATTTCAATCTTGCTCTTAAGCCATGGCTGATTAAAAAAATTGACCATGATTACATCATGGTCAATTCTCATCTTGAAACTTAGGCGGTTCTTTTTATAGCCAAAACGACTAACAAATGGTTCAGTTGCTGCAATTCCCTTTAGCACTACCTTTTGACCATCCATGATTTGATCTAAAGGCAACGTCTGCAATTCGTCATAGCGAAAAGGAAAATAAAAGAGCAAATCATAAATACTATAAATGCCTAAGCTACCTAAATCAGCCGCAGTTTTTGTCCCTACACCTTTTAAATCTGTTACAGGAGCAAATAATGCGTTTTCTATCATTTTATTCAACTGATACTAAGAAGAAATATACAGGTTGCCCACCGTCATGAATTTCAAATTCAAGATCATCATGACTAGCTTCAAGAGCTTCAACAACTTGTTGTGCTTCATCTTCGCTGGCATCACGACCATACATAATGGTGATGATTTCTGAATCGTCATCAAGCATCTTTTCGATCATTTCAGTAGTGGTCTTAATTAAGTCAGCGTTATCTACCTTAATGCTGCCATCGACGATACCAAGATAATCGTCTTTATGAATTTCAACATTATCAATTTCAGTATCACGAGTAGCTTGAGTAACTTCACCTGAAACCACAGTATCAAGTTCATCTGACATTGCTTCTACATTTTCATCTACAGATGCAACTGGATCAAATGAAAGCATAGCAGTTAAACCTTGTGAAATAGTCTTGGTTGGTACAATGCCTACTGGGATATCACTAACCTCGGCAGCTTGTTTAGCAGCCATAATAATGTTGCCGTTATTTGGTAAAAGAAGGGCCTTCTTAGCACCAGACTTCTTAATTGCATCAATAAAGTCTTGAGTGGATGGATTCATTGTTTGACCACCAGAAATGATGCGGTTAACGCCTTCGCTTTCGAACAACTTACGAATACCATTACCTGAGGCAACAGCAATAACTGCGAAATCAACTGCTTCTTGTTGTTCTTTATCTTGATCAACAATACTTTCGTGTTGAATTCTCATGTTATCAATCTTAATCTTGCCCAATTGACCAAATTGACTACCGTATTGAAAAACATCACCAGGATGTTCAGTATGTACGTGAACTTTAGCAATTTCACCATCTGAAACAGCCAAAAGTGAATCACCTAAACCAGATAAGTGCTTTCTGAATTCTTCAAGATCAAACTTCTTCTTATTTGGCACATCAGCATTAAGATCTACCATAATTTCAGTACAGTAGCCATTCTTAATATCTTGAGTTGACAATTGACTTTGAACTGAAGATTGGTGGTGCATTGCATTGATCATTTCATCCATTTCATTTTCATCTGGTTGATATTGATCTGCAAAGTTTTCACCAAGAATTCCTTCAAGGAAACCTTCATAAATAAAGAGCAAGCCTTGACCGCCTGAGTCAACTACGCCAACTTGCTTTAAAACTGGAAGCAAATCTGGAGTAGACTTAAGTGCCTTCTTAGCACCTTCAACTACAGCTTGCATTACTTCAGTAACATCATCAGTGTCATTAGCTTTATTGGCACCTTCTTGAGCAGCAACACGAGCTACAGTTAAAATAGTTCCTTCAACAGGCTTCATTACAGCTTTATAAGCTGTAGCAACACCGTTTGAAAAAGCATTGGCTAATTCTTGGGCTGTCAAAGTTTTCATCCCTTGCGTAGCCTTATAAAAGCCTCGAAATAATTGTGAAGTAATAACCCCACTGTTACCACGAGCACCCATTAACATTCCTTTAGCCAAGCTTTCTGTCAAATCCCCTACACTAGTGCTAGGATTCTCAGAAACTGCTTTTGCACCACTTTCAATGGTCAAATTCATATTAGTACCAGTATCACCATCAGGAACTGGGAAAACATTTAATGAATTAACAAATTCAGCATTTTTACCAATTCTGTGAGTGGCAACTCGTACCATATCTCTAAATTGCTTACTATCTATCTCATTTAAAACCACTATTCATAACCTCCGCTTGCGTTATTCGTCAAGTACCTTTACACTTTGAACGATTACATTAACGGCTTTAGTGTTAATTCCTAATTGATTAGAAAGATTAAATTTAACACTATCTTGAACATTCTTACTTACTTCAGAAATCTTAAGCCCATAGCCTACGATAATGTACACATCAACAGTGATTTCGTTATCTTCTGACTTGACAACAACACCGCGCTTATAATTGGCACGATTAAGAATTCCATCGAATCCATCACGAATGGCATTTTTTGAAGCCATTCCCACAACGCCATAATTAGACGTAGCTGCGCCACCAACAACAGTTGCGATTACACCGTTTGAAATATCAATCAAACCATCTTTTGTCTTGATCTTAACAGCCATGTTCTTCCTCCGTCTTATTATCTACATATACGATTATTATTTTATCATAGTACTGCCACAATCAATAAATAAAATACGTCTTAAAAAAGTTGAATTGCGGCAAAACATATGATAACCTAATTAAGTATGACACCATAATAAAGGAGGTTTAGCAAATGGCTAAAGATTACGTAACAGGTAAGAAGACCACATTCGGTAACAAACGTTCACACGCAATGAACTCAGCTCGTCGTGCTTGGAAGCCAAACCTTCAAAAAGTTCGCATTCTTGTTGACGGTAAGCCAAAGCGCGTATGGGTTTCAACCAAGGCTTTAAAGTCTGGTAAAGTTACTCGTGCCTAATAACCAGCCTTGCAGATTTATCTGTGAGGTTTTTGTTTGCAAAAAATAATGTGCACCATTCATGCACCAAAAAAGGACAGCTGTTTTTCAGTTGTCCTTTTTAATTTATTTCATAATATTATTATTTTTATCATCATCTGAAATTTCATCAGCTATTCTTTCCTTGATTGGAGTATAGGCATATTCAGTAATCAATTCGCCTAACTTAGTTGGCAAGCCTAAGTCTTGGTAAGTAACATTTCTGGCAAGACCATTAATAGTTGCTACTTCCTTCTTATTTTTCTTATCAAAAACGTGAACATGGTTCTTGTGCATGTAATTTTCTACATTTTGTTTTGCACGATCAAGTCTTGCTTCATAGCGGCCATCTTCAAAGCCAGCTACGTTCTTTTCAAAATCAATATATTTCATAACTATTTTTCGATTCTTTTTTCTTTATTTTAAACCTATTTTTAAAGATTATGAAAGCGATTAACATCTTTTGAATAAATTGCGGCAATCATTCCCAATTTAAAATTAATTTCAAATTGGGAAGTATTGGGTAAAAATTCATTCGAAGAAAATACTCGTGGATAATCTCCGGAATAATGATGCAATTCATACCTTGCACGCAAAATATTAAAATCTTTAATCGCTGCCAAACTAGCAAAACCAATATAAGGATAATCTGCTATTTTTTCTATCAGATGAAGCCCAGGATTGAAAAAGATTACTTTGTTTTGCTTATCTACTATTGAAACTTGTTCCGCAAACTTTCGCAAAGATGGATTGAGCAGCATTAATAAATTAATCAAAAAATGATCTATTCTGCCTCCCGTTGCACCATAAATATTCAGACTATTGATTCGATAATCTTCAAAAACGGTATGTAGCATCAATTCAGAATCAGTTAAGTCTTTGACTGGATTAGAATAGCGGATATCTTTTACATTGCTTTCAATCTTAGCCAAATCAGCCTTTTTTAAAGAATCAAAATCACCTAGTGCTAAATCAGGAGTTATTCCCAATTCTTCTAAATATAAAGACCCACGATCTACTCCAACAATGAGATCTCCCGCTTTTTTTGCATTCAAAAATTTTTCTTTAATATCAGCCGGCCACAAATCTGTTGGTCCACCTAATAATGCATGTACCTTCATTATTTAATAATTTTTTCTAATTTACGTACTTGATTAGCAATATTGCCGTTTTCATATAGATATGAACCTACAACAAAAACATCGGCACCAGCGTCTTTAGCGATTTTAATTGTGCGATCGTTAATACCGCCATCAACTTCAATAGGCATATTTGGACCCACAATTTCTCTAACTTGCTTGATTTTCTCTGGAGAATCGGCAATAAAACTTTGACCACCAAAACCTGGGTTAACGGTCATTACCAAAACTTGCTTAATTTTAGGCAAAAACTTTTCGATAACATCAGCTTGAACATCTGGTTTAATTGCCAAAACAGCCTCGACACCATTAGAAGCCAAATAATCAAGCCAATAATTCAACTTAGATTCACTCATAGCACCATAATGCAGCTCCATGATATCTGCTCCTGCAGCCACAAAAGCAGGAATAAGATCATCAGGATTGTTACTCATAAAGTGAATCTCGGCATCTGTCATAGGAAATTCACGCTTAAAATCACTAATCAGTTGTGGCCCAAAAGATAAATTGGGCACAAAATGTCCATCCATGATATCGATATGGAAACGATCAATTCCCACTGCAACAGCTTCTTTAATATTTTCTTTTAAGTTCAAATTATCTGCGTTCAAAATTGATGGCGCAATAATCATTTTCTTCTCCTATTATTTCAAATATTCAGGTAATCGGCCTTCACTAATTTCTGTTCGCATTGCCAAATAATCATCATAACGATGTTGCATTATTTGGCCTTCTTCAAGCAGCTTTTTGACTTCACAGCCAGGCTCTTTTAAATGCTGGCATCCTCTAAATTTACATTTGCTGCTAGCACGTTTAAACTCAACAAAATAGTTGCATAATTCGTTTAACTTAATTGGCGTTAAATCAATCGAAGAAAAACCAGGCGTATCGGCTAAAAATCCTTCGCCCAACTTAAACAATTCGACTTTCCTAGTAGTGTGCTTACCACGATTTAAACTAGCAGAAATTGCTCCTGTCACTTGATTAGCATCCTTCTTCAAATGATTAAGCAGAGTTGATTTGCCCGCACCGGATTGCCCAGCTAGCGTCCAAATTTGTCCTTCTTTAATCATTTGTGGAATCTTGACCTCTACATCATGGTAATCAGTAAACACGGGATAACCAATTTTTTGGTAATATGCTAAATCTTCTTTAATTTTAGCTAGCTTATCGCCTTTTAATAAATCAGGTTTGGATAAATAGATAGTGACCTTTACTTTTTGCCAAGAGAAGAAAGTTAAAAAACGATCTAGTAATTCTAAAGAAAAATCAGGTTCAACTGCAGAAATCACTAATAATATATGACTAACGTTTGCTACAGCTGGTCGGCCTATTCTATTAAACCGCGGTAAAATCTTTACCAAATAACTCATGCCTTGATCATCTATTTGAATTTCTACACGATCACCTACTGCAGGTTTTTGCTTTTTTTGACGAAAAACGCCGCGAGCACGCGTTCTAACGATACCCGCAGCAGTTTCCACGTCATAATAACCAGCAATTAACCCTACAACGGTTCCTTCTGCTAGTTTCATTTATTTTGTCACCTTTTCATTTAAAACAGTTTCTCTATTACGAACTACTCGTAATTGACCATTCCCATTCTTAAGAGAAAATGGAATTGAAAAACTCATATCACGTTTAATATACAAGTCACGATAGATATTACTTAACGAGTGATCATCATCTTTGATATAAATCTGAACATGATCACCTTTGCTGCTGTCTTCTTTATTAGAGGCATCTCCACTCTTGCTAT
This sequence comes from Lactobacillus helveticus, assembly GCF_046109915.1. NCBI lineage: Bacteria > Bacillati > Bacillota > Bacilli > Lactobacillales > Lactobacillaceae > Lactobacillus > Lactobacillus helveticus. Next base: position 324,132 of record NZ_CP151471.1, on the reverse strand, counting down.
CGGATTTATCATCCTTATTGAGATCGGTGCCTATATAATTAACAGTAAATGTCTTAGTAATAGTAGTATCTTTTTCTTCCTTTGGACCGCGTGAAACCTTAATTGTTACGGTAGATCCACGTTCCACCTTGGTACCAGCCTTTGGTTGCATTGAGATAACCAGGCCTTTTTCAACTTCATCAGAATATTCTTGATTAATCTGTAAAGTCAAACCATGTTCTTTAGCGTAGTCCTGTGCACTCTTCAATGAATAATTGTGCAGATCCTTCAAGGTTACAGTGTTTATCTTCGGCTTTACTTGTTTGCCACGAGAGACCACTAAAGTAATAGTTGTCTGCGTTGGTTTTACTTCTACCCCAGCAGCAATACTTTGAGAAATAATATTATCTCTAGCTACTTTATTTGAATACTGGTCTTCTCTAACTACATCAAAGCCTTGATTTTCCAGCTTTTCTGCAGCTTCATAATAATTATCCCCAACTACATTAGGAACTTTTACCATGCTTGAACCACTAGATACGATCAAAATAATAGCTTTTCCTTGATCCATGCTATTACCTGCAGCTGGTTTAGTACCGATGACATGTCCTTTTTTAATATCGTCAGATTGTCGCTTAACCACCTTGCCTATTTGCAAGCCAGCAGCTTCTAATTTCTTTTCGGCACTTTTTTCAGTTATATTGGTCACATCTGGAATATGCACTTGATGTGGTTTATTATTACTTCCACTTAGTGCAAAGATCATAATAAAGATAATTAATCCTGTAGCAATGATTGAAAAGATCCACCACCATTTATGGCTCTTTACATTCTGCCAAAAATCTTTTTTCTTTTCTTTTTTATCAGGTTTAGTTTCTTCGTCAGATTCTGTCGGCTGCTCTTTTTCTGGAGCTTTAAAGCCAGGCAAAACGATTGTTTTATCATTATTATTTCCATGATTAGGTACAAAAACCGGCTCGTCTGCCCGTTCTGGATCTAAACTGCTATCTAAATCAGCCTGCATTGCTTGAGCTGTAGCATAACGATCTCGCGGATCTTTAGCAGTAGCCTTTAAAACAACATTTTCTAAGGCTTGCGGAACACTATGATCCTTCTTTCGAATAGAAGGTATCGGTTCCTGCGCGTGTTTTAAGGCAATCGAAACAGGAGTATCACCATTAAATGGCACGGTTCCTGTAATCAATTCATACAAAATAATTCCTAAAGAATAAATGTCTGACTGCTTAGTAACCAACCCACCTCTAGTCTGTTCGGGCGACATATAATGAACTGATCCCATAACAGAATTAGTCTGTGTAACAGAGCTCTGATTCAAGGCAACCGCAATTCCGAAATCAGCAATCTTAATATTGCCTCTCTTATCCATCAGGATGTTTTGCGGCTTGAGATCACGGTGAATCACATTATGTTTATGGGCCAGAGCAACAGCGCTCAGGATTTTGTCCATGATGCGAATTACTTCATGCAAATCTAAAGGAGCATTTTGGCGAATATATTCTTTTAAATCAGGACCATCAACATATTCCATTACCATATAATGCAATCCATGATCAGTGCCTACATCAAGAACAGAAACAATATTAGGATGACTTAATTCACTCGTGGCTAAAGCTTCTCTTTTAAAACGAGCTTGAGTTTGAGGTTCATTTTGTAAATCTAACCGCAGGATTTTAACCGCAACTTTGCGTTGCAGAATAATATCTTCGGCTAGATAGACATTAGCCATACCGCCTTCGCCTAAAGTATCAATAATGCGATAGCGTTCACCAAGCAGATAACCTTTATCGATCACTGCTCTCGTCCTCCTTATTCCAAATTAGGCAAACGGTAATATTATCACCACCACCTAATCGATTGGATTCACTAATTAATTTATTGCATCGCTCTTTTAAGCTTAATTCTTTTGTAGCTAAAATTTGCTGTATTTGGGGATCACTAAGTGAATTAGTTAATCCATCCGTACAAAGCAAAATAATATCATTTTCGTCGAGCTTAATTTCCTTAATTTCAGGGTCAATTGTGCTAGATACGCCCAAGGCTTGAGTAATAATATTTTTTTGAGGATGGTGCTTAGCTTGTTCCTTAGTAATTTGCCTCATTTTAACTAATTCATTAACCAAAGAGTGATCCTCAGTCAATTGAACAAATTTTCCTTCAGAATAACTATAAGCACGTGAATCACCTAAATGAGAGATCAACGCATTATCCTTAAACGCAAAGGCTAAGACAATTGTGGTCCCCATCCCGTTTAAATCAGGAAATTTATCAGCTGTTTTTAAAATTATTTCATTTTCTGAATTTAATTGTACATCTAACCATTTTCGAGCAATATTGGCATCGGTAAAGTCCGTCATGCCAAAATTATGTCCTAAATGAGTTACGGCCATTGTGGAGGCAACATCGCCGCCTTGATGACCGCCCATACCATCACAAACAATCGCTAAGGTAACACCCTCACGATTCTCAAAAACTTGTACAAAATCTTGATTGCTTTTTCGTACCTTGCCGATACTTGAAGCGTATGCTGTTTCTATCAAAAATCTAACCTCGTAATCTAAATTTTGCAATGAAAAATCCATCATTGCCATCTTGATCAGGCATTATTTTTAACATTCCTGTCTTGGACTCAAGCTTGCTTAATGAAAATGGTTTTAATTCAAAACCAGGATGAATTCGCAAGAATTGCTTAACTACTTCTTCATTTTCTTCCATTGAAATTGAACAGGTTGAGTATACTAACTCTCCCTCTGCTTTTAACAATTTGCTAATAGAATCTAAAATCGTTAACTGAATTTTTTGTAAGTTTCTTAAATCTTGCAAACTTTTAGTATAACGAATCTCAGGTTTACGTCTTAATAACCCTAGTCCTGAGCATGGAGCATCAACTAAAATTTTAGTAAATTTGCCTGCTTTAAATATTTCATGTGCTTTTCTAGCATCACATGCCTTAGTTGTTACCTTATCTAAAACATGCATCCGCCGTGCATTTTCTTTTACTAAACGCAACTTCTTTTCATGAATATCTAATGCAGTAACATCACCGTGGATATTTTCGGCAATCTGTACGGTTTTACCGCCAGGTGCACTACATGCATCTAAAACATGTTCAGTTTGATTTTGATCAAAATCAAAAGCTTCTACCACTAAGCTAGCGGCTTCATCTTGAATTGTCAACTTTCCCTGCTCAAACAAATCATTCTCACTAATACCACCATGATTTAAGACGGCATCATTAAGAGATAAATTGGACCATTCTGGCTGATATCCTTCTTTTTTTAATTGATCAAAAACTTTGTTTCTATCTGCTAATGATGAAATTCGTACACTATTTTTAGCCGGGTCATTAATACTGCTCAAAACCGACTGAGCTTTTTGCATGCCCCAATTATCAATTAAATATTTAACTAGCCATTCAGGAACACTTTCCTTAATACTTAAATATTTAGTAGTATCTTTTTCATCGGGCAAAATCACGCCGCGTCTAATAAATGCACGCAAGATTCCGTTCACTACTCTATAGCCTGACGAATGATGTTTGCCAAACTGCTTAGCTAACTTGTTTGCTTCGTCTAGCACAGCACGATTAGGAACCTTATCCAAAAATATTATCTGATAAAGAGACATTAATAAAAGTGGCTTCAAATATTTTTCAGTAATTTTTGTTTTTAACAATCCCGTCAATTGATATTCCACAAAAAGACGATACTGAATCGTACCATAGACAATTCTAGTCGCTAAATTTTGATCTGCAATTGATAAGTCAGAATGCTTCAAACTATTATTCAAACTAATATTTGAATATGAGCCATTTTGTAAAACTTTAATTAAAGTCTCTAAGCTAATTGCACGGGCACTTTTATTTGTCGACAATTTCTTCTCCTGGGGCAAACTTGCTGCCTTGACCATTTAAAAAGTTCTTAATATCCATCTTCTTCTTGCCACTTGGTTGTACCTCAAGCAAGTTCAAAACAGTACCATCTGCAAAACTAATTGCAAAGCAGCCCTTATTAGCCACTACACAACCCGGCTTTAAATCAGTACTATCCTTAGCTACTTCTGCTTTCCAAACTTTAAAACGCTTGCCTTCAAGCATCATGTAAGCACCTGGATCTGGATTAAGAGCACGAATCATGTTATTAGCCTCAGTAGCTGTCATAGTAGGAACGATTCTTTCTTGCTCTTTAGTAATGTTAGGTGAAAAGACTACCTTATCTGGATCTTGTGGGATCTTCTTAACGCTGCCATCAATAATCGAAGGCAAAGTTTCTAATAACAAGTCTCTACCTACAATTGATAATTTGCTAAACAAAGTACCAGCATTATCATCTGGTTCAATCTTAATTGCCTTTTGAGAATAGATATCACCAGCATCCATCTTCTTCACCATTTCCATAATGGTAATACCAGTTTCTGCATCCCCATTAATAAGTGAATATTGAATTGGCGCACCACCACGATATTTTGGCAAAAGTGAACCATGAACGTTAACAGCTGCAATTTTTACTGAGTTTAAAAACTTAGTTGGCAAAAATTGACCATAAGCAGCAGTAACGATTAAGTCGGCATGCATATCAATCACTTGTTGCATTTCTTCTGAGCCAGATAATTTTACTGGTTGAAAGACTGGCAAATCATGCTTTTCTGCAGCAATTTTAGCTGGAGTCTTAGTAATTTTTTGCTTACGGCCTACTTTTTTATCAGGCTGAGTTACAACAGCCTTAATTTCATAATTATTTTTAATTAAACCTTCTAATACTGGAACAGAAAATTCTGGTGTTCCCATAAATATTACTGATGTCATCAAAGCATCTCCCTTACATTATTCTTTCTGGTTCATTATCGATAAAAATACTTAATCCATATTTTTTAGCTTCTTGAGCAGAATCTTGAACATGGTGTAACAGTTTATTCAAATTTGGCTCTTTTTTATATTTTACCAGTATTTGGTAATAATATTGATTTTTTACTCTAGAAATTGCACTTGGGGATGGTCCTAAGATTATCACTTGATTATTCAAATGCTGCAATAAATATCGTTTAATCTTAAATGCTTCTCTAGCAGCATTTTGCTCTTTTTTAGCAGCAACTGATATTAATACTGTATAAAAATATGGTGGGTAATTACCAACATAACGCATATGCATTTCATAACCATAAAATCTTTCATAATCCTGCGTTTGTGCCAATTGAATGGCATAGTGCTCTGGACTATAAGTTTGAATTAGAACTTCGCCTTCCTTGTCGGCTCGGCCCGCACGGCCTGCAACTTGCGTTAATAATTCAAAAGTTTTTTCCGATGCATTATAATCAGATAACCATAATCCCGTATCCGCGTTAATTACGCCAACTAAAGTTACATTTGGAAAGTCCAATCCTTTAGCAATCATTTGAGTTCCTAGCAAAATATCCGCTTCATGATTACCAAATAAATCTAGGATGCGTTTATAACTACCTTTTCTTCTGGTGGTATCAACATCCATTCTTAAAATTCTAGCTCCTGGCAAAAGTTCGTCAAGTTCTTCTTGAACTTTTTGGGTTCCCGTTCCTAGGAAACGAATCTTTGAACTCTGACAATTAGGACAACGAGTAGGTATTGGCTCTGTATGCCCACAATAGTGACATTGCATGCTATTAGTATCTTTATGCAAGTTAAGCGAGACATCACAATTAGGACATTTCAAAACAAAACCACATTCCCGACAGAGCATAAAATTAGCAAAGCCACGCCGGTTAAGCATTAAGATAACCTGCTCTTTTTTCTCTAGTCTTTTCTTAATGGCGTCAACTAATTCAACGGATAGATCAAATTGACCACCCGCAAATTGAACATGTTTAAGATCAATCAAATTAACTTTCGGTAATTTCTTGTGATTTGCGCGTTTGGTTAACCGCAATAAATGATAGATATCTTTTTGAGCGCGAGCACGACTTCCAAGCGATGGAGTGGCACTCCCTAGTACTAGTGGGCAATGATGATACTTGCTGCGCCAAATTGCCACATTTTTAGCATTGTAGCGCGGATTGGTCTCTTGCTTATATGATGATTCATGTTCCTCATCAATTACGATTAAGCCAATATTATCCAGCGGTACAAAAACTGCACTTCTTGCTCCAACTACTACTTGAATTTCGCCGCGGCGAATTCTGCGCCATTCATCATATTTTTCACCTTCAGATAAAGCACTGTGCAAAACAGCCACCTTATCACCAAAACGTGCTTTCACTTGTTTAACCATTTGAGGAGTCAACGAAATTTCTGGCACTAGCATCAAAGCATTTCTTCCTTGAGCTAAAGCTTGCCCAATTGCATGTAAATATACTTCAGTTTTTCCGCTGCCAGTAATTCCCTCAAGCAAAAAAGTTTCTGCTTTATGCTGATCTATAGCTTTATTAATTTGATTTAATGCAGTTTGCTGTTCATCGTTTAAAGTTACCGGAACCGGCTTTTCTTCATCTTCAAAGCCAGCTAAAGGATTACGATAAACTTCAACAGCCTTTCTTTTTAACCACCCTTTTTCAACGGCAGAATTCAAACTAGCTGTAGACAAACCCAATCCCTTTATTAAACTACTTTGACTTTTAGGATAATCATCTTTGTTTTCAATGATATCCATAATCAATTGCTTTTGCTTAACTGCATTTTGGCGCAAAGTATTATAAATTTTAGTATATTCCGCAGAATCAAGCGTCAATTCATATTGGTTTTCTTTTTTCTCTTTAGCCCTATTTTCAACAACATATTCTATTTTGGCATTATCACTTTTTAACAATTGATGAGCCTTTTTTATTTGCTTCAGATCCGTCATTTTGGATAAATCAACTGGATCACCTTGAAAAAAGGGTATCTGCTTTGCTTTTTCATTTGCAGGCACTAATAGTTTGCGATAACCTGCTCGCATTACCCATGGCAGCATAGCCTGCAAAATAGTTATTCTATATGAAAAAATATTTTGTGCTAAATTTTCAGATAATTTGATTAATTCCGGCGTAAGTGGTGGCATTTCATCTACTTTGACTAGTAAATCCTTCAGTTTGCCTTTAAATTGACTTTTTTCTTCTATACCAACCACAAAGCCTTGTACTTTTCTCCGACCAAATGGCACTATTACCCTTGAACCGATTTTTACATCTTTTTCTAATTCAGCCGGAATGTGATATTCAAAAATACGATCCGTTTGCTTAGCTGCAACATCAACAATAACCTGAGCAATCATCTAATCACCTGTAAAAAAGACCTCCACCCAAAGGATGAAGGTCAGTAAATTAGTCTTCGAGGTTAACCTCGGCATGAGCTAGGTCAACCGTTACTTTACCAGCGGCAATTTCTTCAAGTGCCTTACCCACTGCCTTATCACACTTGAAATGATCTAAAGTTGGTGGATCACCAGCTTCAAGTTCATGTGCTCTCTTAGCAGCAAGAACAGATAATGAATAACGTGAATCAACACGTGACAACAATTTATCAATTGATGGATAAGTAATTCTCATGATTAATCCTCCTTGACCATCTTGCGATAGTCACCAACTACACGTTTAACACTGACATGCTCTGCATCAACAATTGCCTTGATATGGTCTACTGCATTAGCAACTGTATCATTTACAACTGCATAATCATACTCTTCCATTTCCAAGATTTCATTTCGAACTTGCCTAATTCTACTACGAATTACATCTTCTGACTCGGTACCACGATGTTCTAATCGTAAATGCAATGTATGCAAATCTGGTGGAGTTAAAAAGATGAACACGCCATCTGGCATTTTTTCACGGACCTTAGCGGCACCGTTAACGTCAATCTCCAATAAAACGTCCTTGCCATCATGCAACATCTTTTTTACGGGACCTAATGGCGTACCATAATAATGTCCAACGTAATTATTATATTCTAATAACTCACCATTTCTAATAGCTTCTTGAAAACGTTCTTCACTTACAAAGAAATAATCTTTACCATCGACTTCTCCAGGTCGAGGCTTACGAGTAGTCATCGAAACTGAATACTCAAACGGAAAGACTTTGTTTTCAACAATAGCACTTTTCACAGTTCCCTTACCAACACCTGAAGGACCAGAAAGTACTAATAACAAACCTTTATCTGCCATGCTGAACTCCTCTTAGTAACTATTAATATATCTAGTTTGCACTAAAATCATTAGTTTTTCAAGTTTTCTCTTTTTGTAGTTCAACCGTAGACGTCCCAAGGTATTAGAAAAAGCAGGCTAATCACCTGCTTTTTGCTTTAATCTACCTTTTCGAAAGTTTCGCAAACTACTTCAGTGTTTTCAGTAAAAGTAGTATCCAAATCTTCTTCACATTCCTGTGCGAAAAATTTTTCATGAACTTTCCGCCAATACTCATATGAGCGATCTCCTTCGCCCTCTAAATATGCATGTTCAGCTGAAACGTTCTTAAACGGCATAATTTCAACGGTTTTGTTTTGAATTACACACACCGGTTCATTTTTACCATTTAAAACAATTGCATATTTTCCTACAACCGGCATGGCTCCATCAAGATCATATACGCTTGTAGTAGCAGTTTTTATGCCTCGATTGACCAAATCACTCAAGACATCGGCATCATGACTATTTCTACCAAAGGCAAAAACTTCTTCCAATTCTTCTGGATCAACATGATGTTTTTGACAAAAATTCATCCAAAAATCATTAATTTTATTCATCTTTAATACTCTTAATTAAATCAGCAGCATTCTCTTTAGCTGCATCTGTTACATCTTGTCCTGCCATCATCTGAGCAATTGCAGTGATGGTCTCTTCTTCACTCAACGGTCCTATTTGCGTAAAAGTAGAACCATCTTTTACTTGCTTAGCAACTAAGTAGCGTTGATCACCAGCCGCTGCAACTTGCGGAGAGTGAGTGATGGCAATTACTTGCTTGTCTCGACCAATTGAATGCATCTTTTTACCAATTGCCGCAGAAACTCGTCCAGACACACCCGTATCAATTTCGTCAAAAATCATTGTTCCCACTGGCTCAACATGGCTAAAGATAGCTTTCAATGCCAGAATCAATCTAGACTGTTCACCGCCAGAGACAATTTTTACCAGTGGCATTAAATCTTCACCTGGGTTAGGTGCGATTAAAAATACAATTGCATCTGTTCCTTTTGCTGTAAAAGTCTTGGTTTCTTCAAAATTAATGGAGAAACGTGCCTTTTCCATATAAAGGTCCGCTAATTCTTGCTTAATCTGCTCTTCTAGTGAATGGGCAACTTTTTCTCGAATCAAATGCAACTGTCTAGCTTCTTTAGTCATTTTTTCTTCGACTTGAGCCACTTCTGCTTGCAGCTTTTCTTCATCTAGACCACCAAATTCAAACTGACTAAGTTCTTTTTGCACTTTAGCATAAAAAGAAAAGACATCTGCCAAAGTTGGACCATACTTTTTCTTCAGTGAGTTCAATGTATCCATGCGATTAGTCACATATTGATAACGTTCTTCATCAAAATCTATCTGATCCATCAAATTAGACAATTCGCTACGCGCATCGTTTAAAGCATAAACTCCATCATCAACGGTTTTGGCAAAATCCTTAAATTTTGAACCAAATTCTGTCAAATCTGTTGCTGCATTTTGTGCATCCCCAAGCAATGTTGCAATTCCATGCTCGTCATCATCATACAGCTGCATAAAATAGTTGGCAGTATCTGCAATTTTTTGATAATTATTTAGCTCATTATATTCTTCTTCTAGCTTTTCATCTTCATCAGGATCTTCCAAATTGGCAGACTCTAATTCATCATTTTGAAATTGAAGAATATCTTGCTTTTGAGCTAATTCCTGTGCATCTTGACGCAAATGACGCAGTTGATTGGTTAATTTTTGCCAATGACGGTAGTCCTCTTGATATGCCGATAACTCTTCTTTAAAAGAATCAGGTGCGTAATCATCAACCAAATCAATTTGACGATCTTGGTCCATCAATATTTGCTGATCATGCTGACCATGAATATCGACTAAATAATTACCAATTTCACGCAAAATATTGATGGTTGTCAATTGACCATTAATACGTACTATATTTCTACCCTTGATGGCCAATTCCCGGCTAATTACCAATTGATCATCATCATGAGGCAAGCCATATTTTTCACATAGCTCTGCAATTTTTTCTTTTTGATTATCAAGTACAAATAGACCTGTAATTACAGCTTTTTGTTCTCCAGAACGGATCATCTCTTTTTGACTGCGGCTCCCCATTAATAATGAAACCGCATCAATGATAATAGATTTACCAGCACCAGTTTCACCGATAATCACGGTCATTTTTTCTTGAAAGCGAACTTTTAAGCTTTTAATAATCGCAAAATTTTTAATATCTAGTTCAACTAGCATTTTTCCACTCCTAGAGACTATTTACAGCACGTTCAACTACTTCTGCTGGCATACTTGACCACAAATTACGACCGCCATTAGCTTCATCTTTTTGTAAATGAATTAAAAATTCGATATTGCCTTTACCACCCTTGATTGGTGAATAATCTACATCTAAAACATTAAAGCCAATTTCCATTGCTTTTTGCATAGTATGTTCAATTACATTTTTGTGTACTTCATGATCATGGACAATACCATGTTTTCCAACGTTTTCTGGACCTGCTTCAAATTGAGGCTTAATTAAACAAACGGCATCACATTGATCTTTGAGAATTTCATACATTGGAGGCATGATCAAATCAAGAGAAATAAATGAAACATCTGTCATGGCAAAATCAGGCAAGCCCTGATCAAAATCAGCAGGCTTAGAATAGCGGAAATTCTGCTTTTCCATTACTACCACACGAGGATCATCTCTTAATTGCCAAGCCAATTGGTTATAGCCTACATCTAAGGCATATACCATTTTGGCACCATTTTGCAAAGCAACATCGGTAAATCCACCAGTAGAAGCACCAATATCCAAACAAATTTTATCTTTTAAATCAATATCAAAAACTTTTAATGCTTTTTCAAGCTTGAATCCGCCTCGAGAAACATATTTTTTGCCATCATCTTTGACATAAAACTTCTCGCCTTCAGGGAATTTAGTCCCACTCTTATCAATTCTTTGATGATTATGATCGGAAACCAAACCTGCCATAATTGCTCTTTGTGCAGTAGAACGAGAATGAAAAATTCCTTGTTCGGCTAATAAAACATCTGCTCTTTGTTTTGCCATTTACAACACCTTTTGATATAGATCCAAAAAACCAGCTAATACTTCCCCATTCAAGCCATGCAAATCATCTTTAGCTTGATCAATCAAATCCTTTAATTCTTTGCGGCTTTGATCAATTCCTAATAAAGTCAAAGTATTATTTTTACCCTCTTCTTTATCCTTATGAGTTGCCTTGCCGGCCTCTTCGCTTGTCTCAACGACATCAACCAAATCATCATAAATTTGATATGAACGACCAAAGGCCTTAGCAAAATCAATTAATTTTACTTGTTCAATATCACTAGCCTTGGCATAAACAGCTGCCATTTCCACGCTAGCTTGAATTAAACAGCCTGTTTTTAGCCATTCCATTTGATTGATAAATTTGGCATCGCCAGCAACACTTGCATTATTAGTTGAATCAATATCAAGATACTGACCACCTACCATGCCATTAGGCCCTACTGCTTGCGTAATAATATTGACCAATTGAGCAGATTGGCTGCCTTCTGCTATCCATTCAATGCCTAATGGTAAGAGTGCATCCCCAGCTAAAATAGCTTCAGCTTCGCCCCATTTTTTATGGCTAGTCAACTTACCGCGACGATAATCATCATTATCCATCGCAGGCAAATCATCATGAATTAATGAATATGTGTGAATCAATTCAATACCACAGGCAATTCTGATTTCAGGCTCATCTATTTTGCGCCCTAATGTATTCAATGTTGCTAAAAATAAAAGTGGTCTTAATCTTTTACCACCAGCCATAACTGAATAAGCCATGATCTGACTAATTTTTTGATTATCTACTTCTGAAGCTAAATGCTTAGCTAGATAATCATCAATTACTGGCGTCCAATCTTCTTTAAAATACTTAAATGCTGGCATAATTAATCCTCTGGAGCTGCTTCATTATTTGGATCTAATTTATGTTCAGTGCCATCGCTATCAATTAACTTAGCCACAGTTTCTTCTGCGCTAGTCAACTTTTTATCCAATTCACGACTAATCTTTACACCTTCTTGAAATTCCTTCAAGGCATCCTCAAGTGGCACATTACCATTTTCAAGATTAGTGACAATTTTTTCTAAGCTATTTAATTGTTCTTCAAAATTATTTTTCTTTGTTGGCATCTTTATTTCCTTACCTCTGTAACTGTTGCTGTAACTTCTCCATCTTTAAAATGAAGATTTAAATGATCATCTTTTTTAATCTGATCAACTGAGCTAACGGTCTCGCCCTCTTCATTAGTAGTATAAACAAAACCACGCTCTAAAGTCTTAAGTGGACTATAATCATCAAGTTGTTGTACTATTTTACTAAAATCGCTACGCTTGTTCTTTAAATAGTGCTTCATATTATCATTCAACTGCTTTGCCAAGAATTTTTCTTGTTGCTTCATCCCTGCAATTTGTTTATCTGGACTGACACTAAGCAAACGTTGTTTCAATAAACGATAATTTTGCAATGAATTATTTACTTTATTCTGAATACTATTTTGCAAACGCTGCTTCAATAAATCAACTTGTTGAATTTGTTGATCATAAAGTCTGGTAGGTTCTCTCATAATCACAGAATTCTTAATTCGATTCAAGCGATCTCGCTTTTGGTTAATATTATTTTGCATCCCTGCAATTAACCGACTCTGTAATTGATGAATTCCTGCCAACTCATCTGCCAAATTAGGCGTCGCATATTCAGCCGCTGCCGTTGGCGTAGCTGCACGTGCATCAGCGACTAAATCACATAAAGTGGTATCGGTTTCGTGTCCTACTGAAGAAATAACCGGCATTGGCATAGCATAGACTTGCCGCACAACTTCTTCTTCATTAAATGACCACAGATCTTCTAGCGAACCACCACCACGGCCAATGATCATGACATCATACTCGTCACCTTGTGCAGCAATTTGTCGCATCGCTTTTACTAATGAATCAGCTGCAGTATCACCTTGCACTTGTGCTGGGAACAAATCGATTTCGGCATGCGGAAAACGGCGATTGGCTGTAACCATAATATCATGAATAACAGCTCCCGAAGCACTGGTTACGACTGCGATCTTATCAGGAAAACGTGGCAACTTCCTCTTATGCTCCGGATTAAACAGACCTTCTTTGGCCAATTTAGCTTGAAGCTGCTTTAATTGTTCATAAAGCGCACCAAGTCCAGCTGGCTCCATATTTTCGGCATAAAACTGATATGATCCTTGTGGTCCATAAACGCTAACATAACCAACAACATATACTTTCATTCCTTCTTCAGGCTTGAATTTTACCTTATCAAAGTAAGAACGAAACATGACTACGTTAATCTTAGATTTTTCATCTTTTAATGAAAAATACTGGTGTGAATTACGGCGATAGCGAAAGTTGGATAATTCACCTTGCAAAAATACCTTATGCAAGTAAGGATCATTTTTAAACTTTTGCGTAATATAATAATTTAAATCTGTAACCGTTAAATATTTATTATCGGTCATTTTGTCTCCTAGTTAATTTAACTACTGCTTCCATCAAAAATTGTACGGTTAAGGGACCCACACCACCTGGAACAGGGGTAATATAACTGGCTTTTTCTTTGACATTATCAAAATCTACATCACCAACTAATTTACCATCAACATGATTCATACCAACATCAACAACAACTGCGCCATCTTTAACCATATCTGCTTTAACTAAAAATGCTTGACCAGTTGCAGATACCAAGACATCTGCCTTTTTAGTGATTTCGCCCAAATTCTTAGTTCTTGAGTGCGCAATGGTAACTGTAGCATTTTGTTCTAACATTAAAGCTGCTAAAGGCTTGCCTACGATATTGCTGCGGCCAATGATCACTACGTTTTTGCCTTCTAGCGGAATTTCATAATGCTTAAGCAAGGCAATAATTCCTTCAGCTGTAGCGGGTTCAACAAAAAGATTGCCCATCCAAAGATGACCAATATTCGCAGGAGTCAATCCATCTACATCTTTATTAGGATCAATTCTTTCTAGTAAGGCATCCGTATCGATTTGTTTAGGAGCTGGCAATTGCACCATTAAACCATTGATTGCTGGATCCGCATTTAATTTATCAATTAAAGCTATAGCCTCTTCTTGCTTAGTATCAGCTGACATTTGATAAATGTCTTGAATAATACCCATTTTTTCAGCTCGACGCTTTTTAGTTCGAACATAAATTTTGCTTGCAGGATTGTCCCCAATATTTATTACGCAAAAATGTGGCGTTATTCCCTCATCTTTTAATTTCTTAACCTTTTCTTTAAGATTTTGACCTAATAAATTTGCAAATGCCTTACCATCAAGAATTTTTCCCATTATTTTTCTCCTTATTACTAAAAAAATAGCCGGCAAAGCTGCCGGCTATTTAATCGTTATTAAACAAAGTTTGCTAACATCCCATTAATAAATGGTTTTTCTTTTGGCTCAGCAAATTCGTCACATAAATTTAAAGCTTCATTAACTGCTGCTTTAGGATCAATTTCATCACTATTCTTAATTTCAAAAAGTGCAACTTCCATAATAGCAACAACTATTTGACTTACACGTTCAAGACGCCAGCCTTTTTTCAAATGATTAGTTAATTCAGACTGTAAATCTTCACGATTTTCAAGTACGCCTTCAATTAGTTTCTTTGAATAGGCAGAAAGCTGTTTTAAATTAAGTGTTGCGACGACTTTTGCTTCCACATCTTCAGCAGATAAATCTGGTTCTTGATTAGCCAAATATACTGCTTGCATAGCAACTTTTCGACTTTCGTGTTGGTTCATTATCTCTCTATTTATCCTCCAGAAACAGCTCTGAGGTAGTTTCTTCAGCTTCTTTTTCATCTTCTGGAAAAGCTAAACCTACCACGTGAACATTGATTGACTTAAGTTCAAGGTCAGTCATTTGTAACAATTGAGCCTTTAATTCCTTTTGAATTTCCATCCCTACTTTAGGAACATTTACGCCACTTTCAAGGTAGACATAAACATCAGCAATTAATTTGTTGTCTTCGTCAACTTTTACATTAACGCCTTTGCCATGATCTTCACGACCAAGAAACCAATTAAGGCCTGACTTTAAGCTACCGCGCATTCCAGCAACGCCATCAATTTTTTCAGCAGCAATACCCAAAATAACTTCTAGAACACTTGGATCAATTTTAATTTGTTCGCTGTTTTCTTCACCACTTAAGAGAATTTTTGAACTATCTGCCATTTTGTTACCTCAAAAAACTACTTATTTGCACGTGATACGTATGTACCATCAGAAGTGTTGATAGTTAATACGTCACCTTCGTTAATAAAGAATGGTACGTTAACTACCAAGCCAGTTTCCATAGTAGCTGGCTTACCACCACCTGATGAAGTATCACCCTTGATGTTTGGTTCAGTCTTAGCTACCTTCAAATCAACAGTATTAGGCAATTGAATACCTAAAGTTTCACCATCGTGCAAGATTACGTTAACTACCATGTTTTCTAACAAGTAGTTAGCTTCATCCTTGATTTGTTCATTTGGAATAGCTAATTGATCGTAAGTTGAAGTATCCATGAATACGTAACTTGAACCATCATTGTACAAGTATTGCATTGACTTAGTTTGAATATCTGCAGTTTCAACCTTTGCAGTTGAACGGAAAGTATATTCTTGAACAGCGCCAGTTCTCAAGCTCTTAAGCTTTGAACGTACGAATGCACTACCCTTACCTGGTTTTACGTGTTGGAATTCAACAATACGCCATAAATCGTTATTGTATTGAATAGTTAAGCCATTCTTGAATTCGTTTACTGAAATCATTGTCATAATATAAGTCCCTCATTTCTACAATTATTATCTTACCAATCTTAGACCGTTTTGGCTATAACTTCGGCCTATTAAAATATTAACTATAATGAAATTAACTCATCTTTTGGCAAAGTAGATAAAGTTTCTGGCGTCTGATCATGAATTAAAATATCATCTTCAATTCTAACGCCGCCTTTATCAGGCAAATAAATTCCCGGTTCAACGGTATGAACCATATTATTGACTAACTTGGTTGTTTTAAATGGCAAAGCAGGTTGACATAATTCATGGATCTCAAGGCCGATGCCATGACCAATTCCATGACCAAAATATTTACCATAACCTTGCTGAGTTATGTAATCACGTGCTGCCTTGTCAACATCATGACCGGTATTACCAACAACAGCTGCCTCAATTCCGCGACGCTGTGCTTCATGCACAATATCATAAATTTTGTGCATTTCTTCATCAACTTCGCCCAAAGCAATCGTCCTAGTAATATCAGCAGCATAGCCATGATAAAAACTACCAAAATCGATGACAATCATGTCGCCTTCTTCAAGTTCTTTATCACTAGCTACGCCGTGCGCCCAAGCTGATCGAACTCCTGAAGCAACAATCGTTTCAAAGTCGGGGCCGTCTCCACCATTCACTTTAAAAAGATAATCCAACTTAGCACCGATTGCGCGTTCTTTTACGCCAGGCTTGATCATTGGAAAAATACCTTTGAAGCTTTCCATCGATATGTCAATAGCTTTGCGCAAAGCCGCAATTTCAAGTTCATCTTTTACATTGCGCACACGTTCAACTAATTCTTCAACCATTTCAAAATCAATATCTGGATTTAATTCTTTTAATTTTGAAAATTCACTCGCTGAAACGAATTCGCCTTCTACTAAGACTTTCTTGACATTCATCTTTTTAAGGGCATTAGTCAATTCTTCATAGTCGCTTGAATGTTTCATTACTACATCCATCTCGCCTGGAACTTGTGCTTTAATTTGACCTGCAAAACGCGAATCTGATAAAAGCGTTCTTTCACCATTAGCAGTCAATATTAATTGTGCTTCTTCACCGGTAAAATTAGTAAGATAACGATAATTAGCCTGATTAAAGATAATCATAGCATCTGCATTATGTTCCTTAATCAGAGCAGTAACCTGATTAATACGATTATTAATTAATGTTAGTAATTCTTGTTTATTTTCCATTATCAGAGACCTTCTTTGCGTGTGTTTTATTAATTATACTAAATCTCCTATGGAAAATACCATAAAAAAGACGGGTGGCACTAGCTACCCGTCTTATTTTATATCTGAATTACTTAGCTTCTTCAGCTGGGTATACAGAAACTTGCTTCTTGTACTTGCCAAGACGTTCAAACTTAACAACGCCGTTAACAAGTGCAAATAAAGTGTCGTCTCCACCTTGACCTACGTTTTTGCCTGGGTGAATCTTAGTACCACGTTGACGGTAAATGATAGTACCTGCGTGGATAGTTTGACCGTCACCAGCCTTAGCGCCTAAACGACGACCAGCTGAGTTACGACCGTTGGCAGTAGAACCGCCACCCTTGTGGTGGGCAAATAATTTCATACCTAAAATATTCATAATCATTTCACCTCTGAATTAAGCTTCAATCTTTTCAACTGTAACCTTAGTGTAAGGTTGACGGTGACCATACTTGCTGTGTGAGTGTTTCTTAGGCTTGTACTTGAAAGTTACAACCTTCTTTTCCTTGCCTTGCTTTTCAACTTTAGCAGTTACCTTAGCACCATCTACTAATGGAGTACCAACCTTAACGTCGTCACCATTAGCAACAAGGATAACTTCGTCAAAAGTTACTGAGCTGCCTTCTTCAGCATCAAGCTTTTCTACAAATACGCTGTCGCCTTCTGCAACTTTGTATTGCTTACCACCGGTCTTAATAATTGCGTACATTTGTACACCTCCGAAAAAATACTTAGACTCGCCGAACTGAGGTGCTTCTTACTCAAGAAGACTTCTAACCCCGAGCCGTGCGGTTGCAGATGTGGAGGTCTCCACAAATACAACTCTTATAGTTTACTACCTAAAAAATAATTTATCAATAAAAACAAGACAGATATTAATCATCTTTTGCTTCTTTATATTCAATTGTCTGCGTACCTTCATAAGCTGGCAATTTATTTTCTGCACGATACAGTGCTCGTTCAAATGATCTATAGCCTTTTGATGAAGAAACTGCAAATTTCACGCCATACTTTGAAGCAAATTCTTGAATGTTCCAAGTGGCATCGTGTGCAGCATATGCCGTCATCAAAATCACAATATCAAGATCTTTAATCTGTCGCTCCATAACTTTCTTTTTGCCTTCAAAAGCATTGATTGGAATAGGAATGCCGTTATAGCGATTTACGATACCTTCCAAAATTCCTTCGTTTTGATTATCGCCAATCGCAATACCCACTCGCTGGTAATGCAAATTCATATCCAGTTTAGTTAATTCTTCTGCAGCTTTGTCTTTATTCTTGTCTTTCTTTTTATAGGAAAGATCTGATTGTTTTGGTGGATCTACTTGATAAATCCAGCGAATTTGTACAGCATCAGCAGGATTTTTCTTAATGCGGACATCCCCTGTATACCAAGCCAAGTCAACAATTGAGCCATCTTCTAAATGAATGTTTTCGCCCTGATAATAACTTGAATCTGCTGGAATTGTGATTGCTTTGCCACGAATACGCAAATTTTCACCCTTGATATTACGCGTAATTGCTAGTTGACCAGTTCTGCCTTGCACAACGGCATAACGAAATTCTTCGATTGGATCATAATCACGCGTACGCAATTTACGATAACCAACCACACGCAAAATTTCTGCTTCATAGTTAGGATTATCCCGATCTTCTAAAGCCTCAACAATATCACCGCTTTTCAAATTAAGCGAATGAATTTGCGATTCTTTAATGCGATAAACAATTTGACCATCATCATTAATCAAATTACAGCCAGAAAGTGCACGAATAACCGTGTATCGTTTTCCTTTACGATAATCACGCTTAGGTTGTTCTTTGGGTTTCATCGCATCTTCAAAAATCTTCTTGTTGACTGCTTCTTTAGTTGTTTTCGATTTCTGAATTGCTTGATCAAGCTTTCCCAAAACATTGCCATACCGCTTACCTACTCCAGGAACAAAGGTTAATTTATGCAATGCTTCCAGTGATGTCTTCTTAGCTTTTTCATCCCCTGGTGTTTCAATCAAGCTAGTTAATCCCATTAGCAGCTGCTTAAATTGTTTTAAATCTGCATTACGCTGGGCTATTGACTGCGTATTGGCTTGTTTCTTTGGAGCAGTTTTAGCTTTAGGCTTATCTGCACTTCCACCATCAGCCATAGCGATAATTGCTTTAATAGCATTCAAGTTGTTAGCTAGACTCTTATCGTCTGCTTCAGTTTTATTTAAAATTACTTTGATATTATTACGATAATCGTACATACTTTCACCACTTTTTTAATTTAGCTATACTGTTCTATTTTTTACTTACTTTTAATATATATCAAATCTTTTGCTTTTTAACTTAAATATCACTATAATTTAACAAAAATGATACTGAGACAACGAGGAAGAAGAAACATGGCTAAAACTAATCTTGAAGACTTAGACTGGAATAAACTTGGATTTAAATACCACGATTTGCCCTATCGCTGGGTTGATGAATTTAAAGATGGTAAATGGCAAGGCGGCCACTTAACTCAAGATTCATCTATCACCTTTAACGAAGCAGCTGAGGAATTGCACTACGGACAAGAAGTTTTTGAAGGGCTAAAAGCTTATCGCAGAAAAGACGGCGGCATTAATTTATTTAGACCGGAGCAAAACGCCAAAAGAATGGCTGATTCTGCTAAACGACTTTTAATGGAGCCTTATCCAGAAGAAGAATTTGTTAAAGCTGTTAAGGAGGTTGTTAAGGCAAATCAAGACTTTGTCCCTCCTTATGGTTCTGGTGGTACGCTATATCTTCGTCCATTCATGATGGGGATGCAGCCAATCGTTGGCATTTCACCATCTGAGACATATCAATTTAGAATCTATGCCACTCCAGTTGGTGCTTTTATTAAAGGCCTTAAGCCAATGCCTTATGAGGTTAGCGACTACGATAGAGCAGCTCCTGCCGGTACTGGACAAGCAAAGACTGCTGGTAATTATGCCAGCAGCTTGATGCCATCATTAATTGCCAAAAAGAACGGCTTCGCTGATGCCCTTTATTTAGACCCAAAAGAGCACAAATATATTGATGAATTTGGTGGTGCAAACTTCTTCGGCATTACAAAAGACGGTCAGTTTCAGACACCAAAATCAGATTCCATTTTGCCATCTATTACTAAGCGTTCAATTTTAAAGATTGCCAAAGATCTTGGTCTTGATCCTATTGAAGCCAAAATTCCAATTGATGATGTTGATCGTTTCGTTGAAGCAGGTGCTATGGGAACTGCTGCGGTTATTTCACCTGTTGGATCACTTACTTACAAGGGTAAAAAGCATGTCTTTGGTGATGAAACCAAAGTAGGCCCAATTACCCAAAAACTCTATGATACTTTATTTGGCATTCAAGTTGGTGATCTAGACGACAAATATAATTGGACAGTTAGACTAAGTTAACAAAAACTAAGCTTTATGAAAATAAGGACTTATTTCGGTGTTGTCATCGAAGTAAGCCCTGATATTTGGGCTCTTTGTCAAATCCTGTTGATAGAGAGTAAATGAATAGAATCAGGCAACCATTAAAAGGCTGTTTGGTTCTTTTTCTTTGTACAGATCTTCTTCCAAACGAATTCTGGTTAAGAGATTGGTAAAATTGGAATAGCCAAAAGCTGTTCGTTCGATTTGTTTGATTTTGCGATTGAAGCCTTCAAGACAGCCGTTAGAATAAGGCAGGGCTGCTCCGTTAAGCACAGCTGTTAGATTATGCTTAAAGGTTAATAGTGTTTTGTGCATTAAAGTTCCAATTTGATCTTGGCAGTTGATTAACGATTTGAGCTCATGCGTATTGCCAGTTTCAACGGCTTGAATAAAGCTTTGCATCAGGTTATATGAATTCTCTAAAGCAGTGCTGGTGTTAATGCCTTCTGTAACTGCTTGTGCTTGAGTTAAGCAGTCTTTGTAATGCCAGTTGTAGCGAGGATGAACTTTTTCAAGCTCATCAAACTTCTTCAAGTATAATTTCCAGGGAGATTTGAGCAGCTGATACTGTCTGGATCTTTTATCAAAGGTCTTCATGACTTGGACTCTCAGTGAGTTGAAAGAACGCGTAAGCATTTGAATCATATGAAAACGATCGATGACAATCTGAGCGTTAGGAAAACAAGCTCTGACGATATCTTGATAGTAAAAATTAAGATCCATCGTGACCGTCTTAACGTTAGCTCTAGCTTGGGGCAAGAAACGACCAAAATACTTAAGCAGCGTCTTCTTGTAGCGAGTTCTAAGAATCTGCACGACTTGATGACTATCGCCGTCTAAGCAGATAAAGTGCAGCTGACGGTCGACTCCCTTAAACTCATCAAAAGCTAAATGAGCTGGCAGATACTCATAGCTGTCAAGGAAACGGTGAGAGCAGCTGCCTAAAACTCTTTGAACAGTGTTGACAGAAACATTGTTTTCGCTGACAATGCTGGTTATAGATCGGTCTTCAGTTAAAGCTGATAATACTTTAAGCTTGGAAGCATTAGAAATAGAACAGTATTTATTTACCAATTCAGACTGAGCCATAGACCAGCGCTCACAAGCGCGACATTTAACTCGTTGCTTAGCTAATCTGATAATGACCGGTAAACTTGCATTAGCTGTTGGATAGTGAATGTTGGTAATCAAATGGCCATTGTGTAAAAGATCCAAAGAGCCGCAGAAAGGACAAGCAGGTTGAAGCAATTCAGCTTCATAGATTTTATGCTTTTGCAGTTTGATCGATTTATAAAAATAATCTTTAAAAACAATATTTTCGTCTTTAACATCAAGCTCGAATTTAATACAATGATTAAGAGAGGACATAGAAATCACCTTTATTTATAAGAATTTGTGTGGAAACGATTTTTATTGAAGAGGACTATGTCCTCCTTTTTTATGCAATAAAAAACCTGTTAACAGCTTATCATATAGATAAGTCATCAACAGGAAAAATTATAGAGCCTTATTTTTTAACTGATTTTTCATATAAAGGCAACAGGTCTACAATCGCATTTGTAATAAAGTCTTCCATATTAACATCATGTTGTTGATCTCTGAAGACAAACTTGCCCACCAAAAATGTAGCATCTGACAACTCTGATTTAAATTGTTTTTGTATATCAGTTTGCTTTAAATAATCACTTAATTTTGTATGATCATCAAATTCAGAAGACATTTCACCATTCCAAATATACCAATTTTGCAAATCAATTTGTTTACTCCAACTAGGAATGTCAGCCAATAATTCGTTATATTGTTCAGGCGTAATTTTTCTGTTTTCACTCTGATAATGCTGGAACATTAAATATACTTGCAATTGCTTTTTATCTAGCATTACCCCAACACACGGATTGGCATCTGCTAAATCTTGCAAACGATATGATGCCCAGTAATGATCGCGCAAATTCCAGCCATTAGTCCAGCTCTCTACATGAACTTTAGCAAATTTTCCTGTCGGCAAGTTTTGTGCAACAGCCTGATTAACAGCCTTCCACGTTTGCCAAACGCCTTTAAATTCATCCTTTAATTCTGCTACCTCTGCTTCAGAATGTTGCATCTTAATTTTCTTAAAAGAGAATTCTGGTTGATCAAAAATCTGAAACATTTCTTCAGTTAATTGCGTCATATTTATCCCCTAATCCTAGAATGAAAAATAATCTTTTGCCAACGCAAAAGATTATCGCTAAACTATTAAGCTCTCCATTCGCCGCCTTGGCCGTATGAATGCTTGCCTAATTCATTAATGATCACATGGATATGTTCCTTAGGTGCACCAGTATTCTTATGTACAGCTTCAGTAACATCCTTCATTAAGTTAGTAATTTGTTCGTCAGAACGACCTTTAATTAATTCAATATGTACAAATGGCATAGTTTATCCTTCTTTCTTTTTTATTAATTATACAAGTTTTTCTGTTTTTTGTTTTAAAATTCTCAGCTGGTTAAAAAGCACCACCGCCGCTTCCGCCACCTACACCACCGGAGGAGCCGCCTGAAAAGCCACCGCTACCACCTGATGCAGAAGAAGAGCCATAAGATACTCCTTCAGAAAAACTGCTGGTAAAGTTTCTTTCAAAGCCATCACTGCCTGTGCTATAGAAAGAACTCCCCACAATAAATCCTGTCGCATCTAATTCATCTTGAGTAAATTCAAGTTTCAATTGCTTCAAAACCTTTTTTGACAAGCCGAAGGCAACGGCATATGGCATAATATCTTCCCACAAAATCAGATCGCCGACATCTTTCATCTTGAATCTACCAATATCATCAAGCATCTTTTCAAATCCACGAACTTGATCAGTTTCTAATGCACCTTTTTGAGTATACAAGCTAATTTTATGATTACCGACAAAGAAGGCAATGAATTCTATGACAATTAATAAAATTCCACCAATCACAACGCTAGCCATAGATGGCCCAAGTTGAAAAATTGCAATAATCCAGGCAGCAATACTAATCATAATTCCTACAATAGCTAAAGTACGGTAATGACTTCTAGCTATTTCTAATTCATGATCTAAAAAGCCAGCTTGTTCAGTCTGCTTGTATTTTCTCTTGCACCAATTATCAAATTTCTTACCTAATTTTCTGGAAGTGTAATTTCTTAATTCCTTGGTTGTAAAAGACTTTCTATCACCAACCTGATTGAATAAGAAATACAGCAAATCATCCTGCAAAATACTTTTATCTACCAGAGAAATGCAATAATTTGTCTTCTTTAAATGCTTAGTTTTGAATTCTTCAATTTTGATTTTCTTTTTAGCAGCAAGTTGCATCAAATATGCTGTAAGTGCCTTGGTATCTGGCCAAGCAGCATTATCTAAAATTTGAGCAGTCACTGGATCTACATTAGGAATTTCATAATTATGGGCAAGTTCTCCCTGTTTCTTAGGTTTAAAGCCCATTTTCTTACCAAAGAATCCTTTAACAATAACCACTAAGCCAGTAATCAAAGATACAAAAGCTAAGCCCCAGCCAAAGTATAATTTTCTTTTTCTTCTCTCATTAGCTTCTCTAGCTAATTGGGCCTCTTGTTTTTCAATTGCTTCTTTTTTATTTTGATCAACATAATTTTTATTTGCGGCCGTGACAGCTGTAGGGAAAATCGCATGTACTTCGATGCCAACATCACCAGCCACATCGTCTGCCTTCATAATAATTTTGCCTTTGTGCGGTAAAACCTGGGTATAACCATCTAAAGAACCATGTGCCCAAGCTTTTAATCCTTCTACTGATTCAGGAAAAACAACCGTAGCTTGCGCATGATCAATATCAGTATCCCAACCATTACCTATAATTTTAAAATTCAATTCAGCAGTATCTTTATAATTAGTAATTAAATCTAAAATTTTGTAGGAATATTCAACTTTAATCCGATTATCTTCAGAAATTCGATGAAAAACCTTAAAACGATAAGAATTATTTTCTTTAGTTAGCTGATAAGTGTTATTTTTCTTATTATTTGCGGCAATAACTGGTTGATCATTTACTTTTACTTGAATATCCTTAATTTTTTGTTTTTGCGTCAAATTTTGCCGATAGTATACACCGCGCGCATCACTATCAAAATCATAATAAATCTTCCGGTGAATCATTACTGAACCATTACGATTAACTTTTGCGGTAACATTCATGTCAGTAATATCATAATCAACATTGGCTTTTACAGGTTGAGCCCACATTGCAAAAATACTTATTAAACTAAATATCCCAATTAAACTTAAAAGTTTCCTTTTCATTGTTACCCTCCTTACTTTTCCAAGTTATTTGAAATAATCATATCTTAATAATGCAAAAAAGCGCAAGCAAATTCTGCTAAACGAATTCACTTACGCTTTTTAATTAGTTTTAATATCTATTTTTAAAAATTACCACATTTAACGTACATGTTCTTGCCAATACGGTAATAGCTCTTGCCATTGATATGTAATCTTGAGCCATATGTCTTAATTGGAGTGCCTTTTCTTAACACACGCCAGTTAGCACGAGAATAACCGTTATTCTTGTAAACATATGCATTATGCTTCAAGACACGAGAGTTACCTAAAACATTGCTTGCTATAATGTAACGATCTTCGCCAACTTTAAGTGCAGTCTTACCATTGTCAAGCTTAGTTGCTCCACCATAATAATTAATATTGGTGTAAGCAGCATAAGAACCACTGATACGTTCGCCCTTTTTGTTGTAAACATATGACTTCTTCATAATGTAGCCACTAGTAGCTGGTTCATTGTTAGTTGGCTTTGAACTAGTAGCTGGCTTACTTGGTGTACTGCTTGGAGCTTGTGAAATAGCACCATCATTTGAAGTTGTATTTCCATCAATTGATAAAGGAAGAACTGCAACGTTACCATCAACATTTAAGCCACGCCAATTATCAGTAAATTGCCAAATTGATACACCTTCCATTGATGGGAAGTAATTGAAATTAGGATTATCAATTCTGCCTGAGATAGCATATGATGCTACCCACAATGAGTTAGGATACTTAGCAATTACGCTATTAGTATCAATGTTGGTTCTCAAAACTGATGAACTTGCATAAAGAAGTGGCTTGTAGCCAGCTGCTTTAATTTGGTCCATAAATGCAATAATAGCATTAGCTGTTGGTGTCTTACCGCCATAAATATTATTGCCTTGACCAGTTTCGTAGTCACAAGCAATGTATGAACCCTTAGGCAAACCAAATGCTTGAGCTGCCTTAATAGCATAATTTGCTTCAGCAACTGCTGCACTACTATTTGAACTAAATGTAGCGAAATGGTATGCCATTGGCATCATATTATTAGAAATAGCCGTTGAAATTTGGCTAGATGCCTTAGGATTGCAGTAAGAAGTCCCTTCACTTACCTTAACAATGGCAAATTGGGAACCAGCTTGAGCGTGACTTGATAAGTCAGCGCTTTGGTAACTAGCAACATCCACGCCAAGAGCGCGAGCAGCTACAGAAGTAGTTGCAGCATTAACAGTAATTTGTGGTCTATTTACTTGAGTTAATGCTACTCCTGCTGTACCAAGAGCGGTTGCACATGCCAATTTCATAATAATCTTTTTGGTAGTCGTCAATCTTATTTCCCCCGTTATGCGAAAATAACATAAATTCACACTTATTGTTTTTTAAGAAATCAAATTTAGGATAATATCGTTAACAAATTTAGTCAACAGATTAAGCTTCAATGTAAGAGTAACTTAATTATTGTCACGAATTTGTATTATACAATATTTTTTGGTGGTCAAATGGTGGGCAGCCTAATTTAAGCACAAAAAAGCAATACACACAGTATTGCTTTCATCAGTGATCCGGGTGAGATTCGAACTCACGACCCACAGTTTAGAAGACTGTTGCTCTATCCAGCTGAGCTACCAGACCATTTCGTATGTTTGTATGTCCTCAACAGAACATAAATTATTATAGGGAATATCTTTAAAAAATGCAAGCATATTTTTCAAAAAATTATTTTTTATTTTAGATTTGAGTATAATTAATTGTGAAAGCGTTTGTTTTTAGAAAAGAGATTAAAATATGGAACTTACAGAAAAAATAAAGAATTTCCTCAATGAATATCGTAGTGGTTGCAAGAGAAGTGACGATCATCGTGATAGTGATCTTCCTCATGACATCCCAGAAGTTGAAAGAATCGACAATTTACCTTATGGTCCAGACGAAAAATGGCACACATTAGATGTTTATCTTCCTAAAAAAGAAAGTGCACCCTTCCCTGTCATTATTAATATCCACGGTGGTGGCTGGGTTTACGGTACAAAAGAAACTTACCAATATTATGGCATGGGTTTAGCTAAACGTGGTTTTGCCTTCATCAATCCTAATTACCGTTTAGCCCCAGAACATGCAGAATTTCCAGATGAATTAGATGATGTCGATCGCTACATGCATTGGGTTGATGATCACGCTGAAGAATACCGTTTAGATAGAAATAATGTCTTTATTATTGGCGACAGTGCTGGTGGTCAAATGGCAGAACAATACGTTAACATTTTAACCAATCCAGACTATGCCAAATTATTCTCATATAAGCCGCTTAACTTAAAATTTAGAGCAGTTGGCTTAAACTGTGCTGCCTCCTTCGTCTTAACTCCAGACAGCCTTGCAGGAGTAGAAAGTCTTTACTTTACTAAGAATGCCGTTAACAAATATCATGAACAATTAGATGTAGAAAAATATATTGATCATAACTTCTTGCCTACATTTTTGATTACTGCTAATAATGACTTCTTGCATGATATACAATTCACCCTCTTTGGCTTTTTGCTTGGTCGCGGGGTTCATGCTATTTGTAAATCTTATGGTGATGAAGATAATCCTCGCGGTCACGTCTTTTTCGTTAACCAAAAAGACAGAATCGCTGATATCGCTAACGACGAAGAAATCGAATTTTTCAGACAACACATGAATAAATGAGGTAAAGTATGATTAAATTCTATGGTTATAAAAGATGCTCAACTTCTAGAAAAGCACGCAAATGGATGGACGACCATCATGTTCAATATGAATTTCAAGATTTAGTTGAAGAGCCACCTAAAAAAGAAGATCTGATTAAATGGATGACTAAGTATCAAGATCGCGGTTTGAAATATTTCTTTAATACACACGGTCAACGCTATCGTGCAGACAATTTAAAAGAAAAAATACCAACGATGACGATTGAAGAAGCAGCAGAAATGATGTCACAAGATGGTAAGTTAATTAAACGCCCACTTGTCGTAGATGACCAGCATTTAACCTGCGGCTTTAAAGAAGATATATTTGAAAATACTTGGCTGTAAAAAATAACCCCTACAAGACTCTGAAAAATCTTGTAGGGGGTTTTCTTTACATTATATCAATTTTACGCATTTACTATGTTTATTCTTCATTTTGGCCCAACTATTGAAAAATAATGCTCCAAAACCAAGAACCATCAAAATGCCTAAGAAAATAATTGCATTAGTGGAATTAGCTACAACTAATTCATGTGCAGCGTTGAAATCTGCTGCTTCATTCATTTGAATAATCAGTCCTGAAAACAACATGGCTAAGCCGTTTAAGGTTAGCAAGCCACACAAGACTGTTAGGATTTTTACTTTAATAAGCTTCATAAAACCATGTCCTTTCTTAAATATAATTAGACAAATATTATACACGCTCTAAATTTATAATCAAGAAAGAGACATTATTTAATGCTATATTTTCAAAATTTGCTTTTTCTTAGCTTGAAATTCTTCTTCTGTTAAAATTCCTTGATCAAGCAATTCTTTCAACTTCTTAACCTGCTCAAGCTGCTGATCAAAATCATCATCTTCACCTTGAGCAATTTTGGACCACTTCTTAATATTATCGGCCAAAATATCAGCGGGAACTTTATTAATTGAATTAATATCTAAGCTCTGATTACCAACAATCAAAGATAATTCACCATACATAAGCTGATTCTTTAAGATGACACTTTTAACCTGTTTTAAATCAATAACTTCAACTTGCTCATCGCTATGCTTTTTCTTCAATATAATCAAGTTGCGATTGCTGCAAACAAGCATTACATTTTCACTATGCTCATTAATGCCAATAGCCGCATATTGAATTATCTCCTCATCTTTAACAGCTGCAATCAGCGGTGCTAAATCTTCACAAATATCAAACACTCCAGCATCAATTAACTGCTTTTTCAAGCGTTCAGGCAAAGCTAATTTATTAATTTTGACAATTGCTTGCTGTCCGCGCTGCTCAGCTAAAAATGATTGATTAGCATTCTTTTGTTTTTTACTAAATAAATCAAAAAGTCCCATAAAAATATCCTTAATAAATAAAATCTAATTACTTATATTATGGACTATTTTTATCTTACTTAAAATATTTCTTTATTGATTTCATTTTTATTGGTTCTCTCTCTTTAAACGGGTAAACTATAAGGTAATAATACTGACAAAGGAGAGAAATATGAAATATAACCAATATGCTTACGTTGAAACCGACTTTCAACAACAAGTTAAAGAATTAATCGATATCAACTTCTTACCTAAAAATTATCAAGACTGGGACTTCAGCAGTCTTTTAGCTAAATTAGTTAAAAATGCAATCGCTGAGGCTAAAACAGATGCCGCTAAAAATGCCAAACTTGCGGAATTTGCAGTTTCTGATCACCAGACCTTGGCTGATTTTCTTAAGGAAAAGCCAACAGAAATTGGTACCGAACAATTCTACAACGTAGCTCTGCAACTTCTTGGCTACCACGTCCACTACGACTATGATTTTGCTGATCCAACCGGTTTCATGCAAAGAAATGCTTTGCCATTTGTGCAAGACATCAGCGACAATCAAAAATTAATCTCTGCCTTTTACCGCTTGCTCAATACCCGTGCTAAAAACGGACAAATCTTGCTCGATGTGATGGCAGGCAAAGGCTACTTTACTCAATTCTGGGGTCAAAACAAGTTCAAGTTCTTCAATGGTAAATCTATCCCTGTTTTTGACACAAATAAGGTCATCCGTGAAGTCGTTTATGTCGAAACTGATCTTGATACTGACCATGATGGCAAGAGTGATTTAATTCAAGTTACTGTTTTCCGTCCTGCAGAAACTAATAAGGGCCTTAAAGTACCTGCACTCTACACTGCATCCCCATACTTTGGCGGAATCATCGCCAACGAAAAACGCAACCATAACGTTGACGAAAATCTCTCTGACTCTACCGAATGGAATGATCCACAATACGTTCACTCTCCAATCGTTAAGGCTGAAAAGCCAGATGGTTCAAGCCGTCCAGCTACAGAGGAGGCAGTGCACAAGTCCTCTTACCCATTAAACGAATACATGCTAGCTCGCGGTTTTGCTAGCGTCTTTGCTGGTGCAATTGGTACTCGCGGCAGCGATGGTGTCCGCATCACTGGTGCTCCAGAAGAAACTGAATCAGCTGCTGCAGTTATCGAATGGCTGCATGGTGATCGTGTTGCCTACACTGATAGAACCAGAACCGTTCAAACTACAGCTGATTGGTGCAACGGCAACATCGGTATGACTGGTCGTTCATATCTTGGTACTTTGCAAATCGCCATTGCCACAACTGGCGTTAAGGGTCTTAAGACTGTCGTTTCTGAAGCCGCAATTTCATCATGGTACGACTACTACCGTGAACATGGTTTGGTTATTGCTCCTGAAGCTTGCCAAGGTGAAGACCTTGATTTGCTCGCTGAAACCTGTCAATCAAACTTATGGGATGCCGGTTCATACCTTAAGATCAAGCCTGAATACGACAAAATGCAAAAGCAGTTGCGTGAAAAAGAAGACCGTAATACTGGTCAATACTCTGACTTCTGGGAAGCTAGAAACTATCGTCACCATGCAGACAGCATCAAGTGCTCCTGGGTCTCAGTTCACGGTTTAAACGACTGGAACGTAAAGCCCAAAAATGTCTACAAGATCTGGCAATTGGTATCCAAAATGCCAATGAAGCATCACCTCTTCTTGCACCAAGGTCCACACTATAACATGAACAATTTCGTCTCAATTGACTTCACAGATTTGATGAACCTCTGGTTTGTTCATGAATTGCTTGGTCTTGAAAACAATGCCTACAATCAATGGCCAACTGTCATGATTCAAGATAACTTGCAGGCTGACAAGTGGCATGAAGAAAAAGACTGGAACGATGAGCTAGGTCAAGAAAAGATTTACTACCCAACAGATGACCACGAGCTTTACCAAGATGGCAACGGCAAGGCTAATATGAGCTTCACCGACGTTGGCGGCACTGAATTTAAGAAGGCTGGCATCTCAGAAAACGACTGGCAATACAAGTTTATCTGCGGCGACGAAAAATGGGCTAAACCAAGTCTTCGCTTTGAAACTGACGAATTTATCCACCCTACTACCATCGTGGGTCGTCCAGAAGTTAAAGTTAGAGTTTCTGCTAGTCTGCCAAAGGGTGAGATTTCCGTTGCCTTAGTTGAACTGGGCGAAAGACAACGACTTACCGCTACTCCTAAATTCTTAATGCGTGGCGGACAAGAATTAGGCTACCGTTTTGGCACTGACACTTTACAAGAATTTATTCCAGATAAAAAGACTAAAGCCAAGTTGATTACTAAGGCTCACATGAACTTGCAAAACTTCAAGGATATGAAGAAGCCTGAAGCAATCGACGCCGATAAGTTCTACGACTTGGACTTCTTGCTTCAACCTACTTATTACACCATCCCATCTGGCAGCAAGCTTGCTTTGATCATTTATTCAACTGACCAAGGCATGACTAAGCGTCCGCTTGAAGATGAAACTTACACAATTGATTTAGCTAATACTGAAATCAAGTTTTATGAAAAATAATTAATCCTAACGAAAAGACAGGCATTCAAATCGAATACCTGTCTTTTTTTGCTATTCAAATAACTTTTTATACTCGCCATAACCCGTTTGATCAAGCTTATCATATGGAATAAATTTCAAAGCAGCCGAATTAATGCAATAACGCAAGCCGCCTTTGTCTACTGGTCCATCGGTAAATACATGACCCAAATGTGAATCAGCTTCGGGACTTTTCACCTCAGTACGTTCCATTCCATGAGATTGATCACGATGGTAGGTCAACTTCTTTATTGGCTTAGTAAAGCTAGGCCAACCGCATCCTGCATCATATTTATCTTGACTAGAAAAAAGCGGTTCACCTGATACCACATCAACATAGATACCTTTTTCATAGAAATCATCATATTTTCCAGTAAAAGGATATTCAGTTGCGGCTTTCTGTGTAACGTTGTATTCTTCTTCGCTTAACTTCTTCAGAGCTTCTTTATTAAACATGTTCGGTTCCTCCTGGGAAGAAATTATCGATTTTCTTTTCATAGATATCAAAACGATATTTGGTCAAAAATTCATTGGCTGGATCATAAATTCTTACCTGCAGCATTTCATTTTTGCCATTCATATGCACTTCTTTATTAGGCATGTCTAAAAATGGTTTAAAGGCAGCAATCACATTTTGGTATGAACTGTAAACATGCACATTTTGTTCAATTACTTCACCGTTTTTAGCATATCGCTGTGCACAGAGCACATATACAACGTTGTCATTCATAGAAAAGCCTCCTAACTTTAACTCTTTTTTCTCTTTCTTATATTTTAATGCATTTGCCTATTAAACAGATAAAAAAAGCAACAGATATCTAAATTAGACATCTGTTGCCAATTTTCTAAAATACTGAAGTTAAAACAGCACCGGCTACAATCAATACCAAACCAATTGCAGTATAGATGGTATCCCTTCTTAGTCTTTTGTTCATGTAAGAAGATGATACCACCAAGAGTTGAAATAACCACGCAAAGTTGTGACATAACGAAGGCTAAGTTAACACCGTTCATCTTTACTGAAACAATGTATGCAAGTGCTGCCACGGCATAAATCAAACCTGCAGGAATAACTTGATAACTTTCCTTTTCCTTAACAACGCCAATTTTCTTAGTTGCAAAGAGGTAAATTACTGTAGCAATCAACATACCGATGGTTTCACCAAAGAAAATCATGGTGTTGTCAACCTTCAAAGCCTTAGGAATTGAACTTGAAGTGATGTAACCCAAAGTGGTCAAAACCAAAACGATCGTAGTTGTTGTTTGATTCTTCTTGCCGCCTTCGGCAGTACCCTTATCAGTCAATGAAGTACATGCAACACCGATAATCAATGCCAAGATACCTAAGAAACCAAAGATCTTAGCTTGTGTACTTGCCCATTCGCCAAAGATTAATACTCCGACAAGTGGCACACCGATTAATTGCAAACCGGTTGAAATTGGCATTGTTTCAGAAACACCAACTTTAGAATAACTGTAGTACTGTCCGACCTGACCTATTACCCAGGCAGCTCCGGCAAGCATTGCCAACATAAAAGTTGTGCCATCAAAAGTTGGACGTTTAATCAAAGTCATTACCACACCAAAGATAAATGCACCAAGTACAGTACCTAAAATTTGGTGGTAAATGTTACTCTTCTTGACCCCAGCAACGAACATCGGCATAAGTCCCCAACCGATTGCTGGAATGAATAGAAATAAATAATTCATTAATTTATTCTCCCCTATGATTTGTAAAAAAGTTACAAAAAGCATTGTATCAATGAAAGCGGATACGTTGCAAACAAAAAATAAGTAAAATTTAAAACGCTTTACATGGAGGTACAAAAAAGGATTAAGCATCCCCAATCCTATGATCTAATGCGTAATCCTTTAATTATTGCTTAGTTTTTCTTCTTACGATTCAAACCAAAGATTGAAAGCAAACTTGCAAATGAAAGTGCAATTAATCCCATTACTGAATTATTGCTATCCTTTTCACCAGTTTGTGGCAAAGTATTAGTTTTATCTTCAGTTACTGAAGATGAATTACTCATTTCTTCACTCTTAGGCATGTTATTAGCTTGCCATTGATCGTGATTAGATTGCCACTCGCCACGTGCAGCATGATTTTCATTCCATTCGCTGTGAGGAGCATGATTCTTGTTCCAGTCTTCACTATGTGGAGCACTATTTGGACTCTTGTCAACAGTCTTCTTGATTGCCTTGATACTCTTCTTAGTTGATTTTTTAGAAGCAATCTTGGTTTCTGACTTGTCGCTCTTCTTAGAAGTCTTGTGTTGTTTCTTCTTTGGAGTCTTCTTAGTTTCTTCTGGCTTCTTCTCCTCTTTTTGCTTGCCAGGAACTTTATGCTCTTTTGGGTTCTTGGTTTCTTCCGACTTCCCTGGCTTTTTTTCTGGTTTCTTATTTAGATTTGGAGTTTTATCTTCATCCTTAGGTGGTTGTTGTTCTTTACCACCATCATCGCCACCAGGAGAGCCACCGCCATCTGGAACTACAGCAGTATAAGTAACCACAATTAGACCAAGATCAGTCTTATCTGAATCTGGATTTACCGAAATACCAGCAGCCTTAGCCTTATCAACCTTGTCATAACCAACTGCTTCTTTGAAGGAACTTCGCCCATTTCTGGCTTGTCTGAAGTCCAATCAGTATATCTTACTACCTTCTTAGTTACACTATCGATAATTGCCTTACGAGTAAAGGTTACGCTTTGTTTGTATACGTGAGTACTGTCTGGTGAACCATTTACATCTGCACCATCCTTAGTTGGATCAGAGACTTTATGATCTACTACCTTACCACCATCATTGTCGTCTTCGGTACGGCTATCAAGCACACGCACTTTCTTGTAACCATATTTAGTTAAATCAGGTGAGCCTTGTTCTGGGTATTCGGTGTGCTCACCAGTTGGAACCCAAGAAGCTTTGTTATCCTTAGTAGCAATGATTGGTTGTCCATTAGCAGCTTTCTTGATTTCAGGCTTACCGTCTTTATCTAACTTAGCAAAGCCATTTGGATCTACATAAAGTGCAGCAAAGCCTAAGAAGTTGCCGTTGAACAAGTCATAAAGTGGTACGCGAACGTAATCTACTGTTTGAGTAATATCAGGAACATCAGCCTTGATACCGTACTTCTTCAATTCATCTCTGACTAATTCGCCGGTTTAACCATCACGGTAGTAAATATGACGTTTTACAGAAGTTGTTTCACTCTTGATATCTTCCTTCTTAGTCTTATCAGTTGAAGGGGTAATACCGTGTTTGAAGTAAACATTGAAGTGGCTATCTTCTGTACCGTATTTATCACCCTTGGTGAAGTCACTCTTAACGAAGACATAGCCTTGCTTTTCAATATCAGAAATGCGCTTGTCATTATTGTTCAAGTGAATTTCGTTACCAGTCTTGCCATGATCATCGCTATCGTTATCAGTCTTACCGAGTTGCTCCTTATGAGCCATACCATTGGTAATATCCCAATAAGTGATATCTGCATTTACATCCTTGGTGTATTCAAGAGTTGCGTCGTAATGATCCTTCCAGTCCTTAGAATCAGAAGTTGGAACATCCTTTGCCGCTTTATCAGCATCTGTTTCAACTTTCTCTGCTGCTTCTTGTGTAGATTTAGTCTTATCTACTTCACTTGAGTTTTCTTTATTTTCATTTTGTACAACAGTCTTTGCTGATTGATCAGTTGCAGAAGCATCTTTTTGTTGATCGTCCTTTACTTCAGAAGACGCTTCATTTGATTGAGTTTGTTCTTCATCAGTGCTCTTTACCTGCACTAGCTGGTTCGCCATTTGTAACCCCATTTACGCTATCAGCTTGTACAGTTTGTCCTGCACCAAACAAGAAGGTCGTACCCAACAGAACGCTCGCCGCACCAACAGTCAATTTTCTAATAGAAAAACGTTGCCGTTGATTAGCAGTCTCTAGATTTAAGTTATGTTTTCTTCTCATTATTAAATTTTCCTTTTTAAGACATATATGTATATCAGACCATTTTCTGTATTTACAGGTACACCCCCACAAAAGAAGCTCGGTCCTGTGGACCTGAGCTTCTTACATAGGTCTCATTATACTATTAATTAAGTCTAATATTTAATATAAGATTCTTTATATTGCATCCCCACAATACAATGTTATTTATGGTTTTATAATGTATTGCTAAATCAATACGTTTTATATTCTATAAAAGTTATTTCATAAAATAAATAGCATTAGTAATTTTTTCTAAAAAATAAGGCTCCTGTTTTCACAGAAGCCTTTTCCAGTACGCTATTTCTATTTTAATGCATCAATAGCAAATGATCTGTTTTCTAGGGACTTGAGTAATGCGTCCGCAGTATCTAAAGCTGTTAATAACGGAACATTTTGCTGAATCGCCATTTGTCTAATAATAAACCCATCCGAATTCTTTTCAATATCATGCCCCATCGTATTGATTACTAAATCGATCTTTCCATCGCGTAATTCGTTCAAGATGTTATCGTCTGCTTGCTCATCTTCATGTACTTTTGTCACGAGTTCTACGTGCAGGTCGTTCTTTTTAAGGAAGTTGGCTGTACCCTTAGTTGCGAAGATTCTGTAACCGATCCGAGCAAATCTCTTTGCAATCGGCAAAATCTTTTCCTTATCTCTATCTTCAATAGTAAGAAGGACATTGCCATTTTCAGGTAGCTGCATCTTTGCACCTGCAAAAGCCTTGTAGAGTGCCTTAGCAAATGTATGATCACTACCCATTACTTCACCAGTCGATTTCATTTCTGGTCCAAGGTAAGAATCAACATCAGCTAATTTACTAAAGCTAAAGACCGGTGCCTTAACACTAATCATTGCTGGTTCTGGAGCTAAACCATCTGCATAACCTTGCTGCTCAAGACTTTCTCCCATGATCACGCGAGTTGCAACTTGCGCCATTTCAATACCGGTAATCTTACTCAAGAATGGCACCGTTCGACTTGCACGTGGATTTACCTCAATTACATAGACATCCCCATCGCGCACAATAAACTGAATGTTCATGATTCCCTTACAGTTCAAAGCTAAAGCTAATTTCTTAGTCACATCCGTAATCTTTTCTTTAACTTCATCACTAAAGGTTTGTGGTGGATAGACTGCCATAGAATCACCTGAGTGAACGCCCGCATGTTCAATGTGCTCCATAATTCCTGGAAGCAGTACTGTCTTGCCATCAGAAATTGCATCAACATCACATTCACGTCCATCAAGATAATCATCGACCAAGATAGGATGATCTTCTGCAATATCGGCGTGATCATGCAAATATTCTTCTAATTCATCCTTTGAATAAACGATCTCCATTGCCTTGCCGCCTAAAACATAAGATGGTCGAACCAGCACTGGATAGCCTAGTTGATCAGCTGCCTTCATTACTCCTTCATGCGTCGTTGCAGTCAAACCTTGTGGTTGATGCAAATGCAAGCTCTTAATAATCTGATCGAATTCTTCTCTATCTTCTGCTCGATCAAGATCCTTAACCGTTGTTCCTAAAATTTTAACGCCATGTCTTTCAAGACCGGCCGCCAAGTTAATTGAGGTTTGACCACCGAATTGCACGATCACGCCTTCAGGCTGTTCCAAGTCGCAAACATTCAAAACATCTTCTAAAGTCAGTGGTTCAAAGTAAAGCTTATCTGAAACCGAGAAGTCTGTTGAAACAGTTTCGGGATTAGAGTTAATGACAATGGCTTCATAGCCCATCTTTTGCAAAGCCTTAACCGAGTGAACTGTTGCATAGTCAAATTCTACCCCTTGACCGATGCGGATCGGGCCTGAGCCAATAACGATCACTGATTTCTTACCAGATTTTCTACTTTCATTTTCACCATCATAAGTGGAGTAAAAGTATGGCGTGGTTGATTCAAATTCGGCGGCACAAGTATCAACCATCTTATAAACTGGCACAATGCCATTAGCTTTTCTCAAATCTCTTACTTGATCAGGATATTCATGCCATAGTTTTGCGATCGTTTGATCACTAAAGCCATATTTTTTAGCTAGACGCAAAACGTCTAAGTCATCTGGATTTGCCTCAATTTCTTTTTCCATCTCAACCATGTGCTTTACAACATCTAAGAAATAGAAGTTAATCTTAGTTAATTCATGAACATCTTCAAGTGAATAGCCGCGTCTAAATGCTTCAGCGAGATAAAATAATCTATCATCTTGCGGTCTAACCAATTTTTGTTCAATTTCGTCATCGCTTGCCTTGTGTGCCTTAACTGAGTACAAATCTTTTTCATCAATTTCAAGCGACTGCACAGCCTTTTGCATTGCTTCTTCAGCTGTACGACCAATTGCCATAACTTCACCAGTTGCCTTCATCTGCGTTCCTAACACGCGGTCAGCTTTAGGGAATTTATCAAATGGAAAGCGTGGAATCTTGCAGACCACATAGTCAAGTGCTGGTTCAAATTCGGCATAAGTAGTACCAGTTACTGGGTTCTTGATTTCATCTAAAGTCATGCCGATCGCAATCTTAGCAGCCATCTTGGCAATTGGATAACCTGTTGCTTTAGAAGCTAAAGCACTTGAGCGAGAAACTCTTGGGTTGACTTCGATTACATCATAATCCAAACTATTAGGATCAAGTGCTAACTGAACATTACAACCACCTTCGATTTTTAATGCTCTAATCAGTTTTAAAGAACAATCTCTAAGCATTTGATATTCTTTATCAGACAAGGTTTGGCTTGGTGAAAAAACAATTGAATCACCAGTATGAATACCAACCGGATCGAAGTTTTCCATACAGCAGATGATCATCGCATTGTCACTTGAATCGCGCATTACTTCGAATTCGATTTCCTTGTAACCAGCAATTGATTTTTCAATCAAGCATTCCGTTACAGGAGACAATTCCAAACCATTTTTAGCAATTTCAGCTAATTCATCATGATTATGACAGATACCACCACCGGTACCGCCCATAGTAAAGGCTGGGCGCACAATGATTGGATAACCGATTTCATCCCCAAATGCTAAGGCATCTTCGACTGTCTTGACTGTCTTAGATGGTGGAACGGGCTCGCCCAATTTTTGACAAAGTTCTTTAAATTTTTCACGGTCTTCTGCTTGTTCAATTGAAGCCAGTTTGGTACCTAAAAGCTCAATATGGAGTTCATCCAAAATACCGGTTTTTGCCAGCGCTAAAGCCATGTTTAATCCCACTTGTCCGCCGAGTGTTGGCAAAATTGCATCTGGATATTCCTGACGGATAATTCTAGAAACTGAATCTACTGTTAAAGGTTCAATATAAACCTTGTCAGCGATTGTAGTGTCAGTCATGATTGTTGCCGGATTAGAATTGACTAAAACAACTTCATAGCCTTCGTCGCGCAAAGCCAAGCATGCCTGAGTACCAGAATAATCAAATTCTGCGGCTTGGCCGATAATAATTGGGCCTGAACCAATCACCATAATCTTATGAATATCTGTTCTTTTAGGCATGACGCTCTTCTTCCTTTCTTTGATCAATCATTGACATAAAATCATCAAATAGCGAATCTTCATCGTGTGGACCTGGCGTTGCATCTGGGTGAAACTGAACTGAGAAAGCAGGATACTTTTTATGTCTAAGTCCTTCCACAGTACCATCGTTAACTTCTTCATGAGTAATCATTAAATTATCTTTATCAATTGATTTGGCATCAACTGCATAACCATGATTTTGAGAAGTAAAACCAATGTGTCCGGTCGCAATCTCGCGGACTGGATGGTTAAAACCGCGGTGGCCAAACTTCATCTTGTAGGTCTTAGCACCATTAGCCAAGGCAAAAACTTGGTGACCCATGCAAATACCAAATAGAGGTACATGTTTTTCAACCTCTTTTACCATCTTGGTTGCCTCACTCATTTCCTCAGGGTCACCTGGTCCATTTGAAAGAAGAACGCCATCAGGATGCAAGTTTAATACTTCTTCTGCAGTAGCGGTATATGGCAGGACAATGCAATTGCAATCACGTTCAGCTAACTCGCGCAAAATGCTATGCTTAATACCAAAGTCAATAACCACGATGTTGCGCTTTGAACCTGGAACTGGGTAGGCGCTCTTAGTAGAAACGCGGCTAATCACACCTTGAGTAACATTTTTTTGTTTTAATTCCTGAACTATTTTTTCTGCGTTTTCTTTAGAATTAGCAATCTTGCCGCGCAATGTACCATGTACACGCAATTTTTTAACCAACTCTCGCGTATCGATACCTTGAATACCAGGGATATGCAGTTGCTTCAAAAATTCTGGCAAACTGCTTTGCATCCGCCAATTATCAGGGTGGCGTGCAACTTGGTGACAGATCACGCCTTTAATTTGTGGTTGCAAAGATTCATAATCGGCTAAGGTAACGCCGTAATTACCAATCAATGGATTAGTAAAAACCAAGATTTGATCCGCATAAGATTGATCTGTAATTGCTTCTTGGTAGCCGGTCATGCCCGTTGTAAAAACAACCTCACCAGTAGTTTCTCTATTACTACCAAATCCTTCACCAGTATAAATGCTGCCATCTTCTAAAATTAAATAGCGCATTAATCTTCTCCTCTTTGATATACAATTTCGCCATCAACCATTGTCATCACCGTTGCCCCATAAACTTTTTGCCCCGTAAATGGCGTATTGACACCTTTTGATTGATAATCTTTTTCTTGTAATTCAACTTCATGTTCTAAGTCAAAGATCGCAATATCTGCAGGACGCCCCGGTTCAAGCACC
Source organism: Lactobacillus helveticus (assembly GCF_046109915.1). NCBI lineage: Bacteria > Bacillati > Bacillota > Bacilli > Lactobacillales > Lactobacillaceae > Lactobacillus > Lactobacillus helveticus. Next base: position 283,926 of record NZ_CP151471.1, on the reverse strand, counting down.
CCTGCTTTTTTTAAGCCAAATACCTTAGCAGGCTGATCACTCAGCCAAGACAACAACTGCTCTAATGTAAATACCTTATCTTTTTTAACAAATTTGGTATAAAGAGTGCTAAATGCTGTTTCACTACCGGTAATACCAAAAGCCGCATTTTGCATCCCGCCTTGTTTTTCCTGCTTTGCGTGCGGCGCATGATCAGTTGCAATTAAATCGATCGTGCCATCAAGTAATCCTACTAATAATGCTGCTTGATCTTCCTTGCTTCTCAAAGGTGGATTCATCTTGTAGTAGCCATTATCCTTAGGAATATCATCTTCAGTTAAAAGAATATGGTGTGGTGCTGCTTCACAAGTAACGTTAATTCCACGTGCTTTTGCCATTCTGACTAATTCAACGCTAGTCTTAGTTGAAACATGGCAAATGTGATAATGGACACCAGTTTTTTCAGCTAGTAAAAGATCTCTAGCAATCTGAGTTGTTTCAGCTAATTCAGTTACTGGTGGTAAATTCAGTTCTTTTGCCTTTTCTCCTTCATTAACGATACCGTGATTAAAAAGTGAATCATCTTGCGCATGTGCTGCCACGATTAGATCATTTTTCTTTGCTTCTTGCATGGCCAGATACATCGTTTGAGCCGTTTGCACGCCATGACCATCGTTACTGAGAGCAAAGGCACCAGCTTTTTTCAATGCAGCATAATCAGGTAGTTCATCTGTAGTCTCATTTTTAGTAATTGGTCCATATTGAAAAATGTGAACTACACCCTTTTGCTTATTTTCCTCGACCATTTTTTGCATCAATTCAGGCGTATCAGGAACCGGCGTCACATTTGGCATCGCACCGACTGTAGTAAAGCCGCCATGGGCCGCAGCTTTACTACCAGTTTCGATATCTTCCTTATATGTTTGTCCAGGATCACGGTAATGCACATGAACATCAACCAATCCTGGGCTAACCAATTTTCCTGTCGCATTAATAGCTTTGTTGCCAGTTAAATCGGTACCAATCGCTTTAATTTTTTGATCTTCAATTAATACATCGGCATGAAGCAAGCGGCCATTTTGATAAACCATTCCATTCCTAATTACTGTTTGCATTATTCAAGTCCTCCAAGTTTTCTGCCACGTAAAACTGCTTCTAGCATGGCCATTCTCATAAAGACGCCGTTTTCCATTTGGCGAACAAACATGCACTTGTCACTTTCTACCAGGTCACCACTTAATTCGACATCGTGATTAATTGGACCCGGGTGCATAATAATTGTATCTTTTTTCATTGCTTCATATCGTTTGTGATTAATACCGTATTTTTCATGATAACGATGTGCATCAAACTTCTTTTCATTAGGATCACCGCTATGACGTTCGTGTTGCACCCGTAGCAACATCATGACATCCATTTTAGGGATCAATTTATCAAGTTCTTCATGCTTTCCATATTGATCGAATTCTTCAGAGTACCAACATTCAGGACCGGAGAAGTAAACTTCAGCACCGAGTTTAGTTAAAAGTTCCATGTCACTTTTAGCTACGCGAGAATTAGTGATGTCACCGACGATTGCCACTTTCAAACCTTTAAAATGGCCAAAGTGTTCATGAATAGTCATCATATCAAGCATGCATTGACTAGGATGCTGACCTGAGCCATCTCCTGCATTAATCACACCGATGTTTAATTTTTGATGCTGCTTTAAATTAATCAAATCCTCGTAATATTCATTTTGTGAGTGGCGAATTACTTCAAGGTCGATGCCAAGTGCATTCATCACTAGTGAAGTGTCGTATAAGGTCTCACCCTTGTTGACAGATGAATGAGCTGGATCAAATGGGATGACAGTTAAACCTAGTTTTCTTTCTGCTATTTCAAAACTTGTGTGAGTTCTACTGGAATCTTCAAAAAACATGTTAGTGACATAGACCGGACTAGTTAACCTAGCTACAGCTCCACCTTTTTTGAAATATTCCGCACGCTTAATCAGAGCCTCAATTTCATCATTTCTTAAATTTTCAACACTAACAAAATGTGGTAAAGCAACAAGATTTAAGTTTTTCATTTTCTGTTCTTTCTATCAAAAAAAGCCTGAAGCATTTAATTGCTCCAGGCTTAATTCCGCATTTTTGTATACGAAAAACTAAGCAACCCTTCTGGCCCTCTCTGGAGTCAATTAAATGATTGATTATTTATCTGTTATTCTCTTTTATTTTGGTAAAGCCTTCAGTTCAACTGAATCTTTGCCATCTTTTTCAATTACATTAACTGCAACTTGTTCATCTGCAGAAGTTGGAATATTTTTACCAACAAAGTCTGCTCGAATTGGCAACTCGCGGTGACCACGATCAACTAAAACTGCAACTTTAATCAAACTTGGTCGACCGACATGCATGAGCGCATCCATCGCAGCTCTAATCGTACGGCCTGTGTAGATTACGTCATCAATCAAAACAACACGCTTATCATTGATGTCGATACCAATATTTTCTGAATTAACTACTGGATCTTGCTTAAGTGAAGCATCATGACGATCATCGCGGTAAAGCGCAATATCTAATTCACCAACAGGCACATCTACGCCTTCTAGTTTTTGAATCCGATCATGAATTCTGTTAGCTAGATAAACACCGCGTGTTTTGATCCCAACTAAAACTAGGTCATCAGTTCCCTTATTTTGTTCAATGATCTCGTAGGTAATTCGCGTTAATGCACGCTTAATTGCCAATGCATCCCATATTTCTTTTGCCATAAAATTCTCCTTACTCTGCCCATGAAAAAAGCTCCCGGCCTACATTGAGACTAGGAGCTTTTAGTAAAGTAAAACTATTTAAGCCTGCCTTGCTAGCCTCACGGGACTAATTTTAAAGGACATTCATTGCTTTAAAGTTACTGTAATTGAATATGTTTGTCAAGAGTTAATTAAATTTAACTTGACCGACTAAATCATTGATATCTTCAATGCCTAATTTTTCTAGTTCAGCTGGTAATTCTTCGGCAATATGCTTACTTGCCAGTTCATCGTTAAAATGAGCAGTCCCAACTGCTACGGCATTAGCACCAGCTAGCATAAATTCGATGACATCTTGAGCAGAATTGATTCCGCCCATCCCGATGATTGGCAAAGTTATAGCTTGACGGACCTGACTAATCATGCGAATGGCAATCGGCTTCACAGCTTCACCAGATAAGCCGCCCATGTTGTGACCTAAAAGGGGCTTTCTAGTTTTAATATCGATCCGCATTCCTAACAGAGTATTAATCATCGAAATCCCGTCTGCACCACCGGATTCGGCTGCTTTAGCAATCTCAACAATATCAGTCACATTAGGAGTTAATTTGACATAAATTGGCAAAGCAACTGCCATCTTAATCTTTTTGGTTAACTTTTCAACTACACCGGCATGAACGCCAAAACTCATGCCGCCTTGTGCCACGTTAGGACAGGACACATTAATTTCTAACGCATTGACTAAGCCAGAAGCAGACAACTTTTTAGCGACTTCGACATAATCTTCTTCGCTGTCTCCGCCTACGCTGGCCATAATCGGTAAGTTAGGATATTGATGACGTAACTTAGTTAATTTTTCACTAATTACCTGATCAACCCCGGGATTAGTTAACCCTACAGAATTTAAAACGCCATCTTCTAAGATCGCAATTTGTGGCTGCGGATTACCAGTCGTAGCGTGCGGCGTCGTTGTTTTAATCACCATTGCACCTAAGTCGTTTAAATCAAATTTTTGTGCGGCTGGCACATCGCCAAAACCAAAGGTGCCACTAGCCGGCATCACTGGATTCTTCAAATCTAGACCTGGTAAATTTACATGAGTATTAACCATAATTTCCCTCCAAAATGAATGCTCTCTGTCATTCGCTTATTTTTTAGAAATTGATTCTACACGCCTTTTATTTTTTTGCAAGGTCAAAAATTTGCTGTTGTATTTTCTAATCAGGGGTGTTAAACTTCACCTTGATCAAACTTTAAACGGTACAGAGAGACCGCAAGTTCAAAATATTGGCTTAAATTTATCTAGGGAAAGTCTATACCTGGTGTCTCTCTGCACTGGTATAGACTTTTTTGTATGGAGGGAAAATGAAACCTGTAATTGTTGCTTTAGACGTTGACAATCAAGAACAATTAACAAAAATCTTATCTAACTTAGGACAGCCGCAAGATGTTTTTATCAAGATTGGCATGGAACTTTTCTATCACACGGGTCCTGAATTAGTAAAAAAATTAGCTAAACAAGGCTACCAAATCTTTTTAGATTTAAAATTGCACGATATCCCCAACACTGTTTATCAAGCAGCAAAACAGCTCGCTAATCTCGGCATCACTTACACTACTGTTCATGCACTTGGTGGCAGCCAAATGATTCAAGCCGCAAAAGACGGGCTGATTGCGGGAACTCCGAATGGTGCAAATGTACCTAAACTTTTAGCTGTCACTGAATTAACTTCCATCTCTGATGAAGTTTTGCGTTTTGAACAAAATTGTGCTTTATCAATTAGTGAACAAGTAATGAGTCTTGCTAAAACGGCTAAAAAGTCAGGAGCCGATGGCGTAATTTGTTCACCACTCGAAGTTAAAGAATTACATCAGGCAATTGGTAATGACTTTTTGTATGTCACACCTGGCATCCGACCAAAAGGAAGTAGTAAAGATGATCAGTCCCGTGTGGCTACACCAGCTCAAGCAAGAGAATGGGGCTCAACTGCCATCGTAGTAGGTCGTCCTATAACCTTAACAAGCGACCCTCATGCAGCATACGAAGCAATTAAAAAGGAGTTTAATTAACATGCATCAAGATCAAATTATCAGTCAACTTATTCAAGAAAAAATTATTACTATTTCACCTGACAAACCATTTACTTATGCTAGCGGGATGCTGTCACCAATTTATACAGATCTGCGCTTAACTGTCTCTTACCCCGACTTGCGCGACATGATCGCCAGTGACTTAGCTAATTTAATTGCAAAAGAATTCCCTGAAGCAACTATTATCGGCGGAGTAGCCACAGCAGGCATTCCCCATGCGGCACTTGTTGCTGAAAAATTGCACCTGCCAATGATCTATGTTCGTCCTAAGCCAAAGGACCACGGTAAAGGTCGCCAAATTGAAGGTCGTTTTACTGCAAATGACAAGATTGTATTAATTGATGATCTGATCACTACAGGTGGCTCTGTTTTAAATGCAGTTAAGGTAACTGAAAAAGATGGCGGCAATGTCATCGGTGTTTCTTCAATCTTTACTTATTACTTGCCTGATGCAAAAGAAAACTTTGAAAAAGCAAACGTTAAATATGCACCGCTTCTTTCTTATCCAGAACTACTGAAAAAGGAAAATGAGTTTGGTCATATTACACGGGAACAATACCAAACATTAAAGACCTGGCATGAAGATCCATGGGCTTGGAAGTAACAAAAAAGGGATCAACTTTCAAAGTTGGTCCTTTTTTCATTAGATAAATTTTCTATTAATGTCAAGTTGAGTTAGCACATTAGAATTCAGTTTATTCAAACTGACATTTTCATGAACATCTATAGTTGGATCTGCTACTAAAATATTTTCTAAAATTAACTATCTTCATACATCAAAATATAATACTTTTTTCCCATTATTTTGCTAGGATAAAAGTGTAATAGTTGTTGTAAATATAAAAGATATGAAGATGTTTAAGAATGATAAAAAAAGCTACTCAAATATTACACCACCCATTTTCTAGTACTATTACTGGACGGTTGGTTCGAGCAATTACTGTAGGATTAATTACCGGATTAATAGTTAGTATATTTCGCTAGATAATCGATCATACTATGCAAATACTTTATTTTATTTATCCGCAAATGAGGGCCAACACTGTGTGGATAATTCCTTACATTATATTAATGATTGTAATTACCATTATTTTGGGTAAAATTATTGTCCCTTATCTTGATCAACTAGTAGGATCAGGGGTACCACAAATTGAAGCAATTTTCCTAAATGAAAACAAAATGCCTTGGTGGTCCGTCCTTTGGCGCAAATTTATAGGAGGTTTGTTAGCTATTTGTCCTGGACTAATGCTAGGACGTGAAGGTCCATGTATTGAAATGGGATCTATGGTTGGCCAAGGATTAGCAGAAACTGCATTTAAGTCAGATGGAGAAGAATTGCAAGAAATGCAAGAATGCGGTGTCGCCGCTGGGCTTGCGGCTGCTTTTAGCGCTCCAATAGCAGGTGCATTATTCTTAGTCGAAGAAATTTCTTTCAATTTTAAGCCTAAGAAAGTCATTGCAATCTTAGCAGCAACCTTCTCAGCCGATTTCGTCACAATTCTATTTTTTGGCAATCAACCATGTTTATATTTACCAGTTAACGGCTATCTGCCCCTTAAGATTTATTGGACTTTACCTATTATCGGCGTAGCATTAGGCTTGCTTGCATATGTATATCAATATACTTTGCTTAGCCTCAAGCCTTGGTTTAACAAGATTAAGAAAATACCGGCAATTTATCACAGCATCATTCCATTTGTTTTGATTATTCCTGTTGGTTTATGGAATGCACATTTACTTGGTGGTTCTCACGTTTTAATCGATGATCTTTTCAAAAATAATCTGGGAATACATGCGGCTACTTCATGGAGTTTTGTTTTAATTCCAGTTTTATTATTCGTCATAAGATTTGTCTTCTCCATGCTTTCATACGGCTCAGCTGTTCCTGGTGGTATCTTCATGCCGATCCTGGTTTTAGGAGCTATTCTTGGAATCTTTTGTGCAAATCTAATGATCAAGACTAATATTATTACTCCAACCTATTACCCACATATTTTGGTTATCTCAATGGCCGCATATTTTGGTGCAATTGAAAAGGCACCATTCACCGCTGTAATGTTAATCACTGAAATGGTCGGCACGGTTCAGCAAGTTTTACCAATGGTAATCACCATCTTTATTGCCTACTACGTATTAGACCTTCTTGGTGGTCAGCCAGTCTACGAAGCCTTACGTTTGCAAATGGATTATCACAAATTATCTGATAATAAAACAAAGAATTAAGATTTCAGTTGAAAAAAAGATACATGTATGATATAAATTTATTATACATATAGGGAGTAACCGACAAATAATTGTACTCATGGCGTCAAGTCACGAAAGCAATTTCCGCTGTGAGTTTAAATGGTGAGACTATTACATAAACGCTCTTAAGTTTATGCAGTAGTCTCTTTTTTGTTTGGGACTTACTGAAGTTTATTGGAGGGTCTTATATTGAAACAATATTATTTACAGACCAAAGCTAAAGTCTTAGAAGAACTAAAGACGGCTAGCGGTGGTTTGTCATCTCAGCAGGCTAAGGACAACTTAGCTAAGTATGGCAAGAACGTCTTAATTGAAGGCAAAAAGAAGACACCATTGCAGGTCTTTTTAGAACAATTTAAAGACTTAATGGTAATTATCTTAATTATCGCCGCTGTCATTTCTGCCTTTACTGGCGAACTTGAAAGTACTTTGGTAATTATCGCTGTCTTAATCCTGAATGCAATTTTAGGTACTGTGCAGCACATCAAGGCTGAAAAATCGCTTGAATCATTAAAGTCCCTGTCCTCGCCTAGCGCCAAGGTCTTGCGTGATGGCAAAAAGATTGAAATTGATTCAAAAGATGTTGTACCCGGCGATATTATGCTCTTAGAAGCCGGTGACATGGTCACAGCCGACGGCCGTATTTTGGACAACTTCTCACTGCAAGTTAATGAAAGTTCTTTAACTGGTGAATCAACCAACATTGATAAGGCAGATGTAGAATTTGATCACGAAATGCCGCTTGGCGATCGCATTAACATGGTTTACTCGAGTTCTTTAGTAACTTATGGTCGTGCTAATGTGGTAGTTACCGCCACAGGGATGAACACAGAAATCGGTAAGATCGCTTCCTTGATGAATGAAACCAAGGAACGTCGTACCCCATTGCAAATTTCACTGGATAAGTTCTCTTCCAAACTGGCTACAGCAATTTTAATCATCTGTGCTATCGTGCTTGGTTTGCAAATCTGGCGTGGTCAGCCAATTATGGATGCCCTGCTCTTTGCAGTAGCATTGGCTGTAGCCGCAATTCCTGAAGCTTTAAGTTCAATCGTAACCATCGTGCAAGCTATGGGTACGCAAAAAATGGCCAAGGAAAATGCCATTATTAAAAACTTGGCTGCCGTTGAATCACTTGGTTCAGTATCAGTTATTTGTTCTGACAAGACCGGTACTTTAACTCAAAACAAGATGACAGTCCAAGATATCTATATCGGTGGCAAAACCCTTAAGCCAAATCAACTTAATCTAGACAATCAATTGCACCGTTACTTACTATATGATGCAGTGTTAAACAACGATTCTAGCTTAGTTAATGGTAAGGGAATCGGTGACCCAACTGAATACGCATTATTAGAAATGTACCGCCAAGTACCTGGTATCGACTTAGGTGATAAAGGTTTAGGCATATCAGAAGAAGATTTAAGAGGACTGTTAACTCGTAAGCAAGAAGTTCCTTTTGACTCTGACAGAAAATTGATGAGTACTAAGCACCTGATTCATACAGTTCCTACTATCTTCGTTAAGGGTGCAATCGATGTCTTGCTTGATCGCTGCGTCAACATCAGATTAGATGATGAAGTTCGCCCAATCACTGAAGAAGATAAGAAGCAAATCTTAGCTCAAAACCAACACTTCTCAGAAAATGGTTTGCGTGTTTTGACCTTCGCTTATAAAGAAAGCGATGAAGATTTAACCCCTGAAACAGAAAACGGCTTTACTTTCATTGGTTTGGTATCTGAAATGGATCCACCTCGTGAAGAAAGTATTGAAGCTGTTGCCAGAGCTAAAAAGGCTGGTATTCGCACTGTAATGATTACTGGTGACCACAAGGTTACTGCAGTTGCTATTGCTAAAAAGATCGGCATCTTCAATGATGGCGACATGGCTGTTACTGGTCTTGAACTTGATAAGATGAGTGATGAAGAGCTTGGGCAAAAGATTGAAAAAATCGCCGTTTATGCTCGTGTATCTCCTGAAAACAAGATCAGGATCGTTAACGCATGGCAAAAGAAAGATCACATTGTTTCTATGACTGGTGACGGTGTTAACGATGCCCCTGCTTTGAAGAAAGCCGACATTGGTGTTGCTATGGGTATCACAGGTACAGAAGTATCTAAAGATGCTGCCAGCATGATCTTGGCTGATGATAACTTCGCAACTATCATTAAGGCTGTTGCAAATGGTAGAACTGTTTTTGAAAACATTAAAAATGCTATTATGTACCTGCTTTCAGGTAACTTGTCAGCCATCATCACAGTACTATTTGCCTCAATCGGTGGCTTCTCAGTTCCATTTGTCGCTGTGCAATTACTGTTCATTAACTTAGTTACTGACTCTCTTCCAGCTTTAGCAATCGGTGTGGAACCGGGTGCTCCTGATATCTTGGATAGAAAGCCACGTGATCCTAAGGTTGGTATCTTGAATAAGTCATTAGTTACCAAGGTAGGACTTCAAGGTTTGATCATTGCAGTCGGCGTAATTACCGCCTTCATGATTGGTCGTCAAACTAGTCCAGCTGTTGCATGTACGATGGCCTTCTCTACTTTGACATTTGCTAGATTGCTTCACGGTTTCAACTGCCGTTCACAACACAGCATTTTCAAGATTGGCTTCAAGAAGAACTGGTACAGCTTAGCTGCATTTGCCGTAGGTACTTTGCTTTTAGCATTAATCTTATTTGTACCTGCATTGCACGGGTTGTTTGCAGTAACTCCTTTAACTGGCAATCAACTTCTTTGGATTATTGGCTCAGCCTTAGCGCCAACCATTTTGATTCAAATTGTAAAAGTAATCAGTGAACAAAGAAGATAATTAGAAACGGTTCTGTTTTTTTGCAGAACCGTTTTTTTCTTGGGTATTTTTTTGTTAGGATAGAGATGTATTTAAATGTAATGAGGATATAACAAACAATGATAAAAAATGCAAAACAAATATTGCGAAGACCATTTACTACTAATATAACCGCTCGTCTCATACGTGCAATTGCAGTTGGTCTAGTTACTGGGCTGATCGTTAGTATCTTCCGTTGGATTATTGATCAAACAATGCAACTGCTTTATCGTCTTTACTCACAAATGGCAGCTCATCAAGTTTTGATTCTTCCTTATATTCTATTAATGATATTTATTACTTTTATACTAGGAAAAATCACCGCACCTTACCTTGATCAAGTTATTGGCTCTGGCGTTCCACAAATTGAGGCTATTTTTCTTAATGAGAACCAAATGCCATGGTGGTCAATTCTCTGGCGTAAATTTATCGGCGGACTTTTAGCAATTTGCCCAGGTTTAATGTTAGGTCGTGAAGGTCCCTGTATCGAAATGGGAGCTATGATTAGCCAAGGACTAGCAGAAAAGACTTTCAAAACCGATGCAGAAGGACTTAAAGAAATGCAAGAATGTGGTGTGGCTGCAGGATTAGCTGCTGCTTTTAGTGCACCCATTGCTGGAGCACTTTTCTTAGTCGAAGAGATTTCCTTCAGTTTCAAACCTAGAAAAGTTATTTCCATTTTGGCGGCCACTTTTTCCGCCGATTTTGTGACTATCCTTTTCTTTGGTAACAAGCCTTGCCTATACTTGCCAGTAAACGGATATTTACCAGTAAAAATATACTGGTCATTACCATTAATTGGTATTGCATTAGGCTTACTAGCTTATCTCTACCAATATGTTTTGTTAAGTTTAAAGCCATGGTTTAACAAAATAAAGAAACTGCCAGCCACCATTATTCCATTTGTCTTAATTATTCCCGTTGGACTTTGGAATGCTCGTTTATTAGGTGGTTCCCATGTACTAATTGATGATTTATTCAATAATAATCTTGGCTTACACCAAATCAGTTCTTGGAGCTTTATCACAATTCCTATTTTGCTCTTTATGATTCGCTTTATTTTTTCAATGCTCTCATATGGTTCATCAGTTCCCGGAGGTATTTTTATGCCAATCCTGGTACTTGGTGCTCTTTTAGGCATTATTTGCGCTAACTTATTGATTAAAGCACAGATCATCGCACCAATGTATTACCCACACATTTTGGTTATCTCTATGGCTGCCTACTTTGGAGCGATCGAAAAAGCCCTATTCGCTGCAATTATGCTACTAACAGAAATGGTAGGTACGATCCAACAAGTTCTACCAATGATTATCACAGTTTTCTTTGCTTACTACGTCCCCGATCTATTGGGCGGTAAACCAATCTATGAAGCTCTACGCTTACAAATGAATTATCATAAATTGAATTAAAGAAGCTATGCACGACTCTTGTCGCGCATTTTCTTTTGCTCTATATTGAACTTATATAGAAAGTAGCTGTGATTATGCGACACTTTAAATTTTTAAAGAAAATAATTGTTTTAACCATGTTATTAGGCGCAGTTGGTTCAGTGGAAATATTCTGTCCACCTACCAACGTACAAGCAACCGCACATAAAAAAATAAGAAACAAAAGAAAAGTTACTAAGATTAAAATTGATTCTGGCAGGAAAAACAGGAAAATCAAGCAAAAAAAAGAGCAAATCTAAGAAAAATCGTATTCCAACTGCGAATGTTTTAATCTACTTAAACTCTCATAATCCCGATTATGAATTAGTTCAAAAAGCACTGAAGGCATGGAATAAGACCAAAGCTTTTTGCTTTAGACAAGTTAAGAATCTTAAAAAAACTAATATTTTAATCACTAGTGGCAATTATGGTGAGACAACTTGGGCAGGAATGACTCAAATGGCAAATGTTCCTCGTGGATATCTTTATGGTTCGATCATTTACCTTAATGATTACTATCTCAATCAACTCAGTTCTCATATTCAACTAGCGGTGGCTGAACATGAATTAGGTCATGCACATAATGACACTGAACCATCTGTTATGAACCCAGCAGTATCAGATGAAAATGCCTATACTATTCAAAAATGTGATATTGAAGCAGTAAAAAGAATTTATCACAAGAGATAACAAAAATGGTTGTCATTTTGACAACCATTTTGGCTCTATAATTTTTCCTGTTGATGACTTATCTATATGATAAGCTGTTAACAGGATTTTTTATTGCAAAAAAGAGGACATAGTCCTCTTCAATAAAAATCGTTTCCACACAAATTCTTATAAATAAAGGTGATTTCTATGTCCTCTCTTAATCATTGTATTAAATTCGAGCTTGATGTTAAAGATGAAAATATTGTTTTTAAAGATTATTTCTATAAATCGATCAAACTGCAAAAGCATAAAATCTATGAAGCTGAATTGCTTCAACCGGCTTGTCCTTTCTGCGGCTCCCTAGATCTCTTACACAATGGCCATTTGATTACCAACATTCACTATCCGACAGCTAATGCAAGTTTACCGGTCATTATCAGATTGGCTAAGCAACGAGTTAAATGTCGCGCTTGTGAGTGCTGGTCTATGGCTCAGTCTGAATTGGTAAATAAATACTGTTCTATTTCTAATGCCTCTAAGCTTAAAGTATTGTCAGCTTTAACTGAAGATCGATCTATGACCAGCATTGCCAGAGAAAACAATATTTCAATTAATACTGTTCAAAGAGTACTGGGCAACTGTTCACACCGGTTTATTGATAGCTACGAATATTTGCCAGCTCATTTAGCTTTTGATGAGTTTAAAGGAGTCGACCGTCAGCTGCACTTTATCTGCTTAGACGGCGATAGTCATCAAGTCGTGCAGATTCTTAGAACTCGCTACAAGAAGACGCTGCTTAAGTATTTTGGTCGTTTCTCGCCCCAAGCTAGAGCTAACGTTAAGACGGTCACGATGGATCTTAATTTTTACTATCAAGATATCGTCAGAGCTTGTTTTCCTAACTCTCAGATTGTCATCGATCGTTTTCATATGATTCAAATGCTTACGCGTTCTTTCAACTCACTAAGAGTCCAAGTCATGAAGACCTTTGATAAAAGATCCAGACAGTATCAGCTGCTCAAATCTCCCTGGAAATTATACTTGAAGAAGTTTGATGAGCTTGAAAAAGTTCATCCTCGCTACAACTGGCATTACAAAGACTGCTTAACTCAAGCACAAGTAGTTACAGAAGGCATTAACACCAGCACTGCTTTAGAGAATTCATATAACCTGATGCAAAGCTTTATTCAAGCCGTTGAAACTGGCAATACGCATGAGCTCAAATCGTTAATCAACTGCCAAGATCAAATTGGAACTTTAATGCACAAAACACTATTAACCTTTAAGCATAATCTAACAGCTGTGCTTAACGGAGCAGCCCTGCCTTATTCTAACGGCTGTCTTGAAGGCTTCAATCGCAAAATCAAACAAAATGAGCGAACAGCCTTCGGCTATTCTAACTTTATCAATCTTTTAACCAGAATTCGTTTAGAGGAAAACTTGTTTAAAGAAAAAGAACCAAACAGCCTTTTAATGGCCGCTTGATTCTATTCATTTACTCTCTATCAACAGGATTTGACAAAGAGCCACCATTTTTTAATACTAAAGATAAAACTTTATTTTTTCAGTATCAAAATAAAGCTTCCATTTTTCATAAAGCTTCCATTTTTCGCAAATATACTCATACTGAGCAGATATAACATCACTTAACTTATTGATGTCGTGATTACTAATTTTACTTCCATTAGTAGCCAGAATACAACCATGATCACTTGTTAACCAGAATATAGTTGCATGTTTAGTAGGTCTTCCTTTAGAAACATGCACATGTATTGGTTCATTGTTTTCATTTGACCAAAAGTAAATCAAGTAACCAGAAACTGAAAACAAATTAGGCATTATTAATTCCACCTAAACGTGCATATTTATAAACCGTTGCTGCATTTTGATGTGAGAATTGTTCAAATTCCTTAATCTTTTTATCACTGAATCCTTCATTGAAAAGCCACTTATACTGCGGCAAAGCAATACGTGCTTCCCTAAAGCCATTTTTACACGGCTGTTCAAAATTTATCCAAACTGAGTTATCTTTCTTTATCTCTGAATGAGTGACTATCAATTCATTTGGAAATTCAATATATGGATAAAGCATTTTTTTACCTTTTCTTATGAAAAAATCTAACATAGTTTTCTCCTTTCTATTTTACCTACCAATATTTTTTACGCAAAAAAAGAGAACTTTTGCTTCATTTTTCATAAGATTTATAAATTTTTAATATTTAAAAAGCAGCTTCACACCAGTGTGAAACTACTATTACTAATTACTCATTTCTACTTCTTCATTTGTCTTCTCTTTCACTCTAAAAGTGACCATCATTACTATGAAACTAAGAGCAAAAGCAATCACATTGACCAACCAACCTAGACTATAAGAGCCAGTCTGATCAAAGAATAAGCCAATCAAATAAACTGAAGCTGACATAGCAAAGGCTCCAATCATATTGATAATTGAAAGGATATTGCTGTAATCTCTTTCACCCAAAATTTGTCTGATTAAATAAGGCAAAGCTACAAGACATACACCCTGTCCTAAACCTAAAATTACAGCTGAAAGAATCAATAGATTACTTTCTTTAAGCATCGCTTGACCAGCCCAGCCAATCACACCAAAGAGTGAGTAAATCAAAAGAACCAATTTTGCATTAAAGCGATCTAAAAAGTAACCAATAGAGATTTTCCCAATAGCTGCTCCAATCATCACACCTGATACTACAGTTGCTGCAGTAATTGGAGAAATACCAATATTAGTAATATGACCAGATATGTGTTGAACTGATCCAGATACAAATTGCAGAGCTAACATGGCAAAGGCTAATGCATAGAACACAGGCATTTTCAATGCTTGTTTCAGATCAAGACCACTTAAGTTCTTTCTCTTAATTTGTGTTTCCTTACCATATGCTGGAAATCTTTTGGAAGGTACTGGTTTAATTGAAAGAGCTAGTGGTACCAAGATTAATCCTAAAAGCAGTGCTTCTCCAACGAAGCCACCTTGCCATCCAAATTGCTTAATAATTTCCGCAATGATTGGATTAAAAATTGTTCCACCAAGTGCCGATAGTCCAAGAGAAATACCCATTACTGTACCCAATTTTTCATTGAACCATTTACTTAGTAAAACCGGAATTGATAAAGTAATAGCAATTGGCTGACAAACACCAATTATTATCCAAGCAAGATAAAAATGAAGCAAGTTATTGGCAAAAGCCAAGCTCATCATACTAATAGAAATTAAGGCAAAACATGCCGTTAATAACCAACGTAGATTACTTTTTGCCATAATTTTTCCTGCAAAAAGCAAAGCAATTGCGGCTGCCGCATTTTGAAAAGTCGTCATCAAGGCAACTTGAGCTCGACCTACTCCAAATTCATTACTAATTGGTCCAAAGAACAATCCGATCGTATTCACGATTAGTCCAAAACCAATCATTGAAATAAAACAACATACAATAAAAATCCACCAAGGAAATAAAGTCTTCTTCTGTGTCACTTCTTTTCCAACTTTCTAAAAATTATCTTTTTTTATTATAAGGAAAAATTGATTACTTGTGTTTTAAGAAAAGTTAAAATTATGTACGAAAAAATAAAGATATCTCTAACTTTTGAGACATCTTTATTTTCTAGTCTTATTTTTTAAATTAATTCTTTTTAAGGTATGGCTTAACGATTTCCAATAGTTCTTCCATTGCCTTCAAACTATCCAAGTTTTGAATTGAAAATGGTTTACCAGGTTCTGCAGGAGTACCATTATCTAAGAACAAATAAACATTCCCCTTAAATACGTTAAGATTTACACCCAATGTATCAACACTAGTATTAGTTTCACGAAGCATTAAAGCTGTGTAACACAAATTGTCCTTTAAATGATGATATACGCTCCAGCTATCTGAATTCTTAACGCTCTTTTCAATTTCTTGAATAATTTCTTGGTCCGTCATAACTTTTTCCTTTCTAAAACTTTTAATTTTTATTGATCTTTTTCTAGCTCAATCATAACATTATTAAGAAATAAGTTCGATCTAAAGACACGAAAAGGTACTAAAAGAAAATAACTTTTAGTACCTTTTAAAACCTATTTAAATTATCTATTCAACCATCTATTAACTAAACTCTTGTATTGTCCTAAAGTTAAAGAACCTTTATTATTTTTGCTTGAAGCATTATAAACATCGGCATAACCATAATTATTATCAGTCATATGAGCCATCCCCATAATACGGTGATTTCGGTTAACCAAATTAGTGTAGTGTCCTGCAACTTTATAACCATGAGCGCCCATTACTGCATCAGTGTATGCTTGATTATCCCAGTTTGGATGAAATTCAAGTGATTTCAAACTAGAATTCTTTCTAACATCTTCCTTCCAGTTATTCTTCTCGGTCATCCAAATAGTAATTGGCTCACTCCCAGCTGAGATGCTTTCCAAACTATCCTCATACTTATAGTATTGTGGGTGATGTACTCCACCTTGTTTTTGATAATCGGCATCAATCATTGAAATAGCAGTTAAGATTGGCGATACCTTTAGTCTTCTTGAACCAACTTTAGCTCTAGCTGAATTGGCATTCTCCAAATCTTGGATTGAAGCTTTAAGATTAGCAGCACTCGTAGCATCCTTGGCTGCACCCAATTTGACATACTTATTAAACCAAGATGGTGCACTCTGACTAGATAAGCTTCCCGTTCTAAGCAATTTAGCAGCAGTTCGAGCTTCACTTCTTTGTGCAGCTGACAATGACTTTTGACTAGCTAAAAAACTCATAAAACTTGCAGCATTTTTTTGATTAGAAACTGTAGCTGAAACAGATGAATTATTAGAATTGTTTAACTTTGAAGCAACACTAGATTTTTTCAAACGAGCATTACTTTTACGGATATATTTGTTAGCTCCAACCTTATAATAGCTTCTACCATGGATACGCTTAGATAAAGCATGACCAATATATGAGCCTTTCAAATAATATTTGCTTGTCCGATGACCACGGCTATTGTAAACAAAAGCTTTTGATCTAACTACGATACTAGCAGCAGATACTTTTTGACTACTAAAGTTAGTTACTGTACCTAACGATAATAATGCAATTGCTGAAATTAAAAATCTCTTATTCATCTTTTTTCCTCCCAAAATAATCTACATATTTTTACTCATATTCTAGCAGGAAATTAGAACTTCTTATATACAAATATAACCGTATAACTAAAATAAACTAGTCATATACTCGTTTATTGCGCGCTGTTGCATTTCTTCCCAGCTATTGAATCTAGTTTCTTTTTTAACAAATTGATCAACGATCTTTTTATCTAAATGATCAATATCTGGAAAACTCTTAGCTCCTAATTCCTTCACAAAAACATCAATAGTTACAAACGAAGTATTCTTTTGCATAAAGCGAGGATTAAACAAGTCCTCATAAGAAATCGCTTGGCGTGAGCCCTGTTCAGCCGCCACTTTTTTCAAATTATTCTTAAATTGTTCTTTTTCTTGATTCATTATTCCACCTCATTATTTTAAAAGTATACCACGAAAATATCTGTAAACTTTTCCTATTATAGTTATAATTAGAAACAGAATAAGTAACCCTTAGGAGTTGGTAAAATGGTTAACCGTTATAAGAGTGTTTTTGATATCATCGGACCTGTCATGGTTGGTCCCTCAAGTTCTCATACAGCCGGTGTAGTGGCAATTGGTCGAGCAGGAAATAAAATCTTTGGTGGCGTTCCTCCTAAAGTTACAGTCCACTATTATGATTCTTTCGCGCAAACTCATAGAGGACATGGCACCGACTATGCCATCGCTGCTGGTTTATTGGGAATGAAAACTGATGATCTTCGGGTGCCTCAAGCTATTGAAATTGCCCGAGAACAAGGTATGGATCTAAGATTCGTAGAAGAAAAAAGTGAAAGTCCTATTAACCACCCTAATACGGCGATCCTAGACATGTATGATGACCATAAGAAGATTAGGTTAGCCGGGTGTTCAATCGGTGGCGGTGCAATTGAAATTCGTCAAATTATCATGGATAGCGAAGAAATCATTCCTTCAGGAACTTTACCAATTATCCTATTTATTGATAAGACTAAGAACCTACAAAACGAGGAAAAGATGACAGAGTTGCTAAATAAAGAAGCACCTTTCAGAAAAAAACAGGTTTTCAAAGCAGAACATTGCAATATTTATGAATATGACATCAGGAATTATTTAAAACCAGCTTTAATCAGTAAATTAAAAACTACTTTTAAAACAGTAATCATTCTATAAAGCGAGACCAAAATGTATAACCATATTAAAGAAATAGTCGCAGATTCTGAAAAACTTCACTTACCGATCTCTGAATTAATTATCAGACAGGAAATCCAATTATCTGGCCTTCCTCGCGAAGAAATTTGGAATAAAATGAAATACAATCTTACAACCATGCAAAAGGCAGTCGAAAAAGGCCGGAAAGGTAATGGCGTTTTTTCTAAGACTGGTTTAACCGGTGGCGAGGCAGTTAAAATCAAAAAATATCGTGAACAACATAATACTCTCTCAGGCGATACTATAATGTACGCAGTCCAAAACGCCATTGCTACCAACGAAGTTAACGCAGCCATGGGCGTAATTTGTGCTACACCCACCGCTGGTTCTTCAGGTACTTTACCAGGAGTTTTATTTCTGCTTAAAAAGAGATTGAACTTAACTGAAGAGCAAATGATTCGTTTTCTCTTTACTGCTGGTGGCTTTGGTTTAGTTATTGCCAATAATGCAGAAATTGCCGGTGCCACAGGTGGTTGTCAAGCAGAAGTTGGTTCAGCTTCTGCTATGGGAGCTGCTGCAGCAATTGAAGCAGCTGGTGGAACTGCAGAGCAAAGCGCTCAGGCATTATCTATCGCTATGTCTAATTTACTAGGTTTAGTTTGTGATCCAATTGCTGGCTTAGTTGAAGTTCCCTGCGTAAAAAGAAATGCAATCGGTGCTGGAAATGCTTTAATTGCAGCAGATATGGCATTAGCGGGATGCACCAGCGTCATTCCTGCAGATGAATGCATTGATGCAATGAAAAAAGTTGGCCATCAAATGCCAGCATCCCTTCGTGAAACCGGAATTGGCAGCTTAGCCGGCACACCTACTGGTCAAGCAATCAAAGCTAAGATTTTTGGCAAGGATGTTTAAACATGCGTGATAGCGAAACAATCAAAAATGACATTATCAATCATCTAGCTAAGGTAATCGATCCTGAATTAAATATCGATATAGTCAATTTAGGCTTAATTTATGGTATCGATTTAGATGAAGATGGCATTTGTCTGATCAATATGACTTTAACTACCCCAGCTTGTCCACTTACCCAGTTTTTAATTGATAAAATCAAAGCAGAAGTAGAACAAGTAGAAGAAGTTAAAAATGTAGACGTCGAATTCGTCTGGTATCCTGTTTGGTCACCAAATAAGATGAGCGACACAGCTAAAAAATATTTTGGCATAGAATAAAGAGAAGTAATTCCAAGTTTGAATTACTTCTCTTTTCATTTTTGATTTACTTTAGCAAAATGTCGCTAGGCACAATTCCTTTACCAAAGTATGGTTTAAGTTCAATTTGATAATCTTTTTTGAAGAAACCTTCAGCAGTCAAACGATCGATTTGTTTATTAGTCCACTTCAGTAATGATTTGTTACCCTTCTTAACAGCAGGTGCAATAAATTGG
The DNA here is from genome assembly GCF_046109915.1 of Lactobacillus helveticus. Lineage (NCBI taxonomy): Bacteria > Bacillati > Bacillota > Bacilli > Lactobacillales > Lactobacillaceae > Lactobacillus > Lactobacillus helveticus. Next base: position 264,277 of record NZ_CP151471.1, on the reverse strand, counting down.
TGAGGACCAATTGATCTAATTCCGACTACATATTGCGGATTCTTTTTAATCCAGGCATATAAGTAGGAGTTATCATCAGCTAATGCAGCTCCTCGCTTATTTTTCATTGCATTAAATTGCTGGGTTTCTGAATCAAAACGTAAAAGCTTTATTCCAGGACGGTTAGCAAAGTAGTTTTCACCCGTTGATCCTTTCAAAAGAATCAATTGTTTCCCTCGCAATTGCTTTTCACTGGTAATCGGGTGACTCTTAGGTGAAACGACACCAGTTGATACTTTCATGTAAGGATGGGCAAAATCTACTACTTCTGCTCTTTCTGGAGTCTTGGTAAAGTTGGCTAAGACCATATCTACTTTATTAGAATTCAATGCGTCAACCCGGTTATTTCCGTTAAGTTGGGTAAATCGTGGTTTCACACCTAATTCTTTAGCTAATTCTCGTGCAAGTCGCAAATCAAAACCAACCCGTTTACCTTGAGAGTTAACCCAACCATATGGTGGTAAGTCGCCATAAACACCAATTCGAATATAACCTCGACGCTTAATTTGGGTCACACTATTATTGTTACTCCAACCGCCACCACCAGCAGAACGAGCTAGATATGGTTTAGTTAAACCCATATAAGCTGAAGCTAACACTACGACAGCGGCAATTACACTAATAATAGTGTTGAATATCTTTCGTCCACTCATAGTTTCATCCCCCTAGAAGTCCATATCAGTGAGGAATTGCTGAGCTCTTTCAGATTGTGGTTCAGTAAAGAACTGTTCACAAGGAGTTTTCTCAAGAATCCTGCCTTTTTCCAAAAAGAGGACTTGATCAGCGACACGTTTAGCAAAGTTCATTTGGTGAGTAACTAAGACCATCGTCATATGATCATTTTCTGAAAGCTTTTTAACAATATCTTCAATACCACGAACCATTTCAGGGTCAAGAGATGCAGTAATTTCATCAAGTAGAATAATTTCAGGCTTCATAACTAAGGTACGGACAATTGCCACTCTTTGTTGTTGACCACCAGATAATTCTCGAGGATACGTGTCAGCATATTGATCCATATTTACCCGTTTTAACAAATGATGTGCTTCTTGTTCTACTTCTGCTCGATCCCGTTTTTGGACCTTTGTAGGTGCCAAAAGAATATTTTGCATTACTGTTAGGTTTGGAAAAAGATCATATGATTGAAAAACCATGCCAATCTTTTGTCGAATAGCTTGCCATTCTTTTTGAGAGGACTGGACCTTTTTACCATGAAAGACAATCTCACCATTTTTATAATTTTCCAAACCATTCAGTGTTCTTAAGAGTGTTGATTTACCTGAACCTGAGGGACCCAGAATCGCCAAAACTTCACCCTTTTTCAAATTAAAGCTAATATCGTGAAGTGCTTGCCAGTCACCATAAAACTTGTTTAGATGTTCCACTTTTAAAATTTCTTCAGTCATTTTTCTCACCTATTTTTGCTTTGCCATTAAACTCTTTGCCCATACTGATAAAGGATAATCCAGGATAAAGTAAAAGAAGAAGATCAAACCATAAACCCAGAAAACACCTGTTGGGAATTTTTGATTATTTGCTTCAATAATTTGTTGTCCAACATTGATAACATCCATTACACTGATCAACATTAAAATAGAAGTTGTTTTAATTACTCTTGTTGCCAAGTTGATTGTAGCTGGCAATTCCAATTTGAATGCTTGCGGTAACAAAACATATAAGAAAAGTTGCGTCTTGCTCAATCCTAAAGCTAGACCGCTTTCCTTTTGCGCTAATGGTACGGATTGCAAAGCCCCACGAACAATATCACTGAATTCCGCTGCTACCCAAAGCGAAAATGCTAAAACTGCCATCCAAGTGCCAGGCCAGTTAATATGCAAGCTTCTAGGCAAAATGTAATAAACCAAATAAAGTAGAACTACACTAGGTAAAATTCTAAAGATTTCCATGTAGACTCTTAAAATGCAACGAATGATCTTATTTGGCATTGTACGAAGAACGCCAAAGACAGTACCAATAAGCAATCCAATAAAAATTGACAAAGCAGCAATCCAAATAGATGTCCATAAACCAACTAGTAGTCGGTCAAAGTTGCTGCCGCTAAATAAGACATTAATCCCCGAATGCGCCATAACGAACTTTCCTTTCTAGCCAGTTTAAAAGTAAAATTACTGGAATCATAATAATTGCATACCCGATAACCAACATTAATAGATATTCATTAGACCGGTAATACATCCCGATCAAATCCAATGCCGTATTGGTCAATTCAGGAATCGCAATCACTGTAAAAATAGATGTTTCCTTAATTAGAAAAATCACATTGGCTGCCAAAGCTGGCATACTTAAGGCAAAACCTTGAGGAAATACAACGTATCTTGCTAATTGAAAGCGATTCATCCCTAATGCTTCGCCTGAATTAATCTGACTATCCGTTACACCTTGAAAGCCACCGGTAAAACCTTCTGCCATGTAGCCTCCACCCAGGAAAATCAAACCAATAATACCAGCGGTAACTGATGACATTCGCCAACCAATTACCGGTAATGCATAATACAAAAAGAAAAGTTGAATTAAAAGCGGTGTATTGCGTGCCAATTCGACATAAGCTGTTGCAATCTGACTTAAGATCGGGGTCTTAAAGTATTGCAGCAAACTTGCAATGACTCCAACAATGATTGAGCCAATAATCCCAACCAATGATAGCCAAACAGTAAGAACGAAGCCATGCCCATATGCTGGCAATGCCTGCTGTATAATGGTCCAATCCATTTACATACCTCTCATTCATTAAAATATCTTACTTTAATGTGAATAATAATAGTCTTATTAATATAAGTCAAATAAATTTTTAATTTTTGTTTATTATTTCAAAAAATCATATAATATTTAACAGATTTAAAAAAGAGGCGAGGAGAAAACAGATGTATGTTTATTATCAAATTGGCATCTTAGTAGGGATGATTGTAGTAGCATTTGCTATTCACATTTTACGTCAAGCTATTAATGGGAGTTCTCCGTTCATTATGTTTAATTACCTTTTTGCCCTATCAATTTCCATTGGTGGAATTTTTATTATTGTCGCTAGTTTAGCAGCTATGCAACCGCAGAATTGGTACACTAGCAGCCCTCTTGGGAGGATTTTAATTGCAAGTTAAAAAATGATCCATTACTTTAATTGGTAGTGGATCATTTTACTTTTATTCTATTCGACTAGTACCTGTTGCATAATTAAAATAATTTAAATCGAATACTTAACAACGTTTCTTAAATCGACTACAAAGCAAATCGCATAGATGAAACAGATAAACTCAATCAGACCATACTGTGATAACTTAACTAAGCCAAACAATAGCACAACAGCCAGACTAATAAAAATAAAGTCGAAACAATTGTTAATCCTCGACTATCAAAAGGATCAGGAAATTTATCTAATTCTTCACTTATTTCTTTAAGTTCTTGTGCCGATAGACGTCTAATTTGTTTATACTCTTTTGAAGCTATGAAGAAGTTGCCAGTAATTATGAAAATTAAAGCTAGTGTATTTAAATACACGTCCAAATCATGAGTGAGAGATTATTTTGAGCTCGTGCATGGGCTAAGAAGATAACACTAATTAAACCCAACGCATCCCCAAAAAGGCTCACTAAATACTTTCTACGTAATTTCTTTCTTACATCTTTATTTTCAACATCAATTATTTCTTTCTTCATAATCACTAAACCTACCCTTAAAAGTCATTGCAAGTTAAATTATAATGCGAACATATGTATGGATCTAGTGATTAGAGCAATCTTTTTCTATTCACAATTTATTTAGCATAGCCAACCTTGTACCAAACACTATTTGCAGCTGCTGGTTTTAATGAGTAGTTTACAATCTTATTATTGACTGCCTGAATTGAATATGAATTAGTCATTGGCACAATATAAGCTTCATCGTTCATATATTGTTGCCACCTATGAAAAGCTGCTACCCGGTACTTGTGATTGAATGCCTTAGTTGAATCAATCTCATTTAATAATTTATTGTTTTCCTTAGTAGCAAATCTAGAGTCATTCATTGGGTTAGTTTCGCTGTATATCCCTCTTGGTGAAGGCTCTGATGACAATGACCAAGCTGCCATAAACATATCAACATTTTTATCATCGTGGTCCAGTTTGTCGTAGAAGGAATTGAACTCAATTAATCTGCCACCAGTTAAGCTGACATGCAAGCCGATTTTATGCCACTGTTGAATATAATTCTGAATAATCGGCTCTTGCACTGCGGAACCTGTCATTGCGGCCAAGTGAATACTCAAAGGCTTGCCATTAGGTTGAACCCTCCATTTGCCTTTCTTCTTGTAGCCAGCTTTATCCAATAATTGGTTGGCTTTCTTTAAATTGTATGGAAAGCCTTTTGCATTTTTATCGAAGTAATCGCCAAATTGAGCAGGAATCAAAGTTGGCACTCTGAAAGTCAAACCTTGCGTGTATCTCTTTTCAACTTGATTAATATTCATGGCATAGGCAATTGCCTGACGCAAAGATTTATTGTTCATCTTGGCATTCTTATCCATGACATTCTTGCCATTCTCCCACTTCCCGACTTTGAAGCCTAAGTAACTATATGCAAGAGGAATCTTCTCAATAAATTTAACATCTTTGGCAGTTTTAACGGCTTGCCAATCAGAGTTAACTACATCTGCAATATCAAACTTGTGACTCTTAATCGCTTGGCTAGCTGTCTTAGTTGAAACAACTTGCGCCACAATCTTATTCAACTTTGGTTTACCTCTCCAATAATATTTATTAGGAACCCAAGTTACTGACTGACCTCTGACAACTTTGCTAACTTTATATGGACCAAAGAATAATGGATCCTTTCTGATTTGATCTGATGAAACTAATTTACTAAAAGGTACATCCTTTAAATGATGGTATGGAGCTGCTGTTTCAATGAAATAATCATTACCAGATTGCAACATCCCTGGCTTCATTGCTAAAAAGTGAATGACGATAGTTCTGCCATTTTCACCATCAGGATAAGTTATGCCTGAAATAGTTTTCGCTTTGCCATTGTGATAGGCTTTCATTCCCACAATATTAGCTAGAGAATCTGAGTACAGCAGACTGTTGGTAGCTTTGTTGGTAGTCATTTCATATGGATATTCCAAATCCTTAGCAATAACTTGCTTACCATCGGACCACTTAACTCCTTTCTTAACAGTAATTGTTACTGTCTTGGCTTTCTTGTCTAATTTAAAAGTAGCTGGGCCTTTATTAGTTATCTTATATTGATTATCAGTATCGAACAAAGCCTCATTACCAAATTGCATTACGTCTGAATCCACTTGATCAACTGATAACTGACTATCAAAAATTCCTTTAAAAGGAGTATCAGTTTCAATAGCATAGGTTAAAGTTCCACCCTGTTTTGCTGTCTTTTGTGGGGTTTGTTCAGGGAACTTCTTCGCAGTCTTGGCTGCATTCTTATTATTTTGACCACATGCAGCTAAACTTAAAGCTGCACCAATAAGTAAACCGGTAGTACTGATAAATTTAATAGCTTTCATAGTCATTTCTCTTTTCTAAAAAAATAAAAAAAGGCCCACATCCCAATTAAGGAATGTGAACCTTCATAGAATAATTAGTAAATCAATTATCTGAGATTAGGATCGCCACACACCATAATTTAGGATCACAAATAAACCATCATTTTGGTGGCGGCGTCGTAATTCTACTGTTAATGCGCTTTGTGATTCTAACATGATATGTGACTCCTTTCTTAAATGAATTTAATGTTATATTAATCTTTCTTTTAGCTGTTGTCAATAAATATTTTAGAATTTTTTATCGACATAAAAAGCACCGTCAAACGACAGCGCTTCAATATTTTTCTACTTTTCAGCTAACTTGGTAGCCTCTTCTGCAGTATTTTGAGTCTTAACTTTCAAACCTTTGAAAATAACATCACTCGCCTTTACATAAACACTACCAACATTTTGCTTAACCCAAGTGTATTGATATTTACTATGTGGATCACGCATTGAAAAAGTAGTACCAATTAAGTGATAGAAAAGTTCTGCTTTCTTTTCACTAGGTACCCAAATGTAACGAGCATAATCAACCTGATAATTGTTCTCAGGCAAAAAGTTGCCACGAGCTGCCTTTTCCAAATATTTGCCACCTAAATCAACTAACTGACCTTGATCATTGTAAAGTGGTGTAGTCTTTTCTAGGCCTTGTTTAAAAGTAACCAACGATTGAGTTGATTCCGCAAAATTATGATTATCATCCATGAAGAATCTAAAGCTAAAATTACCCTCATCTTCATCTGGATAATCACCTGCATCAGTCCAGTACAAGAATTGATCCTTGGTGCCAGCTATTCTGACATACAATTGTGGGTCAGTGTAGTCAGTATCGATCAAAACCTGATCAATCTTGACTTTGCTACCAGCATGAACAACTTAAGTTTCCTTTAAATCTTTGTTCAAAACATACATATCAGCACGGGGAATTACATAAGTTGGTTGCTTTGTGAAGACATATTGACCATTGATTTTACTTACATTCACTGCCTTAACGTAGCGACCGCCACCTAAAGCGTAGTAAACTTTCCCTTTAATCTTGTATTGTTTCAAAGCTTGTGGATCTTTATTAGAAGATTCACTTGGGTAGAAGAAGAAATCATCTGATGAACTAGCAGCTTTGACACTACCACTGTATGTCACTAAAGTACCTTGTCTTAAAGTACCTTGTTTCTTGATACGTTGACACTTCTTGTTGTAGACATAAGTGTTGGTTTTCAAGAACATTACATTTTTACCGGCAACTTAGCTTACATCTTTTGCCTTAACATAAGCACCGCTGCCAACGTAATAGTAAAGTTCACGTGAAGTTTCTGTCAATTTGCCAGCATATTTAATCTTTTGATTACGAGTTACAGTTGCCTTGCCACCACAGAAGATAAAGACTCGGCCAGAAAAAGGATCCAAATCAAATTCATCTTTAACTATGGCAGCCAGGCCATCGATTCCGCGTCTCATATCTGTTCGACCACAAACAATGTAGACCTGCCCCAAGTCATAAAGGTTAATCATGATAGGACCTTGCTCAAGATTTTGTTTAGGCCATCAGGATCCAAAGAGCTATAAAAATTCAGTTCAAGGTCATTCTTTTTCAGACTAAGCATCAAATTGTTGCGTGGCGGACGTGCCTTTTTTGGTCTTTTCGGATGATCCAGAGCCACGATTGACTGTTGTTTTTCAAGCATATTCGTTGCCTCCTTAAGTTTATGAAACAAGGATAGCCGAAAATTAGGAGCCAAAAAAGATACTTCAGTTTTGGACGCTTACCCTATTGACATTCTTGCCGACGTAGAGCCAAATAAAGGTGTCTGGGAAATAACCAACCCTTAGATACTGAAAAACGATCAATTCAACTCTTAATTTGAGTTTGATTGGTCGTTTTTTCTCTCTATTTTTATTTTTGAACAAAGAAAATTGGTCTTTTGACCATCTTCTGTTCCAATATTTGCTTAAATTCATCATCATGAAGGCTATGCCAACATCAGTTTCAACCTTCTTTTTGCCTCTTAAATGAGTTCGACGCATGCCAAAAACGTTCTTCAAATGTCCAAAAATTGGCTCCACATCATACTTTCTCATGCTGTAGATGTGCCTGCCTTCAGGACTCTGAAGAACTTCTTTGGCTTTTTCCTTTAAATACTGCCAGTTAGGATTATAGCGTACTTGGCGTTGACGACCACTTTTGGTTTTGGCTAGGCGTTCTAATTCTGGCGTTAGTTGGAATTCATCTGCTTCATAGACCTTAAAATCACGAACCTGACCAGTCGAGCGGTCTTTACGCTGACTATAATACTTAAAGTTGAACCTGACACCATTTTGATCAAGATAGTAATCATCTTTTTCATCATAGAACCAGTTAGCCAGCTTAGTCGGATCGTTGCGATATTTTCTGGTCTTTTCCTTTTCATACATAGTGTAGGGAATATAGTACTTCTTGTCTGGATATTCTTTCTCTAGCATAGAATAGTTGTAATCGCTGCCATAACCAGCATCGGCGACAATCTTATCGAACTTATCTAATATTGGCATCTGCTTTAAAAATGGTTCTAATGTCTTAAAGTCAGTTGGGTTAGGGTACAAGGCAAAGCCGACTACATATTGATCCGTTGTAGCGGCTTGAATATTGTAGCCTGGCTTCAGCTGACCATTCTTCATATGGTCTTCCTTCATATGCATAAAAGTCGCATCATGATCAGTCTTGGAATAGCTGTTGCGTCCAGCAAAGATTTCTTCTGCTTCTTCATATTTCTTCATGCGAGGAACATAGTCTTTTTTTAGCCTATGAAGCAGCTTTTTAAGACTACGTCTTCTTGCTTTTCTAAGCGAGCCGCCAGGAATTGCCTTAGGTTCTTGCTCAATTTCTTTAGTCAGCTTTTCAATCTCATCTTCTGTTTCTTGCGCTAGTTCTTCTAAGCCTTGACTGGTTTGTACCTTTTCTTGAGCCATTGCTTTGACTACTTCTTTGGCAATCAGTTCATCATAAAGTTCAACTGCTTGGCCTTTGAGCTTTTCATGGAACTTTTCAGCTGCCTTGCGCCAAACAAAAGTATAGCGATTAGCGTCAGCTTCAATCTTGGTACCATCAATAAAGATGGCGCCCTCATTGATTAGGCCTTCTGCTTCTAACAAATTGGTAAAGTAGAGGAAGCTTTTCTTAACCAGTTCATTGGCGTGATCACTAGACCTAAAGTTATTGATGGTATGATATGAAATCTTTTGGTGCTCTGCCAATACCATCATAGGCAGGTTTTCTTCCAGCATTAATTCAATCTTTCTGCCTGAAAATACTCTTCTGGAATATGCAAAAAGCAAAATCTTAAGCATCATAGCTGGATGATAAGCAGGCCGTCCAGTTTTAGCGGTATCACCCAGCAAAACATCTTCCGGAATAGAATCAACGAAGCAGCTGATTGTGTTGGCTAAATGATTGTTAGGGATAGTAAAGTCCAGATTAAGTGTTAAAGCAGTTTGGCCTGTGGTATAATTTTGATACATTGAGATTGCCTTCTTTCATTTTTGTTTTGTGGTGATTCAATAATATCAAGGAAGGCACTTAAAGTATAGAAAAAGAACGATGAAATCCGATAGGAAATCATCGTTCTTTTTTCATGTCCGAGAATTAGTTATTTCCCAGACACCCTCTTTAAATAATCTATATTCGCTACAGATATATTTATTTAATGGTTAATCATTACGACGTTTCTTGATACCAAGAAAACCGAGTAAACTTCCAAACATTGCCAACAAAATACCAATAAATGACATTGTTTGACTTTGACTATTGTTTTCACCAGTTTGAGGTAATTCTGGTGAATTAACAGCACCGTTGTTAACTTTAGATCCTGTATTAGTCGACGTATTGATTACTCCATTGTTAGTAGCGTTACTTGGCTGGGAAGGATTCCCTGGTTGGTTAGAACTGGGATTTCCTGTGTCCGTACCATTACCTGGCTTCCCCGGTTGATGGGGCTCAGTGCCGCCATTGTTATCTGTTTCGGGGTTCTTCGTGTAAACATAGGTAACAGTCTGATCCTGATCCGTAAAGCTCCCCGTAGGGTTCCCTTGGACTTCTTTGAAGGTGTAGCCTGGCACATCCTTTTGGGTCGTTGAATATGGATCGCCTACATTACCAGAAGCAATAACGTCATCAGCAATTGGATTGCCGTTTTCATCAACATACTTGGCTGTGACGTTACCGCCAGCAACTGGATTCTTGGCGTAAACAATGGTCTGAACATTATCCTTACTATCCTGCGTTAAGCCATCAACTGAATCGCTGGCTGGTTTACTTGCAGTATAGCCTGGAATTACCGGTGAATTCTTACTATCAAAACTCGTCTTGCCATTTTCGGCGGACCAGCCATCATCTTTAACAATCTTTCCAGTTACTTTGTCAACTTCGACCTGATGGTCAAAAGTTGTCGAGTCTGTTTTATCCGGTGCTGCTGTTTGGCCACCAACATATTGATAATGAATTGTTTGATTAACCGTCTTGGTTAATGAATTCTTATCAGTACCATCTGGCCATTTTGGTCCATTTGGATTGTCTGGATTAATTGGTTCTCCCGGTGTCTCAGGATTGCTTGGATTTACTGGTACTACAACGTGGTTGTAGTAAACATCCACTGATGCATTTTCATCGCCTGGGTTAACCGTTGTTTGGGCAACCACTGCCTTATCTGGAGCTGTATAGCCTTCACTACTTAAATCTGGTGAAGTTACTGCTGCCCAGTTCGTATCACTGTCCTTAGCGATCCATGCTTTGCTGCCATCAGTTTGGTCAACTGTGTTACCACCAGTCGTTGAATAGCCAATAATCTGACCCGTTACTTTGTCAACTATCGCCGTCCGGTTATAGGTGACTTGTTCCGTAACTTGTTTGGCAACTACCGCTTTTGTTTGCTTGTCATAGTAGTTAACTGTTCTGGTAATTGTTTGAGTCAATGAATTCTTATCAGTGCCATCTGGCCATTTTGGTCCATTTGGATTGTCTGGATTAATTGGCTCTCCCGGTTTTTCTGGGTTATTTGGTCCAACTGGCGTTGTACTATGTGTCAAGTGTACCTGGAAACTTTGAACCGTGCCGTCTTCTTTATACGTCACACCGCTTGTTGGGTAATTATCAGAAACTAACTTATAACCTGCATTTTCATATCCCGCAATCGTATCATTTGTTCGATATGGATCTGTTGAACCATAATTGCCAGTCAAGTCCTTGGTGCTTAACGTCTTGCCAGTTGTGTCATCAATGTAAGTTACATTCGCTGTCTCGGCATTTGGCGCATAAACAATGGTCTGCACATTGTCTTGACTATCTTGTGTCAAACCTGTTACTGCTGTACTGCTTGCTTGACTGGCTGTATAACCTGCAATCACTGGTGAAACCTTGGCATCAAAACTAGTCTTATCATTCTCGGCGGACCAGCCATCATCTTTAACAATCTTTCCAGTTACTTTGTCAACTTCGACCTGATGGTCAAAAGTTGTCGAGTCTGTTTTATCCGGTGCTGCTGTTTGGCCACCAACATATTGATAATGAATTGTTTGATTAACCGTCTTGGTTAATGAATTCTTATCAGTACCATCTGGCCATTTTGGTCCATTTGGATTGTCTGGATTAATTGGTTCTCCCGGTGTCTCAGGATTGCTTGGATTTACTGGTACTACAACGTGGTTGTAGTAAACATCCACTGATGCATTTTCATCGCCTGGGTTAACCGTTGTTTGGGCAACCACTGCCTTATCTGGAGCTGTATAGCCTTCACTACTTAAATCTGGTGAAGTTACTGCTGCCCAGTTCGTATCACTGTCCTTAGCGATCCATGCTTTGCTGCCATCAGTTTGGTCAACTGTGTTACCACCAGTCGTTGAATAGCCAATAATCTGACCCGTTACTTTGTCAACTATCGCCGTCCGGTTATAGGTGACTTGTTCCGTAACTTGTTTGGCAACTACCGCTTTTGTTTGCTTGTCATAGTAGTTAACTGTTCTGGTAATTGTTTGAGTCAATGAATTCTTATCAGTGCCATCTGGCCATTTTGGTCCATTTGGATTGTCTGGATTAATTGGCTCTCCCGGTTTTTCTGGGTTATTTGGTCCAACTGGCGTTGTACTATGTGTCAAGTGTACCTGGAAACTTTGAACCGTGCCGTCTTCTTTATACGTCACACCGCTTGTTGGGTAATTATCAGAAACTAACTTATAACCTGCATTTTCATATCCCGCAATCGTATCATTTGTTCGATATGGATCTGTTGAACCATAATTGCCAGTCAAGTCCTTGGTGCTTAACGTCTTGCCAGTTGTGTCATCAATGTAAGTTACATTCGCTGTCTCGGCATTTGGCGCATAAACAATGGTCTGCACATTGTCTTGACTATCTTGTGTCAAACCTGTTACTGCTGTACTGCTTGCTTGACTGGCTGTATAACCTGCAATCACTGGTGAAACCTTGGCATCAAAACTAGTCTTATCATTCTCGGCGGACCAGCCATCATCTTTAACAATCTTTCCAGTTACTTTGTCAACTTCGACCTGATGGTCAAAAGTTGTCGAGTCTGTTTTATCCGGTGCTGCTGTTTGGCCACCAACATATTGATAATGAATTGTTTGATTAACCGTCTTGGTTAATGAATTCTTATCAGTACCATCTGGCCATTTTGGTCCATTTGGATTGTCTGGATTAATTGGTTCTCCCGGTGTCTCAGGATTGCTTGGATTTACTGGTACTACAACGTGGTTGTAGTAAACATCCACTGATGCATTTTCATCGCCTGGGTTAACCGTTGTTTGGGCAACCACTGCCTTATCTGGAGCTGTATAGCCTTCACTACTTAAATCTGGTGAAGTTACTGCTGCCCAGTTCGTATCACTGTCCTTAGCGATCCATGCTTTGCTGCCATCAGTTTGGTCAACTGTGTTACCACCAGTCGTTGAATAGCCAATAATCTGACCCGTTACTTTGTCAACTATCGCCGTCCGGTTATAGGTGACTTGTTCCGTAACTTGTTTGGCAACTACCGCTTTTGTTTGCTTGTCATAGTAGTTAACTGTTCTGGTAATTGTTTGAGTCAATGAATTCTTATCAGTGCCATCTGGCCATTTTGGTCCATTTGGATTGTCTGGATTAATTGGCTCTCCCGGTTTTTCTGGGTTATTTGGTCCAACTGGCGTTGTACTATGTGTCAAGTGTACCTGGAAACTTTGAACCGTGCCGTCTTCTTTATACGTCACACCGCTTGTTGGGTAATTATCAGAAACTAACTTATAACCTGCATTTTCATATCCCGCAATCGTATCATTTGTTCGATATGGATCTGTTGAACCATAATTGCCAGTCAAGTCCTTGGTGCTTAACGTCTTGCCAGTTGTGTCATCAATGTAAGTTACATTTGCTTTCTCAGCATTTGGTGCATAGACATAAATAACCGTCCCATTATCTCCAGCTTTTGTTAGAGAACCCGTCGCTGGCAAACTTTTTGCTCCAGTGGCAGTACCATCATCCATTCTTACAAACGTATAACCGGGAATTTCTAATTGTCCTGTAGTATAAGTACCATTAACCTTAGCACCATTTGGATAAGTAACATCACCTTGAGCAATTTGTTTACCTTTTGTATCAACATACTTAACATTAACTGTCGCTGCTCGCTTAAAACCAAAACTAATTATTTTAAATTGCTGTAAATTCTTAGCACCACCAGTTGATGCACTGACAATCATTGCCATTTCTTGATCAGAATTCGGGACAGTCGTAGTCCAAGTTAATACCTTACCGTCTGTTGGGGTATACTTGATTGTTAATGTTCTTGTATCTCCATCATAATCAACTGTAAAATCATGAAATTGGCCGTTTACGTCAGACTTACTTAACGCTTGGGAAGTTCCAGGAACATCTTTAGCCCACCATCTTTGAACTGTTTTTGTTTTATCCTTATCAGTAGGAACTTCATCATTTTCAGTCTTAACAAATGTGCCATATGGAGCATTCATAGAATCCCCATTCCAACCAAAACCATTAGAGTCAGTTGGATCGATTTGGCTACCATCTTTATCAGACAGTGGAGCTTTATAAGTATTTGTCCATGTATCAAGCTTAAATCCCAGAGCATTTTGCAAGCCACCAATACCCAAGTTGCCACCAGCATTACCAATATCTGTGGTATTACCGTTATGAAAAGCAACGCCAATACCGTCAGCTCCATAAGGACTATTGGATCCTAAATTAACCTGACCAGTTAAAGTAAAACTAGTATTCATATCAATTTTACTCTTGAGAGAGAAATTTCCAACTTTATTATATTCATCTGGTGTAATAGTCACAATACCAGTATTTTGATCATAAGTGGCTGATCCGTTTAATGAAAAGTAAGCAAGAAAATTATCCTTAGTAACATGTGTTAGAGCTTCTTTATCAGTCGGCAAAGCCTTACTTACACTGGTCGTTTCAGTCTTTACTGCACTGCTGCTACTTGGACTAGTTGAATCGGTCTTACCAGTTACTTCACTATGAGTATCCTTAGAGTAATGATTTTGGTTTGGTACGTACTTGCCAGCAACATCTGCTGACTTGTCGCCTTGCGCACCTTTATCCGCGCCTGTGCCTGTACCTTGCGTGCCTTTGCCAGCACCTTGCGCGCCAGTTTGAGAACCTAATTGACTGCCTGATTTATCTGCACCAGTACCAGTTGCGCCTTTATCAGCGCCTTGATTCTTATCAGCACCAGCTTTTTCATCTTGCTTTAAAGATGAATTAAGCTGCGGCACCTCTTTCTTAGCTAAAGGCTGGCCAACTTTACCGTTTAAGCCGTTAGCAGTATTATTGCCCTTTTGTACAGATTTTGTTTGGTCTAGATCAAATTCAGCGGCATGTACCGTGTGAGCGTTATTAGCAACATCCGCCATCAATAAGGTACTGCCCAAGATTGCCCCGCAGAGACCTAAAATCGTCTTACGGAAGCCAAATCTTTGCTTTTTTTCTCCAACAACTAAGCGTTTATGAGCAATTGTTCTAATTTTCATGTTTTATAAATGTTTCCTTTCTAACAGTTCTACAAAAGTTTGCAAATTTTGTAGTTATGTTAGCAACCTGTTTAAGTTTTCTGTCTAAATTTAGGGTAGATTCGCTTAGATAAGCTACAAATCAACTATACCTCTTATTTTATGACTAAATCGTGCTGCCTTCAATACGTGCTGCCTTCAATACATTTAAATCTTGCCACTGCCTGCGCAACGGTCAAGAATAATATCTTTAGGTACGCGTTTAACGGCATCCATCACAAGCTCACCGGTTTTTTCAGCGTACGCTTCTGGTGTATAGAATGCACCCAAATCTTTCTTTGATAAGCAATCATTTAAGCAATCCATTAAATATTTGAATTTTTCATTGGTCTTGCCTTGATAAATGCCATCAGTATCATCAACTAAAATGGAATTGTCATTTTGATAATCAATACCATAATTATCAAAGAAATCCATTTGACCTGTGCGTTCTACTTCATAATGTATTTTTGCCATTGTTTATCTTCTTTCTGTTGTTTTTCTATTAATCCTATTTTTCTTTCGGGCCTGATAGTAAAAGACTGGGCTCCGTCATTTCCTACTTGTTTTGGTAGTCTTCGGAGTGATTACTTTTGATTAATAATCGTGTAAATTTATATTTTTCGTGCTTCATAAGGAAATGGGTGAGACGAAAATTTAGGTCTTAATTGGCTTTGCGGTTCAATTTCAAAATTAATCCTCATTATCTTTTTTCAGCATCCCCTTGATAATAATCTAAGATTACTTCTACTTTCCCAGAATTTAAATACATACCATAGTCTTTATTTAAATCTTTAAGACTATCATCGAAATATTTCTTTTCTAACTCAATAGAAATAAAATGCCTATTTAAATCAATAGCCGCCTTTGCTGTTGTAGCTAGTCCGCCAAAAGGATCTAACACATAATCATTCTTAAAAGAATAATATTTTATCACTCTTTCGGCTAATTCTTTTGGAAAAACGGCCGGGTGCCTTCTGTCCTTCGCAGGATTTATACGCCATATATTAGTAACTTCATACGGATCTTCTATTCTTGATGCTTCAACATCTTTTTGGTGTGGATTTTTCTTAATGAACCAATCTATTAAATGATCTGATTTCTTCCTATATACCATAATATTTTCAGTAACTGGAACAGCTTTATATTGCATAGGATGACGATCAGCTGCAAACCTTCTGCCTTATTCTAACGGCTGTCTTGAAGGCTTCAATCGCAAAATCAAACAAATCGAACGAACAGCTTTTGGCTATTCCAATTTTACCAATCTCTTAACCAGAATTCGTTTGGAAGAAGATCTGTACAAAGAAAAAGAACCAAACAGCCTTTTAATGACTGCCTGATTCTATTCATTTACTCTCTATCAACAGGATTTCTTATAGAATGTCAAGCATTACTACATAGAAAAAAAGAGTATACTAAACATAACCCCAAAAGTCTAGTCTTTTGGCAGTTTTTAACTTATTACGTGCTAAGCATTTATTAATGTATTGCCTTAGAATAATTATAAAGTTGATGCGTGTGAACCAAATTTATAATAGTACGATTCAAATGATTAGCACATGCTATTAAAGCTACCTTGTCATGCTTGTTAAAAGGTGGCTTTTTTAATTTGTAATAGTAATCGATTAAATGATTTTTAATTTTACCCTGATTTCTTAACATACTTCGAATCATATCTGTTTCAACAGCTCTGCCTTGACTACTGCCTCTACGGTTAATAGTATCACCCTTACCGTATTTACCAGACTGATATCTGTTTAGATCTAGTCCTAGGAAAGCATTGAGTTGCTTATAATTATCAAAGCGGGCAAGATCACCAGTAAATCCAAGTAACAGCGCACTGTTTAATTGACCGGCTCCTGGAATACTGGAAATAACTTTAAAATTATTCAAAGAAACAGCTGTCTTAATTAATTTGCTCTGAAGATAGGCTATTTTTTTATTGTAACTTTCTATTTCGTCACAGTATTCTGAAATAATTTCAATCTCTAAAGAGTCTGCTGGAACGGCAGGATAAGAGTCTTTAGCTGCCAACCAAACTTGAGCACAATAATTTTGAATTACATTTTTGTGTATTCGTCTGCTTACAGATTTATAAACTCTATCAGTCATTTCTTTAAGAGTTAACCCCACTAAAAAATCAGGATGACAATACATTCTAAATATTTGAAGAGCTAAAACCGCATAAGCATTTTTGAAAATTTGATTTAACTCTGGAAAAGTAAGCTCTAAACTAGAGCGAAGAAAATTAAGTATTCTGGTTCTACATTTAATTAATTGCTTATATCTCAAAGATAAAATTCGTAAAGATTCATACGGTGAAGAAGATTGTTTATTACAATGATTCTTTATTTCTGCCAACTGTGTTTTACCCAATAAAGCTAACTTAAACGAATCATTTTTGTCAGTTTTATTTCTTCTCAATGAAGCAATCCTTAATTTTGCTTCTAAAGGATTTAGTTCATAAAACTTAACCTTTTTTCTTTTCAGATAAGTAGTAAGTTGAGCTGAGTAAACACCTGTAGTTTCAAATATTATTATCGTATTGAATTTAATATACGAACTTAATATTTGAAAGCCGCTCTTATTATGCTTAAACTTAAAAGCTACTTTTTCCGCTTCTTCTGTTATCAAAGTTGCATGACTTTCACCTTGACTAACATCAATACCAATAATATTCACCTAATCACCCCATTTTAATCGATTGAGGCAAATATTCATTTTCAGCTCCATTTCTTGATTACACGATCTCTGAGATCCACACCCTTAATCTAGTTCGATTGAAAATAAATATTTATGGGCCCGTTTGACAGTCGAATTCAATATTCCATTCTGTTGTCGACCTCAACCTCAATCTAAGTATAAGAAAAAAGGTAGATAAAAACATCGTCATGTTTCTATCTACCTTTATACTTTAGGGTGTTTGACAAAGAGCCAACAAAAAACGCTATCCAAATTGAATAGTGTCCTTACTAATAATTAATCTGATTCTTCAGCAGCACGTGTTGCAGCAGTTTCAATAGTCTTAATAGGATTCAATCTAACACGGAAGTTAAAGTTGCCTACATAAGCGTCGTCTTCAAAGCCGTACTCACTGTAATCACCCCAAGAAACATAGTTAGATGTTCCCTTGATTCTGTAGAAAAGTTGTGCAATATCACCACTACCAAGGATAACTGGATCTAATGCTCTAATCTTTTGTCCCTTCTTAACAGATTGTTTTGTCTTTTTTAATTTTGAATTATAGATAAACAAGTCCATTTGGGGAACAATTGTAGTTGCACCACCATCACGAAATACAGGATTACCGTTAATGCGTCCAACGTTTATCGCCTTGATATAAGCACCCTTACCGATATAGTAGTAATCTTGGCCCTTAATCTTATAATTCTTAACTGCATATGACTTACTACCACTCAAATTTGTGTAGTAGTAATCATCAGACTTAGTCTTGGCGCGACGCTTGCCTGCGTAATTTACAATTGAATATTTAGGCAATACGCGCTGACCATTAAAGCTAATACGTTGACTTTTCTTATTATAAATAGCGGTATTGGTATTTAATTTCAAAACGCCTTTACCATTCATGGTATTAACGTTATTTGACTTAACATAAATTCCGCTACCTAAATTGAAATATGAATCAGGGTAAGTAACCCAGCTCTTACCAACATATTTAATTTTGCTGCCTTTAGTTAAATAAGCTTTGCGACCACGATAAGTTGATAGCCGTTGACCTTTACTGTTGTAAACATATGCGTTTTTAATCAAGCCAATTTCATTATTATTCCAGTTATATCTACCAACTGCTTTCATATCAACGTAACCACCATCGCCTAAATCAGCATAAGTCTTGCCTTTAATAATACTTTGTGGCATCCCATTAAGATTAATAAAGGCATTAACTTTTGGTCCTTGAATTATAGTTGGTTGACCATAAAAACGAATTGGCTTGTTAAAGTTAATGTTATTTTTATTAGCTATGCTTTTACCGTTTTTATTGTATAACATTGGTTGAGAATAGCTTTTAACGAACGTAATCTTATTTTTTAAAGTACTTGCTTGAACTATTCTAGAGTTTTGGCTTTGTCCTGTTAAAGCTGCAGGGACCATAAGCGCAGCTCCTGCCACAATACTCAATGCGATTCTTTTTAATTTCATAATAAACCTCCCTTATATTATTCTGTCACTATTTTGAACATAATTAAGTAAAAATTCTAGTAAGATTGCAAATTTTCTAAAATTTCATTACGCAACTTTTCAATTCTTTTAGGAGTAGATTGCCACATGAACTTATTTTCAAACCGATCGCAGTATGAATAATACTCTATATTTCTGTGCTTTTTGATAATCCCCACTTCGATAGACTTCTGCACCGATGTTTAATAATTCATCTGATTTTTCCATATTTGAACCTTCTACCTACTTTGTATTTAAGTTTTCTGTCATTACAGCAGCTTTTAAATCATGATCTATTTGCTCAAACTCTTTTTCGAGCTTTGAATTTTGTTTGATTTTCTTGTTAATATGCTTATCAATGAAACTTATTATTTATTTTCGACTCTTTCAAAAATTTCTTATTGTATCTCATCGATATAATCACTCTTCAAAGAAATCATCATCAATATCATATAGTTCATAAGTCTGTTGAACCTGAACACCAACCTTGTATTGCACCATCAAATTGGTTAACATCTCGCCGTCAACAAGAGCGATATTCAATTGCTTGGCTGCTTCCTTTGCACCACTAGTAAATGAAGAAGTAGTGATAAACACACCACGATCTGCTAGCTTACGTCTTAATGCACCAGAAAAGCTGTCGATTTCTGGACTACCAATTACATTATTTTCTGCATACCGCTTAACTTGAACATAAATAGTCTGCAATCCTAATGGATCTTGATTAATAATGCCATCGATTCCACCATCATTAGACTTTTGCGTTACCAATGACTGACCGTCGGTTCCTTTGTAGCCCATCTGATTCAAGAGTTGTACCATCATGTGTTCAAATTTGTATGGATCTGTACTGCGTAATTTAGCCAATAGTTGCTCAGTTAAATCACTAGCTTGTTTATCAAACCAATTAGAGATTTGCTTCTCTGTAATTTCAAAAGTTTGATCTTCTGAAATATCTTCGTCAGTATTGTTTTTCTCTTGCAGCTTTCGCTGGTGTTCAATATAGGCTGGCTGAGAATGTACTAGTTCACGGGTGATGTTGAGGCCGTACTTGTTTAAAATCTTTTTACCACTATCACTTATTTTATAAATACTTCTTCTAGATGAAACGAGTAATCCAGCTAGTTTTAAATCACTAAGAGCCCAACCTGCTCGATTAATTGCTACTAAATCATGATACTTAGATGCATATCTTAAATTTGCTAGCTCTTCAGGCAAGTTAATTTCCTTTACAACCGCTTCATCAAGTTCACGACCAATCCATTCGTCTTTGGTAGTAGCTATTTTTAACATAGGACCTAAAAATGCATCCCACGTTGGCATTCCGTTTTCGCTGTGTTTTAAAGTTTTGTAATCTATCATTGTTATTTTCCAAATATTAAAGAGCTTAATACCAGATTTTATAAATTAGGCTTATATCGTGATCAATTCTTTTAAAAAATTGATCACTATTTTTGTCATTAACTATATCATTCTTTTTCAATTCGTTTCGAATAGCCTTTAATTGATTCACCAAATTTAAATCATGCTTTATTTCTTTATCTATAATAAATCTAAAAACATCACTAATTTCCCTCAAAGTTATTAGAGAAATAGATCTTGAGAGACTGTCAAATCTTTTGTGTAAATAGATCTTTCTCATAGATTGATTTTTTATTCTTTATTTAATCAAAGTAAGATTCTAAGGTGTCCTGAACCTGACCAAAGCCTTTGTGAATTCGGTTGAAGTAGCGGTCATTGTAACTCATTACTTGGATGCCAATGAAAGTATCAAGCGACTGTTCAGTCGGAAACTCTGCTTTGGGCTTAGCCTTGCGCTTAATGACGCTGTTAAAAGATTCAATCATGTTGGTAGAGTAAATTGAAGCTCTGATCTGCTTAGGATAATTATAGAAGACCAGCAGGTCCGGCTCGATGTCTTTCAGGTTTCTTATGACATGATTATAACTCTTGTCCCATTTGGCATAGAAGGCATGCAATACATCAACAGCAGCTGCTTTATTGGCTTGCTGGTGAATCTGCTTGAATTCGTTCATAATTGCCCCGCGATCCTCCACGCGTACTTTAGCGCAGATATTACGCATGACATGAACCAAGCAACGCTGGAAATGAGCTTGAGGATAGGTCTTTGCCAGTGCTGTCCTCATGCCCACAACGCCATCTGAAAGAAAAAGCTCTACTTGCTCTAAGCCGCGAGACTTCATGCTTTGGAGCAGCTCCGTCCAGACTTCAATGTTTTCATTGGGCGCAATGCAGTAGTCGATAACTTCCTTTTGGCCATTAGGTTTGATGCCAATGGCAATATAGACAGCTTCACGTTCAAAAGTTTCTCGGCGCAGAGGAACGTAGGTAGCGTCTAGATAAACGCAGAAGAACTTATCGCTAAGCTTACGCTTGTGATAGGCCTCTACCTTGGGGATCATCTGCTTAGAAATATTGGATACTTGAGCGGGGCTGTAATGGCTGCCATACATTTTTTCAATCAAATCAGCTATCTCTCTGGTAGTTACGCCTTTGGAATATAGCTTGATAATCATACTTTCCAAGACATCGGAGTGCTGCTTGTAGTCAGGCAGCGTGTGCTGATGAAACAGGCCGTTGCGGTCTCGTGGCACCTGGATTTCAATTTCGCCAAACTGCGTATCCACCTTGCGAAAGTAGGCACCGTTCCTAGAATTGCCGGTATTCCAGCCAGCTCTGGCATAAGGATCATAGCCTAAAAACGCAGTCAGTTCAGCTTCTAACAAGTCATTAACTGCTTGTTGTAATTCTTTACGCAATAAATCATTAATTTTGTCTTGATTGAATAGAGCTTGAGCAATATTTTTGGTAAAATCATTCATGAAGGAGTTCTTCTTTCTGTATGTGTTTTTTGTTCAAACCAATCATACGAGAAAGGAACTCCTTTTTCTAATATTTTAAGAAATTAATTTAAGGAATCATTCATCCTTACACAAACTATTTTACAGTCTCGATCTTGAAGATTCTTGTGTATTTATTTCTTGTAAAACTTTATGGATTTTATTCAAATTTTTAAAAAGTGCTTCATTATCTACAATATGATCTTTTACCTCTAACGAAACTATTCTTTTTGTTAAAATATTGATTTTAATATCTTGCCCATATCCTAATCTATACGGCTTACGCTGCCAACCTGTTACATCATAAGTTTTAGAATAAATTTTAATTTTTCGAAATGAATTTTTTGCAACTTTAAATTCAATTTTTATATGTTTTAAGTCTTTATATTCATATTCATCCGTAACAACTATTGGTAAATTAAATCGAGTATACGAATTGGCCTTAAAAACTCCATGATTCTTCTCTGGTAGTTCTAAAAGATTACTATTTAAGGGATTCAAATAATGTACGAAATAAGTATGATCATCATTTAAATAAAAGTAAATCGCATATATTATTTCAAGTGGGTTTCCATTATCCGCATCATAAACTTTTAAATCATAATATGCTAAATCATTTGGTGATGGATTCACCACTGTCAAATATGTTAAAAAAGTATCAGTATAACTTATTTCTGGCGTACCGTCTTTTTTCATTGCAACAACAGAATTATTCATTGTAATTTCACAATTATTACCCCATTTAACTTTAAAAAAGGTTCTACTTTTATATGCAGTCCAAATAGATACTAACAATGCTATCAAAGATAATTTATTATCTATTACCCATTTAATTACTAATGTAAAATTACTTATTATCCATTTAATCATTAGAAATGCCTCTTAATATTTTCAATATTTGCTTTATTATTCGCTGCTGTTCATTTAATGGTGGAAGAGGTACAAACATACTTGCTAATTTACTTTTATTCAGAATTGGAAGTGTAGTAGCAGATGCTAGCCTATACATAGAAGATATAAAAAAGTTACTTAACATAAAGAAATGAAGAATCTCACTATTTAAAATTAATGGAGAAATATTGTTTATCTGTTGATTATATGCAGCTTTTTTATTAAGAACGTTATTTCGACCCAAATTACCAATACAAGTAATTAATATATCTCCTTTATGTGCAATTCTTCCCTTTTCTTCTCCTTCTTTTGAAAGAAATTCATCTGTATCATAATTAATTGCCATATTTTGAATATCAGCTGGCTTAATAAAGGAAAGATTCCCTCCATAAAATATTAAATTATTTTTTGATGGAGTATTACCGGTCGTTATTAAGCTCACATCCCCCAATCTAACCCATTCCCAACTATCAGGAATATCGAATGGCTTTTCATCATCCGTGATTGGTGGCAACGGCTTCGTCTTCTTGATCTTTTTTTCCTTGATCAGCTCTTGCTTCTCCGCCTTAATCTTCTTCAATAGCACACTAGCCGGTTCATCATTTGGATCTTGCTTAACCAATTTTCCTCGCATCGCCAAATCCAGCACCTTAGACTTCAGCAAAGTCTGAAGTTTCGCGTATTGTTGTGTAGATGTTTCGACTTTGCGAAGCAAAGCGAATAGCTGCGCTATTTTAGCAGCGATTCGACTTTGCTCTGAAAGAGGTGGCAAAGGGAATGGTAAATGTTCCATATTTGTTTTAGTAATATGCTTCATTGTGGAACCATGCAAGTCAGTTTCACCAACCACATTACGTTTATCTAATAAAAAATAGTATAAGAAGTTTTTATCAATAGCAGTATTATCATACTTTAATTTCCAAATGTGATAATGAAAAATTACACGACCACCATTCCAAATTTTAGGGCCAAAGGAAGCAGACCATGCATAAATTAAATCACCATTATCAATATATTTATTTGGATCTAACTTAAGATCTGAATAATACCAAGAAGAATTAGTAAAAAGATTACCTACCCTTAGAACTGGTGTAAATTTATCATCATTCAATAATTCATTCTTTTTATATGCTCTTCCATTATAAAAATTTACACCTGAGCCTAATATAATCCATTTCCATGACGCTGGAATATCATGTGGTTTTTCATCGCTATTCTTTAAATTATCTTTCTCCAACAACACACTCGCTGGTTCATCATTTGGATCTTGCGGCACCAATTTTCCCCGCATGGCTAAATCCAAGATCTTCTCTCTCAAAGCTTGAGCATCAAAATCTAAACTATTCGTCTTCACTATCGTCAATTCCTTCTAATGCCTTATTCAACTCTGCAATTGCTTCACTAATTGCCTTAGACTTTTCATTCATATCACTAAGAATTTCCTTCAATGACTTAGTTTCATGTTCTTCTTCATCACTCATCCATGAAATATCTAAGCTAGTATTCGGACGCTTCTTAATTTCATCAATCGTGAACTTGCGCCAGCGACCATTCGGATTCTTTTCTTTATCCCAAGTTTCTTTACGCTTAGAACGATCATCAACGCAGAACAACTTTTCAAATTCCGCAAAGTCTTTATCATTCAACGGATTACGCTTACCAAATGACCGCATCTGATGGCGCATATCATAAATCCAAGTTTCCTTAGTATTGTCCTTATCTTCTTCTCCGCGAGTGAAGAACAAGACATTAGTCTGTACGCCTTGAGCATAGAAAATACCAGTAGGCAATCTCAAGATAGTATGCAAATTGCACTTGTTAAGTAAATCTTTTCTGATTTCTTCACCAACGCCATCCGCAAACAAGACATTATCAGGAACAACTACAGCAGCTCTAGCCTTACCATCCCTCTTCAATGAGTTATAGATAATTTGCAAGAAGTTAAGTTGCTTGTTGGAAGTCTCGTATGTTAAGTCATCACGAGTAACACGTTCGCCACCCTTTTTAGTACCAAATGGTGGGTTGGTTAAGACAACATCGAAGTTCTTCATCCACTTACCATTAGCTGAAAGTGAATCACCTTGTTCAAGTCAACCATCCATACCATGTAAGTACTCATTCATAATAGCCAAACGGTGGGTATTAGGAACCAATTCCATTCCAGAAAAAGCTTCCTTAACTTGGAAATCATATTTCTCTTCTGATAATTCAGAATAATCATCAGTTTGATCCTTTAAATATTCATCAGCAGCCACCATAAAACCAAAAGTACCAGCTGCTGGGTCATTACAACGATCACCGATCTTAGGCTCTGTCATCTTAACCATCATGTTGATCAAGACACGAGGAGTAAAGTATTGACCTGCACCTGATTTAACTTCGTTGGCATTTTTCTCCATCAAGCCTTCATAAAGATCACCAAGGCCTTCTTCACGAGCTGACCACCAATCAAGATCATTAATATCTTTGATGATCTTTTCGAGGTTAGCTGGTTCATCAATCGCAGTAGAAGCATTAGCATAGATTGCATTAATGCGCTCACTCTTAACTACTTCTGGATTACCTAAATCAAGAAGCAGTTGACGATAGAAATTCTTTAATTCTAATCCTTCCTTATTAATTAGGTTATCCCAACGATATTTTTCAGGAATATCTTTTTCTTCGTCTTGTTCCTTACTCATCTTCAAGAACAAGATATAAGTCAATTCCGTAATGTAGTCTTGATAACTTACACCATCGTCGCGTAATACATTACATTCATTCCAAAGTTTTTGAACTATTTCTTGATTGGTCATACTCACTTACAAAAAACTCCTTAAACATATAAATTTTCATTCAATACATAAATAATCTGATCAGCATATTTAGGAAAAATCTTCTTAATTTGCTTATATCCACCCTGACGCTTGAAGTAAAAGTTATCATCAAAAGCATGCTCAGCATCTGGACCTAATACAGTAGAAGAAAGCAATTGATTTTCAATTCTCTTCAACCATTTCTTCTGCATGATGTTCCAGTCCGCCATGCCATAAACCTTCTGCATCGCATTATGAATTCTCACATCATGGTCAACCAGTTTCGATCCTGATGCGGCTTGCCTAATAAAGCTGATAATATCTGCTGTTGTCTGCTCATGTTTAGTTGTTTTCCAAGCAGATTGCAGATCATTTTCCTTAAATCCATTCTGCTCCAACTTTAACTTGATATCTTTCAACTCATCAAAAGTTAAATCCTTCGGTTTAGTAGCCACGATTTGCAAAGCAGGAATAACATTTACATTTTCTTTAATGAACTTATTAAAACTATCAATATAATCTTCCGGCTTGTTGTTACCTTGACCATAACCTCGTGCAGTTCCAATAACTTCATCCTGCTCATTATAGATAAACTGCTTTTTCGCTGGATGCACCTGATCAAGTTGTTCAAACTTCGGCCATTGCTTCATAAAGTCGGCTTTACTCATCTTGCTTAATTTACCGGCCCATTCATCAATCGATGATATTTCAGCTAAACGTTTAAACTTATTTCGTCCTTTATCATCAAGACGTTTAACTTTTCGTTCAACAGCACCGGCCATGTCAACCTGATACTGATGACTATCTTCAGCAATTTCAAAATAGTCTTCCTTATGATGCAAGAAATAATTTACATTATGGCCAGGATTTTGAACGACTGGCTTCATATTAGTTACCTTGTTCATTGCATCATAAATACCAACTGCATCAAAAATTCTAAATTTATCCTTATGGATCTCTGGACACAATCTAGTTGCACGTCCTAGCATCTGTTCATACAGAATTCTAGACTGTACCCTTCTTAAGAAGACAATATTAGTAATTGCAGGTACATCAACACCAGTAGTCAAAAGATCAACTGTGACAACAATATTAGGATAATCTTCATTTTTAAAGTTTCTAATTTCTTGGTTAGGATGACGAATAGAACCCGTGATTTTTTCAATCGCATCATCATCCACTAGACGGCCATCATCTTTAAAGGCCTTCTTCAACAAATCAACCACCATATCAGCATGTTCATCTGTTGCCGCAAAAATAAGAGTTTTACCTCCATCCCTATCCGTAGGATCTAGATAATTTCTAACTAGTTCATCACAAACTACCTTGTTAAAACTAGGCGTAATTACTCTATGATTAAAGTCTTTGATATCGAAATTCATATTATCTGGCAATTTTTCTTTATCGATGGTCTTTTCATCCTGATTAAAGACATCAACTTCTGCACCTTTTTTAAAATGAATTCCTTCTTTAGCTAATTTAGTTTGAATAATAACTGGTGCATCATGGTCAACCAAGTAGCCATCAAGGACAGCTTGTTGATAGCTATAAGAATATACTGGATTACCAAAGATTTCAGTTGTCTGTAATGCTGGTGTAGCAGTCATTCCGATTGCAGTAGCGTCAAAATAATCAACTACTCGACGGTACTGACTAACATATTCTTCTTGATCATAATTTTCATATTCTTGATCGCTTAGCCCTCTATCTTCTGCATAACCGCGGTGAGCTTCATCAACAATAATGAAATCATATTGACCAACTGAAGGCTTTTCAGAATTATCATCATTAAAGAATAATCTTTTAATCATTCCCTGAACAGTCGCAATTTGAATCTTAGTAGAAGCATCAGGCACTTTATCAGATAATTCTTTTAATCCATAAATAGAAGAAATCGACATTGTACCTATCTTATTATCTTTAATTGCATTAGCAGTTTGGCAACCGAGTGAATTTCGATCAACTAAATAAAGGATTCTTCTAGCTCTTTTATGCTTTAGCAAACGATACATTAACGAAATAGCGGTTCTAGTTTTACCAGTACCTGTAGCCATCGCAAGCAAGATACGTTTTTTTCCATCTTTAATTGCATTTTCTAAAGACTGAATCGCATCAAGTTGATATGGACGAGCTGCAAATTGCGGATAATCTTCATCATCTGCTAAATCTTTATTTGCTTCATCCTTATTCTTAGCAGTTAACTTTAATGCCAAATCCTCCGGAGTATGAAATTCTTCCAAAGCATATGCATTTTCTTTTGGATTACGTGCATCCCAGAACCAAATACCTGATTTTTCCTTATATTGTTCTAAATATGGACGACCATTTGCAGCATAAATAAAAGGAACCTTGTAATCACCCATCTCTTGCCCTATTAAATGGTAATCTGATCTAAATGGAACTTCCTTAGCATATTCTTTAGGCTGGGCCATTTGTCCTGCAATATCTTGATCCCATCTCTTTGCTTCAACAATGCCATAAAAATCTAACCCCTTAAAAAGTGCATAGTCAGCTCTTTGACCATTAGGAAATACCCATTCTGCAATCGCCATACTATGACCCTTTTGTGGTTCAGTTTGATGCTTCCAATTATTTAGTCTTGGTGTATCTGCTTCCCAACCTGCATTACGTAATTGGCTATCAATTAATTGTCTAGTTTCTTCCTCATTTAACGGATGCTTTTTAGCAAATTGAACATTTACCTTGCGTCTTCTTGTTCTTTCTTCCTCTGAAATAGTAATTTGTGGCCGGTTTTCTTGCAGCTGCTTAATTTTTTCTTCTAAAGCTTTAATCTTATCTGCTTGACTCTTTAATATATTTCTTTGATCAACTGGTGTAACATATTCAGGAACATCATTTAAATAAAAACTTTCTAAGAACCATTTCCAAACTAAATAAGCCTTTTGATCAATTTTTAAAGCTTCACCTTTGGTTGCGATAAATTGATTATCATGAGTAGCTCCATTCCGCTTACGTCTGATCTCATCTAATGCTAATAAAACTGCATCAGGATAGCCATTTCCGGAGTAACGCATCTTATCGATTCGTGCTTTTTGGTTCAACTCCCAATCGCCTAAACCATCTAAATGCATAATTTCTCTTGTTAATTGTTCACCAAAAGTACCAAAAACAGTTAAACTGCTTCTTGGATCTGAAAAAATCAAACTCTCAGCACTAGAAGCCAATTTAGCATATTCATGATAATTTTTATCTGAAGTATTAAAATTAGACATTCCAATTATCCTTACGTTAAAAATGCATACATATATGTTCATTTTACTCTGAATTAATTATTAAGAGCAAGTTCAAAAGCACCATAACAAAAAACTTGATGCCAAACTGACATCAAGTTTTCAATTATCTTTTACTTTGAACTGACAATGCGTCCACCGCCAATTGTTTTTATCTTAAGACCTTTAGAAGTAGACCTAGCAGAAGCACTTCTAAACTTCATAACTTGAACTCTCTTATAACGTTTACCATTTTTATTAAACGCAAAATTGAATTCTACAGAATATCGAATATCATTCAGTGACTTATTGTTAACAGTAATATTGGCATGATACTTAGTAATGTTAGGACTATTACGCCAATTACTTACTAAAGTTCTTAATTCAACATAACTCTTATTCTTACTGCCACCAATAAAATCTTTAGAGTTAGGATAGTTAAAATTATCTTCCAATAATTTACCAACATTTTTAGATTGCTGCCAATCTAATTTAAGTACAGCTACATTTTTGCTACCTTTGATAACTGCAGGTACATCCTTAACTTGCTTAGTTTTAACAAGTTTACCCTTCTGCTTTTTAGCTACATACATAGAAAACGGCTTGGTTAATGGTACATCTTCAAGAACAAGATTTCCTTTTTTATCTAACTTACCAATATTATGGTTATTTAGATAAAGCTTACCGTTCGGCATCCCTTGAACCTTAATCGTCTTAGCATTAAGGTTCACTTCAGCCGTTTGATCTTTCCAAACATTAACTGTTTTCTTAAACTTAGCTATTTGACCTAAATAAGAAGATTTTGCTTCTATATTATATGCACCAGGGAAAACCTTTTGCTTTTTAACAAACTTCATACCATTAACTGTAACAGTAGAATGGTGATAATCATTAACTACATTCAATTCATAGGTCGGCAATTGAACTACATACCGAGGGAAAAACAAGAAATAATGTCCCTGCTTAATTAGTTTAATTGGTAAGTTATTCTTACCCATCAAACTCTTTTTCAATTTCTTATATGCGGCAGGATTATTCTTATAGTATTCCTTTAATGGCGTTAAATTTTTAGCGGTAAGTGGAACTTTCCCGTTAGTTACTACGTTGTTAACCTCGCCATTCTTTAATCCAGTCTCTATTCGACCGATCTGAGCTTTACAACTATAGTAATTCGTACCAACCATTACCAAGATTGCTATTACAGCGACTACTATTTCTATTAAAATCGACCATTTAAAATGGAATTTTTTCTTTTTAGATTTAGGTAAAGGCGTTGGCTTTTTCTTAGGAGGAAGAGGACTCGGAATTATCTCATTTTTTTCTATTTTTTGTTTTTTATCTTCATTCGACTTAGAAACAGCCTTCTCTGGTTGCTTCTTTTTTTCAGGTTTAGTATCAGATTTTTCCTTTTCAGATTGAATCTTTTCTTCATCCTTTTTAGTCGATTCATTATTTTTTAATCCTAACAGCCCTATATTCACTGTCACCATTGTTTCATCATTATTAACTAAATTAAAATGACAAAATGGACAATACTTCTCCTCAGGGTCTACTTCTTTACCACAATTAGGACAAATTTTCTTCATTTTATTTTATACTTAATCACAAAAATATTATTATAACTACACTTATTATATCCTAATAACACTGTTTTTTTTAACAGAAGTAATTTTTTAGAAAAATTTAGCGAAAAACAGTTCCAATATTTTAAAAAATAACTATAATATCATGTTAGATAATTAATATAGAAGAGGTGAATATTTTATCATGAAGAATTACACCATTGATCACGACATATATTTAATGAACCACAAAAATGGTGACGTTTTAAAAGTAACTGTCAATAAAGAAGACTCAGTTAAGATTTTACAATTATATCGGCAAGATGGTCTTGGCAATTATTATCTTGATAAAAATTCACGGCTGAAAAAACAAGATAATTTGACCACTAAAGAAGATATTGTTAAAGCAAGTAAGAAAATTGGTGGTCACAATACTCATCATATTGATAAATGGCATCATCAAGTTGTTCCTATCTACAATGCTCAACATCAAATTACGGGCTTCAAGCCGAAGTTAGCCCTTGAGCACCATACTAGAATTCAAAATGCCAAAAGATATTTACGCCACTTAGATCATCATCATGTAATCTACTTGTCTACTACCAGCAGAAACACCTTGCTCAAGCCAATAAATTACCTTAAAGATGCAATTTATGCAGACCGTAACAAGGAAATGGTTTTAGCACATAAGATTCACAAATTAAGTCGATAATGAAAAACTCCTTTAGCAGATTTATTCCAGATTTTGAATGTCCAAATACGTTTAATTTGTAAATCCTTTTTACTAATCTGCATGATTTCTTCAGATTGAGAACTATGACGCAATAAATGGTCATTAGCAATCGCATAAATATATTTATGTGTGGCACTAAAAGCCTGACCATGTCCTAATTTAATATAAGGACTTATTTTTATTTTTGAAGCCAATCGTGTAAATTGTCCCCAAGGCAGCCATGGCAATTTCTGCATAATATAGCGATTAGGCACGTTTTTCAGTTTATAAACAACTATATGCGCACGTGTATTATGTGAGGCTTTATACATAGTTGCATACATTGAGCCATTTGAAATTGTCATTCCCTCTGGTACTGGTCCAACCATACCAGTTTGAGAGCGACCTTGACTTAAAGTAGCTGGCTGATAAAAATAAGTTTTTAACTTAAATGATCCACTTTTTAATACATGAGGCTTAGTTTCTGGAGCATAACTTGCGCCTTTTCCCCAATTACCTGAAGTTCTATAATGCTTGAACCAGCTGCTAGCACTCTTACCTGTCTGTTCAGGTTTATCTGCTACGCCAACTCCTTCTTGAGCATCCCCTCTTACTTCAACTACTGTATGAGCATGAGCTTTACCATAAGTAAATGTAATCTTATGTTCACTTGCAATATTAGACAAAACTTCATCTTGGGATGCTTTAACTTTATTAGGATTTACAACTGTTCCTGTCGAATCTGTAGCAAAGTTAATTGCATCTTTCGTAGGGAAAATATAATAAGGGTTATTAACCAAACTGATCTTTTTAACAACGCTAATTTTATTTTTTAAAAAAGCTCGTTGATTAAGCCAACCTGCTTTATGCCCATCAATCCAAACGAAATAATATTTCGACTTTCCCACTTTTTTACAGCACTTGCTTGAAAATTGCCATACTTAAACGTGCGAGCTAGCCCCACACTTCCTACTGGGCCTCTATGTGTCATCCCTTGATAAATTCGATAATTACTATTACCATTTATCATCTTAGTTTGAAACGAACTAAAACTTTTGGCTGAAACGGATTTGGGCCGAACCCAAAAAAGCATCATTAAACTTATAATGATGAATATCTTCAATTTTTTTATTAATATTTCTCCAATAATAATCCCTGTTATCATTGTAAGGAAATATCTACATTAATCAATACAAAAAAGCCGAGTTTCACAAAGAAAACTCGACTTTTTCATATATATTAAAAATTTTTAGTTTTCTACAATTAAGCTCTTAAGATCGTCTGATAACTTAACTGGTGCATATTTAGCACTTACCATCTTCAAAGCAGATGACTTAACATAGCGTTTCTTACCAATGTAAACGTATCTGGTCTTACCGTGCTTAACAATCATTGAAGACTTATATTTTTTACCCTTCTTGATCTTCTTTTTAGTTGCTTTGAAGTAAACTTTCTTTGATTTTCTAGTTTTCTTATAAGCATAGTAAATCTTTGCACCCTTCTTTGATTTAGGGGTAACAACGATATACTTCAAATCTCTGTTTTGGTAAGCTTCTTGAATAGCTTTAGCATCACTTTCAGCTTGTTTTACCCAATCTGCTTGACTTGGGACTGCAGTAGCAGCAGTTACAGCGCCAGCTGGAATAAAGATCATTGATTCTTTGCCATCAATTGCTTTATTTTCAACATAATAAGCAGGAAGTTGTTGACCTTCTGAACCTTGAGCAGTAGCTGTAAATGCTACAGAATAATAAACTTGGATAGTTTGTCCTTTAGTATATGTAGAAGCAACTGGCTTAACAGATTTACCATCTTCTCCTACAGCAAGTAAAGTTGGTTTATCGCTATTAATAGTTACAGTTACTGATCTACGCTTAACGCTAACTGTACCCTTTTTATCATTTGAATTCTTAGTAGTTGTTTGAGTAGTGTTAGCCGCATGTGCTGTTTGACTTAATACTGCTCCACTACCAGCTAAACTAGTAGAAAGCATTACAGCTGCAGCAATAGAAGTAAATAATTTCTTAGTTTTCATAGATTATCTCCCAATATAAACACTTATAGTTCTATTATAACACCTTTTATATTACATACTAGTTTAGTCCTTCACAAATAATTGACTGATTGTAGCCATATCTGCAGACTTAATATTAAAGTTAACTTGTGGATTTTCTATCATTTCACTTGCTTCAACTAACGGAATAATGCCTTTTTGATTAAAATAACATAATACTAATTCCATTGGAGAAGTATGATACTTATCTGCAATTTCTGCTAAAGCTGCAATATCACCCTTAACTGGTATTTCTACCTGCAATTTATTATTTTTCGCTATAGTAAGTAAATCCGTATCTTCACATTTTAAACGCAAAACATTAGGCTTGAATTTAATATTTTTTAATAGTGCTTCTAATGCATCTGCTTCATCTGTCTCAATTCCTAATGTTTTTACCCAACCTGTAATTTTCAGTTGTTCTAATTTCTGCCAAATCTGATTATTGCGTTCATTATCATCGCTTAAATTTAACAAACATAAATCTGCCTGATCAGCTATTAGATTAGCCCTGATGCTTTTTAAGTTATCGTGTAACTCTTTTCCCTTAGCTAACTTAGAGATCCTAACTTCAACATATAGTTGAGGATTTACATCTTTTATTTTTAAATTATCATCTACTGCACAATCCAGCAAACGATATCCTAATTTAGTGGCTTTCGTTACATCATCATCATTTTTAACTATTATGCCAGTTTTAGGCATTAAGCTTCCATCATTTAATACAACAGCTTCATCCAATAATGCCATTCATAATTACCTCTAAATTTTAAAATTCTACATAAATCTTAATAGCTTCTTTAAGTGTCTGATAAACAGTTGAAACATGCAAAGCATGCGCAATGAATTTTTCTTTCTCTTCTCGATTCATTGATGAATCAAAAGAAACCTTTATCTTCATCTCAGTTACAACTGATTTACCATGGCCCAAATTTTCTGTCTTAGCATAATTTTCTACATGAAAATTTTTCACATCTAATCGATGAATTTTAGTAATCATTCCAGCAGACATAGTTATACATGAATTAATGCTTCCACATAAATATTCTACTGGATTAGGACCTGCATCTTCTTTACTTCTTTTATCCGCATCACAAATAAAAACATGATCACGAGCTTGATTGGCAATTTGCCATTCTGTATTTTCTAACTTTGTTTTTACTAAATAATCACCCATAGTTATACCTCACTTAATTTAATGATGATCAATTGCACCATTTAAACGTTTACGCCAAACAAAATATACTAACAACATAACAGGAATTAGAACCAAATCAACTACATAGAACCATTTGACAGGCAAAATACTATCGATTACACCACTAATCATTGGGCCAAAAGACATTGCAATATCTAATCCCAAGTAAAACGTAGAACTAGCTAATCCTTGTTCTTCAACGGGAGCCAGCAAAAGTGCAGTGGATTGCAAAACAGAATAGATAATACCATATCCCATAGCCATACCAGCTGCAGCAAGAGCCATCTCCCCATTATTTTGCATAATGGCTAATAAACAAATATATGCAGCTGTAGAAATTAAACTAATCCAAAACCAAACACCAAATCTAACTGTATCAAAGTAACGCTTAAGTCCAATTCTAATGATTAACAAAACCACTGCATAAATCAAAAAATAGCTACCAACAGCTACAGATAAATGCTTTTGTTCAACATAAGTAACAATATCCGCTTGAGTAATGAAATAGGGAATAGCAAATAGTGTGGTTAAAATAGCCACTGGCAAAACATTCATTTGAATAATCTTGAAATGCTTCTCAGGTTGATTTTTCTTAACAATTGGCTCAGCGTGATTTCCAACAAATTGAATAGAAATCACCATTAATAATGCCGCAATTGCGGCTGCAATTAAGCTTTCTCGATAACCTATTTTTTGATAAATATTAATTGAAAGTGCTGGAGCTAATGCCATAGCTAAAGCATTCATTAAGCCATAAAAGCCCATAGCTTCTCCAACATGTTCACGTGGTACTAAAAATGCCAGCCAAGTAGTCATACAAACAGTACATAGAACATATCCTGTACCGTTGATCAATCTAAATAAAAGAAGCCAGCCACTTGAGGGCGTGAAAACATAACCTACTACACCAATTAAAATCAAAATTCCACCTATGAAGGATAGACGATATTTTGAAAATTTATCTGTCAAATTGCCAGCAACTGAACGCAAAAACATAGCAGCAATACTCATAATTCCTACAATTATTCCTGCAAAAACACTACTAGCACCCAAATTTTTGGCATAGCCATTAATTAATGGGTTAACGAGCATCGTACTAAACATAAAGAAAAACGATGCTGCCATCACTAACATAACATCCTTGGTATAGATTGATTTTTTCTCAGTCATTCTAGTCCCTCGATTCTGTATCCCATTATACAACTTCACGAAAAACTATTTAACACTTTTAAGACTGACAGTAAAAACAATATTTTCACCTTTATGGCTAACAGAAAGCTTCCCCTTAAAGACTTGAATCAATTCACGTGCCATCGCCAAACCAATGCCAAATCCGCCCTTTTTAGAATTATGTGATTCATCTTCTCGATAAAAACGATCAAAGAAATGACCATAATTTATATTTTTTCCTTCAGTATAAGTATTGCTTACTCGCAAGATCACATTTTTACTCCAAGTCCCTTTAGTTAACTCTACTCGTACCTTTCCATGTGGATCACAATATTTTTGCGCATTATCAAGCAAAATATTAACCACTTCGGTCAGGGAATGCTTTTCCGCAATTACATTTAATCCCTCACGAACCGAAACCTGATATGCCAAATCATTTTTCTTCATAATCGATTTAAAATCTTGAGTTGATTGTTCAACAATCTTTGAAAAATCAACTTTGCTTAAGGTTAATTAACCAGTTTCTCCGGCTCTAGCAAGTGAAATTAGCCGATTAACCAGCTTAGTTAATTTGTCAACTTGCTCTTTTGTGCTTTGATTCCATTCCGAATTATTACCAAGTATTTCTTCCATTTCCGTATTAGCAAAAATTACTGCTAAAGGTGTTTTTAATTCATGACCAGCATTAGTAATAAACTCCTGTTGCTTATGATATGTATCAGTTATTGGCTTGATTGCTTTACCTGAAACTAAAATTAAAACTAAGGCAAAAACAATTAATGCACCTATTCCTAAAACCAGTGCCACCCTAAATATCAACCAAAATCGTTGATAAATAAGTGTCTCATTCAAAAATATAATTAACGTTTCTCCCGTTGAATTAGTGGCAATACGATATGCATATTGATTCTGTCCTGCCTTAATACTTCCTTGCTTATCATGATTATCTAAAGCTCTTCTAGTAATACTTTCGATCTCAGTATTCTTAACCTTATAAACATTATTATCGTTAATTACATGAATACGTCGATTAGAATCAACAGTTACCGAAAAATATCGATATTGATAAACTGCTTCAGGATTATATTTACCTGCTAAGAAATTACGATTAATTGGATCATTTTGATTGCCAAAAGCTGGTTGGGCATTACGAGGGGAAAGATGGCCTTCATTTTTCACTAACGCAGTCAAAACTCGGTCTACCTCATTTTGATTCTGAATACGAGTAATCCCTACTAAGCTTCCTAAAGTAATCAGCAATACCATTAATAAAGCAGCAACAGAAGTCCCAATAAATTTCCAACGAAATTTTTGAATCATCTCTCACCTACTTAACTAATTGATAATTCCCACCTTTTATTCCATCGATAGTTATCGTACTTTGAATCGACTGTAATTTTTGTCTTAAATACGAAACATAGATCCAAACCACATCACTATTAGCATCCTCATCGTTTTTCCAAACATGACTAAGTAATTCTTCAGTAGATAATTCTTTTCCTTCATTTAAAATAAAGTAATCCATTAATTGCGTTTCTTGTCCATTTAGTCGAATAGAATTAGGACTCACTAATTCTTGTTCAGACACATTTAAAATAACATCCCCAATGCTTACTTCATTAGGAGTAAAATCATCTTGTCGTCTTTCTTTTGAACGTAATCTAGTCAATAATTCTTTTAATGAAAATGGTTTTGTCAAATAATCATCAGCTCCACTATCAAGACCAGTTACTCGATCATCGATTTCTGATTTGGCTGTCAACATTAAAATATATGACTTATCACCGCTTTTTCTAATCTCCTTTAAAGCAGTAATTCTATCCATTACTGGCATCATAATGTCCAAAATAATGATATCGTATACGCGTGGTGCTAGTTAAATCGTTCTAGACAATAAGCCAAATTATAAGCTAAAATTGCAATTTCCAACCAGCTTTGAAAGCCTATCAGACTACGTGCTCGATTGTTCTCGGCATTGTAATAGGTCAGAAGCGAAAAGCCGATTTCAATTGTTCTGCGAATAGCCATCAATTGATGATCATTGTGCTTTTTAGCTCCTGTCATATTTTTACGATATGGTGTCCAAAGTTCGTAACCCATTTGTTTTAGCTGTTGATGTAGTTCTTTGCCTAAATAGCCTTCGTCGCCAAGAAGATAGTAATTAGATGGATGGGTATTTTCCATCAGTTCAACTGTCTCCCTGGCATCATGAACTGATGCCTTTGTTACGACATAATCAAGAATGTAACCGTCATCGCTAACAATGGCATGAACTTTGAAACCATAGAAGTAAATTTTCTTGGTGGCCTTATAACCAATGTCAACAAAGGTTGTTAACTAGTGCTGAGAAGAGCTCTGAGTTGCAAAATAAAGTTGATAAGATTGAGAATGCATCACTTTGGCAAAGGATTACGAGGAAATTTGACTAAAAATAATAAAAATATTAATTTAGTGTTGATTTTTATTAAAAAGAATTATAATATAATAAAAATTTCAGGAGGTAATCTTATGAAAAAAGTGTTTTTATCTTTAGTCGTGTTGGCATCTGTTGGTGCAGGTCTTTTTGCTGGGACTCAGACAAAGGTTTCTGCTGCAACTTATAGAGTAAATCGTTTCATTCATACACTTCCTGGTGGTGATTGTGGTCAACATAATGTGCAAAATTAATAATAGAAATGGACATAATTTTAATTTAATTATGTCCATTTTTATATAAGGAGGTGAACTGGGTGAATAAAACTAAAAAATTTATTCGATCAAGACGAATTTCTGCCATTCTTCCTTGGATAGGAATGTTGGGTATGTTGTATTTGGTCTTTTCGCTGATTATGCATGGATTATTAGCATTTATAATTAATTTGGGATTTATAGCAAATTTTTATTACATAATTGATGAGTATAATTGGTTGATTGAAAGAATATCATTTGATTCTCAAAGGCTGATAGCAAATAAAAGAATGGGTATTAATCGTTTAGTTATGATAGTAAGTATAGTGATAGCTGTACTTAATACAATTATTTTAATATTGTTAAAGAGACAAGATTTTATTAGTTTTTGTGTTGGGCTCTGCTTTATTAGTGAAATTTACTTCGTAAGTCGTTTAATTGAAAACTTTCAAGTAATATTGCATATTGCATTTGATAGTTGGAAGAAATTTTATATTTTGGTTGTAATAGGTACTGCAGTTTCATCCAGTGTATATCTACTTTTATTGTGTTTTAGTATAATAGCTTATTTTATATATTTTGCAATTATTGGCATCATGTACGTGATAACATATTATATTTTAATAGAAATTCATGATAGGGTCGAAAATGATCTAGGTGGGCATAAATACTTTATAGATTTACCTGACAATCGATTTGGAAAAAGGGTTTAGTTCGTGAGATTTACAATTTTACGAACTAAAAAAGATATTAATCATAATACGCGTGGTGCTAGTTAAATCGTTTTAGTTAATAAAAAAGTCCAATCGGACTAGACTCAAGTTGTAGTATTCAATAGAAAAGAGTCTGATCTGATTGAACTGCCTTAAGCTTAAGCGTTTTAGTCATCCTAACACAAGTTAGTTTTAAAGATTTAGTGATAATTTGTCGGCACTGGTATCGTTTGTATGCACCGGCTGAGTTTACTCATCGGCGAAATATTGATCAAATTAAAACTACGGACAGTCTGATTTTGGCTTTACTTATCTGGCAAGCTAAGACAGGAATTGAATCACAAAGAAGATTCTGTGAATGTTTCAATTGTTTGTCACACTCACGTTTTAATCGGCGTTCACGTCAGCTATTGCAATTGATTTATCAGATACGGCAAGAAATGAATAAAAAGGTTGACCTGAATGGACAGTTTCTGATCATTGACAGCTTTCCGGTACCTGTTTGCCAACCAATTCGAAACTATCGTGCTAAAATTTTTCGCGGTTATGCCAACATTGGTTATAAGGCCACCAAGAAAATTTACTTCTATGGTTTCAAAGTTCATGCCATTGTTAGCGATGACGGTTACATTCTTGATTATGTCGTAACAAAGGCATCAGTTCATGATGCCAGGGAGACAGTTGAACTGATGGAAAATACCCATCCATCTAATTACTATCTTCTTGGCGACGAAGGCTATTTAGGCAAAGAACTACATCAACAGCTAAAACAAATGGGTTACGAACTTTGGACACCATATCGTAAAAATATGACAGGAGCTAAAAAGCACAATGATCATCAATTGATGGCTATTCGCAGAACAATTGAAATCGGCTTTTCGCTTCTGACCTATTACAATGCCGAGAACAATCGAGCACGTAGTCTGATAGGCTTTCAAAGCCGGTTGGAAATTGCAATTTTAGCTTATAATTTGGCTTATTGTCTAGAACGATTTAACTAGCACCACGCGTAGTAATCTGTAGCTTGATATAATTCCGTATTTACGCTACTTTAAATTAACATTTTTTCGAAACAATGATTGTAAATTTCTATCAAAATTTTACATCCATTCTTATGATAACATAATAAAAAAACTAAAAGTTAACTATCATCGTTTTCTGATACTCTTATCTTTCCTTACCAAAGAATTCTTCATATAGAACCATATAATCATTAAAATTTAAAGGACTATTATTATTTAAATAATCGATAAAATTCTTTTCAGCGAATCCACCTGAACATACAGAGCCAATATTTAAATAATTTGCAACTAGAGAAAGATTCTGAAATATATGTCCACATTCTAAATTTAAAAAACGATAACCACGGTCACCATACTTATATGTCATAAAACATGGATGAGTAATAGCATGAACTGAAAAAGCGCATTTTTCTGCTAACGTCAAAGAATAAGTGATTTTTTGATAATCTAATACATTAAAATTTAAATCTAACGGTAGTAATGAATTAGAATTTATATCGTATAAATATACACCATTCTTAATATTTTCTACATGATTAATTATAATAATTAGCTTTATTTCATATATTCCACCAGCAGAAGGAGTAGTAATTCTACCATAATTATTAAAGCCATAAGAAAGACCTATAATTTTACAAAAGTCTGTATAACTAATTAATTCATTAGAAAATTCTCTAGTGCTTTTTCTATTTAAAATAGCGTTTTCTAGTTCATTATTCTTATACTCTATATCTAGAGGTAATGACCCTTTTTTTCTCTTAGTATGTTTTGTAGTGTCAATAGTATGTAATCTATATTTTTCATCATCAAATGCTGCAGCAATTGATGTCTCAAACACATTACTATTCTGACTATTTAAACTCGTCTTAGCATTATAATACTTATATAGTGGTGTTTTATTATTTACCATAAAGCAAGATTCATCATTAATTTCCATTTTCTCTCACCCAAACAATATGCTTTTTTTTAAAAACTTGCGAATTATAATTATAAGAACAAATTGTATCTAAAATATTACAATTGTATAACTCACTATTGCTATCAGTTTCCCATTGTTTAATTTCATTTGCTAAAAAAACTACGGGTAATATATTAACTCTTCTAGAATAATGATAATCTACATATTTATACCTATGCTCCTCAGCATTAAGACTTAACATGCTATCATCCAGATTATTTTTATTAATCAATGGTCCATAAGAAAAATAATTTGAATTAGATACAACAGGAATCACCATTTTAGTATATTTTGTTATATCTTTTATAATCTTAGGACATAAATACCAAAAGATTGGACAAACTACATCATAATTATTAAAAGCAACCTCTTTATATATAGCTTCAAAATCTTGCAATTCTTCACATTCTAAAGCTAAGGAATCCGAATTTATGAAATTAACATTATTTTTAGAAAAAAGGTCTACTATATTAACATTATTTTTAAAATCATCTTGCGAAAAGTTTATCAACAGAACTTTTAAACTACTTTGTGATCTAATCTTTTCATATCCTGCAAAAATTAAAATCTTTTTATTTATCAACTTATTAATTACTATTTTTATTTTTGTAATTTCATTAGATTTATAATTTTTAATAGCCAATGCCCTATCTAAAGTTATCGCTTTTCTAAACACTTTAATCAAAGGAAAAAAATATTTTTGATAATTTTCTCCATGTAAAATTATTTTTTTATTATTTAAGAGCATTACACACGAGTGTTTATTTTCACTTAATATCTTTATTTTAGGATTTAATTGTAACAACATTTCACAATCACCTATGATTCTAAGGGAACGGAATAAAATTAATATTTCTATCCAAAGTTAATCCTGTCTTTTTTTCTACATTATCATAAATATTCTCGGTAAAATCTTTAACCGATAATGAAGGAAAATACCCAAGATCAAATATTTTGCTATTTTTTGCATTTGCGCATCTTTCTCGTTGATAGTTTTCATTAAAGAAAACCATAACATATGGATGCATCTTCCATTTTACTTTCATTTCATCTAAGATTTCTTCTTGACTTGAACTTTTATTCGAATTTATAGTCTGCTTTAAATGATGTTTAGCCAAAAAACTATATGCATTTAGTATTGTTTTCGTATCAAAAAGGTTAAAAATATCTTGATAATCTAAAAAAGAAGCAATATTTTTATTGTCTCTTCCAACTCGAATCTTTCTCAAGGGAAGTAATTCTCTAACTAAATTAGTTAAAGCTAAGATACTATTATTTCCTGAACCTATCCCAATTGTAAAATAACCACGCCCTATATATCCTATTCCTAGATACACATGAAACGTTTTTAATATTGAAATATTATAAACATGAATGTCTTGAAGAAATTTTGGAACAACAGAATTAAATAATGAATTATGAATTATTTCTGGGGCTTCACGCTTTGCAAGATAAGTAAGAATAAATGATTGTCGTTCTATAAATTCGCTTAATGAATTAAAAATGCATTCTTTGGAAGATCTATGACTACTTAATCCACAAGTATCATAAAAATACAAGCGTGAAAAGGAGGTATTTCTTAATACTTTTTCTTTTTTTTGAATCAAATCCCATACATGAAAAGACTCATTCATTAAATGATAATTTCTAAATAAGACTTGCCTTTCCATTCCTTCACCTATAGTTGCTAATACTGCTTTTCTATAAGATAAATTAGTTGCACCACAAACTGCATTTTCTGGAGGCATACTACAAAAGCAATCTGCCTTATATGAATTCAAGTATAAATTATCATTTATTTCATAGAAATAACTGTTATTATCTACTATCATAACTATAACTCTCTAACTAAACTACTATACAATCAACATGGGTTCGTAATGTAGAACATGGATGTTCTTTTAAAAATAAATTTGATTTTGAAAATAAAATATTTTCTTTAACTGGTGTACATTTTAATAAAGTAGGAGACATAGCACTAATTATTTTCGACCCTGGGTCATCGCCAAAAAAAGTATTTAAACATATACTTAAATTTTTAACTTCACGCGATAATTTTAATCTCAATATATTGTTATTATTTATATTTTTTCCTTTTAAATTATGTGCTATAAATTTGTTACTTTTAATAAATCTACAAGCTTCTTTATGTTCCAGCTCAGAAGAATCTAAATAAAGCGAGCCTCTTCTTAAATTAAACATATATATTATCTTAGCTTCTGCTATTGCATTTTTAACAGATTCATACATATAAGGAGAACATGAGATTCCAGTAGCTACTATATGATTATCTTTAATTGCAATATAAATCACAGTATAGTACAAAGATAAAGTTTGAACTTCAAAAAAATAATTCTCAAATTTCTCCATTCCTTCTCTTTTTAAAAAAAGATTAATAACACTGGAAATATTAAGTCTTTGCCCATTATTTAAATACCAAAAAAAATATAATTCATTCTTTTCCAGCAATTCAAAAATTGCTTTTTTTATTACTTTTTTTGAAATTGTACCTGCAGCAGTTCCTGTAGTATCTATATTGCCTATTTGAAGAGTATGTC
Organism: Lactobacillus helveticus; assembly: GCF_046109915.1. Lineage (NCBI taxonomy): Bacteria > Bacillati > Bacillota > Bacilli > Lactobacillales > Lactobacillaceae > Lactobacillus > Lactobacillus helveticus. Next base: position 221,094 of record NZ_CP151471.1, on the reverse strand, counting down.
CTATTCCCCAATCGATAGTCAAACATTTCTTAATTTTTAGATTTTCTAAATTTAAAGCAAAAGTTTTTCTATCTAAATATGAATAACAACTAAATCCTATTCGTTCAGAAAGTTCACTATACATTTTTCTAATTAACTGATATAGGTTCTTTCCCTGAGCAGATGTAGTATATGGCAATTCTCTGTTTTGATAATGTATAGTATAAACTGATCCTATTCCTGTTATACTATTATCTAAATAACTTGGATTAGAGAGATATATATAATCTAAATAATCTTTGAACATCTTCAACCCTCAAGATGAATACAACCTAAAATAATAATCTCATTTATGTTTAATCCAGCATTAAAAGATAATGCATTTAAATTGGTTTGAGCATTTATTCTTTCTACTTGTTCATTATTTAGGCATAATTTATTTTCTAACTCAACTTCAAGTACGCCTGCTTGTTTTAATGCTTTTGCTAATCCTGATTTTCCTAAAATAACTAATTTATCTAATCGACAAGCAATAATAAAATCAAGTCTTTTACACGAAGAATGTTTTTTAACCCAATTAGCAGATGTTACTTTAATTAACTTAGTTTCAGTACATAAATATGTACCCTTTGTTAATCCAAAACTATCATCGGAAAGATATAAATATAACGATATTACTTCATTTCTAGTATATTTAGATAATTTCTTCAAGGCGTTCTTTATTATACTTGAAAACTTATCTTTTAAATCATCATATTCACACGTTTTGTAGCTATCTATATATCTCAAATCATTGGATTCTTCTATATGATTTAATCTTTGAAGTTCTTTTTGCTGAAAATCCCACTTTTCTTTCTCAAAAAATGGCACATTACCTAGTTGAAATTCAAACTGTTTTTTAAAATAAAATTTCAGATCCATTTTTACTCCAAACAATTACACAATTCCCAATGAACACATTGATCAAAATTAGAGGATCCATTCTTATCAATTTCCCTATGTGTAGAGGTAAAAAATTCAATACGCTTACTATCCGCTAGTTCTAACGCAGCTTTTAAAATTTCCAAGTTCATACTTAAATTATTAAAATCATAAATTTTAAATTTTATGTTTTCGTTATAAATAATATCAATAACAGTTTGGAATGTTGGCATAGAATAAAATTTACCTGTAGACCTTAAACTAGAAATAAGCTCAGAAATAAAACATTTAGGACACGCATTTTTCCATTCATATTTATAAATGTTTGAAAAATAAAACTTGCTATTATATGGAAAAGCTGTACAATACAACGCATTTCTCTTTCTCAGATAATCACAGGCCCACGTATACTCATTTAGGTCTAATGGGCTAAAAATAAGCACAATTAATCTATCATTCAATAACTCATTAATTTTAGAAACAAATTCTTTACTTTGAAATGTATTTACATAGTTAAATTCTAAATTTGAGTTTTTTTCAGCTATAACTTTTAACATTAAGGAATACATTTTTTGACTATTAGTAAAAACAACAGTCCTTTTATATTCAAGGTTAAAATTTTTCTCTTCTTCAATTAATTGAGAATCCAATAAAAAATTTACAATTGATGCACATTGAGATGAACCAAAAAAATCTTTAATAAAATTTTCCGTAAACTTATTTTTATGTAATTCATCAAGCTTATTAAAAAAGGCAATAATGTTTTTATCTGTAAGTTGGCTTATTCCATTTTTATTCTGTACAACTGCATTATCAGAACTATTATTCAGAATAACGAACTGTGGTACTACGTATATTTTCATAACTATCCTACCTTAATAGTTTTACCTATTTTTTCAAATTGTAAATCATGACTTATTATTATAACGAGCTTTGTTTGAGCCATTTGTTTTAATAGATTTAAAGTATCATACTGCAATTCAGGATATATATTTGCAAGAGGCTCATCTAATAGGTAACAATCTACTTTTTCCTTTAAAAAAGCGGAATATAGTTTTACTAATTGAAGTTCTCCTGTCGACAATTCATCCATTTTTCTATCCAAAACTCTTTTAATATTAAATTGAGAGGAATAAAATACTTTTTTAAAAGCTTCATTTTGATCACTATTACTATTAGTATGTTTATCTCGTATATATTCAGCCACGGTACAACTAGGGAGAGGTACATCTTGAAATAAACAGCTTATATTATTCTCCCTTAATTTCTTTTTATTTATTAAATCAATATTTTCATTATTTATTAGGACTTCTCCTTCTTTAATCGGTGTATACAATCCAATTAAAGTCCTTAAAAATGTGGATTTTCCAATTCCATTTTTCCCTTTTATGATGTAAAGACCAGGGCTACTAAAGGTGCAATTCAATTTTTTAACAAATAAAGGAGAATTACGGTGAAGTGAAATATCAAAATCGTGTACATATATTGACTCTATTCTAGAAATGATTTTCTTACCATCCACTTCATTTTTTATTGACAATAATTTATTAATTCTCATCTTTGCTACACGAAATGATTCAAGTCCAAATAGAACAGAAAAGATCTCATCTACTTCTCCTAAAAGTTGATTAAAATATTGAAATAAAATAGAAAAAGAACCCACTGTCATATTTCCAGATATTACTGATAATCCACCATTAATAAATAAAATTAATTGAAAAATTAATTGAAAAATAATTTCGCTACTACTCATATTTAAATTAAGTAGGAAATCGCGTTTTGTAATATTTAAAAGAGATTTTTTAGTTTTACTCCATCTTTTACTTTCTTTATTTTCACGGTTATTTCCTTTTATTTCAATATACCTGCTTAGCCACTCGGTAAAACCGGAAAAATACTCATTGTAAGCTTGTTTTAACTTTAAATTTATTTCAAAAATTTTAGGTTTTAAAAATAAATATAAACAAATATAGGCTGGTAGTAATATCATTATGAGTAAAAAAAATCGTGACTTAGTTTTAAATATATAAACAAAGATTATAATAGAAGAAAATAAAATTGAAATAACCTGATTTATTGTATGAAATAGAAATGTTAATATTTCATCTGTATCTTCAGTAATTCTATCTGCAGTTTTAACAGGATCTTTTTTTATAACTTCTAATGTATCTTTAGAGTATAGTTCTTTAATTATAGAATCGTTAAAGTCTAAATTTATTTTTCTATATTTTAGAATTTGTATTTTACTTATAAAAAAAGATAAAAATAGTCTTATAAGATTCAAAACTATAATCACTATTATATTACGTATAAATGATACTCTATCAGCCTTATAAACGAGTGAATTAATTAGCATACCTTCTAAGTAAACATTAGATGTTTCGATACAGGTATTAATAATATTCATTCCAAGCAAAAGAATATAATCAAATTTGTATTTATTCCAGATCCTTTTTAGAAACATATGCATAAAACTCACCTGATAATATTAATGCTATAGAATAATATCTTCTACTGATTTTACTTGCTTATTTAGCGTTGTCGGTGCATCGCTACCTGCTCCGTAGCACATTGATCTACATTCAGCCCTACATGCCGCTTTACATGCTGAAGCACATGCCTTTCCACAATTGCTAGCACATGCCGAAGCACATTCACTACGACAATTTGATTTACATGCTGACAAACAAAAACTAATACATAAAAAACCATCTGGCTTCACTGCGTTTGAGTCTGTCTGTGAATTTGAAGAAGTTCCATATTTTGAACTAAGTGGTTTACCTACAACTGAACCACTTTTTTTATTACTTGGCATAATACTACCTCCTTATAAAAATTATTAATATTAAATACAAAAATTTCATTAATTTAACTTAAGTTATGGTTAACTTTAAATTAAATTAATGAAATTTTAATACCATTTTATTTTAATGTCAACATAATTTTTAAAAGATTAGATAAATCTTGTTGCGTAAAGTTGTTGTTTCTCTTAATTTTGTTTTTTGTCATGTTCCTCATCACCCATAAATTTTTTAAAAGCATATTTCTACCTACTTGCAGTTTTTCGATTAATTTATCAATTACTTCAATAATTTCTTGTTTTGCATTAATATCTCTTTCTATTATTTAAATACGCGTGGTGCTAGTTAAATCGTTCTAGACAATAAGCCAAATTATAAGCTAAAATTGCAATTTCCAACCGGCTTTGAAAGCCTATCAGACTACGTGCTCGATTGTTCTCGGCATTGTAATAGGTCAGAAGCGAAAAGCCGATTTCAATTGTTCTGCGAATAGCCATCAATTGATGATCATTGTGCTTTTTAGCTCCTGTCATATTTTTACGATATGGTGTCCAAAGTTCGTAACCCATTTGTTTTAGCTGTTGATGTAGTTCTTTGCCTAAATAGCCTTCGTCGCCAAGAAGATAGTAATTAGATGGATGGGTATTTTCCATCAGTTCAACTGTCTCCCTGGCATCATGAACTGATGCCTTTGTTACGACATAATCAAGAATGTAACCGTCATCGCTAACAATGGCATGAACTTTGAAACCATAGAAGTAAATTTTCTTGGTGGCCTTATAACCAATGTTGGCATAACCGCGAAAAATTTTAGCACGATAGTTTCGAATTGGTTGGCAAACAGGTACCGGAAAGCTGTCAATGATCAGAAACTGTCCATTCAGGTCAACCTTTTTATTCATTTCTTGCCGTATCTGATAAATCAATTGCAATAGCTGACGTGAACGCCGATTAAAACGTGAGTGTGACAAACAATTGAAACATTCACAGAATCTTCTTTGTGATTCAATTCCTGTCTTAGCTTGCCAGATAAGTAAAGCCAAAATCAGACTGTCCGTAGTTTTAATTTGATCAATATTTCGCCGATGAGTAAACTCAGCCGGTGCATACAAACGATACCAGTGCCGACAAATTATCACTAAATCTTTAAAACTAACTTGTGTTAGGATGACTAAAACGCTTAAGCTTAAGGCAGTTCAATCAGATCAGACTCTTTTCTATTGAATACTACAACTTGAGTCTAGTCCGATTGGACTTTTTTATTAACTAAAACGATTTAACTAGCACCACGCGTACTAAAATAAGCAAAAAGGATTGAAAATCAATGATTTCCAATCCCTCGTTTTTATTCAAACTTCCAGCTTACATTTCGCTCAAATTCTTCATTCGGCAATAATGTAATGCGACCTAAATCGCTATCTTCAGCTGGTGGAATTTGTGCTTCAAAAGTAATGCCAGCATATTGACCAAAGTCAGCAGTGTACTTTCCAGTATGATCAAATCCATTTCCAGTATAAATAATCAATGATGGGGCATCAGTATTTACAGTCACCTTATGATCTTCAGAACTTAAAACTGCACCAGGTTGATTACCATTCAAAATAAATGGATGATCCATCCCGTCTCTATCTTTGATTTGAGGATCGTCAGCTTCTAAAGCATCCCCAACACGTTTAGTCTTTCTAAAGTCAAAAGCAGTGCCAGCAACTTTCTCCATCCCGCGATCAGGCATTCCAGAATGATCAACCGGTAAATAATAATCGGCATTCATTTGCAACAACAAATCCTTAATATTATCTTTTTCACCCAAGGTAAAGTAAACATGATTTACCGGATTAAAAATAGTTAATTGGTCACTCACAGCATTGATTGAGTAATGCAAAGTATTATCATTATCCAATTCATATTTGACATGAATCTTTAAATTGCCTGGATAATCATTATGACCATCTGGATCCAATAAAGTTAAATCTACTCGTGCACTATTTTCACTACAAGAAGGCTTAAAATCCCAGACTTCAGTATCTGTACCAATTCCGCCGTGAATATGATTCTCACCCTCATTGATTGGTAATTGATGAGTTTCAAGTCCATGTCTCCATTGACCTTTTCTAACTCTACCAGCAATACGGCCAACTGTACCACCTAAATAATTTCTTTCTTGAGAATAATCAGCTGGTGAATTCAATGACAAAATCATATTCTCGTCATTAAGCAAAACTTTTTCTAGCGTTGCACCATAATTAAGCACCTTAACAATCATGCCATGATCATTTTCCAAAACGATCTCGCAAAGGTCCTTACCATCTTCTCTGCCATATTTATTAAAACTTGTTTTCATATTTTTGCCTTTTCTTTTTTGTATTCGTTTTCATTGCTATTATAAAGTATTTTTTATCAATCGCATATGAGTTACCGTTAACAAAAATCGAGACCCTCAAGGCCTCGATTTAATAACTTTACTTAATCTCTTTAGTCAAAGCCGCAATAAACTTATCCCAGCCTTCATCGCCATCTGCATCATTCTTAAATACGCCAGCATCTTGAAGAACTTGTTCAAATACTTCAACAAGTGATTGTTCCATCACTTGATCCACATTGTCCCAGCTAATTTCGTTTTCAGCCTTAACTTGATCAGCCCATTCTTTATGACTTGCAGCCATCTTATTGTCTTCACCAAGCCAGTATTTCTTTACTTCTTCAAGTTCACTCTTAAGTCGTCCTGGCAAAATAGCTCTACCCATAACTTCAATCAAGCCGATGTTTTCCTTCTTAATGTGCCACAATTGCTTGTGTGGGTGGAAAATCCCAAGTGGGTATTTCTCGCTAGTATTGTTATCACGTAAAACAAGATCAAGAACAAAATTCTTACCTTCACGGTGCATGATTGGAGTGACAGTATGATGACGTGTTTCACCTTCATATGCCTTAATATCACGCGCAGTATCAGAATAGTTATCCCAGAATTTAATAATCTTGCTGCCAAGATCAATCAAATCAAGTGAATTATCTGAAGTTAAACGTAAATCACTCATTGGCCAATCAACGAGGCCTGCCACAACTTTAGGATAAGAATCAAACATAATATTCTTCTTGATTCCAGCCTTCATCATTGGGAAAGTATGACGACCACCTTGATAGTGTTCATGAGCAAGCATTGAACCACCAACAATTGGTAAATCAGCATTAGAACCAACGAAGTAATGAGGGAAGATTTTTTCAATTTCAACTAAGTTAATCAAGGTCTGTTCATTAATCACCATTGGAATATGCTTTTGATCCAAGAAAATGCAGTGTTCATTAAAGTATGCATAAGGTGAATATTGGAAGCCCCATGGACGGCCTGCAATGTTCATGCGGATAATTCTTAAATTAGAACGAGCATTCTTACCATAACCACCTAAATAGCCTTCATTTTCAAGACAAAGCGCACATTGAGGATATTTCTTACCTGTTGCATGTGCTGCCGCAGCGATGGCCTTCGGATCTTTTTCAGGCTTGGATAAGTTAATTGTAATTTCTAAGCCGTGGCCTTTAGAACTAGTACCTGAGAAAACAACATTCTTAGCAATAGCTTCTTTTTTAACATAATTGTTGTCTTCACATAATTTATAGAACCAATCAGTGGCCTTTTCTGAAGACTTTTGCATTTTTTGCCAGAAAATACTATTGGTCTTAGATGGTGTTGGGGTAGCTAGATCATAAAGTTGATCATTTAGCACTTCACGAGAAGTGATGTCATCCGGAATTTTTTCATTCTTAACTGCTAAATCAACTAACTGCTTAGCTGCCGGTTGATCATTTTCTTCTTCGTCATGATCACCAACTAATGCTCTAATTTTATTAATGACATATACTCGATCTAATGGTTCGTAGGCTCCACTATTTATAACTTCATCCGCAAATTTTTCAATAATTTTCATAACTTTCCCTTCTCACACTAATTAAATTCTCTTAGTACCGTCAACGATTTCTGCATCATAGAAGCTTGCATCATAACCAACTGCATCACGATAAATCTTGCCGACGTTCTTCTTAAAGTTTTCAGCTTCAGATTTCTTAACGATCGCAATGGCACTACCACCGAAACCGCCGCCGATCATTCTGGCACCGAGCACGCCAGGTTGTTTCCATGAAGCCTCTGCCAAAGTATCAAGTTCCTTACCAGTTACTTCATAATCGTAGTGAAGAGATTCATGAGAAGCATTAATCAAACGACCAAGCTTTTCAAGATCGCCATCCTTCATAGCTTGAGTTGCACGCAAAGTTCTTTGGTTTTCGCTAACTGCATGACGAGCACGCTTGATTTCTGTTTCATCATTAATGAGGTAAGAATATTCATCAAAAGTATCGTTATCAAGCTCACCTAATGCCTTAATATCAAGCTTTTGTTGCAACTTCTTAAGTGCACGACCACATTCAGCAACTCTATCGTTGTAAGCAGAATCAGCTAAAGTATGTGGATTATTAGTAGCCATGATGATGATTTCGTAATCACCTAATGCAAGTGGTAAGTATTCATACTTTAAGGTGTTGCAATCTAGGAAAATAGCACTATCTTTTTTACCCATAATGCAGGCAAATTGATCCATAATTCCTGAATTCAAGCCAACAAATTCATTTTCAGTTCTTTGGCCCATCTTGGCTAAACTTACACGGTCAACATCTAAGTTAAATTCATCTTTTAAAATGATTCCCATTAGCATTTCAATGGCTGCACTGGATGAAAGACCTGAACCTGATGGCAAGTTAGCTTCGATGTACAAGTTAAAGCCATGATCAATACCATCATACTTTTCACGCAAATAAGTGATCATGCCCTTAAAGTAGTTAGCCCAGAAACGGTCTTCATCTTTTTCAACATTTGTGTCATCAATGTCAAATTCAACGATATCGCCGTCAACGTTGCCTGAGTAAAGGCGTACCTTTTTGTCGTCTCTTGGACCATAGACTCCATAAACACCTAAACTGATTGCGGCTGGAAAGACGTGTCCACCGTTGTAGTCAGTATGTTCACCAATTACATTAATTCGACCTGGTGAGAAAAATACATCCTTTGCCTTTTCGTTAGAAGTTGCTTCATATTTCTTAAGTAGTTCTTCTTTATTCATAAGTTTTACCTCAAATTTATCCTGTAATCGTTTTCAATATTTAGTATATACTCTTAACGCTATTTAGTAAATACTTTACTTTAACAAATAAAATATTTATATTATTTAGTTTATTGCAATACAAAATCTGATAATATCGCTTGAAGAAAATCAATTCTTTTCTTGTACTAAATTACTGATTAGGCATAATATAAATGTGTAGGCATTAATCCTAATGAGCGGTCGGCTCATGGTCAATCTGATACTTTTATAGGACGCAAGGGTCTAACGGGTTGCGAGGGCCAAAACTAATCTCGATATTAAATTGGGACGTAAGGGCCAAACGGGTGGCAGACACCAAAATAAACCGACCATGATTGGTTCACATTTTAATATGTGAACTCATTTTTTTGGGGGGAGAATGATGAATAGAAAATACAATTATAGAAAATTAAAACCTAAAGAATATAATTCTTTAAAACGTGTTATAAATGATATTTATCAAGCGGCTGCGTTTTACAACAATACTTTTATTAATAAAAAGGTTACATTTTATACTAAAAATACTTCAATTACTATAATAGCTTCTACTGTAAGTGTCAATATTTTTAAGTGTCAATATTTTTGTAATTATTATTTTGATTATGTCTCATTTAGTATATTTTCAAAATTTTAGCATATCTTTTATATTTAAGTAAAAATATACTTTCAGCCAGTAGTCGATTATAATGATGGCAGACTATTCAGAAAGCAGGATCAGTATGAAAGATTTCAATAAGTATGTCATCAAGTTTGCTCGTTTTTTACAATCATTATTAGTCATTGCCATCGGTTTATTAGGTGTTTTACTAATCATCCTTCTATTCCGCGATCTGATTCCGCTTTTCCAATTACTGCTTTCACCATCGATCAAAGAAAGTAACTCTGCTATCATGGATGAAATCATCGTCTTCTTCCTGTTCTTCGAATTCACCGCCATGATCATCTCTGCTTTGCGTCACCACGGCCATACTAGTATTAATTTCCTAATGGGTTTAGGCGTGACCGCATTAATTCGTAGCCTGATTACCGCTCACGGGGATGTCTGGGAAATCGTAGCTACTTCAGTATCGATTCTAATGTTAATCATTGCCATGGTGATTTTTAATAAACATATGAAAAATATGTAATTTAAGCTGAAAAAATAAGAGCTAAGTTCAATTGAATTTAGCTCTTATTTTCTATCTAAAATTTTCTCACCCCATGCTGGTACACTTGCTTATCTGCTTGCTCTACCGCGGCAACATCCCTAAGCGGATTATCTTTCAATACTAAAAAGTCCGCATACTTTCCTTCTTCTAAAGAACCATATTCATCATCAATCTGTAATAACTCTGCTGAACCTAACCCCGCTGCATGCAAAGCTTGATAATTACTTGCTCCTGCTCGAACAAGTTCAGTTAGTTCCTTAGCGGTACTTTCAAGAGGATTCATGAAGGTTCCCGCATCTGTACCCAAAGCCAGTTTTACTCCTGCCTTAATTGCCTTGCCTACATGTGGGTAGAATGCATCAACATGTTGACACATTTTTTGATATGAAAAATCAGTCATTTTTCCTTTACCGTAAACAGCAATTTGGTGACCAGCGATCAAAGTCGGTGACAAGAATGTTCCTTGCTGCTTCATTAATTCAATGTCGTCATCACTCACGTAAAAGCCATGTTCAACAGAATCAACACCAGCTATTACCGCATAGTGGATGCCCAGCCGACCTTCCGCATGTGCACACACCGTCATATGCTTGGAATGAGCTTCTGCTCCCGCCATTTTCATTTCTTCCAATGATAATTCGGTATCATCAATTTGATCGCCTTGCGACATGATCCCACCGGTCGCCATTAATTTAATATTTTCTGCACCTTTTTTGAACTGTTCACGAACTGCCTTGCGAACATCATCAGGTGAATTAACCAAATGAGAAACATTCAATTCATGATTTTCACCTAAAGGCTGATCAGCATGACCACCCAAGATAGAAATTGGCATCCCCGCTGGTCTCATTCCTGGTCCTTCAAAAGGATAATCATTTCGCATATTTTTCAGCTTTACATCTACATCAAAAGGAACGCCGCAACTTCTAATGTAAGTTACCCCACCTTTTAAACCGTTTTTCAAGTCCTTCAGTGCCTTATAAGTAACCAAAGTTTCGGTCTCTGGATAATGATCTTTGGCTGCATTTACCAATCCCACGTGAGTATGGGCATTGATCAAGCCTGACATGACATATTGTCCGTCTAAATCTACCTGTTGCTCAACCGCCACATTTAACTTTCCTGTACCCTTGGCAGTCAATTTTCCGGTCTCATTATCAACTACAAACCAAGCATTATTTAATAATTGTTCCCGATCACCAACAAATAAATTGCAATTTACAAAAGCTGTCTTAGTCATTCTTATTTTCTCCTACTTTGTAACAAAGGTATTTCTAAAATCAAAACTGCCGTTGAAGACTAAACCATGAACATTTCTTCTAACCATCCAGGCTTGACCATCATGATAAAGTGGGGTCAATGGTTGTTGATCGTCTAAAACTTGTTCTGCCTTTACCAAATCGGTTAAACGCTTTTTCACGTTCATTTCTTCACTTGAAAGAGTTAGATATTGATCATATTGTTTGTTAGACCATTTACCAAAGTTGTAATTTCCCCCACTCATCATTACGCTTAACATTGCGTAAGGATCGTTATAACCAGTTGTTAAGCCAGTAAAGTCAACGTCATATTTGCCGTTAAGCATGTTGCTCACTCTAGTAGTCTTAGGCATTGATTGAACATGAACTTCTACTTTTTTACCAAAAGTACTTTCAAGTTGACTTTGGACATATTCCATTACTTTCTTAGAAAGATCATCGTCATCCCCACCTAAAGTAAATTCAACCTTAGATTTGCCTAATTCCTTTAAGGCTTTATCAAATAAAGCTTGACCTGCTTTTTTATTAAATTCTGTATACTTGCTCGTAGCATTTTGCTCAGCAAAATATTTATTGAAGTTCATGCCATTAACTGTTTCTTGTGGAGCAGTAAAAGTGGTAGCTACAGTATTGGCTCCACCTACAGTTGAAGCGAGCTCTTTACGATTCAAGACCATTGAAAAAGCTCTTCTCAAGTTAACATTGGCCATATCTTTATTTTTGGAAACATTGTAAGTTAAATACTCTGTTCGATCGGATCTAAATACCCTGTAACCAGTTTGATGTTTCAATTGTTTAGAAGCCTGAGTATCAAGAAAGGCCCCGTCTAATTTTCCTGATTGATAAAGGGTATAATCTGTGGCTGGCGTTTTGACTACGGTGTAATTAACGGTATTTAATTTAACGTTTTTCTTATTCCAGTAATAATTGTTTTTCTTTAATTTCCAGCTTAAGTTTGAACCTGTCCAACCAGTACTTACAAATGGCCCGTTATAAACCATGTACTTCGATGCAGTACCATATTTTTTACCGTATTTCTTAACTGCTTTTTCACTTACCGGATTCCAGCTCGAAGCGGTTAAAGTTTTAAAATACGGTACTGGATGAGTTAAATGAACTACTAAAGTATGTTTATCCTTGGCCTCAACGCCCAAAGAAGTTGGAGATTTTTTACCAGCTACTACTTCTGGAGCGTTCTTAACTGCTTGATAATTATTTTGTTGCTGAGATTGGGTCTTAGGATCCATTACTCGTCTTAATGAATAGACAAAATCATTAGCTGTCACCGGTTCACCATTACTCCACTTGGCATCTTTTCTTAATTTAAAAGTCCAAGTCAGTCCATCTTTGCTTACCGTAGAAACGGTCGCCACACCAGGTTCAACTTTGCCATTATTGTCAACATGATTTAATCCTTCAAATACATTAGTTGCTTGTTCACTACTAGAAGTATCAACCATTTTATTTTGGTCAAGTGTCTGTACTTCTGAAGTAGTCATCCAAGTTAAAGATTTTTCATAATCTCGAGAATCAGCTTTACTATTCGAACAAGCTGCTAACATAGTCGCAGCGCTTGTTGTTACTAATCCACCTGCTAAAGCTTTTAACAATTTTTTCATAATGCTCCTCCATTTTTCCTTAGCTCGGATAAACAAAAAACGCCCTACTAGATCTACTTGATCTAATAGGGCGTCTCCACCTATTCTTCATCAATAACAAAGTTACTGACCTCATGCAGGTGCGGCCAATCAAAAATGATCGGCGATACGTCGCCGCTATAAAGGGCGGACCCTGAAAATACTAGTATCGTACTTCCTGCTCAAAGGTGATTTTCAAATAAAGCTTAACTATCTTCTTGCACCAACCGAAGACTCTCTGAAAATCGTGCTCTATTTTACTTTCCTTATCAAAGCTAAAATGATTTTTTTGTTGAAAATAATATTAACAGATTCTAATTTGATGTCAACATATTTTTTAATATCTGCATCATCCGCAAAAGTACTCACTTTTACGGATTTTCTTTTATCTTGATCCTCTGATTATCCGTATTTTTTCAGAACAATATTTTATATTTACTTATTATTCATTCGGATTATAATTAAATCATCCAGTTTTTAAAAAAGGAGATAAAAATGGATTTTCATTCACATCGTCTACTCAAATCATCAGCTGTCCTGCTTGCTTTATTAAGCATTTCAGCATTTTCATCCAACGTTTCGGCTAAAGACTCGGGCAATAATATTGAGATTAAAACTAATCTCGATTCTGCCACTGAACCCGAACAATCTGGTTGGAGCAGCAGTAAAAAGTATCGCCATGATATTCCGATTCAATTTTTAGGAATCAACGATTTGCACGGCGGTCTAGAAAGAACGGGCAATGCTTGGCTTGGCGCTACTAAATATCCTAATGCCGGCAGTGCTGTTCGCCTAGCTTCTTATCTTGATAATGCTCAATCATCCTTCCAGCGTGAAAACAAACATGGTCATACCTTCCGAGTCGAAGCTGGCGATATGGTTGGCGCTTCACCTTCAAATTCTGCCTTACTTCAAGATGAACCCACTATGCAGGCTCTCAAAGCCATGAACTTCAAGATTGGTACTTTGGGTAACCATGAATTCGATGAAGGTCTAGGTGAATTTCACCGCATCTTGGTGGGCGGCAAGCCGACTAAACATTATAATGCCGCCGAGATGGCCTATCCACACCGCAGCTCTGGTTTACAAATCGTAATTTCTAACGTAGTAAACCGTAAAACAAATAAAACACCGTACAATTTCAAGCCGTATTTAATCAAAACTGTCAAAGCTGCCAATGGCAAAAAAGTAAAGGTTGGCTTCATTGGTATCTTAACGACTACCATGCCGACTTTGACCACCTATAAAAATTATAATCCCTACAAATTTATCGATGAAGCGCAAGCAATCGCAAAATATGATCGACTACTTCGCAAAAAAGGCGTCAAAGCCATTGTTGTTTTAGCTCATACCGGTGTCGCTACACAGACTGACGCACAAACTAAACAAACTTCCACCTCAGGTCCAGTAGTAGATATCTTGCAAAAACTATATCGCATCGATCCTAAAAATTCTGTTGACCTTTACTTTGCCGGCCATTCACATCAATATGCTAACGCTACCGTAGGACATACTCATTTAGTACAAGCAATTTACTCAGGCGAAGCATACGACGATATTATTGGCTACCTTAACCCTAAAACTCATGATTTTGCTGCTAAGAGTTTAGTAGCTCACATATTCCCAGTATTGTCAGCCAAGCAAGATCCCACTGTAAAAGATAATGCCAAGGTGACGGCAATTGTTAAAGATGCAGACCAGCGCACCGCTCAAATTGTTAACCAAAAAATTGGCGAGGCAGCGATTGCTAAAAATCTAACCGGCCGTGACAAAAATAATCAGTATTTTGAAAATGAAACCGGTGATCTAGTCTGTGATGCTCAACTTGCCGGCGCTCGTGAAGCAACTGCTAAGCAAAACTTACATGTTGATTTTGCGATGACCAATGGTGGCGGTGTCAGAGCTGGTCTTGCAGTAAAGCCAGACAAATCAATTACTTGGGGCGCCGCTCAAGATGTACAGCCATTTGGCAATATTTTGGATGTCGTTTCGATGACCGGTCAACAAATTTACGATGTGCTTAACCAACAATACAAGAACTTTGGAAACGGTCATAAGACTTATCTGTTAACGGCTGGCTTAAAGTATGATTTCACCAAAAATGACGATCAGACGCAACCATTCAAGGTAACCAAGGTATATGGCAATGATGGCAAGCCAATTGATTTGCATAAAACTTATCATGTCGTGATCAACGAGTTTCTCAAAGGTGGCGGTGACTATTTCAATCAATTTAAGACTGCCAAACAAGTTGCGACTGCTGGTGTAGATACCGATGTATTCGTGAAATACATTAAGGATCAAACCACAGCCGGTAAGCCAATTACGGCTCCTAAATTAGACCGCAAACATTTTGTCGCTGGTAAATAATTCAATTAATTAAAAAAATAAGAGTTAGGTCTCACTTCAAAATAGAGCCTAACTCTTATTTTTATTTTTCAATTAATGCTTAACTGTCAATCTCTTTAACCCAGGCAGGCTGATCATTACTACAAAACTGATAATGTAAAGAGCTGATAGGAAACCCATGACTACCGTCAAACTATAGTGATCCATCAAGATGCCAATTACCACTGATGAGAAACCACCGATTGCTCGACCTACATTGACAATGATATTATTAGCCGATGACCGAATTTCCGTAGGATACAATCTACTAATCACGGCACCGTAGCCACCAAACATCCCATTTGAGAAGAAGCCCATGACAGCACCAATTACCAGCAAGCTCGCCATGTTTTGTGCCAAAGCTAACACATAAACCATCACGGCTGAGCCAATCAAGAAAATTGCAAAGGCACGCCGTGGGCCAAAGTAATCAAAGATTGAACCGAAGGTCATCATTCCAACGCTCATCCCAATAATAGTGGCAATCATCCACAGACTTGAGCTAGATACATTTAAATTCAATTGCTTTTGTACAATCGTTGGTAACCAGTTCATTAAACCAAAGTAACCGGCAATTTGAACGGTCATCATTACCATTAAGCCTAGACTTTGCAGGGCTAAGCGCGGTGTACTGAACATCTTCTTCACTACATCAGTTAATAAAGAACCTTTTTCATTATTTTTGGCTGCTAAAAATTGATCACTTTCATGCAAATGCTTTCTAATAAATACAGTCAAAACTACAGGCACAATTCCGACTAGGAACAACATATGCCAACCTAAATGGGGAATAATCCAAGCTGCTACTAAGGCGGCAATAATTGCACCAATTTGTCCACCAACTGCTGCGATTGAAGTCATTTTACCAATCTGATGACTCTTAAAGTTTTCCGCAATTAAAGCAATACCGACTCCATATTCACCACCAGCACCAATACCAGCAAGAAAACGGAGGGCATAAATCTCATAGATATTGTTTGCAAAAGCCATCAAAGCAGTGGCAATAGCAAAGATCAAAACCGTGTGTGAAAAAGTTTTAACCCGGCCAATCTTGTCACCCAAGATACCAAAGCAAATCCCGCCAAACAGCATCCCCAAGTTAGTGATTGAGGAAATCAATCCTGCTGCGCCACCTGACAAGTGTAAGTCGGCAATCATCGAACTCATTGCAAACGATAAAAAAAGCACATCCATGTTCTCTAGTGCGAATCCAGATGAAGTAGATGCAATAACCCACTTCTGGTTTTTACTTAGTCCATGACTGTGCGTATCAATTATATCCATTTTTAGCCTCCAAAACGAACGCTCTCTGTCGTTCAATTATTTCTTCGATTCCCCATTCTACTCGTTTTATATTTTTTAACAAGGGGGAATTGGGTTAGATGAATATTTTTAGCTTTAACAAAATAAGAGCTAAGCTCATTAACTTAGCTCCTATTTCATTATTGAAGAGGAAATTATTTTTTATTATTTTGTAGTTATTTCAAACACATTATGATGTACTTCTACCTGATCACCTGACTTAACCAAGTTTTTGGCATTAGCAACATAATCATTAGTATTAGTAATCAAGGTTAAAACTACAGGATCTTTACCCGCATCTTTAATTTGCTCCACGTCAGCTGTTGCAAGCAAGGTATCCGGCGTAACTTGATCGTCTTCCTTAACATGCATGGTAAATGGCTTACCTTCAAGTTCAACGGTATCTAATCCAAGATGGAGCAAAACTTCTAATCCTTCTGCTGTCTTAATCCCGATAGCATGTTTAGTCTTAAAAATTGATTCAGGGCATGATGAGATGGCAGGGGTTCTATTTATCTGATCATACTGCCGCTTTAAGCCAACAGAACCAGCAGTTGAATGAAATATACGTTCCACGTCCGCAACAATCCTTATCAGTAATTACCGAGGTATTGGCGGACGCATATCAGCGTCAGCAACCAGTGACCATTCAATTCAAAACGGTTGACCAAAACAACCGCCATTTACCAGATATCACCACCTTGATCCATGGCTACAATGCCAATGATATTGTGATTGACGCTGATCGGTTTATCCCCCCCCCCCCCAAAAAAAAAAAAAATTTTCTAAAAAAAAAAAAAAAAAAAAAAAAAAAAAACCCCCCCCTTTTTTTTTTTCACCATTTTTTTTCCGCCCCTTTTTTTTTTTTTTTTTTTTTTTTTAAAATTTTTTTTCAATTTTGGAAAAAAAAAACACAAACCATTGCCAAAAATTGAAAACGTTTTTCAGATCTCCTGATAAATATGCTTTTATATTATCAACAGTCATATGCAACAACCGTTCTCTTGTCTCATATGGGGCCCAAGCAATATGTGGGGTAATATAACAATTTTGGGCCTGTAATAATGGGCTATCACTAGCAATGGGCTCCCCTTTAACAACATCAGTGGCGTAGGCATAAATTTTGCCTTCATTCAAGGCATTCTTGATGTCCGCTTCATTAGCCGTTTTTCCCCACCCACGAAACAGAATAATAAAAAAAACCCCCCCCCCCCCCCCCCTTCAACAAAAAAAAAAAAAAAAACACCCCCCCCCTCCCCCCCCCCAAAAAAAAAAAAAAAAAAATTTTTTCCCCCCCCCCCCCCCCCATTTTTGGTATTTTTTTCCCCCCCCCCCCTTTTTTGGGGGCCCCCCCCAAAAAAACCACCACAAAACCCCCCCCCCCCATTCCCAAAAACCTCCAACCTGATTTTTTTCCAAACCCCTCCTGATCCAGGGGTGTTTTGTGTGTAATGACGATATCAGCATATTTAATTCGTTTTATGATTTCAGCGTTATCGTTAACTGGTGTACGATCATATAAAGTGCAGTCGCCCAATTTTTGCAAGCTTTTCCAATTTAAATCTTTGTTTAGTTCATATCCATCTAAAAGAACAATTTTCATAGTGTTACCCCCCTATCTTTTCAATGTTTACGTTGAAAGAGTGGTTTGGGCTATGTGACTCACCAGAACGTCCTCCAGTGTTAATCATGGTTGTTGTATATACTTTCTTCATTTGATGACCTCCTTTGATGACCTCCTTGAAATAATCGCAGCTTTCGTTAAACGCAAGCCACTCGACTAACGACTCATACTTGAAGCCATCTTAATGGCAGTTTCGGCTGAACGTGCAGATATTTTATACAAGATGGCACCTTCTTGCCAAGTAATAGTTTGGTTTAATCCATTATCAGTGACATCAAAGTTGCCTGCCCCAACTTGGCTCGGAATGGGAAGCGAGTACTGGTTAAACAATGCTACCAGTTGTTTGCTCATAGCAACTGGATCTTGGCCCATGACAGGTGAGGCATGTACTGTTACCGACCAGCGACCTGCTTGCCATGTGAGATAAGCTTGTCCAGCTCCTCGATCAATAGTCCCCTGAACACCACTCCCAAGATCAATGACCGGTAACCCAGTCTCTTGTGCGTGGTGATTAACCGCGGTCACTGCAGCCGCTGTGGAGACATAGGCGGTTTTATTGAATGTTGCATAAGGCGTTTCGCTAGCTAAGGTGCTGGCATTAAATTCCTTGGCTGTAGCTCCAACACTATAATAAACCGTATATCCGTATGCATTACTAATATAGTGCATATTCAAGCGCTTATGATTTTCGTTCAACCCATCAACAGTTGGCTTTTTTGTAGTCCCAATTGCCATAGACAACCTCTGATTGAGCTCTTGAATTCGAGAATCTGTAGTATCCTCTTTTACTGATGAGTTCTTTGATGATATTGAACTAGCCACAGTAGATGAAGAACTAGAAGACATTTTCTCTTTTGCAGAATTAGATACCTTCGTAGCGGAACTAATGGATGTCGATGGTGTTTTAGAGTTGGTACTAAGCTTCGAACAACCTCCGATTAAAAGGCATGCTGTCAACGTTGTGATAACAATCTTGCCCTTCATGTGACATTCCTTCTTTCCATTGTTGTGTCACGGCGTCTCTAGATTGGATTAACTGCCCACATGGTCCGAAATTATTATTTATGATTATAATAACATAAAGCAATTTTAATTGTGCAAAATACGTTTTTTTAAAATTCGACGTAAGTGTCAATATTTTTGCGGTAGGCTATTAACCATTAGTCTGACCTTAATTTCTTAAATATTTATTTGATTTATTTTTCTGCTAAAATCGTTTAAATAGCTATATCCTGCTGTTAAGCTTTCAATGGCGCCGTGATGAATGCCCAGATGAGCTTCATGCGTCTTTCTTAGGCTGGCACGAACTGCACCTTTCAATTCTTCCTGATCACCAATATCGAGCTGTCCACCTGCAAACTCACTGCTAAGCCAGTATTCCAGCTCTTTGTTTTTAATGCAAGTCAGTACACGCAGAATTCCTTCGGCACCATCTTCTGACCAGTATTTTCCTTGCCCTTTGACGCGATAAGTATATTTACGGTGATTGCTTTCACAGCAGCCAATTGCCTTAATTACGGACAAATGACGCATTTTGAATGGCTTAATATCCACCCAGCGACGATGAAGATAGCTGCGCAGGCGCCTTAAATTCTCATGATTTTCTGGCGTATTCAGCTCATCAATCAGATTGCTTTCAATCGTGTCTAAAATCACGTCAGTCAAGTGACGGTCATATTTAAACTCAACTGCACTGATCAATTTGCTTGGCATAGCCGGCATAAAGCCTAAACGGTCCTTGATCTTTTTATTCAAGTGAAAGACATCCAAGAAGTGTTCGTGCTGCCGGCAATAGCCAACTATTTCATCAAAGTCTTTCTTGGCATAGCCAGCACCGCCATCGGCATTACTGATGATTAAAGTATCGCTTAAGTCATAGGTATTGGCTAAATAAGCTTTAATTTCTTGCAAAGCATCCAAGCGGCTTAAAGAAACAAACTCTTTGGCCTGTACTCTCTTTCTGCGCGTCTTGCTTAAATTAATAATATCCTCGCAGACTTGATAGCGATGAAATTCCAGTCGCTTCTTGGTGCCTTTAATCACAACGCCATCGCCTTCAAGATAAAGCACTGGCACCTTTTTCTTTTGAGCAATACCATCGTATCTTTCCTCAGACTGCTGCTGTGCTTTAATCTGTTTGCCTGCTTGCACAATCAGCTTGCCAACTTGACTATGACTAATATTGAAACAGGAGAGAGTATTAACAGCTAAAGCAGTATTGCGGTAAGTTGCCACGGCGCTAACCTGCAAAATATCCTTCACTGCCAAAACACTGTAACGCTTATATTTGTCATAGCCCATCAGCTTATCCAGTGGATATTTAGCCTTTTTGCCAGGACAAGCATATCTTCTGCGCCAATAGCTGATTTCACCAAAGGCAGTCACAACTGAACGCTTATTTTTCTTCTCGATCTGATAGCCTTGCTTTTTAGTCTCTTCAACTAGACCAGCATCAACTTCTTCTAGTGCTGCTGTCATCAATTCTCTAATCAGATCAAAGAAATAGCACATTAATGCCTTTTCACGGGCAATAACATTATTTTCAGACTTAATAATTTTCACGATATCAGCTATAATAGATTCCATAAAAGACCAGCTTCTAATGTGTTTTGTTCTTAACATCAGACTACTGGTCTTTTTGTTTGAGCTCAAGTCCAAATTCAAAGGACTTGAGCTTTTTTAATTAATTATTCAACTTACCGCAAAAAATTATACACTTAGCGATAATAATCAAGAATCGAATCAACATAGTCCATGTCTTGGCTGATTCCGTCAACATATTCATATGACCAGAAATTACTCCAGTCAAATACGATTCCAACTTTAGCATTAATTGTTGAGCCTAAAATCGTTGAATCGGCTCTTTTTAATTTATAACCTAAATCTACTAATTCTTTAAATACTCTGGTATCTGTTCTTTGTGAATGTGCAATTACTGCACTATGAAATTTTTCTGAGCCACCGATAGCTTGTTTTAATTGAAAGAATTGAACGGTATCTGCACCATGAGCCACCACGGCCTGCAATTCGGTTGCCGCCATTTGTCCAGGTCTCTTAAAGGACTATACTGCCAGTTAACCTGTGACGGAGCTGACTCCATTAACATGAATGGCTGATGTTTCAAGCTACGCATCAAGTCATATAAAAATGCTGGTTTATATGTAGGTGCATCGTAAGTAGGATAAGAATCATAAGAAATAATATCTTGATCTTTAGCCCACTTTTGATAGTCAATCATCTTATTTGGTAAGCTATGGAAATTGGTAGTCACAGGAGTCTCAGAATCATGTTTTTTAATAATTTGCTTTTCCATCTTAAACAGATTTTGCAAACTTTCTGATTGAAAACGCAAATAATCAATTGAAAGACCCGCAACAATAGTTTCACTGCCTTCGGGGCCCCATGCATCCCCTAACTCATTTGGAACTACAATTTCATTCCAGTCATAGATAGTATGGCTCCAAACATTCATATTCCATGCTTTGTTTAAAGCATCTAGAGTCTGATACTTATCCTTCAGCCATTTACGAAATTCATGTTGACAATTCTCACAGTAGCAATTGCCACCATACTCATTATTTACGTGCCAAACAACAATATTAGGATTATTTTGATAATGCTTAGCTAATTCTTCAACTAAATTACCAGCTAATCTTTGATAATTTTTGCTATTCGGGCAAAAGTTGTATTGCTGACCAAAAACATGTCGTCTGCCTTGATAATCAATTCTGGCAACATCTGGATACTTTTTAAACATCCAAGCCGGCATTGCAGCAGTAGACGTACCAATTACGATATCAAAGTTCGCATCTGATAATTTTTTAACTACTTTATCTAGCTCGGAAAAATCATACTTACCTTCTTCAGGTTCAAGCAATGCCCAAGAAAAAATATTGATTGTAGCTGAATTAATATCTGCTTTTTTAAAAACTTGAATATCTTTAGACCAAGTGTCTTCAGGCCATTGATCCGGATTATAATCTCCGCCGTATAAAAACGTGTTAATGCTTTTGTCATTTTTCTTTCTCTACTTAAATTGTACATCTACTACTTTTTCACCATGTTTAATATCTTTACCAGCTTGAATAGCACCAGAATTTTGAATTCTACCTGGTTGAGTATAGAATATCACGATCGTGTCTTTATAACCATTGTTAAGAACCAAATCACGATCAAACTCAAGTAATTTATCGCCCTTTTTCACTGTTTGACCATCATCGTAGAAAGTTTCAAAGCCTTCTCCACGTAAATTGACAGTACCCAATCCTACATGGACAACAACTTGTAGTCCATTTTGTGACACAATCTCGAATGCATGCTTTGTACCGAAAGTAAACTTGATCGTTCCATCAAATGGTGCATAAATTTGACCACTGCTTGGCTCAATTGCAAATCCTTTACCAGGGAATGGTTTACCATCTTCATCAACAACAGAAGACATTTGCATTAATTCACCATCAGCAGGTGCATAAATAGTTACTTCTTTTGTTCCTGTATCTACTGAAGTCTTCTTTTCAATCTCGCCTTGTGCAAGTTTACTCTTCAATTCTTCAATAACTTGTGCGTGTTTCTTTTCACTCAAAGTTACTTTGAGTGAAAATACTACAATAGATAAAACTGCCAAAGCTAAAGGAATATATAAAGCCATCATATTAAATGTGTTAATACCTTTGCTCGTCATATCTGCTGCAGTAGCTGATCCAGTCATCCCAGCTGCAATTGCCACATAACCAACTAAGGCATTTGAAACAGCACCAGCAAATTTATCAATCATTGGACGAACAGCTAAAACAACGGCTTCATTTCTTTGACCAATCTTAAGTTGACCATATTCAATAGCATCAGTTAAAGTTAAAACAGTTACCAACAGAGCGAAGTTAATATTGAATAAAACTAAGCCTAAATCCATTAAGAAGACATTGTTATGACCAAAGATAAATAGGACATATGCTAATACCATACAAGTTTGGCCTGCAATAAACAACCATTTTCTTGGAATATATTTGTTCAAAACTGGGAAAGATGGATTAATGCAGCAACCAATAATTGTTGCAATTATACCTACTACCCAGAAATCATTTGGCTTGCCAATTACAAACTTGTACATGTAGAACAAAACACCATTAGTAATTACAGCAGCAAGTGAATACAATAAGTAAGCTAAACTTGGCCACAAAATTTGATCATTATGGAAAATCGCACCAAATACTTGACGCAAAGTGGTTTTCTGTTTGGCCGAATCTCTAATAATGTTGTGCTTTTCTTTAGTACCAAAGCAAACAATCAAGGCACAAATAATTGCTAAGGCTGAAATTACGGCCGCAAAGGCGAACCAGCCAGGAGCTCCTTCTTCGTGTTTGCCAGTAACCGCGTAAGTTACACCGGTAACCAGTGGCACAACAATAATTGGCAAACTATTCCAACCAATAATACCTGAAAAGGCACCAAGTGAAGTATAAATACCACGTTCATGTGAATCTTCACTCAAAGCTGGAACCATGCCCCAGTATGAAACATCTGATAATGAATAGAAAACATCAAAAGCGATGTAAATCAACACAAACAAAATTGCAAAAAGGATCCAATTCTGTTGTGCTAATCCAAAAATACCAGTAAATAGAATAAGTAATAATGCTGCACTAACAACAGTACCTATTAAAATCCAGGGCTTGAATTTACCCCATCTTGTTTTAGTATTATCAACAACATTTCCTAAAATAGGGTCAATGACTAGTTCGATAATTCTTACTAGTACCATTAATCCAGTAATTAAACCTATTAATTTATCAGCAACGGATTGATTTAATCCGCTAAACATTCCACTAGTAATAAAAATAATAAAATATGTACTCATTACACCATAAAATGCTGAGTGCCCCAAATTGCCCAGACAAAATGATGCATAGGAAACTATTTGTTTCCCCGAAACTTTATGATTATGCATGATAATTCCTCCCAAGATTCCTTTTTAGAAATCGCTTACACGAAGTAATTTATCATTTTTTTTTGTTCTAGTAAAATATTTATTTAGATTTACTAAGCTATTTACTAAGTATAAATATTTAAAGAAAAGGCTTATTTACGTCATTCTTTTTTAAAAAAGGCTTATAAAAAATTTTTTTCTTTACCAAAACGTTTACTTAACACTAAAAGTCATTCTTTTTTATACATGTAAATCAATATTTAAATTTATGCTTACATCAGTTTCCTCTACTTAAACTTCACTTCAACCACCTTTTGACCATGTTCAACAACTTTACCTGCCGAAATTTTACTCATTTTTTCTACTCTACCAGGTTGAGTATAGAAAATTACTATCGTATCTTTATAACCATTTTTTAGTGCTAAATCACGGTCAAATTCTAATAGCAGTTCACCTTTTTTAACAATTTGTCCATCATCATAATATGACTCAAATCCTTCACCACGCAAATTAACTGTGCCAAGACCAACGTGAACTATAACTTGCAGACCATTTTCAGTTACAATTTCAAACGCATGCTTGGTACCAAAGGTAAACTTAATTTTGCCATCAAATGTGGCAAAAATTTGCCCACTGCTTGGATCGATTGCAAAGCCTTTACCAGGAAATGTTTTGCCATTTTCATCGATTACTTCAGACATAGTCATTAATTTACCATCTGCAGGTGCATAAATGGCAGTCGACTTTACATTTGCTGCAGGTAAATTGCCATCTTCGATCTTCCCTTGTGCAAGTTTACTCTTTAATTCTTCAACCACTTGAGCGTGTTTCTTTTCAGATAAAGTTACCTTGCTTATAAAAATGATAATAGCTAAAACTGCCAAAATTAATGGCACATATAAAGCCATAATATTGAAAATGCTAATATCGTGACTTGTCATATCTGCTGCAGTTGCTGAACCAGTCATGCCTGCCGCAATTGCTACATATCCTACTAGCGCGTTTGAAATAGCACCGGTAAATTTATCGACCATTGGTCGAACAGCTAAAACGACGGCTTCATTTCTCTGACCACTTTTCAGCTGACCATATTCGATGGCATCAGTTAATGTTAAAACAGTTACTAATTGAGCAAAGTTGATATTAAATAGAGCTAACCCTAAATCCATTAAAATGACGTTATTGCGACCGAAAATGAACAACCCGTATGCCAAAATCATACAAATTTGACCGCCAATAAATAGCCATTTTCTTGGAATATATTTAAAATTGGAAACAATGGACTAATGCAAAAACCGATTAATGTGGCAATGACACCAACAACCCAGAAGTCATTTGGTTTATTAATCACGAATTTGTACAGATAAAACATTACCCCATTTGTAATTACATTAGCCAATGAGAACATCAAATAAGCCAAACTTGGCTATAAAATCTGATCATTATGGGAAATTGCCCCAAATACTTGACCTAAAGTTGTTTTTTGCTTGGCAGAATTTCTAATTAAATTATGTTTTTCATTAGTTCCTAAACATACGATTAATGCACAAAGAATAGCTAAGGCTGAAATAACCGCCGCAAAGGCAAACCAACCAGGAGCCCCTTCTTCATGCTTGCCAGTCATTGCATAAGTTACACCGGTAACCAGTGGCACAACAATGATAGTTAGTCCGTTCCAACCAATTGCACCTGAAAAAGTCCCCAAAGCAGTATAAATACCACGTGCGTGTGAATCCTCACTTAAGGCTGGAACCATGCCCCATCTGATAAGGAATAAAAAACGTCAAAACCGATATAAATGATTACAAATAAAATTGCAAAAAGAATCCAACTCTTATGTGCCAAGCCGAAAATACCGGTAAAGAGAATTAGCAGTAATGCGGCACTAGCTACCGTTCCAATAAAGATCCAAGGCTTAAACTTGCCCCACCTTGTTTTAGTATTATCAACGATGTTCCCCAACACTGGATCAATTACTAACTCTACAATTTCTTACTAAAACCATCAATGCAGTAATTAAGCCAATTAACTTATCTGCAACTGAATGATCTAGTCCTGTAAACATGGCACTAGTGATAAAAATAATAAAATACGTACTCATTACGCCATAAAAAGCTGCGTGTCCTAAATTCCCCAAACAAAAGGACGCATAGGAAATGACTTGCTTTCCTGAGATTTTATGATTATTCATCTTTTTCCTTCCTCCCCAATGAATCTCTGCAAGCGTTTGCATGAAAGCGATATACGCTCTTTTGTTAACTAAGTAAATCCTTTATTTATTATTACTAAATGGTTTACTTGCAAAGCAAATAAAAAGAGAATGTGAGCTGTTCACATTCTCTTTTTTATTTTCTATCAAAAAATATTTTTCTTTACTAAAAAATTTACTTTTCTTGGGGAACGAAGCTTTTTCGTACTACCAAATTAGTGTTCATCCGGATATCAATCTTTGGTCGATCTGGACGAATAATCAAATGAGTCAAAGTATCAAGTGCCATATCAATCATTTCTTGTTGATTAATGTTGAACGAAGAAAGTGGTGGTGAAACATACTTAACCACATTGCTATTATTAATACTTAAGATCTTAGTATCTTTTGGTACATTTACGTTTTCTTCGTTAAAGGCTTGTAAAACGCCAACGGCTAAAGTATCAGATGCAATTAAAAATGCTTCAGGTAAATCATTTTTGTATTTAGCCAAAACCATTTTTCCCAATTTATAACCATTTTCAACGCTAACCGGTCCTTCAACGCATGTCCATTTAGTATCCATGCCTCTAGTTTTCATGTATTCAACAAATGTAATTGAACGCAAATCGTTTTCCTGAATATGGTCATGCTTAGGGCCAACGCCACCGATAAAACCGATCTTGTTAATGCCATTTTTGATAAACAAATCAATAGCATTTTTAACCGTAAAAGGCAGATTAGGGCGAATTGAATCAAATAATTCGGGAGCTGGATTGGTATCAACAAAAACACCATTAGGCAAAACTTTATGCAGCTTAACCAACTGGGCGTTTTCAATTGGCTCCGCCCCTACTCCAATAAATCCTTGGAACAAAGAAGCGTTCTTGATTAAATCTTCTATGTCATAAAAGGTTTTCATCTTCAGCGCATCTCGCTCTACAGTTGAAACTAATGCTTGTTTCAACGAAGTGAAATACTCATCCTGCAATTGTTCCTTATGATTTACTCGATAAAGTAAAGCAATTGTGGGCTTGATTTTCTTTTCTTGATGATCTTCCCAATAGCCCAATTTATTAGCAATCTCCAAAATTTTATTTTTGGTATCTGCAGTAATAGACAAATTAGGATCATTATTTAATAAACGTGATACTGTCGCTGGAGAATAGCCTGATTCCAGCGCAATTTCTTTAATTGTTCTCATAATTATTTCTTTTCTATTTTTATAAATTCTCTTTCTTTATTATACAAAATATTTACTAAATTCCAATAAATAAAGGTTCTATTATCTGCATGTATTCAGTCTTTATAGCAAGTAAATCTTATTAAATATTGTAAATAAATTCTTTATTAGTACTAATAAATTGTTTATTTACATGCTATAATAAAAGCGCTTTCGAAATATATTTTAATAGAAATGAGGTCATATTATGCAAGCAAATATCAATTGGCTAGATAATCCTGAGGTATTCAGGGTCAATCAATTGCCCGCACACAGTGATCATCCCTTTTTTAGAGATTATCGCGAGTGGCAAAAGCAACACAGTAGCTATCAACAAAGTTTAAATGGAAAATGGAAATTTCATTTTTCCGCTAATCCTATGGATCGTCCACAAGATTTTTATCAGCGTGATTTTGATTCTTCAAATTTTGATTCGATCCCAGTTCCAAGTGAAATCGAATTGAGCAACTATACTCAAAATCAATATATTAATGTCCTCTTTCCTTGGGAAGGCAAAATCTTCCGCCGCCCAGCTTACGCTTTAGATCCTAATGATCATGAAGAAGGCTCATTTAGCAAAGGCGCAGATAACACAGTCGGTTCATACTTGAAGCGATTTGATTTAAGCTCAGCCTTAATTGGAAAAGATGTTCATATTAAATTTGAAGGCGTCGAACAAGCAATGTATGTATGGTTAAACGGGCATTTTGTGGGCTATGCGGAAGACAGCTTTACTCCTTCAGAATTTGATTTAACGCCATATATTCAAGACAAAGATAATCTTTTAGCAGTAGAAGTTTTTAAACACAGTACTGCATCTTGGCTAGAAGACCAAGACATGTTCCGCTTCTCTGGCATCTTCCGCTCAGTTGAACTACTAGGTATCCCCGCTACCCACTTAATGGACATGGATTTGAAACCACGAGTTGCAGATAATTATCAAGATGGCATCTTCAACCTTAAGCTTCATTTTATTGGTAAAAAAGCCGGTTCATTCCATTTATTAGTCAAAGATATTAAGGGGCATACTCTTCTGGAGAAAAATGAAGATATCAAAGAGAACGTTCAAATTAATAATGAAAAATTCGAAAACGTGCATCTTTGGAATAACCATGATCCATATCTTTATCAGCTTCTAATTGAAGTTTATGATGAACAACAAAACTTGCTAGAGCTGATTCCTTTCCAATTTGGCTTTAGGAGAATTGAAATTAGTCCAGAAAAAGTTGTTTTGTTAAATGGCAAGCGTTTAATTATCAATGGAGTTAACCGACATGAATGGGATGCAAAACGTGGTCGCAGCATAACAATGAGTGATATGACAACTGACATTAATACTTTTAAAGAAAATAATATTAATGCTGTTAGAACATGTCACTACCCAAACCAAATTCCGTGGTATTATCTTTGCGATCAAAATGGCATTTATGTCATGGCCGAGAATAACCTTGAATCACATGGTACTTGGCAAAAAATGGGAAAGATTGAACCTTCTGACAATGTACCAGGTTCGATTCCGCAATGGAAAGAAGCAGTGATTGATCGAGCACGCAATAACTACGAGACTTTCAAGAATCACACCTCTATTCTCTTTTGGTCACTTGGCAACGAATCCTATGCTGGAGACAACATCATCGCAATGAATGAATTTTACAAATCTCACGATGATACACGCTTAGTTCACTATGAAGGCGTAGTGCACCGTCCCGAATTAAAAGATAAAATTTCAGATGTTGAAAGCTGTATGTATTTACCACCTAAAAAGGTTGAAGAATACTTGCAAAATGATCCACCAAAGCCATTTATGGAATGCGAATATATGCATGACATGGGCAATTCTGACGGCGGCATGGGTTCATATATCAAATTACTTGATAAATACCCTCAATACTTCGGTGGATTTATCTGGGACTTTATCGATCAGGCATTATTGGTTCATGATGAAATTAGTGGACATGATGTTTTGCGTTATGGCGGCGATTTTGATGATCGTCATTCAGATTATGAATTTTCTGGCGATGGTTTAATGTTCGCAGATAGAACACCAAAACCAGCTATGCAGGAAGTGAGATACTATTATGGATTACACAAATAATCAATTGCATATCATTTATGGGGATGCCACATTTGGCGTTAATGGCAAAGATTTTCAATACATCTTTAGTTATGAACGCGGCGGACTTGAATCGTTAAAAGTACACGGCAAGGAATGGCTTTATCGTGTACCTACTCCTACTTTTTGGCGAGCAACTACAGATAACGACCGAGGCAGTGGATTTAATCTAAAGGCAGCTCAATGGCTCGGAGCTGATATGTTTACTAAATGTACTGATATCCATTTAAAAGTAGACGGACATGACTTTGCCGAACTGCCTATTGCGCCCTTTAACAACAAATTTAGCAATCACGAGTATGCAAAAAGTGCTGAAATTTCATTTACCTATCAAACTTTAACTACTCCTGCAACAAATGCAAAAATCATCTATAATATTGATGATGTCGGTCACATTAAGGTTACAATGCGTTATTATGGTAAGAAGGGATTACCACCCCTGCCTGTAATTGGTATTCGATTGATTATGCCAACGGCTGCTACAGGATTTGATTATGAAGGTTTATCCGGTGAAACTTATCCTGATAGAATGGCTGGAGCTAAAGAAGGTAAATTCCATATCGATGGTTTGCCAGTTACCGAGTATTTGGTTCCGCAGGAAAATGGAATGCACATGCAAACTAAGAAGTTAACCATTAATCGTGAAACCACACAAAATAATGTAGATCGTACAAATGAAAAGTTCAGTCTCTCAATTCAACAAGCAGAAAAACCATTTAATTTCAGTTGTTTGCCTTATACTGCTGAGGAGCTTGAGAACGCTACTCACATTGAAGAACTACCACTTGTTCGCAGAACCGTGTTAGTAATTGCAGGTGCAGTTCGCGGCGTTGGAGGAATTGACAGCTGGGGCACTGATGTTGAAAGTGCTTATCACATTAATCCAGAGTTAGATCATGAATTTTCATTTATTCTAAATTAATTTTTAAATATTTTATTGTAATTAGTAAATCAGTTACTAAATTGTGCGTTATAATGTAATCGATTTCAGTAAAAGCTAATAACTGTTAAAGGAGTTTACTACACATGAAAGTTTTAGTTATCGGTGGTGCGGGCTATATCGGCTCACATGCTGTTCGTGAATTAGTTAAGGAAGGCAACGACGTAGTTGTCTTAGATGCTTTATATACCGGTCACAGAAAAGCTGTTGATCCTAAGGCAAAGTTTTATCAAGGTGATATCGAAGATACCTTCTTAGTATCAAAGATTTTGCGCGACGAAAAGATTGACGCTGTAATGCACTTTGCAGCTTACTCACTTGTTCCAGAATCAGTTAAAAAGCCTCTTAAGTATTACGACAATAACGTTACTGGCATGATCTCATTATTACAAGCTATGAATGATGCCAACGTTAAGTACTTAGTCTTCTCAAGTTCTGCCGCAACTTACGGTATTCCTAAGAAGTTGCCAATCACTGAAGACACCCCACTTAACCCTATCAACCCATACGGCGAAACCAAGATGATGATGGAAAAGATCATGGCTTGGGCAGATAAGGCTGACGGCATTAAGTACACTGCTCTTCGTTACTTCAATGTTGCTGGTGCTTCAAGCGACGGTTCAATCGGTGAAGACCATGCTCCAGAAACTCACTTGATTCCAAATATTTTAAAGAGTGCTATTTCTGGTGACGGCAAGTTCACTATCTTCGGCGATGATTATGACACTAAAGACGGTACTAATGTCCGTGACTACGTTCAAGTAGAAGACTTGATCGATGCTCACATTTTGGCATTGAAGCACATGATGAAGACCAATAAGTCAGATGTCTTCAACTTGGGTACTGCACATGGTTACTCAAACCTTGAAATTTTGGAAAGTGCTAAGAAGGTTACCGGTATCGACATTCCTTATACTATGGGACCACGTCGTGGCGGCGATCCTGACTCACTTGTTGCTGACTCAACTAAGGCAAGAACTGTTTTAGGCTGGAAGCCAAAGCATGAAAACGTTGATGATGTAATTGCAACTGCTTGGAAGTGGCACAAGAGTCACCCAAAGGGCTACGAAGATAAGTAAGATTATTATTTCTATACAACACGCTGTTTAAACTATTTCTATTATCTAAAAAACACGCTATCAAATGTAGTGACCCTCGAAATTCGGACACGAATCTCGGGGGTTTTTCTACGTAAAGTCAAGTATCATTAGGTACTTGGCTTTGTTTTTTACCTTGATTTTTATCTTTTAGTATTTGAGGGGCAATTTATTTAAGAATTAAATCTATGACAAATAAGCCTATTAATTATGCTTTTCTTTAATAGGCTGGGGTATAATGTCTTTAGATCAATTAATTACGGCAAAAGTCTTTTTGGTTATGTGTGGCTACGCTGTAATCATATAATTGGTCGTTTTGGATCAGGGCATATATGGTTCTGATCAGTTTATGAATTGAAGCAATAGCGATTTTCTTGAATCCTTTGGTTTGAGAAGATCGCTTTTTGCTTTCATAATAGTCGGCAATATGGCATGGGTTGGTTTTAGCTGCATTGTCTATCTGTCCAATGGCCCGATAGAGAATCTTTCTGGCTACGGCATTGCCATGCTTAGTAATACTTAAGCTTGAATCCATTTCACCTGACTGGTATCTTCCCGGATCAATACCGATAAACGCATTAATCTTATTGGGATTACTGAATCTGCGCATATCGCCTAACTCTGCTAACACTCTGACTGCAGTAGTTTGAGCAAAT
This sequence comes from Lactobacillus helveticus, assembly GCF_046109915.1. NCBI lineage: Bacteria > Bacillati > Bacillota > Bacilli > Lactobacillales > Lactobacillaceae > Lactobacillus > Lactobacillus helveticus. The sequence continues at coordinate 188,764 of NZ_CP151471.1, read as the reverse complement.
CCAGGAATGCTTTCAAGTATTTCAAGATCTCTATTTGGCAGCTTTTTAGCTAAAGCTGTCATTTGATTGATTATCCTTTCCCTTTGACTGCTTAATACGAGCAGACGATCTGCATAGTATCTTGCTTGTTTTGTTTCAACGCTACCATTTTCGACAACAGGATAGCTTTTATGAGCCAATTCTAAAAGTTTCTTGGCAGTTTTTTGTGCGTGCTTGTTGCCAAAGCCTTTTAACGTAAGCAGCCAGCGAACAATCTGCTCCTTGTCAGATTCAAGAATACTTTCGCAATGTGGATATTGCTTAATTATCTGCCAATAATTATTGCCTTTAGAATTACTAAATAAAGTCTCAATTTCAGGAAAAGTCGACTGCAGTGCCTGGTGAAGACGATTCTTAGCCATTATCAAATCTGAGGTTAATTGATCATAGAACCTGCTTAAAGCATTGAGCTGATGATATTCTTCAGCCTGCAATTGATTAACTGGATGATGATAAAGTTTTTAAATTAGTGCTAAGTGATAAGCATCATTGCGGTCAGTCTTGTTGTGGCGTAATCCCTGATCCATTTCTTTCTTGGCCTTTAACGGATTAAGAATGATATAATCGTAGCCATAATCTTCAAGAAAGGTCTGTAGTCTGCGCGAATAAACGCCGGTTGCTTCAAAGATAATTTGTGGATGAATGGCAAATACATGCAATTCTTTTAATAGCTGCAAGAAGCCTGGCCGATCATTGGTAATCTCAAACTCATTCTTGCTTTCACCGATTAATTCACACACTGTTGAAGCAGACTTGCTTACATCAATACCGAATACAACTTTCATCATTAGCCTCCCAATCCAGCAGTAAAACATTTTTGCTTAAGAACTCGGATCTAATTTTCTAAACTCGACATCTAGGTGCCCACATTCTTCGAAGAGATTGCCAAATTCCTATGCAAAACTGCCAGTTTATTATACGACATCACGTGTCTAAACCCCCGAAGGCATATTGTTTTACTGCTATCTCAATTCTACAAGAGAATAAAAATAGTGAATCAATTATCCCGTCGGATAATCAATTCACTATTTAGCTTAGAATGTTTATTATGTCCAAATTAACCAAACAAGATAAAATTCATATTTTTGAAGAATGGACTTTAGAAGATAAACGTGGTACTTACTTAAACAAAAAATATGGAGTAAATATAGCCAATATAAATTATTTAGTAAGCTTAATTAAAATGCATGGCTTGTCTATTCTTGATAAATCTTATGCACATTATTCTAAGGAATTTAAAGAGCAGGCAATTAAAAGAGTGCTTTAGGAAATGAAGCAATTAACGCTGTAGCGCTTGATTTAGGCTTAGCTAGCAGAGGTATGTTAGGCAATTGGATTCGCTCTTACAAAGAATAATGTCGTTATCAAGAAGAAAGGACGACGAACCCATGAGCAAGAAAAAGCTGAACGAATTAGAGCGGCTCAAGCAAGAAAACGCCAAGCTGCGTAGCCAGAATTTAAAGCTTACTGTCGAAAACGCATATATAAAAAAATTGGATGCCTTGGTTAAAAAAAGAAAGAGCCAACCAAAACAGAAATAGCACAAGCTATTACCGAATTGAGGCATGAATTGGGGCTCGCTGTGAAGAAGATCATCGAGATTATTAATACCAATGAAGATCTGCCACACATTTCACGCAGTAATTACTACGATGCTTATACTCGTGATGACAAAGACCAGGTTAATCATGGCGATGTGATGGCGCGTATTCAGGAAATCTATGATGAGATTAAGAATCGCTATGTTGCCCCAGGTTATCGCCGTATTACGCATATCTTGCATCGTGAAGGCTATCAAATTAATCGCAAAACAGTTAATCGTTTAATGCGCAAAATGGATCTGTATGGTTATGTAATGAAGCGTAGACATCCATATAGCAGCTATCAAGAAGATATTAAAGGCAGAATCAAGCCAGACATAATTAAACGCAAATTCTTTGCTTTAAGACCAAATATGAAATGGTATACCGATATTACTGAATTCAATCTTAAAGGTAAGAAACTTTATTTATCGCCTATTATTGATGGCTGTGGACGTGATACAGTTGCTTATAATATTTCTCGTCATCCTAATCTGAAACAGGTGATGTCGATGTTGAACGATGCTTTTAAAACTAATCAAGCATTAAATGGTTTAATCTTTCATACAGATCGAGGCTGGCAATACCAGCACAAGGCTTACCAACACGAGTTAGCTATTCGAGGCATTGAACAAAGCATGTCTAGGAAAGGCTGCTCTCCAGATGATGGCTTAATGGAGGGCTTCTTTGGCATTCTTAAACGAGAAATGTTCTATGGTCAGGAGAATAAATATGACTCGCTTGACGAATTAGAACAAGCTATCAGAAAATATAAACGATTACAATACAGAGAGAACCAAAAACAAACTAAAAGAACTTACTCCGATAGAATATCGGAATAAGTCCTTAACCGCATAATATCAACAAAGTGTCCGAAAAATGAGGGCCACTACAATAATCGACGTCTTTTTCAATATTTATAATCTAATACTTCAAATCGCTAAATTGCTTATTAGAATTCTTCTTTGCAAGAGCTTCGCTCTTCCAGTAAACAGCATTAGTGCGACCATTTGAATTAGCTGAAACAATCACACTTTGACCATCTTCAGTATGTGGTGCTAAGTAGGTGCTACCTTGTCCTGGAGTTTGGCCCATATTAGTAAAACTATAGAAACTAATACCATTAATAGTAGTTTGTTTCATATAGCCATCTGAGGTGCTTGAACCGCTGTTTTTAGCTTTAACATTCATGCTAAAACCAGCTTCATCATTAATCTTATTATCAGTTACAGTTAAAGTATCAATATTGCCATTACCTGTATCAGCAGTGTACCAAGTTCCTTGAAGTGATGAAGGAATTACGCTAGCACTACTATTATTAGTAGTCTTTTGTGTATCCTCATCACCTGCTAATTTAACATTCAATTGTGTCTTTTCAGCTAATTGCTTTACTAAATCAGCATCATTCTTTTGGTTAAGGTAAGCAACAATATCCTTTAAACTAGTTGTGCCTAAATTACGTTGTTTAACGAAAATAGTAACTTGCTTGTCAGCACCATCGCCTGCTAACATGTAGCGCGCATTGCTACTCTTGCCAGTACCACTGACTTCATAAACATAACCATCATTATCAGAAGTAATGCCTGTAGCGTCTTTGCTTCTAAATGCTACACCTAAATTACCTTGTTTAGCTGCATTAACGGCGATCTCCCAAGTGTCACCGTACTTTTGTGCTGCATAAACTGCAATAGCACTAGCAGTGGTTTTATAATCCATCTTGCTTGCAGATAACTTAGTATACGTATCCTTATTCTTGGAACTAGCTGTTGAAGTATTAGAATTATCACTTGAATTTTTAGCAACTTTACTTGTCTTAGATTGTGATGATTGTGTATGGCTTTGTGTAGTTTGACTGCATCCCGCTAAAGTTAAAGCAGCAGAAATTGCAACCAATACAGTTAATTTATGTTTCAACAGAATTTCCCCTTTTCTTTATTTCTATTGCTTTTCCTAATGATATTATGAAAAACAATAAATGCCAACTTTTAAGGCAAAAATTTCCTAAAACTTATACTTACTTTAAGCTTTTAAATTCAGCATTAACATTATTTTTGGCAATTGCTGTAGATTTCCAATATGAATTCAAGGAATCACCAGTATCCACACTATAAGTTACTACTGCTAAATTTCTGCCATTTTTTTGTAAAGTATACAATAAACCAAAATTTTGTGCACCTAGACTTTGAACATGATAACAGTTGACTCCATTAATATTCTCAATTCTAGCTCTAGCCCAATGCTTGGTTTGCTGGAAAGATGCTGTAGTAACACTAGAAGCAGATATTCTATGAATTTCTTCACCATCAATAGTATGGGCTGTAATTACTAGCTTCTTGCCCCTCCTATTGTGCCAAGTACCACGTAGCTTTTTAGGGATAAAGGCTAAACCAGCATCCCCTTTAACTCCATATTTATCCGAAGTGATTCGAGCACCTACCACAGTATTAGCAGCTAATTTTTTAACTTCTTCAAATTTTTGATGATCATTTAAATAAGCCAAAATCGAACTCAAACTAACAGTGGCTATTTTCTTTTTATGGTTAAAAAACGAGACTTTATTTTTCTTCAATGTGTAGAAAGTGTTCTGTTCTTTTCCGTTGCCACTGATCTGATAAATATAGCCTTGTCCTTTAAAAATCCGACTAAAACCTGTTCTGCTTTTAATGCTGATGCTTAGGTGTTTTTTAGTTGCTTGTTTGTATGCATCTTGCCATTTTCCTTTATAATTCATGGCTGCATACATTGTAATCGCACTAGCTTGTGATGTCTTGGTTAAATTATTAGCAGTTAATTTCTTTGAAACTTGCCTTTGAGTATTGTTGTCGACATTTTTATTATACTGAGCGGAATTTTGACTACAAGCACTAAGATTTAGAACCGTAGCTATTAAAAAAATCAATGTTAATATTTTTTTACTCATTGCAATACTTTCAACATTCTTCCTGATAATACAAAAATACCCCTAAATGAATTAGGGATACTAATTAGCTTTTATATTATATAGCATTTTACATTACAAAACTGATTTTGTTAATTCATTAAGGCTTTTTTATAAAATTAATTCATTTCTCGATAATGTAAGTCATGAAACTTCTTTCCGGCATATTTTTGAGCTAACTCTGGTGTCTTCCAATATACCGCATCGGTCCATACACCGGCACCTCCAGCTGATATTAATACAGGCTGGCCTTCTTCTGTATGAACAGCATAAAACTCACCATCACCAGCCGTTTCATTCCAACCATAGATGTTGTAGTACAGCTTATTATCCTTCGGCTTACTTTCGGGCATTTTAAACTTAGAGATAGTTGCACAGTGCTTGGTTTTAGCCCAATAAGCTTTATCTTCGCCGCGATCACGATCAGGTTTCATCTTATGAAGTTCTGTCGTAACCGTATGCCCATTTTCTGTTTCTTCAATAGTATGATCAGTAAAAGTTACGGTTGCTTTTTCATGATTATCGTATGAATACCAAGTTCCTAACATCTCTTCAGGTGCATTATCTAACCCTCTATCGCCTGCTATTTTAGTAGTATTAGAGCTATTTGAATTATCATCATTTGTACCTAGATCTACATCGTTGGCTATTCTTTTAACAAGACCAGCACTATTATGCGTATTCAAATATTTAAACATTTTATCTATCGTAGTTGATCCCAACTTGGTTTGGTTATCATAGATAAAAATCTGCTCATTATCTAATGTATAACATGCTTCACTATTTTGCTTATTGGCACTTGCATTCTCTTTAGGAGTAAGCTTTGCAGATAATCTCACTCCATCTTAATTTACTGTTTTCTTAGAAGAATGACTTTTGACTACAGATATTTTCTTTTCTTGATGATGCGTTTTATGACTAACAGGACTGCATCCTGTCAAAAGCAGCAAACTACAACAAGTAATTAACCCAACTTTAATTTTCTTATTCAACTTTTTTCTCCATTGCTATAATCGAAACGTCTATTTTTGATTATACAACAAAAAATCCTCATAGCTTCAAACTATGAGGATTCCATTTAATTAACTATTTTACCAGTTCATGTAACGTTGACGTTCCCAATCTGAAACTGATTGTGAATACTTAGACCATTCTAATTCCTTAGATTCAATAAAGCTATGAGTTAAGTGATCGCCTAAAGCAGACTTAATTAAATCATCTTTCTTAAATGCCTTAATAGCATTGTGAAGAGTAGTTGGTAATGGCTTGATGCCATGTTCTGCTCTTTCTTCTTCAGTCATTTCAAAGATGTTTTCTTCAACTGGCTTCATTGGCATCTTTTGTTCCTTGATACCGTTAAGACCTGCAGTCAAACATGCAGCAAGCAAAAGGTATGGGTTAGCAGTTGGATCAGCTGAACGCATTTCCAAACGAGTGTTAATTTCACTAGCACTAGGAATACGTACAAGTGGTGAACGGTTCTTAGCAGCCCATGCAATGTATACAGGAGCTTCAAAACCTGGAATCAAACGCTTGTATGAGTTAACAGTTGGGTTACCAATTGCAGTAATTGCACGAGCGTGTTCCAAAATACCATTCAAGAAGTAAAGTGCAGTATCTGAAAGGTGGAATTCACCATTTTCATCGTAGAAGACGTTATGCTTACCCTTAAAGAGTGACATATTATTGTGCATACCATTACCAGCTTGGCCTTCAACAGGCTTAGCCATAAATGTAGCAAACAAACCGTGCTTTCTAGCAATTTGACGAGCAACCATCTTGAAGGTTTGGCATCTATCAGCAGTAGTCAAAGCATCATCGAATCTAAAGTCAATTTCTTGTTGACCGTCACCCACTTCGTGGTGAGCTGCTTCAACTTCAAAGCCAATGCCTTCAAGAGTTTCAACAATCTCTCTACGGCATCTTGCACCTTCATCATCTGAAGTCATGTCAAAGTAAGATGCATGATCTGGAACTTCAGTAGTCCAATTGCCATTTTCATCTAATTTGAAAAGGTGAAATTCCATTTCAAAACCAATATCAAATGTGTCAAAACCTGCATCCTTCATTTGACCAACAACACGCTTTAAGTTGTTTCTTGGGTCACCTGCAAAAGGCTTGCCATCAGTTGTATGAACTGAACAAATCAAACGACCGATCTTACCACCGTGTTCATCGCCCCAAGGTAAAACTGTCCAAGTTGAAAAGTCAGGATATAAAACCATGTCACTTTCTTCAAGACGAACAAAGCCATCAATTGAAGAACCATCAAAACGAATATCATTGTTTAAAACTTTGTCTAATTGGCTCTTAGGCACTTCAACAGCCTTTTCAGTACCATTAATATCAGTAAAGCAAAGACGTAAAAATCTAACATCCTTGTCTTCAACTTCTTTTCTAATTTCTTCTGCAGTATATTGTTTACTCATAGTTTATCCACCTATAAAAACAAAAATATTAAATTGATATAGTCCTATGATTTATTTTTATCTCCTAGAACTGTCTAATACAATAGCAGACCAATTTGCAAATGTCAAATTGGTCTAGTAATTTTTATTTATTTTTGATTTAAAAATTTATCCCTTACCGCGTTAATAACAGCCACTTTGTCATGTGCATAAGTTAAGCCGCCTTGCATATAAACTGCATAAGGTGGTCTAACTGGACCATCTGCAGAAAACTCAATAGTTGAGCCTGATACAAAGTTTCCAGATGCCATAATAATTTTATCTTCATACCCTTCCATTGGAACTGCTTCTAGTGTAACGAAAGAGTCAATTGGAGAATTTTTCTGTACTTCTTGGACAAATTTAATCATCTTGTCAGGATCATTAAAGATGATTGTCTCAATAATATCGCTACGCTTTTCATCCCACGCAGGAGTGACATTCATTCCCATCTTGGCAAACAATGCGGCCGCAAAAATCATGCCTTTTTCAGCCATTCCGGTTACATTAGGAGCCAAGAAGAAGCCCTTAAAAATCATGCAAATTGCCGATCGTTGCACCTTCATCAGTGCAGCCTGGAGCAGTCAGCACGAGTCGAGCATTCTCTACTAAATCCTTTTTACCGACAATATAACCGCCCATCTTGGCAAGACCACCACCAGCATTTTTTATTAAAGAACCAGCCATTAGATCTGCGCCATATTCCGTTGCTTCATGCTTTTCAGAAAATTCACCGTAACAATTATCGATAAAGACAATACTTTGCGGACTAACCTTTTTGACAAAAGCAATCATTTCTTTGATTTGATCAATGGTAAAAGTTTTACGTGTTGAATAACCACGTGAACGTTGAATAGCTACAACTTTAGGTTGATCGCGACGCAAAATCTTTTCAGCTTCATCATAATCAACCAAATTGTCTTTCAGCGGAACATATGAAAACTTCACGCCTTTTTCAGCTAAAGTACCGCGCTTATCATCCGTCAAGCCAATTACTTTTTGCAAAGTATCATATGGCATCCCGTTAAATAAGTTAAAGTATCACCATATTTTAAATTGCCATTTAATGCTGTAAACAAAGTATGCGTACCCGAAACAAATTGAGGACGCACTAATGCATCTTCTGCATCAAAAACTTGCGCATAAATTCGATCTAATTTGTCACGGCCAATATCGTCATCACCATAACCCGTAGCGCCGTTTAAATCAGCTTCTGCCACACTATTATCTTGAAATGCTTGTAATGCCTTTACTTGGTTATAAACGATCTGATCCTCAATTTCAGCCAATTTAGGAGCTATCTGTTTATCTACTTCTTTTACTATTTTTTTGCAATTCATCTGGGATATTATTCATTCTTCCATGCCTCTACATTTTTAATAATTTTGTCTTCATAGTCAGGGTCATTCAGTGGATCAAACCAATTAACCGGTAATTGATTTCTGAAATAAGTAAGTTGTCTTTTAGCATAACGCCTAGACGCGGTTTTCAATTGTTCAACACACTCATTTAAAGTCTTCTCACCTTCAAAATAAGGGAAAAACTCTTTATATGCGATAGCTTGCAACACCTGATGTTCTTTATCTCTATTTTGATAAATAAATTTTGCTTCTTCTAGCATTCCCTTTTGCATCATTCGATCAACTCGTAAATTAATGCGGCAATAAATTTCTTGCCTATCAGAATTTAAACCAATGATTAAATAATCATATCTAGGTTCAATCTTTTTTTGCTGTTGTGAGAACTTTTTACCAGTTCGATCAATTACCGTTAATGCCCGCATTGTTCTGCGAGAATTAGGAACTGGAATTTTTTTAGCAGCTTCAGGATCTTTTTCATTCAAAATGTCCCATAATTTTTGTGGACCATTTTGTTTTAAATAATCTTCCCATTTTTGAGAAGTTCCGCTGTCTTCTTCTTTTCTTTCACCCAACTGCATCTTATTCAACAGTGCATTAACATAAAAGCCTGTTCCCCCAGCCAAAATGGGCAACTTATTTTTCTCCCCAATATCGTTAATTGCTTCAGTTGCTTCATCCACAAAGTCCTTGACAGAATACTCATCAAATACCGATCTTGTGTCAACTAAATAATGTTTAACTTCTGCTTGCTCTTCTTTAGTTGCTTTAGCTGTGCCCACCTCTACTTCATGGTAAACTTGCATAGAATCTCCAGAGACAATCTCACCATTTAGTTTTTTTGCCAAGGAAATTGCTAAATCAGTTTTACCAATTGCAGTAGGCCCTACTATTGCTAATACTTTTTTCATATCATCATCTTTTCAATTTAATTTTTGATACAAAAAAGCACATTTAGGCTACTACAGCTCTAAATGTGTCTTCTTTTATTAATATTTAGACTTCTTAGTTCTACCGTCCCAAGTTTCAAAACCACCTTTAAGCCAGTGGATTGAAACAAAGCCCTTCTTCTTCAAGAAACGGGCAGCTCTTAAAGTAATTGTGTTTGAATCTGAGTAAAGATAAACTGGCAAATCACTTCTAAGTTTATTATATTGATATTTAAGCATTGTATATGGCAAGTTACGGGCACCATCAATATGCTTGCGCTTAAATGGTTCTTTTTCACGCAGATCGATAATTTGTGCCTTGCGCATGCCTGCCTTAAATTCTTCGTTAGTCAATTCGCCGCCCATAGACTTGGCTTGGAATTTATTCCATCCCCAAATACCTACAAAGACCAAAATAATGGCTAATAGAACTAAATCTAAGATAATTAAAAAACTCGACATTGACCTTAATCTGCCCTTCCATAAAAACTTACAAATATAATGATACAGCTAAACTAATTTACTTGCTATCCTTTTTCTTTTTATCTTTCTCTTTTAATTCTTCAATTCTGTGTTCTCTTCGTAAAATTAATTTCGCTATCATGTAATCGTGTTGATCAATCAAACCAGCTTTATTGATATTATCAAGTTCAAGTGCCATCAACTCAATATCCCAGATTCTTTTGCCAACATGAACCAAAATACCATATTTTTCTAAAAGTTGTTGTACATCATATAAAGTCTTCATTTAAAAGCTAATAACCATTCCTGTTCTAACAGTCCATACTATATAAACAATCAAAACAGCTCCCGCTAAAACGCGCCATTTAGTATTACATGTCCGCATTACGCGATCGCCCAAGATGATAGCCAATAAGAAACCAGTTATTAAGCCACCGATATGACCCCAAATATCAATACCAGGTACAAAAATATCAAGTGCTAGGTTAATCAATGCTAAAACCAAAGCTTGTCTTCCTAAAAAGCTAATCATCGGATTATGTAGATTACGCAAGCCGATAGCGACCATCGCTCCAAAGAGTCCAAATAAAGCTGTTGAAGCCCCCGCACTTAAGCCGCGATCGGAACTAAAAGCCAAACTAAATAGGTTACCACCTATTCCGGCTAATAAGTACGTAACTAAAAAGCGGACATGTCCCATAATTGGTTCCATATATTGTCCCATGTAATAAATGATAATGGCATTAGAAACCAAATGCATGACACCAATATGCAAAAATTGAGCAGCAAATAAGCGCCACCATTGATGACCAGCGACAACTGCATAATTGTTCATCGCTCCCATTTTCATTAAAACATTAATATTCTCAGAACCGCCTAAAAAGACTTCAATTAAAAAGACTATTAATAAAACTATTAAAATTCCTAAAGTCACAAATGATTGTAAGAAGTTAATTTTTTGCTTCATTCCAGCCTCCCTTAAAGTAATTAATATGTTTCAGTAGTTATAAGTGTCTGAACTGGCACATCTGTTTTTTCAACTGGCCATTCAGCATGTTGAAATTGCATCTTAGAGTTTACTAATGACACAGTTGTAGGATTATATTTTGCCAAAAATCGATCATAATATCCACCGCCAAAGCCTAAGCGAACATGGGAATCCTGTGCAAATGCTAATCCAGGAACGATCACTAAGTCTAAGTGATTATTAATCTTGGCATCTGTATCAACAATTTCTTCTACGCCAAAACTAGATTTTTTTAATTTACTCATATATGTGTAATGCAAAAAATTTAAAGTATGATTTTGATCGTTCTCAGCTTTAGCTAAATATACTTCCTTGCCCTCATCCCACAGATGGGCAATTATTTCAGAGGTATCTATCTCTAAAGGCAACGAAGCAGTTATCCCAATAGTCTGACTATTTTTGATTAAATCTGTTGCCATTAGCTTTTTAAGCAAAATTGTATCTTCTAATTTTTTATCTTTAGTTTTAGCAAAACATTTTAATTTTTCGATTTGTATTTTTCTTAATTCTGATTTTTTCATTTTTTGCCTATAAAAAATAGCAGGCACACAACCTGCTACTTTGATTTATTACTTAGTTTCACGGTGAAGTGTTGCGCGTCTTTCAACTGGGCAATACTTCTTCAAAGATAAACGTTCCGGATGCTTACGCTTGTTCTTCTTAGATAAGTAACTTCTATCGCCACATTCGGTGCATTCTAAAATGATGTTATCTGCCATTTTTTTCACCACCTACACTTTTATTCTGACTGTACTAGAATAGCATTTTTCAAACAATTTGACCAGTGTTAATTATTTATTTTGTTGAATGAAGTTTAAAATAATCCTGAATCATTGCTTTAGCTACCTGCAAAGTATACTTCCCTTCCATGTCTGGATCAAGTCCTGGGAACACTACAGCTACTGCTAGTTTTGGATTTTTAGATGGAGCATACCCAATGAAAGTAGCGTTAATCAACTCAATATTATGCTTTCTATTAGGGTGTTCAGCATCATAGTAGAAAGTTTGAGCAGTACCAGTTTTACCTGAAACTGATGGCTTAACATCCTTCAAGTAGTGAGCAGTACCCCAGCCGTTAGTACCATGTACTACACGCCAGAAACCTTCTCTAACTACGTTCAATTCATCTGAAGTCCATGGAATAGACTGTTGAACATTAGGTTTCTTATTGTAGTTAATATAAATCTTCTTTCCGTCTTTGCCTGTCTTACCAACAGACTGCACAATATATGGCTGCATTCTATAACCACCATTAGCAATCGTAGATACATATTGAACAAGCTGAATTGGCGTATAAGCATCATAGTTACCATAAGCCAAGTCAAGTACTGAACCAGAAAGAATATTTCCTTTTGAATTGAAAGATTTACCTTCAATTCCGGCAACTTCACCAGGAAGGTCAACACCAGTCTTTTGACCTAGACCAAACATTGCAAAGTTTCTTCTTAAAGTATTAAAAGCAGTGTCTGGCATATGGATGTAAGTCTTAGGTACATATTTTGCGCCAACCCAATTCATAGCTAAGTGCATCATGTAAATGTTACTTGAAACTTCCAAGGCAGTCTCAGCATCCAATGAACTGAAAGTTCCGACTGGATATACAGATTTCTTAACTGGTGAACCTGGAAGATAGATTGGCGTATCAGGCAAAGTATTGTTAGTAGGAGTAATAACCTTATTAATCAAACCACCAGAAACTGTAGCACCCTTAACTACGGATCCCATAACGAATGATTGATTAATTACACCTAAAGCATTATCGGTTACCTTGCCTGTATTCGTATTACGATTAAGCCCAGCCACTGCTAACAATGCACCAGTATTTGGATTCATTGCAATAGCATAGGCACCATTAGAATAACGAGCTGCTCCTGCACCAATAGCTGAACTATAAATTTGCTTCAAAGATGCTTGAACTTCTTTTTGATACTTAGCGTCAATTGTCAACATTAAGCTGGCACCAGCCTGCCCATCATAAACAGTCTTAGTCTGTTGAATATTACCGTTAGACTTAGTAGTTACCTTGCTGGTTGACTTAGTTCCCTTTAATAGAGGCTCATATTCTTCTTCTAGATATGAAGTACCTACTCGATCATTACGAGAATAGCCATTTCTCAAATAGTATTGCAAGTTGTCACTAGGCAATCCAGATTTTTCAGTAGAAACTGAACCAATAATACTTTGGATAGAAGAACCGTTTGGATATGATCTTTGCCAATCGGTTCCGATACCAACACCTGGCAATTCTGATAGGTGTTCACCTACTTGAGCGATTTCCTTATCGGTTAAACCTTTATTTTTGATATAAATAGTTGATAAAGTATAAGCACCTGAAATCTTATTAAAGATCAATGCCGCTGTTTTTTGCTTTTCAGTTAACTTAGGATTCAGTTTCTCAACATAAGCAATCGCTGCTTGGTAAACCTCAGAATTAGTTTTCTTGTTACCATTTGCATCTACTTTAGCTGATTTAGGCAATTTAGCTGTAATCTTGGTATTGTTATCACCATCTGCTAAATAATAATCAGCAACCATTTGCTTTGTCGGCTTTTCATCTGTAATCTTAATGTAGTTGCTTAATGCATTCGAAATTTGATATATCTGCGTCGTAGTGGTTGATGCACTCTTAGTATAGGTGATCGCATTAGTAGCCTTATTCCCTACCAATACATGTCCTTTAGCATCATACATCACACCACGAGGCACTTGATTTGAAACAACTGTCGAATCAGATTGTTGTACTTCTGCTTTAAAGCGAGATCCATATACCAGCTGTAAATAAGCTAGTTGTCCGATCAACATCGCAAAAAGCACAAGAATAACCCCTACAATGATTCGCATTCTTATTGGAGTAGAAGACTGCTTATTTGAACCAGTCCCACTATTTTTTCTAAAATAATCCACGTATATCGTCCCTCACTAAAACTGTATGTATTTTAACAAAAACTGAACGTTAATTCTACGATTGAGAACGGAGCTTAGCTAAATTTTAAGATGAATAATTATTTTAATATCCATAAATTATTTACTACTAAAAAAAATCTTCTTTTTTTATTAAGTTTTATTTTACCTGGTTTGATTTTCTTCAGCTACTTCTTCTATACAAAAAATGGCGTTTTAACAGTAGACCTAGGTCAACAATATGTTGATTTTTTAGCTTTTTTGAGACACAACTTATTCTCACATCCCCTTCGTCTAATTTATTCTTTTTCAAATGGCCTAGGTGGATCAATGCTAGCTACGGACGCCTATTATCTTTTCAGTCCATTTAATCTATTATTATTTTTATTCCCACAGAATTTCTTGGCTCAAGTCATTTTAGTAATTATTGGATTAAAAATCGCTGCGGGTGGTCTAACTAGTTATTACTACTGGCAGCAAAAAACAGCTAAGCCTTTCTATGCCTTAGCTACAAGTAGCGCCTACGCATTATCTGGATATGTTATCGCCAACCACTTCAACTTAATGTGGTTAGATTCAGTAATACTTTTGCCTCTTTTAATTAACGAAATTGATCATATTTTAATGCAAAAGAAGAACCATTTAGTTTTAATCACATTTCTGTTATGGTTTACCAACTTTTACACTGCATTTATGGCACTAGCATTCGGCTTTCTATATTTACTGACTAAAATTTTCTCTTTTAATAAAAAAAACCAATGGACTATTTTTAAATCATATCTAGCAAAAAGTATTTTAGGCTCTTTTTTAGATGCTTTTATGCTATTACCAGTTTTTGTAGAGATGTTGCAAGGGAAGGTTGCTTCTTCCGCAAATTGGTCATGGGGATTTCAATTTGTTCCATATAATCAAATAGCAAAGTTAGCTGACGGTGCTTACAATTTTCACGAAATGCAAGAAGGGATGCCAAACATCTTCATCCCTCTCCCATTTTTATTGCTAACTTTTTTTATTTTCTAAGCAAAAAAATTAATTGGAAACCCAAGCTAGCTAATGGCTTATTGCTCTTATTTTTAATTGCTTCATTATTTTGGACACCACTAGTTTTATTATGGCATCTAGGCCAATTTCCTGTTTGGTATCCTGGTCGCTTTAGTTTTGTCTTGATCTTCTTAGCTTTAAACTTAGCAATTACTGCATTAAACCAGCAAGAAAATGTTAAATTATGGCAAATAGCACCATTAGCGCTTATTGCTTTAGGACTGATCCTTTTTGTCACATTTAATGATCAATCATTTGATTTCTTAAACGAAACCGCTCAAATTGCTACAGGTGCTTTTTTAGCTCTAGGATTATTATTTGTCGCTTTTATTTATAATAAAAACAACTACGCATCTGCCTTCTTTTATTTAATCATCGAATTAGAGTTAGTAATTAACCTCGTTTTATCATTAGGAAATTTAGCATATCAAAAGAACTACGATTATCAAAATTTTGCCAAAAATACTACACAAGTTACTAACTATGAGGCTAAACACGACAAAGGATTATACCGAACGGAGAAAAGCTTTTATCGCTCTGACGATGATCCATTCAGCGCTAATTATTATGGCCTCAGCAACTTTAATTCCATTTCTAACCAGCATGTATTGTCATTATTAAATAATTTAGGCTTCCTTAATAATAGCAATTCTTATACTAATTTTGGTGGGACTCCAATCACTGACGACCTCTTTGGGATTAAATATTATATTCTTCCTAACGAAGAAATCACTTCTCTTAAAAATAAGCAGCAAATGAAGTATGACAATAAAAATCAGAGAATTGATGTCGGTGACTATCATTTACAAAAGCGATTTAACCAATTAATTCTGATGAAAAATAGTTCTGCACTGCCGCTCTTATTTTTATCACCGACTACTACCAGAAAAGTAAAATTTGATCCTACTAATATTACTAAAAATCAAACTCAACTTTTACAGGCTGCAACTGGTAGAAATATCAATCTTTTTCATCATGTAATTTGGCCTGATCCTAAAAAGATTAATGTCTCAAGTTGGGATGGTGGCTGGATGCAATATTCCAAGAAGAAAAAGAATCAGGAAGCTCGCTTAATCTTCAACCTTAGACCGCAGACGAATTCATCATATTATCTTGAACTTCCTGGTGATATTGATGACAATGCTATTGATATGTACATTAATGGTAGCTACATTAATCTTACAGTGCGTGACTCCAATACTCGACTAATCAATTTAGGAAGTCGACAACGGGGACAACGCATTCAAATTGAAATCACTTTGAAAAAAGACAACTTGGATTTAAATGCTGCAAATTTATGGCGTTTAGACACCCCAAAATTAGTTCAGGAAATGCGTTCATTTAAGCAAAATCAACCGCAGTTTACTCAGCAGTCTGCCCTAGTACTTAAATCCAATCATTTTTCTACAAATAAAAAAATGACTATGAAATCTACTATTCCCAACAGTTTTAACTGGTTAGTACTTGATAATGGAAAAATCCTTCGAAAGAACAAAATTTTATTTGCTGATGCTTTTTTGAATTTCAATCTTAATCAAGGCAACCATCAAATAACTTTAATTTATATTCCATGGATTTTCATAATCGGTTTGATAATCAGCTTAATATCCGTATTAATTTTTATAAAAATAAACAAAATATAAGTGTTAACGCTAACATCAAGAAATAATACTAGACCTATAATATAAAAATGTAATAAAATGAATACGTTATCATTTGGATAAATTAATAATAGAAAGAAGATTTGAATATGGCTCTTACATACCAAATTGGTGTAGATGCTGGCGGTACTCACTCAACTGCCATTGCATATGACGAAAACGGCAAGGAACTTGGTCGTGCAGAAGGCGGTCCAGGTCAAATTAACGCTGATTACGAAGGCGGAATCAAGAATATCTCCGATACTATTAATGAATTGTTAAACAAGATTGACGGCGACTGCATGCGTGTTTTAGTAGGTATTGCTGGTCTTTCTGTTGTTGGTAACGCACCAGAAGTTGCTGCTACTATTTCATCAAGAATCAACAACTTACCTACTCGTGCTATTACTGACTCACTCTTGGCACTTTATGCTGGCCTTGAAGGCGATGATGGTGCTCTTGTTATCGCCGGTACTGGTTCAGTTTACAACGGTTTGCAAAACGGTCACTTAATTGCTGTAGGGGGTTACGGCAATATCTTAGGTGATGAAGGTTCAGGTTACGCTATTGCACGTTCAGCTATGCAATCTGCACTTCTTAGCTGGGACAAGCGTGAAGATAACGCACTTATTCCAATGTTTACTAAGTTATTCGGCGTAGAACATATGGATGAATGTACCGCTAAGTTCTACAGAATGTCTAATCCTGAAGTTGCTGGAATGGCAGTTCACGTTGCTAAGCTTGCAGATGAAGGTAGCGATGATGCAATTAAGGTCATCCAACGACAAGCTCACTTATTGGCTCGTGACATTATCATTGGTCTTGATCGTTACGAAGATCCAAAGCCAATGAAGATTGCTTTAACTGGTTCAGTTTTAGCTAACAACGAAATGATGAGAGGAATCATTGAAGACGAAGTTAAGGATAAATATCCTGATGCAATCTTCTCTATTTCAAATGGTGAAAACGCTCGTGCCGTATTATTCGATAAGAGTAAGGATTACCGTTACTTCACTAATCACGAAGATCGTTAATTTAAAATAAATAAAAAGCTCACGGCTTTTACAAATTGAAGTGAGACCTAAAAGTGAGACACTTTTAGGTCTTTTACTATGTCTAAATTTAATAAAGAACAAAAGATAGAAATTTATCGTAAATAGAAAGATGAGAAAATCTCAATCAGTCAGTTGTCAAAAGCATATAAAATGAACTTAGCTAATCTGGATTACATGCTTAGATTGATTGATATGCATGGAACAAATATTTTAAATACTAGAAAGCGGGTTTATTCTAAGAAGTTTAAAGAACAAACAATTGAACAAGCTATCTTTGGTACTAAGTCAGAT
The DNA here is from genome assembly GCF_046109915.1 of Lactobacillus helveticus. Classification (NCBI taxonomy): domain Bacteria; kingdom Bacillati; phylum Bacillota; class Bacilli; order Lactobacillales; family Lactobacillaceae; genus Lactobacillus; species Lactobacillus helveticus. The sequence continues at coordinate 171,056 of NZ_CP151471.1, read as the reverse complement.
GTTCAATTATCTCTAGAATTAGGTTTCAAAAGCATTGGCATGCTTAACAATTGGCTTAGAGAATACAAAGAAAACGGGTATAATTTTATTATCAAACAGAAAGGACGTCCTGCCCGTGGTCAAAGAGGGTCAAAAATCGCGCAAGGAACTGGAGAAAGAGATCCAAAAGCTGAAAGAAGAAAACTTGCGATTGCGTATTGTGAACGAATACGTAAAAAAACTGAAGGCCTTGGATCAGGAAAAAAATCAGAAGAGATAGCTAAGCTTATTGCCAAGATCAAAGAAATCTTTAATCACCATCAAGGCCGTTATGGCTATCGCCGAGCAGCGCTGCAGCTAATTAAAGAAGGCTGGAACATTACTGAAAAAACAGTTCGCTACTGGATGCATAAACTAGGCCTTAAGGGCATTAGACGCAATAAGCGCAAATACTCGAGCTATAAAGGTACTATTGGCAAAATAGCACCTAATTTGATTCATCGTGATTTCTTTGCGCCAATGCCTAATATGAAATGGTATACTGACATCACTGAATTTCACCTTAATGGTGAAAAGCTATATTTATCGCCTATTTTGGATGGTTGTGGAGGCGATATAGTTTCTTATTCTATTTCAAGACATCCAGATATGGATTTAGTAATGACGATGCTTGATAAAGCTTTCGTTAAAGAAACAGCTCTTAATAACTGCACTTTTCATACTGACCAAGGCTGTCAATATCAGAGTCCCCAATACCAACGTGCCTTAAAACTTCAGGGCATTACTCAAAGCATGTCTAGAAAAGGCAATTCCATGGATGCTGGTTTAATGGAGAACTTCTTTGGTCTGCTTAAAACAGAGATGTTTTACGATCAAGAGTACAAATACCATAGCCTTCAAGAATTAACTCAAGCTATTAAAGAATATATTGAATACTATAACGAAGAAAGGATAAAGAGCAGATTAAAAGGCTTAACTCCGAAAGAATATCGGAATCAAGCCTCTATTAATCCTGTATTTTAAACTGTCTAATTTTTAGGTCTCAGTTCAAATAAAACTTAACAGTTCTTATTATTCTCTTTAGCAATTACAGTAATCTACTAGCAGTTTCGTGATTCAGTCATCACAACATGGTAATTGGCCTTTAATAAAGCCGGGCCATCGCCGATCATGACGCTTCCGTCTAAAAGCTGGGAATCGTTCTTTAACTCTAAGCCACAGTTAACATAATCTAAATGAAGGTTATCTTGCAATTCAGCCAAATCATAATCAGAAGTATAAATTTCTACTCCCTCATTGTTATGCAAAACAACGGGGTAATCCTTATCGGGGTGATCAAGCTTTATAATTGAATACATCATCCCCATTGAACAAGCACCGCCTTTGATAGAGTATTTACCTCCTCCATCATCACAAATCAATAATAAGGGATGTCCTGCCAAACCTCTTCTTTTTAAATAATCTAATGCCCGTTGTGTAAATTTGATTTTAGCCATTTTTATCACCTCTCTAACTATTATCATAGTCAGATTTTAAAAGAATAAATTGACATAAGTCAATAATTTTAACTTTTTAGCAGTTAAAGAAAGCAATGACTGAAGATAAAATAAGAATTAAACCAACAATAAAAGCCAGAAAAGAAATAAACTTAACGGTTTGGGGATGGTTCTTGCTTGGCTGGTAATGATTAAAGATTGTTAGAATAATTTCAAAAACAACCAAAATAAATCCGATAATTGAAATAAAAAAAGCTTTTACCTCCCTGCTCTACACTAATTTAAATAATTTTGGTGGCCTGCCAGAGCGTTTAGCGGAAGCAGTTCCGACTTCCTTGAATATCTTTTTGTGTGTTTTCTTAAAATTAGAATTATCAATTTTATCAACGCTGGTTTGTCTAAAAATAGCGTAAACTTCTCGTGCTTGTCTTAAGGTGAAAGTTGGACCTAATATTTGTAAAATCGTTGGTTGATAATCAAGCTTATTGTTAATTCTTTGAATAGCTGTATTAATGATCTCTGCATGATCAAAAGCTAATTTCGATTTAGCGTCAAGTTGCAATTTAATTTGATCATTCATTAAAAAGAATTTCTTTTCTTTAAAGTTAAAAGAAAACCAACGTGCTTCAATAGCTCCATAATCAGCTTTAAGCTTGGGCATGATTGGTAAAAAGGTCATATATGCCAAAGCTAATGCTCTTTCACCGGTTACTCTTTTAGGATTGGTGAAAGTAGCTAATTGTTCTGTTGCACTATCTGGAATTAAAACACCAATCTTATCTTTAATTAAGCGAATACAAGCAGCTTCGGCACTCTCGTTGCTTCGCAAAAGTGTTTCAGGCAATGCCCAACTTTTCTTGAATGGGTCACTAGCTCTTTTGACAAGTAAAATCTGTGGTAAATGAGTCTTGGAATTAAAACTCCATATAATATTTGTAATAGTAATTAAAGGTCGAGCAACAATTTTTTCAGGCATAATTTCACTTCCAATTTTAGTGTCTCTTAATTAAATTTTAGCTTAATGAAATCAAAAAAGGAATATAATTTAACATCTGCCAAGAAAAGAACTACGATGAATGTGGCTGAACAAAAAAGCCTTCCTCCTAGAAGCGTAATAAACAATTTATTATATTTTCTTCATATATTTATTTAGTCAAAAGCAGTGGTCAAATTTGATCACTGCTTTTTTCTGGTTAAATATTAACTTGCAGTTTAGGTAAAAAGTACTATAATCAGGTTAAATAAAAGTAACTTAGCCTTTTATATTTGAACTTATTAAAGTAAATTTTACTTAAATAGATAGGAAGCTTATTATTATGTCACATGAAATGTTGACAGATCTTTATGAATTTTCAATGGCAAATGGCTATTATCAAACCTTGCCTCATGACAAGCAAGCACGTTTTGATGTCTTTTATCGCAATGCACCTGATGAAGATAGCTTTGTGCTTAGTGCTGGCTTAATGCAAATTATTGAAGAAGTTAAAAATTGGCATTTTACTAAGGAAGATATTGATTATCTCCGTGCACTTAATAAATTTTCTGACGAATTTCTTACTTTTTTGAAAGATGCTAAAAATAAATGTACCATCAATGCTATGACTGAAGGAACTCCTCTATTGCCTCGTGAACCAATTTTGACAATTTCAGGTCCACTTATTGAAGTTCAACTTTTAGAAACTCTGGTATTAAATATTTTTAATCATCAATCTCTAATTGCTACTAAAGCTTGGCAAATTACCCATGCTGCCCAAGGTAGAGCTGTAATGGAATTTGGAGCTCGCCGTGCACAAGGCCCCGATGCAGCTACTTATGGTGCTCGGGCTGCGGTAATTGGCGGTTGCACTAGTACTTCAAATGTTCTTGCTGGTCAAAAATTTAATATTCCAGTAGCTGGGACAATGGCACATGCATGGATTGAAAGTTTTCCAGATGAACTCACTGCTTTCAAAGCATGGGCAAAAATTTATCCTGATACTGCTTCCCTACTAGTTGATACATATGACGTTGTAAAATCAGGTGTTCCTAACGCTATTAAAGTATTTCAAGAACTTAAAGCGCAAGGACATCGACCATTAAGTATCCGCATTGATTCTGGTGATATTACTCGTTTAGCTAAAAAAGCTCGGCAAATGCTTGATGATGCAGGTTTATCTGAAGTTAAAATTACTGCTTCCAATGCGCTTGACGCTCATATTGTTAAGTCATTACTTAATGAAGAAGCTCCAATTGATAACTTTGGTATTGGTGAACGTTTAATCACTAGTTCATCAAGTCCTGTACTAAGTGGTGTTTATAAAATGTCCGCTCTTGAAAACAAAGGCCAATGGGTCCCTAAAATCAAGATTAGTAATAGCCGAGAAAAGATTACTTTGCCTGGTAATAAACAAGTTTATCGCTTATATTCAAGAAATGACCCTAAACATGCTTTCGCTGATATTATTGCGTTAGCTGATGAAAAATTAAGAGATAAAATTACAGCTATTGATTCAGATGTTCATGCTACCAATGATGTTGTAACACTTACCGACTTTACTGCTCGTCCATTACTCCATCAAGTATTAGCTGGTCAAAAAGCTGCTCCAATTGAAACAGATACTTTTGCAATTCAAAAATATGCTAAAGAACAAATTGCGGAATTGCCTGAAGAAACTAAGCGCTTAGTTAACCCTGATCATTATCCTGTATATCTAACTAAGAAATTAGCTGATTTACAAAAGAAATTAATTGCGGAATACAAGTAGGTAAAATTATGAATAATGAAGCTTTATTAATCATTGATTATACTAACGATTTTGTAGCAGATAAAGGTTCTTTGACTTGTGGCTTGCCAGCTCAAAAGATAGAGAAGCAAATTGTATCATTGGCTGAACAATTTTTAAAAGAAAATAAATGGGTGATTCTTCCAACTGACCTGCACTTTAAGAATAATCCTTATCATCCTGAAACCAAGTTGTTCCCTCCTCATAATTTAGGTCATACTTGGGGACGAGAATTTTATGGTGAATTGCAAAAATGGTATGAAGACAATAAAGATAATGATCATGTCTTAATGCTTGATAAAACTAGGTATTCTGCCTTTTGCGGTACTAATTTAGACTTATTTTTGCGGGAAAGAAAGATTACCACTCTTCATTTAACTGGTGTTTGCACCGATATTTGTGTTTTACATACGGCCGTTGATGCTTACAATAAATGCTATAAATTGGTTGTTCATAAAAATGCGGTTGCTAGTTTTGATGAAACTGGCCATAAGTGGGCGTTGAATCATTTTAAGACTTGCCTAGATGCCAAAATAATTGATTAAAATATAAAAAAGAGTTGAGATCAATATTTTCAATATGTATTGTTGATCATCAACTCTTTTTGTTTAAAGCTCTATTTTAAAGGAAAAATCTTGTCAGGATTGATAATTCCGTTTGGATCAAAGACTTTCTTTATCTCACGAAGCAAATTAGTATAATCCTGGCCATAATAATCTTCAAAATAAGCTTGACGAGCATAACCAATACCATGCTCTCCTGACATGTTTCCGTCAACTTCTCTTGCTTTCTTATAAAGTTCAGAAATTACTTTTTTGCTCTTTTGAGCGAAAATATCTTTTGAATCTTTATCAGAACAAAGATAAATATGTAGGTTACCATCACCAGCATGGCCGAAACTTGGAATTCTCATTTTAACTTCTGTTTCTAATTCCTCAATTCTAGTTAATACTTCTGGAATTTTATTAATCGGAACAGAAATATCTACTTCATCCACCATAGGAGTAGAATTTTGAATAGCAAGCAAGAGTTCTTCTCGCGCTTTCCAAATTAGTTGTGCTTTCTCAGAACTTGCTTCTAAAATTACAGCTTGTTTACTACCAAATCTAGTAGTAGTTTTTAAGGCCTGCTCTAGCTCAGCTTTAATCTCCTCTTTTGTAAAAGCATCTAAACCTAAAATAATGAAGCCTTCACCTTTTTCAGGGAATTTTTGATGAGCATATTTTTCCCATAAGTCTAGTACTTGGCGGCCCATAAATTCTACAGTTGTTGGTACTACGCCAGAAGCTAAAATAGCTGGTACTGATTTTAAAGCATCTTCTAAACTAGAGAAGGGTATTAGTGCATTAATCGTTTCTTTTGGTCGAGGATAAAGACGCATGGTGACTTCGGTCACTATACCTAAAGTTCCCTCAGATCCAATGATTAAGTCTTTTAATGAATAACCAGAAGAAGATTTAACAGCTTTTGCTCCGAAAACGTAGCTCTTCCCATTAGCCAAAACGACTTTTAACTTACGAATATGTTCTCTAGTTACACCATACTTAATTGCCTTTAGACCACCGGCATTGGTGTTGACATTACCACCAATTGTAGCCCAATGCATTGCTGGAGCGGGCATATACGTAAACGGTTTATCAGCCAAGAATTCCTCAATATCTTTTAATCTGATACCTGCTTGAACCGTCATTGTTAAACTGTTAGGCTCATAAGCCAAAATTTTATTCATTTTAACCATATCTAAAGAAATACCACCATGTATTGTTAGATTGGCTCCCATTAGACCGGTTGAGTTACCACGAGGGACTACTGGGATATGGTGATCGTTGGCATACTTAACTACTTTTTCAGCCTCTTCATTAGTAGTTGGCTGAATCACAAGTTCAGGCATTGCTCTGACTGTTTTAAACTGATCATGATCCCAGTGAACAGTTGGTTTTGTGATGAACCGTTCTTTATTAGCAATAAATTCTCGTAAGTTTTTAATATCAGTTTGTGTAAGTGTTTCATGCTCCATTGTTGTCACACCTCTTATTTATTTCTTGATAAAAAAGCAGTGATCTTTAACGACCACTGTTTTTGCTTAAATGAGGACTAAATTAATTATTTTTATTCCGGCTGCTTAGCCAGTAAGGCAATGCAACGAAAACAATTCCGCCGATCATATTACCTAAAGTAACCCAAAGCAAATTGTACCAAAGGCCGCTTATTGAAATAATTCCTGCTGCTTTAGCTGGATTCATCAAGGCTACTACTAGTGTAGTCATATTAGCCACAGAGGGGTCAAAGCCTGATGAGAAGAAAGCTAACAAGCACCACCAAACCATAATCAATTTAGCAGTATCATCTTTAGTTTGAAAACCTGACCAAACGGCTAAGCAAACTAAGATATTACATAAAATACCTCGTAAGACTAACTGTACCGCTGGTGCTGACATTTTTGCTGCGGCAGCTTTAGTAAAAGCTGCTGCTACAAGAGGCAAATCAAGACCTGAGGCGGTAAAAATCCAGCTTAATAAAACAGCACCAACTAAGTTACCTAACCAGCAAATTAGCCAAAGGATAATTGCTTGACCGATATTTACTTTTTTCTCTAGAAGACCAGCTCCCATGACAAAATTATTTCCAGTAAATAATTCAGCGCCAGGGATGATAACTAGACTCAAGGCAATTCCGAAGATAAGACCTTTAACAAGGTTAGCTGCCGGATTTGTCCCTAGCTGACTTCCTACTGTGAAGGCTAATAGAATACCGAAACCGATATACATTCCGGCTAAAATTGACAATAAAAAATAACCCATCGGGTTATTTTTTAATAAATTGAATTTTTTGCTGGCTGCATTAGCTGCACCAGCAAAGGCTTCTTGATACATTGTAAAATCTCCCACATCTTTTATTTAATTAGTGCTGTGAAGCACCAGTTGAAGTATCTGGCTTCTTTTCCTCTTCCTTTGCTTGTGCTGCCTTGGTAGAAGCACCTGATGAAGCATCTGGATCAGAATTGCGCCGGTAAGTTGCACCGGTAGAAGCATCTTCATCAATAACTAATTTTTGACCAGTAGTTTCACAGAAATATTTAACAAGTGGGTATAAATCTTGTACCCATTCGTAAATACCGGCATAATCGCCATTGTCGTCTTCAACACGCTTATAGTAATGAAGTACCAGTTTCTTTAAATTACCGGTCGGAACTGGCATGTAAACTTCATCATGACCGCTTTCCTTAGTGCGAAGAGCATGAACAACTTTCTTAGCATCAGGAATGACATCACGAACATCTGGGTGAACAGCTCCCATGGTGTCACCTACTTGTTCTGGCTTTCTACCAGCAAGCATCTTGTAATTTGGATCAAGAGGACGGTTGTACCATAAGAATTGATTATTATCATCGACAAAAGTCATTTCACCAATTGTATTTCTAAGCATCCAATTCAATTGGTTAACAGTAAGAAGACCAGCATCAAGTTTTACGTAATCGTTACCTTCAGCTGCGTTTACCTTTTTTGCGGCCTTGTTTAACCAATCTGGATCATTTTTTTCAATCCCATCAACTGTGGTACCAGCTTTAGCTTTACCTTGAGCATTAAACTCTTCTTTTAAATACTCATCACTATTCATATCTTGTAACCATTTTGATTCTGCCATAATTATGATCTCCCTTTATAGTAATAGTTATTTTTTAATTTCTACATCATTAAAATAGCATCACTTGTAAGGGCTTGCAAATGTAAAAATCTTGATATTTTATTGACATAGGTCAATTTCACAAAATATGTTATTCTTTACTCGTTTTTTAATGAAAAAGCTATTTTAGTGGGTTAAATGAGATCTGTTTTTAAAATTTTACTTGTGGATAAAATTTTAAAAGTCAAAAAAATATTTTTTGTTATTTAATTATTTTTAGTAAACGAACAATATTTTCAGTAGTTCGGGTAATATTTTTTGGCCCATTATGTAAGGCAGTTGGTAAATCACAGGCACCAGGCAGAATACTAAAGAAAGCTGTAAAACCGCTGTCATACAAAGTATCAATCCCTTTACCCAAAAAACCTGCTAAAGAAATAACTGGTTTGTGATATTTTTGACCTAATTGTGCTACTCCAAAAGGCGTTTTTCCAAATTTGGTTTGAAAATCTGTTCCACCTTCACCAGTAAAAATGTAATCAGCATTTTTAACTTTATCTGCCAGCTTCGTAATTTTAATTGCAATTTCAACACCTTTATGCATTTCATAATTAGTGAATGCCATAAAACCAGCACCAAGGCCACCCGCTGCTCCAGCACCAGGCAGTTTTTCAATATTTTTATGTAAATCATGGTTAATGATCTTAGCATAGTGATGTAAATTATTATCAAGTTCTTTCACCATTGCCTTTGTAGCACCTTTTTGTGGGCCAAAAACAGCTGACGCTCCATTAGGACCAGTTAAAGGATTAGTTACATCACTAGCTAGAATAATCTTGCAGTCTTTTAGTTGAGGAATTAGATTATTAGTATCAATTTTGCTTAATTGCTTTAAAGCGCCACCGCCAATAGGTAATTCATGATTGTTCTTATCTAAAAGATGGATACCTAAAGCTTGCGCCATTCCAGCTCCACCGTCATTAGTCGCAGAACCACCCAAACCAACAACAATCTTTTTAACACCTTGTTTAAGGGCATCTTTAACTAATTCACCAGTACCATAAGTCGTGGTAATCAAAGGGTTTCGTTTTTGTTTTGGTACCATCTCGAGTCCGCTAGCTTTAGTCATTTCAATTACCGCAGTTTTATCATCACCTAATAAACCGTAATAAGTTTTTACCTTTTGTCCTAAAGGTCCGGTCACTACAACAGGTATTTTTCTCCTTGAGTGGCATCAACTAATGAATCAACTGTTCCTTCGCCACCATCTGTCATTGGAACACTGATAATATCAGCCGTGGGATCGGCCTTTTTAATGCCTTTACTCATTGCTTCGCAAACTTCTTTAGCTGTCATACTTTCTTTAAATGAATCTGGTGCAAGTACATATTTAGTCATAATGCGATCTTCCCTTCTGTTTAATTTAAGATTAAAGCATGTAGAACTTGAGTTGCAAGTATTTTTGATCTTTACATGTAAGCGGATACGAATAGCGGTATAATAAAAATAGAAAGAAGGCATTATTATGAGTGCTCAAGATCAAGAATTCATTATTAGAAATAAAATCAGAGATATTGTTAACCATGACAAAGAGGTTAAACAAAATGCAGAATTAATGCAGATCTTTCATACAGCTTATGCACGTAGGGATGCTGGTAAACCAATGAAACGAGTTGCATTGGCGCTTGATAAGTCTTTAGCCGGCTACATTACTTCTCATGGGAAAGAAAAAACACCGAATAGTGTCCTTGATTTACATAAAGAAATGCTTAAGTTATCTGACATATAAAATAAAATGTCTGGGAAATGAAGTGAGACCTAAAAGTGAGACACTTTTAGGTCTTTTACTATGTCTAAATTTAATAAAGAACAAAAGATAGAAATTTATCGTAAATGGAAAGATGAGAAAATCTCAATCAGTCAGTTGTCAAAAGCATATAAAATGAACTTAGCTAATCTGGATTACATGCTTAGATTGATTGATATGCATGGAACAAATATTTTGAATACTAGAAAGCGGGTTTATTCTAAGAAGTTTAAAGAACAAACAATTGAACAAGCTATCTTTGGTACTAAGTCAGATGTTCAATTATCGCTAGAATTAGGCTTCAAAAGCATTGCCATGCTTAACAAATGGCTTAGAGAATACAAAGAAAACGGGTATAATGTCATTATCAAACAGAAAGGACGTCCTGCCCGTGGTCAAAGAGAGTCAAAAATCGCGCAAGGAACTGGAGAAAGAGATCCAAAAGCTGAAAGAAGAAAACTTGCGATTGCGTATTGTGAACGAATACGTAAAAAAACTGAAGGCCTTGGATCAGGAAAAAGATCAGAACAAATAGCTAAGGCAATTACTGATCTAAGGCATGAATTCAAAGTCAGCTTGGACTATGTGCTAGAAGCAATCGCTGAGCATCCAGAACTGCCCATAATTGCCAGAAGCTCTTACTACAAGATCATTAAAAGAAAGCCTAAAAAGCCTAAGCGTCCTAAGCTTATTGCCAAGATCAAAGAAATCTTTAATCATCATCAAGGCCGTTATGGCTATCGCCGAGTAGCGCTGCAGCTAATTAAAGAAGGCTGGAACATTACTGAAAAAACAGTTCGCTACTGGATGCATAAACTAGGCCTTAAGGGCATTAGACGCAATAAGCGCAAATACTCGAGCTATAAAGGTACTATTGGCAAAATAGCACCTAATTTGATTCATCGTGATTTCTTTGCGCCAATGCCTAATATGAAATGGCATACTGACATCACTGAATTTCACCTTAATGGTGAAAAGCTATATTTATCGCCTATTTTGGATGGTTGTGGAGGCGATATAGTTGCTTACTCTATTTCAAAACATCCAGATATGGATTTAGTAATGACGATGCTTGATAAAGCTTTCACTAAAGAAACAGCTCTTAATAACTGCACTTTTCATACTGACCAAGGCTGTCAATATCAGAGTCCCCAATACCAACGTGCCTTAAAACTTCAGGGCATTACTCAAAGCATGTCTAGAAAAGGCAATTCCATGGATGATGGTTTAATGGAGAACTTCTTTGGTCTGCTTAAAACAGAGATGTTTTACGATCAAGAGTACAAATACTATAGCCTTCAAGAATTAACTCAAGCTATTAAAGAATATATTGAATACTATAACGAAGAAAGGATAAAGAGCAGATTAAAAGGCTTAACTCCGAAAGAATATCGGAATCAAGCCTCTATTAATCCTGTATTTTAAACTGTCTAATTTTTAGGTCTCAGTTCAAATTGTAGAAGTCATGGGCTTTTTTTATTGTTATGCAATTACAATTCTCATAGTTTTATTCATTGCACTTGCAAGTTTAGAAAGCGTTTTGGTACTCGTACTGTATCCACGTTCAATACGAGCTACTGTACTTTGAGGTACCCCAGCTTTTTCAGCCAGTTCACGTTGCGTTAAGCCTGCATCTTCTCTAGCCTTTAAAAGTGCAACTGAGCTACTAAACTGAGCCATATCTTTTTCAAATGCTTTTTTAAATTCAGGATTTTTCATTTTTTCTTGAATTACATCATCAATACTCTTACTCATAATTTTTCCTTTCATAATATTCATTTCTTATATCATGAGCATGCTTAATTTCTCGAAGAGGCGTCTTTTTAGTTGTTTTTGTAAAACCATGCGTAATTACGTACTTACCATCATCTACGTGAAAGTACAAGCCTCTCATCCGTTTATTAGAGAATCTAGCCCTAAGTTATATCTGAATCAATCACTCCTATCCAATGTTGCTGAACAGCGACACTTATACCATTAAGCTCTACTTGCTTAATAAGTGATAACAATTTTGCCTGTTCCTTAACTGTCAATGAATTCAAATACTCATAAAATTCATTATGCCCGTTTAAACGCTCGTACATTTCAAATTTTAGCTTTTTTGCACATTATTTCCTTTCTATGATAGCAAATATACTATCAGATTCATATACATAAGAATTAAAATTTACCTCCCACTATTTATTACGCAAAAAAATTTTTTAGAGAAATTAAAAAAAGACGAGAAATTACTCAATGTAACTTCTCGTCTTCTTATCTGAATTGATATTTTATTTTTTCTTTAATTGATCTAAGTGTTCCTTGATCTTATCAGCAGCTGTTTCAAGTTTTTCTTTTTCTTCTGAAGTAAGCTTCAATTCAATTTCTTCTTCAATCCCATCACGGCCAATAATTGCTGGATAGCCAATGTAAGTCTTATATTCTGGATTATACACTGAAACAGGGCAGTATAAACGTGCGTCGCTAAATACTGCTTTTACCAAGCGAACTGCACAAGTAGCAATCGCATAACTAGTGTAGCCTTTACCGTTGGCTACGATAAATGAGTTCTTGTTTGATTGTTCACTGATCTTTTCTTGTTCCTCTTCACCAAATAATTGGAAAGCAATCTTATTGTTAACTCTAATTGTTGACCAAGCAGTAAATTGTGAAGAACCATGTTCACCCAAAACAAAACCTTCTACGTTGCGTGGATCTTGTCCTAATTTTTCACCAATGATTCTTTGTACTCTTGCAGTATCAAGGAAAGTACCAGTACCGAAGACACGATTCTTCTTTAAGCCAGTAGTTTCTTGCAAAATTTGAGTAATTGCATCACAAGGATTAGAAATATTAATCAATACTCCATGGAAGCCAGATTCTTTGATATCTGCTCCAACTTCCCTAGCATTTTTAGCATTTAATTCAAATTCGCCAAAACGATCGCCGGTCTTAACTGAAGCTGCAATATCACCAAAAGCAGTAATAATAATATCAGCATCTTCAAGACCATCCCAGTCTTGTTTTCTTACATTAACATAAGTATCATTTCTAGCTAATGTATCGTGCAAATCATTGTATTCAGCATTTACTTTATCTTCATTTTTATCGATTAAAATTAAATCATCTACCATGCCATGAGTAAACAAAGTATATGCAACAGTTGCACCAACATGACCCATTCCGATAATTCCTACTGTTCTCATTTTTTAAAACCTTCTTTCTAACAAAAAAGGGAGCTAGTTTTACCTAACTCCTCTTCTCAATTATTATGCTTCAACATTGTTAATTACAACGTCAAATTGACCACCAGGAGTGGTAATTGATACAGTTTCACCCTTCTTCTTGCCCAAAAGTGCTTGTGCAATTGGTGAATCATTTGAGATCTTGCCATTCAATGGGTCAGACTCATCACTACCTACAATAGTATAGGTTTCAGCATCATCTGTACCAACTTCAGTATAGGTAACAGTCTTGCCAACTGAAACTTCATTAGGATCAACACTGTCAGCATCAACAACTTGTGCATACTTAAGCATGTCTTCTACTTGAGCAATTCTGTCTTCTACGTGACTTTGTTCATCCTTAGCTGCATCGTATTCAGAGTTTTCTGATAAGTCACCGAATGAACGAGCAACCTTAATACGTTCAATAACTTCTGGACGCTTAACTAACTTTAAATTCTTTAATTCTGCTTGAAGTTTTTCCTTACCTTCAGCAGTCATTGGATAAGATTTTTCAGGCATATTATTTTAACTCCTCAGAAATTAAATTCTCTTTGCATTGATCAATGATATTGGTTTACAGCACTAAAGTCAACCTTTAACGTACTTTAATATCGAGATCATTTTCAAGACCTGCTCTGATCTTGTCCATTGCATTATTTACGACCTTATCAGTTAAAGTATCTTTTCTATTCAAGAAGGTTAAATTGTAAGCTAAACTCTTCTTGCCAACTTCAATGTGACTACCCTCGTAAACATCAATCACCTTAAGGGCAGTTAAATACTTACCAGCATTAGATTTAATGACATTTTCAACTTCTTGGTTAGTCACATCTTTGTTAACTAACAATGAAAGGTCACGTTCAATTGCTGGGAACTTAGGAGCTGGAGTTGCAGTCATTCCCTTAGTAAGCATTGGAATAATCACATCTAAGTTAATTTCATAACCATAAAGTTCTGAACCGCGAAGAGCCTTGTCAGCAAAAGTTACTGCATGAGCAATCATACCGATCATACCAACATATTGCTTATCAATATAAATAGCAGCGGTTCTAGTTGGGTGCATCCCTTCAATACCTTCAGCCTTATAAACTACCTTTTCTGGGTTAATACCAATTGCAGTGAACAAGTTGGTTAATTGTCCCTTTACAAAGTAGAAGTCCACCTTTTGAGTCAAGTGTTGCCAGTTTTCTGCAAAAGTATTGCCTGAATATAAGGCTGCTAAGTGTTCATGTTCATTAAATGTTCCACCATCATGATCATAAACACGACCTTGTTCAAACAATGCCAATTGAGTTTGCTTTCTAGCAAAGTTGTAGCTAGCCGCATCAACCAAACCAGTCATCAAGTTTTCACGCATAGCGGAGCGACTTGAGTTAAGTGGCATTTGAACCTTGACTAAGTCCTTAGGATCCTTAGTGTAACGAACTGCCTTTTCTGGTGAAGTTAATGAGTAAGAAATAGCTTCCATCAAGCCTTGTCCTTCGACAATAGCTTTCATGCGACGCATCATTTCTTCTTTTTCTGAGTAACCACCGTGAGTTTCAGCCAAAAGTGGTTGAGTTGACTTCAAGTTATCGTAACCATAAATACGACCAGCTTCTTCCACTAAGTCAGCTGGAATAGCAATATCCCATCTTCTATTTGGAACATGAACTGCAATATCATCACCATCATGTTCAACCATGAAACCTAAACGATCAAAGATCTTAATCATGTCCTTAGCACTAATTTCAGTACCTAACACATAATTAATGTATGAAACAGTAGTCTTAACTACAACTGGCTTACGTTTAGTATCAGTAGCCTTAATAATACCTTCATCTACAGTTGCATTTGCATCGTTTCTAAGCAAAAGTGCTGCCATGTTAATTGCCTTTTCAGTTGCATCCCAGTTAACGCCTTTTTCATAGCGGCTAGAAGCTTCTGTACGGTTTGCATGACGAAGAGCAGCTTTTCTTACTAAAGTTGGATCAAAAATTGCAGATTCCAAAATTACATCAGTAGTTTCAGCAGTAATTTCTGAGTTAAGACCGCCCATGACACCAGCCATCATAACTGGCTTTTCACCATCAGTAATAACGATATCATTAGGATCAAGGTCTACTTCTTTTTCATTTAATAAAGTAAGCTTTTCACCCTTATTAGCCAATCTAACTTCAAACTTACCATTTGCAAAAGTCTTTGCATCATAAGCATGCATTGGTTGACCAGTTAAAAGCATGATGTAATTAGTTACATCAACCACATTGTTAATTGGACGAATACCTGCGTTCCAAAGACGTCTTTGCATCCAAAGTGGTGATGGTTGAATCTTAACACCAGTTAATTTACGTAAGTAAAACTTAGGTGCTAATTTTTCGTCAACTTTGACATCAAGAGTATCTGTCCAATCTGGGCCATCTTCTTTTAAGACAACATCTTCTACCTTAGGCTTTTGATCAACAATTGCACCAACTTCATAAGCTGAACCTTCCATACTTAAAGTATCAGCACGGTTAGGAGTAATATCGAAGTCTAAAATGTAGTCGTCCATTCCAAGAGCTTTATAAATATCTTGACCTGGCTTGACATCTGCATCCTCCGGGAAGACATAAATACCGTTTGCAAATTCTTCTGGTACAACACTGTCACTAAAGCCAATTTCTTGCAGGCCACAGATCATACCATAACTTTCCATGCCGCGGATCTTGCCCTTCTTGATCTTTTCATTGCCAGCAATGCGAGCACCGTGAAGAGCAACGATAACCAATTCACCAGCAGCCACATTAGGAGCACCACAAACAATTTGAAGTGGTTCGTCTTCACCAACATCAACGTGAGTTAAATGTAAGTGAGTACCTTCAACGCCTTTACAATCAAGCACCTTACCGACAACTAGCTTTTTAAGTCCTTCTTCTGGGTGCTTAACATCAGCAATTTCAACACCAGTACGGGTAATCTTTTCAGCTAAGTCGTGAGGATCTTGATCTAAATTAAGAAAATCTTGTAACCAATTGTATGAAACTAACATAAATTAATTTTCCTCCTTGCGGAATTGCTTCAAGAAACGAACATCGTTAGTGTAGAAATCACGAATATCGTCAATACCGTACTTCAAAATTACAAAACGGTCTAATCCCAAACCGAAGGCAAAACCACCGTAAACAGTTGAATCAACACCAGCGTTTTCTAATACGTTAGGATGAACCATACCGGCACCTAATACTTCGATCCAACCAGTGTATTTACAAATTGGACAACCTTTACCATCACAGTTAAAGCAAGATACGTCCATTTCAACTGATGGTTCAGTGAATGGGAAGTAACTTGGACGAAGACGAGTAGCTCTATCTTGACCGAAGACGTGCTTGGCAATCATTTCAAGAGTACCCTTTAAATTGCTCATTGTGACATTCTTATCTACTACCAAGCCTTCCATTTGCATGAATTGGTGTGAGTGAGTAGCATCGTCATCATCACGACGGTATACCTTACCTGGACCAACCATCTTAAGAGGACTCTTAGAAAAATCATGCTTTTCCAACACTCTTGCTTGGTCACCTGAAGTTTGAGTTCTAAGCAAGTCTTCACCATCAATATAGAAAGTAGCTTGCATATCACGTGCTGGGTGATCTTTTGGCAAGTTCATCATTTCAAAACAGTAGTGATCAGTTTCAATTTCGGGACCTTGCACTACTTTATAACCCATACCGATGAAGTAGCTTTCCAAATCATCCAAAATAATATTGATTGGATGCTTTGAACCTAAATGTCCTTCACGACCTGGTAAAGTAACATCAATTTTTTCGTCTTCAAGCTTCTTAGCTAAAACTGCCTTAACAATTTCCGCCTTAGTAGTGTCTAATTGCTTGTTAAATAAATCGCGTAGTTCATTAACCTTTTGCCCTACTTCACGTCTATTTTCTGGGGCAACATCACGCATAGAGTGCAAAATCTTAGTTAATTCACCCTTACGTCCAACTAATTTAACTCTGACTTTATTCAAAGTCTGTTCATCAGTAGCCTTTTTGATTTCTGCAAGACCTTGCTCATGAAGCTCTTTTAACTTATCAAATAAGTCCATTAATTCTTTCCTTTCAAAACAAAAAGGCTCCGTCCCTCAATAGGGACGAAGCGTCGCGGTACCACCCTAGTTTGGGCATTCTATGCCCACACTCAAGTTTTCGTTAACGGTGAAATACCGGAATTGATTAGATTCTACTCCCAAGATGAAATTCACAATTAACTATTCTACCTTCTCTTTCAGCTTATCAAAGAAGACTCTCTGTTCAGATAATTAACTGTTACTAGTCTTGATCTCAGTAATTAACTATTATGATATTTCTTTTTGCTTATTCTTGCAAGTCCTTAAGCCCATTTATCGGCCCAATTATGTACTTGATTAAAGACTGGTTTAAGTTCTACCCCTTTTTCAGTTAAACCATAGGAAATAATTCCTGTATCTTTATCAACACTTCTTCTAACGATATCATCTTTTTCAAGTTCTTTAAGTCGTTCTACCAAAACTCGATCTGAACATGCCTCAATGCAGCGAGCAAGGTCCTTAAAACGCATATCTTCTGTATCACATAAAGAACTAATAATTAAGCCATTCCATTTTTTGCCGATTATTTGAAAAGCATTAATAAAGTGACCACACAATTCGTAGTCTTCAGGTTTACAAGGAGCGCTCTCCTTTTTTTCTTTGACTTCTTGCATAAGTAAATCCTCCATAACCATATAATTTCAACAAAGATATTAACATATATTATATTTTTGTTTTAACCTGACTTAAATTATTATAAAGAATCTACTTACTAAATACAAGTACTATACAAAGTGATAAATCATAATTCCTGCTGCTACAGCCGCATTGAGTGATTCCGCCTTACCCTTAATTGGGATATACAATTTTTCATCGCTCAAACTAGCAATTGTAGAACTAACGCCATGAGCTTCGTTACCAATAATTAAAGCAAGTTGCGGTACCTTTTCAAAATCAGGTAATTGCTTGGCAGTTTTGTCTAACATACTTGCATAAACTGGGATAGCCGCATCCTGAAAATCAGCGATGACGTCAGCTAAATCACGCTTAATTAAATCAATGTGGAATTGACTACCTTGCATTGCTCGTTGAGTTTTAGGATTATATAAATCTGCACTTTCTGGTGACAAAACTACCCCATCAAAACCTGCCGCATCAGCTGTTCTAATGATAGTTCCGACATTACCTGGGTCTGCTAGATTATCAAGTAAAACCCACTTACCATAATTAAATGGAAATTCACGTGGTTGATCAATTTTTAGTACCATAAAAATTTCTTGTGAATTCTTGGTACTGCTTAAGTGACGTGCAATTGCTTTATTGATCAAAATGACATTTTTACCACTTAAGTCGACATCATAATCTTCTTCTGCCTTGTCGAGAGCTTCTTCAGTACCCAATAAATATTGGTACTTTTGGCCAGATTTAATAGCTTCATCAAACAAATGAAAGCCCTCAATTAAGTAACGGCCTTCTTCATCACGATACTTCTTTTGCTTTAACTTAGCTAACTTCTTTACTGTTGCATTATTGACTGAACTGATTTGTTGCATATTTTTCTCCTTCTTTGATTCTCACTATATTATAGAGGATAATTGAACATGGTAAAATTAAAGATGATATTGATTGAAAAAACGAGAGGAAAATACTATGGAAACAAGAAAATTAACTGTCTCTGGTTTAGTACAAGGGGTTGGCTTTCGCTGGAGCACTATGGCACTAGCAAATAAAATGAACATCCCTGGCACTGTTAAAAATAATTCGGATGGCACTGTTACTATTTACTTACAAAGTACTCCTGATAAAATAGATCGTTTTATTGAAAAATTGCCATCTACCTCAGGATTCGCTCATATTGAAAATATTGATCAAGAATCTGTCCCAAATGTGGAACAAATGCATGATTTTCATGTATTATATTAGAGATACATATTTTATTTACTATAGAAACTAAGTGGTGATTTATTTAATGAAGAAAATCAAAAAATATACAGGAGTCTTAGCACTTTTAGTCGTTGCTGTTCTTGTATTAAGTGCTTGTGGCGCTACAAACAATCCTAATGTTGCACCTCATAGTGGTATTTATGGTTGGGTTTACCAATGGTTAGGCCGACCATTGCAAAATATCATGATTCACACGGCTCATATGGTCGGCGGCGATAACGGTGCAGGTTGGGGTATTGTGATTATTACCGTTGTCGTTCGTTTAATCTTGATGCCTTTAATGCTTGTTCAACAAAACAAAAGTGTGCGTCAACAAGAAAAGATGGCTCGTTTGCAACCACAAATGAAATTAATCCAAGCTGCAATGAAGCACAAAGGCATTACTCCTGAGCAGCAAATGACCTTGTCAGGTTGGCAAAGAGAACTTTATTCTAAGAATGAGATGTCATTAACTGGCGGAATTGGCTGTTTACCATTGATCATCCAACTGCCAATTATGTGGGGTATTTATCAAGCGGTATTCTACTCACCACAATTGGCTAATTCAACATTCTTTGGCATTTCACTTAGTCAAAAATCTGTTGTCTTAGCTATTATCGCGACTATCTTTACTGTGATCCAAGGATACATTTCATTAATTGGTATTCCTGAAGAACAAAAGAAGACCATGCAATCAATGATGATCTTCAACCCAATTATGACTTTATTCTTCAGTTTATCCTTCTCTGGTGCTTTGGCATTATACTGGGCTGCTGGTAACCTAGTTATGATCATTCAACAAGTTATCGTTACCTTTATCCTTACACCAAGCGTTAAGAAGCACGTAGCTGATGAATTAAAGGATAAGCCTGTCGAAGTTGTAGTTACTAAAGAAAAGGTTTCTGATTTGTTTAACACTAATTCTGGTAATAGTACTACTAGTCAAGCAAAGAAGGAATTACACCAAGACTTGCGCAACCGCAATAAGGGTAAACAAAAACATAAATAATAAAATTTAGTCAGGATTTTTCCTGGCTTTTTTTGATAAAGGAAAAACTATGGATAGCCAAGAATTACTTAGCTTATTAGACAAACACGACGTTACCTATCAGGCATTCACCCACCCTGCGGTCTCAACCTCCAAAGAAGCTGATCAATATTTAAAAGATGAGACTTTTGTCAAATGTAAAAATCTTTTTATCAAGACACGAGATAAAAAATCATACTTTTTAGTAATGCTTCCCGAAAACAAAAAAACAGATTGGAAGAAGGCGCAGAAAGAATTATTTACTTCTAGTTTAACCATGGCCGATGAAGATGAATTAATGGAGAAATTAAAGGTAAAAAGAGGTTTAGTATCTCCGTTCAGCCTTTTAAATGATGAGACCAATACAATTCCGTTGGTCATTGATCAAGAAGCTATGGAAGAAAATAATTTTGTGGGTGTACATCCTAATGACAATACCAAAACGATCAGCTTGCAATGGATCGATTTGGCACGTATTTTGAGTAGCTATGGGCATCTGGTTGAAGAAAGATCGTTTTAGATAGAAAAAAGGCAGTTCGATTGAACTGTCTTTTCATTATTCTAAATTACTTTTTGGCAATTCAGAATTTTCATTTAATTTCTTCAACTTAGCAGCCTTCTTTTTAGAAAGAAGTGGGAAGGTCAACTTAAATTGACTTCCTTGTCCTTCAACAGACTCTACGCTAATTTCACCATGATAACTATCTACCAATTTATGGGCAATAGACAAGCCTAAGCCATTGCCGCCCTTTTCACGAGTTCTTGCCTTATCGACACGATAGAATCGATTGAAGATCTTCTTTTGGTCTTCCTTAGAAATACCCTCACCAAAGTCTTGAACAATAATGTTAACTTCTTTTTTAGTTAAACCAGCAGAAACATTAATTTGCTTAAGATTAGTCGAATATTTAATCGCATTATCAATCAAAATCACTAGCAATTGTTCCAAATGGCCGTGATATATTTGAATTTCAGTATCTTGAGGTAAATCATCCTCATCAAGTCGAATTTCAAAATCAGGATGAACCATGGCCAAATCTGCCACCACTCGTTTAACCGTATCATAGACATTCGTTACTTCATGTGGATACTGCACATCAATTTGTTCAGCTCTAGTCAAATCAAGCATTTCCTGAATCAAGTGCTTCATCCTATCTGCTTCTTGCAATGAGGCCTTAATTGACTCATCTAAAATCTGTGGATCATCTTTACCCCAACGTTCAAGCATATTCAAATGTCCCTCAATTACAGCCACAGGAGTCCGCAATTCGTGTGAGACATCCCCCACAAATTGCTTCTGTTGTTCAATATAGCTCTGCATCCTATCAAGCATTTGATTAATTGAAGCAGCTAAATCCTCTAATTCATCATCACGATTTAATTCTTTAATTCTTGCTCCACTATTAGGATCGGCATTGACTTCCTGGGCCACTTTAGACATTCGTTTAATCGGCTTAACAACATTGAATACCAAAATATATGACGTCACTACAAACACGACAATTGCAATAATCGAGATTGCAACCATCGAATGCAATAAGTTCTTCATCAAGCTATTGTAGTAGGTCATATTGTTAGAAACTACAATGTATCCCGTCAACTTATTGTTTACAGATGAATAAACCTTTTGGTACGTCAACAAAATTTGATGTCCATTGCGTTTAACCAGTTCGTTTTTTGATACTTCTTTAAAAGATTTAAACTTAGGAGTTACATTTCCATTAGTAAAAACAATTTCACCTTGTTTATTATAAACGGCCGCGTTAATATCTGGATTAGAAATAGAAGCAATCAAATTATCACTAAATGCATTATTAGTACTATCTTTGTCACTAATCGCTGGTTCTCCCTTTAAAATTCGCCTGGTAGCTGGCGAAAGAGACGGTATTACATTTGATATCTCCAATTCATCAGGAATAGAACTTAATGTTCTATCCAGCGTAGTAACTACATTTAATGACATTTCCTCTTGTTGATCTAATGACTGCCGACTAACAATTTGATAAACAACAACAGAAAATATGACAAAAGAGACCGTAATCGTTAAAGCAACGATACTTACCCATCGCACAATTAGCGATGAATGTTTGGTCTCTTTATTCTTATTCTTGGTCATCGTCTTCATCTCTTACCATATAACCGGTACCACGAACCGTCTTAATGTAAGATGGTTGTCCTGGAACATCGATTTTATTACGCAAGTAACGAACATAAACTTCTACAACGTTAGTTTCAATATTAGATTCTGGGCCCCAGATCTTGTTAAGCAATTGATCACGACTAACAACATTATTTTTATTTTCGATTAAAGTCATCAATAAGTTGTATTCACGCTTAGTTAAATCAATTGCCTTGCCATCTCCACGGCGAACAATACGGTTGGCAGTTTCGATTGTTAAATTCTTAAATTTTACAATCTTTTGCTTAGCACCGGTAACCTTAGAAGCATCTTTTTCGATCTTTACCCGGCGTAAAACAGCACGCAAACGAGCAAGAAGTTCTTCAATTGCAAATGGTTTAACAATATAATCATCTGCACCATGGTCCAAACCAGAAACACGATCAATAACAGAATCGCGTGCGGTCATCATAATGATAGGAGTAGTCTTTACCTGACGAACACGACGAGCAATTTCTAATCCATTCAAGTCAGGCAACATTAAATCAAGCAGGATTGCATCAAAGTCTTGATTAAGAGCATCTTCAAGTCCTTTACGACCATTATTTTCTACTACAGTTTCATAATTCTCGTGTTGTAATTCCAACTCCACAAAACGAGCTAAATTTTTTTCATCTTCAATAATTAGAATTTTTGCCATGTTAATTCAATTCCTCATCGATCAATTTGGTTCTTTAAATACTAACAAATATATTAAAAAATGTTTTTATAATTAAAGGATACTTTAAAAGTGACCTTAAAACAAGATAAAAAAACAATCAAAGCTAAAATTCTTTGATCGTTTTCAAGCCATTTAGATAATTTTACTTTTTCTTATTATTTTCATTGTTATCAAATAAAACCTTTAATTTTGCAAATGCTGGATTTACTTGATTCTTCTTTCCTTCTTCAAATGCTGATTCAGAAACGACTTCCCAACCTTGACCCTCAGGATAGATATTCTTTTCCTTTTCTTCTGGCGTCAAGATAGTGGTCGGAATATTAAGTAACATATTATCTTCAATTGCTGTCTGTAAATCAATTACATCATTATCAATTTTAACAATCGTATCATTATCTTCAAGTTCTTCTTTAGTCGGTTTACGATCAATATAATTTTCTGTAAAAGTAAAATCTTCATGATACTTCACCGGTTGCAAGCTTCGACTTGATGGAATTACTAAATCAGCCGTAACATGAAAATTACCAGTTCCAAAGGGCTCTTGATAAAATAGATCTCCAGAAACATACACGTTCTTGGCATCAATTAAGAGATCTTTACTTCTCTTAAAAAATTCTGGTCGCATTTCTACATCACGTTCAATGTGTGTCAATGGCTCAGAACAATTTCTTATTTTAGAAAAACTAAGTTCTAACATATTACACCTCAATTGGTCGTTGACCAAAGTTTTGATCAACACCCATTATTTGTTCAAATAAACGATCTGTTCTAACTTGTAAAGCGAGCGAACCGCTTTTAGCGCTGCGCTTATCTACTTTAGAGATAATCTCAGTTTGAAAATCTTTTCTATTCTTCTTTAAATATTGACGTCCAGTTTTACTAAAACCTAACAGCATCAGGGATTCTTCGTTGAAGCTAGCAATCATATCATCTTGAGTAACATTCAACAAAGTATAAAGACTCAATCTACGCAAACGAGAATACGTGTACCGCTTAGACTTAATCCTACGTAAAAATTCAGTGAAATCACGTGACAAATGGATTTCTTGTTTCATTTTATACTCTAAGCCTTCACTCATTTGATAAATTTGTCTTAAATCATCAATTGAAGAAGATTCAATTCGATATTTTAAAAATGGATACAGCAAATTCCAATTAGGATAAATTTCTTGCTTACTCAATTCAATTGCTTCCGCTTTAGGCACCCAATATTTTAAATTGCTTGTATCTTCACCATGAAGCAACAAATTTCTAATAGCACTGGCGCTTTGAACTACGCCATTTCGCTGTAAAAGATCATCATGTCCAGCCCCAATTCTATTGACGGGATGCAGCTTCAATGGTGAACCTAAATTATGATTAGCTACTGCATAAGCCAAACCTAAGATTGCATTAGGCTGATTAACTTCATGACCTACCTCACGAGCTACCATCTGATTATACTGGGTCGAATATGTTTGACTATAATCCTTAAAATCCATGTGATTTTGAGGAATTTCAGCAATCTTACTACCCAAATATACAAAATTCAAGTTAGCATTTTCAACACCAAAAACAAGATCTGTTACGCCCAGTTTAGCTAATTGCTCAATATTGCCTAATGAAAACAAGTCAGCTGGTTCCACCGCAGTTGAAAAAGGCGTTTCAAAGACCAAATCTGCACCAGATTGAAGTGCCGCTTTAGCCCGTTGCCACTTACTCATAATTGCCATTTCTCCACGCTGCACATAGTTACCAGACATTACGACCACAATTGGATCATTGCCAGCAATCAACCGTGCCTGATTTAACAAGAATTCATGACCACTATGAAAAGGATTAAATTCTGCAATAATCCCGACAACACTCATTTTTATTAATCTTCCTTTAATTCAACTTGTTTACCATTAGCCCATAATTTTTCAAGGTTATAAAATTCACGAGCTTCTTTGGTAAAGACATTAACAACTACATCACCCAAGTCAAGCAAAAGCCAGTTTGAATCTCTAGTACCTTCAATACGGTAATCAGTATATTCATTTTCATGTGCTGCTTCTACGATTGAATTAACAATAGCATGAAGTTGACGGTTAGAACCTGCACTGGTAATTACATAATAATCAGCTAAGATGCTAATACCACGCATATCATAAGCTTCAGTATCTTCACCGTGACGATCACTAATTGCTTTAGTTGTAAAATCCAAAATTTCTTTACTAGTCAAATTCTTTCTCCTTTATATAAACTATTTTGTACTCCAAACGTTATAAGCTGCTAGAGTACGTGGATAAACTTTATTTCTTTGTTCAATTAAAAAACTTAAAGTATGAGCTAATTGATAGCCTACTCCTTTATCTAAGTTGGCATAGGTTATTTTTCTTGCTTCATCAACACCTGGAAAATCACGACCGGGTTCAATAAAGTCCGCCATAAAGACAATTTTATCTAAGGTGGTCATCTCTACATCCCCAGTAGTATGACGACGAATAGCCATCAAAATTTCAGGATCTCGGATCTTTAAATCGCGCTCAACAAAGTACGTACCAACAATTCCGTGCCAAATTGCTCGATTCCAATTTAGTAAATCAGGATCAAAATCTTGATCCTTAATTACTTTAACATATTCTTCTACAGGCACCTGCTTTGCGTAATCATGAACAAAACCAGCAAGTGCTGCCTTATCTTCATCATAATTATTCAGCTTAGCTAACTTACGTGAAGTCTCGCTAACTCGAACACAGTGCTGAAATCTTTTATCATCCATATTTGCTTTTTCTTTAGCAATGATTTCAGCACTAGATAATGGTGAATATGTCTTTTTAAAAATTAGTTTCGCCAAGATAAAGCCCCTTTTCCACAATATATTTTCTAACTGCTTCAGGTACTAAATATCTAATTGAAGTGCCAGTAGCTACTGAACGACGAATGGCTGTTGAGCTCAATTGAATATCAGGTGCATCAACCCAAATCATTGGGTACTGCGAATCCTGCGGATAACCTGGGCGACGAATACCTACCAAAGTAACTAATTTAGCTAAGGTAGATGCTTCTTTCCAAGTATGGAAACTATTTACCTGATCGCTACCCATAATTAAATAATAATTATTCTGAGGTGCTTTTTCCTTTAGATAACGCATCGTATCAACAGTATATGAAACACCGCCACGGAATAATTCCAATAGCTTGACCCTAAACTTAGGATTGTCTTTTGTAGCCAAATCAAGCATAGTTGCACGATCTTTAGCCGAAGTCAGCGGTGCATTCTTATGTGGTGGAATATTATCTGGAATAAACCACACTTCATCTAAACGCAACTTGGTCATTGCCTGTTCTGCAGCTACCAAATGGGCAATATGGACTGGATTAAAAGTACCACCCATAATCCCAATTTGACGTCCTCTACCATTTTCTTGCTCTAACTCAGCTTTTTCCTTAACAGTTGGTGCTTCTTTTTCAATACACTTTGGATTAACCATACGCAAACCTCTAAATTAATGCACGACGAATACCTAACCCAATACCATCTGGAGTATATGTTTTAACTAAACAGCCTTTTGGCACAGTCACAAAACCAATGCCTCCAAATAAGAGATCGCTCTTAAATTCGGTCTTAAATTCCTTGCCTTTAAGTGGAGCCATTTGATCATCCGGAGATGGAGGAGTCAATAACTCGCCTTTATGTTTTTCATAAAACGCATCCGCATTGGTAGTCTTAGTACGATGAACATACATATTGCGTGCTACATAAACCGTAAAACTAGTTGATTCACCCTTAAGATAATCAATTCTTCCTAGCCCTACCAAAAATAAAGTATTGCCTGGCAAAAGTTGGTAAGTTGCTGGCTTCAATGGCTTTTTAGGTGAAATCAACTCCAAATCTTTTGCATTTAAATGTGTAGCTAATTGATTGTCGGTCATAATTCCCGGAGTATCAATCAAAAAGTGTCCATTTTCAAGTGGAATTTCAATTTGATCCAATGTGGTACCTGGGAAACGTGACGTTGTGATCAGATTTTGAATATTACCCATCATATCAATGATCGCATTAATTAAAGTTGACTTACCAACATTAGTCGTCCCTACAAAGTAGACATCTTTATCTTGAGACTGATCATTAATATATGAAATCAAACTTTCTAAATTTAATTTCTTCTTGGCAGAAACTAAGAAAATATCTTTAGGATAAAGCCCCATACGGTTGGCTTCTTGTCTCATCCAATCCTTAATTTTGCTTTGTTTAGAATTTTTAGGGAAAAGATCGAATTTATTTCCAACAAGAATAAAATCGTTGTTTCCCACAAAACGCTTTAAAGATGATAACAAGGAATTTGAAAAGTCGAATAGATCAACAACATTGACGATTAAAGCCTTCTTTTCAGCTAATGAATTAAGCAAAGCTAGAAAATCATCATTATTCAAATCTACCGGCATAATCTCGTTATAGTGACGCAATTTGAAGCAACGTTGACAATAAACATCTGTATTTTCTTCATTTTTTGCTTTTTCAAGAGCACTCTTAGGCAGATAACCCGCTTTTTGTGGGTCATCAGATTGAAGAACCGCTCCGCAGCCAATACAAATAATATCCTCATCCATTTTGTAAATTCTCCTTAAAGGTTACTCGGTGTGATAAACCAAGAAAGAAATAGATAATCTTTTCAAAAAAGCGATTAATTCGCGTATTCCATTTATCAGTTTCTACTAATGGTTTTACTAAAACAGTTTCAACTCCTGCTAAATTTCCAGCTTGCATATCAGTAATAAGCTGATCACCAACCATCATTACTTGATCTTTAGCTAACTTCATTTCTTCGCGTTTGCGCGTAATTGCAAAAGGCAATGGCTTACGAGATTTAGCAACGAAATCAATATGATATGGATTCAGCACTTTACCTACTCGCTGAGCATTGTTATTAGAAATAACCACCAATTTAATACCAGCTTTAGCAAGTTTTTTATTAAAATTATCCATCTCTTTAGCAGTTTCAAATTTATTCCATGCAAGCAATGTATTATCTAAATCTGAAAAAACTGCTTTTATTCCCATTTCATTCAATTTGACGGGGTCCAAATTATAAATTGTATTTATTGTATATTTTGGTCTAAATAACATAAAAACTCTCCATTTTCTCTCATTCTTTATAATATCAAAAATGGAGTTACATTAGAAATTTTTGTTTCATTAATATCGAAAAATAATATTTTAGCGAAAAAAATAGAGATCAGGACTATCTCCTGATCTCTATTTCTAATGATAATTAGTTCAATGCCTTCTTAGCAGTTTCTGCTAATTGTGCAAAAGTCTTTGAATCGTTGTAAGCAATATCAGCTAACATCTTACGGTTCATGTCAACACCAGCTAACTTTAAGCCGTGCATTAACTTAGAATATGAAATATCATTTTGTCTTGCAGCTGCGTTAATACGAGCAATCCACAACTTTCTGAATTCGCTCTTACGTCTTCTACGGTCGCGGAATGCGTACTTGTATGAAACGAATAATTGAGTGCTTGCAGCCTTAAATTGCATGTGCTTTGCGCCGCGGTAACCCTTGGCAAGCTTCATGACCTTCTTACGACGTTTACGTGTTACAATTCCACCTTTAACTCTTGGCATTTAAAATTCCTCCTACTATAGTCAGTCTATCAAGAACTAATAATTAGTGCATTTGAGCAAGCATTTGCTTAATACGCTTCATGTCGCTACGTGAAACCATAGCAGCCTTTCTCAAGTGACGACGTTGCTTCTTAGTCTTACCATGGAAACGGTGACCAGTAAATGCGTGGTGACGCTTTAAACCACCATTTGCAGTTCTCTTAAAACGCTTAGCAGAAGCGCGGTGTGTTTTCATCTTTGGCATATTCCTATTTCCTCCAATTAACTACTTTTTCTTTTTGTCCTTATCACTCTTAGGTGCTAACATCAAGAACATTGAACGGCCTTCCATCTTAGGCTTACTGATAACATTAGCAATATCTGAAGTTGCTTCAGCCATCTTTTCAAGAACTTGTTGACCTAATTCCTTGTGAGTGATGGCACGACCTCTAAAACGAATTGATACACGGACCTTAGCTCCTTCTTTAGAAATGAACTTACGAACATGCTTCAATTTAGTTTCAAAGTCGTTGCCTTCAATAGTTGGACTCAAACGAATTTCTTTGACACTAACTGTATTGGACTTTTTACGGGATTCTTTAAGTTTCTTCTGTTGTTCGAAACGATATTTACCGTAGTCCATGATACGTGCTACAGGTGGTTTAGCATTAGGTGAAATAAGAACTAAATCTAAACCAGCATCACTTGCTTTATGTAAAGCTTCGCTCTTAGATACAACACCAACTTGCTGACCATCTTCATCAATTAAACGAACTTCGCGTGCACGAATTCTTTCGTTTAAGATTAAACTTTTTGGTATGATTATTCACCTCCGTGTTAATTTGAGGACAAGAAAAAGGCGGGATAAGTATCACCCGCCTTTAATCAACAGAAATTATCGATCAGCCCAGAGGTTAACTTAACTTAGGCGAGAAGCGGGAGCTTCTTCTTGTTCTCAACTAGGTGTATTATACGCGTTTAAACTACTCGCGTCAATACATGATGTGCAATTATTTAGTTACATCAAAAACATAGTTATCAGGATAGAATTGCATTCTATATGCCAGATATACATAAGTCATGTCCTTAGCACTATTAGTAATTGTCAAATTGAATACTTGATTTCCATGTGCATCAACTTCAATTATGTTACTCTCTTTACCCTTGTTTTTAAAGCCAAAATTGATTAAAGTGTTGCCATTCTTCAAGCGTTGCGCATAACCAATAACTTCGGTAAAGTTTTGTTTACCCAAATTCTTACCGTAGCTCCAAACTTGTTTGATCGTCTTTTTCTTCGTATCGATTTGATATTCTGTAGCAGCAGAGAAATTGCCACTTTGCTTCTTATCACCATTAGTTACAGCAATATTATTATCATAAAGCAGAATATCTAATTTGCTTCCCGTTTCTTTTAATAAGTAAACTCCATGTTGACCACCTGGGTATTTTGTTCCCTTGCTTGGTTTTAAGAGATGCTTATGGAATGAACTAGGCCATTCTTTAGTTGGCTTGCTAGTAAAAACCCAATTAATTTTCTTAGTTTGATAGTTCATTGACCAAATAATATCTTGATTACGTGCAGATAGCAAAATGTTGCCTGTTTTCGCATCATAATCAATTGTATTAATAGGGAGCCAATCCATTAGTCCTAATCCACTACTGGTATTATCGTTAGCCTTGATCTTACTCTTTTTGTACATTGATTCTGGGAAAATTTTCTTAAAATCAATTACTTTAACGATCTTACCAGTATTAGGATTAAGCTCAGCAATTGTGTCTTCTACATACTTGCTACCATCATCAATAGTTAATAGCCAATTACCATTAGGCACTTCTGCCACGTCATGGTGAACTAATGATAAGCCAGCAGTTCTGGCATAGCTACCACCTAAAGTCTTATCAAAACTAAATTGACGATATACGCGTCCCAAATAGTCGGTTTCAACTAACATATTGTATTTTTCATCGCCAGATTTGATCTTATTGAATAATAAAATATGACCATTATTCAACTGTTCAAAAATATGCTCATTCCAGCGCAAATAGTACCAACGTACTTCGCCATCACCATCGACAGCAAAAGTTTGTTTAGTAGTTCTATTTAAAACGGTCTACTCATTTGAACCTAAATTCATCTTAGCCTTATCTTTGACAGTGACTTTAATTGGAAAGCTTCTAATCCATTTAGGTAAATTAGCCGTTTTAATTTTAAAAGTCTTGGTCTGTTGATTTCCAGATTCATCCGTCATCGTTACTTCAACAGAATTATCGTAACCAGCATACAAACCTACGATTGGTACTTAGTGATTGGTTTGATAACCCTTCACTTCATTTTTAATGGTAGTGTTGGCACTTTTTCCAATTACCCGGTAACTAATTTTGGTAGGTTGATCTGTATGAAAAATCATTAGTGCTGTTAATGGTGAATTTTCATAAGGATTAACCTTAATATATGGATTTTCCCAAGAATATTGTTGACTCCGTACAATATCCGCATATTTGGCAGTTAAGGCATCATTACTTGAATTTACTACTTTCTTAACACCTAAATTTTTAATAATTTGACTATCACTTAACTTAGTTTTTTTTTGCATTGCCATTTTTCTTCTGTGCTAAAACTGTTTTCGATTGTTCATGCAACATCACAACAGGCATCGTCAGCATTAACGAGCCCATTGCGAGTGCAAGTAAAATTTTATTACTTTTCACCAAAATTTTTCCTTTAAAATAAACCTATCAAGTTTATTCTAATATTCGTATATTACAAAATATTAACAGAGAAATGACTTAAGAAATAATTAACGCTTATTCTTTCTCGCTTTCTTGCACAAACTCCACTAAATTAATATTTGGATATTTTTCTTTAATTTGCTTTACTAATGCCTTCTTCTTTTTAGCAGAAATGTTTTTCTTTAACTCAATCAAAGTAATTTGCTTATTCTTATTATCACTAACTGCTGTAACAGAAGAAATTGCAGGAGACAATTTTTCAATTTCTTGATTATGCTTTTCTTGTTCTTGCTGTCTTTCTTCATTCGCCTGTTCTTGCTCACATTGACGCTGATTAAGAATATTATTTACTTGTCTATCTAATTGGTTCTCCGCGTTAGGATTTACTTGCGCCACTTGAACAATATTAAGTGAGTATCCTTTTAAATTATATTCTGCCAAATTAGCTTTAGCAGCTTGAATTTTTTTAGCGTTAATCTTTTTACCAGAAACAGTCAAATTAATAGTTTTCTCTTGCGAATCAACATTTTCTTTAATTAGATCAACATCGCCCAATTCATGAGCAACTAGATTTTGCACATTTTGATCGACTAAAGTCTTGTTTACCATGTGACCAGCAGAAAGAACATTTGGAATAATCAAGATAATTACTACTAAGACTATTCCAGTTTCTTTTAAAGTTGGTTTGCGAAAGAAACTAAGTCCAGGCTGACCCGCAGAATGACTTAGCCACTTCATAATCTTTACACCCAAAAATGCTGTTAAGGTGATGAATACGCAGTTAATTAAAAATAGGTAACCTGATCCCAAAAAGTACTTAAGATTGCCCGCTGCAATCGAATATCCCACTGTACAAAGTGGTGGCATCAAAGCTGTAGCAATTGCTACACCAGGAACAATATTGTTTGCACCTTTTTTACGAGCACCGATAATTCCAGCACTGCCACCAAAGAAAGCAATCATTACATCCCAAATAGTAGGTGAAGTACGGGCAATAATTTCCTGGCTAGCATAAGTCAACGGAGAAAAATGAAAATAAATCGTCGATGCAACTAAACTAATAACGATTTCTGCTAACAGTGAGATAGCACCTTTACGCAAAATATTTGTGTTATAAAGCGCTAGTCCTGTACCAATTGCCAAAAGTGGGCCCATTAAAGGTGAAATGAGCATAGCCCCAATAATTGTTGCCGTTGAATTTACGTTTAACCCAATACTGGCAATAAAGATCGCACAAGTTAAAATAATTAAACTTTCTATATTTAAAGTACCATCTTCACTAATTTTGGTAAGAAATTGTGGGCTTAAATAGTTTTTTCTACTCATTTTTTCTTATTTAATCTCATAATTATTTTCTGACAAAATTTTTATAGCTGAATCAAAATTATTATCTTTAACTAAAATATAATCAGTATTAAAAGTTGATACAGCAAAAATAGAAATACCATTATTAGCTAATAATTGCGCAATTTTAGCTAAAATTCCAATTAATGAAAAATCTAATTGTCCTTCTATTTTGAATGCACGCCAACCATCTTCCCGATTAATCGTTTTGCTTGGAGCATTTTTATTTTCGCAGACTAAAGATAATTCTTCATCAGTCTTGGCAAAAAAATAAAAATCATTTTTTAAATTTAAATTTTTAATATCACTTAATTGACAAACTGTTAATTGATACGGCAACTTCTTAATAGTTAATTTCATATATACTCTCCTTTATCATATTTTTCTATTAAAACACAAAAGGGAACGTATACCCAATGCATACGTTCCCTTTACTTATCTAAATCTTTAATTAGTTTTCACGTGAGTATGACTTAACGTCAGCGTCAATTTCGTTAATGAAGTCATCAAGACTCTTAGAAATTTCTTCATCAGTACCGTAACAACGTACGTTAACCTTGCCTGACTTCATTTCTTCGTCACCTAATACCAAAGTGTAAGGTACCTTTTGAGTTTGTGATTCACGAATCTTGTAACCCATCTTTTCGTTTCTGTCATCAACTTCTACTCTGAAGCCGCGCTTAGCAAGTTCTGCACGAACCTTTTCAGCGTATTCGCCGTGAGCTTCGTTGTTAACTGGAATAATTTCAGCTTGAACTGGAGCAAGCCAAGTTGG
Source organism: Lactobacillus helveticus (assembly GCF_046109915.1). Classification (NCBI taxonomy): domain Bacteria; kingdom Bacillati; phylum Bacillota; class Bacilli; order Lactobacillales; family Lactobacillaceae; genus Lactobacillus; species Lactobacillus helveticus. Next base: position 137,946 of record NZ_CP151471.1, on the reverse strand, counting down.
GAATGCACCCTTGTAAATTTCAGTTAAGTAAGCAATAAATCTTTCCATAGTACCAACAATACCACGGTGAATCATAACTGGACGGTGTTCTTCACCATCTTTACCTACATAAGTTAAACCGAAACGATCTGGAAGCATGAAGTCAAGTTGAATAGTTGACATCGTTTCATCGTTACCCAAAGCAGTCTTAGTTTGAATATCAAGCTTTGGACCGTAGAATGCAGCTTCACCTTCAGCCTCAACGTAGTCAAGGCCAAGATCATCCATAGCACCCTTAAGCATCTTTTGTGACTTTTCCCACATTTCGTCATTTGCAAAGTACTTATCAGTGTTCTTTGGATCACGGTATGAAAGTCTGAAGTAGTAATCAGTAATATCGAAGTCCTTGTATACGTCCATGATCAACTTCAAGATCTTAGCAAATTCAGTTTGAACTTGATCAAGAGCTACGAATGTGTGACCATCGTTCAAAGTCATTTCACGTACACGTTGAAGACCTGACAAAGCACCTGATTTTTCATATCTGTGCATCATACCAAGTTCAGCAACACGAAGTGGAAGATCACGGTATGAACGGATGTGGTGCTTAAAGATTTGAATGTGTGAAGGACAGTTCATTGGACGAAGTTCAAGCATTTCACCATCACCCATGTCCATTGGTGGGAACATGTCATCACGGTAGTGTGCCCAGTGACCTGAAGTCTTGTAAGCATCAAGGTTCATAAGTACTGGAGTGTAAACGTGTTGGTAACCGTCTGCTACTTCACGGTCAATGATGTAGCGTTCAACAACACGACGAATAGTAGCACCCTTTGGCATCCAGTATGGAAGGCCTGCACCAACCTTAGGATCTACGAAGAAGAGGTCAAGGTCACGACCAATAGTTCTGTGGTCACGTTCCTTAATTTCTTGACGACGCTTAAGGTCAGCCTTTAAATCAGCTTCCTTAAAGAATGCAGTACCAAAGATTCTTTGAAGCATTGGGTTTGATGACTTACCTAACCAGTAAGCACCAGCTACTGACAATAACTTAAATTGCTTAATCTTACCAGTGTTTGGAAGCAAAGCATCGAAGCCAAAGTCAACAAAATCACCAAGCTTGTAGGCATCAACAGTATCGCCTTCAACTTTAGCAAGAACTTCGCTCTTGAACTTATCATTCTTGTAAAGATCTTCAAGTTCTGACTTAGCAATTTGAACGTGTTCAATCTTTTCACCGTTCTTAATTACCTTTTGCATAGCTTTTTCAAGCTTTGGTAATTCACCAACTTTAATTTGGTCATCCTTATCAGTATCAACATAGAAGCCGCCTTCGTCAGCTACATGTTCACCTAAACGAAGTTCAGGATATTCACGCTTAGCTACAGCTTCAAATACAAAAGCAGCAGTAGCACGTAAAACATCTAAGCCTTCTTCGTCTTTATTAGTGATAATAGCAACTTCGCTGTCACTATCAAGCTTGTAATCAAGGGGCTTAAGTTCACCGTTAACCTTACCAGCAACAGCAGCCTTACCAAGTGAAGTTGCAATGTTGTGAGCTAAGTCAGCAATAGTTAAACTTTCTTCAAAATCTTTCTTTGAGCCATCAGGCAAAGTAATTGAAAAACTCATATTTTCCTCCAGAAAAATTATAATAAAAAAAGTCCCAGTGCAAGAATGCACTGGGACGTTAATTAGCGTGGTTCCACCCGAAATTCAGGTTAGCGTAATCTAACCTCTTTATGGATTGATAAAGGCATCCAACCTAAAATTAACAACTTTGGGAATAAGCAATTGGGGTGATTCTCTATTGAAGAACTTCCAGAACAAGGTTCTTCTCTCTGAATCGAAAACCATCATGTCTCGCTTAATTAACTCTCATTATACGCACGAAACTTTCAGATGCAAGACCTTTTTCAAAATTAATGCAAAGAATTTCTTCTATCAGGTCCAGAAACTACTACTTCTTTAGCTAAAAAGCGTACACGTTGCATCAGTCTTCTAGCCTTTACCGGATCAGTGGCATTGCGGGTTTCTTCAAAATGAGATTCTAATGCTTCCATATCCAAGTTAGATGAAAAAAAGGTCGGTAAAACATTATCCATGCGCGCCTGTAAAATTACGCCTAATACATCATCTCGTGACCATTGACTAAGACTTTCAGCACCAATATCATCTAAAATCAATAAATCGCATTCAGATAAACGACGAATTTCACTTTGCAAGCTATTGTCATCAAAATGACTTGCCAAACCTGCAATAAAAGTAGGCACGTGTAAAAAGACCACATTTTTATTCATATTTGTAACTACATAATTAGCCAATCCCGCCAAAATATATGTCTTGCCTACACCATAATCTCCCGATAAATATAAGCCTTGCACATGAGGATCTTGCTTGTATTTTCTCAAGAAATCGTAGATTAAAGTCAAAACTTGCTTACGATCATCATTTACATCAATTTCACTTAAACTTACATCATGCAGGCGAGTTGGAACATCAATTAATTGCAATCTTCGTTCAGCTGCTTGCTTGCGATCTTGAGCTAATTTTGCCTTGGTAGGAACATACCGAATATCGATTACCTTGCCGTTTAAAAATAATTGGGGCGCATATCCTGCCATCACTTTATTTGCAGTATGTTTTTGAGAATAATATTCGTATAAATTAGACATACTGTTTTGAACCATCTTTTGATCGATCTTATTTGCATTTGCAGTGAGAAACGCTTGCACATCAGGATCATGCAAAGCCTGACTTATCAAAGATTGCTCATCGCCTAAATTGCGTTCTTTTACAATCTTTTTAATTACCTTGTCAATTGGCTCCATTTTTTCACCTACTTCCAATTATTTTTGACTTTTATTTATTGTTCAAATCTTTAAATAAATTCTTCAGTTGCTCAGTAGAAATGCCAGCATCCCTATCAGCCTTTTTCTTGCTCCAGTCAGTGCCTTTTTCAACTCGCTTTTGATAAGTTCGAACTGGTCTCTTTTTGCCAAAACTATTGCGCCGTTTTTTCACATATTGCAAAGCTTGTACCGCTGTGGCAACACCATGTTGGAGCCAATCGTTAGCAATTTTATAAGCTAAATTCGAGCTCACCACGGTATCATATGTTAAACATGTATAAGTCAAAATATTAATCAAATCTTCAGGCAAACCGTACTGCGTATGCAAATTATTAATGATCTGCTTCTCATTAGCACTAGTTATACCGCCTTTTTGCGTTTTAAGTTTATACAAAAATTCGGCAGGCGAACTCTCATTAGCTGCTTTTAATAGTTTTTTATCATTATCGTCCATATCTTTAATTGCAGCTAGTGCCTTTTTCCGACCTTCATTTAATTGAGATTGTACATTTTCTCTTGTATTGGTTCTCTTATAATTTTCAGCTAAAGTATTACTGATATCACGCATATTTAAGCTATAAGAGCCATGAAGACACGGCAAGCTTTCATCTACAAATTCTTTTTCTGACAAGCCATATGTTTGAATCAAACCACGAATTTGTTCTTTGTTAAGATCAATTTCACTAGCTGGAATCTGATATCTGCTATATTCTTGCTTAATGAAATCCCAATCAATACTATCGTGATCATTCACTTTAGCAGTTTCAACTTCATGAACTTTATTTTCTTGAGCAGCTTGCACTACATCACTAGATGGAGTAATCGCTTCATCGCCAGGCAAACGAAAAACGTCAAAAAAGTTAGCAGATACATCTTTCGCGTTTTTTATCGGCTTTTCTTTTAACTTAGCATCTTGAGCAAAAGCGTGACTTAAATCATGAAAAGTCGGTACACCAACTTTTTCTTTTAATAGACTAGCCAAAAGTGGCGTTGCAAAAAACTTATCTGCAGCTGGGACTTGCAACAATTTAAAGACTAAAACATTATTGAACACATTATCAGACAAAAATGTTTGGACCAATCCCACAGCCTCTAATTTATGCAGTGAATTAAATAATTGCTTTAAGCTGCAGTCTAACTGCTCTTGTAGCGAATATATCCCCTTAGAATCCGAAATGATGCCATAAGGATCATAATTTTGAATCAAAGTTTGATATAGTGCTACTGCCACTGCTCCTACTAATGGTTGATATAGCTTAATCAAAACTTTTTCATCTTCAGGAAAAAGTCTGACACGATTAGCCACATAGTAAAGATGCTTGGGATCAGCAGTCTCAAACATGACTAATTGCCCTTACCTTTCTTAGCCATCATATCTTCCATTGTCTTCATGAAGCTAGACATGTCTTTAAATTCACGATAGATAGATGCAAAACGAATATAAGCCACATCATCAAGATCAGCTAATTCGTCCATAACGTATTGTCCAATCTTTTTAGAAGAAATTTCACTAATGCCTTGTTTTCTTACTTTATTTTCAACATGGTCAACTAACTGCTCGAATTGATCACTGCTGATTGGACGCTTTTGACCTGCAGCCATTACGCCATGCAAAATTTTCTTGCGATTAAATGGTTCACGCGTACCATCATTTTTTATTACGAGCAAAGGTGCTGTTTCAATTCTTTCAAAGGTTGTAAAACGAAAGCCACAATTTTCACACTCTCTGCGTCGTCTGATTGCACGGTTTTCATCACTAGGACGTGAATCAATAACGCGGGAGGCATTTTGATGACAATTTGGACATTCCATAGCTATTCCTCTTCCCTGATCTTAATTAATATCTGTTCTAGTTTATTTTCTAATTCTTTTATTTTACCAGTATTTGCAACTACAAAATCGGCCATTTTTTCTTTTTCAACTAACGGCATTTGACTATTAATGCGATTAATTGCTTCCTGATCAGTTAAATTATTGCGCTTTTTCAACCGCTCAATCTGCAATTGTTCAGGAAGCGTAATTACCAGTACGCCATTAGCTACATGTTTTTTGTCTAATCCTGCTTCAAAATATACTGGTACATCTAAAATAACAAGAGCAAAATCTCGATATTCTTTTATCTTTGCTACTGTTTTATCGAAAATTAAGGGATGCGTCACCTGATTTAATTCAGATAGTGCTTGTTTGTTGCTAAAAACTAATTGCCCTAACTTCTTACGATTTATTGTTTGATCGGAATTTAAGTACTCCATCCCGAAATGATCTTTTATTGCCTGCCAAGATGCGTTGCCAGGTTCCATTAATTCATGGGCAATTTGATCACAATCAATAATTGGAATATTTTTCTTTCTAAAAAAGTCATCAGCTGTACTTTTACCAGTAGCAATTCCACCCGTTAATGCTAATACATAACTCATTTATAAATCACCTGACAATGAGGGCAAAAAGTGGTACCTCGACCATTAACCTTAATTTTTTCAAACTTCGTGCCGCAAACCGAACAAGGTTCACCTACATGGCCATAGACTTGCAACTTACTTTGAAAGCCGCCAACTTGACCATTTGCATTTAAAAAGGAATGGACAGTCGTACCTTGCAATTTAATCGCTTCGGTAATAATTTGGTTAATCTGATCATGCAATTCAATTACTTTTTCAGCAGGGATTTTGTTAGCCTGACTCAAGGGATGGATCTTAGTCCGCCACAAGACTTCGTCAACATAAATATTGCCAAGGCCGGCCACTACTGACTGGTCAAGCAAAGTATTTTTGATATTTTTCTTCTTACGTTTTAAGCCATTTACCAAATATTCTGATGTAAATTCAGAACTATTTGGTTCATAACCTAATTTGCCAATCCCTGTAGTTTGCCTTTCAGTTCCAGTTAAAATTAATTGCATCCGACCAAACTTGCGCACGTCATTATACCGTAAGGCTGTTCCATCCGTAAAAATAAACTCAACATGATCATGTTTATCTTTAGGCGCATCAGATGTGGTTAGATGGTACTTCCCTTCCATTCGCAAATGAGAAACAATCGTCAAATTGTCACTCAAACGAATAAGCAAATACTTAGCATAACGATCAATATCAATGATTTTTTTACCAGGTAATTCAGATAAAAACTTTTCATGATCTGTCGCTACGATTTTGGGATACCACAAAATCACTTTTTCAATAGTTTTTCCTTTAATTAAAGGAATCAAAGTTCTTCGAACCGTTTCAACTTCCGGCATTTCAGGCATTTTATCACCTACTTTGCATCATACCAATTGTGTCCCCAACCAGAATCAGCAATCAAAGGCACATCTAACTTAACAGCTGATTGCATTACTTCAGGTACAATCTTTTTAATTGTTTCCAGTTCATCCTTTGGTACATCAAAAATCAATTCGTCATGTACCTGCACTACCATTTTAGTCTTCAAATGAAGTTCATCTAACTTCTTTTGCATATTGATCATAGCGATTTTGATAATATCGGCAGCTGAACCTTGAATTGGAGAATTAATGGCGGTTCTTTCCGCAAAAGCACGGACAGTGTATTTCTTAGCATGAATATCTGGCAAATATCTGCGGCGATGCATGATCGTTTCCGCATAGCCCTTGTCACGTGCTTCTTGTACTGCTTTATTCATGTAATCCTTGATTTGAGGATATTGTTCAAAATAATTATCGATAAATTCTTGCGCACGTTTCCTAGAAATACCTAAATTCTTGGACAAACCATAATCGGAAATACCGTAGACGATACCGAAGTTAACTGCCTTGGCGTGACGACGCATCAGTGGTGTTACCTCATCCGGTGACTCCAAGTGGAAGATCTTCATCGCGGTGTGTGAGTGGATGTCATACCCGGTCTTGAAGGCTTCTTGCATGTTTTGATCACCAGAAACATGGGCGAGCACACGGAGTTCAACTTGTGAGTAGTCACAAGAGAAAATATAGCCATCAGGATCACTTGGGACAAACGCTTTTCTAATCTGCTTGCCTTCCTCAGTACGAGTTGGAATGTTTTGCAAGTTAGGATCAACACTAGATAAACGTCCAGTTGCAGTTAAGGTTTGTAAATAGCGCGTATGAACACGACCATCAGGTTGGATTACATCAAGCAAGCCCTTAACATAAGTTGATTGAATTTTAGCAATTTGACGATAATCAAGAATTTCTTTAACAATTGGGCTTTGTGTCTTCAATTGATCGAGCACTTCAACTGAAGTTGAATAGCCTGTCTTGGTCTTCTTCAAAACTGGCAAGCCTAACTTTTCAAACAAAATATGACCTAATTGTTTTGGTGAGTTTAGATTAAATTCTTCCCCAGCTTGTTGATAGATTTTCTTCTCTAAATCCTGCAACTTCACGGCAAATTCATTTTGCAATTGGATTAAAGTACTTGCTTCGACCTTCATACCATTGATTTCCATCTTAGCCAGTACTCGAGCAGTTGGAATTTCAATCGTATCAAACAAATCATCTTGTTCGTGGTCTTTGAGCTTTTCAAGCAGAGTCTTCTTGAGTGATTCAATGGCGTTGACCTTGGAAGCTAAGTGGTTGAATAATTCATCATCGTCATCAGGGATGTGTTCACTCTTACCTTTGCCGTAGACTTCAAGGTCAGTCTTAACGGAATAATCCCCATAAAGATGGGCAATTTCACCAAGATCATTAGAGTTGTTTTCATTATTAACTAGATATGAGGCTAAAAGCATATCATAATCAAGGCCGTGCGTATGAATGCCTAAACGATGGGCCCCAACCATGGATCTCTTTAAGTCAAAGACGTTCTTCTTGATCTTTTCATCTTCTAAGATGTGCTTGATATTGTCTTCTTCAAGCAAGTCCACGTCTCTTGAAACATAAATCTTGTCGTTGATCTTCAAGCTAAAGCCGACAAAATCTGCTAAGTGGTAGTTAGCGCCGAGCATTTCTAGATAAAATTCAACAGTGTCTTTTTCAGTGGCTTTAACATCTTTAACATTGTCATCGTTTAAAACAGTGTATTCTACTTTTTCAACTTCGGCACCATCTTGACCGGCACCTGAAGCATTAAGTTCTGCCAAAAACTTGCGGAAGTTCATCTTTTCGTAGAATTGCCACAGCTTTTCATAATCAACTGGCTCGCGTTTTACGTCATCAATATCAATGGTAACTGGTGAATCACGATCAATCGTGGCAAGTTTTTTAGCTAAAAAGGCCTTGTCTTTATCACGAATTAAACGTTCCTTACGCTTAGATTTTTTCATTTCATCAATATGATCGTAAAGATTTTCTACTGAACCATATTCCTGAATTAAATTAGAAGCTGTCTTAGGACCGATGCCTTCAACACCTGGGTAGTTATCAGAGTTATCACCCATCAAGGCCTTCATGTCGATGAATTCGGTTGGAGTGACGCCGTTAACTTCCTTCATATGTTCTGGTGTATAAGCTTCAAGTTGAGAAACACCAGACTTGGTTACTTCGACAGTCGTCTTGTCGGACGCAAGTTGGGTCAAGTCGCGGTCACCAGTTACGATCGTGGTTGTGAACCCGGCCTTTTCACCCTTCGCAGCAAAAGTACCAATGATGTCATCTGCTTCATAATTCTTCAATTCATAAGTTTTAATACCCAAGTCATGCAGCATTTCTTGAATGTAAGGCATTTGTTCGAGCAACTCTTCTGGAGTTTTCGCACGTCCACCTTTGTATTCACCATACATTTTTGTTCTAAAAGTGACTTTTCCTGCATCAAAAGCTACCAATACGTGGGTTGGATCAACGTCTTTTAAAAGGACATCGAGCATGTTCTTAAAAGCGTAAATGGCATTAGTGTGCAGGCCATCCGGACTCTTGAAAGATTCTAGTTGACGATAAAGAGCGTAAAAGGCTCTGAAAGCTACAGAGTTACCATCGATTAGAAGTAATTTTTTATCTGCCATTTTATTCCCCTTTTATAAAAATTGTTCTCTATACTTACTTATCTATTTTACCAGTTTCAAGGGTAATCTTTTAATAGGAAGTTTAATCGAAAAGAAAAAATAAGAAGTCGAGTATGATTATCTCGACTTCTTATCTTTATTTATAGTTAATTGATTGATTTATGAATTTCTAGAGAAGGGGAAATTGTTTTATTCATATAAGAATCATTTGAAACGGATCTTTTCCGTTCCGGAAGCATTTTGATCTAACTTTTTAATTTCTGCAATCTTTTTCTCATAGTCTTCGATTACCAGAGTGACATTCTGCCGTCCGCGCCAAGAAGCATAGCCAAAAGCAAACATTCCTAAAACACCGGCGACCATCAGAATAATTCCGATTATAAAGAGCCACATAGTTGATTGATGGAAATAGTAAATTAAAACCAAACCAATCGCACTAACTGTTAAAAAGAGTTGGAATCAATAGCCTAGATTGCGAAGCATATGTTTTTGATAAGCAACTTCATTTTGATAGCCTTTTTGCATCTCTTCGATTGTCATCTGAATAATCTCCTCTTAATAATTAGTACTTCAAGCCTGGGTTGAAGAAGCCGACTAATACACCCACAAGTGCATCACAAGGAGTGCGACACGACTTCACTGGCAAGAGTGCAATGGACCTAAAATTTCAATCCACGCACTCACGAGGAGTGCGACAACTATATCAGACTTACATGCCATCTATTCAAAAATTTCAATCCACGCACTCACAAGGAGTGCGACTCACAGAATAAAATCGACCCGTTGGCAAGCTTGATATTTCAATCCACGCACTCACAAGGAGTGCGACGTGACTGTGATCTAATAGCGTCTAGCGTCTCAGTATTTCAATCCACGCACTCACAAGGAGTGCGACCAAAGGCTGATTCACTTGAAAAGCAATTAGCCGATATTTCAATCCACGCACTCACAAGGAGTGCGACGGTTTCCGCACAGTACTTGGATGTTCCAGTTAGTATTTCAATCCACGCACTCACAAGGAGTGCGACCGTAATCCAATTAAAGCGTTGACCACATATGGTGTATTTCAATCCACGCACTCACAAGGAGTGCGACAGACTGGAATTTCTAAAAATTGTATCCATCTTCTATTTCAATCCACGCACTCACAAGGAGTGCGACGATAGCCCACAGGCGGCATTTGACGCATCTAAAGCCATTTCAATCCACGCACTCACAAGGAGTGCGACTTTACTTGGAAACAGTTCTGCAAACTATGTTCTTTATTTCAATCCACGCACTCACAAGGAGTGCGACCGGTGGTAAAACGCTAACAGGTGGTCTTGATTCTATTTCAATCCACGCACTCACAAGGAGTGCGACAAGTAAATATACTAATTGGCAAGACATTCGTAAAATTTCAATCCACGCACTCACAAGGAGTGCGACTTCGGTTAATCTATTGCCTAACGTTTGATCAGGTATTTCAATCCACGCACTCACAAGGAGTGCGACAAACCGGCAATGACATAATTAGAGCCGTTGATGCTATTTCAATCCACGCACTCACAAGGAGTGCGACCTAACCAATATTCAGCAGGTATCCACACACCTTTATTTCAATCCACGCACTCACAAGGAGTGCGACGCATTTGTGGATTATAAGTTGGCAAGTGTTTGTAATTTCAATCCACGCACTCACAAGGAGTGCGACGTCAGCCAGTTCATATGCTACTAAGTATGCTTTAGATTTCAATCCACGCACTCACAAGGAGTGCGACTGAGCATTTAGGATCATCTGTTGTTCCGAATAATCATTTCAATCCACGCACTCACAAGGAGTGCGACTTCAAAGCAAGAGCAACGTGCTGAGCAGATCAGAGATTTCAATCCACGCACTCACAAGGAGTGCGACCGGTTCATCTATCTAAGGATCATAAGTATTCTAAATTTCAATCCACGCACTCACAAGGAGTGCGACTTGGGACTGTGTGTGCTTGCACTCTTCCACATCTTATTTCAATCCACGCACTCACAAGGAGTGCGACTAAATCATCATCTGCAATACCTGTCGATTCACTTATTTCAATCCACGCACTCACAAGGAGTGCGACGGCTCACTAAGTCACTAGGAGCAGAAGACGAAAAAATTTCAATCCACGCACTCACAAGGAGTGCGACTAAGCAATTATTGCCCCTATGATTAGACTTAATTATTTCAATCCACGCACTCACAAGGAGTGCGACGTTCTTACTCAAGACCCTGCAACTTTTACTACAATGATTTCAATCCACGCACTCACAAGGAGTGCGACTGTCATTCCATGTAGGTGCTAAGCTAGGTGGGTAATTTCAATCCACGCACTCACAAGGAGTGCGACTGTAAAAAATCATCGGTTAATTTTCTAACAAAATCATTTCAATCCACGCACTCACAAGGAGTGCGACACCATTAACTTTGACTGACATATATATTTCCTTTCATTTCAATCCACGCACTCACAAGGAGTGCGACTGGCGCAGTGACTGGAGTAATGCCAGTAATGAATTATTTCAATCCACGCACTCACAAGGAGTGCGACTATTTATCTTCAAAGCCAACGGCAGTATCTCCTGAATTTCAATCCACGCACTCACAAGGAGTGCGACGTATTAGTAGCAGTAGTAATACCTGCATAACGATATTTCAATCCACGCACTCACAAGGAGTGCGACTATATTTTAGAGTTTGTGTTTCAGTCCTTACAGAATATTTCAATCCACGCACTCACAAGGAGTGCGACCCGTTAGGATCTTTGACATCAAGATAGAGCTGAACAATTTCAATCCACGCACTCACAAGGAGTGCGACATTCTTCAATGCTGTCTTTTGTTCATCAGTCATTATTTCAATCCACGCACTCACAAGGAGTGCGACCGCAATATTTAGATCATGATTTCAATTCATTTCTAAATATTGGGCTTCAAATTAACTTACCCTGATAAAAATATATTTTTTATCAAAAGATCACTTTTCACCTGTTTAAAATTGGTGCGAATCTTCACTAAAAGCATGTTCACATACAGTTCGCACCGATATCAAAATATTACAGGCGATTCTAAATTTATAACCTCTTTAATTCCATATGACTTAATTCTATTTTTATAATTCTTCCCTAAATTAAAAAAATACAAACTATCTTGGCTATCATCGATTTCGTCTAGTAGTCTTTCTTTCATCAACTCTAATTGCATCGAATTAACTTTACATTCAAAAACGGAATTTTGAACTCGTTGTCCATAATCTAAGCATATTTTGGCTACATGACGTAACCTTCGCTGACCAGATTTACTTTCCGTATTAATATCGTAACTAACTACTACCATCATGCTGCATACCTACTTCCACATAAACGGTGGGTATTCGTCAAGATCTCCTCGCAAATACCTAGCCAGAAGTTGAGCTTGTGCAAACGGTACAAGCCCCCATTCTATCTTTTCCTTCAAAAAAGGGTGTTCTAGTTCAGATATTTTATTATCTTGCCATTTTGCTAAAAATGATTTTCTTGCATCATCTGTTAACAAATATGCACCATCTGCTTTACAAACAAAATCAGAAGCATGAATTTCTTTTTTATTAACTAACCTAAGAACAAATCTATCAGCAATAACCCCACGTAGTTCTTCCATAAGATCAAGCGCTAAAGATTTTCGACCAGGTCGGTCTACATGCATAAAGCCCTCATAAGGATCCAACCCATTAGTAGTTAATGCATCTGCACATTCATTAGCTAATAACGAATAAGAAAATGATAATAGAGCATTTAGCCGATCAAGTGGCGGCCTTCTACTTCTCCCATGATAAAAGAAATCATCTTTTTGATTGATTATCATATCATCGAAAACTGAAAAATAACCATTGGCTAATGAACCCTCTAGTCTTCTTAAACTATCAATAGTATCAACTTGTTGTAAATCTTTAAGACCATTCTTCAAATTTTCAGAAATAGATTTAAATTTATCCCTATCAATCTGCATCCCATGATCACGAATGAATCTCTCAATTATCCATCTATGGTTATACACTTTACCAATAATCATATTCTTCGCAATAAGTAATGAAGCTGCATCATTTTCGGAATTAAAGAATTGCGTTTTTCTTAAATAGACATTTCCAGTTGGTTCACCAACCACACGTCCTTTTAAACGACCTGTCCTAGAAAGAAATGAAATGCTTATGTCTTGTTCAAGACACTTCTGCATTAAACTGGGACTAACGCCAGAATAGCCAAAAGTTACAATTGCTTCAAAATTTTGTAGTGGCAATCTTCCGACTGCATTATTTTTTATCTTAACAACTACATTATTACCATCAGAAGATAAATATGAATCTGGGGTATTAATGTATAATGTATTCAATAATTGTCTCATTGATTTAACTTCCTACTGATATAGTTACTTACCGATTCTCTTTTTAATAATTCCGGCAAACATATATCTCTAAGTGAGCATGACTTACATTTTTTCGTCACTTTAACTTTCGGAGTATATTTTTTCTCCCAATAGTAATGCATTTCGCTAATAACCTTTTTAAGTTCAGTCCGCAATTCTTCAGAAAATTCTACTTTTTCACGATGACGCGTTCTTCCATAATATAAATAACCATAATCTAAGTGACAAAATAGCATCTCTTCGAGACAAACTGCTTCTGCTAATACCTGTAACCGATCAGAATCATCTATTTTAGATTTTCCATGCTTATATTCAACAGGGATAGGCAGATATTTCTCCTTTTTACCAAATACTTGAACACCCTTAGTATCCTTCTGAAACTCGACAACATCAAAGATACCAGTTAATCCATATTCCTGAGAATGAATTGGCATTGCACGAACTACAAATTTACTTCCTCTAGTTTCACTAATATAAGGATCGTCTGCTTTTTCATGTAATCTATTACCTGAAACCGTTAAATAATTATCTGCCCATTGATTTTCAATATGATCTAACGCCCATTGCCTTTTGCAAAATACAAAATGCTGAATACCTGAGATCATCAAATAATCTTTTTCATCATAGGACATAATTAACCTTCATAAATTTGCTCATTTTCTTTCATATCTTCCGGAGTTTTATCGATAAACTCAATATCATCTAGTGATCTAGGTGCATTTGGTTCATTATTATTCTTAATTTCAACCGCACGGTTCATTTCTGCAGGAGAGTGTTGTCCTAACTTGCTATTGTGCTTCCACCAGTAAACTCTAAGAACCTCCATACTACCTGCTGGACGAGCTGATGATTCATCATTTTCAAATAATGTCTCTAAAGCTTTATGAATTGATTCTGCATCATCATCAGAAAAGCCGGTCTTCTCAGCCAATTGTACGTTAATACTCCCGCCAAATTCATAAACTGCAAAGTCAATGCTATATTTCATCCCCATAGTATCAGATGATTTTTTATCGCCAGTGGTTGAGTTCACTGATTTAGTAATTTGCATCTCATTAATAAAGATTGGTGAAATTGAACGAGCGGTTTGAATCGAAACTGGACCACGTACCCCAACAGAAAGCTTATCTCCCTTAAATGCAAATACTTGACCAAAACTTCTAACATCCATCCAATTTTTGCAAGCAACCTCTGCGTACTTATCTGCATCTTTAGCTTTGGCAGCCTTCTTTATTGCATCAATACTATCCGCACGATCCTTCAAACTCTTAAATCCATCGTCAGTTCTATCGGCAGATTGCACAAAGATCTTATGTCCCATATCTTGAAGACGATTACGAATCTTCCGTTTAATTGCAACATCAGAAATTTCACCAAAACCATCATTAGTTTGGCGAGGACGATTACCATTTAATGGATCACCATTTGGATTAGCACCATGAACAGCAACATAAACTTTAAAATCAATTTTATTACTTAAAACCATGACTATTTATCTCCTTTTTCTTGCTCTTTTTGCTTTTTTTCCGAATATTCTCTTATTTTTCTAAACCAATCTACTTTTTGTTGACTATATCCAATTAAGAATTTTCCATCTAATGGATCATTTAATCGATTGATATTTTCCTCATTAATTTGTAACTTATCAAAAATATGATCAATTAAAATTTGTCCTCTTCTATTTCCTTTACTTTGCTTGAAGTAAGGTTGAGCATTCATATAAATGGTTTTCCAAGTATCAGCAGGTCGTTGTGCAAATGCGGACATGTATCTTTGAGCATTTGTTGGTCTATCAACCTCTTTATTTTTTAGCGCATCCCCCTCTAAAACATCTGCAACTGCAAGAAGTCTGCCATAAAGGTAGGATCTATCATTTATTTCATCATTTAGCATCGCTTTTATTCCTTCATTTTCATACCAAATTTTTAGCAACTTACTTGTAAGTCGTACTATTGGTTGCCATCCAATAAATCGAGCTTCAGGATCCTTAGGATTAAAACTTAAAGGTCGAATAGCTTTATTATATAGAGGCATAATTATGCCTCTTGGAACTATTTGTGAACCTAAAATTACACTTATTAATTCAGAAATCGTATTTTTCTTTAGATCGTCATTAGCTTTCGATCCATGAATCATATTTGCAATTGTTCTTAAACTATAAGGTGGATCTACAAATTCACCTGCTTTATTTTGAATAAACAGTGATATTTTTCCATACCAACTTGATAGTTTACGAATATATTGATTTAAATCTAATGCTTGATAAGATACAATATCTGCTCTACCCGGGGTAGACGTATCAATCTGCATTAAATAAACTAAATCTTCCAGATTATCTCCATTAAGTTCAATGCCTTTAACCAAGCTATTGTAATAGCTTTTAGCCAATCTCTCATTTGTATAAGATTCCGCTTGATCTGTATTATATGTCGACGTCAAAATCTTAAACATAGGACTAGTTTGATTATCAATCATATAATTTTGCTGTTTTCGTCCCCATGCTAAATAATAGCGGCCACCTATTGAGAATCCTTGCTTATCAATCAGCCATCTAAGAGCATGATGGGCCTTTTGTGAATTTAAATAACCAATTGTAGCAACTTCGTCCGAATTTAAGAGCCGACCCTTAAAAGTATAATTTGTTGTATCATTTGCTGAGATTAGCTTAGCATTACTTGCAGATGGAATTATTCCTTTTGGATGATTATCTGTTAGTATTGCATCATTATTACAATCCACATAATCTACACCAGTATCATTTCTTAGGGTAGTTAAATAATATTTCCCCCAGGCTTCATATAAGTCAGGATCTTCGAAGCTGCGATCCAGCCCTAATCCACGCACATTAAATCTAACAAAACTTCTGTCTAAATCACCAGTAATAGCCTTATACACTGCCGGTTTTTCTTCTTTACCTGTCCACTTCATTGGTATCGCACTTACTTGTTTTATTTCATCACCAAATAAATGTGCTTTAAACAATAAATCAGCAAAGATATCATTTTGGCTAACATACGTGTAAATCGCATTAACTTGTTGCCTTACTCTATCTGAACTATTTTTATTATTAACATATTCAACAAAGCCCTTTAACTGATTAATGTAATCAGAATAATAATGTGAATCTTTATCCTTATTACTAATCTCTGGATAATAGTCCTTAGCTATGTATTTCAAAGTATCATCAATCGGCATTGGTGCACTGCCACTGGAACGAGATGCTGACTTTAAAGTTGCAGGTATAATAGTACGTTGATTATCCTTTTCATCGATGACATCCGCGCCTTTAAATCCTCCATCTTTATCCAAATTAATTTGAATAGGAATATTAACTGCAATATGCGAAATTGGAACTAAAGTAACGGTCTTCGTTTTTTCTTTACCAACAGAAACTGTTTCTGCCTTTCCAGCAATAGATTCATTATCGTCATATACTTTGGCCAAATCAGATATCCAATTCATCAACTATCACCTTCTAACATTTGGCTATATAATTGATCTACAGATTCTAAGTTTTCACCTTTTTTAAACTTTTTGACTTGAAGTTCATGCAATGGCTTATGAACTGGACAGTCTTCTGGTCTGATAAAATCAACTACACCCTTTTTCATAACAACATTCCACAATCTTGCTTTTAACATAGAATTACCAGTTTCATCTGGATAATCAAAGCCATGAAACATTGTTCCAAAAAGTCGGTCATCAGAATTATCGTAGTAGCCTTCTCCTTCTCCAAATTTGCATGGTTCAACATATCCCTGACACTCTCTAGTGCCCAAAAAAACATCTCTACGACCGCCACGTTTAATACAGCGCTTCATTATTGCCAAGTGTTTCTTTATATTTCTATCCTTAGCTAAATCTAGACGATTCATATTAAATTCAAAATGAGCTAAAACCTGATATTCAACATCTTTTAAATAAGTATATCGGGCTAAGTCAGAGGATCGACTATTATTATATTTAAAGAGTCTCATGTCCTTTGCCTCAACTAAAATTGGTTTCATTACTCTAACTTTATCAATATGAATAACGATGGTTGGTTTCCAATATACGCTTTCCGCTATACCTTTTAAAGCTTGATACGTTGGAATTGAATATGTAAATTTCTCTCCACCCAATCTCATAATGGGATCAGTGAATAAAGCCCAATCACCAAAGACTTTATATGAAAAACTTGGGGACTTAATTATTTCATTCAGCATTCTGTCCTTCCTTTCTAAAAAATACTTTTCTCAATTTGTTTTCTATCTCCTAAGACCAATTTGTTGTATGCATATGGTCTAAAAGCATAGATCACTTCGTTTCCTACTTGACATAATGTGTATATATCACCTTCTTCAAATAGTTGATTGAATTTGTTATCGTATAAATTAACAATGTAAGGCTGTGCATCTTTAACTAGCATAATTAAGCTATTGATATCTTGATTTCCGTTTAAATCAGCTATTAATTTTTCCCCTTTATCACCATACGGTGCTAGAACTGATTTAGTATTATTTTTAATAACTTGAAAGTATTTCGCTATTGTTTCACTGCCTGAAAATTGCGTGAGTTTTTCAAACTTGGAGGCATCTTTTCTTTTACTCTGATATGCAAGTTCATGTACATTCTTAATACCATCAATATAATTTTCTAGATTAATGCCATTAGTTGGATATGACATTGTGCTTGCAAGCTTTGAGTAAAACATTTCAAAATACTTTTTAATCACATTTGCATTTAGAAAATCATCGGCTTTTATACCCTCACTAAGTAATTCAAGCACTTGATCTTTACCTGTTTTGACTTCATTAAGTTTAGCAATATGTTCCTCAGAAGGATCCATATTGAGTAAATAAACTTTTCCGAGTTTCAATTCATTATTTCTATTACATCGTCCTGCAGCTTGAACAAGTGAATCCAAACCAGAAAGTGATCTAAATACACATTCAAAACTAGCATCAACACCGGCTTCGATTAGTGGAGTTGAAATACAAATTACTCGCTTGCCTTCCTTAACTAAATTAAGAACGTTTTTAATTCTTTCTTTTCTATCGGCAGGACACATATTAGTACTCAAATATTCAAGCTTAATTTGATCACTGATACTATCAAATTTGTTTTTTAAATTTGAATATATTTTTTTAGTAACATCAATCGTATTAAAAATACCTAATATCGATTTGAAGTTCTGTGACTTTTTAAAAATTAACTCAGCAGCTTGAATCGAATTTAATACTAGATCAATGCCATCATCATTTTGTGTTTTATCGATAAACTCCACCCGTTTAAATTGCTGCTCATGTTCAATTAAATTGGGTATAATTTCATGATCTATATTTAAATCTAGCTTTTGTTTAACTTCCTCAAGAGCTGGCTGTGTCGCAGTACAAAGTAATACATTTGTATTACCAAAATTCTTTAAGAAATTAACTGCCTCATTAAACATATCAAGACACTTAATTGGTACTTTCTGAACTTCATCAAAGATAACAATCGAATCACAAAGATTATGAAATCTTCTCCTATGTTTTGTCCCTGAGGCAAAAATAGAATCTAGGAACTGAACCATAGTAGTTACAATTATCGGTGAATCCCAGCTGTCTTCAGTAAGATCCAAGGCATTCGTTGTTTCTTCACTCTTATCAGCAACTTTTTGAGAAACATTACTATGAAATTCCAGAATATTTTGTGAGTCATCTTTATTATCATTCAAAAACTTTCTTATAACTTCAGAATTTTGTTCAATGATGGTTATGTATGGAAGTACATAAATAATATGTTTTTTATGATAAAGCTTGGCATGTTTCAATCCAAATCTTAGTGAGGTAAGCGTTTTACCAGAACCTGTCGAAGCTGACAAAGTATATATTCCCGATGGCCTTTCAGCTGCTTGATCGCATTCTTCAGATATTTCAGCTCGCAATTGATTAATTTTACTATTATCATTTTTATTTAATTTATGTAATTTACCAACTAATTTTGAATAATATTTTTCAAACAGTTCAGTATTATCTGAAAAGTTAGGATTTTTTGAAAGTTTAAATGCTGTTGCGTCTGTTCTATCGGCATCTAGAAGACATGAATATACGTATTCGGAAAGAAAGTATTTAGCTTGTAATTCCAACATTACTTGCTTATTATTTTTCGCATTTTCATTCAAAATTTGCTCTGTTTTTAATGTTACTTTGTTACGTATTTTTGAAATAAATGCCTCATACTCATCGAATGCTAATTGAAAATACTTAGTGAATTTTTCTTCAGTTATAACATCCTTGTAAAATAACTCTTTACATTTTTTTAATTGTCTTTTCTTTTCTTCATCATCCTTAAATTTTTCTATTCTATTTAGAAAAGGACTCATTAAGTCAGGGTTTATATAATCTTTTAACCCTAAATAATTATGATGAGAAAAAATAGCATTTTCTAAAATACCTCCAAAGTCTAAAAAATCATAATAATTCTCTTTTTCAGAAAAATTTTCACTAATAAAATCTCTTAAAAAAATTGCACCAAAACTGGAATGATCAATACTACCTTTTTTTGATTGATCACCTTTTCTAGTAGATTCAATGATATATTCTTGAAATTTACTTTGATATTTACCAAGATCATGTAAAATTCCAGCCAAGCCAGCAACATGTTCAAGTGATAAATCTGATGCATATTTTTCTGCATACTTTTGAGTATTCAAAAGATGATCTCTGAGAGACTGTGTCTCTATGGTATTATTTTTTAATTTTTTGGTATGACCAATAAAATTTCCCACCATATATTTTATCTCTTTCTTAATAATTCTTCTCTTTCTAACCGTGTCCAGTATAATTTGGATCTATTTAATTTTCAATACTAAAACAAAAGACACACATAAAAAATGTGTGTCTTTACTCAATTTGTACAAGGTTAAAAAGAATTTCAATCCACGTATCTTTAACAAATACGAATCGTAATTAAGTTAAATTAACTTAATATACATTGTCATATTAAATTTGCTAAATATAAAAGTCAATTGAATTAATGAAGCATTGTACAAAAAAATTTTTAGCAAATAAAGCAGACGCTATATAATCGTCTGCTTTAAATTATATGGATGATGGGAATTAAACTTATTTTTAATAAGCCTGTCTTGCCCGTTAGACGACTTATCCTTAGAACCTCCACTCACGTGGAGAAAAATATATTATCGATCCCATTGCCATGACCAAGTGTTCGTATTAATTATATCAAATCCTACCAAAACAAAAAAGCCCCAACCGGGACTTTCTTCAAATATCTAATCTCTCAAAGCACGATTGCCAATATCATGGCGGTAGAAGCAATCTGGCAGATCAAGCTTGCTCAAATATGAATAAACATTATCTTGCGCCTGGACCAAATTGTCAGCTTCCGAAATCACCATAAACAGGCGGCCGCCATCACCTGTCAGATTATCCAAATCACCTTTCACGTTGGCATAATCGATATAGGTATTAGTACCTTCAGGCAACTTGCCGATCTTCACATTAGGAGCCGGATGCGTTGGATAGCCTTTGCTGCAGACAACTACGCCTAACACTGACTGATCGTTTTCTTCAATTTCAGGCAATTTTTCATGATTTACTGCTGCGTCAATCAGTTCCGCAAAGTCATTTTTAACACGAGGCAAGACAACTTGCGTTTCAGGATCGCCCAAGCGGACATTATATTCAATGACCTTCGGACCATCCTCAGTTAACATTAAGCCAATGTACAAAACGCCGCAGTAATGATAATTACCTTGAACTAAACCATTCATCGTGGGCTTCACGATCTCGTCAATCATTTTTTGCCGATCTTCTTTTTTCAGCTGTGGCAAAGGAGAATATGATCCCATGCCGCCGGTGTTTGGCCCCTTGTCGCCATCGCCAACTCGCTTATGGTCTTGCGCCATTGGCAAAATGGTAAATTGGTCTTCCGAAACAACCACAAACATGGAATATTCAGGACCAACCAAGCATTCTTCAAGCACAACAGCAGTTTGACCACCAGCAAACATTTCTCTGATCGTTTCTTCAGCGACGTCTTGATTCTTAGCAATGGTTACGCCCTTGCCACCAGCCAAGCCATCTTCCTTGATAACTACTGGAAAATCAAAGTCCTTTAACCCGGCAATACAGGTTTCAGCGCTGGTGAAAGTTTCATGGCGAGCAGTTGGAACATCATATTTGTTCATAAAACGCAGAGCGTAATCCTTTGAACCTTCTAGTTGGGCTGCTCTTTGGTTAGGACCAAAAATCTTTTGTCCTGCCTTTTCAAATTTATCGGTAATGCCAGCACAAAGGACATTTTCTGGTCCAACAAATGTCCAATCAACATGCTTACTTTTGGCAAAATCCAGCAGACCATCAAGATCAGTTTCTTCAATTGGTACAGTTTCAACGCCAATTGTTTGCATCCCCACATTGCCCGGTGCACAATACACAGTCTTAACATGTGGGCTCTCCTGCAGCTTCTTCGCCACGGCAAACTCGCGTCCACCCGAACCAACAACTAGTAAAACTAAATCATCTTTCATCGTTTTCACCAATTAGTGTCTAAAGTGACGGTAACCTGTAAATACCATTGCAACGCCGTACTTGTCTGCCATCTCGATTGAGTCTTTGTCGCGAATGGAGCCACCAGGTTGAACGATCGCCTTAATGCCATGTTTAGCCGCATATTCCACACAATCATTGAATGGGAAGAAGGCGTCTGACGCAAGGACTGCGCGGTCATCAATGGCATCCCCAGCATGGTTGATCGCAATCTTAGCCGAATCAATTCTGTTAGGTTGACCAGCACCTACGCCAAGAGTTCTTTCATCGTTTGCAACCACAATCGCATTAGACTTGGTATGTTTTACTGCCTTTAATGCAAACATCATAGTCTTGAGTTGGGCTGCAGTAGGCTCAGCCTTAGTTACAACCTTCCAGTCATCGGTATTTTCAATCAAAGTATCTTGTTCTTGTTGCAAAATACCACCCATGACTGAAACGACTTCTGGACGAGTCTTCTCATTTTCCTTACTAAAGTCTAATTCAAGCAATCTGACATTCTTTTTCTTTTCCAAAACTGCAAGTGCATCGTCGTCAAAGCCTGGTGCAATAATGATTTCCAAGAAAATCTTGTGCATCTTTTCGGCAGTAGCTAAATCAACTTTTCTGTTTAAAGCGATTACCCCACCAAAAATTGAAACTGAATCGGCTTCATATGCACGGTCCCATGCTTCTTCAAGCGTGTCGCCGCGGCCGATACCACATGGATTCATGTGCTTCATTGCCACAACAGTTGGTTCATCTTGAAATTCACGAATGCAGCGGAGTGCTTCATCAGCATCCTTGATGTTGTTGTAAGAAAGCTTCTTGCCATGCAATTGATGTGCTTGCAAAATCGAGAAACTCTTTGGAATCGCATCTTCGTAAAGCCAGGCTTTTTGGTGTGAGTTTTCACCATAGCGCATCTTTTCCTTCAGATCATAAGTCAAAGTCAACTTTTCAGGATCTTCAAGGCCAACTTGCTTGGTTAGGTAATTTGCAATAATTGCATCATAAGCGGCAGTTGCTCTAAACACCTTAGCTGCTAATTTTGCTCTCGTTTCAAGCGTGGTGTTGCCCTTTTCTTCGATTTCCTTCAACACTAAATCGTAGTCAGCTTTATCGGTTACAACAGTAACATCTTGATAGTTCTTTGAAGCTGCACGCAATAAACTTGGACCACCGATATCAATATTTTCGATTGCTTCTTCTCTAGTAACATCTGCCTTTTCGATCGTTTGTTTAAATGGATAAAGGTTGACGCAAACTAGATCAATTGGCTGAATGTTTAATTTTTTCAAAGTTGCCATGTGTTCAGGATCGTCTCTTTTAGCAAGAAGTCCGCCGTGAATATATGGGTTCAAAGTCTTTACCCGACCGTCCAAGATTTCGGGGAAATTAGTAACTTCTTCAACGCTGATTGTCTTGATACCAGCTTCGTCTAAAGTCTTCTTGGTACCACCGGTAGAAATAATCTCATAACCATTTCTAACTAAGCCTTTAGCAAAATCTACCAAATTGGTTTTATCGCTGACACTGATTAATGCACGTTTCATTTTAGTTTTCTTCCTTTTCCATTCTTTGACTTAATACTTTTTTTAACGTAGCTGGAAATAGTTGATGTTCTGTTTCATGGACTCTTGCCTCAAGCGTCTCAACCGTATCATCTGGATAAATTGGGACAGCCTGTTGAGCAATGATAGGCCCATGATCCAAATGGGCATCGATAAAATGCACCGTCACGCCGGTTTCTTTTATCTTACCTTGCTTGTAATCTTCAAAAGCTCTTTCGATTGAATTGAGGCCGGGATAACTTGGCAATAAGGCGGGATGCAAGTTGATAATTGCATTGGGATATTCGTTTAAAATCGTGGGTCCAACCACCCTAAGATATCCGGATAAAACAATGAAATCAATTTGATAATCCTGCAAAACTTTTAGCAGGCGCTTTTCATAAGCCGTCTTGCCGCCGCATTCTTTAACGGAAAATGCTTCATGCGGGATGCCTAATCTCTCGGCTCTTTTCACTACCGGGGCATTTGGATGATTGCAAAACATTAAAGCCTCGGTTCCGGGAATTTCGCCAGCTTGAAACTTTTTAGTTAAAGCTTCAAAGTTGGTTCCATTCCCAGAAGCTAAAATAGCAACTCTCATTTTTCTCCTCTATTTGATTACGATCTTTTCTTCCCCTTCGGGGCGTGCAACTAATTGACCAATTTCGTAGAATTTTTCATTCTCGCGATTTAGTTGTTCTTTGACTGCAGCAACGTTTTCTACTGGAACGGCTAAAACTAAACCAACGCCCATATTGAAAGTGTTGTAGCAATCTCGTTCATCTAAATCGCCTAGTTTTTTCAGATAATCAAAAATTGGTAAAACAGGCCACGAACCTTTATTAACCACTGCTTGCAAGTCATTGCCATAAATTCGAGGTAGGTTTTCGATAAAGCCGCCACCAGTAATATGGGCAATGCCGTGAACTAAATGCTTTTTTACTAGTGGCAAAACTGCTTTGACATAGATTCTGGTTGGCGTAAGGAGTGTTTCGCCTACGGTTTTGCCCGCTAATTCTGCTGGTTTGTCGCTTAATGAAACGTCGTGATCTTTGAACAAAATTTTTCTAATTAAACTGAAACCATTAGAATGGACGCCACTCGATGGCAAAGCAATTAAATGATCGCCTGCTTTGGCTAAAGAACTAGATAATAAGTCCTCTTTTTCCGCAATCCCAGTTGAAAAACCAGCCAAATCATATTCGTGGGGTTCATACATATCGGGCATTTCCGCGGTTTCACCACCAATTAAGGCAGAGCCGCTTTGCTTGCATCCCTCAGCCACGCCCTTAACTACGTCAGCCAATTTCTTTGGATCGTTATGTCCGCATGCAATGTAATCTAAGAAAAATAAAGGTTCAGCGCCTTGGGCTAGCACATCGTTAACGCACATGGCCACGCAATCGATGCCGACCGTGTCGTTTTGGTGCATCTTTTGCGCAATCATTAATTTGGTACCTACACCATCCGTGCCTGAAACAAGAACGGGATGCTTATAATCTAATTCTTCTAAGTCGAACATCCCGCCAAAACTGCCAATGCCGCCCATCACGCCTTTACGCTTAGTTGCAGCTACCATCGGCTTAATTCGATTGACTAAATCGTAACCAGCAGTGACGTCAACACCTGCTTCTTTATAACGATTCATTTTATAAATCCTTTCTTTGTCGCCGTTCTTGAGCATTGAGAGAAGCTAAATAGCCAGCTTCGTAGTCATCCAATTTTGTTGGATATTTGCCATTAAAGTAAGCAACTGTCAGACCCGATGAGTCTCCTCGATCAGGCACATCGATTGCTTTGATCAAGCTATCAACGCTTAAAAAGCCAAGGCTATCAGCACCGATAATTTTCCGCATCTCTTCTACTGAATAATGAGCTGCCATTAATTCGGCTCTAGTTGAAATATCAATGCCGTAAAAACATGGAAATCTAAATGGAGGACTAGCGATTCTAAGGTGTACTTCTTTAGCACCAGCATCTTTAAGCATTTTGACAATTTGCTTAGAAGTGGTTCCCCTTACGATCGAATCGTCGATGACCGCGATCTTTTTACCAGCAACGACACCACGAACAGCTGACAGTTTTAACTTAACACTCTTTTCACGCAAGGCTTGAGTTGGCTGAATGAAGGTTCTGGCAACGTATTGGTTTTTAACCAGACCCATTTCATAAGGCAACCCCAATTCTTCGGCGTAACCAGAAGCAGCTGACAAAGATGAGTTTGGTACGCCAATTACCATGTCAACATCGGCTGGAGCCTCACGAGCTAGCAGCCGCCCCATTCTTTTTCTAGCATTATGAACAGTCACACCATGTATGATTGAATCAGGACGAGCAAAATAGATGTATTCCATTGAGCAGATTGCTAAATGCGTATTTTTAGTAAAATGATCAATTTTCATCCCATCTCGATCAATGATAATTAATTCACCAGGCTGCACATCACGAACGAACTTGGCACCGATGATGTCAAGTGAACAAGTTTCGCTAGAAACAACGTAGGCGCCATTGTCCAATTTACCAATACATAAGGGACGAATCCCATTAGGATCAAGTGCCGCAATCATGCGATCTTTTTGCAAAAGCAGGAAGGCAAAACCACCGTGAACTTCATTCAGGCTTTGCTTTAAAGCCGAAATAAAGCCATCTTTGATATGATTACGAATCAAGTGAATCAAGATTTCGGTATCAGATGAGGATTGAAAAATCGCACCTTGTTTTTCGAGCTTGTTTCGTAAAGACACGGCATTAACTAAATTGCCGTTGTGGGCTAAAGCAACATCACCGTCTAGAAAATGAAAGAGAAATGGTTGTACGTTTTGAATCGAATTACGCCCCGTTGTACTGTAGCGAACGTGACCAATGGCACTGTCGCCGACCAATTTTTTTAAATCATTCGGATCAGCAAAAGCATCGGATAAAAGGCCACGATCGCGGTGTTGATACAAATGCTCACCATCGCTTGAGACGATGCCGGCCCCTTCTTGTCCGCGGTGCTGCAGGTTATGCAAACCCAGATATGTTAATTGACTAGCATCAGGAGCGCCGAAAACACCGAAGACGCCACATTCCTCATTTAGGCTTTTGATTTCATTAAACAAGGGATGCACTCCTTCCAAATCTTTTGCAATTCAGCTACATCTTCATTTACTTGATCGTTGGCCAGCGAAATGTTCAATTGCTGATCAGCAGTAACTTGACCAATTTCACTAACGGAATCGCCCATTTCTTGTTCAAATTTTGTCGCATTTGCAGGATCAACTGAAACGATCAAGCGACCTGGAGTCTCACTGAAAAGCAGATTTTTATCAAAATCAAGTTTTACCTTTGCACCAAAGTCTGTATCAAAAAGTGTTTCAGCTAAGGAAACGCCTAAGCCACCTTCGCTTAGATCGTGTGCACTTTTGACTAAGCCGTTAGCCATTAATGCTTGCAATTTGTAAAGGTATTGCTTTATCTCTGGCAAGTTTGGCGCATGTGGCAATCCGCTAATTTCACCAGTGATCATCTTTTGCAATTCTGAGCCGGCAAAATCATCATCTGTCTTACCCACTAGATAAATCTTGTCGCCTGCTTTTTGCATGTGCATTGGAATGACGTGATCATAATCCTTGATTAAACCAACCATCCCAATCATTGGTGATGGATAAATTGCCTTGCCATTATTTTCGTTATAAAGAGAGACATTTCCTGAAACAACCGGTGTTTCTAAGATTTCACATGCATCGGCAATCCCTTGACAAGATTGATGCAATTCCCAGAAAATTTCTGGATCATTAGGGTCACCATAGTTAAGACAGTCAGTAATTGCTAAAGGTTGGGCACCACTAGCCACGATATTTGTTGCACTTTCAAGGACAGTTCTTTGACCACCAACTTTTGGATCAAGATAGACAAAGCGTCCATTAGTATCAGTAGTCATCGCAATTGCCTTCTTAGTATGGCGCACACGCAAGACTCCGCTATCTGAACCAGGACCTACAATCGTGTCCGTTCGAACCTGTGAATCATATTGTTGCGTTACAAATTGATCGTTAGCAATGGTTGGCTGGTTCAAAAGATCTTTTAAAGTTTGACCGGCACTTTCAATATTTGGTTGCCAATTTTCACTTTGCTCAGCATCAATGATTCTTTGTGGTTTCTTTTCTGCACTTTTTTCTTCAAGGACTTTTTCAGTTAAAGTTACCACTGGAATATCACATACCACTTGATCATCGTGATGAAGCACGTATCTACCATCATCAGTAATGCGACCAATAGTTACAGCGTCAAGATTAAATTCATCGAAGATCTTTTTAACGTCCTCTTCATGGCCCTTCTTTACACAAAGGAGCATTCTTTCTTGCGATTCGCTAAGCATAATCTCGTAAGCTGACATGTTAGGTTCACGCTGAGGTACCAAGTTAAGATTGAGATCCATCCCGGATTTACCTTCAGTGGCCATTTCAGCACTTGAAGAAACGATGCCGGCTGCTCCCATGTCTTGAATACCAACAAGCCATTCACGATGATTCAAGATCAGCTCCAAGCAAGCTTCCATCAACAATTTTTCCATAAATGGATCACCAACTTGAACCGCTGAACGTTGGGTCGCATGTTCTTCAGAAAAGTCGGCTGAAGCAAAGGTAGCGCCGTGAATACCATCACGCCCGGTTTTAGCACCGACGTACATTACCGCATTGCCAACACCTGTAGCATCCCCATGCTCCATATCTTTGATATCCATAATGCCGACATTCATCGCATTTAATAAAATGTTGCCGTTGTAACAAGGATCAAATGTAGTTTCGCCACCTAAGTTAGGAATTCCCATGCAATTGCCGTAGTCGCCGACGCCTTTGATGGTTTCTTCCATCTTGTAGCGCATTGTTGAGTTATTTTTTAATTCACCAAAGTGAAGTGAGTCAAGAATTGCGACTGGACGAGCGCCCATACTGAAAACGTCTCTTAAAATACCGCCAACACCAGTGGCTGCACCTTGGTAAGGTTCAACTGTAGTTGGGTGGTTGTGACTTTCAGCCTTAAATACAACTGCTTGACCATCATCAATATCAACTACACCAGCACCTTCACCTGGACCTTGAACAACACGCTTGCCCTTGGTTGGGAAAAGCTTCAAAACTGGCTTAGATTTTTTGTAAGAACAGTGTTCACTCCACATTGCGGAGAACAAGCCGATTTCTGTGTAGTTGGGCAAGCGATGAAGCAAATGATCGCAAATATAGTCATATTCACGTTCTGATAAACTCCAATCAAGGTAAGGTTTCTTTTCTTTGATTTCTTCTGGTGTCATCGCTTGTTTCATGCTTGAACTCCTGCTTTTAAAAGTGACTTAAATAAAGGCAATCCATCTGTTCCGCCGAGAATTTCTTCAACGGCTCTTTCAGGGTGAGGCATCATGCCCAAGACATTGCCTTCTTTGTTACAGATACCAGCAATATCATGAAGACTACCGTTAGGATTTTCACCATGATATCTAAAGACAACTTGATGATTATTTTCTAATTCTTCAAGCACATCTTCGTCTGCGTAATAGCTGCCGTCGCCATGAGCAATAGGAATACGGATAAGTTCTTTATCTTCATACTCAGTAGTAAATGGCGTATGTGTATTTTCAACTTCTAGCGTTACGGTTTTGCACACGAATTGAAGACTATCGTTTTTCTTAAGTGCTCCAGGTAGAAGTCCCATTTCTGTTAAAATTTGGAAACCATTGCAGACACCTAATACTAATTTTCCTTCATCTGCCATCTTTTTAACGGCTGGGATGATATTTGAAAAACGAGCGATTGCACCAGTTCTTAAGTAGTCGCCGTAAGAAAAGCCACCTGGTAAAACAACTGCATCAAAGCCATCTAAGCTTTTTTCTTTGTAAGAAACGTATTCGACATCTGCTTTGCAAACAGTGTGAAAGGCTTCGTACATGTCGATATCGCAATTAGAGCCTGGAAAAACTACTACTGCAATTTTCATGCATTTTCCTCCAAAACTTTAATCTTGTAAGTTTCCATATTGAAGTTAACCAGTAAAGATTCGGCGATATCTTTAACATCGGCCTTTACCTTATCTAAGTCATCTTCATCTAGCGTTACATCGAAGAACTTACCAACAACGATTTTCTTAACTTCGTCATGACCAAGGGAATTAACGGAATCGGTGATTGCGGCTCCTTGTGGATCAAAAACTGAAGGCTTGTAGGTTACGTAAATACGGACAGTAGTCATTTAGATCTCCTTAAGTGCTTGCTTGATGCGGGCTAAATCTTGTTCATAAACAGTGGTTAAATCACCGATGTCTCTACGGTAAACATCTTTATCCATGTGCTTCTTGGTCTTTTTATCCCAAAGACGGCAGTTATCTGGTGAAAATTCATCTGCAAGGATGATATTTCCATCTGCATCTTTACCAAATTCAAGTTTGAAATCGACTAATTCCATTCCAGCCTTATCAAAAAGCGGAATCAAAAGCTTGTTAACTTGACGAGACAATTCCCAGATCTTCTTTTGCTCTTCAGCGGTCGCAATATGTAATGCAATCGCATCAGATTCGTTCATGATTGGGTCGTCTAGCTCATCACTCTTATAAAAAAGTTCTTCGACTGGCGTATCGAATTTTTCACCTTCGCCCAAGCCATAACGACTTGAGAAATGGCCAGCTGCAATATTTCTAGTAACAACTTCAAGTGGGAACATGTCGCACTTTTTAACTAATTCTTCAGTGTCTGAGATTTTCTTGATGAAATGAGTTGGAACTCCGTTTTTGGACAAGTATTCAAAAATCAAAGTTGAAATTTCGTTGTTTAAATAGGCTTTGTTCTTAAAGTCATCCTTCTTCTCGCCGTTACCGGCAGTTGCCTGGTCTGTATAAACCACACGTAAAACTTCTGGGTCATCTGTAGACCACATTTCCTTAACTTTACCGGTATACAACAACTTTGCCATTTTATTTTTCTCCTTGGTAAAAACACGAATATTATTAAAGATCAAATACTAATTTGTTCACTTTATGCTGACAATATTATCAACTATTGCTTATAATGTCAATATATTATAGAGCATTAAAAATACTATCACGAAGTATTGTTCGTGTTTTAGTGAAAATGATAAATAAAAAACAGAGCTTTAATAGCTCTGCTTAAACAAGATTAATTTACTTTTGTTTTCCAAATATGGGTGTCATTAATTTCTTGCAACGTTTTTTCAATATCGTCAGTAAGAATTGTAACGTGGCCCATTTTACGATTATGACGGATTTCGGCCTTGCCATAGTAGTGAAAATGCCAGTTGCTCTTTTCAGGAATGACTTTTCTTACGCCGGCTACATGTTGACCCAAAACATTCACCATTACCACTTTGGACAACAGCTTAATCTTAGGCAACGGCCAATTGCAAATAGCACGATCATGGATATCAAACTGGTCAAAATTGCAGGCTTCAATCGAATAGTGACCTGAATTATGCGGACGTGGTGCTAGTTCATTGACATAAATATCACCGTTATCCAGAATAAATAGCTCCACACCCAAAATACCGCACAAATGAATTGCTTCTGCAATTTGCTTAGCAATAGCCTGTGCTTTAGCATAAATTTCTTTTGAAACACGTGCTGGCACAATACTAATATGCAAAATTTCATCGGCATTGTAGTTTTCACTAACTGGGAAAACTGTCACTTCGCCTTTTGCATTTCTTGCGACCATGACAGAAGCTTCAACTTTGAATGGCACCCAGCCTTCAAGAATGCAGTCTCCTGTAGCTAAAATTTCTTTGATATGCGCATTATTTTTCAGATCGGCATCGCTCTTTAAAACTTCTTGGCCGTGGCCATCGTAGCCACCTTCACAGGTTTTAAGGACACAGTTATAGCCAATCTTTTTAATCGCTTCTTTTAAATCAGCCATGTTTTTAACAGGAAGATAAGGTGCGGTCATACAACCAGCACTACGCAAGAAGTTCTTTTCACGCAGTCTATGCTTAGTAATATAGAGCAGATTGGTGCCTTGAGGAATTTTTACTTTGTCAGCAACATCCTTTAAAGCTTGAAGGTCAACATTTTCAAATTCATACGTTAATACGTCGCTCTCTTTAGCCAGCTCTTCAATTGCATTAATGTCTGAATATTCGGCCACAATCTGCTTGTCAGCAACCTGACCACAAGGACAGTCTGGCGTTGGATCCAAGGTGATGACTTTCATTCCACCATACTTGGCTGACAAAGCCATCATTTGACCTAGTTGTCCGCCTCCAATGATGCCAATAGTCTTTCCTTGTTCAATAAAATCTGGATCAATCAAGTTCCGCACTGCTTTCTTTTGCTTCATCATGCATCTTTTGGCGATAGTCTTTCAATTGCTGTCTTATTTTTTCGTCACTAATTCCCAAAATTTCTAGTGCAAGAAGTGCCGCGTTGCTTGCACCAGCATTACCAATGGCAGTGGTAGCTACAGGGATACCGGTTGGCATTTGAACAATCGATAAAAGAGAATCCATCCCTCCCAATGCTTTAGTTTGTCCAGGAACACCAATTACTGGAATCACGGTATTAGCGGCTGTCATCCCAGGCAAATGCGCTGCCATACCTGCACCAGCAATGATCACCTTGGTGCCTTTTTCTTCAGCGGCTTGGGCAAAATCGTACATTTCCTTTGGCATTCTATGGGCTGAGATAACATGTTTATCATAGCTAACATTGAACTGATCCAAGATTTCACACGCATGCTTCATCGTTGGCCAATCTGACTTACTACCCATAATTACGCTTATTTCAGACATGATTCTTCCTCGTTAAAATAGTCCTGTAATTTGACCTTGATCATCAATATCCATATTTTCTGCGGCTGGATGCTTTGCTAGACCAGGCATAGTCATCATGGTACCTGATAAAGCGACAATGAAGCCGGCACCTAATTTAGGTACAAAGGAACGAATATGGAAATCAAAATCAGTTGGAGCGCCTAGCTTAGTTTGATCATCTGTAAATGAATATTGGGTCTTAGCAATACATACAGGCAGCTTGTTCCAGCCTTGTTTATCAAAAGTCTTAATTTGCTTTTTGGCTTTGTTAGACAAAACTACACGTTTTGCACCATAAATCTTGGTAGCAATGGCGTTTAATTTGTCTTCAATTGAATCAGAATTCTTATATAATTCGTGGAAATCAAATTTTTGGTCGGCAAGTTGAACTACTTCTTTAGCCAAATCTTGCGTGCCTTCTCCACCTTTGGCCCAAGCGTCAACTTCAATAGCTTTTACGCCCATTTCAGCACAAGCATCTTGGATTGCTTTGATTTCAGCCTCAGTATCACTAGTAAAGTGATTAATCGCAACCACAATTGGCAAATTATAGCCTTGCATGTTTTTAACGTGTCTGCGCAAGTTTGCCATACCTTTTTGCAAGGCTGGAAGATTTTCTTCAGTCAAATTATTCTTATCGGCACCACCGTTGAGCTTAAGTGCACGACAAGTTGCGACAATTACCACGGCATTTGGCGTCTTGCCTAAAACTGGACGCTTGATATCTAAGAACTTTTCAGCACCGAGATCTGCACCAAAGCCTGATTCAGTAACTGTGTAATCAGAAGTCTTTAAGGCGATTTGAGTAGCTAAAACTGAGTTACAGCCATGAGCAATGTTGGCAAATGGTCCACCGTGAACAATAGCAGGAGTGTGATCCAAAGTTTGAACTAAGTTAGGCTTAATAGCATCTTTCAATAAAAGTGTAATTGCACCAGTGAAGCCCAATTGATCAACGGTAACAGGCTTCTTGTCATAGGTATAACCAACAACGATGCGACCAATTCTCTTCTTTAAATCGTGCAAGCTCTCAGATAAGCAAAGAATGGCCATCATTTCTGAAGCAGCGGTAATATCAAAGCCGGTTTCTCGAGGAACACCTTGCATGATGCCACCGAGTCCAGTAACCACGTTTCTTAAAGCACGATCGTTAACGTCTTCGACTCTCTTCCAAATGATTCTGCGTGGATCAAGTCCTAAAGCATTGTCGCGCATAATGTAGTTATCGATTAGAGCCGCCAAGGTGTTGTTAGCAGAAGTTAAGGCATGCATGTCACCAGTGAAGTGTAAATTAATGTCTTCCATTGGGACAACTTGGCTATAGCCACCACCTGTTGCACCGCCTTTGATCCCAAAGACTGGTCCCATTGATGGTTCACGCATGGCAATGGTAGTTTGATGGCCTAATTGGTTAAGCGCATCCCCCAAGCCAACTAAAACAGTAGATTTTCCTTCACCAGCAGAAGTTGGGTTAATACCTGTCACCAAAATCAATTTGTGTTTCTTGCCTTCAATTTCCTTAACAGGCAAGTTGATCTTAGCTTTATAGTGACCATATTGTTCAATATCATCACTGGACAAGCCTAACTTTTGGGCAATTTCAGTGATCGGTTGCATTTTGGCTGCATCAGCAATTTCAATGTCAGTTGGCATGATTGTTCCTTTCATATACCGTACAATGTTACTTAATACTTATAATATCATTCTTATTTATTTTTATATTAATACAATACATCACTATGTAAGTATTTGCAAAGCTATATTTTACGAACCATATTTTATTTAAGCAAAAATAAAAAAGCCTAAATCGAGGCTATATCCTAAATAGTCTTCAACCATCTCTTAACTTCCACATCACTTTCGTCAACGCGATTGCCATCGACTACCAATGCAGAAGTATAAGTATTATTTTTACCACCATCACGTGCAATAAACTCACGGATCAATTCAGTACTATCACCCGAACCATAGCCACCTTCAGAAAGGAATGGCGCAATCTTTTTATTAGAAAATTCGCCGCCATATTCAAGTAGGAATGCCCTCATTGGTTGACTTAAAGTCATTGCCCAGGTCTGATAGCCTAAATAAATTGTGTCATATTGGCTCAGCATCTCAAGCTCAGGTGGATCATTTTGAATTCTTTCACAGTTAGCGCGATTGAGCGTTTTACGGTAATTTGCTGGATAAGGATTTCTTAAAGTAATTTCTAAAATATCAGCACCGGTTTCACGCGCAATTTTACTTGCGAGCAACTTAGTTGAACCGGAACACGACCAAAAGATAATGATGCTTTTGGCATCTTTAGTTAATTTTCTAACTGGTTGACCATCACGATTAGTATCTTGTCCATCGGATGGAGTGCCATAACCATTCTCCCAATCATAGCCACGTCTCTCTAATTGATTTGCGCGAATATCTTCACCATTAATTTGTCCTACAACTGGACCTAAATCTGAATAAGTACGACCAAACATAATTTTCTTTCCCCTCTTATTCTCAATTGTTACTACAAGTATAAGTTGTGCAAGAGAGTTTGAAAATTACTTAATGTTGATGCTGGTATACGTTAAGAGTATAAAAAAGCTCAATCCTCATTTGAGAATTGAGCTAATTTTTATTTATTTATCTTTCTTATCGTCGCTGGCATCCCACACCTTTCTCAAAGCAGGAACCTTACCCAAGTCGGTCATTTCATCCTTGCCAACCACGATCAAGTTGTTAGGGCCTTGAGCCAATTGGTTAAAGCTGTCCAAACTTTGGTTTCTGAAGTAACCTTCGCCAGCCTTTGACAAGGCTTCTTGCATCTTTTGTACACGGTAAGCGTCGGCATCAGCTTGCGTCTTAACTGCCTCAGCGTTGGCCTTAGCAGTAGCAACCAAAGCATCGTTCTTAGCCTTAGTGGTCATTCCAATGGTACGAGCTTCACCTTCGGCCTTAGCAATTGCGGCAGTCTTTTCACGGTCGGCAGTAAGTTGTTTGTCCATGGCATGTTGAATTTCAGCACTTGGTAAAAGTTCATCAACGTTGACACGAACGACCTTGATACCGTAGATATCAGTCAGGTCACCAGTTGCAGTGAAAAGTTGATCGTTAATTTCCTTAGTTGAGCCAAGGGCTGCGTTCAAATCCATACGACCAATAATGTCACGCAAGTGACCACGGATTAATTGCACCATTGATTCAACTGAGTCGGTGTTGTTGTAGAAGTAACGGTATGAATCAGTGACCAAGTAGTTCAAAGTTAAACTAGTAGAAATTTCAGCGTTATCTTTGGTAATGATTGAGTACTTAGAAATTTCAAGTGGTTGAAGTGCTAATGGAACTTTGCGAATTCTTTGGAAAAGTGGCCAGACAAAGATAAATCCAGCTTTTACTGTCTTAGAATACTTACCCAAGGTTTCAACCAAACCTTCATTATTTTGTGGAACGATTTTAAAACCACAACAAACATACACAATAACTAAAACAACAATAATGCCAATAATAATTCTTGCCATCATAATTTTTACCTCAAAACTTAGTTGTCTTTCTTTTCATTCTTTTCCGCATCAAGCCTCTTGGCGATATCTCCAAGTAAATCTTCCCTTCCGTTCAATGTGTTCAGGCGCTCGTCAAGCAGTTTGGCGTATTCATACTTATTCATTTGATCCAAATTATCCCATGCATTTGGAATCTCTACTCTGAAAGGAATACCATTATGAAGAATAATCTGATCATAGAACATGTTAATTGCCGTAGCTGAATTTAACCCCAGCTTTTTCAGAATAGCTTCTGCCTTTTCCTTCTTTTCTGGATTCATTCTGACATAAAGTCCTGTTGTTTTTTCTGCCATAATTTTTACTCCTTTCTGAATTTGGTACTATTATATATCGTTTACATATAAATTGCATATATTTTTGTAAAATATTTCATTTTGAATTAA
This sequence comes from Lactobacillus helveticus, assembly GCF_046109915.1. Taxonomy (NCBI): domain Bacteria; kingdom Bacillati; phylum Bacillota; class Bacilli; order Lactobacillales; family Lactobacillaceae; genus Lactobacillus; species Lactobacillus helveticus. The sequence goes on along the minus strand of NZ_CP151471.1, from coordinate 102,009 downwards.
TCGATCTTAATAGCTAAAAATAGGTTTGGTTTTCAGAGTATACTTATATTTATAGAAAGTGAAAATGAAGGAAACAACAATGAAAACTAACAGAAATTCAAAGATTAAGAAAAACAAGTCTAACTTTTGGGATACTCTTCCTCAAATCAATAACAAAGAAAAAAGACAAGAAATTGAAGAGTTAGGTTATAATCCTTCCTAACAACGTGCTGTTGGGAAAGAAAGAATTACTGATTAATATGAAATAAAAAGTGCTGATAGTCTTCATAAGCAAAGACACATCAGCACTTTTTTACTTGGTTAAATTTTTATTATTCTACAAATCAGTAATATGGAAAATTTGGTTTTCCAAAGTTTTTAACTTATATTCTCCACCCTTAATGTACTTTTGGTGGTAAGCCACAGTTAAGTAAATATCATTTGCGGCATTAACATGGATACTTTCCATTTCACTGTAACGATCTGGTAAATCAATACCATCAACCATAGCTACTTGCCAGTTATCACTGTTTGTTTCACCCCATGGGAACTTAACAATCTTACGTGACCAAGTAATTACTTCACCAGTTTCATGGTTAATCTTTGGTGACAATTGGTTAGAAATATAGATATTCTTGTCATCATCAATAGCATAGCCTTGAACTGAATCAATCATTTGTGGCATTTCTTCATCTGGAGCAACACTTGGATTATCGAAGTTGTCGATGTGGAAAGCACTCAAGCAATGTAAATCAGTGATTGGCGTGTTCTTAGTGCCATTTTCATTCAACTTTTGGTTTACTTCATTTAAGTCAAACAAACCAAAGTGACCTGAACCATCATCCCAAATTGAAGCAATCATGAAGTACTTGCCATTTGGTGAAACTGAAGCTTCTACTCTGTGCAAGTGATCATGACCATCATAAGGAACGTCGGTTACGTGATTCAAGTGTGACAAACGTGGAAGTTGTGTATTTGAAGTATATCTTTCTGGTAAAAGTCTTGGGTACTTTACTCGTGCAATTTGAGTAGTCCAGTTGCCTGAATTTGGTTTAGCACCTACGAAATATTCATCCTTGTCATTAGCTGGTACCCAGGTTTGCGTGTGGCCAAAGCCCATCATTACTAAGTGTGGATCAGTATAATCGATGTTCTTGGTTAAACCTTCATGTTTTCTATAAACCAACACATCATGTGCACTGTGAAGAAGTTGCAAGGCAAAAACATGATCACCATTTACTACACCAACTTGCGCTACAACATGGTGCATCCCATTCAAGCGATAAACCAAATGAGGTGTAATACTTTTAACCATTCTTACTTATTTATCTTCTTTCTTTATATCTATTCATTTTCACTTATACATAAATTATATCCTATCATCAAAAAATAGATTGACTTTATGCCGATAATTTCCAATAATTAGAGTAAATTTTTCTTGGAGGGAAAATTATGAAAAGAAGAACAACACTTTTATTGTCGAGTGCAGTAACCATTGCGGCATTATTTAGCTTCAACTCAAAAGTTCAAGCTGCGGCTGATCCTACGATCAAGGCAACAAACTACAACATGACCGTGAAGTTGAACACTCGCAAGAATCAATTAACAGAAAAAGTTACCATGCACGTTGTTAATAACGGCAATGAACCTGTTAAAAATTTATTGGTTAGAAATATTGCTAGCGGCGTGTTGAAATACGACCACAAGCATTTTTAGGCTACAAGAAATGCGACAACTTCAGTTAAAAGCATTTCATCAGATGGTCAAAAGCTTTCCTACACTACTGGCAAAGACAAGAGCAATTTATTCGTTAACAAGAATTTGAACGCCGGTGAATCCACTGATTTAACGGTTAACGTAGTTACCGGCGTGCCTAAGAGACAAGATCGTTTTGGCTACCAAAATATCAACGGCGGTAAGGTTTATAACCTGTCATTCTGTTTCCCATACTTAAGCGATTATCGCAACGGTAAGTGGAATTATCACCCATACTACGATGCTGGTGAAAACCGCAACAGTGCTGTAAGCAACTTCCACGTTAGCTTTTTCGCACCAAAGAGCTACAAAGTTGCCGCTTCTGGTCAAAGCACAACCAAGAATGGCAAAACTACAATTACCGCCAACAACATGCGTGAGGTCGCAATCGCTGCTTCCAACAAATTCAAGGTTGACCACGCTTATGCAAACGGCGTAAGAATCAACGACTACTACCTTGCAAGCAAAAACAGCAAGCAATACAACAAGCTTGCTTTGATGACTGCCCAAGACAGTTTCCACATTTTTACCAAAAAGATCGGCAAATATCCTTACAAAGAAATCGATATTACTGAAGGCTTGCTTGGTAAAGATACCGGTGGGATGGAATATCCTGGCTTGATCATGATCGATGCCAGCGGCTTTTTACAAAAGAAGCACCCACTTGATAGATATAATGAATTAACTGAAGATGTTTCTCACGAAGTTGGTCACCAATGGTTCTACGGCACTGTCGGCAGCGACGAATACATGGAACCTTGGCTTGACGAAGGTCTTACCAACCTCCTTGAAAATGGCGTTTAAGATTTGACCTACACTAAGAGTAAGGCCTACTGTGCTAAACTGATGCACAGCAAGTTCTACACTCGTAAGAACGTCAAGCGTGCTAACAAGATCTTAAAAGAAAATGCTAACCAATTCATTAATAAGAATCAAAAGGACAGCTACATCAACTACCCTGTTAATAATCCACCAAAGGGCGTTGACACTGAAGACATGGCTTACGAACTTGGGATGGACTTCCCTGCTGTTTTAAAGGTTGCCATGGGCGAAACCAAGTTCTTCGATGCTTTACACGATTACTATCAAACTTACTACTTGAAGCAAGCAACTACACAAGACTTCTTGAACATTATCCGCAAGTACGATAATTCAAAGAAGGTTAACAACGTGATCAATAAATTTATTGATCCTAAGTACTTAAGTGAATAAAATCAAATAACCCCGAAAACGTTTGAGTTTCGAGGTTATTTTTATAGTCTCATAAGTGCTAAAATCAACTTAAGGGATTATTACAAAGGAGACAAAATATGACTACTAAAAAATTAGCAACTATCGCAGCAGCTTTATTAATCAGTGTTGCACCAGCAGCTGCTATTATCAATCAACCTGTTCACACAGTTCAAGCAGCTACGCAATCACAAAAAGGTAAAGTTACTCTCAAGAAATCCTTTAACGGCACAGTTCAAGTCTTCAACAGCAAAGGCAATGCCACTACCACTACCCAAAAAGTCAATGGCAAGAAGATGACTGTTGCTTCAACGGTTAAATCAGGCTCAAGTTTTAAATATTATGGCAAGCCTATCCTGATCCAAGGTAAAAAAGTAGATGCAAAAACTTCTAAGAACTACCACTACACTACCGCTTCTTACGTTAACATCGGTAAAAAACGCTACATCAAATCTTTGAATGTTAGCTCAATGGATGGACAAAATGTTTTAATCTTGAGTTCCAACTCTCGCATTTATGATAAAAACGGTCACCGCACTACTTTCAATGGTTTGTCACTCATCCCTAAATATATGCTAGTTAAAACACCAGCTAAAACCCACGCCACAACTAAGAATGACGTATTTTACTACTTCTCAAATCTTAGCGGATCTAAAAAGAGAAGTTTGAACACAACCACTATCAAGGGCAAGCCATTCTATGCCTTAGGTAATGGCGCTTATATCTATGCTTCAAATGTTGGCTTTGTCAACGGCAACACCCTTTACCAAGCTTCTGGTACTACTACCGCCACTATTTTAAACAAAATCCATGTTTTGAATAATAAGCTTAAGTCAACCAGCAAGTTGCTCAAGATTGGTCAAAAAGTTAAGGTAGATGCCACCAAGACCACTGGTGAAGGTGATGAAGCTGGCCTTTACTTCAGAATTGCTGGCACCAAAGGTAAAAACGCACAATACATTTACTGGGGCGACGATTCCGAATATGGTATGGATCAAGAAAGTACCACGGATGAATTCCAAGGCAACTTCAATTTAGATAATCACCTGGCAAATTAAGACTAAACAAAAAATGCTCTCTTTTGAGAGCATCTTTTATGCCTATTTTTTTAATTAAAGCAACTTTTCAAAAGCATCTTCGTACTTAGGAATATCGCCGGCACCCATGAACACGATGACAGAATTCTTATTCTTAGTTAAGTCAGCAATATTATCTAAGTCAATCACTTCTGAACCTGGGATATTCTTAACCAAGTCTTCACTTGAAATATCACCATTAGCTTCACGGGCTGAAGCATAAATTGGAGTTACGTAAGCCTTGTCTACGCCACGTAAGATTTCTTCGAAGTCCTTTTGGTACTTCTTAGTTCTTGAGAAAGTATGTGGTTGGAAGACAACAACTAACTTCTTGTCTGGGAACTTTTGACGAGCAGCTTGGATAGTTGCACGCATTTCAGTTGGGTGGTGAGCATAGTCATCAATAACCGCAATGTCGCCAAAGTCTTTTTCACTAAATCTACGCTTAGCACCCTTAAAAGTAAGAAGACCATCACGGATATCATCCATTGGTACCTTTTCAGTGTAGGCAACAGCGATAACAGCAGTTGAGTTCAAAATGCTGTGGTCACCAAACAAGTGAATTTCAAATTCACCAAGATCTTTGCCATGAGCTAAAACGTGGAACTTAGAACCAGTAGTTGACTTCTTAATTTCAGTAGCTTGGAAGTCATCAGTATCGTTAAAGCCGTAAGTGTACTTAGGAATATCAGTCTTAAGGCTTTGAAGACGCTTGTCATCGCCCCATACGAACAATGCCTTCTTAGTTTGATCAGCTGCTGATTGGAATGCGCTGGTGTAATCGTCTTGATCCTTGAAGTAGTCTGGGTGGTCAAAGTCGATGTTAGTCATAATTTGGTAATCTGGGTGATATGCCAAGAAGTGACGACGGTATTCATCAGCTTCGTAAACGAAGAAGCGTGAATCTGGAACACCCTTACCACGACCGTCACCAATTAAGTAAGTAGTTGGTGCAACTTCACCTAAAACGTGTGACAAAAGACTAGTGGTTGAAGTCTTGCCGTGAGTACCTGAAATACCGATTGAAGTGTGCATTTGCACGATTTCTTCAACAGTATCTGGGTAGCTTTGCCACTTAACGCCCTTATCAATGCAACCCTTAACTTCTGGGTTATCTTCCTTAAAAGCATTCCCCTTAACGATTACTTGTTCATCGTTGCTCTTGATGTTGCTTGGGTCAAAGTCCTTAACTTCAATACCAGCTTTTTCAAGTGGAACTTGAGTGAAGGTGTACTTTTCAATATCACTACCGGCAACGTTGTAGCCTAAGTCGTGAAGAAGTAGTGCTAAAGAAGCCATACCGGTTCCTTTAATACCAATAAACCAAATTTGTTTGTTTTTATCTAACATATTTAACTCTCCATAATGTTAAAAATACTCGTAACATATTTAACTCTCCATAATGTTAAAAATACTCGTCTTTTATTCTAACATTATTTCATTTTTCCGTAGCAAAATCAGAGAACTTTAGAAGTACTTTTTTAGCCCCGCTGCTTGGGATTAAGTAATATCTTGTCTTTTGGTTACCTTTCCAATCTTCTGCTGGATAATAGCCTGGCTTGTGTGCCCACTTTTGATATACCTCGACCATTGGATAATTTTTGTCACTATTGTAGGCTTGACGCATTAAATTCAAGACTTGTTGTGCTTCTAGAGGCGTTAAGTTGTTGATGTCTTTTGCTTTGACTTTTACACCCTTCAAATTTTTCTTAGCAAAATTAACTTGCCATAAAGCTTCGTTAACTGCAGCCTTAGTTGCATCTTTATCCGCTGCAACAGTCTTCGCATTTTCTATGGCTTGGTCGTACAAGCTACGATTTACCCAGTTGTCTAGACGATACTTATCGGATGCCTTAACAGTACTTTCATCAGAAATTGCATTGGTAAGTGAAGTCTTTTCACTAGCAGTTGCTAATGCACTATTTGCTTTGGCTTCAGCTTCTGTGTTGCTGGTCTTAAGTTTTCTACCACTGAGTGCTACATCACTAGCTTTGACATAGAGATTGCTGTAGGCAGTATTTTGACGATCGTCTTCTGCACCTGATTTGTAAACCAATGAGTTTTGAACATGGTAGTACAATTCAGCTTTGTTTTCCTTGGCATCCCACAAATAAAGTTTTTGGTTAACGGCCAACTCATCACCGTCAAATTTAGTATCAACCTTTTCACCGTTGACATTGTAGAAAGCAGTTTGACCTATCTTGAAGTCAGCTACGCTATAGCGCATGTTGTACACATCTTCGCCGCTAAGATATTGTTTAGCCAAAGTTGGACCTCTATCACCACTCCAAACATAAGGAACGTCTGGACTGCTTTCTTCATATAAGCCAGTGTCAATATAAACTGGATTCTTACCGCCCTTTACACGATAGTAAGAAGCAGTATAGTCTCCCATCCCGCTTTGAACCACCATATCGGCTGTTACAGTTTGTCCTTTCTTGTACAGCTTATTGATTTGTTGGAAGTCTTGATTGTAAGCAAGTGTATCGGCAACAATCTTAACCTTGATAGGACCTTTGGTATAAAGGGCATTACCATTAATGGCATTTACATTGTTAGCCTTGATGTACTGATTTTTACCAATTCTGAAGTAATAGTTGCCCTTAATCTTGTAGGACTTAAGTGAACGAACATTGTGTTTCTTGTTGTTAGCCATATAGAAATATTGGCCATCTTTGTCTTGAACTTTACCAGCATATGGTACTAATCGACCAGCTTTAATTACTCGTCCTTGACGTTGGCCGCGAGAATTATAAACGGAGCTATTTTGAGAAACGAATAAAACTCCTTTGCCATTTACTTTGGCAATTTGATCACTTTGGACATAAGTATTTTTACCAATATTGTAGTAAGTGTAAGGCTTGCGGTAGTATTCATCTTTGGCTGGTGACTTAACCTTAGTGTTATAAGGTAAGTAATCACGCTTGCCGCGGTAGGTCTTTAATCTCTTACCATTCTTATCGTAAACATATGAATTGCTGGTAAGTACATATGTACCACCCTTCATTACATACGCATTATTTTGTTTAATATATCCACCATTGCCGATGTAGTAATAAGATTCTTGGTTAATCAGACTAGGTGTTGTAGCACTAGCATAGACCACTTTATCACCTTTAGTTAAAGTAGGTTGACCATAGAATTTATAATTCTTAATCTTGATACTCTTATTTGCATGGATAAATTCGCCCTTTTGTCTAATATAAGGCGTTGCAGTTTTATCGTAGCCTTTATGTAAAGTAATGCTTTGTGCATTAACTGTTTGAGAAGTTATTAAACCTAAAGAAACTGTTGCTAAAACAGCCGCTGCACTAGATAAAATTTTATTATTGAGTTTCATTTTCTCCACTCCCTTGTGGCTTTGTTTCAATAACTTTTACAGTTTCATTATACCTTGATTAGTTATTTCAAGATGAAATTTGATTTACGGCACAAAAAAGCGTTGAGATTTTTTCTCAACCCTTCTTTTATATATATTGACCTATTACAATATCTTCTATTTAACTTTATTTAGCTACAGCAACTGCCGCCTCTTCCTTAGCTTCCTTGGACAATCCAGCAAGGTCACCTAATAAAGTAAAATCAATTTGAGGTGCTAAATCTGGCTCTTTACGCAAGCTCAGATGGTTTAACATTTTCAGTTGGATGGTCTTTGTCAATTAACTCTTGTGAGATTTCACTATCAGTTAACTTCTTATCCTCTAATACGCTTTATGCTTCTTTGACTTCTTTTTCATATTTTCTTGTCATAAAAAACGCCTTCTTCAACTCTTATTGTAGTTGCTTTTACAAAAAGGTTTAGCAAAACGTACTTTTTTATTTAACTGCAGCAAAAAAGCATCAGACTAACATTTAGTAGCCCAATGCCCTTTCTCAATTATAAAGTGATTTCACCACTAGCGATCAATTCGTCGCACTTAGTTGGTTCAAATTCTGCACCAACTTCAAAGTTATCAGGAACAACCATGATACCACGCTTTTGTGGTGCATGTGGAAGACCTAATTCACGAGCTGAACAAATCATACCGTATGAATCAACACCACGAAGAGCACCTGGCCAAATTTGTTCACCATTTGGCATTAAAGTACCTGGAAGAGCAACAACAACCTTTTGACCTTGAGCAATGTTAGGAGCACCACAAACGATTTGATGTTCTTCACCGTCCCCCACTTCAACAGTAGTTACGTGAAGGTGATCTGAATCTGGGTGCTTTTCACAGGTCTTAACGTAGCCATAAACAAGGGTTGGCTTGCCATAAGCTAACTTATCATCAAAACCAACTTCAGCAAGCTTCTTATTTAAGGCTGCAAGTTCATCATCTGAAAGCTTAACTGGACCATTTGGTAACTTATCAAAGTCGATTAACTTATCAACGTTGAAGAAGTTAAAACCAATAGTCTTGCCTTCATCGTTAGTTACGCGAGTAACGTCTTCTTTTTCTTCAAATGAACTACGGCCTTCATCATGACCCATAATCACGATCAAAGTATTAGGATAAGCTTCTTTATTAGTACTAGTAATCATGCTTTTTCTATTTCTCCTTTTAATCAAGTGATCGTAAAAAATTTTCTACTTCATCTTTAGTTTTACGGTCCTTATTTACTAGTCTACCAATTTCTTTGCCATCTTGGTAGACAACAAATGAAGGAATTCCCATAATCATTAATTTTTTTGCAACATCCATTGAGCCATCACGGTCAATTTGATAAAACTTAGCATTTGAAAAATCTTTTTCAATTTCTGGTAAGAATGGATCTAAGAAGCGGCAATCAGGGCACCAATTGGCAGAGAATTCCAATACAACGCGACCTGATTTAGTGATTTCTGTTAATTGATCTTCAGTTAATTCTTTAATCTTTTCCATAATTTTACCCCTCATTATCAACTTACTATTTATAAGTATTTTAATGATTAAAAATATATTTTACAAGTGCTATGCTTCAAAATCTGCATGCAATGCATAAATTGGATTGCCTTTAGCAGCAAATTTATGTTCATATTCAGTTTCAATATTCTTTTCTACGATTTCAGGTTTTTCGTGATGTAAGTCTACTGAAACAAAATCAAAATGCATCCCAAAATTATTCATACTTTGCACAGAATAAGCAAATAAGCCTGAATTATCTGTCTTAAATTCAATATGGCCATCTTTAGTTAAGACCTGTTGGTACTTAGCTAAAAAGCTCTTATAAGTCAATCTGCGCTTCTCGTGACGAGTCTTTGGCCATGGATCACTGAAGTTTAAGTAAATGACATTCGTGCTGTTTTCAGGGAAGAAGCAGTTAATATCAGCTGCATCCCCGCGCAAAATTTGTAAATTGTCTAGGCCTTTTTCTAGCTTAGTTCTCAAAATAATACCAGCTGCAGTAGTTTGAAGTTCAAGCGCTACATAATTTTTATCTGGATTATTTTCAGCTAAGGTAGTAATAAAATGGCCCTTACCTGAACCCACTTCAATTTCAATTGTATTGTCATTGCCAAAACGTGCCGCCCAATCAATCTTCTTTTCAGGGTCAGGATTTTGCAAAACACTTTCAGGATGTTCATTAACAAGCTTTACAGCCCAAGGTTTATTTCTTAATCTCATTCTTTCAATTCCTATCTCTTTATTTTTGTTGTTTAACTCTAACTGGCAAATAACCATAATTGATAATCATCGTGAATACAAATAATACTGCAATACTAATCCAAAGATGAGAATCAATTGGCAATAGTACTAGCCAGAATACGCTGATCAATAGCCATTGGATCAGAAGTCCTAAGTTTAAGACTTTGACTAAATCCTTTCCGCGATTGTCACGCACAATTGGATAGACACGATACATGATGTTTGAATCAAACTCGGTTGCCATCGGTAACAGTTGGTAAACGGTCAAGAAAATCACTAAGCAAGACAAGCCAAGTGCCCAACGCCAATCTTGTACCAGCCAAGAAATCAACACGGCAAAAGCTGTCATTCTAACTAATAAATTCAAGTACTCTGGATTTCTGAGTAGTGATCTCCGATACAAGAATAAGTTAGGATTTTCTTTAGCGATTGACTTAGGTAAAAGAAAATCAAGATATTTTCTACGTTTAATCGTTACTTGCTTTTCTTCAACATCGGTAAACATGCTAAAGATGCTGTAAACGCGATCTTTTCTTGCTTTTTCACTTTCAACGGCATAACGCCAATCGAATAATAGCTGTTTATTTCTTTTAACTGATGCAAATAATCCTGCTATGGCAAATCCGATTATCGGATAGTATGTAGTAAAAATCGACACTACCAAAGCAGCTAAACTAATCCAACTAAACTTTATTTTTTGACCAAAATATAAATTCTTTTGTTCAATATCTAATTCTGCCACTTTAATAAAAAATAGCGTCAAAATTAACAAAATATAGCTAGGAGTATTAAGCCCCGCTTTGATCATAGCAAATGGAAACAGGATACCAGCAAGCAATAATTCTAAGATAAACGGTAAAACCAAACTGTATTTAAACATCGGTTTCAAATATTCATCCATCCGCTCATCTTGAGTGAACAAGAACTGCATATCCGCGTCTTTTAATAGCGTAACCAAATGTCCCGTCAATAACGGCAGCCATAACAGTAAACCTGTCAATGGCTTGTAAAACCACAAACTAGTTGGCATCGACTTCATGGCTTGCGCATACCAGAACATCAAAGCCCCGAATAAAAAGATCAAAGCCAAGATAAAGAAGTCATTGAAAACCAGTGTTAAATACTTAACTGATTGCTTAAGGTTTTCGTTTAACCTTTTTTTTGCTAACTCACGCATTGCCATTATCCTCTCTATTCAAAGCTAAATAGAGCTTGTCAAACGGATCATCAGGCTTCAAACCATAGTGCTGACGAATTTCTTGTAAGCTGCCAATCACTTCAATGGTGCCGCGGTTTAAAACAGCATAGTTAGAAATTGCTTGTTGTGCATCAGCTAAAACGTGAGTAGTCATCAGCACCATTTTGCCGTTAGCAATTGATTGCTTAATTAAATCAATCAGATTAGCTACAGCAAGTGGATCAAGACCAGTAAATGGCTCATCGATTACAAGCAAGCTGGTATCAGCTAAAAAGGCGGATACGATCATGACTTTTTGCCGCATCCCTTTAGAAAAGTGAATCGGCAGCCAATCAAGCTTATCATCTAATCTAAACATTTTAAGTAGTTCATGCGCCCTATCCCATGATTTGCTAGGATCAAGACCATAACTCAACATCGTTAACTCCAAATGCTCTTTTAAAGTTAATTCTGGATATAAAACTGGCGTTTCAGGAATATAAGCAACTTGCCGCTTAAACTTGGTTGGCTGCATCGTCAAATTCACATCATTGAGCAAAATTTTACCTTTTTGCGGTCTAAGCAAACCCAAAATATGCTTAATCGTAGTTGACTTACCTGCACCATTTAAACCGATTAAGCCCAGTGCCTCTCCTGGCTTAATCTCCAAATTAATATCTTTGATAACTGGGACACCAGTATAGCCCCCAGTTAAGTCTTCAATTTTTAATGTCATTTTTTCGTTTCTTTCTATGCACTTACCCAATCATACCGTCTTAAAAATAAGGGGTTCTTCTTATCATTCTTGGTAATCTCATTATTGGCTTTAGCTTGCTCTAACTTATAATGTGAATCTAAGGTCAATAATAATTCACTAGAAATTCCCATTACTTTTTCTAACCGCAAAGCTAATATTTCATTAATAAATCTTTTACGCTTTAAAATATCAGAAATATTTTTTTGACTTACACCTAATCTTTCAGCTAAATCTGTTTGAGTAATATCATAATATTCCATTGTCTCTTGAATTAAATCAGCAGCAGAACTAACATGATATTTTTTAATTTTATTCTCGCGATGAAGCATGATAAAGCCCCTTTCTTTAATGATAGTCTTCAATGGAAATTATTTGGACTGTCACAATTTCTGTTTTTTTCGTAGATATCACATCATTTTTATCGTAACCTTCAAAAATCATACGATAATTTCCACTAACATCTACGGCAAATTCACCTTGCAAGTTTCCTTGAAGTTTATGGCACCTTGGTGGTGAATCTGAAGGAATTTGAGCCAAATTTTTGCCGCATCAAATTCGTCTAATCTTGCCATAATTCGCCTGGCACGATCTTTTCCAGACTCTTTTGTCATTAGCCTTGGACTATTTAATATCTTAGTTAATTTTTTGTCTCTGCAAAATATTCCACATATTCACCTCACCGTAATTATACCATATCGGTATATTTTTAAACAAAAAGCAATCTTTCTTTCATTTTTTTAGTATTCTAATTATTGATTAAGTTCGTTTCATGATACCATGAATGTTATAAGAAACTAAAGTCTAACAAATAAGAGGTAATTATATGGAAAATAAAAATTTAGTTGACGATTGTTTATTCTGCAAAATTATCCGCGGTGAAGTTCCAAGCTACACGGTCTTCGAAAACGATGATGTCAAAGCTTTATTAGACATCTCTCAAGTTAACCCAGGTCACACTTTGATGATCCCTAAGAAGCACATCACTAACTTATTTGACTATACTAAGGAAGATGCTCAAAGATATTTGCAATACATCCCTGAAATTGCTAACGCAATCAAGAAGGCATTTCCTAACGTTACTGGGATGAACATTACCACTAACAACGGTAAGTCAGCTAACCAAGTAGTTATGCACTCACACATTCACTTCATTCCTCGTTTTGAAGGCGATGGCTTGAAGCTCCTGACTCGTAACAACGCCGATCAATACGATGAAGCAAAATACAATGAAGTAGCTGATAAGATTAAAGCACAATTTTAAGGTGAAATAATGAAACATTTTCTTTTAGGCACTGTTTTCGGTGCTACAGCTGGATTAGTCTTTTCTTGCATGAAAGATGATGAAGGCAATCGTCCAGGAAAACCACTTAAGGATGAATTTGATGCCTTTAAGCATGAAGCCAATCGATTCAATCAAGCTTTGCAAAAAGCAAAAAAAGCAAGTCAAGAATTAAATGAACAAATGCCTCAAGCTGAACGAACTATTAGCGACCTCAGCGATGATGTTGAAAAGTATTCAAGACATATTGATCCAACTGTTGATAAAATCAAACAAAAAAGTGATCAATTAAATCAAGATTTTGGTGAAAATAATATTGTTAAATAAGAAATATTAAAGAAAATTTAGTTTTTTTGTGAATATTGCTTATTTAAAAACGAAACAACTAATTTTATGGTATATTAGTTGACAGTTACTTAATTAAGGATGTGGAGATTTATTTATATGAAGAGTTATATGAAAAAAGTTGCTGCAGTTGTTGCTGTAGCTGGTGTTGCTTTATCTACTGCTGCCTGCTCAAATAGCGGCAACAATGCTACTGTTGCTTCTTACAAGGGTGGTAAGATTACTCAACAACAATACTACGATGAAATGAAGAAGTCTCAAGCTGGTAAGTCAGCTTTGGCTAACATGATTATTAACCGTGCTTTGGAACAACAATACGGCAAGTACGTTTCATCAAAGAAAGTTGATAAGCAATACAACAACTACAAGAAGCAATACGGCTCACAATTTAGTGCTGTTTTACAACAAAATGGTATGACTGCTTCAACATTCAAGCAAAACTTGAAGACCAATTTGCTTTCTGAAGCAGCTTTAAAGCACATTAAGAAGATTTCTAAGAAGCAAGAACAACAAGCTTGGAAGAACTACCAACCTAAAGTAACTGTTCAACATATTTTAGTTGCTAAGAAGTCAACTGCTGAAGACATTATCAAGCAATTGAAGGATGGTAAGAGCTTCAAGAGCTTAGCTAAGAAGTACTCACTTGATACTGCTACTAAGAATAAAGCCGGTAAGCTTCCTGCATTTGATTCAACCGACAACACTTTAGACAGTGCATTCAAGACTGCCGCATTCAAGCTTAAGACTGGTGAAGTTACTGAAAGTCCAGTTAAGTCACAATCTGGTTACCACGTAATCAAGATGATTAGTCACCCAGCTAAGGGTAAGTTTGCTGATCACAAGAAGGCTATCGATGATGAAATTTACGCATCAATGGCTCAAGATCAAGCTGTTATGAAGGACGTTATTGCTACTGTATTGAAGAAGGCAGACGTTTCTATCAAGGATAACGACTTGAAGGATGTATTATCAGCTTACGTTTCAACTGGTGCTACTAAGTAATAAATTTTACTAAATTAAAAAATCCAATTCTCGCTTGAGAGTTGGATTTTTTCTTTACTCTTAATTGTCTATCCTTTTAGTAACGGCGTAAGTAACCGCTTTAATGCTAAAATTAAAGTATAGAAAGAAGCTTTAACTATGAATGAAATTAAATTAAAAGGTGGTCACTTATCACTTCCAGAATTAAACGCTATTTTTACTACCATTCCTCAAGAATTTGACGTACTCGATGAAAATGATATTGTTGTCTGGTCATCAATAAATGAGCATCGCATCTTCCCTAGAACTGAAAAAGATATTGGCAAGACTGTCTTCAAAGTTCATCCCGGTCACTCGCAAGGTCGAATTAAAGCTGTTTTAAAACAAATGCATGAAGGTGAACGCAATTCAATTTCAATTAATATTCATAAGGATGGACAGCCTCTTAACATTTCTTTTTACAGTCTCCACGATGATAATGGAAAATATTTGGGATGTGTGGAAGTCACGCAGCCTATTAAAAGTTATCAGGTTAAAGGCAGTAAATGGCGCAATCTTCTAAATATGATCCACAAAAAATAATCGTTAATTAAAAATGGCAGTACTATTGTACTACCATTTTTTCTATTCTAGATGTCGTGCCTTTTCCAATGCTGGATCATGCTTAGGGTGATAATATCTCTTGCCATCTTGGCTAAGCAAAGGCTCAGTAAATTGACCTTGAGGCGTATGTTGCAAAGCATTCGTCACAGCATAAACCGCTGCATCTAAATCGTCAATTCGGTGAAGCAATTCAGCTTCAAGCAGAGCTGGCAACTTAGGCGAACCATATTCAAACTTGCCATGGTGCGACAAGACCATATGTCTGAGTAAAAGCAAATCCTCTGATTCAAGATCAAAATCCAAGTCATTAGCTGCAAGCATAATTTGCTCATCTATTAAAACTAAATGACCAACCAAATTTCCTTCAGTTGTGTATTGTGTTGCAGCTGGACCTGTAAGCTCCAATACTTTGCCCATATCATGCAAAATACATCCCGCATAAAGCAAGGAACGATTGACTTGTTCATAATTATCAGCTAACCCCTTAGCATCCTTTAACATTGATAATGTGTGAAATGCTAAACCGCCTCGAACAGCATGGTGGTTGCTCTTACCTGCTGGATAATCATAGAATCTTTTGCCCCACTTTTTAAGCAGATATTCTACGATTGTTTTCCAAGTCTTATTTTGAATCTGTGCTACGAAATTATTTATCTCCTGCTCCATTTCATTAATTGGCTCAGGAGCAGATTTAATAAATTGGTCAAGATTATAGCCCTCTTGAGGTCCTACAACACGCAAACTATAAATGCGAATCTGAGGGCGCCCTTGATACTCTTCTCTTTTACCATTTAGCTCAACAATTGTGCCTGTACTAAAGGTTGCTGCATCTTGATTATTAGCATCCCAATAATTGCCATGGATTTCACCTGAGTCATCACCAAATTGCATGGCCAAATAAAGATTATTTTTCTTATTATGACGCAATTGTGAATTCTTAATTAAAACAACGATATCCATTTCTTCGCCATCGTTATAATCTAATAATCGTTTAAGCATCTTGAGTTCCTTTCGTAAAAGTTAAAGGCGAAATTTCTAATTGATCAACCAATTTTTCTTGAGCTGTAAAAATCAATACCTGATTATTTTCACTAACCTTTTCAAGTAATTTCTTAATATAACCAATTCGGCGATCATCAAAATTAACAAATGAATCGTCAATTAAGATTGGCAAATTAATCTTATCTTTAATTTGTTCAATAAATGCCAATTTCAATGCAAAATAAAGCTGTTCTGCAGTACCACGAGATAAATATTTAACTTCACGCTTTTTTCCATCTTTACGCGTAACCGTTAATTTCTTATCTAAAATGATATCGACATAACGGCCACCTGTAAGCAAAGCAAAATACTCTTTAGCTGCACTAAGCATCTTAGGAAAACGCTCATTAGAAGCCAAATCAAGTGAACGACTAATCCACCTTGATGCTACTAAATTAGCCAAATATTCTTGACTGCTGTTAACAAAATTAGTCTCCGTATTAGCTAATTCCTGCTTTGCTTCAAATACTGCAGTTGAATCAGCCAAATTGTCCAATTGAACTTGTAATTTAGCAACTTGAGCTTGCAAAGCATCAATTTCTTTCGTTGTATCAGTAGCTTGAGCAGCCAGATTTTGCAATTGTGCCAAAACCTTGCCAGGTTCCTTAGCTTCTTGCTTCAATTCATCCAGATCATCATGCAAATTCTTTTCTAGAGCATCGTATTGAGCCTTAATTTTAGCTTGAGCTAAAAATTCTTGATAAGCTGCATCATATGCTGCCATATCTTCCACATTAGCTTGAGCTAAAACAGCTTTCAACTTCAAATTCAACTCTTTTAAATCTTGCTTGTCCTGACTTAATGCATTAGATAAATTAGATTTTTTCTGCACTAACTCTTGTTGCTTATTAATTTGTTCTTCAATCTCGTCTAAGCCATTCAAAATCTGATCAAAACCATCATCGACTGGCTTTCTTATAATATTTTGAACATTAGCAGCAAGCTGAGCAACTTTTTGATTAATTTCATTTAATTGTTCAGAGTTAGTTTTTTCAGCGCTTTCTTTAAGCTTATATTGATTTAAATTGGTCAACAAACTATTTAAATCCAACATGTCGGGATCTAAATTATATTTTGAATAAAATGCCTGTCTCTGATCTTTAACTGCCTTTTGTTTTGCCAAAATAGCTGCTTGCTGCTTATTAGCTTGTTCACTTTTTACATAGCCAAAACCTGCAAGTCCAATACCAGCTATTAATGCAATAATGCCTACCACTCCAGCAGTACCCAATAAAATTAGACCTATAACTGCTAATACAGCACCAACAATATACCAAATTTTATCACTAGAACTATTTTCATTAACTTCTTCATTTGGTTTTGATGGCAAAGCCAAGAAGTCCTCTTTAAGCTGCTTAATGTCATCCGTTTGCAAATCAAGCAATTGATTAATTTCAGGTGATAAAGCAAGTAATTGCTCTTTTTCTTGATTTAACTGATTTGCCTTTTGCAAACAATTGCGATATTCGGCCTGCCATTGCAATAATTGTGGCTTTTGTTGTACGACTTTCTTAGACTCAGCTGCATCATTTATTTCATTATCGGTTAAGGAAGATAATTGCTCTTGCAAGGATTGCATTATCTTTTGTAAATTTCGTCCTTGTGCCATTAAATCTTGAGCTTTTTGATAATTTTCACTATCAAATTTGATATCTTTTATCTGTTTTTGCAAATCTAGTAAAGTCGTATAGTTGCTCAACTCTTTTTGCAACTCATGCAAACTAGCTTGCTTATTTTGAATATTCGCTAAAGCCTGCTGTGCTTTTCTCAAGCGATCTTTATAGTCTTTTAGATCTTGAGCTAACTTCTCATAATCACTAAATTCTGCCTTGGTTTGTGCCAATTGATCACGATCAGTTTCTATTTGCTTTAATAAACGGTTAACTTCAGGCTTTTTACCAGTCTTTTTAAACAGTTTGCCAGCTTCTTTAGCAAAATCATCGCGCAACTTTAACAATTGGCCACTATTAGCAGCACCTAAGTAATAAATACGCTCAAGTAAATCTTCTTGGCTCAAACTAGTAACTTGGCCTAGCATTTCTTGATTAAAAATAAAGCTATCTGCATAAAACGAACCGTCAATATTTTGAATTTGATCAAAAAACAAATTTTCAGGTACAACTTGACCGTCTTTTTTAACGGTTAAAATTCCTTGTTTGGTTTTATCGCCCTTGGCGTACAGACGCTCTAATTCATATTCTGAATCATCATTTTCAAAAACTAAACTACCACCCATCGGACTAACATGTGCTAGTGGCGTATAGTCTTCAAAAAACGGCGAGGCATTGCTGCGCAAATGAAAGCCAAACATTACCTGCTTAATAAAAGCAACGGTTGTACTCTTCCCCGCTTCATTAGCTCCAAAGAAGACGTTGATTTGATCACTAGGTAAGTCAAAAGTTTTATTAGAGAATTGCCCAAAATTGACTATTTTAATTTGTTTCAGTCTCATCAGTAATTCCTTTCAATTTACCCATTAATTTAACTTCGGTCAGTTGCTTAACCGCATCAATAAATGCAGGATCTTCTGCTAATTGAGCTGATAGAGGATCCTTTTTCTTCCAGTCACTCACAATCTGATCAAATTCGTCATTTTTAAATATTTCGCTTTTGGCTTGTTCAAAAGCCTGCTGATCATTTTCATTGAGTTCCAAATTAGAACTTATTTTCAAGCGTACATCTACCAACTGCGAATCAAACGACAAATTTTGCGAAATATTTTGCCAAAAA
Organism: Lactobacillus helveticus; assembly: GCF_046109915.1. Classification (NCBI taxonomy): domain Bacteria; kingdom Bacillati; phylum Bacillota; class Bacilli; order Lactobacillales; family Lactobacillaceae; genus Lactobacillus; species Lactobacillus helveticus. The sequence goes on along the minus strand of NZ_CP151471.1, from coordinate 83,447 downwards.
TCTGTGTCTTGAATTAATTCCTGTTCCTCTTCAGTCATAAATTGGGCACCAGCAATAGTTAAGCTGAAATAAGTCTTTTGCTCAGCATTATTTAAACTTGCAATAATTCGATTCTGTAAATCAGCTTTACTAATTTGAGCATCTAATTCAACTTGCACTCCTTGCCACAAAATAGGTTCTGTTGCCTTAAATTCAATACTTGTTTTTTTGGTACTTTCATCAATTACGCCAAGATAGCATCCCTTGGCACCCATTTCATTGATATGACGGCCCTGAATATTACCTGAATAGACAATCCACGGCTTTTCACTCAAATTACGTCGAACATGAATATGTCCTAAAGCAAAGTAATCATAATTTAATGCCTGAACTTCAGCAACCGTAAATGGTGCATAAACATTTTTACGACTATCAGTTTCTTTTTCTTGGGCATGCATTAAACCAAAAGTATAATTTTGCCCTTTTTCAGGGAAATCTGGAATTTTATCTTCTGTAATATGATTATTTAAATACGAAAAACCAACTACATCATAGTTAAAATTATCTTTAGTCTTAAATGATGCTTTTTCTACTACTTCATCTGCACCAAGCAATTTAAAATATGGGCTCTGGTTAACCAATAAATCTTCACGTCGCATATGATCATGATTACCAAAAATCATTACTACTTGAATCTGTGCATCAGTCAGTCGCTTAACCTGCTCTGCAAAAAACAACTGCGAACGTGGAGATGGCTTAGCACTATCAAAAGTATCACCTGCAATCAAAACAAGATCAACTTTTTCAGCTAAAGCTAAGTCTACAATCCGTATTAATGATTGATCAGCTGCTTGATATATCTGATTAAATTCCTTAGATGGCAAAAAAGATAGCCCGCGAAATGGACTATCTAAATGCGCATCTGCAAAATGAATAAATTTCATCGCAAATTCTAGTTTCTAAGACCTTCATAAAGATCATTAATTGGCTTAGTGTAAGCCTTTTGGATTTCACCTAACAAATCATACAAGCCTTGTTCACTCTTAAGAAGAGCAACAATCTTGTCGTTCTTTTGTACTTGAGCGTTTAATTCTTGGTAAGCCTTTTGATCTTCATCAGATAATGGCTTGCCAGTTTGTTGAGCTTGCATAATCTTAGCTTGAATCTCATCCATCTTCTTAAATAAAGCTGCACTTTCGTCGTCTGCTTGAACAGCCTTAACAGCGTCACCAACAGCCTTGTATTGGTCAGTCTTTGTTAAATCTTGTGCTAATTGATTAGCTGAATCATAAATATTAATCATTAAATTGGTCCTCCTAAATTTTATTGGCCAAATAAACCTTTGACATCATTATACCATTCATTAATTTTCTGTCCTGCTGATCCAATGCCAGCTTGAATTTTTTGTCCTAAGCCATTGGTCCAATCAAAATTAGATCCATTGTTTTTAACAAGTTGACCAGGCGATTTTTCGGTAAATTGCGTTTGAGCAGTATACGGTAAAATCCCTTCCATTTCTGCCTTATACAATCTAGTGATCCCTGTTTCTGATACTCCTTGCATATAACGCTGCTTGCTTGTTTGGTCAAAACCAACCCAGGTAGCTAACACAATATCAGGAGTATAACCGACAATCCATTGGTCCTTTGTTCCAAAACCATATGAATTAGGAACTTCAGTTGAACCAGTTTTACCAGCAACCCGGAAGCCATTAGGTTGAGCAGTTTGCGCAGTACCATTAGTGAAAACGCCAAGCATCATTGTTGTCATTTCTTTGGCAGTATTTTCAGAAATAATTCTATGATTACCTGGATTATTATTTTCAACCAAAACATTGCCACTAGCATCGGTAATTTTAGTAATAAAGTAGGAATTATTAGGCAAATTACCCTTATTGGCAAAGGCAGAATATGCACGAGCCATCTGTAAAGGTGAAACCCCTGTAGAAAGTCCGCCTAAAGCCAAAGATAAGTTACGATCTGACTTAGGCACCTTTATACCAAAATTCTGAACAGATTGGACGCCCTTGTTTACACCGATTTTATCGAGTAACCATACTGCAGGAACGTTTTTACTTTGAGCCAAAGCCTCATACATTGGAATTTTATCAGAATAGCCATTATCTACGTTGTGGGGCGCATAACCATTTTTACCAAACTTCTGCAACTTATTGGAAAGTTCAGAATCATAATGATAGCCATTTTGAAGAGCTGGTGCATAAACAGCAATTGGCTTTATTGATGAACCAGGCTGACGCTTCATTTGAATTGCACGGTTATAACCGCGGAAGACATGCTTTCCGCGACCACCAATTACCGCTCTTACAGCACCTGTTTCTGGATCCATTGCCACACTCGCACCTTGACACTCTGTGCCATCAGCACCATTTTGTGGGAAAAGCCAGCTTTCATTAAAGGTATCTTGCAATCTTCCTTGGTAATTTTGATTAAGAGTAGTGTAAATCTTAAGTCCTTTATTCATTACCTGCTCTTCAGTTAAGCCATATTTGCTAATAGCTTCATCTACTACAGCATCAAAGAAATATGGATAACGATAACCATCTTTATTTCTAAACGTATTTTTCAGAGTTAATCCTTGTTTAGAATAAGCTTTAGCTTGAGCGGCAGTTAACTTACCATTGTCAGCCATTAACCCCAAAATTAAATTGCGTCGCGATAAAGCGTTAGCCATATGATCAACAGGATTGTAAAAACTTGGATTACGCAAAATTCCTGCTAACGTTGCAGCTTCACCTACTGTGACATCGCTAGCATTTTTACCAAAATACCTGCGACTGGCATCTTGAACGCCCCAGACTCCATTACCAAAATAAGCATTATTCAAATACATCGTCAGAATATCTTTTTTGGAATAAACATGGTTAATTTCAATCGCAAAGAATAGTTCTTCTAATTTACGTGAAAAAGTTTGCTGCTGAGTTAAAAGCGAATTTTTGGCTAATTGCTGCGTTAAAGTTGAACCACCACCGGTTACTTGTCCGTGATGAATAATCAAACTTATCGCAGCACGGGCCATTCCCTTAATACTAAAGCCAGGATTCTTCCAGAAAGTACGGTCTTCTGTAGAAATCACCGCATTTTGAATATTAGGAGAAATTTTATCATATTCAACAAACGTTCCTTTTTGTGAATATAAAGAACCAGCTTTTTTGCCTTTATAGTCATAAATAGTTGTAGTCGTTGAAAGTGATGCCTTCAAATTTGAAATATTCGAAGTTTTAACTTTAATTGTATAATATGTACAAGTTATCAATATAAGAGTGAGCAGGATTAAAATAATCCAGCGGCCGATAAAGAAGCGGCGATCAATTCGATGCCAAACATCTTTAAAGCCACTTCTCTTTGGTTGGTCATTATTCATTAATACAATGCTCCTTTTTAGAAACAAGAAAATTGTATCACATTGCTAGTACACTTGTTTAGAAATGAAATAGTCTTAGGAAATATTTATGGTTTATCATTTTACACTTTTTTATCCTAAAAATCTCGAGCCCTTACCTGTAAATGACGTATTATGCAAATTGCTTATTCCGAGAAAATGGCGTCATTACTTAAGAATTGAACAAAATATTACAATTAACGGCACATATCGCTATTTTAATCAAAATGTTTTGCCAGGCAATAAAATTGACATTATATTAGATCAGGTTGACTCTGCTCAGCAAAAATATCCAGCTAGTGGAAAATTGCCTGATATCATTTATGAAGACGATAATCTTTTAATCATTAACAAAAAGAAGGGGCAAAAAACTCACCCCAACTTAAATGAAACCAATACCGCCTTAAATGATTGCGCCACCTATTTAGGACAAAGTCCTTACATTGTTCATCGATTGGACATGCTTACTGGCGGCTTACTGCTTGTCGCAAAAAATCCTGCAGTAGTGCCGATTTTAAATCGTGAACTTACCAGTAAAACCTTCCATCGCAATTATTTGGCTAAAGTTGACCATGCAGATAAATTAAGCGATCAAGGAACAATTAATCAGTCAATTGATCATGATCCTGAAGATCAACGAAAAAGAATGATCTCACCTGCTGGACTTCATGCCGTAACACATTATCAAGTGTTAAAAAGAAATGATAATAATACAGCGGTAGTTAAACTAACTTTGGAAACTGGTCGTACTCACCAAATCCGTGTGCACCTCGCATCCCTTGGTACACCAATTATTGGCGATCCGTTGTATAATCCCAACTTTGGTGGAGAAGACTTGACACTCGACGCTTATGAGATTTCATTGATTAAACCTTTTTCTTTTGAAAAATTAACAGTTAAATTACCAGAAGAAGAAATTAAATTATAAACAAAAACCGTAGCCTTATCAAAGACTACGGTTTTTGCTCTAATTATTTTCGTTTTCATCTAACGCTGCACCATTAGTTTCAATTATATGTTTCATCCAGTTATAAGACTTCTTTGGTGTACGTGTCAATGATCCGTGTCCCAAATCATCCATATTAACATAAACAAAACCATAGCGTTTCTTCATTTTTATTTTTGTCAGGTTCCATTAAAGATGACCCAGAATTAACATCAATAGCTTGTGATGCACCAGTCACTACATCATTTTGATCGTTTTTATTCATAAAAATTCTCTTTCAAATCACAACGTAACAAGACTGATTTCAAAAATATTGTTATTCATCGCCAAATCTTGCGCCATTTTTAAATAAGTCATATTTTTTGGAAATTTAAGATTGCAAACACAAATATACACATTTTTCTTATTAATTTGGTTATTAGTATCTACCTTAAAACTAAAGTGTTTCACCTGAATTTTATTCTGTTTAAAATATGGCTGCAAAACTTGATCAAGCGTATGGCGATCAATATATTTGAATTCAACCTGCTTATATGTATTTACTTTAACAATTTTACGTAAAATGACTACCACCAGCAAAACAAACGCTCCACCGACGATTGCAATACAATAATACCCCATCCAATTGCTAAGCCGATACTTGCAGTAGCCCACAAAGAGGCTGCTGTAGTAAGACCCATGACAAAATGATGGGTATTACCTGCACCGATGAAGCCGATGCCGCCTATTACTTGAGCAATCAAACGAGCTGGATCAGACTCAAGTACCGTCGATAAAGTGTGGAAATTCTTCGCATAATATAGAACTTGATTGCAAATTGCTTCTTGAATTAACGCTAAAATGCATGCGCCTAAGCATACCAAGATATGCGTTCTAAGACCAGCTGGATGATTATGTTCTTTCCTATCCAAGCCAATAATTGCTGCAAAAGTTGTAGCCATCGATAAGCGTAAAATTATTTCTAAGAAACTAAGATTGAAACTCATCATAATTTTGGGGAACTATGTTCCATACCCATATGGGCAAAAAGCATTTTTGTTTACACCTTCATTCAAAAGAAATAATTAATAATAGTCAAATAAAAGCCATTTCAGGACAAAATTCTTGCATTTTTTAAAAATAACTATATCTATTTTCTGAGTTAAGAGTATAATCTTTGGTTGTACTATTTTTCACATATTTTTTCTACTGGAGGAGTAAAAAGTATCTACTATGGAACATACTTGGTTAATGAAATATTTTGCTGAATTTTTCGGCACAATTATTTTAGTTGTATTTGGAAATGGTTCAGTTGCCAACTCAGTGTTGAGAGATACTGGTGGTAACAGTCGTGATGGTCAAGCAAACGGTGGTTGGCTTTTAATCGCATTCAGTTTTGGATTCGGTGTAATGCTTCCTGCCATGCTATTTGGTTCAATTTCAGGTAACCACTTGAATCCTGCCGTAACTTTAGCTCAAGCTTGTGCCGGTGCCTTTCCATGGGATGAAGTTGTACCTTACATCTTGGTACAAATGCTTGGTGCTATTGTAGGTCAACTTTTATTAGTTGCTGTATATTGGCCATACATCAAGAGAACTGCTAGCGATGATGCTGTTTTTGCCAGCTTCGCTACTGGTGATACAGCTCATAGCCGCTTAAACGGGTTTGTTACTGAATTTGTTGGTACAGCTATTCTTTTATTCGTAGCCGTTGGTCTTTACCGTGGCATGTTCTTCAAGCAATCAGAAGATATTGCTAACATCGGTGTTGGTTTCTTAATTACCGCATTAGTTATGGCTGTAGGTGGTCCAACTGGTCCCGCATTAAACCCTGCAAGAGACCTTGGTCCACGTATCGTATATGCACTTTGCCCATTGCCTCATAAGGGTTCTGCTCACTGGGACTACGGTTGGGTACCAGTAGTTGCTCCAATTGCTGGTGGTATCTGCGGTGCATTGTTATACAAGATTGCATTTGGATTATAGAAAAACAAAAGATCGATGATCTTCGTTAAAAAACGGTGATCATCGATCTTTTTAATTACAATTTTATTTAAGCTTTTTCTTCAGTTACTTTAGCTTGTTCCTTTTCATACAACATCTTATCGTAACTACGTACGAATGGAAGATATACAAAGAATGAAACTACCAAAATCATAGCTTGCCAAATGGCAACTTTCCAACCACCGATCAAGAATCCAGAAACAACTGGTGGTGTGGTCCATGGTACTTGTACACCATTCAAATATGGTAAAATCCCTGCTTTAATTAATAAATAAGTTGAACCTGCAGAAAGTGGTGGCATGATGAAGAATGGAATAGCTAGCATTGGGTTCATTACAATTGGCAAACCAAACAGAACTGGTTCATTAATATTAAAGATTCCTGGAACTAATGCCAACTTACCAATACTCTTCAATTGTGTCGACTTAGCCATAAAGGTCATAAAGACTACCAAACCAATAGTCATGCCGGCACCGGTAACTGTTGAAAATTGGTCAAACAAACCTTGAATAACAATGTGACCACCGTGAGCAGCATCAACGTAGCCTAATTTCTTAAAGATTGCAGCATTTTCTAGAGCATTCGCACTCAAAATTGGTCCTGCAATACCACCGACTAAAGTAGATCCATGTACACCAAAGAACCAGAAGAATGGTACTAATAATGTTAATAGTAAAATACCACCAAATGAATCAGTTACACCCTGCAATGGAGTTTGAATAGTAGTGTAAATCCATTGAGTTAAAGTTGTGTGAGCTACTTTATCAAAGAAAATATAAACTAACAACCACCAAACAGTCAAAACAGCTGATGGAATCAAAGCAACAAATGAGTTAGCAACTGCTGGTGGAACTTGATCTGGCAACTTGATTGTAATCTTCTTTTTAACAAACCAAGTATAAATCCAACCAGTGATCAAACCTACAATGATAGCAGCAATCATTCCTTGACCACCAAGCCAAGTACGATCGATGAAGCCAATCAATAAGTTTGGAGCTTTAGCAGCAGAAATAACGGTCTTAGCGCCATCCTTAACCGGAGTGGTTGAATTCATAATGATTAAAAATCCAACAAAAGCAGTCATCCCTGCTGGTAAGCCTTCAACATGTTCATTTTTAGCCCATGTATAAGCAATACCAACAACTGCGAAAACGGCAACTATCCCAAATGAAGCGTTATAAGCTTGATTCCAATATGGGGTTAAGCCCGTTTGATTCATCCAATTTGCTACTGCTGGAATTGGAAATGAAGCTAAAAGTAAAAATACTGAACCTACCATGATAAATGGTAAAGAAAGTACCATCCCATCTTTTAGAGCTTTAATTGCTCTAGTATTAACGAATTTCATGATAGGAGGTAGAATTTTTTGATTAATAAAGTTCTGCATAAAAGTACTCCCCTCAATACTCTCAATATTTCATATGACACTTACATTTTATGAAAGCGATTTTATATAAGCAATATATTTCAAAGAGTTAGATATCAACAGCCAATTAAGTTTTATATTCCATCTATGGAACAACTCGTTTCATAAGCAAAAATTCTATGTTATTCTTTAATCAATAGTTAGTTATAGGGAGAAATATCATGGCCTTTTTTGGATTTAAAGATTTATCATCGTTATCAAACATTGATATGACTATTTATCGCTATGTTACTCAAAATTCTGACAAAGTCGTTTACATGCGTGTACGAGATATCGCACAAAATGCACATGTTTCAAGCTCATCAGTCATGCGCTTTATTCATAAAATTGGTTTTAATAGTTTTCCGGAATTTAAAGCTTATCTTAAAAACGATACTTTACAACATAAACCTAAAAATACTAAATTTACTTATATTAATGAAAGCAACTTTCCCAAGGATATTGAAACTCGTTTGATGATAGTAGCTAATACCGTTTTTCAAAGCGATAATATTACTACCGTTGGAATGGGTGATTCTGCCTTCTTAGCAGAATATGCAGCCAGAAGAATTGCATCCCTTGGCTTTAACACAACTGCTGTAACAGATCCTTTCTATCCTTTACATGCCAAACTAGAAAATACTACCAATAATATTATTTTTTGTTTCTCTGTTTCTGGGGAAACAACTGAACTGATTGAATTGATCAATGAATTCGTTAATGATGAAGACGTAAAAATTGTCTGCATTACTAGCAATGAAAATAGCAGTATCGCAAAAATGAGTCGCTATGTTCTTAACTATTATGAAAAGACTCGGCGACTTAATAATTATTATGATATGTCTTCACAAGTTCCTGTAATGTATATCATCGAAAGTCTTGATCGCATATTAGAAAATATGATCAAGAAATAGCACACCCTGTATCATTTCTGAAACATAAAACTAATTTTATATTCTATTCCTAAACTTCTTTGTTCTCTTACTCAATCGCAACCGATTTCATATAATGCAAGTAAGCAATGAATCAAAGGAGTTTTTTTATGACTAGAACTTTAGATAAGAATTTTTTATGGGGTGGCGCCGTTGCTGCCCACCAACTTGAAGGCGCATATCAAGAAGGCGGAAAAGGAATCTCTATCGCTGATATTATGACACTCGGCGATCGTGATCATCCTCGTGAAATTACTAAGACAATTGAAAAAGATAAATATTATCCTAACCATGTAGGAATTGATTTTTACCATCATTACAAAGAAGACATTAAGATGATGGCAGAGATGGGATTCAAGGCGTTTAGAACTTCAATTGCATGGACGCGTATTTTTCCAAATGGTGATGAAGATGCACCTAACGAAGCTGGACTTAAATTCTATGATGATTTATTTGATGAATTATTAAAATATGATATTCAGCCTGTCGTCACTCTTTCTCACTTCGAGATGCCATATCACTTAGTAACCAAATATGGCGGTTGGTCTAATCGTAAGTTAATTGATTTCTTTACTCGTTTTGCTCACGTTTGTTTTGAAAGATATCACAACAAAGTTAAATATTGGATGACCTTTAATGAAATTAACAATCAAGCCAATTATGAAGATATCGGTAATGTGTTAAAAAATTCTGGTCTTCTTTTCAAAAAGGGTGACGATAAAGAAAAAATGATGTATCAGGCAGCCCACTATGAATTGGTTGCTAGTGCTGAAGCCGTTCAAATCGGACACGCTATTGATCCATCATTACAAATTGGCTGTATGCTGGCCTTCTGCCCTATCTATCCTGCATCATCTAAACCTGAAGATATTCTTTTTGCCCAACGTGCAATGGACACGCGTCTCTACTTTGGCGATATCCACGTTAATGGTGAATATCCAAATTGGTTAAAAGCCTACTTTGACCGTAAGAATTACCATTTAGATATTACTGAAAAAGATTTACAAATATTGAAGAATGGTACAGTAGATTACATTGCATTCTCTTATTACATGTCGTTCACTGCAAAATATACTGACCATATGGATTATCGTGAATATCAAGATCTCGTTGAAAATCCATATATTAAAACCAATGATTGGAGTTGGGCTATCGACCCCATTGGCCTGCGGTACGCAATGAACTGGATGACCACTCGCTGGCACAAGCCTCTATTTATCGTAGAAAATGGACTTGGTGCTTATGACAAAATGACTGATGATCATCAAATTCACGATGATTATCGCATTCAGTACTTCCGAGATCATATTAAACAAATGGAAAAGGCAGTAATTGATGATGGCATAGACTTAATCGGCTATCTGCCATGGGGATGTATTGATTTAGTTAGTGCAAGTACCGGTGAAATGAAGAAACGCTATGGCTTTATCTATGTTAATGAAGATGATCATGGTAAAGGCAGTTTCAAGCGCTACCCTAAGGATTCTTTTTACTGGTATAAAAAAGTAATTGCCTCAAATGGTGCGGATTTAGATTAATGAAAAACAAAAGATCGATGATCTTCGTTAAAAAACGTTGATCATCGATCTTTTTTGATATTATTTTAGAATTCAAACAAACGATGGTTAATAATAATTCTGAATTCGCGGTCTTCTTCATCAGCTAAACAACTAGCAACCAACGGTTCATAGCCTCGCTTTTCTTCATCAAATTGATTTCTTTCCGCATCTAAATCATGAAAAACTTCATCAGGTAATTTATCAACCGGAATCTTAGCTGCCTTAGCTAGTTCATCAAAGCTGACCACTACTCCATCTTGCAAAACGTCATCGTCTTTACTTTCATTATATTTCTTTACTAATAACTTCATAATGGCTAAAGTCTCTGGCTTCAAGTAACTTAATGAATCAAAATCAATTACATAATCGTCCATTGCATTTTCCATCCTTTCGTGAAAAATCATTTTTCTCACTTTCAGTATGGTGTCCTTTTTGAAAATACCCAAACAATATGACTTAAGATTTTTATATCATTCCACGCTGCAACCCCATAAAGATAGTAATAATCAGCAAATCAGCACTACCGCCAAGGCTATAATTCTTTTCTTTAAAAATACGATTTAACTCTAACATGAATTGTTTGCCAGCTTGAGTGCCATAACTACCCAATGACAAATATTTCTGTGCCTGCTTATGTGCCCAATCAATTACTTCAACATTGCCAGCTCTTTTAATCAAATTAGAATCTTCAATTTCACTAACAATCTTCATCAAGGTATCAAGCAAGCGTGTGTTCAAATCGCCACTTGTCTGTGCTAAAAATGGCAATGCGACATCCCTCACCAAAGGATATCCCGCCTCTGCTTCTGCTCTCACGCCACCTTTGCCATATTGCAAAAATTGTCTTTCTCCAGCAGTCTCGCTCTTCTTTCCCAAATCATGCTTAACTAAGCCTTTAGTCATCATCTGAATTATTTCAAACTCATTACCGCCGTGTTTTTGACAATAACTACTAGCACAGACAAACAATCCTAACGAAAAAACCGCCCCTTTATGAGTATTCACATTATTTGTGGCAGCAAACATTGTTTTTTCTGCCTTAATCCCAGCTTGGCGCAGCAATTCAAACATTTGTCTCAAATCTTGTCTAGCAAAGTTAAAACCAATCTCAGCAGCTTGAACAAAATATTTTTCCAAACTTAAACTACTATCAATAAACATATAAACGTTCATATCGGGATGCGAACCCACATCAACTGGATCAACCAAACCAGGTTTGGGATTAGTAACTACTTCATAAAGCAATGCTTTCAATGCATTTTGAGCGATCTCTTCTATTGCCATTTGTCTCTTCCTAATTACTTAAATATCCATTCTTTAATGAACTACACCGACACTGAAGTGCCGGGTTTCTGGGAACACTGAGTAGTGTTTAGGATCTTACATTGAACTAGTCAAATACCTAACTCACGGAACTCAGCTTGTTACCATGGCCAGTCCCTGAACAGTTGGCGTTGCTTTATGCAGGATATTAACTGCCGCATTAATATCTCGGTCATGCTTGGTTTGACACTTAGAACAAGTCCATTCACGAATTTCTAATGGCTTAGCGCCACTATTATAGCCACATTTTGAACAAATTCTGGAAGTATTCTTAGGATCAACTGCAATTAGCTTTTTTCCATACCATTCGCATTTGTATTCTAGCATTTGTCTGAATATCCGCCATGAAGCATTGGCAATTGACTTAGCCAAGTGATGATTTTTCTGAAGATTCTTGGTTTTCAAATCTTCAATCGCAATTACATCATATTGCTTAACTAAATGCGTAGTTAGTTTATGCAGATAATCTCTGCGCTGATTTGCTACTTTAGCTTGGCACTTAGCTTTTGACTTTTGCGCTTTTTGCCAATTAGTGAAGCTTTCTAAGCTTCTAGGACAAAGCACCTTTTTATTCCTGTCTTGCAAAACTAATAATTTAGCTAAATGTCTGCGACGAGCATATTTTCTTTGCCAGACTTTGGCTTTCTTTTCAAAATAAGAACTGTCAAAACTAGGATATTTTAGCCCATTAGACAGAATTGCTAAATCAGCTACGCCAACATCAATTCCAACCTGTTTGTCAGTTAAGCTATACTTCTCTGGTTCAGGTATTTCAGCTTGTAGAGACAAATAATACTTGCCCGTTGGTTCAAGCAGAACAGTGTAGCGCTTAATCTTAGTGTTTTGCAAAACTCCAGTCTTGCTGGTTTTGACATAGCCTAATTTAGGAATCTTCAAGTACCTTTTACCTGCAGTTTTTATGATTGACTTGCCTGTATAAGACTTTTTCAGATACTTGCGTGAATGAAAACGAGGCTTGCCAATTTGAACAGTTTTATCTTGAAAGAAGTTCTTCCAAGATTGAGTTAGGAATTCATTAACTACCTGCAAGCTTGAAGAATCGCTGTTTTTCAAAAAAGGATATTCTTTTTTAAGCGGCTTAAGCAGATAATTCAGCTTGAACTTGCCTAAAAAAGGCAAAGCTTTATTATTCTGATAGCGCTCATTCATCATGGCCAGCATTTGATTCCAAACAAAACGATCATTGCCAAACATCTGCTCAAGCTGGTTTTGTTGAATTTTATTAGGATAGAGTCTTAATTTGATCTCTTTTAGCACATTTGTTCCCTCCTTTCTTTTTAAGATTATATCAAACATATGTTTAAGAAAGAAGGGAAAATAAGCAACTACGATTACTTTGGATACACTAGCACAGAAATTTAATTACGACAAAGCTTATTTGGGTAAGCTAATTTTCAAAAGTTCGGACTACTCTTTTAATTATTTAATAAATTATTATCGCATTAAAAAAAGCTGCCAACTTCTGCAATTTACTGATCATAGCATTGCAGAAATAAGCAACTTGACCGGCTATAGTTCGCCTAATCATTTTGAACGTTGTTTTCATCAAATTATGAAGATTTCTCCGAGTCAGTATCGGAAGAATAATCGATAAGGATTAATGAAATTTTTTTATGTTATAACATGTTATAATCTAATTAACATAAATAATACGAGAGGTGATTATCATGAAAGAACTTAAAGTTAGAAAAATTGGTAACTCTTTAGGAAGCATTTTCCCTAAAGATTGGGGTGTTGAAGATGGTGCTAAATTGGAATACAAGGTCGATCAGCAACATCATAAAGTAATTATTGATTTAAATTCTACTGCTGTTAAACATGATCGTGAACTAATAGAAAAAAGCTTTGCCGAATTTGATAAAAAATCATTGACGGAACAAGACATGCAAGCAAAGTTTGGAAAGTATGGATGGGATAATGTATCAAATTAAATATAGTGAGAGCTTCGCTTCATCGTTATCTCAAACCATAACTTATTGGCAAATGGATTTAGGATTTTCCGATGATACAATTCAAAATTATATTCCACTGATTTCTAAAAATATTCACTTACTCAGTGATTTTCCTTTTATCAGCCAAGATGTAGAGACCGTAAAATAATTTGTGTAAGGATGAATGATTCCTTAAATTAATTTCTGAAAACATTAGAAAAAGGAGTTCCTTTCTCGTATGATTGGATTGAACAAAAAAACAACATACAGAAAGAAAAACTCCTTCATGAATGATTTTACCAAAAATATGGCTCAAGCACTATTCAATCAAGACAAAGTTAATGATTTTTTGCGCAAGGAAATTCAAACTGCAGTTAATCAATTGCTTGAAGCTGAATTGACTGCCTTTTTAGGCTATGATCCTTATGCAAAAAGCGGATGGAACTCTGGCAATTCCAGAAACGGCATCTATTATCGCAAGGTTGATACGCAGTTTGGCCAGATCGAAATTCAGGTTCCCAGAGACAGAAACGGCGAATTTCATCAGCACACTCTGCCTGACTACAAGCAGCACTCGGACGTCCTGGAAAGCATGATTATCAAAGGCGTCACTACCAGAGAAATAGCCGATCTGATTGAAAAGATGTACGGCAGCCATTACAGTCCGGCTCAGGTATCAAATATTTCCAAGCAAATGATTCCAAAGGTTGAAGCCTATCACAAACGCAAGCTTAGCGACAGGTTCTTTTGCGTTTATCTTGACGCAACGTATCTTCCGCTGTGCCGAGAAACGTTTGAGCGTGAAGCCGTCTATATTGCCATCGGCATCAGGCCCAATGGCCATAAAGAAGTAATCGACTACTGCATAGCACCCAGCGAAAACGTCGAAGTTTGGACTGAAATGCTTCAAAACATGAGATCGCGGGGTTTGAAGCAAGTCGAGCTTTTCTTGTCTGACGGTGTTGTCGGCATGAAAACAGCTCTGGCAAAGACTTATCCCAAAGCACATTTTCAGCGCTGCCTGGTTCATGTCATGCGCAATATTTGCAATAAAGTGCGTGTTGACGATCGTGAGACAATCATGAACGATTTCAAGCAGATTAGACAGCCGCTGTACAAACTCTTCATGCATTCTATGACAAATGGAACAAGGCATACAATCATGTCATTAGGAATCTAAAAGACATTGAGCCTGATCTATTGGTCTTTTACAACTATCCCAAACAGATCAGACCCTCAATCTATTCCACCAACATGATTGAATCCTTTAACAATGTCGTTAAACGCAAGGCAAAGCCCAAAGCAGAGTTTCCAAGCGAGCAGTCGCTTGATACTTTCATTGGCATTCAGGCAATAAGCTACAATGATCGCTACTTCAACCGAATCCATAAAGGCTTCGGCCAAGTGCAGGATACATTGGAATCCTACTTTGACTAAGAAAAAATTAAAAAATCAATTTACGAGAAAGATCTATTTACACAAACTATTTGACAGTTTCAAGATGTAAGTTCAATTTATCATTTTCCGATCCCTACCTACCGTATTACTATTGGTAAAAAATATGCTATCTTTTATCGAGTAGATGAAAAACAAAAAATCATAATGATTGGTAGTTTCTTCAGTAATAAGCAAATGAAAATTGAGTTTTAATTTCATTCAAAAAGCTCAAGGTATACTACACACCTTGGGCTTTTACATTACTAATTTTTCTCGTAACCAATCATCAAGCCGCCATCTTCGGCATAATAAGTACAAAGCCCACCACATTCAGACAAAGAAACCTGAGCTGATGGATATACAGATAGGATAGTCTCCTTCATCTTAGCTGCCTTATCGCTAAAGCCAACATAATCGATCAATACTCTGCCGCCACAATAACCAGATTTTTCCATGATCTTAAGCATTTTTGAAAAGATCTTCTTACTACTGCGAATCTTGCCGAGCATCTCAAACTTACCAGCATCGCTAGCTGTACCAACAATATTCAACTTAAGTGCATGTGCGATCCGCGCCATTGCAGGATTGATCCGACCATTATTGGCTAGATTATCCAGGTTCTCCAATACAAAAAGCAAATCCGTCTGACGAATGCGATACTTCATCGTTTCAACAACTTGGTCAAAATGCAATCCATCATTGATCATCGTCGCAATATCTTCCGCAAGCAACCGAATCTGTGGTCCTGCTGACAAGGTATCGAATACATGAATCTTCACATTAGTATGTTTTTCAGTAAAAATCTTGGCTGCTTGCACTGCAGAATTATATGTTCCTGACAATGCACTAGTAATCGTTAATACAAAAATTTCATCTGCGCCAGCAAAAGCATCTAACCAGTCGTGAACACTGGGACAAGCAGTCGACGTCCGTTCATTAGTCTGCTTCAATGCAGTGACAAACTCTGGAATATTAAGCTTGCCATCGTCGATCCAAGAAGATGAACCTGCTCTAATTGTTAATGGAACGGATTGATGTGCTACGCCTTCGATCGAAGACACAAAGGCATCAGCACCGGAATCTGTAATTATCTTTATCGTCATTTTCGTTACCTCACTTATGTCCTTGATAATATACGTTTTTAAATATCATGTCAACGGTTTTTAAAAAACTTATAGCAAGATATTAATTGACAGAACCTTCAAAATAGAAAATAATTAATTTAACCAAAGTGAGGAGAAAAAATATGAAAAAGGAAGTAGCAGTAGAACAATTAAAATTTCCTTCATACCAAGAAATTCCCGCAATGGGATTATATTTAAAGCAAGTAGTGAACTATATAAATCAATGTTTAGCGCCCTTAGGAAATATCAAGATTACGAGTTCAATGGTCAGCAATTATGTTAAACATGATCTAATTGCATCCCCTGAAGGCCGGCTATACAGCCGTGAGCAAATCGCCACCCTACTTTTTATCACCATTGCAAAAAACGTGATGGATCAAGAAGACCTGCGCAAAGCGATTGCCATCCAGCAAAAGACCTATTCAACCGAAGTCGCTTATAATTACTTTGCCGCTGAATTGCAGAATGTCTTATTATATGTTTTCAACCAAAAGAAAGAACTGCAAAAGATCGGTCACAATAATACCAGTCAAAAACAAATGCTGCGCAACGTCATCATGGCCTTCGCTTATCGGGAATACTTGTATCAATTTTTCAGGGAAATTTAAAAGACTCAACTTATGTTGGGCCTTTTACTTTATGCCTTCTATATTAATCAAAATTACCATAATTTAGCTTAATGTATTGATCAATTTTTCAAAGATTTTAATTATTAAACAAAGCAAAATAAAAAAGTTCAGCTTTCACTGAACTTACAAATCATAAACTATCTATCCACTGATCTAGATCTTTTAAACTACCAATTTTAGTAATGGCATGAATTTCTACTTTTTTTGCCTTGTAATGCTTCCGCAGTATCTAAAAATTTTAAATTTTTGTCATTATTTAAATTCATAGACTTCCCCTTTTAACTATTCAATTATTTACTTTGCTTCGGTACAAATACCAGCGCCAATTAAGCGCATCAGTCACGATACCACCGAACACCGGACCAAAGGCTACGGCACAAGCGGTAATTATCGTCACGATTCCCATCATGAAGCCCAGCTTTTCTTTTGGCACCTCAGCCAAGATAATGTTATACATCAGCGGCAAGCCTATACCGGTACCAATTCCTTGCAAGGCTCGACCTACTAACAAGAGATCAAACCATGGAGTAATGATATCAATCAGTAAGCCCAATATAAATAATGAAACTCCTAGAATAAATGTTTTTTGATAGGAATTCTCAACCTAATCTGTGAACTAATTGGCACAATCGTTGCAATCACTAGCAACACCGGGTATTAACCCATTGAACTTGATCGGTAGTAATCGCAAAGTCTCTAGTCAAGATTGGAAAAGTAACTGTCGTTGCCGTTTCATCAAGGATTCCCAAAAATGAGAGCATCCCCGCCGATAAAATCGCCATCACCAAACGTGGTGTAACTTTTTTAGTCATTTTTCATCTTCTTTTCTTTAACTGGCAAGCGAATAATCGTTTTTAAATTTTCTAACTTTGTGCGTTGAGGATTTAATAAATAGATCTCATGATGACGATGCTGATCTGAAAAGTCTAATTCCAAATCATTTTTAGCAATGAATTGGTGCATCTTAGCGATAGTAGCAGGCTCATCATCATAACTACCATGATGCATAATTTGTACGCATTTTCCTTCTGTCAAAGTAATTAACTTGACTGATGAAAAATCCAAGCCTTTTTTAATTGCAGATTCTTTTTTAGCCCAAGCCAAAACTTCATCTGTCACAAACTCAGGCATTCGAATGCAGGAAATAAAATTGAATCTTTCTTTATGAGCATAATCAATGCCTTCATCGCTATCCTGCCACCAAAATCCTTCAAGCGGTGGAACCACGAAGTCAAAATAATCTTTAATCTGATGTGAGCCTTTTTTACTCATTTTAATTGTATAGGCTAAACTATACAATAATTGTAGATCCTGCTTGTATTCTCCGCCCTCTTGATTTGGATCGCCCTGACCTTGAACAGCAAGATATTGCATCTGCGGAATATCAATTAATTCAGGCTTTTTGCCTGGACGATAAAACTGCTTTTCTTCTTTTTTAAAATCGTATGCCATGTCCTGCCTCTATAATTGATGAAACTTAACTGTCTTGTTCTTGAGAGAAATCTTTTTTACCTCAAAACCATAGTCAGGCAGCTCTTTCTTATAGCGCAAAAATGAATGGTCAATTGGCCGTCCTGCTGCTTTTTCAACCTCATCAAATGAGAGCTCAAAGTTGCCAGTTTTGTTGTCTTTAATGTACTGCCATAATTGATCGTATTTGCCCATATCTATATCTTCACTTTCTAATACTTTCATTAAGATACATCTAATTCTATACTTCTTTGATGGTCGGCTCAATTTATACAAATTTATGCATGAAAAAATCCTATTCAGAAATTACAGTAACTCATGAATAGGATTATATTTATTAAACTTCTTCAATCTTACCTGCTGCAATTGGCAAAGTAGTGTGTGCGTCATAGCTCATTACGCAGCCACCAACGGTGTCAGGCAATTCAAGATCTTTTGGTACACCGTGTACGTAAACTACACGCTTATCTAGTTGAAGATCTTCGCTGCCAAAAGCATCCTTGAACTTAGCTTGCAACTTTTTCAACGGAACATCGATTTCATATTCGTAATGACCTTTTTCGTCTGCGACAGGATAACCATCGTGAGGGATGTTCATATCTTGTGGTGCCTCATCTAATGGCACCATAGTTGTACCTGATACTTCTTCAGTTCCTGGCAAATCAATAAAGCCATCATAGTTCTTATCTTGCGCCATAGTTGGAACATTGGCTTCCTTACCATCAGGAAAGCCGTGGAAGTGTTCCCAGTGTTCAATATTCTTAGGAGTATCGAACATCTCTACTTTAACATGAAGCTTGTCGCCATCTTCAGTAAATTCAGCGGTGCCGTGAGCTTCGCAACCAATCTTATCTGCATTTAATGGAGTAATGTGTGCAATATATTTTTTCATCTTGATGATCCTTTCTATATTTCAAATTCATCTTACAATCTTTGAGTAATAATTTATTGTCTCAACACTTATCGTAATTAATTATAATAAGAAGCTATTATGATAAAATTGATTTAAATCAAGAACTTTAGAAAAGATGATTTTTATGACAAAACATTCACCTGTTGCTTGCTTAAGTAAAGCAGCCCTTTTTACTGATTTACCAATTGAATTAAAAGAAAAACTAATAGCCGTCTCCGAGCACCAGCAAAGATTTCCTAAAGGAAGTATCATTAGGCAACCTGACGACGGCAAAGATGGCATGATTGTCATCGATCAGGGAAAGGCTAAAGTTTACAACCTATCAAAAGATGGCAAAGAAGTTGTGCTAGGTATACTCCAAAAAGGCGACATTGAGGGACAACAGCATTTATTCAAACAAGGCGAAAGTGAAAACTTTGTTGAAGCTGTGGAGGACACCTGGGTTTGCTCAATTAACCGCGCAGATTTTCAAAAACTTTTGCAGAAAACACCAGATTTGTCATTGAAGCTTTTAAATAATTTCGGTAAAAAGTTAGTCGCAATTGAACATAATTCGGTGCTTAGAAACACCTTGGATGCCAAAGAACGGATATTAGCTTACTTGAATGACCTTGCCAATGAGCAAGGCAAAAATGAAGTAAAATTAGAACTAAAGAAAAAGGACTTAGCCAGTTATTTAGGAATTACGCCGGAGACATTCAGCCGTAAGTTAAAAGAACTAGAAAAAGATGGCAAAATTGAAGTTCATGGTCGCTGGATTAATGTGAAAAGATAAATTATGCAAAAAATAAAGCCCAGCAAATGCTGAGCTTATTTATTTTATTGCAAACCAAAAATTAACAGATTAGTTCCACCCACGTTCATTGAGCCATCTTTCTTTAACTGCTTCAAAAAACGTAAAACAAACTTTCTTTGATTACCATGTAACTTTTTAGCAGCCTTCATAGCAGCATTAAAGTCACGTTTGTTGTTTGCTTTCTTAAGACTAGTATTCAATCTATTAGCAATTCTCATCAGTGGCTTTTTCACATTCTTCATTGCTTTGCTATTTAAGTAATAGTATTGCAAACCAGATTGAGTAGTCCAACTAGAATATTTCTTATCCTTAGAAGCAACCAAATATACTGGTGCACCAGCACCACGGCCCTTAACGTTAAGAACTTTTTCTATTCTAAACTTAACTTTTTGAACCTTTTTAGGACTAATAGTTTTTGCTTTCTTTGAAGGCGTGATATTTTTAACTAATTTCTTGTAGTTGGACTTACCAACATAAATCTTTGACGCATCTTTATCATTAAGAATGCGCATGATGTAGCCTTCCTTGGTAAAGTTAGTTTTGTTTTGAACTGCTACAGGAGCATTCTTGCTAGTTGCAGCATTTACTGATACAGGAGCAACAGCCAGTGCACTAGCAGTACCAGCCACTAACAATACACTCATTACTAATTTTTGAAATTTCATTTTAAATACAGCCTCTTTATACAAAAAAATAATTGTAAGCTGCTTAATTTATCTTTTGCAACTTTCAAATACATTCTAGCACATATTAGGAAACTGTTAAATCTTTTGTGTAAATAGATCTTTCTCATAGATTGATTTTTTATTCTTTATTTAATCAAAGTAAGATTCTAAGGTGTCCTGAACCTGACCAAAGCCTTTGTGAATTCGGTTGAAGTAGCGGTCATTGTAACTCATTGCTTGAATGCCAATAAAAGCATCAAGCGACTGTTCAGTCGGAAACTCTGCTTTAGGCTTAGCCTTGCGCTTAATGACGTTGTTAAAAGATTCAATCATGTTGGTAGAGTAAATTGAAGCTCTGATCTGCTTAGGATAATTATAGAAGACCAGCAGGTCCGGCTCGATGTCTTTCAGGTTTCTTATGACATGATTATAACTCTTGTCCCATTTGGCATAGAAGGCATGCAATACATCAACAGCAGCTGCTTTATT
The DNA here is from genome assembly GCF_046109915.1 of Lactobacillus helveticus. Taxonomy (NCBI): domain Bacteria; kingdom Bacillati; phylum Bacillota; class Bacilli; order Lactobacillales; family Lactobacillaceae; genus Lactobacillus; species Lactobacillus helveticus. Next base: position 62,446 of record NZ_CP151471.1, on the reverse strand, counting down.
GGCTTGCTGGTGAATCTGCTTGAATTCGTTCATAATTGCCTCGCAATCCTCCACGCGTACTTTAGCGCAGATATTACGCATGACATGAACCAAGCAACGCTGGAAATGAGCTTGAGGATAGGTCTTTGCCAGTGCTGTCTTCATGCCCACAACGCCATCTGAAAGAAAAAGCTCTACTTGCTCTAAGCCGCGAGATTTCATGCTTTGGAGCAGCTCCGTCCAGACTTCAATGTTTTCATTGGGCACAATGCAGTAGTCGATAACTTCCTTGTGGCCATTAGGTTTGATGCCAATGGCAATATAGACAGCTTCACGTTCAAAAGTTTCTCGGCGCAGAGGAACGTAGGCAGCGTCTAGATAAACGCAGAAGAACTTATCGCTAAGCTTACGCTTGTGATAGGCCTCTACCTTGAGGATCATCTGCTTAGAAATATTGGATACTTGAGCGGGGCTGTAATGGCTGCCATACATTTTTTCAATCAAATCAGCTATCTCTCTGGTAGTTACGCCTTTAGAGTAAAGCTTGATGATCATGTTTTCCAAAACATCGGAGTGCTGCTTGTAGTCAGGCAGCGGGTGCTGATGAAACAGGCCGTTGCGGTCTCGTGGCACCTGGATTTCAATCTCGCCAAACTGCGTATCAACCTTGCGAAAGTAAACACCATTGCGTGAACTGCCTGTATTCCAGCCAGCTCTGGCATAAGGATCATAGCCTAAAAACGCAGTCAGTTCAGCTTTCAATAGGTCATTAACTGCTTGCTGGAGTTCTTTGCACAATAAATTGTTTATTTTGTCTTGATTGAATAGAGCTTGTGCCATATTTTTGGTAAAATCATTCATGAAGGAGTTCTTCTTTCTGTATGTGTTTTTTTGTTTAAACCAATCATACGAGAAAGGAACTCCTTTTTCTAATATTTTAAGAAATTAAATTAAGGAATCATTCATCCTTACACAAACTATTTTACAGTCTCAGATTTACAGTTAAATTACGAATAGTACTGAGCAATGATTTTTTTCCCATAGTTACTTGAGCAATGATTTTTTTCCCATAGTTACTATGGGAAAAATTACATCATAATTATTATCTACCTGAACCATCATATTTTTTAACTCCTAGTTTCCATAAAAATATATCAAGACTTACAAAAATTACAGTTACAATTAGTTGAATTAACATTATTTTGTAAGACGATAAAATTAATACCATAGCTGATGGAGTTGCAATTAAGCCAAAAGGCATCAAAAAATTAAAGATAAAGTATCCCACTCCTTTATAAATAGGAGCTGGATACCTTCCAATTGTAATCATGCTTAAAAACAAATCCGTTCGCCCAAAGTTTGTAGGGAACCAAAAAGCCGAAATAGTCCAAATAAACCAAATAGAATAATAAATACTACATCCCAACAAACAAGAAAGAAAAGACAAGAACAAATTAATCCCTGTAAACTTAATAGAAATTAAAGCATACACAATTACAGCTACACCTAATAAAGAATTTAAAAGCTGCGTAAAATCTATAGATCGAAAAAAATAATACAATTGTGCATTCATGGGTTTAATCAATACAGAATCTAATTCACCTTCTCTGATATCATATTCAAGTTTAGGCATGGAGCGAATTAAAAAACTCATCATAATTCCATCAATAAATGTGTATATGCCAACTAGCAATAAACATTCATTAAATGACCATCCTACAATATTATCTACGTTTAAAAAAATGATTTTAAAAAAGATTATGGGTATACCCATCCAGATAATAGAAGAAAAAAGTCCAAATAGCATATCCAATCTAAACGAAAAACTATCTAAAATAGCTATCTTAATTAATGCCCTAATTAAACGAATGTTTTTATTTATCTTATCCCATAATATCTGCATATCTTTTTAGCCCTTTTTTAATAACTACCAATAACACAATGTACAATACAAACATCCAACCTAATTCAATTATTGTATTTTCAATCCAGTTATTTATAGGCTGATTTTCCAAAATAATGTTAACAGGATAATTACCGAAATATTTAAACGGCAATAAATTAACTACCTTTTTCCAAAAATCAGGCAAAATGCTTAAAGGAAAATAATACCCTGCCAATAAGCTTATAAGGACATCTTTTACCAGCAAAACAAAAAATAAATTTTCAAACCAAAAAGCTAAGCATCCAATTATAAATGAAAATAAAAACCATAAAACAGCTGTGAAAGTCAAACTAATTATAAAAAGTATTCCGCTAATTAAATTGATGTTTGTCTGTCTTACTAATATTAAATATATGACACCTACGATAAATATTGGTAAAAGTACAATTATATTTGCTATTCTGTCACCTATCATCTTATTAAAATAATATCTTTGAATAGTAATAGGTCTATGTAAAATATTAGATACTTTTCCCGAATGGATATCATTATTTAGTTCCCAATCAATGGCATACCAAATAAAAAAATTAATAAAATTTACTCCAACATAGTAAGTAATCATTTGACTATTAGTTAGTCCACCTATTTCTCTATTTCCATTTAAAATACCTGACCATAAATAAAACATAACTAATACAGGAATTATTGATTGTAATAAAAGGATAAATATACTACTTCTATTATAAAGAGAAGATTTTAAAGAAAGTTTAGCAATAGATTTATTAATTTTCATTATGCATTCCTTTCTTTAAGTAACTCAATAATTATATCTTCTATACGCGTGGTGCTAGTTAAATCGTTTTAGTTAATAAAAAAGTCCAATCGGACTAGACTCAAGTTGTAGTATCAAAAAGAAAAGAGTCTGATCTGATTGAACTGCCTTAAGCTTAAGCGTTTTAGCCACCATTTACAAGTTAGTTTTAAAGATTTAGTGATAATTTGTCGGCACTGGTATCGTTTGTATGCACCAGCTGAGTTTACTCATCGGCGAAATATTGATCAAATTAAAACTACGGACAGTCTGATTTTGGCTTTACTTATCTGGCAAGCTAAGACAGGAATTGAATCACAAAGAAGATTCTGTGAATGTTTCAATTGTTTATCACACTCACGTTTTAATCGGCGTTCACGTCAGCTATTGCAATTGATTTATCAGATACGGCAAGAAATGAATAAAAAGGTTGACCTGAATGGACAGTTCTTGATCATTGACAGCTTTCCGGTACCTGTTTGCCAACCAATTCGCAACTATCGTGCTAAAATTTTTCGCGGTTATGCCAACATTGGTTATAAGGCCACCAAGAAAATTTACTTCTATGGTTTCAAAGTTCATGCTATTGTTAGCGATGACGGTTACATTCTTGATTATGTCGTAACAAAAGCATCAGTTCATGATGCCAGGGAGACAGTTGAACTGATGGAAAATACCCATCCATCTAATTACTATCTTCTTGGCGACGAAGGCTATTTAGGCAAAGAACTGCATCAACAGCTAAAACAAATGGGTTATGAACTTTGGACACCATATCGTAAAAATATGACAGGAGCTAAAAAGCACAATGATCATCAATTGATGGCTATTCGCAGAACAATAGAAAGCGACTTTTCGCTTCTGACCTATTACAATGCCGAGAACAATCGAGCACGTAGTCTGATAGGCTTTCAAAGCCGGTTAGAAATTGCAATTTTAGCTTATAATTTGGCTTATTGTCTAGAACGATTTAACTAGCACCACGCGTATCTTCTATTTTTAATTCATTAATTTTATAATTCGTGCCTTGTCTTTCTTTAGATAATCTAGTAATTTCACTTTCTAATTTATTATTAGGAACCTTTATAGTGATAGTTGTATCTGTCTCTTTCACTATTTCATAAATTAACTTTTTCTTGTCAAACAATTCCTCTTTAGTAAAACTTATATATTTTACTCCTTTAAACTTATTTATAAGTTCTTGTGTTGACCCATTCCATATAAGATCACCTTTGTCCATAATTAATAATCTATCACACACTGTAATTATGTCTTCCATATCATGTGAAGTTAAAAATATGGTTATATTTTCTTGTTTATTAAGGTCAATCAAGAAATTTCTTATATCTCTTTTGGAAATTACATCTAATCCAATAGTAGGTTCATCGAGAAATAAAATTTTAGGTTGTATTATTATGCCAGCAAGAAATTCCATTTTCATACGTTCACCCAATGATAGCTTTCTTGTCTGGATATCTAATTTATCTTCAATATTTAACATGTGAGATACTCGAGTAAGAGTTTTATCAAAAACAGAATCATCAATTTCATAGATGACTTTTAATAAATTAAGATAGTCTCTGGGCGTCAAATCTGGAAAAAGTTGACTCTTATTTCCCATAACGACAGCAATGGATCTTTTAAAATCATTGCTTTGATCTGAGGGATTAAAACCTGAAACACGACAATAGCCTGAAGATGGATATAATGTTCCCGTCAACATTTTTATCGTTGTCGTTTTCCCGGCACCATTTTGTCCAATAAAACCAACACTTTCACCTTCATATACAGAAAAGCTAATAGAATTCACTGCAATAAGATCTTTCACTTTTGGATGAAATAAATTTTTTATTCTTTGACCAATACCATTTTCATGCAAATTAATTAAATACTTTTTAGTAAGATCTTGGACTTGGATTATTTGTTGCCTTTTCATCAAGGATTCTCTTCTTTCCCATTACAATTCAAAATTTCTATTACTTCTTCTGGATTATATGAAAATAGTAGTCTTAAAATTGAATCTCTTTCATATAAGGAATTAAAATTATAATTTATAAGTTTAATATTTATATTTCTGCTTTGAAAATTGGATAAATTTAGATAATTAAAATAACTTTCTTTTCCTGAAAGATAAGTTGTCGCATGTAACTTCATTAAAATATCTAAAACCTTATTTTTCTTTTTTGAAGTTATATGAAAATCTGAACTTTTTATTAATTTAGTATTTACGTTCAAATACTCTAATAATTTGGTTACAAAATTCATGTTAAAATCAGCTAAATTATTAGTAGGATACATAATTAATTTTTTTATTAATGGATACACATCTAAAAAATATTTTTCATGATTATATGCTTGAAAAATGAAACTGTCAAATAATCGTGTCGGGCTAAATATAGCTAATAAAATTGTTATAAAACCTATTATCCAAATAACAATCTTATTCGTAATTCCTTTATATACACCAGATATATTACAAAAAATAAAAAGATCAGTAATTATTGAAAAAACAGTAAGTAATAATATCAAAAAGAAATTAATTATCATGATGCTTTCTATGATGCTTTCTATGATGCTTTCTATGATGTTTTCTATGATGTTTTCTCATACTATTTTTATATGCTTGCCACAAAGGTTCCGAATCGAATCCAATTAAATTTACATATGGATCAGTCGTGCTACTATCAACAACATATTTTCCTAAACTCACATTATACTCATCTACTACAGCAGTTGCATATTGTTCACTCACGCTTCTTCCATTAGATGCAGCACTTACTTGTTTAGGTATAGCCATTAACATCGCTACAGCTCCCGCTAACATTAATAAACCGATCCCTATTTTTTTCAATTTCATTATTTTATACCTATTTTTAACAATAAACGTAATCGGAAGTATAATATCATATTTTAATCCACTATGAGCAAATCATCATATTCGCCTGCATTTGACATCAAATTTGAAATTGAAGTGCATGGACGCTGGATTAAGGTGGAAAGATAATCACTTCTCACTCACATAAACCTGATGACTTCGTGGAAACTCACGCTTAAACGCCGCAGTGAAAGCATGCCTTGCAACATTATCAGCAATCGCAAATGTATTAACAGTATTCTCATACCCTTGCTCAGTTAATTTCATCTGTCCACTATCAACTTCAATTGTTAACGAACGATCTTTCTTCTTAGTAAGCAACACCACACATTTCGGTTCTTTGCTTTTCAATAGCTGTTTTATTAATGACTTTACTTGTTTAATTGGTATTTCACGCATAATTATTCGCCCAGCAACACTTTTGCTCTTCTTAAAACCGGTAACTCTCTGGCCGCAATTAATTTACCAATTTTAGTTTCCGCACATTTTTTATATTCTTCTTCGGCATCCCGATAACTCAACCTTAAAGTCGACAAATGAAAATCTTCTATTTCATCCCTAGTTAAATGTTTTTTCACCAAAAGAAGTGACTTTGCAAAGATAATAATTATTAATATTATGGCGATGAATCAAATTATAGTAGTCACTAACTACACCAATCTTCGTAATAATTTCAACTTCAGCACCTAATTCTTCCTTGAGCTCTCGCTTAAGCGCAGTCTCTAGATCCTCACCGGCTTCAACACCGCCACCAGAAGTTTCGATTAAAGTTGCCTTACCAAAATCATCATCACGCTTAGCTCTAACAAAATAATAATTCTGTTGATCATCGACCACAATTGCTCGTACAATTTGGCGATCATGATCAGTATAAGTTAATGGCCATTCATTGTCTGACAATTGAATACTTAATTCCTGCATATCTAAATCCTCTTTTGCAAAAAAATAAAGCCCAGCAAAAGCTGAGCTTTATTTTAATTAATAATCAATGATTATTCTTCGTTTAATGATGAACGGTCGAATGAAGCATCCTTAAGTTCGTCATCGATGGTCTTAGTACCCATCCAAGAAATCATTTCCTTCATCTTAGCAGTAATTGCTTCAGCACCTGGCAATAATAACTTACGTGGGTCGTAACCCTTGTTCTTCTTGTCAAGGTCCTTTTCAGCTTCGATGTACTTACGAGTAGCATCTTGGAATGCTAATTGGAATTCAGTGTTGATGTTGATCTTAGCAATACCAAGCTTAATAGCCTTCTTAACTTGGTCTTCAGGAATACCTGAACCACCGTGCAATACAAGTGGAGTGTCAGGAACAGCTTCAGCAATTTCCTTAAGACGGTCGAAGTTCAAGCCCTTCCAGTCTGCTGGGTAAACACCGTGGATGTTACCAATACCACAAGCAAGCTTGTCAACGCCAGCTGCAACGAACTTCTTAGCATCTTCAACAGAAGCTAATTCACCGCCGCCTTGGTTTTCACCGATCTTACCGATTTCAGCTTCAACTGAAATACCACGTTCGTGAGCTAACTTGATGATTTCCTTAGTCTTAGCTAAGTTTTCTTCAGTTGGAAGTGCGTGACCATCAAACATAACTGATGAGTAACCAAGTGCAATACATTCCTTAGCTGATTCAAAGTCACCGTGGTCCAAGTTCAAGATAACTGGAACTGAGATGTTCATTGAATCCATTTGGTCAGCTACCATGTCCTTAACGAACTTGTAACCACCCATGTACTTAGCAGCACCAGTTGAAACTTGGATAAGTAATGGAGTTCTAGTTTCTTCTGCAGCACGTAATTCTGCACGAGTCCATTCCAAGTTGTTAGTGTTGTAAGCACCTACAGCGTAGTGGTTCTTACGAGCATCTTTAAAGATTTGATTACCGTTGTCAAAATAAGCCATTAAAAAATACCTCCTAAATATCTTACATGCATATTGTACCCTAATTCTCGAATTATTAACAATTTTTCACAAAATGTAAGCGTTATTTTTATATTTTCATGATTTTCAATTACATTTCCTTAGGAGCGTTAACGCCCAAAAGTCTAAGTGCTTCAGTCAAAACAATTGATGTAGCTTGAACTAAAGCAAGACGAGCACCAATCTTGTCATCCTTAGTTAAAATCTTCACGTTTGCGTAGTATTTATTAAATTTCTTAGCTAAATCAAGAGCAAACTTAGCAATTACAGATGGTTCAAACTTATCAGCACTTCTTGCAATAATTCTTGGGAAGTCAGCTAAGTCCTTAGCTACGGCAAATGCCCAGTCATCATCTAAGGCAAAGTCGCCTTCACTTGGCTTTTCACCCATTGCAGCGGCTTTACGCAAGACACTTTGTGCACGAGCATTAGTGTATTGAACGTAAGGACCAGTGTCACCTTCGAAACGTACAACTTCATCTAAGTCAAAGTCAAAGTTGTCTAAACGATCATTCTTCAAATCGTGGAAAATAACTGCGCCGACACCTACGTCATGAGCCACTTGATCCTTATCAGCTAAATCTGGGTTCTTTTCTTCAATTTGCTTTTTAGCAAGAGAAACAGCATCCTTTAATACTTGATCAAGGAAGACAACGTTACCCTTTCTAGTAGATAACTTCTTACCGCCTTGGGTAATCAAACCAAATGGAACATGGTGAATTTCATCGGACCAATCATAGCCCATCTTCTTAAGAACAGTCTTAAGTTCTACAAAGTGTTGAGCTTGTTCGTTACCTACAACGTAGAGCATCTTAACAAAGTCGTATTCCTTCATTCTCCACTCAGCAGCTGCTAAGTCACGAGTTAAGTAAATTGAAGTACCATCTGATTTAACGATAATGGCTGGGGTTTCATCAGGTCCCATATCTACAACTTGTGCACCGCGTGATTCATGAAGCAAACCTTTTTCCTTCAATTCATCGATTACTGGTTGCATCTTGTCATTGAAGAATGCTTCACCGTTGTATGAATCAAAAGTTACACCCAATTCCTTGTAGATGCGCTTGAAGTCTTCAAGAGAAACTTCACGGAACCATTTCCACAATTTAACTGCTTCTGGATCACCGTCTTCAAGTTTCTTGAACCATTCACGACCTTCATCATCGAGTTCAGGATTATTTTCAGCTTCTTTGTGGAAACGAACGTAGTAATGGAAAAGATTCATAATTGGATCTTTCTTAACGTCTTCTTCGTTGCCCCAGTGCTTGTAAGCAGCAATCAACTTACCAAATTGAGTACCATAGTCACCAAGGTAGTTAATCTTGATTGGAGTATAACCAACCTTTTCCATTGTCTTAGCAATTGAATTACCAATTACAGTTGAACGAAGGTGGCCCATTGACATCGGCTTAGCAATGTTTGGTGAAGACATATCAATTGGTATGTTGCCTTCACCCAACTTTTGATCACCGTAATGTTCTTTTTCAGATAAAACATCCTTCAGAGTTGAAGAAACAAGCTTTTCATGATCAATTGCAAAGTTTACGTAAGGTCCAACTGCCTTGATGCTAGCAAAATTATCACTACTTAAGTTTTCTGCAATATCTTGGGCAATCATTGCAGGATTCTTGCGCAAAGTTTTAGCCAAAATAAATGCTGGGAAAGCATAGTCACCCATCTTAACATTCTTAGGACGTTCAATTAATGCAGCAATTTTTTCTTTTGGTAAATCAACTTGGCTAGCAACTAAGTCAACAACTTCATTCTTAAAGTCCATATTTTCCTCTTTTCTAAACAAAAAAGCCTCTTCCTATCCTAGATAGAAAGAGACGAGCATTAACCCGCGGTACCACTCAAATTGATACAAAGTATCCGCTTATTTAAAATCATTATTATTCAGTTAGACACGCCTTCGTTATTCCTTAATACCTATCTTCCACCAACATAGGCTCGCTTAAAAAAGAAAATAATTACTACTTCTAACTTACTGGCAAAGATGATTATAGCAGGAAAGAATGGTGCTGGCTACTAATTTAGGTAAAAAACTATTCTTGTTCCGCTTCTAGCATCAACTTTTTTAATTCAGATTTACTAAAAGTAGCTCCATAATCTTTGATTAGCTTCGACATAATCCAATCATCAGACTGATCAAGTTCGCGCACATTTTGAACGAATTTTTTTACACCTATTCTTTGAGCTTCCAGTTTGCCTTCCGCTTTGCCTTCTCGACGCCCTTCTTCACGGCCTTGGCGACGTCCTTCTTTTCTAGCTTCTGCTCTTTCATCAGCTAACAGTACATCTAAGCTCATCTTTGCATCCCTTCACTCCGTACCTCTAATGTAATCTAAACGTTCCCGATCAATCTTCTTAATGAAATTACTACTATCTTTAGTCAACCCATATTTTATATAATCCAAAAATTCTTTTAGCTCTGGTGTAATCTGGCCTTTATAGCCTCTAGCATTAATCGAAATCCAATGTATTTTCGTATTAGCTTGCGAATCAGGATTATCTTTATCTAAAAGAAACATACCTTCATAGATATATTTTCCTTCGCCGAATGGATCGAATGGATAAATGAAAATAATATATGTTTCTCTAATTTGATCCAGATCTTCACCAGGCTTCAATGAATCTTGATCTGCGATAGATTGATAGTAGCGAAATCTGACACCAGGCCATTTTTGCTTGGTCGTTTGCATTTCTACATCAAAGATTTTTCCATCCTTGTTCTTTGCACACAGATCCATGATTACATTCTTCTCTAGCAAATTCTTGTTTAACTGCTTCTGAGGTGTAACTTCGACTTCAGTTATCCCCAGATCTGGAAGAATACTCTGCAACAAGTGCAAGCAATTCTCTATTTTGCTAAAAACATGCCCAAGGATGGGATCGCGAGTAATCGTTAGATTATGGTTTTCGTTTCGTACCACAATTATACCTTCCTTAACATAATTTGAGGTAAAAAATACCTCTACTATTTATTACGCAAAAGGGACAATTTTTTCGTGGGAAGTTACAAAAATTTTAAGCATAAAAAGTTCTTGCATTTTATGTAAATATCGCCATATAACATTTGTGTCGATAACGACTAATAAAAGATTGAATAAAAATTTACTAGCAGGAGGAAAAATAATGGCAAAATTAAACAACATGAATAAAGAATTCCACACCTTAGAAGACTTCGTGGGTACTCACTTCATCTACACTTACGACAATGGTTGGGAATATGAATGGTACTGCAAAAATGATCACACTGTTGATTACCGCATTCACGGTGGCATGGTAGCTGGCCGCTGGGTAAAAGACCAAGAAGCTCATATCAATCTTTTAACCGACGGAGTATACAAGATTGCTTGGACAGAACCAACCGGTACTGATGTTGCACTTGACTTCATTCCTAATGAACACAAATTAAACGGAACAATTTTCTTCCCTAAATGGGTCCAAGATCATCCCGAAATCACAGCTTGTTACCAAAACGAACACATCGATTTAATGCATGAATCTCGTGAAAAATACGATACCTACCCAAAGATGGTAGTTCCAGAATTTGCCAAAATCACTTATATCGGAGATGCTGGCACAGATAATGGAGAAACTATCGCTGAAGCACCTTATGAAGGTATGACTGACGACATTAGAAATGGCAATTATTACGATGAAAATTACCGCATCATCAAAAAAGATGGTCACAAGTACGTTCAAAAATAATTAATTTTTCTTTTTTGGTAAAATGAACTTATCAATTAAAGAAAAGATGATTCCATGCCAAAAAAACGCATACTTCCCTACATCATTATGGGAATTTTAAAACAAAACCCTAATTCAACAGGTAAAGAATTAACCAATCAATTTAACGAAGAAATCGGTGAATTCTGGAAAGCATCCCACAGCCAAATCTATCCTGAACTCAAAAAGATGCTAGCTGATGACTGGATTACTGGAACTCAAAAGGAAAACAACGAAAAAGAGATCAATTACTCACTAACTAAAAAAGGCGCTCTCCAATTAGAAAACTGGATAAAGCAGCCTATCACAGAATTAGCAGTCAGCCATGATCTCTTTTCACTCAAATTATTCTTCATTAATGATCAAAATGATCCACGGATTGCGGAATTAATCAATGAAGAAAAAGCATTGATCAAAACACAGTTGCAACACTTGTATGCTCGCAAGAAATTACTATTCAGTAATCAAAAAGATATAGAAAAAAACTATGGTCATTACTTGATCTTAACGCGGGCTATCTCTCGTAATGAGGGTCAACTTGAATGGCTCAACTCACTATGAAAAAAGCGCTACTCAAAACTGAGTAACGCTTTTTCTGTATTAATGATCTTTAATAACTACCTTAGTGCCATCAGGAATATTATCCATTAACCACTTAGAGTCTGGTACACTGAGTCGAATACAACCATGAGAACCTTGAGTTCTACCCAACTTAGCAGCTTCCTTCATATTATAGCTACCATCACCCTTAGTTGGCACAGAGTGGAATAAGTAAACATTATCTGGACTCCAACTAGTCCAATTGTTAGCCCCTTCATTCAAATTATAGTTAAAGAAGCTATCACCACGACCAGCTTGAATAGTATAAGTTCCAGTTTGAGTAAGAGACTTGCCCTTCTTATAAATACCACCTGTTGACAGCATAGTATAAATTACTTTACCTTTTCTAAGCAAGTAGGTACGGTTGCCTTCAAGTGATACTCTTAAAGTCAAATCTTTTTCAGTAGGACTAATCTTAGGATGATTTTTAGTTTCGCTCTTTTTATTCCAAGTCCCCGCCTTTCTTAGATCCTTAGGATCTTTATAAGGGCGCAAAATATCACCATCTGCTTTGGTATTTTTATGTTTAGTTTTATTTTTCTTTTGTTTAGCAATTTTTTGGGTAGAAACAGCCTCTTGAGAAACGTCAGACTTCGGCGCACAAGCCTTAGCCAAACCAATAATAGCTCCGAAAGCAATTATAATACTAGCTACAACAACAATATTTTTCTTCATAAATATATTAATCTTCTTTATCTGTAGTTTTTAATAAAAATTATGCTACGCGTCTTCATAGCATTATGTTAAAAAACATCCCTAAATAGTGGGATGTCTTTATGACTACTAAAATTTTAACATGTTTAGTCTAATTCGGAATATTTTTTCATTAATTTAGGCAATATTTTAGAAATTTTTGTTGGTCTAACCACATAATTATCTTTATTAATTAAATCACCAGCCAAAGAATGAATGTAAACTGCAGCTAAAACCGTATCCACGCTTGGGCCAAATTGTGCTACAAAGCCAGCAATAATGCCAGCCAAAGTATCGCCCATGCCGCCGGTAGCCATGCCAGGATTGCCAATTGGATTAACGAAAAATTGACCTGTTCCATCATAAACATGCGTATGATTGGATTTTAAAACCAGCATTGCATTGCTATCTGGAATCAATTGATTAAGAGCATCAATATTTGCGCTATCTGTTTGAAATGGAATACGAATTTGGCTTAATCTCTGCCATTCCATTTGATGCGGCGTCAAAATCAAATGTCCAGCATTAGCAGGTAACACAGTTTTATCTTCACCGATCAAATCCAATGCACTAGCATCTAAAATTACCGTTTGATTTTCTGAAGTACATCTTCTTAAAATTACCAAAATTTGTCTAGCCAAATCGCTCATTCCAAGACCTGGTCCGCAGACAACTACGTCTACCTTTTTAATCAAATCAGCTAACTTGCTATCGCGCCAGTCAATGAACATTGCCTCTGGCAAACGAGCATGTAAAGCTGACATATTAAGGGGATGCGTTGCAGTCGCTACTAAACCAGCACCAGCATTAACAGCACCTTCAGTAGACATAATAATTGCACCGCCATAGTTTTCGCTACCGCCGATTAAAAGCACGCGACCATATTTTCCTTTATAACTGTCGCTGGCTCTTTTTTTGATAACTTTCTTTAAAATGTCTTCAGTTATTTCTGTCATTTTATCTGCCTCCGAAAAGCATCCGCCAAATTCTTACAAAGAAGTTAACCTTACCATTTGCGGCAAGTGCCTTAGCTTTTACATTCATTCCGTTAGGATTTGATAATGAAACAATCTTTTCATTGCCAGACTTAAATTGATAATTGCCAACTACTTGACCTTTAGTAATTGGTGCTTCGATTGTTTGCTTGTTTAATTTAGCTACTAAAGTCTTGCCATCAGCAGGATCCCAAATAGTGGTCTTTTCCTTAAGACCTAAATTAGTAGTAGCGTTATCTCCATCAGTTACCTTGATGTTTTTGGCACCAGCCATTTGACTGCCTTCATTAAAAGTTACAGGACGATACTTAGTGAAGACATAGTTCATTAACTTCTTAGTTTGCATAAAACGTGCAGGATCAGTACCATCCTTATGACGTGCACCCATGACTACAGTGATTAAACGCGCACCAGCATGATTAACAGTTCCGATAAAGCAAGCACCTGCAGCATCAGTGGTACCAGTCTTCAAGCCATCTACTGGGTATGCTTGGTCATATTGAGAAAGACCTTTTAGCATCCAATTAAAGTTAGCCATCTTAGTAGTATGACCTTGGTCTTTGAAATCTAAATGAGCTAACTTAGTAGTATCTAAGACTTCAGGGAAATCTTGAATTAATTTTTGACCTACAATTGCCATATCCTTAGCTGACATGGAATTTTCAGCATTTTTATTTACACCAGGATATGCATCCTTACCTAAATTACCATTTGGTAAACCACAAGCAGTGTAAATTTTAGCGTCTTTAATGCCCCATTTCTTAACTTGTGCACGCATTTGATCGATAAATGCCTTTTGTGAACCAGCAATGATTTGGCCAAGAAGCATGGCAGCACCATTAGCTGATTCGATTAAAGTTGCTTGATAAAGCTGCTTAATAGTGTAAGAATGACCCATTTTAAGAGGGACATTTGAATATTCTGCATTGTTAGCCACTTTTACAATTGGAGCAGTTGGCTTAACTTTTTGATCCCAAGATAATTTTTGATTCTTAATCGCATTTAAAGTTAAGTAAACTGTCACTAGTTTAGTCATAGAAGCAATTGGCAATGTTTTATCTGCATTTTTTGCATACAAAACTTGACCGCTATTACTATCAATAGCAATCGCTGACTTGACATCTAATTTAACTTGATCCGTTTGATAATTAGCCACATCCGCCTTAACAGGTGCTGAAAATGTTGCACCACACGATACTAATGAAATAAGAGCAACGAGACTGATAACAGCTCGTTTTATCTTTTTACTAAAAAACATGAAACCCGTCCTTTTGAATAATAAAGTATATTTATGCTTACATTTTACCAAATATTTGGTATTATTATTCATGTACATGAGAAAAATGCCCGCTTGGCGGAATTGGCAGACGCGCAGCGTTCAGGTCGCTGTTCAGGTGACTGAGTGAAGGTTCGAATCCTTTAGCGGGCATAAGTAAAGACCTAGCAGTATTTGCTAGGTCTTTTTGCTATAATCAAAAAATCACTGCATATTACTATCACCGTCACTTGCTGTATAATTATAAGTAAGCAATAGCAAATAGAAATGAGGCTATTATTATGCAAAAAAGATTAACTAAATCACCTGATAAAATTTTAGCTGGTGTATTTGGCGGTATCGCTAATTACTTCGGTTTTGATCCAGCTTGGGTAAGAATTATAGGTGCAGCTGTAATTCTGTTCACTGGTATTTTCCCTGGCATCGCACTTTACATCATTGCCGCAATGGTAATGCCAGAACCTGGTGCATCATCCCCTAAAGCTGAAAAACACGACACAGATTATCACACCGGTCGTTCTAACAGTATGGATAGTGATTTTACCAAAACAAATGATGAAAAAGAATCAGATTCTAAAGACAATGAATAACTAGAAAACGAGGAAGTTGCATTAAAAATAACTTTCTCGTTTTTTGTCTAATATCATTATTATTCAACATGTGCAATGGCTTCACGTACCTTAATATTCGTCGTATCAAGACCTGGCGTTTGACCATGCATATCAAAGTCAAGTTTAACTTCTGGTCTAAATAGCAAAACATGAGTAGATCCGCAGAAGTGGAACATCCCTAACTGGTCACCTTTGTTAACATGTTGTCCAATGCGAACAGTGATCTCATTATTAGAAATATCCCCCATACCGACAGCTACAAAGCACATCAAACCAATCTTAGGATTATCGGCTTGAATGAAGATAACTGCTCTAGTAGCAGTCGATGTCAAAAATGCTTGAGAATTATTTGCGGCAACCTTATCAGGGCCATTTGGATTTTCAAATCCTTGTGCTAAAGCTTCACCATAATAAGTACCATCGAGGTTATAAGCCTTAACAATCTTGCCACTAACTGGACTATTCCAGCGGTGATAACTAAGAGCACTTAAGAATGCTTGATATAAGGTTCCGCCCTCAAATTTAGAAGTCCATGGATCATTGTGCAATAGATCGATCAATGAATATGGTTGACCCTTAATCCAGAACTTGGCTTTAAGTGGGACATCGTGTGCAATACGAAATGGCGCTGATTCACATGCATTGGCAATTACGTCATCATCATCTGGTGAGGCAACCGGTCTAATACCTGCTTTAAATTTCCGAGTAAAGAAATCGTGTAGCCCAACTTTTGTTTAACATCAGTTGAGCGCACAGCAAACAAATCTAAGAAATTATCTCTATCTGATTCTTTAGCCATTTCATTTAAAGCATACGGTGAAAGCCAACCTTTATCTGAAGTATTCAAAACATAGCTAGAATCTTCGCTTTGTAAATACCGACCCCAATAGTCAAGAATTCCTTTCATTTTGGCATTAACACGTGGGTCGTTGAATAAAACGTAACCTGCACGTGTTCCCATTGGATAATCAAGTACGGCATTAATTGACGTACCAACCAAGCCAGTTGTATTAAATTCTGGGGCACGCTGAATAAGACGATTAAGTACTAATAATAGTTCATGATAGTCGCGAACCTGTGGTGTCCCTGCAGGTGTATCAACATCTTTTTGTGGAATCTCATCAAACATCATCTGAAATAGATTCCAAATATAACGATCTGATTCAATTAGTTCTTTTAAGGCTTGAAGCGGTGGAAGCAAATTTTTATTTTCTTCACTCTTAGCTTCCTCATAAACCTTTTTACCCATTTATTTTCAAATTCTTGATCGCTGGGAAGCCACTTTCCAACGTTAAATTTATGTCTTGTCATAATGCTAGGCCTCTTTTTCTGTTAAATACTGATAGTATCTTTACCCTCATTATAGTCTTTTAAGTATCCGCTTACAGTATTCAACACTTTTATTGATTAATTGCCGGAGAAAACACGGGATTTTAATCCCGTGATGAATCCGGCCTTTTTTAGTTTTTTTGCTTGTTCCCCCCTTCTTTCTTAAACATATGTTTGATATAATCTTAAAAAGAAAGGAGGGAACAAATGTGCTAAAAGGGATCAAATTAAGACTCTATCCTAATAGAACACAACAAAACCAGCTTGAGCAGATGTTTGGCAATGATCGCTTTGTTTGGAATCAAATGCTGGCCATGATGAATGAGCGCTATCAGAATAATAAAGCTTTGCCTTTTTTAGGCAAGTTCAAGCTGAATTATCTGCTTAAGCCGCTTAAAAAAGAATATCCTTTTTTGAAAAACAGCGATTCTTCAAGCTTGCAGGTAGTTAATGAATTCCTAACTCAATCTTGGAAGAACTTCTTTCAAGATAAAACTGGTCAAATTGGCAAGCCTCGTTTTCATTCACGCAAGTATCTGAAAAAGTCTTATACAGGCAAGTCAATCATAAAAACTGCAGGTAAAAGGTACTTGCAGATTCCTAAATTAGGCTATGTCAAAACCAGCAAGACTGGAGTTTTGCAAAACACTAAGATTAAGCGCTACACTGTTCTGCTTGAACCAACAGGAAAATATTATTTGTCTCTACAAGCTGAAATATCTGAACCAGAGAAGTACAGCTTAACTGACAAACAGGTTGGGATTGATGTTGGCGTGGCTGATTTAGCAATTCTGTCTAATGGGCTAAAATATCCTAGTTTTGACAGTTCTTATTTTGAAAAGAAAGCCAAAGTCTGGCAAAGAAAATATGCTCGTCGCAGACATTTAGCTAAATTATTAGCTTTGCAAGACAGTAATAAAAAGGTGCTTTGTCCTAGAAGCTTAGAAAGCTTTGCTAATTGGCAAAAAGCGCAAAATTCAAAAGCCAGATACCAAGCAAAAATAGCTAATCAGCGCAGAGATTATCTGCATAAACTAACTACGCATTTAGTTAAGCAATATGATGTAATTGCGATTGAAGATTTGAAAACCAAGAATCTTCAGAAAAATCATCACTTAGCTAAATCGATTGCAAATGCTTCATGGCGGATGTTTAGACAAATGCTAGAATACAAATGCGAATGGTATGGCAAGAAACTAATTGCAGTTGATCCCAAGAACACTTCCAGAATTTGTTCAAAATGCGGCTATAATAGTGGCGCTAAGCCATTAGAGATTCGTGAATGGATTTGCCCTAAGTGTCAAACCAAGCATGATCGAGATATTAATGCGGCAGTTAATATCCTGCATAAAGGAAGTACAAAGCTAAATGGTCAGGGACTGGCCATGGTAACAAGCTGAGTTCCGTGAGTTAGGTATTTGACTAGTTCAATGTAAGATCCTAAACACTACTCAGTGTTCCCAGAAACCCGGCACTTCAGTGTCGGTGTAGTTCATTAGACCAACAAAAATACCTCATAATTGTGATCCAACTATGAGGTATCTTCCTATATCCCAGATAATTTTTGCATTTCTTGATGTAAATCTAAGACACTGTCAGGCGTGTCATCACCGTGACTGGTAATGTATCCTGCTAAAGCCTTATCAAGAGCTAGAGCTACTTCTTGCATCGGTTTGCCAGCATCCCTTCTACCATAAGCTGTCCGCAAGCTGTCCGCACGATCTCTATCAATTCTGGATTTTTCTTTACTTCTTCATCATGATTAACGATATATTCAATTTTGTCTCTAATAATTCTTTCTTCATCTTGAACCATAAGCGAGATCTTCTTTCTAACTCTATTATAGAGCTATCCGTATCCGCTTACACTACAAAACATTTTTAATCGCTTGAGCCACTCCATCATGATCATTATCAGCAGTTACCACATTTGCAGTGCTTTTAACTAAATCAGTTCCATTCCCCATTGCAACACCGGTTCCTGCATATTCAATCATACTCAAATCATTCGCTTCATCTCCGATTGCCATAACGTTTTCTGGAGTTAGTCCCAATTTTTCTGTTAAAGCTTTTAAAGCAGTTCCTTTATTTACTCCTTTACGAGTAGCTTCTAAATAAAACGGAGTACTCTTAACTAACATGTATTCCTTAGCTAATTGGTCAAAATCAGCTTGATACTTAGCCATTGCATTGCTTAAAATCTCAGGATCATCGACATACATGCATTTATAAATCTTTTTATCTGCCATTTCTTCTTGTGTGCGGTATTTAATACCTACACTACACAAAACAGATTCGTGCACAGTATATTTACCAATATTGCGATTGGCAGTATAAACACAATCATCACTGCTAGCATGAAAATGCAAATTAGCTTTTCTAGCTATTGCTTCGATTTTAATATAGTCATCATACGATAAAGTCTCTTCGATCAAGCCGTAACCAGTAGTAGTTTCAACTAGCGCTCCACCAAAACTGATAATATATTGGTCATCCTGCCCATCAAGACCTAATGGCTTAAGATATTCACGTGCTCCAGCGAGTGGGCGTCCTGTACAGATAACTACCTTTTTCCCAGCTGCGTTAGCTTGCTTAATGGTAGAAATTACGCCTGGAGTTAACTTGCGCTCACTATTTAATAATGTACCGTCTATATCAATGGCGATTAATTTAATATCTTTCATATTTTCCTCGTTTATATTTTTGTTACTTTGGCTATTTATCGATTATGTATTTAACTCTAATTCTATCATTTATATTTTTTCAATTATTGAAAAACATTTTATTGTAAGTGTCAATATTTTTGCGGTAGCCTAAAAACCATTAGTCTGACCTTAATTTCTTAATAATTTATGTGGTTTAACTTTCGATTGAATTTACTTAAATAGCTTCCCCCCCGACAACCTCTGCTGCTAGTGCTCCGTGTTGAATGCCAACATGAATTTCATGGCGACGCTTCAAGCTGTCTCTGGTCGCTGCCAGCAGCTTCTTGTGATCTAAGCTGATTAATTTGCCTGCTTCAAAATCACTATTTAGCCATTGTTCTAAGTCACGATTCTTGATACAGGTCAAAATCCGAAGCATGCCTTCTGCACCAGCTTCAGACCAGTATTTGCCTTGGCCTTTAACACGATAAGTGTACTTACGGTGATTACTCTCACAGCTACCGATTGCTTTAGTAACCTTCAAATTACGCATCTTGAACGGCTTGATATCGTCCCAGCGTCGATTAATATAGCTGCGAAGCCGTGCAAAATGCTCGTGATTTTTTGGCGTATCTAACTCATCAATTAGTTTACTTTCAGCGGTATTCAAGATTGTATTCACTAAGTCGCGGTCGTATTTAAACTCTAAGGCATAGATTAATTTACCCTGCAGTTCTGGAGCGAAACAAAGTCGGTCTTTAATCTTTTTGTTCAAATGGAAGACATCCAAAAAGTGCTCATGTTTAGCGCAACGACCGGCAATTTCATCAAAGTCCTTTTTCGCGTAACCAGCACCGCCATCGCCTTCAAGATAAAGAACTGGCACTTGCTTCTTTGCAGTTTGAGCATCATAACGACTATCAGCTTCTTGTTGTTCTTTGATCTTTTGACCTGCAGTCTTAACTAAATTGCCAATCTGAGCGTGACTAATATTAAAACCCGAAAGACAATTAACAGCTAAGGCAGTATTGCGATAAGTAGCGACGCTGCTTACTTCCAGGATATTTCTTACTGCCAAGACGCTATAATGCTTGTACTTATCAAAGCCCATGAATTTATCTAAAGGATAGCGACTTTCTTGCCCAGCTTTAACGTACCTTCTTCTGACATAAGTCGCTTCGCCAAAAGCCATATTGATTGAACGTTGATTCTTCTTTTCAATTTGGTAGCCCTGATTCTTCATTGATTCACTTAGCTCTTAATCTACTCGTTCCAAGGCTAAGGACATCAATTCTCTGATCAAATTGAGAAAGAAAAAGGCTATAGCTTTTTCACGCTTAATAATATTAGTTTCAGACTTTATAATTTTGACGATTTCAGTTACAATTAATTCCATAAAAGACCAGCTTCTAATGTGTTTTTTTGCTTAACATCAGACTACTGGTCTTTTTGTTTTGGAGTCAAGTCCTGAAATGGATTTGACTCCTTTTAATTTATATTTAAACGTTACCGCAAACTATTTTACACTTAGCATTTTATTTTAAATTCTTGAAAAAATTTTGCCAACTTTTTGCGTATTAGATTGATGACATTATAATAAATGCTAAAGGAAAGCCCAACGGTGAAAGCAAAGACATGTTAGGATTAGTCGATTTGATCAATGATCGTCCAGTGCATTTAAACAAATACTTTGACTGGGCACAGAAGAAAATTAAGGAATTAAATGATGATTCAAAATGGAGGGACAAGATTATGGACTATGAGACAAGACTTTTAGAAGAAAAAAAAGAAGGGAAAGAAGAAGCTACAATTGCTGGTCTTAAGAAGTTGATTTCTGCTTTAAGAGACTTTGGTGGAACCAATCAGCAAATTCTACATCGATTAGAGATTGATTATGGTGATCAGTTCACTAAAAAGGAATTAGAAAACTTCATGAAACAAGCTTAACCAATAATTTGCAAACAAAAAGTCGTTACTCACTTTTGAGCAACGACTTTTATTATTAACTTACTTTTCTTCTGCCTTAACTTTTTCTAACGCTTGTACAAATACTTCATATGGTTGTGCACCGCTTGATTGCATATTTATTGTTGATCACAAAGAATGGCGCACCTTGAATGCCTAATTGCTGTGCTTCAACTTCATCCCCAACAACTTGGCGTTCATATTGATCAGAAGCAAGAATTTTTTCTACTTCATCTTTATCAAGACCAGCTTCAACTGCAGCTGCAGTCAACACGTCTTTATCCGCAATTGATTTTCCATCTGTGAAGTATACCTTGTAAAAACGATTGATTACTCTTTCCACCAAGTCACGATCATTTTTACTCTCAGCTAACTTGATCAAACGGTGAGCATCCATCGTATTAGTAGGTACAACTTTATCTAAATGAAATTCCAAACCTCACCAGCAGCCATTTGTGAGATGTACGCCATCTTCTGCTTAGCATCTGCTTCAAGTTCTTTCTTGCCACTAGTAAAGTGATTGATATAGTCTCCACTTTTAGCAGTCTTAGCTTCCATTGGATTCAATTGAAATTACTTAAGTTCCAACTTAGTATCATCGTAGATGCCAACTTCCTTCATGGCCTTCTTCATTCTAGTTGAGCCAATGTAGCAAAATGGGCATGCAATATCTGACCAGTATTTAATTTCCATCTTCTACCTCATTAATCAGTTAATTCGCTAATATATTCGAAGGCGTTTTGACCGGCAATACCACCTTCACCAACAGCTGTTACAATTTGACGCAATTTCTTTTGACGAACATCACCAACAGCATAAATTCCAGGAACTGTGGTTTCCATTTGATCATTAGTGATAATCCAGCCTTGATCATTGGTAATCTTTAATTCCTTAAAAGGTTCACTGTTTGGCACATTACCGATGTAAATGAAGACACCTGAAGCATCAATCACTTTATCTTCGTCAGTCTTCTTATTGTGTACCTTAACACCAGTGACTTTGTTTTCATCGCCAACAATTTCTAATGGAACACTGTCCCAAGTAAATTCCATCTTAGGATTCTTGAAGGCACGTGTTTGCAATACTCTTTCAGCACGAAGTTGATCACGACGGTGAATTACATCGACATCCTTAGCCAAATTTGCTAAGTAAAGTCCCTCAGAAATGGCGGAATCACCACCACCTACGACAGCAACATTTTCATCTTTGAAAAATGCACCGTCGCAGACAGCACAGTAAGAAACGCCTCTGCCGCTATATTCTTCTTCACCAGGAATACCGAGCTTACGATTAGTTGAACCAGTCGCAATAATTACTGCCTTAGCTGTGATATCTTCTGGATCCATCTTAACGATGCGTTTTTGACCATCTAATTCAATCTTTTGCACATCGCCATAGACAAATTCAACGCCTTGTTCAGTAGCACTCTTGTACATTTTTTCGCCCAAATCTGGTCCCATAATTGATGGAAAACCTGGGTAGTTTTCAACTTCAGCAGTATTATTCATTTGACCGCCATAAACTCCACGATCAATCATTGCAACCTTCAAATTAGCTCTAGCTCCATACATTGCGGCAGTCATACCACCAGGACCTGCACCAATTACAACTAAATCATATTCTTTCATCGTTATTACCTCGTTAAGTTTTATCCTAAATAGTTATTCTACAAATTCGTTGAGCTATATATTATAGTATCACTAACTTTTTGTAAGTCAATTACTTAGCTAAAAAAATTAAATCTACTTCGCAGCTTTTTCATTTTGCCACTCAGCTACACTATGGTTAAAGACACTAACATGCTTGTAACCCTTAGCCTTCAGCTCTTTACCAACAAAGTCTGCATAGCCACATAGACGTCCGCGACAATAAACCATCACATCTTGATTTGGCTTAAATGGCAAATTTTCAAAATCAATTTCATTAAATGGAATATTATGAGCTCCAGGCAAATGAACATTGTTAAATTCATCGGTCGGACGCAAATCTAATATATATGTCGTTGCCATATTTTGATTTTTCAAATCTGATATTTCAGTTTGTGGCAACGTATCATACGATTTCTCAAGATTTCGCATTTCTGGCAATGATTTTTCGGCTAAATTCGTCAGCAATACTAGCAATTGACTTACCTGTTCATTGGCTAATGCATAAAAAACAAAATTTTTGCTTTTTTCCTCTTTAACTAAATTTCCCTGCTTTAATATTTGCAAATTCTTAGAGGTGGTACCAACGCTAATATTAATTGCCTTCGCGATCTCCTCCACAGATTTTGGGCCTTGGTCCAAAATGAAAATAATTTTCAAACGAGTCAGATTGCTGACGGCTTTACCGATGCGCAGCACTTGATCAAAAGCATTATTTTGATAGGTAATTGCTGGATTATCTTGCATGCTCCTTCACCTCTTTTGATTTTAACGCACTAAAGTAATAATCAAATAATGTTTTGAACTGATTGAGATCTAAAAATTTATTAAATTGATCAACTTTATGTCCGTTCTTAATCAAGACAATGCTAGGTGCTGACCAAACTGCAAATTTAGTAGCCAATTCCGGTTTTTCATTTACATTTATTTCGTAAAAAGGCACCGCATCGCCAACTATTTGAGCAAATTCTTTTACAACATTAGTTTCGCTATAACATTGAGCGCACCAATCATTGTCAAAATATAAAACTGCATTTTCTGGCATTATATCCAGATTATTTTTGATCATCTTTGACATTTTTCTTAGCTTTGCTCCAATCAATTTCACAGCCATCTGGACCACAAACGCCTGCACTTAAGTTGTTGTCATCATTAAGAGAAGCAAAAGCTGATTGCAATTTCTTTTTGTCTTGATTCTTTTCAGTCATTTCATTTTTCTCCTTAAGTATTCTACGTTTTTGTTTAATTATATGATCACCACATCACTTACTTTTTATTAGTCAATATTTTTGTACAAAAAAGCGATGCATTTGCATCGCTCTTCATTAGGGGAAAATGTTATCTAAAAATTATTGGTTTAATTCGTGTGACGTCTCTTCACACCGGTCAAGCCAATAAGACCGAGGGCTACGGCGGTTCCTCCTAAAACTGCTGCAACTACATTTTCATTGTTGCTTTCGCCAGTTTGTGGCAAAGTATGATGAATCTTTCCATTTGCATCAACGTAGCCAACTACATTGCCGTTATGATCAACTACTTCGCCGTTTGGCAAAACAGATTCGCCATTGCCTGGGGCAGTTTCACCAATTGGTTTGTAATTACTATTCTCACCATAAGGGCTTCTATTGTTTGACCAATTATTCATCGTTTTTGAAGCTGACGTATGCTTCTTGTTCTTGTGGTGACGACGTGGCGTTGGAACATCAGGTTCATCTGGCTCTGGTTCATCAGGTTCTGGAACATCTGGAGTTGGCTCGCTAGGCTCTTGAGTATTATCCTTTTCTGGAGTCTTTGGTACGCCTGGAATTGGGGTACCTTCTGGATCTACTGGAATAATGTCGGCAAGTTTGTCATAAATAACTGTGTCTTCTAGATTTCTTTGTACCTTGATTTGACCAGGAACAATATTAGTAACAGGTGCACCATCTTTGGTAGTCTTTTCAGCTACATAACCAATTTCAACTGGAACATTGAAGTTATTGTATCTATCATCGTTGCCAACTAATTGCCACTTAGTAGTATATTCACCATCTGGCACTACCTTATTAGTAACTTCATCAACAGTGACTTGACGAATCCAATTTGATGATTGAACTGCATCTGGAGCAAGCTGTTTGCCTTCTTTAGTTTGGTAATGCAAGGTTGAAGTAAATGTCTCAGTTAATTGATCAGGATTTACTCCATGCTTATCTGGAGTATTTGGATTTACCGGAATCATATTATGAGCCAAGTGAACAGTTACCGTCGTGTCTTGAGCAGGAATAGTTGTTGGAAGAGTACCATCAGTTCTTACATAGTGGTAGTGCTTCTTTTTCCAACCTTCGATGGCTTTATTGATATCATCTTGAGTGTACTTAACAGGTGTACCTTCATCTTGTTCACCTGAAGTCCAGCCTCCTGGCAAATTCTTGTCATCGGTATCATCGTGATAAATAACAGTTACAGTTGCTTGTTGAACATCTGGATTCTTAGCTTTATAAACAACATAAACATCGCCTGGTGTCATCTTATGAGCTGGCTTGCCTTCTTTCTTGAACCCAGCCCTCACCTGCAACACAAACCAAAGTTTGAGGAACAGTGTGCATGTGCCAATGATTAATGCATCCCGGCTCAAATGAAACATTTGAAATACTGCAATTAGCCTTATTAGCAAGTGGGTTCAAATAACTTTCACCAGTAAAATATTTCGCATAAGCTGTGTTAGGTTCACCAAAACCAAATGAACTGTTTTTTTACTTCTTCTTCGTTTTTAGCCATTTTTCTTCTTCTTTGCTTAACTCAATTACATTGTATGCTTAGAAATTAAGCTTGAGAAATATCTATAATTACTGGCTAGCCATAACTTTTACTTATGCAAAATGCTATAATGGACTTCCTTGGCAGGGGCGACAAAGACAATTTCTCAGAGATTTCGTCTTTTTTCTCCGTTTTTTAATGTAAGCGCTTTATATTTATTAAATTATATGCTAAAGTAAAAATTGTAAAGATAAAGAGTATGAATAAGATAAATATCAAAATTATTTATCTCCAAACTAAGGGGATGGCAATTATGACTACAATTATTGGAATTTCTTTTTTGGCACTTGAATTGCTCGGTGTATTTATTTTATCAGCAGTTTCACCAAATTGATTTTTAACCTTTTAGACTCCTAAAATTATTAATATCACTCAAAGACTACTAGATTCCTAGATGGATCTAGTAGTTTTTTCTATTATTTTTATTTTTCAAAAAAATTTTACCTGTTTTTTGCGTATTAGTTTTACCTTTTTTTCAGATGGTTTAGTTGAAAGCTTTTCTTCCACCGCTTTCATTCCGCGATCCATATTAAAACCATGGTCACCATCACCAATTGGTGTATCAAGATCACTCAAGTATTGCTTATTTGTTTCAATTTTATCAGCAAATTTATTCATCCATACAATTAATGTATCAACCGTTAATGTCATTTTATGTCCTTTCTACCAACCAATAGTCTCAACAGGATAATTCAAGTAGTCAAGCCACTTGTCATCTTTAATTTCAAATAAAGTTAAAGAAATACCAGCCATATCAATTGAAGTCATATAATTACTGACTTTCATAAAGCTTGGCTTAATATTGAATTCTTCTAATTTATTTAAAACATCGTTGGCAAAAACGTATTGTTCCATAAGTGGCGTAGCACCCGTGCCATTTACAAGAAAAGCATATTTCTTATTACCATCTAGCTTCATTTCATCATTTAATTTGCCAACTAGCTCTTCAACTAAAGCCTTTGAAGGCTTAATCTTCTCACGACGATATCCTGGTTCACTATGAATACTAACACCGTACTCTATCTCATCTTCTTTTAAAACAAAGCCTGGTTTACCAACTTCGGGATTAGTTGCAGCAGAAAGAGCAACCGCAATCGTTTTAATATTAGGCAAAACTTTATGTGATAATTCATCAATTTCATCTAAACTTGCACCCTGTTGAGCAGTAGCACCTAAAATTTTATGCATGAAGATCGTTCCTGCAACACCACGATGCCCTTGTGTATATGTGCTATTTTCGACAGCAATGTCATCATCAACAACAATTTCTTTAACAGGGATATCATCCATACTTGCTAAGTCTTTTGCCATATCAAAGTTCATAACGTCGCCAGAATAATTTTTAACAACTAAAAATACACCTTGGCCTTGGTTAACTGCCTTAATTGCAGCATAAATTTGATCAGGAGTTGGTGAAGTAAATATTTGTCCACAAACAGCTGCACTCAGCATCCCTTTGCCTACATAGCCTGCATGAGTTGGCTCGTGACCTGAACCTCCGCCGCTGACAATACCAACTTTACCTTTCATTGATTCTTTATCACTACGGACAACTGCTTCTGTACCCTCAATTTTTTCAATATATTGTGGATATGAACGTGTCATTCCATCAACCATTTCTGGAACAACATCGTGTGGATCATTAATAATCTTTTTCATGAAGATCCTTCCTCCTTAACTAATAAAACGGTTCCATTATTTTTCTAACCTAATTCTGTATTAATACTTAAATTATGTATTTATTTTTATCATTTAAATGGCATACAAAAAACGAGCAGCATCATGCTACTCGTTTTGACTTTATTCAATTTTTAAGACTGAATATGCAATTTAACTAAAATTCGTTCAATCTTGCTACCCATTACCTTTTGGGCTAAATCTGTCTTTATCGTGGCAAAACCATAAAAGATAATTCCCACGCCTACCGATAAAATTACCAAAATCAAAGCGGAAATTCGATGATCTGGGTTTAAGAATCTGCCTAAGCCCATCTCAACTAATTTAACAATTAGGAACATCCCTATCGAAAATGCGGTAATACCTACTAAGCGTCGGCTCGTTCTATTCAAGTTGAAGTCGTATTGTACTTCTAGGTGCTTCAATGCCAGCAAAACGATTACTACTAGTCCTAAGTTGGTAGCAACCAAAGGTCCGTACACCTTGAATAAAAAGATCATTGGGTATTGCAAAATCCCCTTCAGGATTAAACCTAAAACCAAGTATTTGATTGCTAATCCATTCTCTGATAGACCTTGCAAAACTGCCATCAATACCGTAAAAAGTCCTAAAATAATTGCAGTAAATGATGACAAGTATAAGACGTTGCTACCTAATGGATCTGGACCATAGAAAACCGTGTAAATTGGCTTACTAATGGCAGCCATACCAAATGCGGCAGGAATCATTACGAACAAGAACAAGTCCATCGTATTAGCAATTTGCTTAGAAATGCTCTTAAAGTCGCCTCTAGTGTGTGCAGCTGATAACAGCGGAATCGCCGTTACTGCCATTGCACTTGCCAAAGATACGATAATCATGATCAACTTATTGGCATTAAGACCAAATAAGGCATACCAATCTTCAATCGTGTCTGAACTTGCATGTACCAAGCCAGCAATCATTGGGTGGAATGTATATTGGTCAACCAATGAGAATAAAGTGATTCCCGAATCGATAATGATAAATGGAATTGCTTGTTCGATAATCTCCGCAAACAGTTCAGTTGTAGAAACCTTTAATCGGTTATTCGAATTGGCAACCAAGTCATCTAGCTGTTTTCGCTGTGAAAACAAGAACCAGACTAACAAGCCAATCCCAAATGTGGCACCAATTGCAGCAGCTAAATTTGACTGAATAACAGCATGAACATAGGAGCCGTGCTGCACCTGCATGATGACAAATGCAGTTAATAGCATCCAGACTACTCGGGCAAACTGCTCCACGAATTGCGACATCGCACTTGGCATCATATCCGCGTACCCTTGGAAGTACCCACGCATGATACTCAGAATCGGAATAATCAAAATTGCGTACGACAAACTGCGCATAACCGCAATCTGTCTAGGATCGCTTTGACTACCGTTAGATGCTAATAGCGGTGAAGCAAAATACATAATCGCGGCAGAAATCACACCTAAGAAGGCCATTAAAATCAGCCCTTTATGGAACAATTTTCGTCCAATTCCATACTCATTCAAAGCATTATACTTGGCTACTTGTTTGGCAATCGCTCCCGGAATTCCGGCCGTCGAAATTAGAATAAAAATAGTATAAATATTATAACTTCGAGCAGTTAAAGCATTGGCAATATTCCCATAGTCGCCCATCCAGGCATACCAAGGAATAATATACAATGCACCCAAAATTCTAGAAGCAATCGAACCAAAGGTCATCCAGGCAGAGCCTTTTAAAAAAGTACTTTGTGTATCCTTGCTATCTAAATTATTTTCTTCTTCCATCAATTTTTCCTAATAAAAAGTATTAACTAATTAATTGTCACGCAATTTGCCCTTTGAAGTTCAACTTCACCGAGCTTTTAGGAAAAACTTAATTTATTTAGCAACAATATTAACGATCTTGTTAGGTACAACGATAACTTTCTTAACGTCCTTGCCTTCCAAGAATTTTTGTACGTGTGGTAAAGCCATAGCTTGCTTTTGAACGTCATCTCTATCTGCATCCTTAGCAGCTTCGAACTTGCCACGAAGCTTACCGTTAACTTGAACCATGATTTCTACAGCAGATTCAACTAATTTAGCTGGATCATAAGTTGGCCACTTAGCGTAAGTAATTGATTCATCATGACCAAATACTTGCCAGATTTCTTCCATCATGTGTGGAGCAACTGGTGCCAAAAGCTTAACGAAACCTTCTACGTATTCCCGTGGAATAGTCTTAGCCTTTTGAGCAGCGTTGATGAAGACCATCATTTGAGAAATAGCGGTGTTGAAGTGAAGAGCGTCAAAGTCTTCAGTAACCTTCTTAACAGTTTCTGCGTAAACCTTGTCGAGTTCACCATCGTTTTTATCCACAATTCTTTCTTGTGGAATTGCCTTCAAGTCAAGATCATTAACGAACAAACGCCATACACGGTCTAAGAACTTCTTGGTTGAAGCTGGACCGTTGTCATCCCAGTCGATTGAAGCATCAAGTGGGCCCATGAACATTTCGTACATTCTAAGTGAGTCTGCACCATATTCATCGATTACTTCGTCTGGGTTAACTACGTTACCCTTTGACTTAGACATCTTTTCATGGTTCTTCAAGATCAAACCTTGGTTGTACAAACGTTGGAATGGTTCCTTGGTTGGAACAACACCCAAGTCGTAAAGAACCTTGTGCCAGAATCTAGCGTAAAGAAGGTGACGAACTGCGTGTTCTGCACCACCGATGTAAAGGTCAACTGGAAGCCATTGTTTCAATAAGTCGTAATCAGCTAATTCTTTATCATTGTGTGGATCAACGTAACGCAAGTAGTACCAGCTTGAACCAGCCCAGTTAGGCATAGTGTTGGTTTCACGCTTACCTTTTCGACCATTTTCATCAACTACATTTACCCAGTCAGTCAAGTTAGCTAATGGACTTTCTGGAGTACCTGATGGCTTAATATCAGTTGCATGTGGCAAACGAAGTGGAAGTTGATCTTCTGGAACAAGTGAAGTAGTACCGTCTTCCCAGTGGATAACTGGAATTGGTTCACCCCAGTAACGTTGACGACTGAAGTCCCAGTCGCGAAGCTTGTAGTTAACTTTCTTTTCACCGCAGTTGTGTTCTTCAAGCCAGTCAACCATCTTCTTCTTAGCATCCTTGATGTTCAAGCCATTCAAGAATTCTGAGTTAATGTGTGGACCATCTTCAGTGAAGGCAGCCTTAGAAAGATCGCCGCCTTCAAGTACTTGATTAATTGGCAAATCAAACTTTTTAGCAAAAGCGTAGTCACGATCATCGTGAGCTGGAACTGCCATTACGGCACCAGTACCATAGCTTGCTAAAACGTAGTCAGAAATCCAAATTGGCACTTCCTTGCCGTTAACTGGGTTAATTGCATAAGCACCAGTAAATACACCAGTCTTATCCTTGTTCAAATCAGTTCTTTCAAGGTCAGACTTAGATTCAATCTTCTTGATGTAGGCATTAACTTCGTCTCTATGACCATCTGTGGTAATTTCTTGAACCAACTTGTTTTCTGGAGCAAGAACAGTGTATGAACAACCAAATAAGGTATCAGGACGAGTGGTAAAGATGTCAAAAGTCTTGTCACTATCTTTAATCTTGAAAGTTACTTGTGCACCAACTGAACGACCAATCCAGTTACGCTGCATTTCCTTAACTGGTTCTGGCCAGTCCAAGTCATCAAGGTCTTCCAAAAGACGATCTGCATAAGCAGTCATCTTAAGCATCCATTGACGCATGTTACGACGGTAAACTGGGTATCCACCACGTTCAGTCTTACCATCGATAACTTCTTCGTTAGCTACAACAGTACCTAGGTCTGGTGACCAGTTAACTGGTACTTCAGCTTCATAAGCAAGACCCTTTTTGTACATTTGTTCAAAGACCCATTGAGTCCACTTGTAGTAGTTAGGATCACTAGTAGTAATTTCACGATCCCAGTCGTATGAAAAGCCTAACTTGTTAAGTTGACGCTTAAAGTTTGCAATGTTGTTCTTAGTAACAACAGCTGGATCTTCACCAGTCTTCAATGCATATTGTTCTGTTGGAAGTCCAAATGCATCCCAACCCATTGGGTGAAGCACATTGTAGCCTTGTGCACGCTTCATACGTGAGACAATATCCGTTGCAGTATATCCTTCTGGGTGACCTACGTGAAGTCCCTTACCAGATGGGAATGGGAACATGTCCAATGCATAATAATTTTTCTTCTTGGGATCTGTACCTGTCTTGAAGGTATCATGTTTTGCCCAATAATCTTGCCATTTCTTTTCAACTGCTTTGTGGTTATACAAGATTTTTCTCTCCTTTTACAAATAAAAAAGCCCTATGACGTTAATCATAGGACGAGTTATCGCGGTACCACCTAAGTTTCACAATCTGTGACACTTAATTGCTCCTTAACGCGGATGGCGACGATAGGTTTCAATACCAGGACAAGTTCGCAATTCCACTTTAAGACTTCACAGCAACCAGTCTCTCTCTGAAAAAATATCCTTGTTACTACTTCCTGACCTTTATTTTCTTATAGATAATGATTATAATTTACCACAAATGCTAAAAATTACAAGGGGAGACTTTCTTTGATTAATACAAAAAATCCACCAAGAGATACCCTGATTCCAGGGATAATCTTTGTGGTCATCTACGCAGCGTGGGCGATGCTAGTGTCATCTGGGTCACAGTTTATCCACAGCTTTGACAACGCAGTCATCGGCATCGTTTGCAACAACAATCCAGCTAACGTGGCTTTTGCAAAAACTTTTACCAATTTAGGCAATACTAGCACGATCACGATAGAAACGATTATCTTATTTATAATTTTAATTACGTTTAAACAATATGCCTACGCCTGGTTTACGGCGGGGGTGATGATTTGTGCCAACGGTTATAACTGGATTATCAAACATGCAGTTGAGCGTCATCGTCCCACTGTTCACCATTTAGTTTATGCCGACGGCTACAGTTTTCCATCCGGTCACTCAGTTGGTAGTGCCGCATTATTCGGAGTTTTAATTATTTTGACTATTTTATTAATTAAAAGCAAATTCTGGAAAACTCTATTGATCATCATTTGGGCGCTGTTCCCAATCCTGATTGGCTACACAAGAATATTCGTCCATGTACATTATCCATCTGATGTTTTTGGTGGCTGGCTTGAAGGAATCACCTTTGTTTTAGTTGGTTATTCTTTCTTGTATCACTTTTACATCGAACCAAAGATGTTAGAAAAATCGCAAAAATAAACAAAAAACTAGTGAATTTAATTTTTCACTAGTTTTTTTGTTGGTAAGATTCACAATCTGCGTAACAATAAGTAATGGAACTATTTGAACAAATCAATTAAACGATAATAATTTTATTAGTTTAAGGAAACGATTTATGAAAAATTTTAAGCCTTGGAAAAAATATCCACTTATTGCTGGTGAACTAGCTGAAGTCGATACTTTGATTCAGCACACCATTCAAACTCCCCATCAGAGTTTACAAGCTACTTTATTAACAATGGCTGATAATGGCGGCAAATATTTACGCCCTAGCCTTTTATTATTAGCAGCCCATGTAGTCGGGAAAGTTAATCAGCAAACTATTAATTTAGCCTCATCCATTGAAATTTTGCATATGGCAACTTTGATTCATGATAATATCATCGATGATTCTGATTTGCGCAGAGGCAATATCAGCATTCAAGCAGAATTTGGCAAAGACGTTGCAGTTTATGCTGGTGATTTATTGTTTACCAACTTCTTTGACTTGATGCTTGAAACCACTACGGAACATGAATATTTAGTGCGCAATGCCCAGACCATGAGCCGTATTTTAAATGGTGAACTAGATCAAATGGCTGAACGCTTTAATTTAGAGCAGACTTTTACGGATTATCTAAATGATATTAAAGGCAAGACTGCCGCCCTCTTTCGCCTAGCTGCCGAAGAAGGTACCCATTTTGCTGGTGGCAATGCTGAACAAAGCACAGCTTTGGCCAATTTTGGAGAGAATTTAGGAATTGCCTTTCAAATTGTGGATGATCTATTGGATTATACAGGCAGCGCTAAGCTTAACAAGCCTACTTTAGAGGATTTAGCTACCGGCATATATTCACTGCCACTTTTACTTGCGCTCGATCAGCCTGAGCTAAAAACGAAACTGTTGCCTATTTTAAACAAAAAGCGCCAAATGTCAGTTTCAGATATGCAATTAATTCAAGAAATCCTTGTTAATAGTGCCGTAATTGAAAAAAGCAGAAAATTAGCGCAAGAATATGCTCAAAAAGCAGTCGATTGCTTAGACATTTTTCCAAATAATAGTGCAACAACATTGCTTAAGAAAATGCCGCAACAATTATTGAAACGTAGTTTTTAAAAGATGGAAAAGCCAGATGCATTGAATGTGCATCTGGCTTTTTTTACTTGGTATTAATTTTTTGTTCGCGATAAGTTCGGTTCAAAATAATAGAAACAATTATTACGATTAATGACACAACATAGACGGCTTTTAATCCACCTAAAAGGGCCTGCCTCAATTGCGGAATCGTATCTGCTGCTAAAGTTTTGGCATTTTCTGCGGAAACGATTTTGTTCATCATCCCTTGCGTCAAGCCAGGGTGCTTAGCTAAACCATGAGCTACTGAAGTATTAAAAGCAATACCGTAGATGGAAATCATCATGGTTTGACCTAGATACTTCATCAAAGTGTTAAACGAAGTAGCCACACCAATGTCGGATTTAGGCACCAATACTTGTGAACGAACCTGAGAGGCTGTTGTAATAACCCCAAATGCGGTTCCGTTAAAGGCTGCGACAATGCAAAATACCCAAAACGGCGTGTAAATTGGCACTAACAGCAACACCAAATCAGTGATCACTAATACACCTAACATATAGTCATAAGTCCTCTTAATGCCCCAACGGCCAAGCATCCAGCCTAGAATGAATGAACCAACAATCCACATCAGTGAACTTGGCGTAACGGCAAAACCTGCAAGAGAGGCATTCGTTCCGTTAATTCCCTGCATCCAAGTGGGAATATAGAATTCAAATCCGATAACTACCCCGCAGATCAGCAAAGTAATCAAATTCAATGCAAGGAACTCTCGATTTTTTAACATTGAGAGTGGCATTATCGGGTCCGTAGCGTGTTTTTCAGTCTTAAAGAAGGCAATTACCGATACCGCAACTAAAAGAGCTAAGACAGCCATTATTGCAATATTGGTATTCTCACCAAGATCTTGCAAAAAGAACATTAATGCCAATAACAAAATCACCAACCAGGTGGTTCCTTGCAAGTCTAACTTAGATTTGGCATTATGCTTCGGCTCTTTCAAATAGAAAATTACCAGCAAAAATGCAATAATTCCGATCGGTACATTAATGTAAAAGACCCAATGCCAAGATAAGTGTTGAACAATAAATCCACCTAATAATGGAGCAATTACTGAAGCTACTCCCCAAAAGCCAGAGTTAAGTCCTAAGAGTTTGGCACGTTTTTGCAAAGTATACAAATCGGCAATCAGCGTAATAGCAACTGGCTGAACTGCTCCTGAACCTAATCCTTGAATTGCTCTAAACACAATCAATTCAACCATGTTTTGAGCTAGGCCACACAATGACGATCCAATGACAAAAAGTGCAATTCCAAACAAAAAAACTGGCTTTCGCCCAATGCTATCAGCCAGTTTTCCATATAAAGGAGTTGACACGGCTGTCATCAAAAGAAAGATTGACACGACCCAGTTCATAATTTCCAATCCATTCAGATCAGAAACTATAGTTGGCATCGCGGTAGAAACAATTGTTCCTTCAACACCAGACATAAAAGTAGTCATAAAAATCGCAAGCGTGACAAGTGACACGTTTGTTTTCTTCATTTTTACTCCCTCTTTTTATTATTTATTGTTTTTGATGTAATCAAGTAAATCTTGAGTTTTATCGGTCTTTTCCCATGGCAAATCGACGTCTGTTCTGCCGAAGTGACCATATGCGGCAGTTTGTTCATAAATAGGACGACGCAAATCAAGCATCTTGATAATACCTGCTGGGCGAAGGTCGAAGACATGACGAACTGCTTCAGTCAAAAGATCATCGTCAACCTTACCAGTACCTGCAGTATCGATCATAATTGATACTGGGTGAGCCACACCAATAGCGTAAGCCAATTGAACTTCACAGCGATATGCAAGACCTGCTGCCACAATATTTTTAGCAACATAACGAGCTGCATAACTAGCACTACGGTCAACCTTTGTTGGGTCCTTACCTGAGAAGGCACCACCACCGTGACGAGCATAACCACCGTAAGTATCAACGATAATCTTACGTCCAGTTAAACCAGAGTCACCCTTTGGTCCACCAATAACGAAACGCCCTGATGGGTTAATCAAGAACTTAGTCTTTTCATCCAAGTAACGAGCTGGAATAACTTCTTTAATTACTAAGTCAATCATAGCTCGACGAATTTCTTCGTTAGATACTTCCGCATCAGTTTGAGTAGAAATAACTACAGTATCAACGCGAAGTGGATTATTGTTTTCGTCGTATTCAACTGTAACTTGTGCTTTAGCATCTGGGCGAAGCCAGTCTAAGGCATGATCCTTTCTTAATGAAGCAACACGTCTCATTAAGCGGTGAGCAAGTGAGATTGGTAAAGGCATTAATTCTGGTGTTTCCTTAATAGCAAAACCAAACATTAAACCTTGATCACCTGCACCAATTTGATCCAATTCGTCTTGATCAGACTCATTTTCTCTTGTTTCAAGTGAATGATCTACACCACCTGCAATATCAGGTGATTGTTCATCGATATCCACCATGACAGCACAGTTGTTGCCGTCAAAACCTAATTCAGGACGATCATAACCAATTCTCAAGATGGTCTTACGTACTACGTCTTGAATATCAACATAAGCACTAGTTGAGATCTCTCCGAAGACAAAAACCATACCTGTAGTTACGATCGTTTCACATGCTACGTGTGAATTAGGATCTTTTTCCAACATTGCATCCAGAATAGCATCTGAAATTTGATCAGCAACTTTATCTGGGTGTCCTTCAGAAACTGATTCTGAAGTAAACAAATGTCTTTCCATAATAGTCCCCCTATATAGACATTAGCTATTCGGTTACAAGGCATCTTCACTAATAATAGTGAATCCTTTCAGGACTTGAACCGATAAAATTATTTTGTTCGTTCTTTTTGCATAAAAAAAGACTACCGTCTCCGCGGTAGTCCCGAACAATGGAGGATACAGGGCTCGAACCTGTGACCTCCTGCTTGTAAGGCAGATGCTCTCCCAGCTGAGCTAATCCTCCATAAGTGACCCGTACGGGATTTGAACCCATGTTACGGCCGTGAAAGGGCCGTGTCTTAACCACTTGACCAACGGGTCATATCTCTTAATCAAGAGCGCTTTATTATAATAACTAAATCAGTTTTAAAAGTCAAGAACTTTTTTAACTTTTTTATTTTTTAGTTATCTGAGTGACATCTCAATCACGACGTTTATTATATTACTAGATATCCATAATTTATGCAAGGGTTATTTTGAAAAAATTTGAAATAATTTTTGATAATTGCTTTTCATCCAGTGATAATAGCTCACACCATTAGGCATCGTCTCCCGTACATCAAGTACTGGCACATCTGAGCGCTTAGCCAAGTTAACCATATTATTAACCGTACTGCTTGATGCTTGAATATTATTAACAAAGAAGGCAATTTTTCTTTGTTTAATATCCATTTGCATCTTGTGGACCACTTTTGCATTAGGATCTGTTTCATTTTCCACAGCCTCTTCAAAAGCGTGATTTCCAATCTTAAAATGGCACCGCTCTAAAGCATAATCAAATACTGGCTCACTTACATAAACCGGCTTTGCTTTTTGTCCATCTATTTTATCCGCTAACTTCTTTATTGTAGTTATTTTGTTCAAATACATTTTGGCATTATTTTTAAAGTAAGGTGCGTGCTTGGGATCAATTTGACTAGCTTTTTTAACAAGATAGGCAACATATTTTTGTGGCATATCCAGGTTATACCAAATATGAGGATTATCTCCCTGTTTTAGCCCCATAAGCTGCTCTCCCACTTTAGTAACGTGAATATCATTAGCATTAGCTAAATTGGTCATCCAGCTGTCATATCCTAAGCCATTTGCTATCACAATATTGGCATTCGCTACTTTTTTAGCGGAACCAGTAGTAGGTTCAAAATCATGAGGATCTGTATCTCCATTGTTAATAACTGCCTCTACTTTGCCATGCTTACCTACAATATTTTTAGCAATATTGGCATAAATATTAGTTGATGTGACAATATCGACTTGGTGTTTTCTAGTATTTTCATCTTTTTTGGTTGAACAAGCTGATAAACAAAACAGTAAAACTACTATTAACAAAGATGAAAATATAAATGTTTTCTTATTTTTCATTTAAATACCTCTTGTTAATTATTATAAGGTAAGAAAAAAGAGATCATAACGAATATGATCTCTTTTTTTCATTTATCTACGGAGTGTGAGGGATTTGAACCCTCGATACAGGTATAAGCCCGTATACATGATTTCCAATCATGCTCCTTAAGCCACTCGGACAACACTCCATACAAAAGTACTCCGGCTGTCAGACTCGAACTGACGACATCTTGATTAACAGTCAAGCGCTCTACCAACTGAGCTAAGCCGGAATATTAAAAAAGAGCACGACAGCTTCCTTTCCTCGCAGGCAGTTGCCCACCAACTACTTTCGGCGTTAAGAAGCTTAACTTCTGTGTTCGGCATGGGAACAGGTGTATCCTTCTTGCTTTCGCCACCGTACTCTTTTGAGCTACTACGCTCAAAACTAAACATAATCTTTCGCAAAAAACCTTCTTCTGATTGCTTGGCCTTTGGTCAAGTCCTCGACTGATTAGTACTGGTCCGCTCCATTCTTCACAGAACTTCCACTCCCAGCCTATCTACCTCATCGTCTTTGAGGTGTCTTACTGCTTGCGCAAAGGAAATCTCATCTTGAGGGGGGCTTCGCACTTAGATGCTTTCAGCGCTTATCCCTTCCGCACATAGCTACCCAGCGATGCTCCTGGCGGAACAACTGGTACACCAGCGGTGCGTCCATCCCGGTCCTCTCGTACTAAGGACAGCTCCTCTCAAATTTCCTACGCCCACGACGGATAGGGACCGAACTGTCTCACGACGTTCTGAACCCAGCTCGCGTGCCGCTTTAATGGGCGAACAGCCCAACCCTT
This sequence comes from Lactobacillus helveticus, assembly GCF_046109915.1. Classification (NCBI taxonomy): domain Bacteria; kingdom Bacillati; phylum Bacillota; class Bacilli; order Lactobacillales; family Lactobacillaceae; genus Lactobacillus; species Lactobacillus helveticus. The sequence goes on along the minus strand of NZ_CP151471.1, from coordinate 23,778 downwards.
GGGACCGACTACAGCCCCAGGATGCGACGAGCCGACATCGAGGTGCCAAACCTCCCCGTCGATGTGAACTCTTGGGGGAGATAAGCCTGTTATCCCCAGGGTAGCTTTTATCCGTTGAGTGATGGCCCTTCCATGCGGTACCACCAGATCACTAAGTCCTAGTTTCCTACCTGCTCGAGCTGTTTCTCTCGCAGTCAAGCTCCCTTATACCTTTACACTCTGCGAATGATTTCCAACCATTCTGAGGGAACCTTTGAGCGCCTCCGTTACACTTTAGGAGGCGACCGCCCCAGTCAAACTGCCCACCTGACACTGTCCCTGGCCTGGCTTACAGGTCGAGGTTAGAGCATCCTTCAAACAAGGGTAGTATCCCAACATTGCCTCCAGCAAAACTAGCGTCCTGCTTTCCTTGGCTCCTACCTATCCTGTACATGTTTAAAAGATACTCAATATCAAGCTACAGTGAAGCTCCATGGGGTCTTTCCGTCCTGTCGCGGGTAACCCGCATCTTCACGGGTATTATAATTTCACCGAGTCTCTCGTTGAGACAGTGCCCAAATCATTACACCTTTCGTGCAGGTCGGAACTTACCCGACAAGGAATTTCGCTACCTTAGGACCGTTATAGTTACGGCCGCCGTTTACTGGGGCTTCAATTCAAACCTTCGCTTGCGCTAAGCTCTCCTCTTAACCTTCCAGCACCGGGCAGGTGTCAGCCTCTATACGTCATCTTACGATTTTGCAGAGACCTGTGTTTTTGATAAACAGTTGTTTGGGCCTATTCACTGCGGCTAACCATTCTCATGGCCAGCACCCCTTCTTCCGAAGTTACGGGGTCATTTTGCCGAGTTCCTTAACGAGAGTTCTCTCGCTCACCTTAGTGTTCTCCACTCGACTACCTGTGTCGGTTTGCGGTACGGGTATGTTCTCTCTGGCTAGAAGCTTTTCTTGGCAGTGTGACTACCACACCTTCGCTACTTTTATTTCGCTCCTCATCACGACTCGTGTTGCTGGTTAGAAGCATTTGACTCTTAACCGCACTTGTCGCTTGAACATCGTTCCATCGCGATGCGTGCTTCACCTCCTGCGTCCCTCCTTCGCTCTTAACGATTGAACACAGTACAGGAATCTCTACCTGTTATCCATCGACTACGCCTTTCGGCCTTGCCTTAGGTCCCGACTTACCCTGGGCGGACGAGCCTGCCCCAGGAAACCTTAGTCTTTCGGCGGATAGGATTCTCACCTATCTTTCGCTACTCATACCGGCATTCTCACTTCTAAGCGCTCCAATTATCCTCTCGGTTAACCTTCGCCGCACTTAGAACGCTCTCCTACCACGTACTTACGTACATCCACAGTTTCGGTACTATGCTTAGCCCCGGTAAATTTTCGGCGCAGCGTCACTCGACTAGTGAGCTATTACGCACTCTTTGAATGATGGCTGCTTCTGAGCCAACGTCCTAGTTGTCTGCGCAACTCCACATCCTTTTCCACTTAGCATAGATTTTGGGACCTTAACTGGTGATCTGGGCTGTTTCCCTTTCGACTACGGATCTTATCACTCGCAGTCTGACTCCCGTGTATGGATATCTGGAATTCGCAGTTTATCTGGATTCAGTAACCCCTGACGGGCCCCTAGTCCAAACAGAGCTCTACCTCCATTATCCTCTCCACGAGGCTAGCCCTAAAGCTATTTCGGAGAGAACCAGCTATCTCCAAGTTCGTTTGGAATTTCACCGCTACCCACAACTCATCCCCGCAATTTTTAACTTACGTGGGTTCGGCCCTCCAGCGCGTTTTACCACGCCTTCAGCCTGGTCATGGGTAGGTCACTTGGTTTCGGGTCTACGTCACCTAACTTCTCGCCCTATTCAGACTCGCTTTCGCTCCGGCTCCGTCTTTTCTGACTTAACCTCGCTAGATAACGTAACTCGCCGGTTCATTCTACAAAAGGCACGCCATTGCACTTTAATGTGCTTTGACTACTTGTAGACACACGGTTTCAGGTTCTATTTCACTCCCCTTCCGGGGTTCTTTTCACCTTTCCCTCACGGTACTGGTTCACTATCGGTCACTAATTAGTATTTAGCCTTGCGAGATGGTCCTCGCGGTTTCAACCGGGATTTCTCGTGTCCCGGCCTACTCAGGATTCTGCTAGGCGCGCTTGCAATTTCGCTTACGGGGCTCTCACCCTCTCTGGCTTACCTTCCCAGATAATTCTGCTATCGCTCACGCTGCCACGTCGCAGTCCTACAACCCCAAATGATAAATCACTTGGTTTGGGCTCTTTCCTCTTCGCTCGCCGCTACTAAGGAAATCGATTTTTCTTTCTCTTCCTGCAGCTACTTAGATGTTTCAGTTCACTGCGTATTCCTTTGATTGACTATCTATTCATCAACCAATAATGCATCGCTGCATTGGGTTCCCCCATTCGGACATCTCCGGATCACTGCGTACTTACCGCTCCCCGAAGCTTTTCGTAGTTCGTCACGTCCTTCATCGGCTTTTAGTGCCTAGGCATTCACCGTGCGCCCTTTTCTACTTGACCTTACTCAAGAATTCTCTTCTCGGTCGCCTTACAATCTGTTCTCTTTGATTTTCTCGGTTTTTTACTTGGATTATATTCAGTTTTCAATGTACTAGCTCTTTGACCCTTTCGGATCAATGGAGGCTAACGGGTTCGAACCGATGACCTCCTGCGTGCAAAGCAGGTGCTCTCCCAACTGAGCTAAGCCCCCAAGTCTTTTATTTCAGCCAGACATAACTTTATCGCTTTTTAGCCGTTATGTCAATGGGCCTAAATGGACTTGAACCATCGACCTCACGCTTATCAGGCGTGCGCTCTAAACCAGCTGAGCTATAGGCCCGACTAACGCTTGGTGTTTTTATTTAAATCTTTGAGGTACTACCCTCAAAACTAAACAAAGTTTCTCAGTGTGCTTCCGCTTGCTTTTGTGACTTCTCTTAGTATCTCTACTCTCCATCACTTCAGCTTCCTTAGAAAGGAGGTGATCCAGCCGCAGGTTCTCCTACGGCTACCTTGTTACGACTTCACCCCAGTCATCTGCCCTGCCTTAGACGGCTCCTTCCCGAAGGTTAGGCCACCGGCTTTGGGCATTGCAGACTTCCATGGTGTGACGGGCGGTGTGTACAAGGCCCGGGAACGTATTCACCGCGGCGTTCTGATCCGCGATTACTAGCGATTCCAGCTTCGTGCAGTCGAGTTGCAGACTGCAGTCCGAACTGAGAACAGCTTTCAGAGATTCGCTTGCCTTCGCAGGCTCGCTTCTCGTTGTACTGCCCATTGTAGCACGTGTGTAGCCCAGGTCATAAGGGGCATGATGACTTGACGTCATCCCCACCTTCCTCCGGTTTGTCACCGGCAGTCTCATTAGAGTGCCCAACTTAATGCTGGCAACTAATAATAAGGGTTGCGCTCGTTGCGGGACTTAACCCAACATCTCACGACACGAGCTGACGACAGCCATGCACCACCTGTCTTAGCGTCCCCGAAGGGAACTCCTAATCTCTTAGGATGGCACTAGATGTCAAGACCTGGTAAGGTTCTTCGCGTTGCTTCGAATTAAACCACATGCTCCACCGCTTGTGCGGGCCCCCGTCAATTCCTTTGAGTTTCAACCTTGCGGTCGTACTCCCCAGGCGGAGTGCTTAATGCGTTAGCTGCAGCACTGAGAGGCGGAAACCTCCCAACACTTAGCACTCATCGTTTACGGCATGGACTACCAGGGTATCTAATCCTGTTCGCTACCCATGCTTTCGAGCCTCAGCGTCAGTTGCAGACCAGAGAGCCGCCTTCGCCACTGGTGTTCTTCCATATATCTACGCATTCCACCGCTACACATGGAGTTCCACTCTCCTCTTCTGCACTCAAGAAAAACAGTTTCCGATGCAATTCCTCGGTTAAGCCGAGGGCTTTCACATCAGACTTATTCTTCCGCCTGCGCTCGCTTTACGCCCAATAAATCCAGACAACGCTTGCCACCTACGTATTACCGCGGCTGCTGGCACGTAGTTAGCCGTGACTTTCTGGTTGATTACCGTCAAATAAAGGCCAGTTACTACCTCTATCCTTCTTCACCAACAACAGAGCTTTACGATCCGAAAACCTTCTTCACTCACGCGGCGTTGCTCCATCAGACTTGCGTCCATTGTGGAAGATTCCCTACTGCTGCCTCCCGTAGGAGTTTGGGCCGTGTCTCAGTCCCAATGTGGCCGTTCAGTCTCTCAACTCGGCTATGCATCATTGCCTTGGTAAGCCGTTACCTTACCAACTAGCTAATGCACCGCGGGGCCATCCCATAGCGACAGCTTACGCCGCCTTTTATAAGCTGATCATGCGATCTGCTTTATTATCCGGTATTAGCACCTGTTTCCAAGTGGTATCCTAGACTATGGGGCAGGTTCCCCACGTGTTACTCACCCATCCGCCGCTCGCGTCCCCAGCGTCATTACCGAAGTAAATCTGCTGGTTCTGCTCGCTCGACTTGCATGTATTAGGCACGCCGCCAGCGTTCGTCCTGAGCCAGGATCAAACTCTCATTTTGAAATTTAAGTTTGAATGATTGCTCATTCGATTATTTAAGATCTTTGTCTCAAATTTATTGCTTGCGAATTGACTTCGCTTCTTGTTTGGGTTTTTACACCCGCACACTTTTAGCGAAACTTTGTTCAGTTTTCAAAGTACTACCTCCGTCTGGCTGAACCAAACGGCTTTTATATTTTATCAAATTCATAATTCTTTGTCAAGAACTTTTTGAATTTGTTTTTTTGCCGCTCAAGCTCTCGCCTGACGACATTTAAATATATTACTCGTTTTGCTCTAACTTTGCAAGTCTTTTTTCAAAAACTTTTCTAAAGCTTGCGAGCTCTTCGTCATCTCTCAAGACGACTTTATTAATTTACCCTACTTTCTCTCTTTTGGCAAATCCTCTTTTTGTTCGCGTTATTGATGATACACATGGCTGTGTTGTAACACAATTGTTTTTATTCATTAACTTTTTTAGGGTTCGTTTTTCTTTTTCAATAAATAAATAGGTCATTTATCTTTGATTAGCGAACTTTGTGCTGCAAATATTTCTTTAAAAATTTTTCGAAAATATAAAAATAGCATCGCAATCTTGTGATTGCGATGCCTCTAAATACCATATTTGCGGTGAATTTCACGTTTTTGATCTCGTTCTTTGATTGTTTGACGCTTGTCGTATTCTTTTTTACCTTGTCCTACACCTATCAAAACTTTGGCAAAACCATGCTTCAAATAAACCTTTAATGGAATAATAGCTATTCCACGTTCAGACTGCGCCTTTGCAAGACGTGCAATTTCCTTTTTATGTAAAAGAAGACGTCTACTTCTCAAAGGATCATGATTATAACGATTTCCTTGTTTATATTCACTAATATGAACGTTCTCTAAATAAGCAGAGCCACCATAAATTTGAACATATCCATCACGCAAGTTTATTCTACGCGCACGAACAGATTTTATTTCAGTTCCAGTTAATGCAATTCCTGCTTCAACGGTCTCCTTAATAAAATAATCATGCCGCGCTTTTTTATTTTGCGCGATTAAATTATCATCTTTTTCTTTCTTCATTAAGAATCACTCCTAATGCTTAAAGTTTCTTTGATTTCTTCTATTTCCTTGGCCGTGATTGCGGCGATTGCCACGACTATTATAATTACCGCCACCGCGGTGCCCACGATTATTGTGGAATCCAAGATTCCCGTGACGACGATTGTTCATTCCTCGATCATTATGCTTCTTCTTAGGCGCATTAGGATCATAGACTTCAAAGTCTAATTGATGCTGTTCAACATTCGCATTAATCAAGGTAACCTTAATAGGCATCCCTATCTTATATTGCTTGTGCGTACCACGACCAGTTAACGTTAATGATTTTTCATTAAAGCTATAGAAGTCATCAGTTAAATTAGAGATGTGCACTAATCCTTCAACGGTATTAGGCAATTGAATGAACATACCAAAACTAGTGACTGATGAAACTACGGCATCAAAATGTTGACCAACTTGGTCTGCCATGTATTCAGTCATCTTCAAGTCATTTACTTCACGTTCAGTATCAATTGAACGACGTTCTTGGGTAGAAGTTTGTTCAGCAACATCTGGCAAATAACTAGCAAAATGTTTTTGCATATCTTCAGTAGTCCCGTTTTCTTGATATGCATGAATCATTCTATGAACCATCAAATCGGAATAACGTCTAATTGGTGAAGTAAAGTGAGTATAGTATTTAGCTGCTAAACCAAAGTGTCCTAATGCATCTTCAGAATAATGTGCTTGCTTTAAACTGCGCAGCATCATCATTTGAACTACAGCTTCTTCTGGTGTACCTGTAGTCTTAGATACAACTTTTTGTAAATCAAGTGGCTTAATGTTTTCTGGATCAGCATGAATATTTAAGCCAAATGCACTACAGAATTCAAAGAAGCTCTTAATTCTTTCAGCATCTGGAGTTTCGTGAACACGATACAAAAATGGAACGTGCTTTCTAAAGAAATCTTCAGCAACAGTTTCATTAGCCATCAGCATAAATGATTCAATCATCTTTTCGGCAGTACCACGTTCATGCAAAACGATGTCAGTTGGCTTGCCTTGATCATCGACAATAATTTTTGCCTCAGGTGCTTCAAAGTCAATTGCACCGCGCTTATGCCGTTGCTTGTATAAAATAGCATGCAAATCGGCCATTTCTTCAAGCATTGGACGTAATTTTACATACTTGTCTTCTAGACCATCCATCTCGCCCTTAAGAGTCTTGTTAACCTTGTTATAAGTCATACGGCCGTGTGAGCGCATAACAGAAGGATAAATCCTGTAGCCTACTCTCTTACCCTCTGGTGTAATTTCCATATCACAGGACAAAACAAGACGGTCTACGCCTTCATTTAATGAACAAATACCATTTGAAAGTCTAAATGGCAACATTGGAATAACTCGGTCTACCAAGTATGTACTATTGCCACGAGCAAATGCTTCTTCATTTAAAGGCGTATTTTCTTTTACATAGTGTGATACATCCGCGATGTGAACACCTAAATGATAATTTCCATTAGGTAATTTCCATAAAACAACGGCATCGTCAAAGTCCTTAGAATCATCCCCATCAATGGTTACTGCAGGTTGATCAGTAATATCAACTCTGCCCTTCTTTTCTTCTTCAGTAACATGATCAGGAATTGCATTTGCTTGAGCCATTGCATCTTCTGGCCAATCAGTACGAACATCATGGGCAGAAACAATTGACATAATATCAACGCCTGGATCATTCTTGTTACCAATGATCTTAGTAACTGCACCAGTCATTGATTCAGGATAATCTTCTTCAGGATAATCCTTGATAGATACCCTTACCATGTCTCCCATTTGTGGAATAAGTCCATTTTCAGTCAAATAGACACGGTATTTATGCAATTTCTTGTTATTGCTCAAAGCGTAGCCGATAAAAGGACTGATTTTTCTTTGTTCATCAGTTAATGGGTGAAATTCACCGACTAAGCTTTCAAGACTACGTTTTAGGATCTCTTCGATTCGACCTTCTGACCCTTTGCCATTCCAAGGATTACCGTCAGCTACGATCTTTACCTTTACTCGGTCACCATCAACGGCATACTTGGTATAATCAGCTGCGATAAAAACATCATCAACATTTTCATCGTCTAACTTTACAAAACCAAAGCCCTTGTCATTAGCCTTAAAGATACCTTCAACAATTGTGTTGGCTTGAGCCAATTGATATTGTCCCTTGCCATCAGTAATAATTTTATTTGCATGTTCTAAGAAAGAAAGAGCCTTAATTAATTCTGTAAAATTACCCAATCTTTCATGACGCGCTTCTCGTTCAATTTGATCTACGCGAAATTGTTTTTGTGGATTATGGCGAAAAATTTCTAAAACACCGGCCAAAATTTTTTTGTTTTGTGCCATGTAATTAATCTCCAATCTTTTAATATAAATATAAAAAAAGCCTCCCCATCACTTTTGATCGGGAGGTACAAAATTTATTTTGTAGACATATAAGCTAGAATAATAGCAAAGACGAAAAAGAGAACCAATAAAACTGCGGTTACTTTTTCCATAAATGCCTCAAAACCACGTTTTTTGGTTTGACCACTAAAAACGGCACCGCCAGATAAGGCGTTCAATGCATCTTGTTGTTTTTGTGGCTGCATCATTGTTGCAATAACGATCAAGATTGAAACAATGATTAGTAGCGTCATAATTAAATTATACAATGCGCTGCCTCCAATACACACATACACTTACCTATTCATTTTATCACAGATTGCTTATTTTTGCAGTTATTTTTTGAGCTCTGGAGCATCGGTCTTAAAATCTTTTTGCGTTGATTTTTTATGATTTTGATACCAGAGCGATGTCTTACTTGGATCATCAAACAACTTCTTCAAAGAAGCTGCTTTGTTATAATCATAATCCTTTGGCTTCACCTTAGTAAACCACTTTGGACGATAAAAGCGGAGCAAATTACCATCAATTACACGATCAGACAAGGAGAGCTGAGTTGTTACCTTGTTAGAAATAGCGGTTAATTTTGCCTTCAATTTCTTATCTGGTTTAATTCTTTCTCCAGTCTTAATGTAGTAATAATCACTACCAACTTTAGAATATTCTGGAGTAATAAAGTCACCGTTTCGTTGAGCAACAATTTGCGGTGCATCCTTGCTAAGCAAATCGTAACCAAATTGAATAGTATCTTTATCCTTGATGCCTAATAAATTCAACAGGGTTGGCAAAACATCAATTTCACCACCATAAGTATGATTAATGCCGCCCTTCAAGCCCTTCATATGGAACATCAACGGAACTCGTTGGAACTGCAGATTATCAAAATCACTGAATGAATCTTTTTTAAGCAATTCAGCACTTGCCTTATGGTGATTACCAGAAATACCATAGTGGTCACCATAGAAGACAAGCAAAGTCTTCTTATCAAGCCCCGTCTTTTTCATCCAACGCATTAATTCACCAATGGCTTGATCAAGATAATGCGCAGTTTGGACATATCCATCTACAGTTTCATCCCCTGTATTGGTCTTATCAATTGATTGATTCTTTTTATCCAAATTATATGGATAGTGGTTAGTCACCGTAATCATTTTCAAATAAAATGGCTGCGGTAAGCGTTCAATGTACTTAATTGACTGATCAAAGAAGATCTTATCTTTCAAGCCATAACCAATATAATAGCCTGGCTTATTTTTGTAGAAAGAAAGTGGCATAAAGTATTGATAGCCAAATGACTTATAAGCATTATCTCTATTCCAAAATGATCCTGCACCACCATGCATTACGGCAGTCGTATAACCGGCTTGCTGATGCAAAATAGCTGGTGCACTTTCAAAGGTATTAGAAGTGCCATAAGTCGACATAGCTGAACCTGATTGCAATCCAAATAATGAATTTTCCAACATCATTTCAGCATCAGAAGTTTTCCCCTGACCAACTTGATTAAAGAAATTATCAAAGCTGATCGTATCTTTTTGATGATAGATTTTATTTAAGTTAGGAGTTACTTCTTTGCCCTTCCATTTGTAGCCGATTAAAAATTGTTGGAAACTCTCTAAGTGAATTACCAAAACATTTTTTCCTTTAGCTACACCATTATAAGCTGGATTCGGCTTTACATAGTTTGACTTCAAATATTCTCTAACCGAACGCAGGTCAGATACATTAGCCTTAGCCATCTGCGCGTTCGTTTGAGCTGTCTTATAGCCATCATAAATAGCATATTCATTAATGCCCAGATACTTAACAATATAATTATTATCAAAAGTTCTAGTTAAAAGACCTGAACGATCTTTTTGTGCCATTAACAAATTGAGCCCCATCAAACTGAGAGCCAATAATTCAACTAGTAAATTGACTTTAAGCTTTAGTGGACGCACATCTATTTTGATGACCTTAGTAATTAATAAAACAATAATTGCTGCAATATCAATAAAGACTAAGAAATCACTAGCTAGCGTAATTCCCGCAATACTTTTTCCTAAATTATCTGAAGTTGAGCCTGAAGTCTTAATAATCGAAAAAGACAAGAAATTCGAAAACTCACGATAATAAAGTATATTTGCAAAAAGCCACAGCGTTAATAAAAAGTCTATCGCTAAAATAATCCAGTACGATTTTCGCCCTTTGAATAAGCCAATACCTAACAAGAGCATCCCTGATGGTATAGGGTTAATCAAAAGCAAAAACTGCTGCATTGGACCAACCGCGCCCAAATTAAACTTTGTTAAATATATAAAATATGTTTTTAGCCAAAACAGTACTAAAACAATCGTAAAAAAGCCAAGTTTAGTTTGCGTTAGCCATTTAAAAAAAGACTTGGTACGTTCCATTGCTTTCTCCTCTCATTACGATATTTTATCTTACTACGGATTTAAGCAAGACGCATTTCTTTTAAGAAAAATTAATTACTTTCCGAACTTTTTATCTTTTTTGGTTTAAAAATCCAACCAAAGATACCCAAAATCATGCCAAAAAAGTAAGTCGAAAAGCGCCAGATAAACATTGCTAAAATCAGAGCACCATGAGAAGAAACAAACGTTGAAAATAAGGTTTGGAAACTATATTCCGCACCACCAGATGCACCTGGAATTGGGATAATGGCCATGAACATAATAATCATGATATTCATTTGCGTTACATTAGCCCATGAACATGGCACATTTAAGGCGGTTAATACCATGAATGGAATCGAATAAAAGAATAATAACTGTAAAACAGTCAAAATCGAAGCTACAATTAGCTTCTTTTTTTCTTTTTTTAATTTTTGGCTTTCTGCATAAAAAGTATCAATTTTTTCTAAAGTAGCAGCACGCCATTTTTTCACACGTTCTTTTTTGAAAAATTTTTCCAATAAATTCATCAAGGCATTAGTGGAATTCTTCGTAAAATGATAGGCAAACATAATTGCCAACAAGAAAATAATGGAACTAACGTGGATTAGAAAACCGATTGCGATAAATATAGCTAGCCCCGCAAATTTGGTCATTACCATATGAAAACCGAAAATAATCGTAAAGACATAGGCAAATAAAACCACAATCTGATAAATGATAAATTTCATTAACAGAATGGAAGTTGATCTACCGCCTTCCATACCCATTTGAATCATCACAGCTAATTGTGATGGTTGACCACCAGTTGACATAGGCGTGATTGCATTGAATAAAGCTTGGATAATTGGAATTCTTAAAAATGACCATGCAGATCTTTTAGGCTCTTCTTTACGATGCGCTAATGTAGCTAAAATCCCGGCTTCACACACGTATGATAAAAGCATCAAGCCAAAAACCATTATTAAGGCTACAATATTAAGACCATGAGCTGCCTTTAATATTTCTGATAATGGCGTTGACTTTAGATCCATATATAAGACAAAGGCACTGATTGCCAATACAATCAAGATGCCCCATAAATGCTTTTTATTCATTAATGAATTTGTCCCAGTTCCTTACCCAATTTGTATTGCTCATGATAAAACTCATTCCAAATATGGGCTAAGCGATCTTCTGAATATTCCTGACTTGCTTTAATAGATAAATCACTATATTTCTTTAATAAATGCGGATCATTTTTTGCCTTCTGCAAGACCTGATTCATCTCGCCAAAATCTTTTCCGTCCATATAATAGCCGTCGATGATTGCTTTATATAAGTCGAGATCACGTAAAAGTACTGGCGTACCACAGCTAAATGCTTCCAAAACAGACATTGGAAATAATTCATCATATGATGGCAAAACAAATAAATCAGCAATATTCAAATATTTAACTAGTTTCTTACGATCTACAATTCCAGCAAAGGTTAAATTCTCAGGTGGATTATCTACCATGTCTTTATAGTGACTGTAGCCATCCGTAATCTTGCCAAAAGAAAAGCCACCTGCCCAGATAAACTGAACATCTGGATTAGCTTTTGCCATTTTGACAAAATCATCTATTCCTTTTCTTTCCTGAACTTGTCCATCACCAAAAACTACAAATTTATCTAACGGAATGCCTAACTCATGACGAAATGCATTTTTGCTTGCAAGTGATTCTTCATAAAATTCAGTTTTAGAAACGAAATTAGGAATATATTTAACCTTTTCGCGCTCAATACCATAGTTGACCAATTTATCAATAAAAATTGGATTAACCACTACGATTTGATCCATACGTTTATAAAAATCAATTACATATTGATAAAATACTTTTTTCGCAACGCCAGGCAATTTGATTGAGCCTTCTAAAGTATCTGGTAAAAAATGAACATAACCTATTTTTCTACCACGTGCTGGTGAAAAACTATTAGCATAATAAGTTGGATTGATCGTATGATAATGAGTTAAATCACTATTGCCATATTTATTTATTGTTACATAAAATTCATCTACTAAATGAGTTCTCAATAATTTAATTAATTCGTTATATGCTGAGCCAACCCCTTGACCTTTAACGGAATCAGCTTGTGAGAACATATTAATTCTAATCATCTATATCCTCTTTTTAATCTTCTTCATGCTTAGGTTGATAATGATCAATTACATATTGATAAAAATCATGCACATTTGTAGCAAATTGATCTGATGAAATACTCTGCAATTTATTTTGCAGCAATTCTTGTGGAATTTTTGAACGCTTCTGTTTAAGCAAAGAAATAATTTCTTCTTGCATCTCTTGTTGCGTATTAAATCTTCGTCCAAAAATGTCTTTGTCAAAAATATTTTCCGTATAATCAGTATCATAAACTACGCATGGTGTACCGGCTGCTAAAGCTTCAACGTATGTTAATCCTTGAGTTTCAGTATCACTGGCAGAAACAAAGATGTCTGCCATTCGATAGTAATTTCCTACATCTCCATGATCAACATTTCCCGCAAAAATAACGTAATCCTCTAACGTTAAACGCTCAACTTGCTCTTGAAGCACCTTAATATCGGGACCATCACCGGCAATTACGAATTTAACATTAGGAATTTCATCTATGATTTCTGGCAGTACATTTAAAATATGATTTATCTTTTTTTCTGCAGCAATTCTGCTTAATGTCAAAATAACCGGTGCATCTTTATCAATACCGAGATCTTTACGTACATCGCGGTCTGCATCTCTATTCATGCTTTGAATGTCCACTCCAGTTGGAATTACCCGAATTGGAATTTGAACACCGTAACGGCGCAATAATTCTTCTACTCGGCCACTAGGAGCAATACAGCCATCCATATTTTTTAAATAGCTTTTCACAAATTGCTTCACATGATATGGCCTTAGCAAATGGCCATTCAAAATATAGTGTAAGTAATCTTCATACATCGTATGATAAGTGTGAATAGCCGGAATATCTAATTGATGAGCTACGTATTTTCCAATTGTTCCCAATGCAAATTCAGTTTGAGTATGAACTATGTCTAGATTTACTTCTTTAGCCACTTTAGTAGCTTCAAAGAGTCCTCTAAATGCAATTCTACGATCGGTAAATGAAACAAAAGGAATACTGCTAAAACGAAAGATATTAGGCTCAACCGTTCCCTTTTTCACATTAGGATCTGTTGTTGTAAAAATAAATACATTATGCCCCTGTCTTTCCAGCGCATCTTTCAGCGTCTTAATAGAAGTAGCTACGCCACTTATCTGGGGAAAATATGTATCGGTATAAAGACCAATATTCATTTAAATACCTCCATATTTAGCATTATAAAGATTACTTAAACTAACTGCAATTTATAATGGAAAATTACGTATATATCGCAATAAACAAAAAAAAGTGATTCAAAAATGAATCACTTTAAAAGAATAGCGGTGATCGGGGTCGAACCGATACGTCCGTAATGGACACCAGATTTTGAGTCTGACGCGTCTGCCAATTCCGCCACACCGCCATAATATTAAATTAAATAATCAACTTACTCGGTTGATAAGGCGGAGGTCGGATTCGAACCGACGATTAAGGTTTTGCAGACCTCTGCCTTACCACTTGGCTACACCGCCATAAGTTATCAAATTATTTAGAATTGGGATAGCTGGATTCGAACCAGCGCATGTTAGAGTCAAAGTCTAATGCCTTACCGCTTGGCTATATCCCAATACTAGGGCGGAATATGGGATTCGAACCCATGCATGCCGGATCCACAAACCGGTGTGTTAACCCCTTCACCAATTCCGCCATGAAGGTAAACAGGGATAGTAGGAATTGAACCCACATCAACGGTTTTGGAGACCGTTGTACTACCATTATACGATATCCCTATTATGGAGGAGGGTGGATTCGAACCGCCGAACTCAGAGAGAGCGGTTTTACAGACCGCCGCGTTTAGCCACTTCGCTACTCCTCCAGCTTGATGGCGCGGGACGGAATCGAACCGCCGACACAAGGAGCTTCAATCCTTTGCTCTACCAACTGAGCTACCGAGCCATCTTACGGTCCATGTGGGATTTGAACCCACGATCTCCTCCGTGACAGGGAGGCGAGATAAACCACTGCTCCAATGGACCAAATTGCGGGAGCTGGATTTGAACCAACGACCTTCGGGTTATGAGCCCGACGAGCTACCAGACTGCTCCATCCCGCGATATTATATAAGGAGGATGTGGGATTTGAACCCACGCGCGGCAGAACCGCCTAACGGTTTTCAAAACCGTCCCCTTAAGCCACTTGGGTAATCCTCCATTAGCTGTAAGTACCAATAATGTATTAAACTGGTAAATGACCCGTACGGGATTTGAACCCATGTTACGGCCGTGAAAGGGCCGTGTCTTAACCACTTGACCAACGGGTCATATCTCTTAATCAAGAGCACTTTATTATAATAACTAAATCAGTTTTAAAAGTCAAGAACTTTTTTCATCTTTTAAAACTTTTAAGTCATCGCTGTGATCTCTCAATCACAACGTATTTAATGTTAATAGATATTAATCTAAAATGCAAGACTTTTTTCAAATTTGTAAGTGTCAATATTTTTGCGGTAGGCTATTAACCATTAGTCTGACCTTAATTTCTTAAATATTTATTTGATTTATTTTTCTGCTAAAATCGTTTAAATAGCTATGTCCTGCTGTTAAGCTTTCGATTGCTCCATGATGAATGCCTAGATGAGCTTCATGCGTCTTTCTTAGGCTGGCACGAACTGCACCTTTCAATTCTTCCTGATCACCAATATCGAGCTGTCCACCTGCAAACTCACTGCTAAGCCAGTATTCCAGCTCTTTGTTTTTAATGCAAGTCAGTACACGCAGAATTCCTTCGGCACCATCTTCTGACCAGTATTTTCCTTGCCCTTTGACGCGATAAGTATATTTACGGTGATTGCTTTCACAGCAGCCAATTGCCTTAATTACGGACAAATGACGCATTTTGAATGGCTTAATATCCACCCAGCGACGATGAAGATAGCTGCGCAGGCGCCTTAAATTCTCATGATTTTCTGGCGTATTCAGCTCATCAATCAGATTGCTTTCAATCGTGTCTAAAATCACGTCAGTCAAGTGACGGTCATATTTAAACTCAACTGCACTGATCAATTTGCCTTGCATGGCCGGCATGAAGCTTAGACGATCTTTAATCTTTTTGTTCAAGTGAAAGACATCCAAGAAGTGTTCGTGCTGCCGGCAATAGCCAACTATTTCATCAAAGTCTTTCTTGGCATAGCCAGCACCGCCATCGGCATTACTGATGATTAAAGTATCGCTTAAGTCATAGGTATTGGCTAAATAAGCTTTAATTTCTTGCAAAGCATCCAAGCGGCTTAAAGAAACAAACTCTTTGGCCTGTACTCTCTTTCTGCGTGTCTTGCTTAAATTAATAATATCCTCGCAGACTTGATAGCGATGAAATTCCAGTCGCTTCTTGGTGCCTTTAATCACAACGCCATCGCCTTCAAGATAAAGCACTGGCACCTTTTTCTTTTGAGCAATACCATCGTATCTTTCCTCAGACTGCTGCTGTGCTTTAATCTGTTTGCCTGCTTGCACAATCAGCTTGCCAACTTGACTATGGCTAATATTGAAACAGGAGAGAGTATTAACAGCTAAAGCAGTATTGCGGTAAGTTGCCACGGCGCTAACCTGCAAAATATCCTTCACTGCCAAAACACTGTAACGCTTATATTTGTCATAGCCCATCAGCTTATCCAGTGGATATTTAGCCTTTTTGCCAGGACAAACATGTCTTCTGCGCCAATAGCTGATTTCACCAAAGGCAGTCACAACTGAACGCTTATTTTTCTTCTCGATCTGATAGCCTTGCTTTTTAGTCTCTTCAACTAGACCAGCATCAACTTCTTCTAGTGCTGCTGTCATCAATTCTCTAATCAGATCAAAGAAATAGCACATTAATGCCTTTTCACGGGCAATAACATTATTTTCAGACTTAATAATTTTCACGATATCAGCTATAATAGATTCCATAAAAGACCAGCTTCTAATGTGTTTTTTTCGTTAACATCAGACTACTGGTCTTTTTGTTTGAGCTCAAGTCCAATTTCAAAGGATTTGAGCTTTTTTAATTAATTATTCAACTTACCGCAAAAAATTATACACTTAGTTCAAATTTTTTCTTATCCCCTTTTTCCTATTAATTGTTTATTGATACTCAGGTTAGACCACTATCTGCAATATTATCTAATATAGGGCCATTTGCCGGTATTTAGACTATTAATGCACCTAAATCTTTTTCTTTAGCTTTTCTTCTTATATCGCAAATATTCAATTTTGAGAGCATCTATGTTACTATGCCTCACTAAATTACAGTTTTTTGAAAACACTAAAAAAGTATATAGGATCTTATCTGAATTCTACTCACAAAGCTAAGCTATTTACCCTAGCTAGTTAATATTATCTTTGAATTTTTAATATTTTAATTAAAGTATTGTCGTCTTATTTGTAATATATTGGACGACCAAGTATTTAATCTTTCTATCCGCTTACTAGTTTTAATATAGCTCCGGATCAACAAATACGTCTTACTTACATTTTTTAGAGTTGCTTTAATAACATAAACCTTTTTTACTTGCACGATTAAATTGTTTAATTTCTTTTCTTTTCCCTGATCAAAGAAGATGATTAAAGCCGTTTAATCAAAACATGTTGCAAAAACAAAAAAGCCTTAACGCAGATTCAACATCTTACGTTAAGACTTTTAATTAATTACGGAGACTGAGAGATTCGAACTCTCGCACCGGAATAACCCGATCTACACCCTTAGCAGGGGCGCCTCTTCAGCCACTTGAGTAAGTCTCCAATGGGCCTAAATGGACTTGAACCATCGACCTCACGCTTATCAGGCGTGCGCTCTAAACCAGCTGAGCTATAGGCCCATATAAAAGCGGGTAACGAGAATCGGACTCGCGACTAAAGCTTGGAAGGCTTTCGTTTTACCACTAAACTATACCCGCACCTAATATAAAAAATGAATGGCGCGGGACGGAATCGAACCGCCGACACAAGGAGCTTCAATCCTTTGCTCTACCAACTGAGCTACCGAGCCATCTTACGGTCCATGTGGGATTTGAACCCACGATCTCCTCCGTGACAGGGAGGCGAGATAAACCACTGCTCCAATGGACCAAATTGCGGGAGCTGGATTTGAACCAACGACCTTCGGGTTATGAGCCCGACGAGCTACCAGACTGCTCCATCCCGCGATATTATCATAAATGTAATGGACCTTGTAGGACTCGAACCTACGACAGGACGGTTATGAGCCGTCTGCTCTAACCAACTGAGCTAAAGGTCCAAGTTTACAATATAGCGGCGGGGGGGATCGAACCCTCGACCTCCCGGGTATGAACCGGACGCTCTAGCCAGCTGAGCTACACCGCCAAAATGTAACTAATACAATTTAGATACAATCGGGAAAACAGGATTCGAACCTGCGACCCCCTGGTCCCAAACCAGGTGCTCTACCAAACTGAGCCATTTCCCGTTATATGCGCCCTGAAGGATTTGAACCTTCAACCTTCTGATTCGTAGTCAGACACTCTATCCAGTTGCGCTAAGGGCGCATCATCAATGCCGGGGATCGGAGTCGAACCGATACGGTTGAAACCAACCGCGGGATTTTAAGTCCCGTGCGTCTACCAATTCCGCCACTCCGGCGTGTTGATGAAAGCGGAAGACGGGATTCGAACCCGCGACCCCCACCATGGCAAGGTGATGTTCTACCACTGAACTACTTCCGCAAAATATAAATGCCGATTATACGACTTGAACGTACGACCCCCTGTTTACAAGACAGATGCTCTACCAACTGAGCTAAATCGGCATATTGTCAATATGTGATTGGCAATACGGGTGGTGGGACTTGAACCCACACGTCCGAAAACACTAGAACCTAAATCTAGCGCGTCTG
Source organism: Lactobacillus helveticus (assembly GCF_046109915.1). Lineage (NCBI taxonomy): Bacteria > Bacillati > Bacillota > Bacilli > Lactobacillales > Lactobacillaceae > Lactobacillus > Lactobacillus helveticus. The sequence continues at coordinate 5,389 of NZ_CP151471.1, read as the reverse complement.
CCAATTCCGCCACACCCGCAAATTAGGGTCATGAGCCGTGAGGGACTTGAACCCTCGACCCACGGATTAAAAGTCCGTTGCTCTACCAACTGAGCTAACGACTCGATGGAGGATACAGGGCTCGAACCTGTGACCTCCTGCTTGTAAGGCAGATGCTCTCCCAGCTGAGCTAATCCTCCATGAGCACGACAGCTTCCTTTCCTCGCAGGCAGTTGCCCACCAACTACTTTCGGCGTTAAGAAGCTTAACTTCTGTGTTCGGCATGGGAACAGGTGTATCCTTCTTGCTTTCGCCACCGTACTCTTTTGAGCTACTACGCTCAAAACTAAACATAATCTTTCGCAAAAAACCTTCTTCTGATTGCTTGGCCTTTGGTCAAGTCCTCGACTGATTAGTACTGGTCCGCTCCATTCTTCACAGAACTTCCACTCCCAGCCTATCTACCTCATCGTCTTTGAGGTGTCTTACTGCTTGCGCAAAGGAAATCTCATCTTGAGGGGGGCTTCGCACTTAGATGCTTTCAGCGCTTATCCCTTCCGCACATAGCTACCCAGCGATGCTCCTGGCGGAACAACTGGTACACCAGCGGTGCGTCCATCCCGGTCCTCTCGTACTAAGGACAGCTCCTCTCAAATTTCCTACGCCCACGACGGATAGGGACCGAACTGTCTCACGACGTTCTGAACCCAGCTCGCGTGCCGCTTTAATGGGCGAACAGCCCAACCCTTGGGACCGACTACAGCCCCAGGATGCGACGAGCCGACATCGAGGTGCCAAACCTCCCCGTCGATGTGAACTCTTGGGGGAGATAAGCCTGTTATCCCCAGGGTAGCTTTTATCCGTTGAGTGATGGCCCTTCCATGCGGTACCACCAGATCACTAAGTCCTAGTTTCCTACCTGCTCGAGCTGTTTCTCTCGCAGTCAAGCTCCCTTATACCTTTACACTCTGCGAATGATTTCCAACCATTCTGAGGGAACCTTTGAGCGCCTCCGTTACACTTTAGGAGGCGACCGCCCCAGTCAAACTGCCCACCTGACACTGTCCCTGGCCTGGCTTACAGGTCGAGGTTAGAGCATCCTTCAAACAAGGGTAGTATCCCAACATTGCCTCCAGCAAAACTAGCGTCCTGCTTTCCTTGGCTCCTACCTATCCTGTACATGTTTAAAAGATACTCAATATCAAGCTACAGTGAAGCTCCATGGGGTCTTTCCGTCCTGTCGCGGGTAACCCGCATCTTCACGGGTATTATAATTTCACCGAGTCTCTCGTTGAGACAGTGCCCAAATCATTACACCTTTCGTGCAGGTCGGAACTTACCCGACAAGGAATTTCGCTACCTTAGGACCGTTATAGTTACGGCCGCCGTTTACTGGGGCTTCAATTCAAACCTTCGCTTGCGCTAAGCTCTCCTCTTAACCTTCCAGCACCGGGCAGGTGTCAGCCTCTATACGTCATCTTACGATTTTGCAGAGACCTGTGTTTTTGATAAACAGTTGTTTGGGCCTATTCACTGCGGCTAACCATTCTCATGGCCAGCACCCCTTCTTCCGAAGTTACGGGGTCATTTTGCCGAGTTCCTTAACGAGAGTTCTCTCGCTCACCTTAGTGTTCTCCACTCGACTACCTGTGTCGGTTTGCGGTACGGGTATGTTCTCTCTGGCTAGAAGCTTTTCTTGGCAGTGTGACTACCACACCTTCGCTACTTTTATTTCGCTCCTCATCACGACTCGTGTTGCTGGTTAGAAGCATTTGACTCTTAACCGCACTTGTCGCTTGAACATCGTTCCATCGCGATGCGTGCTTCACCTCCTGCGTCCCTCCTTCGCTCTTAACGATTGAACACAGTACAGGAATCTCTACCTGTTATCCATCGACTACGCCTTTCGGCCTTGCCTTAGGTCCCGACTTACCCTGGGCGGACGAGCCTGCCCCAGGAAACCTTAGTCTTTCGGCGGATAGGATTCTCACCTATCTTTCGCTACTCATACCGGCATTCTCACTTCTAAGCGCTCCAATTATCCTCTCGGTTAACCTTCGCCGCACTTAGAACGCTCTCCTACCACGTACTTACGTACATCCACAGTTTCGGTACTATGCTTAGCCCCGGTAAATTTTCGGCGCAGCGTCACTCGACTAGTGAGCTATTACGCACTCTTTGAATGATGGCTGCTTCTGAGCCAACGTCCTAGTTGTCTGCGCAACTCCACATCCTTTTCCACTTAGCATAGATTTTGGGACCTTAACTGGTGATCTGGGCTGTTTCCCTTTCGACTACGGATCTTATCACTCGCAGTCTGACTCCCGTGTATGGATATCTGGAATTCGCAGTTTATCTGGATTCAGTAACCCCTGACGGGCCCCTAGTCCAAACAGAGCTCTACCTCCATTATCCTCTCCACGAGGCTAGCCCTAAAGCTATTTCGGAGAGAACCAGCTATCTCCAAGTTCGTTTGGAATTTCACCGCTACCCACAACTCATCCCCGCAATTTTTAACTTACGTGGGTTCGGCCCTCCAGCGCGTTTTACCACGCCTTCAGCCTGGTCATGGGTAGGTCACTTGGTTTCGGGTCTACGTCACCTAACTTCTCGCCCTATTCAGACTCGCTTTCGCTCCGGCTCCGTCTTTTCTGACTTAACCTCGCTAGATAACGTAACTCGCCGGTTCATTCTACAAAAGGCACGCCATTGCACTTTAATGTGCTTTGACTACTTGTAGACACACGGTTTCAGGTTCTATTTCACTCCCCTTCCGGGGTTCTTTTCACCTTTCCCTCACGGTACTGGTTCACTATCGGTCACTAATTAGTATTTAGCCTTGCGAGATGGTCCTCGCGGTTTCAACCGGGATTTCTCGTGTCCCGGCCTACTCAGGATTCTGCTAGGCGCGCTTGCAATTTCGCTTACGGGGCTCTCACCCTCTCTGGCTTACCTTCCCAGATAATTCTGCTATCGCTCACGCTGCCACGTCGCAGTCCTACAACCCCAAATGATAAATCACTTGGTTTGGGCTCTTTCCTCTTCGCTCGCCGCTACTAAGGAAATCGATTTTTCTTTCTCTTCCTGCAGCTACTTAGATGTTTCAGTTCACTGCGTATTCCTTTGATTGACTATCTATTCATCAACCAATAATGCATCGCTGCATTGGGTTCCCCCATTCGGACATCTCCGGATCACTGCGTACTTACCGCTCCCCGAAGCTTTTCGTAGTTCGTCACGTCCTTCATCGGCTTTTAGTGCCTAGGCATTCACCGTGCGCCCTTTTCTACTTGACCTTACTCAAGAATTCTCTTCTCGGTCGCCTTACAATCTGTTCTCTTTGATTTTCTCGGTTTTTTACTTGGATTATATTCAGTTTTCAATGTACTAGCTCTTTGAGGTACTACCCTCAAAACTAAACAAAGTTTCTCAGTGTGCTTCCGCTTGCTTTTGTGACTTCTCTTAGTATCTCTACTCTCCATCACTTCAGCTTCCTTAGAAAGGAGGTGATCCAGCCGCAGGTTCTCCTACGGCTACCTTGTTACGACTTCACCCCAGTCATCTGCCCTGCCTTAGACGGCTCCTTCCCGAAGGTTAGGCCACCGGCTTTGGGCATTGCAGACTTCCATGGTGTGACGGGCGGTGTGTACAAGGCCCGGGAACGTATTCACCGCGGCGTTCTGATCCGCGATTACTAGCGATTCCAGCTTCGTGCAGTCGAGTTGCAGACTGCAGTCCGAACTGAGAACAGCTTTCAGAGATTCGCTTGCCTTCGCAGGCTCGCTTCTCGTTGTACTGCCCATTGTAGCACGTGTGTAGCCCAGGTCATAAGGGGCATGATGACTTGACGTCATCCCCACCTTCCTCCGGTTTGTCACCGGCAGTCTCATTAGAGTGCCCAACTTAATGCTGGCAACTAATAATAAGGGTTGCGCTCGTTGCGGGACTTAACCCAACATCTCACGACACGAGCTGACGACAGCCATGCACCACCTGTCTTAGCGTCCCCGAAGGGAACTCCTAATCTCTTAGGATGGCACTAGATGTCAAGACCTGGTAAGGTTCTTCGCGTTGCTTCGAATTAAACCACATGCTCCACCGCTTGTGCGGGCCCCCGTCAATTCCTTTGAGTTTCAACCTTGCGGTCGTACTCCCCAGGCGGAGTGCTTAATGCGTTAGCTGCAGCACTGAGAGGCGGAAACCTCCCAACACTTAGCACTCATCGTTTACGGCATGGACTACCAGGGTATCTAATCCTGTTCGCTACCCATGCTTTCGAGCCTCAGCGTCAGTTGCAGACCAGAGAGCCGCCTTCGCCACTGGTGTTCTTCCATATATCTACGCATTCCACCGCTACACATGGAGTTCCACTCTCCTCTTCTGCACTCAAGAAAAACAGTTTCCGATGCAATTCCTCGGTTAAGCCGAGGGCTTTCACATCAGACTTATTCTTCCGCCTGCGCTCGCTTTACGCCCAATAAATCCGGACAACGCTTGCCACCTACGTATTACCGCGGCTGCTGGCACGTAGTTAGCCGTGACTTTCTGGTTGATTACCGTCAAATAAAGGCCAGTTACTACCTCTATCCTTCTTCACCAACAACAGAGCTTTACGATCCGAAAACCTTCTTCACTCACGCGGCGTTGCTCCATCAGACTTGCGTCCATTGTGGAAGATTCCCTACTGCTGCCTCCCGTAGGAGTTTGGGCCGTGTCTCAGTCCCAATGTGGCCGTTCAGTCTCTCAACTCGGCTATGCATCATTGCCTTGGTAAGCCGTTACCTTACCAACTAGCTAATGCACCGCGGGGCCATCCCATAGCGACAGCTTACGCCGCCTTTTATAAGCTGATCATGCGATCTGCTTTATTATCCGGTATTAGCACCTGTTTCCAAGTGGTATCCTAGACTATGGGGCAGGTTCCCCACGTGTTACTCACCCATCCGCCGCTCGCGTCCCCAGCGTCATTACCGAAGTAAATCTGCTGGTTCTGCTCGCTCGACTTGCATGTATTAGGCACGCCGCCAGCGTTCGTCCTGAGCCAGGATCAAACTCTCATTTTGAAATTTAAGTTTGAATGATTGCTCATTCGATTATTTAAGATCTTTGTCTCAAATTTATTGCTTGCGAATTGACTTCGCTTCTTGTTTGGGTTTTTACACCCGCACACTTTTAGCGAAACTTTGTTCAGTTTTCAAAGTACTACCTCCGTCTGGCTGAACCAAACGGCTTTTATATTTTATCAAATTCATAATTCTTTGTCAAGAACTTTTTGAATTTGTTTTTTTGCCGCTCAAGCTCTCGCCTGACGACATTTAAATATATTACTCGTTTTGCTCTAACTTTGCAAGTCTTTTTTCAAAAACTTTTTTAAAGCTTGCGAGCTCTTCGTCATCTCTCAAGACGACTT